>NZ_JBYTCH010000001.1:0-563935 GCF_058790135.1 Staphylococcus sp. FW104-15G4D
GTCACACCTGTTCCCATGCCGAACACAGAAGTTAAGCTCCTTAGCGCCGATGGTAGTCGGGCTTACGTCCCGCTAGAGTAGGACGTTGCCAGGCAAATAAATCGTATGGATGCGATGAGCCGAATCGAGACCTTAAGGTCTCTTTTTTTATGCGAAAAAATAAAGATGAGAAATTAATAAGAGGAAGTTAATTAAAATACGATAGCCAATTAGCTATCGCATAAGTAACACTAACTTTTAAAAAAGAAGTGTTACTTTATAATTAACGAGTTGATGAGAGCTTTAACATAATCTGCAAGTTCACGTTGTTTAATTCCACCGAATCCTAAAATAAATTTAGGATACTCTGAGGGGATATCATCATAGTTATATATTTCGAGTTTTAATTTGTTATTCTTAGCCTTGTCTAAGCATTGCTGTGTAGTGAGACCATTCAGAACTGTTAAATTAAAATGCATCCCAGTAAGTGCTCCTTCAATTTGCAATTGGTCTTTATATTTTTCGAGATGGTGCAATATATAATTTAATTTGTCTCTATAAATTTTCCTCATTTTATTTAAATGTCTTTCAAAGCTACCACTTGCCATAAATTGTGCAACCATATGTTGAATGTGCACAGGTACAGTATTACCTTCTTTTAATTTTCTTTGTTTATATTTTGATAATATTTCTTTTGGTAAAACAATATATGCAATTCTACAGCTAGGATAGAGTGATTTTGAAAATGTACTTATATAAACAACTTTTCCTTTAGTATCTAAACTTTGTAGAGCTGGTATAGGTTTACCAAAGTACCTGAACTCTGAATCATAATCATCTTCAATAATGTAACGTTGTTCATCTTGTTGTGCCCATTGAATAAGTTGGGTTCTCTTTTTTAAATTGGTGACATGACCAGTAGGAAATTGATGTGAAGGTGTAATATATAAAATATTATATTTTGATTCTAAGATAGGGCGAACTTGTATACCATTTTTTTCAACAGGAACTTGTAAATAGTTCATATTCTTTTTGTCTAAGACATGTTTGATTGGAGGATAACTCGGTTTCTCGATGATAAACTTTTCTTGATTAAGTAAATTAGTAATCATATCGAGGAGTTGGCTAGTAGAAGAACCAATGACTATTTGATTAGGGTGACATGTTACGCCTCTACTATTAAATAAATAATGTGCAATTTGTTGACGTAATACGAACTCTCCTTGAATTTCGCCTCTTTGTAATAGTGATAAGTGATCTTCTTCAAAGACGTCTTTTGCGTGTTTTCTAAATATATGCATAGGAAAATTTTCAGAGTCGATTTCAGCTAAGTTGAAGGCGAATTTGAATTGCGAGTTTTCATTACTTTCATTATGAATCTCTAAATGATCATTATTAGGATAAGTTTCTCTATTGATAACTGGCAATGATTCAATATCTGATACATAGTATCCAGATCTCGGCTTAGAGTATATAAATCCTTCATCTAATAACAGTTGATAAGCGTGTTCAATAGTTGTATGACTCATTGACAAATGTTCGCTTAATTGTCTTTTCGAAGGAAACTTATCATTGGAATGGTATTGACCTTCGATAATTTGATTTTTTAACTTTTCATAAAGAGATAAGTAAAGTGGTTGTGATGATTTCATAAATCTGACCCCTATTATTATGGATAAATTGAACCTTTTTAAATATCAGTTTATCTCTTAAAATGAATTTAATCAATAAGTAAAGGGGTAATAACATGTCAAAAATCGTAGGCTCAGAAAGAGTAAAAAGAGGAATGGCTGAAATGCAAAAAGGTGGCGTTATTATGGACGTCGTAAATGCAGAACAAGCTAAAATTGCTGAAGAAGCTGGTGCTGTTGCAGTAATGGCTTTAGAACGCGTTCCATCAGACATCCGAGCAGCAGGTGGCGTGGCACGTATGGCTAATCCTAAAATTGTAGAGGAAGTAATGAATGCTGTGTCTATACCTGTTATGGCTAAAGCCCGTATAGGACATATTACTGAAGCTAGAGTATTAGAATCAATGGGTGTTGATTATATCGATGAATCTGAAGTATTAACTCCAGCTGATGAAGAGTATCACTTAAGAAAAGATCAATTTACAGTGCCTTTCGTTTGTGGTTGCCGTAATTTAGGTGAAGCTGCACGACGTATTGGAGAAGGTGCTGCAATGTTACGTACGAAAGGTGAACCTGGAACAGGCAATATCGTAGAAGCTGTACGTCACATGAGACGCGTTAATGCTGAAGTTAGTCGTCTAACAGTAATGAATGATGATGAAATTATGACTTTCGCTAAAGATTTGGGAGCACCTTTTGAAGTATTAAAACAAATTAAAGATAATGGACGTTTACCAGTAGTAAACTTTGCAGCAGGTGGCGTAGCAACACCTCAAGATGCTGCTTTAATGATGGAATTAGGTGCTGATGGTGTATTTGTTGGTTCTGGTATTTTTAAATCAGAAGATCCTGAAAAATTTGCTAAAGCAATTGTCCAAGCAACGACTCATTATCAAGATTATGAATTAATTGGAAAATTGGCTAGTGAACTTGGTACAGCGATGAAAGGTTTAGATATCAACCAAATTTCTTTAGAAGAACGTATGCAAGAGCGTGGATGGTAATTTATGAAAATAGGTGTATTAGCATTACAAGGTGCAGTTCGTGAACACATTCGTCACATAGAGTTAAGTGGTCATGAAGGTGTCGCAGTAAAAAGAGTTGAACAACTTGAAGATATTGCTGGTTTGATTTTGCCAGGTGGTGAATCTACAACACTAAGAAGACTAATGGACTTATATGGCTTTAAGGAAGCGTTAAAGCAATCTGATTTACCAATGTTTGGCACATGTGCGGGATTAATCGTACTTGCAAAAGATGTTGAAGGTGAATCTGGCTATTTAAAAAAGTTGGATATTACAGTCGAACGTAATTCATTTGGTCGTCAAGTTGATAGTTTTGAATCGGAACTTAATATAAAAGGTGTTGCTAAAGATATTGAAGGTGTATTCATACGCGCACCACATATTGCTCAAGTTGAGAAAGGTGTAGACATTCTTAGCCGAGTAGGAGATAAGATTGTTGCGGTTAAACAAGGTAAATATCTTGGTGTCTCTTTCCATCCTGAACTCACCGACGATTATCGTGTAACTGAATACTTCATTAACCATATGATAAAGAATAATTAATTAATCTTTTGATAAACGGTCATCTTAAAGGTGGCCGTTTTTAATTTTTCGGAAAATGAATTTCAAAAGCAAATGTAAGCTCATAAAATAAAAAAACGCAAGAGCAACTTTCCTAAGTTACTCTCGCGTTTGATTAAATAAAGAATCCTGCAATTGCTGCAGAAATAAATGATACTAATGTTGCACCGAACAATAGTTTTAATCCAAATCGTGCTACAATATCACCTTTTTTATCATTTAGTGATTTAATCGCACCGGAAATAATACCTATTGAACTGAAATTAGCAAATGATACTAAGAATACTGAAGTGACACCTTTAGCATGCTCAGATAAACCATGTGTTTTACCGAGTGCTTGCATAGCAACGAATTCATTTGATAATAATTTTGTCGCCATAATTGAACCTGACTGCACAGCATCATGCCAAGGAACACCAGTTAGGAATGCGAATGGTGCAAAGACAAAACCGATTAACGTTTGGAAATTCCAATCCAATGTTCCACCTGATAATAGACTAAAGATTCCACTTACTACACCATTAAGTAAAGCAATAAGAGCAATATAACCAATTAACATTGCACCGACAATCACTGCTACTTTGAAACCATCTAAAATATATTCACCAAGCATTTCGAAGAATGATTGATTTTTAGTTTCACTTTCATCGACTAATAATTTATCATCTTCTTCATTCACTTTATACGGATTGATAATAGACGCGATGATGAAACCACCAAATAAGTTAAGTACCACAGCTGTTACAACATATTTAGGTTCTATTAATGTGAAGTAGGCTCCAATAATTGAAGCAGATACTGTCGACATTGCAGATGCAGTTAATGTATACAAACGTTGTTTAGGTATGTATGGCAATTGTTGTTTTAATGAGATAAATACCTCTGATTGTCCTAAAATTGCTGCTGCTACAGCATTGTAAGATTCTAAACGTCCCATGCCATTAATTTTAGAAATTAAAAAACCTAAAATGTTAATTATAAGCGGTAAAATTCTTGTATATTGTAAAATACCGATAAGCGCTGAGATAAACACGATAGGTAACAATACATTAAAGAAGAATGGAGGGTTTTTTGGATCTAATTTAAAACCACCGAATACGAAATTGACACCCTCAGCAGCTTGCTTTAATAAATAACTGAAACCATACGAAATACCACCAATAACTGTGATACCTATATTTGTTTTTAATAAAACAAATGCAAATATCAATTGAATTACTAAGAGTAATCCGACATATTTCCAACGGATATTTTTTCTATCTGAACTAAATAAAAATGCGAGTGCTAAAAAGAATATAATTCCTATAATCCCAATCAAAATATGCATGTTTTTCATTCCTTTAAATTTTTCTATTCTCTATCATACAATAAAATGAACGCGCTAACATCATAAAATTTAAATTTTAAAAATCAAATTGGTTGAAAAAGGTCAAAGGTGGTCATATAATAAAGTCAAAGAAGGTCAAAAAGAGGTGATATCCATGCATAACATGTCTGACATCATAGAACAATACATTAAACATTTATTCGAGGAAACAAATGAAGATGTGGTCGAAATACAACGCGCTAATATTGCACAACGCTTCGATTGTGTTCCTTCTCAATTAAATTATGTTATTAAAACACGCTTCACAAATGAACATGGTTATGAAATAGAAAGTAAACGGGGTGGCGGAGGCTACATCCGAATCACTAAAATTGAAAATAAAGATGCATCAGGTTATATTAATCACTTACTTCAATTGATAGGGCCTTCTATTTCTCAACAACAAGCGTATTATGTCATAGATGGTTTACTAGATAAAGGTCTAATTAACCAAAGAGAAGCTAAAATGATCCAAGCAGTTATAGATAGAGAGACATTAAAAATGGATGTGGTCGCAAGAGATATTATACGCGCTAATATTTTAAAACGATTGCTTCCAGTTATAAACTATTATTAATGAAGTGAGGTGTCTGAACGTGCTTTGTGAAAACTGTCATTTAAATGAAGCAGAAGTAAAATTAACAGTTAAAAGTAAAGACGGTACTCACGAAAAATGGGTATGCTCAATATGTGCTCAAGGTGATAATCCATGGCAACAATCTCATGAGGATACTTCTTACCATATGCATCAGGATGATATAGAGGAAGCTTTTGTAGTTAAACAGATTTTACAACATCTTGCTACGAAACATGGTATTAATTTTCAAGAAATGGCGTTCAAAGAGGAAAAGCAATGCCCAACATGTCAAATGACTTTAAAAGATATTGCGCACGTTGGTAAATTCGGTTGCGCGAATTGTTACGCAACTTTTAAAGAAGACATTATCGATATTGTTAGACGTGTACAGGGAGGCCATTTTGAACATGTAGGTAAAACGCCTCAATCTTCATATAAGAAACTTGCAATTAAAAAGCAAATCGAAGAAAAAACAAAATATCTAAACAAATTAATTGAAGAACAAAATTTCGAGGAAGCGGCTGTTGTACGTGATGAAATTAAAGCATTAAAAGATGAGAGTGAGGTGTCTCGTAATGAGTGACATTCATACTAATATAAGTGAATGGATGAAGATGACAGAAGAGGCACCTGTAGTTATTTCTTCTCGTATTAGATTAGCAAGAAATCTAGAAAATCACGTCCATCCTTTGATGTTTCCTTCTGAACAAGAGGGTTTTCGAGTTATCAACGAAGTTCAAGATGCGCTTCCAAACTTAAAGTTACAACGTTTAGACACTATGGATCAACAAAGTAAAATGAAATTAGTTGCGAAACATCTTGTCAGTCCAGAACTTATCAAACAGCCAGCATCCGCGGTGCTGTTAAATGAAGATGAATCTTTAAGTGTAATGATTAACGAAGAAGATCATATTCGAATTCAAGCGTTAGGAACAGATTTATCGTTGCGTGAATTATATCAAAGGGCTTCAAATATTGATGATGAGTTGGATAGTGATTTAGATATAAGTTATGACGAACACTTAGGTTATTTAACAACGTGTCCAACTAATATAGGCACTGGAATGCGCGCAAGTGTCATGCTACATTTACCAGGACTTTCTATTATGAAGAGAATGAATCGTATCGCTCAAACAATTAATCGTTTTGGATTTACGATTCGAGGTATTTATGGAGAAGGTTCACAAGTATATGGACATATTTATCAAGTTTCAAACCAACTTACTTTAGGGAAAACTGAATCCGACATCATTGATAACTTAACTGAAGTAGTTAATCAAATTATCAATGAGGAAAAACAAATCAGAGAAAGACTTGATAAACATAATCCTGTAGAGACACTTGATAGAGTTTATCGCTCACTAGGGATTTTACAAAATAGTAGAATCATATCAATGGAAGAAGCATCATTTCGCTTGAGTGAAGTTAAGCTCGGCATTGATTTAAACTATATTTCGCTTGAAGATTTTAAATTTAATGAATTAATGGTAGCTATTCAATCGCCATTTTTAATAGATGAAGATGATGATAAAACAGTAAATGAAAAAAGAGCTGATTTATTAAGGAAACATATAAAATAGGAGGTATTTTATATATGCTATTTGGTAGATTAACAGAACGTGCACAACGCGTACTAGCGCACGCACAAGAAGAAGCAATTCGCTTGAACCATTCAAATATTGGAACGGAACATCTTTTATTAGGTTTAATGAAAGAACCTGAAGGTATCGCTGCCAAAGTGTTAGAAAGCTTTAATATCACTGAAGATAAAGTTATTGAAGAAGTTGAAAAGTTAATTGGCCATGGTCAAGAACAAATGGGCACTTTACATTACACACCTAGAGCTAAAAAAGTTATTGAGCTTTCAATGGATGAAGCGAGAAAACTACATCATAACTTCGTGGGAACAGAACATATTCTTCTAGGCTTAATTCGTGAAAATGAAGGTGTCGCAGCACGTGTCTTTGCCAATTTAGATTTAAATATTACAAAAGCACGCGCGCAAGTAGTAAAAGCTTTAGGTAGTCCAGAAATGAGTAATAAAAATGCTCAAGCAAATAAATCAAATAACACTCCAACATTAGATAGTTTAGCTAGAGACTTAACAGTTATTGCTAAAGATGGCACTTTAGATCCTGTAGTTGGAAGAGATAAAGAAATTACTCGTGTGATTGAAGTGCTCAGCCGTCGTACTAAAAATAACCCAGTACTTATCGGTGAGCCTGGTGTGGGTAAAACTGCTATAGCTGAAGGTTTAGCACAAGCAATCGTTAATAATGAAGTCCCAGAAACTCTAAAAGATAAACGAGTGATGTCACTCGATATGGGAACTGTCGTTGCTGGTACAAAATACCGCGGTGAATTTGAAGAACGCTTGAAAAAAGTAATGGAAGAAATTCATCAAGCAGGTAACGTCATTTTATTTATAGATGAGTTACACACATTAGTTGGTGCTGGAGGTGCGGAAGGTGCAATTGACGCTTCTAATATTCTTAAACCAGCATTAGCTAGAGGAGAGTTACAATGTATTGGTGCTACAACATTAGATGAATATCGTAAAAATATTGAGAAAGACGCTGCATTAGAACGTCGTTTCCAACCTGTTCAAGTTGATGAACCAACAGTTGAAGATACGATTGAAATCTTAAAAGGATTACGTGATCGCTATGAAGCTCATCATAGAATTAATATATCTGATGAGGCTTTAGAAGCTGCGGCAAAATTAAGTAATCGTTATGTATCAGATCGTTTCTTACCAGACAAAGCAATTGACCTTATTGATGAAGCAAGTTCTAAGGTTAGATTGAAAAGTCATACAACTCCTAACAATCTAAAAGAGATTGAACAAGAAATTGAAAATGTAAAAAATGAAAAAGATGCTGCCGTTCATGCACAAGAATTTGAAAATGCAGCAAACTTAAGAGACAAACAATCTAAGCTTGAAAAACAATATGAAGAAGCTAAAAACGAATGGAAAAACTCTCAAGGTGGTGTAAGTACAGCTTTATCTGAAGAAGATATTGCTGAAGTTATCGCAGGATGGACAGGTATTCCATTAACTAAAATTAATGAAACTGAATCAGATCGCTTACTCAACCTTGAAGATACACTTCATAACCGAGTTATCGGTCAAAATGACGCTGTTAATTCAATTAGTAAAGCTGTAAGACGTGCTCGCGCTGGATTAAAAGATCCTAAACGTCCAATCGGTAGCTTTATCTTCTTAGGTCCTACAGGTGTAGGTAAAACAGAATTAGCTCGTGCATTAGCTGAATCTATGTTTGGTGAAGATGATGCTATGATTCGTGTTGATATGAGTGAATTTATGGAGAAACATGCTGTGAGTCGTTTAGTTGGAGCACCTCCAGGCTACGTAGGTCATGATGATGGTGGTCAATTAACTGAAAAAGTTAGACGCAAACCTTACTCAGTTATTTTATTTGATGAAATTGAAAAAGCTCATCCTGACGTATTTAATATCTTGCTACAAGTATTAGATGATGGTCATCTAACTGATACTAAAGGTCGTACTGTAGATTTCCGTAACACAGTCATTATTATGACATCAAATGTTGGTGCGCAAGAATTACAAGACCAACGATTTGCAGGATTTGGCGGTGCTTCAGAGGGTAATGACTACGAAACAATTCGCAAAACAATGATGAAAGAACTCAAAAATTCATTCCGTCCTGAATTCTTAAACCGTGTGGATGATATCATCGTATTCCATAAACTATCTAAAGAAGAATTGAAAGAAATTGTTACTATGATGGTTAAGAAACTTACTGATCGATTATCTGAACAAAACATCAATATTTCTGTAACTGATAAAGCTAAAGAAAAAATCGCAGAAGAAGGTTACGATCCAGAATACGGTGCTAGACCATTAATTAGAGCCATCCAAAAAACTGTAGAAGATAATCTTAGTGAATTAATTTTAGATGGTAATCAAATTGAAGGTAAAGAAGTCACAATCGATCATGATGGCGATGAATTCAAATATGACATCCATGAAAAGTCAGATGATAAAGAAACCACTGAAGCTTAATTGATTATTGCTAATATATTGAATAACTAAAGTAATGTTTGCTATTTGCATCATTAATAAATGACATCTCTCGCTGTTTGAGGGATGTCATTTTTTTACATATTTTTCAATTTGTTTAAAACTGATGATGGGATATTCATTTTCCGGAAAATAAAAAACAATACACTAGCGATTATACAAAATTGCAGAAATTAAAATAGACAAAAATAAAATTATTTATAAAAAATCATAGTTTAATAACCACATAAAAATAGACTATATCATAATCATTTACATTTAATTTGTCATAATCAAAATGTCAGTTTAAAATAGATTTGTTCATAATAATTTGGAGGTGCAGAAGTGGCCAAGAAAAAAGTAATATTTGAGTGTATGGCATGTGGCTATCAATCTCCTAAATGGATGGGGAAATGTCCAAACTGTGGTGCATGGAACCAGATGGAAGAAATTGTAGAGAAAGCTGCAAACCCTAAACATGGAGTGAAATCTAAAGAAGCAGCTGGAAAAGTTCAAAAATTGGATAATGTTAAACATGAATCTACCCCTAGAATTCTAACGGATTCTAAAGAATTTAACAGAGTCCTTGGTGGAGGGATTGTCAGTGGATCACTCGTACTTATAGGTGGCGATCCTGGTATAGGGAAGTCTACGTTGCTTCTTCAAATATGTGCGGCATTATCTCAAAATAAGAATGTCTTATATATTACAGGTGAGGAATCTATCAATCAGACTAAACTACGTGCCGATCGCTTAGAAGAAGATTCTAGTCAACTCAATGTATTAGCAGAGACTGATTTAGAAGTCATTCATCAAACAGTTAAGGATGAACGCCCAGATTTACTTGTAGTAGATTCAATTCAAACTATTTATCATCCTGAAATCAGTTCTGCACCGGGTTCTGTATCTCAAGTAAGAGAAAGTACCCAAAGTCTAATGAATATCGCAAAGCAAATGGATATCGCAACGTTCATCGTCGGTCATGTTACGAAAGAAGGACAAATTGCCGGTCCAAGATTACTTGAACATATGGTGGATACCGTGCTTTACTTTGAAGGTGATGAACATCATGCTTATCGAATTTTACGTGCGGTTAAAAACCGTTTTGGCTCCACGAATGAGATGGGTATTTTCGAAATGAAGCAAAGTGGTTTGAAAGGTGTCTTAAATCCGTCTGAAATGTTCTTAGAAGAACGTTCTACAAACGTGCCAGGTTCAACAATTGTACCGACTATGGAAGGTACAAGACCATTATTAATAGAGGTCCAAGCGTTAGTCACACCGACCACTTTCAACAATCCAAGACGTATGGCTACGGGCATAGATCATAATCGATTAAGTTTGCTTATGGCAGTTTTAGAGAAGAAGGAGAATTATTTACTTCAACAACAAGATGCTTATATCAAAGTTGCTGGTGGTGTGAAATTAACAGAACCAGCCGTTGACTTAAGTATTATTGTTGCGACAGCTTCAAGCTTTAAGGATAAAGCGGTAGACGGTTTAGATTGCTTTGTTGGAGAGGTTGGTCTAACAGGTGAAGTTCGACGTGTGTCACGCATTGAACAACGCGTGCAAGAGGCGGCTAAACTTGGATTCAAACGAGCGATTATACCTCAGACTAATATTGGTGGGTGGACTTTCCCGGAAGGTATTCAAGTCATAGGAGTGTCTTCTGTGCATGAGGCTTTAAAATATGCGCTTCATTCTTCATAATCCTCCCTCATAGTAGTTAGTGAGTTTTAAGATTTAAACGCATATAGTTTTTTAATTTAGTTTTCACAAATTTCATTATAATTATGTTAAATAAGTGATTTACATACAATGAATAGACAGCCATGAGAGGAGGATAAGATTGAATATCATTAGATTAATGGTGGTAATTATTTATATCATTATCGGTGCTGCACTAGGGATTATCATCATCCCAGAAGTAGTATCTGATTTAGGGATTAACACTTACCCAATTATCACTAATCATTACATAGATGGATTAATAGGGATCATATTGTTCTTCATTATATTTGGATTTTTCTTAAAAAAGGTCACATACGCTTTTAAAGAACTAGAACAAATTATAATGCGCCGCAGTGCGGTTGAAATCTTGTTCGCAACAATTGGTTTGATTATTGGATTATTTATTTCTGTGATGGTTTCTTTCATCTTAGAACTAATAGGAAATTCAATGCTCAATCATTTTATCCCAATTATAATAACAATTATTTTATGTTATCTTGGATTCCAATTTGGTTTAAAGAAACGTGATGAGATGTTAATGTTTTTGCCTGAAAATATGGCACGCTCAATGTCCTACAACACACGTAAAGCAATCCCTAAAATCATCGATACAAGCGCAATTATTGATGGGCGTATATTAGATATTATTCGTTGTGGATTTATTGATGGAGATATTCTTATCCCTCAAGGTGTTATAAATGAATTACAAGTCGTAGCTGATGCGAATGATAGTGTTAAAAGAGAAAAGGGTCAGCGTGGATTAGACATTCTTAATCAACTTTATGATTTAGACTATCCTACTCGAGTCATAAATCCAACGAAATCTCATAATGATATTGATACTTTACTAATCAAATTAGCACAACATTACCACGCTCACGTTATTACAACGGATTTTAATTTAAATAAAGTGTGTCATGTCCAAGGCATTATGGCACTTAATGTCAATGATTTATCTGAAGCTATTAAGCCTAACGTACATCAAGGTGACCACCTCAATATCCTTTTAACTAAAATGGGGAAAGAGCCTGGTCAAGGCGTTGGGTATTTAGATGATGGCACAATGGTCGTTGTTGATAACGCTAAGAAATTAGTGGGCCAACATGTTAACTTAGAAGTCATCAGTTTACTACAAACTTCATCTGGTAGAATCGTTTTTGCGAAACATGTCGATGACAATAGTTCTGATTTTGAAAATTAATTCTAAAAAGAGGTTTCATGTGAAACTACATATTTTATAATTAAGTATGTATTTTACATGAAACCTTTTCTCATATAAAAAACTATTAACTATGAAAGACTGTTAAAACAATAGACTTATCAAAGGCGTGTTTAAGTGCTACAATATTATTGAATGTTATGTAAGAATGAATAATCAATGTTTCACGAAAGTTATTCACAAAGTAATAGTTAAACACATCATAAACTTTTGAATAACTTTTTTTAAAATTGAATTAAACTACTGAAAACATGAAAGCTTACATGCTTAATGGTTTGAAACATGACTTGAAAATATTAAATGCGATTGCTTCATAAAATGAGTTATCATAGGGCATTTATTTTCAATCAGTTAATCAACCACATAAATAATAATCGTAGGAGTGAATATAATGAGTGAACGCATCAGAGTAAGATATGCGCCAAGTCCAACAGGCTACTTGCATATTGGTAATGCTAGAACAGCATTATTTAACTATTTATTTGCGAAACATTATGATGGAGATTTTGTAGTTCGTATAGAAGATACGGACAGTAAACGTAATTTAGAAGATGGTGAATCTTCACAATTTGATAACTTAAAATGGTTAGGTTTAGACTGGGATGAATCTATCGATAAAGATAAAGGTTTTGGTCCATATCGTCAGTCTGAACGTGCTGATATTTATAATCCACTTATTCAACAATTACTTGATGAAGATAGAGCATATAAATGTTATATGACTGAGGAAGAATTAGAAGAAGAACGTGAAGCGCAAATTGCTCGTGGAGAAATGCCTCGTTATGGCGGACAACACGCACATTTATCAGAAGAACAACGCAAACAGTTCGAAGCTGAAGGACGTAAACCATCTATTCGCTTCCGCGTGCCTAAAGATAAAACTTATAGTTTCAAAGATATGGTAAAAGGTGAAATTTCTTTTGATTCAAATAATATGGGTGATTGGGTCATTGTTAAGAAAGATGGCGTTCCAACGTATAACTTTGCAGTTGCTGTAGACGATCATTATATGAAAATTTCAGATGTTATTCGTGGTGATGACCATGTTTCTAACACACCTAAACAATTGATGATATATGAAGCGTTCGGTTGGGAACCACCACGCTTTGGTCATATGTCATTAATCGTTAATGAAGAACGTAAAAAGTTAAGTAAACGTGACGGTCAAATTTTACAATTTATTGAGCAATACCGTGATTTAGGTTACTTACCAGAAGCACTATTTAACTTTATTACTTTATTAGGTTGGTCACCTGAAGGTGAAGAAGAAATCTTTTCTAAAGAAGAATTTATTAAAATCTTCGATGAGAAACGTTTATCTAAATCACCAGCTATGTTCGACAGACAAAAGTTAGCTTGGGTAAATAACCAATATATGAAAACGAAAGACACTGATACAGTATTTGAATTAGCATTACCGCATTTAATCAAAGCAAATCTTATCCCAGAAAATCCTTCTGAAGAAGATAAAGAATGGGGTAGAAAACTTGTTGCTTTATATCAAAAAGAAATGAGTTACGCAGGTGAAATTGTTCCATTATCAGAAATGTTCTTCCACGAAATGCCAGAACTTGGTGAAGAGGAGCAAGAAGTTATAAATGGTGAACAAGTTCCTGAGTTAATGAATCATTTATACGGTAAATTAGAAGCTTTAGAACCATTTGAAGCAGCAGAAATTAAGAAAACAATTAAAGAAGTTCAAAAAGAGACAGGTATTAAAGGTAAACAATTGTTCATGCCAATTCGTGTAGCCGTTACAGGTCAAATGCATGGACCAGAATTACCAAATACTATTGAAGTTTTAGGTAAAGAAAAAGTATTATCACGATTACAAAAGTATGTATAGTAAATTAATAACGAAGTTTAGCTTTATCTAGTGCAGTATGATTAAAAAACGTGTGTTTCGACTTGAAATTTCACAATTAACGACCTATTATTATAACTATAAAAATGAATCAAAGGATTAGTAATTAATTATTACATGACTCAGAGAGTGTGCGGTCGCTGTGAGCACATCATTAATATTAATGAATGCACCTTTGTTGAACTAAGATGAATAATACAAATGAGAGTAACGCTAACATTTTAAAGTTTCGTTACTAAATGAAGAGTGGAACCGTGCTAAGAGCGCCTCTAACATCAGTTGTTAGAGGTGCTTTTTTAATAACATTAATTTTAAAATTGTGCATGACGGTCGAAAAATTATTTCATGTAAAGAACAGATATCTTAATGATTGAACCAAGGGGGAGAAGATCTTGTTAAGAAGAATGAGAGACGATATAAAAATGGTGTTTGAACAGGATCCAGCAGCACGCTCAACTTTAGAAGTAGTTACTACCTATGCAGGATTACATGCGGTATGGAGTCATTTGATAGCCCATAAATTATATAATAAGAAACGTTATACAGCAGCGAGAGTCATCTCACAAGTGTCACGCTTTTTTACGGGTATAGAAATTCATCCCGGAGCAAAAATTGGTAAACGATTATTTATTGATCACGGTATGGGTGTTGTAATTGGTGAGACATGTACAATTGGGGATAACGTCACGATTTACCAAGGTGTTACTTTAGGTGGTACAGGTAAAGAAAAAGGTAAGCGTCACCCGGACATTGGAGATAATGTTTTAATTGCAGCTGGTTCTAAGGTGTTGGGGAATATTCAAATTGAATCAAATGTAAATATTGGTGCGAATTCAGTTGTACTACAATCTGTACCAAGCTATACCACTGTTGTAGGTATACCGGGTCATATCGTTAAACAAGAAGGTAAGCGTATCGGTAAAACATTTGACCATCGCAACTTACCTGATCCACTTTTCGAACAAATCAAACATTTAGAACGACAACTTGAAAAAGCTAAGAATGGAGAGATTCAAGATGATTACATTATATAATACGTTAACACGTCGGAAAGAAACATTTGAGCCGATTGAACCAGGCAAGGTAAAAATGTATGTTTGTGGTCCGACCGTTTACAATTATATACACATCGGAAATGCAAGACCTGCTATTAACTATGATGTTGTTAGAAGATATTTTGAATACAAAGGTTATGAAGTGATTTACGTTTCTAATTTCACTGATGTGGATGATAAATTAATTAATCGCTCTAAAGAACTAAATGAAAGTGTTCCTGAAATTGCAGAAAAGTACATCAAAGCATTCTATGAAGACGTAGGTGCATTGAACGTTAAGAAAGCAACATCCAACCCGCGTGTGATGAACCATATGCAAGAAATTATAGATTTCATTAAAGAATTAGTAGATGAAGGGTATGCTTATGAGAGTGATGGAGATGTGTACTTTAGAACGCGTCAGTTTGGTGGATATGGTAAATTAAGTCATCAATCTCTAGATGACCTCAAAGTAGGCGCGCGTATTGAAGCGGGAGAACAAAAAGAAGATGCACTCGATTTTACTTTATGGAAAAAAGCGAAACCTGGCGAAATCAGTTGGGATAGTCCATTTGGTAAAGGTCGTCCAGGCTGGCATATCGAATGCTCAGTTATGGCTTATCATGAATTAGGAGCGACAATCGATATTCATGCAGGAGGGTCAGATTTACAATTCCCTCACCATGAAAATGAAATTGCCCAGTCAGAAGCACACAATCATGCACCATTTGCGAATTACTGGATGCACAATGGATTCATAAATATAGATAACGAAAAAATGAGTAAATCATTAGGTAACTTCATTTTAGTACACGACATTATTAAAGAAATAGATCCAGATGTACTACGTTTCTTTATGATTAGTGTCCATTACCGTAGCCCGATTAATTATAATTTAGAACTGGTAGGAGCTGCGAGAAGCGGTTTAGAACGTATACGCAATAGTTATAAATTGATTGAAGAACGTGAAGCCATTGCTACAGATTTAGAAGAACATTCTGAATACATTGATCAAATAGAAACGATTCTCCGACAATTTGAGGCGGTTATGGATGATGACTTTAATACAGCTAATGCTGTCACTGCTTGGTATGATTTAGCCAAACTTGCGAATAAATATGTTCTAGAGAACACAACGTCTACGAAGGTACTTCATAGATTTAAAGAAGTATATCAAATCTTCAGTGATGTTCTTGGCGTCCCACTTAAAGGTGAAAATGAAAACGAGTTACTAGATGAGGATATTGAAAAGCTTATAGAAGAACGTAATGAAGCTCGTAAAAATAAAGATTTCGCACGTGCTGATGAAATTCGAGACATGTTGAAAGAACGTAACATTATTTTAGAAGATACGCCACAAGGTGTCAGATTTAAGCGTGGCTAAATAATGAATGTTAAATTATTAAATCCATTGACGCTTGCTTATATGGGCGATGCCGTATTAGATCAACATGTACGAGAATATATTGTTCTTAAATTACAAAGTAAACCGAATCGTCTACACCAGGTATCAAAACAATATGTTTCTGCTAAAAGCCAAGCTCAGACATTAGAGTATTTAATATCTAATGATTGGTTTACTGAAGAAGAGTTAAATGTTTTGAGAAGGGGACGTAATGCTAAAAGCTATACCAAAGCTAAAAATACTGATGTTCAAACATATCGAAAAAGTTCAGCCTTGGAAGCAGTTATAGGTTTTTTATATTTAGATCATCAACATGCGCGTTTAGAAGAATTACTTCAAACTATTGTTGAAATAGTAAATGAAAGGTAGTGAGAACGTGGAAGATACTGTCATAGTAGGAAGACATGCAGTTAAAGAAGCGATTGTTTCGGGGCATGCTATAAATAAGATTTTGATTCAAGATGGTATAAAAAAACAACAGATTAATGAAATTTTAAAAAATGCAAAAGCTCAAAAATTGATAGTTCAAACCGTGCCAAAATCTAAATTAGATTTTTTATCAAATGCACCTCATCAAGGGGTTGCTGCATTAGTCGCTCCATATGAATATGAAGATTTTGATGAATTTTTACAAAGCCAGAAGAATAAAGATGGCTTTTCTACAATATTAATTTTAGATGGTCTAGAAGATCCGCATAATCTTGGTTCTATATTAAGGACTGCTGATGCAACTGGAGTAGACGGAGTCATTATTCCTAAAAGACGTTCAGTAGCGCTCACGCAGACTGTTGCAAAAGCTTCAACTGGTGCTATTCAACATGTTCCAGTTATACGCGTTACGAACCTTTCTAAGACAATCGATGAATTAAAAGAAAATGGTTTTTGGGTCGCAGGTACCGAAGCAAGTAATGCTACGGATTATCGTGACTTACAGGCGGATATGTCTTTAGCTATCGTGATCGGAAGCGAAGGACAAGGAATGAGTCGCTTAGTGAGCGATAAATGTGATTTTTACATTAAAATACCTATGGTTGGACATGTTAATAGTCTCAATGCTTCTGTAGCAGCAAGCTTGATGATGTATGAAGTATTTCGTAAAAGAGATGAGACTGGAGAGATGTCATGAAGGAAAGATATCTAATTATCGATGGCTATAATATGATAGGTCAATCTTCAGCATTAAGTGCGATTGCTAAAGAGAGTTTAGAAGAAGCAAGAGAGCAACTTTTGGATGCCATAGCAAACTATAATGCACTTATTGCTGATGAAATTGTGTGTGTATTTGATGCATATGAACAATCCGGAATTGAAAGAGAATACGTATACCATGGCGTTAGAACGGTGTTTACTAAAGAGAAAGAAACAGCAGATAGTTTTATCGAACGTTATGTATATGAGTTATATGATAAACATACAACGCATATCACCGTTGTTACGAGTGATATGAGCGAGCAACATGCCATTTTTGGATCTGGGGCATACCGCATATCTTCGAGGGAGATGTGGCGCGATTTAAAAGAAAATGAAATCACAGTGAGCAAATCAATTGATAATTTTAGTGAAAAGAAACCCAGAACTCGAATTCAGTTATCAAATGAGATACTAGAAGAATTTGAAAAAATCAGACGTGGAAACCATCGAAATGATTAATACAGTGGTATTGATAAATTTAATCTAAGTCATATAAACTAACCTAACAATAAAGGAAGGTTAGGTATACGTGATTGAATCAAAGACATCAAGATGAATTAACACAGTATCATTTCAACATCGAAACTGAAGATATCGAGCGTATATTTGAGACGCTACTTAGAGAGTTGAGACCACTCATTTTTAGAAAAATTGGATACATAACATCGAATCAATTTGATATTGAGGATATGTATCAAGAGATTATCATAAAAATGTATCGAGCACTTCAACATTATGACTTTAGTAGAGCAATTCCATTTAAAAGATATTTGTACTTTCTCATTCGCTCTGTTAAGTATGACTACTTAAGAAAGAGTAGAGCTGAACGTCATCGACATGTGATGCTTATCAACGAGTACGTTGTAGATTATCATTGTGCATTAGCACTTGATGAAGTTGAAAGGTCATTTTTAAGAGAAGAATTATCAAAGGAAATTATGAGCCAAGCATTTACATTAAGCGGATTGGAAAGAGACGTCTTAAAACTAATTATTAAAGAATATAAACCGAGAGAAATTGCACAAGCATTAGAAATTAAAGATAAAGACGTTTACAATGCCATACAACGTTGTAAAATGAAAATGAAACGACAATTAAGGAAATGAAATTGTCTGTATTATTCCCTAGTAATTAGGTGATTATAGCAAAGAATGTATGTTTGACATTTATTACGACATTTATGTATAGTATATTGGTATTATAATGAGTAAAGGTGAATAATCGTGAAGAAAGTACCTTTAAATTGTGAGGTTTGTGGCAATAGAAATTACAACGTCCCTAAAAAGGAAGGTTCGGCAACGAGATTAACACTGAAAAAGTATTGTCCGAAGTGTAATTCGCATACAGTTCATAAAGAATCGAAATAGATTATTAAGCTGAATGAGACTTTAAAGTTGAGGCTTAAAATGTGGAGGTCTAACTAATGGCTAAAAAAGAGAACTTCTTTAAAGGCGTTAAATCAGAAATGGAAAAGACAAGTTGGCCGACAAAAGAAGAACTATTCAAATACACTGTAATCGTTGTATCTACAGTTATATTCTTCTTAGTCTTTTTCTATGCCTTAGACGTAGGTATTAATGCATTGAAACAATTATTATTAGGTTAGGAGTGGAGACATGTCTGAAGAAGTTGGCGCAAAGCGTTGGTATGCTGTGCATACCTATTCTGGATATGAAAACAAAGTTAAAAAGAATTTAGAAAAAAGAGTAGAATCTATGAATATGACAGAGCAAATTTTTAGAGTTGTCATACCAGAAGAGGAAGAAACACAAGTTAAAGATGGTAAAGCTAAGAAACTTGTTAAAAAAACATTCCCAGGTTACGTGCTAGTTGAGCTTGTAATGACGGATCAGTCATGGTATGTCGTTCGTAACACACCAGGTGTTACAGGATTCGTAGGTTCTGCAGGTGCGGGTTCTAAACCTAATCCTCTACTTCCTGAAGAAGTGCGCTTCATTCTTAAGCAAATGGGTCTTAAAGAGAAAACTATTGATGTTGAACTTGATGTTGGTGAACAAGTTCGTATCAAATCAGGACCTTTTGCTAATCAAGTAGGCGAAGTTCAAGAAATCGAAGCGGATAAATTTAAATTAACTGTACTTGTAGATATGTTTGGTCGAGAAACACCGGTCGAAGTTGAATTCGATCAAATTGAGAAACTTTAATTTAAACGTCTATCAAAAATTTATTATAAAACTTCAACTAAAAGATGAAATTTTACTATTGATTTTTTAATAGAGCGAGTGTTAAAATAATGTGGTCGCGCTTTTAGAGCGTTCATTTCGTCACGAAATGTTTAAGAGTGGGAGGGCAAAACTGAGCCCTGTGACCACATCACGATATCAAGGAGGTGCACATCGTGGCTAAAAAAGTAGAAAAAGTAGTTAAATTACAAATTCCTGCAGGTAAAGCGAATCCAGCACCACCAGTTGGTCCAGCATTAGGTCAAGCAGGTGTGAACATCATGGGATTCTGTAAAGAGTTCAACGCACGTACGCAAGAACAAGCAGGTTTAATCATTCCGGTAGAAATCAGTGTATATGAAGATCGTTCATTTACATTCATTACTAAAACTCCACCGGCTCCAGTACTACTTAAAAAAGCAGCTGGCGTTGAAAAAGGTTCAGGTGAACCTAATAAAACAAAAGTTGCATCAGTAACTAAAGATCAAGTACGCGAAATTGCTCAAACTAAAATGCAAGACTTAAACGCTGCAGACGAAGAAGCAGCTATGCGTATTATCGAAGGTACTGCACGTAGCATGGGTATCACTGTAGAATAATTAAGCGTATTAACGAATTTAATTTTAAAAATGAACTTAATTTAGACGATAAAAGCAGGTAACAGAGAAGGTAAACAATTGATATTGTCTATGAGTAAGAGGACGGGACATAAATTATATTTCTGGATCACTCTCTTTCCACTGTTATCTGCTCTTAACTTGCGATAGGCAAGTAAATGTGGGAGGAAATTCCGCTAAAACCACTAAAGGAGGAACAATAAATGGCTAAAAAAGGTAAAAAGTATCAAGAAGCAGCTAGCAAAGTTGATCGTACTCAACACTATAGTGTTGAAGAAGCAATTAAATTAGCTAAAGAAACTAGCGTTGCTAACTTTGACGCGTCTGTTGAAGTAGCTTTCCGTTTAGGAATTGATACACGTAAAAATGACCAACAAATCCGTGGTGCAGTTGTTTTACCTAACGGTACTGGTAAATCTCAACGTGTATTAGTTTTCGCTAAAGGCGATAAAATCACTGAAGCTGAAGAAGCAGGTGCAGATTATGTAGGAGAATCAGACTACGTACAAAAAATCCAACAAGGTTGGTTTGATTTCGACGTAGTTGTTGCTACTCCAGACATGATGGGCGAAGTTGGTAAATTAGGTCGTGTATTAGGACCTAAAGGTTTAATGCCTAACCCTAAAACAGGTACAGTAACAATGGATGTTAAAAAAGCTGTAGAAGAAATTAAAGCTGGTAAAGTTGAATATCGTGCTGAAAAAGCAGGTATCGTACATGCTTCAATCGGTAAAGTTTCATTCGACGATGAAAAATTAGTTGAAAACTTTAAAGCTTTACAAGACGTTTTAGCAAAAGCTAAACCATCTTCTGCTAAAGGTACTTACTTCAAATCTGTTGCTGTAACTACAACAATGGGCCCTGGAGTTAAAGTTGATACTTCATCTTTCAAACTATAAATTTTAAATAATGCAACATGATTACAGACTGAAGGAAGCAATCTTTCAGTCTGTAAATTTTTTGTTGACTTATTACAACAAAGCAGTTATATTATTAATTGTGATTATTTTACCTAAGACAGTAGGAGTTATTTATAACTTAAAACTCATCCTACCGAGGCTAAAATTGACTTGAACGTGATGATTAATGATCTTTCAAGCACTTTTTGCCGTGGGTAGAAAGTGCTTTTTTTATTGCTATTAAAAAAAGCACCGAAAAAATTTAAATGGAGGTGTCTGAATGTCTGCTATCATTGAAGCAAAAAAACAACAAGTAGATACTATTGCTGAACAACTTAAAAATTCAGTATCAACAGTTATCGTTGACTACCGTGGTTTAACAGTAGCAGAAGTTACTGAATTACGTTCACAATTACGTGAAGCAGGTGTTGAGTACAAAGTTTACAAAAACACTATGGTTCGTCGTGCAGCTGAACAAGCAGGTATCGAAGGCTTAGATGAATTCTTAACAGGTCCTACAGCTATCGCAACTTCAACTGAAGATGTTGTAGCTCCAGCGAAAGTTATCGCAGGATTTGCTAAAGAACACGAAGCTTTAGAAGTTAAAACAGGCGTTATGGAAGGTAGCGTAATCTCAGCTGAAGAAGTTAAAACTGTTGGTTCATTACCTTCACACGATGGTCTTGTATCAATGCTTTTATCAGTATTACAAGCTCCAGTACGCAACTTCGCTTATGCAGTTAAAGCCGTTGGTGAACAAAAAGAAGAAAGCGCTGAATAATCGCGCATAAAAAATTAAATTAAATGGAGGAATTTTAAAATGGCTAATCAAGAACAAATCATTGAAGCAATTAAAGAAATGTCAGTATTAGAATTAAACGATTTAGTAAAAGCAATTGAAGAAGAATTTGGTGTAACTGCAGCAGCTCCAGTAGCAGCAGCAGGTGCAGCTGGTGGCGGCGACGCAGCAGCTGAAAAAACTGAATTTGATGTTGAATTAACTTCAGCTGGATCTTCAAAAATCAAAGTTGTTAAAGCAGTTAAAGAAGCAACTGGCTTAGGATTAAAAGATGCTAAAGAATTAGTAGACGGAGCTCCTAAAGTAATTAAAGAAGCTATGCCTAAAGAAGATGCAGAAAAACTTAAAGAACAATTAGAAGAAGTTGGAGCTACTGTAGAATTAAAATAGTTTCTACTCTCTAATTAAATAGTTAGGTTGAAGAGATTTGTTCGACCAACTTTATAAGTTTTGTCGAGTCAAATACAACCTGAATTCTTTGAGAAATTAAAACCCCGTTATTGCGATAACGGGGTTTTTAATTACCTTGTAATTATATTTAGTATTATAGATTAACTAGCTTAAGCATACGAATAAATTTTAATTGAGGTGTGGACATGAGTCACTACTATGATGAAAATCCTGAAGTGAAAAGCAATCAAAAGAAAATAAGATATCATTTTGATAAGGTGCATTTAGAGTTCACGACTGACACAGGTGTGTTCTCAAAAGATAGAGTAGATTATGGTTCGGATTTGTTAATTAAAACATTTTTAAAGGAACATCCGCCTGGACCTAGTAAATATATTGCCGATGTTGGTTGCGGATATGGGCCTATCGGATTAACTATTGCTAAAGTTTCACCACATCATCAATTATATATGTTAGATGTAAATAATAGAGCATTGGCTCTTACTGGAATGAATAAAACTAAAAATCAAATTGAAAATGCTGAAATAATAGAAAGTGACTGCTTGTCAGGTGTAAGTGATCAACAATTTGATTACATTCTGACAAATCCACCTATTAGAGCTGGTAAAGATGTAGTGCATAGAATTTTTGAAGAGGCTTATGGCAAATTAAAAGATCAAGGTGCACTCTATGTTGTGATACAAAAGAAACAAGGTATGCCATCTGCAAAGAAGAAAATGCAAGAATGCTTTAACCATGTAGAAGTCGTTAATAAGAGTAAAGGATATTATATTTTGAAAAGTTTAAAAGGTTGATTTCAAAATCGTATTCTGATATAGTTATAAAATGTAAAAATTTATGTTCAATAAGTGTGTACTTTTACGTAAAAGGATAAATAAATTAAGTATAAATATAAATTGAAAATGGTGTCATCATAAGTGTTGCCGTTTTCTTTTTGTCTTTTATATTCTTTATTGTGTCCTATTTCAATGTATAAGTAAAACACACAATTTTTGAGGGGTGAATCTGTTTGGCAGGTCAAGTTGTCCAATATGGAAGACATCGTAAACGTAGAAATTACGCGAGAATTTCAGAAGTATTAGAATTACCAAACTTAATAGAAATTCAAACAAAATCTTACGATTGGTTCCTTAAAGAAGGTTTATTAGAGATGTTCAGAGACATTTCTCCAATTGAAGATTTCACAGGTAACCTATCTTTAGAATTTGTAGATTATAGATTAGGTGAACCTAAATACGATTTAGAAGAATCAAAAAATCGTGACGCTACTTATGCTGCACCTCTTCGTGTCAAAGTACGTCTTATTATTAAAGAAACAGGCGAAGTTAAAGAACAAGAAGTCTTCATGGGTGATTTCCCATTAATGACAGACACAGGTACATTTGTAATCAATGGTGCTGAACGTGTTATCGTATCTCAATTGGTACGTTCACCATCCGTTTACTTCAATGAAAAGATTGATAAAAATGGACGTGAAAACTACGATGCAACTATTATTCCTAACCGTGGTGCTTGGTTAGAATATGAAACTGACGCAAAAGATGTAGTGTACGTTCGTATCGATAGAACTCGTAAATTACCATTAACTGTATTATTACGTGCACTTGGTTTTTCAAGTGATCAAGAAATCATTGATTTACTAGGAGAAAGTGAATATTTACGTAATACATTAGAAAAAGATGGTACTGAAAACACAGAACAAGCTTTATTAGAAATTTATGAACGTTTACGTCCTGGCGAACCACCAACAGTAGAAAATGCTAAAAGCTTATTATACTCACGTTTCTTTGACCCTAAACGTTACGATTTAGCAAGCGTAGGTCGTTATAAAGCTAATAAGAAATTACACTTAAAACATCGTTTATTCAATCAAAAATTAGCAGAGCCTATTGTTAACAGTGAAACAGGCGAAATTGTAGCTGAAGAAGGCACAGTACTAGATCGTCGTAAGATTGATGAAATTATGGAAGTTCTAGAAACAAACGCTAATAGCGAAGTCTTTGAACTTGAAGGTAGCGTTATTGACGAACCAGTTGAAATTCAATCAATCAAAGTATACGTACCTAATGACGAGGAAGGTCGTACAACTACTGTTATCGGTAATGCATTACCAGACTCAGAAGTTAAATGTATAACTCCAGCTGATATCATAGCTTCAATGAGTTACTTCTTTAACTTATTAAATGGCATTGGTTATACAGATGATATCGACCACTTAGGTAATCGTCGTTTACGCTCAGTTGGTGAATTATTACAAAACCAATTCCGTATCGGTTTATCAAGAATGGAACGTGTCGTGCGTGAAAGAATGTCAATCCAAGACACTGATTCAATTACACCACAACAATTAATCAATATTCGTCCAGTTATTGCATCAATTAAAGAATTCTTTGGTAGTTCTCAATTATCACAATTCATGGACCAAGCTAACCCATTAGCTGAGTTGACTCACAAACGTCGTCTATCAGCATTAGGACCTGGTGGTTTAACTCGTGAACGTGCTCAAATGGAAGTACGTGACGTTCACTACTCACACTATGGTCGTATGTGTCCAATTGAAACACCAGAGGGTCCAAATATCGGTTTAATTAACTCATTATCTAGTTATGCGCGAGTAAATGAATTTGGTTTCATCGAAACACCGTATCGTAAAGTTGATTTAGATACGAACTCTATTACAGATCAAATCGATTACTTAACTGCTGATGAAGAAGATAGCTACGTAGTTGCCCAAGCCAACTCACGTTTAGACGAAAATGGTCGTTTCTTAGATGACGAGGTTGTTTGTCGTTTCCGTGGTAATAACACAGTTATGGCGAAAGAAAAAATGGATTACATGGACGTATCACCTAAACAAGTTGTATCAGCAGCTACAGCATGTATTCCATTCTTAGAAAACGATGACTCTAACCGTGCATTAATGGGTGCGAACATGCAACGTCAAGCGGTACCATTGATGAACACTGAAGCACCATTTGTTGGTACTGGTATGGAACATGTGGCTGCACGTGACTCTGGTGCTGCAATCACTGCTAAACACAGAGGTCGTGTTGAGCACGTTGAATCTAGTGAAATTTTAGTGCGTCGTTTAGTTGAGGAAAATGGCACTGAACACGAAGGTGAATTAGACCGTTATCCATTAGCTAAATTCAAACGTTCTAACACAGGTACTTGTTATAACCAACGTCCAATTGTTTCAGTTGGTGACGTGGTTGAATATAATGAAATCCTTGCCGATGGTCCTTCAATGGAATTAGGTGAAATGGCATTAGGACGAAATGTAGTTGTTGGTTTCATGACTTGGGACGGTTACAACTACGAGGATGCTGTAATTATGAGTGAACGTTTAGTTAAAGATGACGTTTACACTTCTATTCACATTGAGGAATATGAATCAGAAGCACGTGATACTAAATTAGGACCTGAAGAAATCACTCGAGATATCCCTAACGTATCTGAAAGTACACTTAAAAACCTAGATGATAGAGGTATCGTCTATGTAGGTGCTGAAGTTAAGGATGGCGACATTTTAGTTGGTAAAGTGACGCCTAAAGGTGTAACTGAGTTAACAGCTGAAGAAAGATTATTACATGCAATTTTCGGCGAAAAAGCTCGTGAAGTTCGCGATACTTCATTACGTGTGCCACACGGTGCAGGTGGTATTGTACTAGATGTTAAAGTGTTTAATCGTGAAGAAGGAGACGACACATTATCTCCAGGTGTAAACCAATTAGTAAGAGTTTATATCGTTCAAAAACGTAAAATTCATGTTGGGGACAAAATGTGTGGTCGTCACGGTAACAAAGGTGTTATTTCTAAAATCGTTCCTGAAGAAGATATGCCTTACTTACCAGATGGACGCCCAATTGATATCATGTTAAACCCACTTGGTGTACCATCACGTATGAACATCGGACAAGTCCTTGAGTTGCACTTAGGTATGGCTGCTAAAAACCTAGGCATCCACGTTGCATCTCCAGTATTTGATGGTGCTAACGATGAGGATGTATGGTCTACTATCGAAGAAGCAGGCATGGCTCGCGATGGTAAAACTGTATTATATGATGGACGTACAGGTGAACCATTCGATAACCGTATTTCTGTAGGTGTTATGTATATGCTTAAACTTGCTCACATGGTTGATGACAAGTTACACGCACGTTCAACTGGTCCATACTCACTTGTTACACAACAACCACTTGGTGGTAAAGCACAATTCGGTGGTCAACGTTTTGGTGAGATGGAGGTATGGGCACTTGAAGCTTATGGTGCTGCATATACTTTACAAGAAATCTTAACTTATAAATCTGACGATACTGTAGGTCGTGTAAAAACTTACGAATCTATCGTTAAAGGTGAAAACATCTCTAGACCAAGTGTTCCTGAATCATTCAGAGTATTGATGAAAGAACTACAAAGTTTAGGATTAGATGTTAAAGTGATGGATGAGCAAAACAACGAAATTGAAATGGCGGACGTTGATGATGAAGATGCAACAGAACGCAAAGTAGATTTACAACAAAAAGATGCTCCTGAATCACAAAAGGAAACAACTGATTAAAAAGCACTTAAGATAAAAGGATTCTTAAAGAGGTAATGAAATGTGAATCATTTCAACCTCTTTAAGGTATTCGATTTCAATGAAGATAAATCAATCAAATAGCACAGCTAATCTAAATTGAAGGAGGTAGGCTCCTTGATTGATGTAAATAATTTCCATTATATGAAAATAGGATTAGCTTCACCTGAAAAAATTCGTTCATGGTCTTATGGTGAAGTTAAGAAACCTGAAACAATTAACTATCGTACTTTAAAACCAGAAAAAGATGGTCTTTTCTGTGAGAGAATTTTTGGACCTACGAAAGACTGGGAATGTAGTTGTGGTAAGTACAAACGTGTACGCTACAAAGGTATGGTATGTGACAGATGTGGCGTTGAAGTAACTAAATCAAAAGTGCGTCGTGAAAGAATGGGACACATTGAATTAGCAGCACCTGTATCACATATTTGGTATTTCAAAGGAATTCCAAGTCGTATGGGTCTATTGCTAGACATGTCTCCAAGAGCATTAGAAGAAGTCATCTACTTCGCTTCTTATGTTGTAGTAGATCCAGGCCCTACTGGATTAGAGAAGAAAACATTATTATCTGAAGCAGAGTTCAGAGAATATTATGACAAATATCCTAATCAATTCGTAGCTAAAATGGGTGCTGAAGGTATTAAAGACCTATTAGAAGAAATTGATTTAGATGAAGAACTAAAACTATTACGTGATGAGTTAGAGTCTGCTACTGGTCAAAGACTAACTCGTGCAATTAAACGTTTAGAAGTGGTTGAATCATTCAGAAATTCAGGAAACAATCCTTCATGGATGATTTTAGATGTACTTCCAATCATCCCACCTGAAATTCGTCCAATGGTTCAATTAGACGGTGGACGTTTTGCTACAAGTGATTTAAACGACTTATATCGTCGTGTAATCAACCGTAACAATCGTTTGAAACGTTTATTAGACTTAGGTGCACCTGGCATCATCGTTCAAAACGAAAAACGTATGTTACAAGAAGCAGTAGACGCTTTAATTGATAACGGACGTCGTGGTCGTCCAGTTACTGGACCAGGTAACCGTCCATTAAAATCACTTTCACACATGTTAAAAGGTAAACAAGGTCGTTTCCGTCAAAACTTACTTGGTAAACGTGTTGACTATTCAGGTCGTTCGGTTATCGCCGTTGGGCCAAGCTTAAAAATGTATCAATGTGGATTACCTAAAGAAATGGCACTTGAACTATTTAAACCATTCGTTATGAAGGAATTAGTTCAACGTGAAATTGCTACAAATATCAAAAATGCGAAAAGTAAGATCGAACGCATGGATGATGAAGTTTGGGATGTATTAGAAGATGTTATCACTGAACACCCAGTATTACTTAACCGTGCACCAACGCTTCATAGACTTGGTATCCAAGCATTTGAACCAACATTAGTTGAGGGTCGTGCAATCCGTCTTCACCCACTTGTAACAACAGCTTACAATGCGGACTTTGACGGTGACCAAATGGCGGTTCACGTACCATTATCAAAAGAAGCACAAGCTGAGGCACGTATGTTAATGCTTGCGGCACAAAACATCCTTAATCCGAAAGATGGTAAACCAGTTGTTACACCATCTCAAGATATGGTATTAGGTAACTACTATTTAACATTAGAACGTAAAGATGCTGTTAATACTGGTGCGATTTTCAATGACACTAATGAAGTATTAAAAGCTTATGCGAACGGTCATGTACACTTACACACTCGCATTGGCGTACATGCAAGCTCATTCAACAACCCAACGTTCACAGAAGCTCAAAATAGTAAAATCTTAGTTACTTCAGTAGGTAAAATTATTTTCAATGAAATCATTCCTGATTCATTTGCATATATTAATGAACCTAGTCAAGCAAATTTAGAAGATACTACGCCTGATAAATACTTCATAGATCCGACTCAATTAGGTGAGGGTGGCTTAAAAGAATACTTTGAAAATGAAGAACTTATTGAGCCATTCAATAAGAAATTCTTAGGAAACATCATTGCTGAAGTATTCAATAGATTTAGTATTACTGACACATCTATGATGTTAGATAGAATGAAAGACTTAGGTTTCAAATTCTCATCTAAAGCTGGTATTACTGTTGGTGTATCTGACATCGTGGTACTTCCAGACAAACAAGATATCTTAGATGAACATGAAAAATTAGTTGAACGTGTAACTAAACAATATAATCGTGGTTTAATCACTGAAGATGAACGTTATAACGCTGTTGTTGAAATTTGGACTGACGCAAAAGATCAAATTCAAGGCGAATTAATGCAATCTCTTGAGAAAACAAACCCTATTTTCATGATGAGTGATTCTGGTGCCCGTGGTAACGCATCTAACTTCACGCAATTAGCAGGTATGCGTGGATTAATGGCTGCACCATCAGGTAAAATTATCGAATTGCCAATCACATCTTCATTCCGTGAAGGTTTAACAGTATTAGAATACTTCATCTCAACTCACGGTGCTCGTAAAGGTCTTGCCGATACAGCTCTTAAAACAGCTGACTCTGGTTACCTTACTCGTCGTCTTGTTGACGTTGCGCAAGATGTTATTGTACGTGAAGAGGACTGTGGCACTGACCGTGGTTTATTAGTTTCTGATATCAAAGAAGGTACAGAAATGATTGAACCATTTATTGAACGTATCGAAGGTCGTTATTCTAAAGAAACAATTCGTCATCCTGAAACTGATGAAGTAATCATTCGTCCAGACGAATTAATTACTGCAGATATCGCTAAGAAAATTACTGATGCTGGTATTGAACAAATGTACATCCGCTCAGCGTTTACTTGTAACACTCGTCACGGTGTTTGTGAAAAATGTTACGGTAAAAACCTTGCTACAGGTGAAAAAGTTGAAGTCGGTGAAGCAGTTGGTACGATTGCCGCTCAATCAATCGGTGAGCCAGGTACACAGCTTACAATGCGTACATTCCACACTGGTGGGGTAGCAGGAAGCGATATCACTCAAGGTCTTCCACGTATCCAAGAAATCTTTGAAGCACGTAACCCTAAAGGACAAGCGGTTATTACTGAAATCGAAGGTGTAGTAGAAGACATTAAATTAGCTAAAGATCGCCAACAAGAAATTGTTGTTAAAGGTGCTAACGAAACTAGATCATATTTAGCTTCAGGTACTTCAAGACTTAAAGTTGAAGTTGGTCAATCAGTGGCACGTGGTGAAGTTCTTACTGAAGGTTCAATTGAGCCTAAAAACTACTTAGCAGTAGCAGGACTTAATGCCACTGAAAGTTACCTATTAAAAGAAGTTCAAAAAGTTTACCGTATGCAAGGTGTTGAAATCGACGATAAACACGTTGAAGTTATGGTTAGACAAATGTTACGTAAAGTTCGTATCATTGAAGCTGGTGACACTAAATTATTACCAGGTTCTCTTGTGGACATTCACAGCTTTACGGATGCTAACAGAGAAGCCTTTAAACACCGTAAACGTCCAGCAACTGCTAAACCAGTATTGCTTGGTATTACAAAAGCTTCTCTTGAAACTGAAAGCTTCTTATCAGCTGCGTCATTCCAAGAAACAACACGCGTTCTTACAGATGCAGCAATTAAAGGTAAACGCGATGACTTACTTGGACTTAAAGAAAACGTTATTATCGGTAAGCTAATCCCAGCAGGTACTGGTATGAGACGTTACAGTGATGTTCAATATGATAAAACATCAGCTCCTGTAGCAGATGTAACTGAAGATGTTGAGATTACTGAATAAATTTTAACTTGAGAGTGAGGAGTTAATACCTCACTCTCTTATATATTTATTTTTAAAAGCTTAGAGTTATTGTTGACTATGTGTATTAAAAATGTTAATATATTAAAGGTTGATGCAAGCAGAACTTTGGAGGATATGTACATGTCTAATGAAAAAGTTGCACGCTTTAACAAACAACACTATGTAGTTGGTCTTAAAGAAACGCTTAAAGCGTTAAAGAAAGATCAAGTTGCATCATTGATTATTGCTAAAGACGTTGAAGTTCATTTATTAACTCGCGTGTTAAGCTATATCAATCAAGAAAATATACCAGTGACATTTTTTTCTAGCCAGCGGGCTTTAGGAGAATATGTAGGTATCAATGTTAATGCAACTATTGTTGCGTTATTGAATGAGAATTAGTAAGTATGATGCTTACTAAATTTTATTTAACCTTAAAATGAACCACCTGGATGTGTGGGATTAAAAAATGAAGAGAGGAGGACACATTCAATGCCAACTATTAACCAATTAGTACGTAAACCAAGAAAAAGCAAAACTAAGAAATCAGATTCACCAGCTTTAAACAGAGGTTTCAATAGTAAAAAGAAACAATTTACTAACTTAAACTCACCTCAAAAACGTGGTGTTTGTACTCGTGTAGGTACTATGACACCTAAAAAACCTAACTCAGCGTTACGTAAATATGCACGTGTGCGTTTATCAAATAACATTGAAATCAACGCATACATCCCTGGTATCGGACACAACTTACAAGAACACAGTGTAGTACTTGTACGTGGTGGACGTGTTAAAGACTTACCTGGTGTGCGTTATCATATTGTACGTGGTGCACTTGATACTTCAGGTGTTGATGGACGTAGACAAGGCCGTTCATTATACGGAACTAAAAAACCTAAAAATTAAGTTTAAGATTACGTAAATTTTAAATACATTTTTAAAGATTATACTATAATAGGAAGGGAGGATTTACATTATGCCTCGTAAAGGATCAGTACCAAAAAGAGACGTATTACCGGATCCAATTCATAACTCTAAGTTAGTTACTAAATTAATTAACAAAATTATGTTAGACGGTAAACGCGGAACAGCTCAAAGAATTCTTTATTCTGCATTCGACTTAGTTGAACAACGTAGTGGTCGTGATGCATTAGAAGTATTCGAAGAAGCAATCAATAACATTATGCCAGTATTAGAAGTTAAAGCTCGTCGTGTGGGTGGTTCTAACTACCAAGTACCAGTTGAGGTACGCCCAGAACGTCGTACTACTTTAGGATTACGTTGGTTAGTAAACTACGCTCGTCTTCGTGGTGAGAAAACTATGGAAGATCGTTTAGCTAACGAAATCTTAGACGCTGCAAATAATACAGGTGGTGCAGTCAAAAAACGTGAGGACACTCACAAAATGGCTGAAGCAAACAAAGCATTTGCTCACTACCGTTGGTAAGATGAAAGCTTTTACCCTGAGTGTGTTCCGTTATAAGGTTTACCAATAATGGCTCATGCTTAGGGCATCGCCATATCTATAGTACTTATTCAGTAAATACTGGAAGGAGAAAAACACATGGCAAGAGACTTTTCTTTGAAAAATACTCGTAACATCGGTATCATGGCTCACATTGATGCTGGTAAGACTACTACGACTGAACGTATTCTTTATTACACAGGTCGTATCCACAAAATTGGTGAAACACACGAAGGTGCTTCACAAATGGACTGGATGGAACAAGAACAAGACCGTGGTATCACAATCACATCTGCTGCAACAACAGCACAATGGGATGGCCACCGTGTCAACATTATCGATACACCTGGACACGTAGACTTCACTGTTGAAGTTGAACGTTCATTACGTGTACTTGACGGTGCGGTTACTGTACTTGATGCTCAATCAGGTGTAGAACCTCAAACTGAAACAGTTTGGCGTCAAGCAACTACTTATGGCGTACCACGTATCGTATTCGTAAACAAAATGGATAAATTAGGTGCTAACTTCGAATATTCAGTAAGCACTTTACATGATCGTTTACAAGCAAATGCTGCACCTATCCAATTACCAATTGGTGCCGAAGATGAATTCGAAGCAATCATTGACTTAGTTGAAATGAAATGCTTTAGATATACTAACGATTTAGGTACAGAAATCGATGAAATTGAAATTCCTGACGATCACAAAGAAAGAGCTGAAGAAGCTCGTGCTCAATTAATCGAAGCTGTTGCAGAAAGCAACGACGAATTAATGGAGAAATATCTTGGTGACGAAGAAATTTCTATCGATGAATTAAAAGCTGCTATCCGTAAAGCAACTACTGACGTAGAATTTTACCCAGTACTTTGTGGTACAGCATTCAAAAACAAAGGTGTTCAATTAATGCTTAATGCAGTAATTGACTACTTACCTTCACCATTAGACGTTAAACCAATCATTGGTCACCGTGCTAATGACCCTGAAGAAGAAGTTGTTGCTAAACCAGACGATTCAGCTGAATTCGCTGCATTAGCATTCAAAGTTATGACTGACCCTTATGTTGGTAAATTAACATTCTTCCGTGTGTACTCAGGTACATTAACTTCAGGTTCATACGTGAAGAACTCTACTAAAGATAAACGTGAACGTGTAGGTCGTTTATTACAAATGCACGCAAACTCACGTCAAGAAATCGATACTGTTTACTCAGGCGATATCGCTGCTGCGGTAGGTCTTAAAGAAACAGGTACTGGTGATACTTTATGTGGTGAGAAAAACGACATTATCTTGGAATCAATGGAATTCCCAGAGCCAGTTATCCACTTATCTGTTGAACCAAAATCTAAAGCTGACCAAGATAAAATGACTCAAGCTTTAGTTAAATTACAAGAAGAAGACCCAACATTCCATGCACATACTGATGAAGAAACTGGACAAGTTATCATCGGTGGTATGGGTGAATTACACTTAGACATCTTAGTTGACCGTATGAAGAAAGAATTCAACGTTGAATGTAATGTAGGTGCTCCTATGGTTTCATACCGTGAAACATTCAAGCAATCTGCACAAGTTCAAGGTAAATTCTCTCGTCAATCTGGTGGTCGTGGTCAATACGGTGATGTTCATATCGAATTCACACCTAACGAAACAGGTGGAGGTTTCGAATTCGAAAACTCTATCGTTGGTGGTGTAGTTCCACGTGAATACATTCCATCAGTTGAACAAGGTCTTAAAGATGCTATGGAAAATGGTGTCTTAGCTGGTTATCCATTAATCGATGTTAAAGCAAACTTATTTGATGGTTCTTACCACGATGTCGATTCATCTGAAATGGCCTTCAAAATTGCTGCATCATTAGCGCTTAAAGAAGCTGCTAAAAAATGTGATCCAGTTATCTTAGAACCAATGATGAAAGTAACTATCGAAATGCCTGAAGAATACATGGGCGATATCATGGGTGACGTAACTGCTCGTCGTGGACGTGTAGATGGTATGGAACCTCGTGGTAATGCACAAGTTGTAAATGCCTTTGTACCACTTTCAGAAATGTTTGGTTACGCAACTTCATTACGTTCTAACACTCAAGGTCGCGGTACTTACACTATGTACTTTGACCACTATGCAGAAGTTCCTAAATCAATCGCTGATGAAATCATCAAGAAAAATAAAGGTGAGTAATTTAACTTGTTAAGACTAGCCATGCTAGGTTAAAATACAGGTTGAGCTTATTGTTAAGCTATCACTTTTATGATTTGATTTTTAAGGGTAAATGCATTATAAAAGAATTATAAATTCTTTTAGGCTTAACTCAATCAATTATCTTCTCATGATGGTGAGAAACTATCATGAGAGATAAATTTGAAATAACTTTTACTAAGAATAGGAGAGATTTAATAATGGCAAAAGAAAAATTTGATCGCTCAAAAGAACATGCCAATATTGGTACTATCGGTCACGTTGACCATGGTAAAACAACTTTAACAGCTGCTATCGCAACTGTATTAGCTAAAAATGGTGACACTGTTGCACAATCATACGACATGATTGACAACGCTCCAGAAGAAAAAGAACGTGGTATTACAATCAATACTGCACACATCGAGTATCAAACTGACAAACGTCACTATGCTCACGTTGACTGCCCAGGACACGCTGACTATGTTAAAAACATGATCACTGGTGCTGCTCAAATGGACGGCGGTATCTTAGTAGTATCTGCTGCTGACGGTCCAATGCCACAAACTCGTGAACACATCTTATTATCACGTAACGTTGGTGTACCAGCATTAGTTGTATTCTTAAACAAAGTTGACATGGTAGACGACGAAGAATTATTAGAATTAGTTGAAATGGAAGTTCGTGACTTATTAAGCGAATATGACTTCCCAGGTGATGATGTACCTGTAATCGCTGGTTCAGCATTAAAAGCTTTAGAAGGCGATGCTCAATACGAAGAAAAAATCTTAGAATTAATGCAAGCAGTTGATGATTACATTCCAACTCCAGAACGTGATTCTGACAAACCATTCATGATGCCAGTTGAGGACGTATTCTCAATCACTGGTCGTGGTACTGTTGCTACAGGCCGTGTTGAACGTGGTCAAATCAAAGTTGGTGAAGAAGTTGAAATCATCGGTATCCACGAAACTTCTAAAACAACTGTTACTGGTGTAGAAATGTTCCGTAAATTATTAGACTACGCTGAAGCTGGTGACAACATCGGTGCTTTATTACGTGGTGTTGCTCGTGAAGACGTACAACGTGGTCAAGTATTAGCTGCTCCTGGTTCAATCACACCACACACTAAATTCAAAGCGGAAGTTTACGTTTTATCTAAAGACGAAGGTGGACGTCACACTCCATTCTTCAGTAACTACCGCCCACAATTCTATTTCCGTACTACTGACGTAACTGGTGTTGTTAACTTACCAGAAGGTACTGAAATGGTTATGCCTGGCGACAACGTTGAAATGACAGTTGAATTAATCGCTCCTATCGCTATTGAAGACGGTACTCGTTTCTCAATCCGTGAAGGTGGACGTACTGTTGGATCAGGCGTTGTAACTGAAATCTTCGAATAATATTTATTATTCATTATTTCTAAGGACTCCCAGTTTGGGAGTCTTTTTTTATTCCAATTTTTACATATATTTCCTATTTTTTTATTCAGAAAAGCTCGTTTAGCTGAGAGTAAGTCAACTTAGTATTAAATTTTTAATTTTTTCTCACACAAAAAGCGTGTTCTATCTTACTTATTTAAAAGTAAGGTAGAACACGCTCTATATATTATAAATCGTTAAAATACATGTTCAATTTCTAGTATTTTAAGAAATTCGCTTGCAGCATATTTAAAAGATGATTCATCTATATCAAAGTATGGATTATGATGTGGCGCGGTTATACCTTTATCCTCATTACCACAACCTGTTAAGAAAAAGGCACCTGGACGTACTTTAAGATAATGTGAAAAATCTTCGCCAATCATCATCAAATCTGATTCATTAAATCTTAAATGTAAATCATTCGCTGCTTGTTTAACAACCTCATAAGATTGCGGATGATTGTGTACAGGTAAATAGCCTTTAATATAATTCATGTCATAAGTAATATCATTAGCAACAGCTAAGCCCTGTAATAGTTTATCCATTTTATTCTTAATATGGTTTTGTAGCTCGGTGTCAAATGTACGAACAGTTCCTTTACAAAAGGCGGTATCCGGAATAACACTATCTGTTGATCCAGCTTGTACCATCCCAAATGTCACAACAGCTTCTTTAACTGGGTCTATCGTCCTAGAGACAATCTTTTGTGCACTTAAAATAAATTCAGCCATAATGACTATAGGATCAATGGTTTCATGGGGTTTAGCCCCATGTCCACCGCTACCTTTGATCGTGATACTAAACTCATCAGGTGATGCCATGATCGCACCAGGTCTAGAGTAAATAGTACCTGAAGGATAACCACTCCACAAATGTGTACCATAGATTTTATCAACATCTTGAAGACAGCCATCATCAATCATTTCCTGAGAGCCACCAGGCATAATTTCTTCCCCATATTGGAAGATGAATACAACGTTTCCTTTTAATAAATGGCGGTGTTCATTTACTATTTCAGCAACTCCAAGTAATATTGCCGTGTGACCATCATGACCACATGCATGCATACAGCCCTCGTTTTTAGAACGGTATGGGACGTCGTTTAATTCTTGAACAGGTAGGGCATCAAAGTCTGCACGAAATGCTATAGTTGGGCCGTTTTCACTACCTTTAAATGTAGCTTTGATACCATTACGGCCAACTGGAGTAACAATATCACATGACAACTGGCTTAATTGATTCACGATAAAGTCATGCGTACGCTTTTCCTCAAAAGAGAGTTCGGGATATTGATGCAAATATCGTCGTAGTTGTACCATTCTTTTCTCTTTTTTGCTAGCCAATTGGAACCAATCAAACACATTTATCACTTCTTCCTTCTTATTATCGTAATTAGTATATCATTATTGATTAAGCTAAAGTAGGCTTTCATATTAATTATTTTTCAATAAAACAATGTGATAACACCTATAAATGATAAGGCTTTCATGATTCTGAAAATTAAGGTATGATTAAAGAAAATAGACAACACAAGGGGGATTTAATTGTGGTTCAATCACTAAATGAGTTTTTAGATGAAAATATACAATATTTAAAAGACAATGGCTTATATAACGAAATTGACTCAATTGAGGGAGCAAATGGTCCTGAAATCAAAATTAATGGTAAAAACTACGTCAATTTATCATCAAATAACTACTTAGGACTTGCTACGAATGAAGATTTAAAAGAAGCAGCTAAAAAAGCAATTGATTCACACGGAGTGGGTGCAGGTGCAGTACGCTCAATTAATGGTACATTGGACTTACATGATGAGTTAGAAGATACACTTGCACAGTTTAAAGGTACTGAAGCAGCTATTGCATATCAATCAGGGTTTAATTGTAATATGGCTGCTATATCAGCTGTTATGAATAAAAATGATGCTATTTTATCTGACGAATTAAACCATGCCTCTATTATTGATGGTTGTCGCTTATCTAAAGCTAAAATTATTCGAGTAAATCATTCAGATATGGAGGATTTACGTACAAAAGCTAAAGAAGCTGTTGAGTCTGGACAATACAATAAAGTAATGTATATTACTGATGGTGTATTTAGTATGGATGGGGATGTTGCTAAGCTACCAGAAATTGTAAAAATTGCCGAAGAATTTGGTTTATTAACTTATGTTGATGACGCTCATGGTTCAGGTGTTATGGGTAAAGGTGCAGGTACAGTTAAACATTTCGGTTTACAAGATAAAATTGACTTCCAAATTGGCACATTATCTAAAGCCATTGGTGTTGTAGGTGGTTATGTAGCAGGCTCTAAACAATTAATTGATTGGTTAAAAGCACAATCAAGACCGTTCTTATTCTCAACTTCATTAGCACCTGGAGATACTAAGGCTATTACTGAAGCTGTTAAAAAATTAATGTCATCTACAGAATTACATGATCAATTATGGGAGAACGCACAATATTTAAAAGATGGACTCTCTAAATTAGGTTTTAATACTGGGGAATCTGAAACACCAATTACTCCAGTCATTATTGGAGATGAAAAAGATACGCAAGAGTTTAGTAAACGTCTTAAAGAAGAAGGAATCTATGTTAAGTCAATAGTATTCCCAACAGTTCCTAGAGGTACCGGTCGTGTAAGAAATATGCCTACAGCTGCTCATACTAAAGATATGTTAGATAAAGCCCTTAATGCTTATGAGAAGGTTGGAAAAGAATTAAATATTATATAGATTGTTATTCTTAAGGCACTTGTCTCTTAGAGAGTGAGTGCCTTTAATTTTTCTGATTTAAAATACTTTAATATAGTGGTTTATTCATTTTACAATAATAGTGAAATGAATGGATGAGAAGAGGTATAACGGAGTGGAAGAATTAAGACAACTTACGTATAAAGATGAAGAATCATTTAACGTTTATATTCAAGAATGGTATGACAATAATGAAAAAGTTGTACCAGGAAATACGAATTTAAAAGAATATCAGTCCTTCAAAGATATGGTTGATTATCTTAATCAAGAAAGACCAAGTAAAGATTGGGTTCCCACCACAACATTATTTTATTTTGTTGATGGAAATATTGTGGGCGCGGTGGATATTAGACACGAACTCAATCATCGATTAAGAAACATTGGGGGTCATATTGGGTATGGCGTAGCTCGATCATATAGAGGTAAAGGATATGCCTCAACCTTATTAGGACAAGCCCTTGACTACTTAAAAATACGAAATGTTGAAACAATTCTTATGACTACAAATCCATTCAATTACGCATCTCAAAATGTCATAAAAAAACATGGTGGTTATGAAATCGAACCCTATATTAAAAAGAATGGGAAAGTTGTTAATCGATATCAAATTTTGAATAAATAAAAATCACCCTTCAAAAGAAGGGTGATAGTTGTCAAAAGTTAATTAAATAGTTTTGCTAAAAAGAAGCAAAATCGCAAGGTAATGTGTTAATGCACATTGCCTTTTATTTATAAATAATAGAATAGCACGGAATTTACATTGTCACAACAAAAATTTAATAAATCCGACATTTTAGCTTCATTTATCGGATTACTTATTATTTTAATCAGAGTGTATTATTATATGAGTGAAAGTAACAATGTAAATTATAATTCAAATTTGAAACGATAGAAAAAAATATATTTAAATAATCGGGTGGTATTAATGAAGTATGTAATATATGGAATAAACCTATTTAATTATATTATTTTAATCACTTGGATTAGCCTATCTTTAAATCGTATGAGTGAAGTAGGACCAGATATAGTCTCATTTTTTGCTTTATTTAGCATTTTTTTACTTATTATTTCATTGATATTTAGTTTTATATCAAGAACTCAAGACGATATTAAGGATACGCTCAATATGAGTATTTTTATCAATTTATTTAATTTAGTGGTACTCACGTCGATACTTTTAGCAATACTATTTTAATCCTTCAATTATGTTAGATATTAAATTCTAAGGGAATGTTATTTAAAAGCGTCATGGTATAAAGGAGAGTTTAAAATGCGATATTTAGATGAACAAACTCAATCAGAGTTATTAAATATGAATGAAGTTATTGAAGAGGTTGGACAAGCGCTAAAAGCATTTTCAGAAGGTAAAACTGAAACCCCATTGCGACATGTGTTGCCATTTAATAAACACAATCGATACTTAGTGATGCCAGCATTATCAGATGAATTAAAAATTGTTGGATTAAAAACCGTTTCATTTGCTCCTGATAATCCTAAAAAAGATAAAGCAACAATTACAGGCTCAGTAATACTAAGCGATTATGAAACAGGAGAAACACTAGCAGTACTAGATGGTGGTTATTTAACTAAAATTAGAACAGGCGCGATTTCTGGTGTGGCTACAAAATATTTATCTCGTGAAGATGCTAAAGTATTAACTGTCATTGGTGCCGGAGTACAAGCTGAAGGTCTCATAGAAGCTGTCATGGCTGTGAGAAATATTGAGGAAGTTCACTTTTCAAGTAGAACTAAGGAAAAAGCTGAAAAGCTTGCTGAAGCAACTCAACAAAAATTTGGAGTTAAAACCAAAACGTATGATCAAGCAGATGAAGCAATGGAGGCTGCGGATATTATTGTTACTGCTACAAATGCTTCAGAACCAGTATATTCACATACGTTACATCCAGGCGTCCATCTTAATGCAGTAGGTTCTTTCAAACCAGATATGCAAGAATTACCATCAGAGTCTATGATGATCGCTAATAAGATTGTTGTTGAATCGACCGAAGCGGCAATGGAAGAGACAGGCGATTTAAAAGTACCTCAGGAAGAGGGTATATTAACTGACAATATGCTATATGGTGAGTTAGGTGATATCGTCTCAGGTAAGAAAGCAGGACGTGAGGACGAAAAAGAGGTAACTTTATTTAAATCAGTGGGTCTAGCTATTGTTGATATTGTAGTAGCTCAGTATTTCTATAAAAAAGCACTTGAAAGTGATAATTAATCATATTATTAATCCCGCTAAAATTAACTAGCGGGATTTTATATGAGTTCTATCATGGTCGATGTCTATAATTATATATAACCTGTTTAACACAAAGTGTAGCTAAAATTAGAAAGATGAGTAGGCTAAATGTACTTAGCATCTCAGGCACTAACTCATGTTTAGTTACAAGTACATAAATATTTTGAAAGATAAATGCTAAAAAGATTAATAAGCTAGATAGCAAACCTACTTGTCGTTGTTTATACGTTTTCAAACCACCATTCATTACGATCACCTACATTATATTTAACTTAAATTAATGATAACGTTTGCATTTATGAATTGCAAACGTAATTGAAGTAGTAGGAGGGCACTGTAACCTCACACAAACGGCAGACTGCTATAAGTGGATGGAGAATTATTTCCCAAGAAATATGACTGTCGCCTTTATATGCCATCTTGTGGATTAATAGTCTCAGAATTTGAACCCCTTTCCGGGATTTACTCTAATCATGTTGATTATTCGCAATAAGCGTGTGTATCTTTTAATTTGGACTAAATTAAAAATCAACTTTGTCTTATTTAATATTTTCCGTAAGTAGATAATCTTTATGCGTTTGATTAACTATATATGTTTCTTAATAAAATAGAGTTTAATCATTAAAAAGTGACTCTGAGAATGACTATTTTATCTCAGAGTCTCTTGTATATTTAGGCTGACTTTTTGTGAGTATGATTGCTTGATTGTTTACCATTGTCTGATTTATGTGTTGATTTTTTCACTGAATCTAATTTTCCATTAATGATTCTTTCAGGATTATTAGTATTATATTTATTTAAATTGTGCTTTTGAATATAATTTCCTACGACTTCATCAAGCGAAATACCTTCCTCACGTTGTCCTCCAAACATATCGTAGCCATCACCTTTGTTAGCGGTAAAATCATTGGTAACAACATAATATGTTTTATTAGGATTTAATTTTTCAAATTTTCCGGTCTCACGATTACGAACTTGAATATCTCGAACTCTTGAGCCAGATTTTTGATTCATATCATAATAAACACGTATTGATTTCGAAACTTGTAAGAAACCGCCATTTGGTGATAGTTGTTTCTTACCATCTTTTGTTTCAGTAGGAGAACCTAGACTATGTTCAAATGCTTCCTTCACATTCGTACCTTTAACTTTAATCTGTGAAATTAAATTACCGAAAGGCAGCACTGTAATAATATCGTTTTGAGTGACTTTTCCTTTAGAGATGGAAGCGCGAATACCACCGCCATTAGTCACTGCGAAATCTGGCTTATGTTTAAAGTTTTTCGCTGCGTAATCCTCCATCGCATCTGTAATTAGATTTCCTAAATTCGTTTCTTGAGTACGAGCTATATTTTTATCGCCTTTAAATTCAACTTTATTATTAGGAATAATCACTTTAGATGTTTCTTTTTTAAATTCATTATTCGCTTTATTTACTTGTTTTTCTATTGAGGGATCAGCTTTTATTTTATTTGTATCTTTGACGTTAATCAGACTCGCTTTTAAATCTGACACTTTATGATGATTAAAAAGAAAACTAATTTTGCCTACATTTTTCAAAGCAGTACCTGTTTGAGCTAAGATACCATGATTATACTTTTTGCCATGTTTTATAACAGAATGTGAGTGACCATCTAAAACTATGATTGGTTTTTTTATTGAGTTATCTTTGGATAATTGTTCAATTAGATAATCTCCACGCCATTCTTTTTTAGTATTTTTATCGATGCCAAGATGAGATAAAACAACATATACATCTGCTTTACCATCCATTTCTTTAATAGCACCTTTCACACTGCTCAATGGATCTTTAAATTCTACATCTTTCACAGCATCAGGAGAGGTTTTAATTTTAGTTTCGGGAGTTGTAACACCTACTAAACCGTATCGCACACCATTACGTTTAATTATAGTTGAAGGTTTGAAAATGCGCTTCCCGTTTTTATAAATATTTGATGAGATCATTGGAAAATGAAGCTGTTTTTGTAATTTTAATAATTGGTTATAGCCAAAATCAAATTCATGATTACCAATTGTCATAGCGTCATAGCCTACTTTATTCATTGCTTTAGCCATTTCTTCACCTTTTGAATGGTTAGAAACTGGCAATCCTTGAAAGGCATCCCCAGAGTCTAAAACTAAATCAGGTTTTTCTTTATTTTTGAGACCTTTTAATTTAGGCATGCCAATAACACGTCCTTTTTCTTCTACGAAGCGACCATGAATATCATTAGTATGTAATATTGTGTGTTCAGTTTTACTTTGATTGTCATTTGAGTGCGTGTGTTGTTCTGAAGCATTAACGAGGTTAAAGTTTAGTATCGTACCAAGGGTTATAAATAAAGTGATAATAGTGATTATGATTTTTTTCATATAGTTCCTCCTTTTGAAAAATTATATACATTGCAATATTAGCATATAAAAAGAATAAATAATTCTTTTATTTAAAATATTTACTTCGAATTTAAATTTAATTAATAAAACGTCATAGTCTAATGACCAAATAGAAATACAACTAACGCGCTCATACAAAAATCATAAATTAAAAACTACTTATTAAACCCTATAATGTGTTTACTGCATATACAAGAAAGCGCTTTTATTATATAATATTGATGTAAATTAAGAATATGTACATACTAGAAGGACAACGCACTTATGAAATAAACAAGGGGAGATTTTGTAATGAAAAAGATAATGATTACAGGGGCACTTGGCCAAATTGGAACCGAGTTAGTAGTGAAATGTCGAGAAATTTACGGTACAGAAAATGTATTAGCTACAGATATTAGAGAACCTGAAGCAAATTCACCAGTTCAAAATGGTCCATTTGAAATTTTAGATGTTAAAGACAGAGAGTGTATGTATAAGCTTATCGAAGATTTTGGGGCAGACACTTTAATGCATATGGCAGCATTATTATCCGCAACTGCTGAGAAGAATCCATTATTCGCTTGGGATTTAAATATGGGAGGATTAATGAACGCTCTTGAAGCTGCACGTACGTATGAACTACAATTCTTTACACCAAGCTCTATTGGAGCTTTTGGCGCGTCAACGCCTAAAGTAAATACACCACAAGTAACAATCCAACAACCTACTACAATGTACGGTGTTAATAAAGTTGCGGGCGAATTACTGTGTCAGTATTATTATGTTAAGTTTGGCGTAGATACTCGCAGCGTAAGATTTCCAGGACTTATTTCACATGTGAAGGAGCCAGGTGGCGGCACGACTGACTACGCTGTTGAAATTTATTTTAAAGCAGTAAGAGAAGGTCGTTATACAAGCTATATCGATAAGAACACATATATGGATATGATGTATATGGATGATGCCATCGACGCTATTATAAAATTAATGGAAGCAGATGGTGCCAAATTAGAAACGCGTAATGGTTATAATTTAAGTGCAATGAGTATAGAACCTGAAATGGTTAAAAAAGCCATTCAAGAGTACTACCCTAATTTTGAACTAGACTATGATGTTGATCCAGAACGTCAAAATATTGCTTCAACATGGCCTGATAGTATCGATACGAGCTGTTCACGTGGTGAGTGGGGATTTAATCCAAAATATGATTTAGCCTCAATGACTAAGTTGATGCTCGCAGCAATTGAAGAAAAAGAAAAGGTTGCTAAATAGAAAATCTTATATAATTAATAACGTAGTTTAGCTAAAACTTACTCCTTTTAAAATTAAAACTTTTAAAAGGAGTTTTTTATATTTTAAATCCAATGTATCTATAACATACGTAAATAACTAAACTTGTAAGTTTAATATGGTAATGTTTAACTAATAAAGAGTACATAATTACATTTGTATATTTATTTTGAATATTTAGAAAACTCATTGAATAGTATAAATGCGATTGATATAATTTAGAGTAACTATTCAATTCGGAGAAATTACTAGGAGGCTATATTCATGTCAGAAAAGGTAAAATTTGAACAACGAGATACATTGAAAGAAAAACCAGACACATCGAAATTAGGATTCGGTCAATATTTTTCAGACTATATGCTAAGTTTGGATTATGATGCGGATAAAGGTTGGCATGATATGAAGATTGTACCTTATGCACCATTTGAAATTTCACCAGCAGCACAAGGTTTACATTATGGTCAAGCGGTATTTGAAGGGCTTAAAGCATATAAACACAACGGTGAAGTGGTATTATTCCGACCAGACCAAAACTTTAAACGTATTAATAATTCTTTAGCGCGTTTAGAAATGCCAGAAGTTGACGAAGAAGCATTATTAGAGGGATTAAAACAACTTATTGATGTTGAACGTGACTGGGTACCAGAGGGTGAAGGGCAATCATTATATATTCGTCCATTCGTATTTGCTACGGAAGGTATTCTAGGTGTACGTGCATCTCAACAATATAAGTTATTAATCATTTTATCGCCTTCAGGTGCGTATTATGGTGGAGACACGTTAAAAACTACTAAAATTTATGTTGAAGACGAATATGTTCGTGCCGTACGTGGAGGAGTAGGATTTGCGAAAGTTGCCGGTAACTATGCTGCTAGTCTACTTGCACAAACTAATGCTAACAAATTAGGTTATGACCAAGTATTATGGCTAGATGGTGTGGAACAAAAATATGTCGAAGAAGTTGGAAGTATGAATATCTTCTTCGTTGAAAATGGAAAAATAGTCACACCTGCATTAAATGGAAGTATCTTACCAGGTATTACTAGAAAATCAATTATTCAATTAGCTGAAGACTTAGGTTACGAAGTTGAAGAAAGAAAAGTTTCAATTGACGAATTATTCGACGCATACGACAAAGGTGAACTTACAGAAGTATTTGGTGCAGGTACTGCAGCGGTTATTTCTCCAGTTGGAACGTTACGCTATGAAGACAGAGAAATTGTTATTAATAATAATGAGCCAGGTGAAATCACTCAAAAATTATATGACACATATACTGGTATTCAAAGCGGTAAATTAGAAGATAAATATGGTTGGAGAGTATTAGTGCCAGAGTATAAATAATCCATTTATAAGAAGTTAGAAACGTTGATATGAAGCGGTTTCTAGCTTCTTGTTTATTAGTTAATTTAAGTTTGAATACGTTAATGCTAAAAACTAATATATTGAGCAAATATTTCTGCCACTTTATCACGTTGCTTTTCTGTAATATAAGCATATATATTTATAGTGGTATTGATGTCCCCATGACCTAATCTGTTTTGAACTTCTTGAACAGATAAGCCCACTTCGAATAGTAGTGAACAATGTGTATGCCTAAAGCCGCGTACTGTAATTTTTTTGAACTCGTGATTTTTACATGTCTTATCCAGTGCTTTGTTAGTGTGCTGTACTTGTAATCGGCAGTTAGTAGTTACATCGGTAAAAAGGTTTTGAGTTACATTACTAGTATTATGACCGTGCATTAAAGTTAACTTACGTTGTTCTATATGTCATTCTTTTAATATTGAAGCGGTACGATCATATATACTAACTACTCTTATTGATGAACTTGTTTTCGGTGGCTGTATAATTTCTTTGTAACCAATACCAATTGTTACTTTCTTATCTATATTGAAATTTTTTTCGAAATTTATATCATTCCACGTTAAAGCCTTGAGTTCGTCTCAACGAATACCAGGAAACGCTAGTATACGAAACATAACTTTATACATTGGCTCCTCTTCTACTAATTTTTTATAAAACTTTTCAATTCCTCACTAGAGTAATAAATCAAATGTTCATTTTCTTTGCCCTTACTTCTTTTAGGTAGTTTAATGTTTTTAAAAGGGTTTTCGGATATGATTTTAAACTAATAGCTTATTCTAAAACATTAGAAGCGTACACTTTTATATTTCTATAATCTGAATAGCTCTCAATCCTTTTATTATCAATATTTCGACAGTATGGTGTCTTTATATTTTTAATAGACAAATTTATAAATTCTTTGAGAATAGTGTTTTTAAACATTTTTGTACTCTAAAAATATGCATATATTGTTCTAGCCTTAACTTGTATACTTGCTGATAAGTCGTTGTTTCATTATTAAAAAAGCTCTTGTTTTATATTTCAGTTTGTAGCTTTGCTTCTTCAATTTTGACTTCTCTTTCAGTTTAGAAACCCCTACTTGTAGTCCACTTCTGCTTACGAGTTACTTGGTCAACTCCCAAATATGCGATAATCATATAAGCAGTTGAACCGTTTTTTTTTTGTATTTTTTAATCATAATAAATCAATTTTTTGTACTTGCTTGAATGTGATTGATTGAATTTAACACGCTTCAAAGATTGGTTACTTATCCGCATCGTAATAGTATTTAAAACTTGTAAGAGAAGTGGTACAAATTTTGTATAACTAGTAAAATATCTCACTCTAAACTTTTTAAGTATTTCAAAGTTGATATCATCAAATAATTTTAAAGTAATATGGTCATTCTTGTTAATCATATATATTATTTTTTTAATAAATTCTACTCTAAATGAAATGCTTAATTGAGATAAATATTTATAAAATCATTTATTTCATAGCTTTCTGATTTCACTAAATAAGCATCAATATAGAAATTATACCTCCTTTTTTTACACGAATATAATTATCATCTCCTCATAAATGGACATTCCTAAATAAAATGTTCGTTCGTAATTTTGATTTTTATATTAATTTCAATGTTATGTAGTCCATTATCATAATTATCTATATTATCATTACTAAAATTCACTTTAACAATATATGGAGAATACTCGAAAAATTCACACGGAATTACTCCTAAGAAATTGCATAATTTATCGACTATATCAAATTGAACACCTTTTTTTATTATTTTCAGATATAGCCATTAACATAGTTTTAAAAATGCCGGTTTCTACATAAACATCATAAATTCTTAAACCTCTTTCGGACATAAAAATCGATAATCTACTTTGTATCATTTTTTGTCCTTCTTATTTTTTATAACAATTTAATACAATAACCAACTAAAAAAGAACAGTACATACTAATATATTAGTTATAATTAATGTCAGCCAACTTATCAATGATGTAGACTTACTTGTTATTGATGGTTACGGCACATCTTTAACAGCATATGGCATAAGTAAGATGTTTGGCATAGCTAATTTGAGAACAGTTAAGAATAATATCATTACAACAAATAATGAAGCGTCAGAACTAGCTACTACGAAAGATTTGGAACAGTTATTTAGTCGACTAATAAAAAATACGAAAGTAATTAAATTTTAATGTGCAGATTATAGATTGAAAGACTTCAAAGCATAGATAAGAGTTACGGGAGATTTTACCTGTAACTTTATTTTGATTCTAAATGATTGCTAATTTAAGATACTGCAAATTACTACATTTGTAACCCCCTGTACTCATCATGAAAAAGTATAAATTATGGGAGGCTATTCGTTTATAATACCCATTAATCTTTATGAAATAGGAGGTGATTTAATAATTTCAATTAATTTTGTATAACAACTTAGAGGGTGTACATATGATAAATTTATTAATTGATTATAGAGAAACTAAAGAACGAGTGTAAAGAAAGATTAGTCAATATGAAAATACAAATAGTGAAACAGTAAAATCTTATCAAGAAACTTTAAAAGATTTAGATTATACATTTGAATGGTTAACTCATGGACATGAGCCGGATTGTTATGAAGGTATTATTCATTCGCAATGTTATTTAGTTGGTAGTCAGACAATAGAAAAATTTGCTAGTAATTCTATATATATAAGTTAATGAATATGATTATAAAGAGATATTGAATGATCAAAAAAAGACTTTTAATAAAATATTACGTAAAGTTACTGAAAGAGAAATAGAGTGTTTTATAATGGTTAAATGCGAGGATTTAGCTTATAAAGATTGCTGACTTACTCGGGGTATCAACAGGAACAGTACAGAAATATATAGAACCTACTAAAATTAAAATCGAAAAAATTTAAAGGAATTAGATTATACTGTATGATTTATTCTAATGCTTTGATTGTAATATACAACCTCTTAGATACCATAAAAAAGCATTAACCAAAGAATAAACTTGTCAAAACTTGACATTTTTTGCAATCTCTAAATAGATGTAGCGTCAATTTAAGACTACACGAATTAAAGATTGAAAATTACATCACTGATTACATATTAAGAGGTATTGTGATAAATTTATTGACGTAGGCTAGTTAATAAATTTAATCAAAGAGAATAGGGAGTAAATAATGGAGAATTATAAAAATAAATTTAAATATGTAATTATTTGTATGTTTTGTATCGGCATATTAGCACTTTTATCATTGCTAGATTTCGATAATAACAGTAAAAAAGCTCCAAAAAGTAATGAAAATAAACAAGAAAAGAAAATTAAGAGCTATACATATAAAGATATAGAAAATATGAATGATGAAGAGATTAAAAATCTTTCAATTGATCAAATTGATAATTTGTCTAAATCTGCTAGAAATTTATACGATGAAAGAGCAAATGAGTTATATAAAAATGATACAACGAAAAAGAAAGAGAGCTACGATAATGACGAGCAGTATGATAATATAAACAATACTGAATTAAACTCTAGTATTGAACAAAAAATATCAAAATCAATACATAATTTAAATGTACATAGCGATGAAGATGTAAAGAAATACGAGGTCACTACAGAAGCAGATTCGAAAGGAAATAAAAAACCTAATGTAAATATTATTATTTATTTAAAAGGGGAGTTTAAAGGGGCAGCAGAGTTTAATGATGAACATGATATAATCAAAAATTATGCGGAATTTGTCACTAGTAATTTCATCATCGATAGAGGTGAATATGGTAAACAATTTAATAATATAAAAATAGATTTTTATTACAAAGATTCACCATATGCTTATACTAATTTAAATGTTAACGAGAAAATCAAAAATAGTAGTTTATTAGAGAATGATAAGATTAATTTTTACTAGTTTAGTATTGTCAATTAAATCTATTTATTACCTTTGAGTATTGAGGAACAGTTGAAATATAACCTATAAAATACAAGTGCAAAATGAAAGAAAACTGGCATTACAAACTTTAATTATGTTGTTCTTAAAATTAATGAAATAGATATTTTAAATTACCATGTATTATATATTTAAGATAGAGAAGCTATTATATACTATAAAAGAAAATATATAGAGTTACATTTTGGGAAAGATTTAAAGAATGCCAGATTACCATATAGGGAATGTAATTGAGTATGAATTTTTTTATTAAAATTTATAAAGAGTTTAAAAAATTAAAAATACCTTTTAGATTTAAAGTTTTGAGGTATAATAAATTAAATATAAACTATTAAAAACTAGAAATATATATACAGATTTAGTTTTAAACCCCATGAACTACACGAGATTTATAGTTAAAACCATTTTATAATTGAGGAGGGTTATACAAGGGAAAACGTAAATCATGTAGCTGATTATTTAGTTAATATGTATGAACAATGTTCTGAGAGTAAACTAGATAGCGAACTAAAATTACAAAAGTTAGTATATTTATGTCAGAGAGAGTCATTCGCATTAACAGGGAAAAGTTATTCGAAGAAAATATAGAGGGATGGAAACATGGGCCTGTGATACCAGAATTACGATTTTATGATTTTAATTTTATACCAAGTTTTGAAAATATAAATATATCTGAAAAAATCTAAATACATTATTAAAAGTGTTGTAACAAAATTTGCTCATTATTCAGCTTGATATCTTAGAAATCAAATCTATCTCATGAAGAATATTCATGGAAACAAAGCAGAGTCAATTTGGCTGAATAAGAAGTGGGAAGTATTGTACTTAAAGACGAAAATATATGTGAGGACGCAAAAAAGTGAGATTATACGATTAACAATATGACATGTATTTAGATGAATTTGAAGATTTAGATGAGGAGACTGCTATCTTTGGTTTCTAATATAAAATCGAAAGATTTAGTAAGTTCAATTGTTATGACGTCTTTTCCTTATTTTGATATTAAAAAAGCTATAAAAGTTTTAAAGTAAGACCAGTTTTAATTTTTGGCTGTGAAAAAGAAAGTTTTCAAACTGATTTCACGGTGTTGCCGGTTTCTTCTGTTACTAACAAAGATCATCTTCATGCAGAGTACGATATTAACATAGGGAAATTAACCTGTTCTAATTTGAAAAATATAAAAGCTGATGAATTTTTAAGAGTGCATAAACCGACTACAATTAATTCAAATGAGTAAACCTTTTGATGATTTGTCCTCGCTTTATTCAGCTGTTCATAATGAAATCATAAGTAAGTGGAAGCAATTCAATTTGAGCTTATTCAAATAAGTTACCATGACGCTACTTTTAGAGTAGCGTTTTCTTTACTGATTAATTAATAATGGCATTTATTTAAAAAAGGTAATATAATAACTTGGTATAGTTTATTTAGCTTGGAATCTCAAAAAGAGTTCATGAGTTCCGAGCTGGGAATTGTCCTCGCGATTATAATATTTATTGTAATAATTGTATTTATATTATATAGGAAGCGAGTGAAGTCTATGGTTAATAGTAATTTCAAAAGTGTTTTCTTAGGATTGTTAACTAATGCACTATATGATTTTTTAAATGTATATACTTCAATTCCAAGCTAAATAAATTATATTATTATTAATTAGCATGCGAATAAGTTAAATATATCATTTTAAACGTCACTTACGAGTGGCGTTTTTTATTTTGAGTACGTTATTTGAAAATTTATAACAATCAATAATAATGATATAGCTAAGAAATACTGATATAACAGCATTTATATACAGTTAGAAGTGCATAGAAAAAGTATTTACAGTTGGAGAGTTGAAGTCCCTAACTATTAATGTGTTATATACTGAAAGAGCTTTCTCATTCGAGAAAGCTCTTTTTTGTGAAATAAAGAAACCATAATCCACTTTTCTATAATTATTGAAGTCTCTATATTACAATAATATGTAAATGAATGTACTACAAAAAATCATTTTCAGGAGAGAAGTAAAAATGGAATGGATATTATTTGATAAAGATGGCACGCTAATAGAATTTGATAAGAGTTGGGAAAAAATCGGTGTGCGCCTTGTTGATAAACTATTAGAGACATTTCCTGTGCACGACAAAGAAGTAGCACACCGCCAACTTGGAATTATTGACGATAAAATTGTTCCTGATTCAATTATGGGTTCAGGATCATTAGGAGATATGATTAAATCTTTTAATAAAGTTACTGGAGAAGATACTTCTGATTGGGCAAGAAATACTAGCCAAGAACTTGTTGATACTCGTGTTCCTGAAAATAATTGGATTGAAGGTGTACAAGAGACTATTCAGGAACTTAGAAACGAAGGTTATAAAATTGGTATTGTCACTAGTGATACCAAAAAAGGCGTAGATCAATTTCTAGAAGAAACGCAATCTAAAGAATTATTTGATTTAATTATTTCTACAGAAACTCATGCTGAAGAAAAACCCAATCCAAAAGTGTTGAATCCTTTATTTGATGCTTATGATGTTTCACCAGATCAAGTTGCCATCATTGGTGATACTACAAATGATATGAAAACTGCGGTAAACGCTAAATTAGGTTTAAGTATAGGAGTACTAACTGGTATCGCAAAAAGAGAGGAACTTCATGAAGCGGATGCGGATGTCATTATTGACAGTGCTAAAGATGTAAAACAAATTTTAGATCAATATAAAAAATAACAAAATTAATTAAAAAGCATGGATATTTGAGTGAGTTCAAGTAACCATGCTTTTATTATATTTGTCTTTAAAAAAGAGGTTTCACTCTACATTTAATTTTAGATGTAAGTTTTAATCGGTATTTTCTATTAACATCATACATTAATTCATTGTTAACCCACCATCAACAGTTAAATTATGACCAGTGATACCACTTGCTTCATCAGAAGCTAGATAAGCAACCATATTTGCTACATCTTGTGGCGTAGTCACTTTTTTGAGCGGTGTCGTTTGAGCGATTAAGTCGAATACCTCAGGCGTCGTTACTGCACTAGCATCAGTAGTTTTTAATAATCCCCCAGAAACCACATTGGCTGTTATACCATATTGGCCTAGCTCTGCAGCGATATTACGGGTAAAACCTATTAAGCCAGCTTTAGCAGTCGTGTATTCATGATAGGGGACGACTGGATTTTGATATAGATTTGTTCCAATATTAATAATTCTGCCTTCCTGTTTTTCAATAAATTGAGGTATGACACTTTGTGTAACATTAAATGCAGCTTTTAAAGTGCCATCAAGTTGTTGTTGATAATCTTCCCAAGTTAAATCTTTGAAGTTCTTTTGTTGATTTGGATCAAATTTAAAATTGACTAGTGCATTATTAATAACAATGTCTATATTACCAAAATGTTCCTTTGCAACTTTGACCATTTGGTCAACTTCGGCTCGTTCTGTCACATCAGCTTGAATAGCAATTGCTTTTTCATGACTAATATTCTCAATCAATTTTTCAGCTTTTTCTTTGCTATGTTTATAATTCACAACAACGTTATAACCTTTATTAATTAATGTTTGAGCAATTACCGCTCCTAATCCACGGCTACTTCCAGTAATAATTGCAGTTTTTGACATTTTTAATCCTCCTAAAATTTTTTTAAAAAAGAAGCACAACTTCCGTAAAAAAGTTGTGCTTCTTAGTCATCACATATTATGACAAATTAATATTAAGAGCGTCATCACACTTTCCTACGCTAGTTTAAACTAGATTCAGGTTCAAAGGGTTTGGATAGATTCCATCTCAGTTAAAAACACCCCTAGTGTAAATCATTAACTTGTAGTATTAACCTATATATAATTAGATCGGTTGTCAAAAAATAGAATATAAGCAAAGTTTCAATTCACTTTAAGGTCTTGTATCAACTTGGCGATGAGTCTGGATGATATGAGCTATTTTATCGATAATTGGGTCTAGTGAATCCAGGTTTTCGTGAATATCATACTCATTAATATTGACGCGCACCACTGGACAAGCATTAAAATTATTAATCCAATCATCGTAACGTTTGAATAATTTTTTCCAATATTCAGGGTCTGTATTAATTTCCATATCACGACCACGTTGCTTAATACGATCAATCACTTCATCATAATCACATTCTAAATAAATTAACACATCTGGTTTAGGAAAATAAGGTGTCATTACCATAGCGTTAAATAATTCTGAATACGTGTGAAAATCTTCCGGGCTCATTGTACCTTGTTCTTCATGCATTTTCGCAAAAATATCAACATCTTCATAAACAGAACGGTCCTGTACGAAGCCACCACCATATTCAAACATACGCTTTTGTTCTTTAAAGCGTTCCGCTAAAAAGTATATTTGTAGATGAAAACTCCAACGCTCAAAATCATGATAGAATTTATCTAAATAAGGATTATGATCAACATTTTCAAAAGAAGTTTTAAAATTTAATTTATCAGCAAGCGCCTGTGTTAATGTTGACTTTCCGACGCCCACAGTACCTGCAATAGTGATAATTGCATTTTGAGGAATACCAAAATTATTCATCTATATTATCTCCAATCATTGGTTTTATTAATTCTAAAATTTCTTTATAGTCGTCACTATTGTTAACAAAATCTTTCCCAGTTGTGTCAATATGTATGACATTCGCGCCCTCATTTTTTAAGGATTCATAATAAGCTTTATAATCTTGTTTCAGCTTTAATAAATAATCATCTTCAATAGTATGTTCAAAATCACGATTGCGTTTAGCTATTCTAGTTTTTAGAACATCTAAATCTGCATCTAAAAAGATAATCATATTAGGCATTTCAAGATCTTCAGTCAAAATATCATAAATACGACTGAATTTATCGAACTCTTTCGAATCTAATGTGTTATTTGCAAATATTTTATTTTTATGTATATGGTAATCACTTACAACGCCTTGTTCTAACGCCTCGATATCTTGAATTTGTTTATATCTGTTACATAAAAAGAACATTTCTGTTTGAAAGCTCCACTTTTCTATGTCGTCATAAAAGTCTGATAGAAAAGGATTTTCGTCAACGATTTCTTTCTCTTCGTAATAACCAAGCGTTTGACTTAGCATTCGTGCAAGTGAAGATTTACCAACACCTATAGGTCCTTCAATTGCAATAAATGGTTTATTCATATTCACTTCTCCAAATGTTAAAATAGACAATGAGTATTGTACCATAAGTGAGGTATTGCAACACATATGAGAACTGATAAAGATTACATGCGTTTAGCAATCAAAGAAGCTCAGAAAGCACAAGCTCTAGGGGAGGTGCCCATTGGAGCTGTCATTGTTAAAAATGATCAAGTCATTGCACATGCTCATAATTTAAGAGAATCTTTACAACAACCTACTGCACACGCTGAACACATTGCGATTGAACGTGCATCTAAGGTAGTGGGTAGTTGGCGTTTAGAAGAATGTACTCTTTATGTCACCCTTGAACCCTGCGTGATGTGTGCAGGAGCCATCGTGATGAGTCGAATACCACGAGTGGTTTATGGTGCTGTTGATCCTAAGGGAGGATGTACCGGCAGTTTGATGAACTTGTTAGAGCAGCCCCAATTCAACCACAGAGCTATTGTTGAGTCGGGTATTTTGGAAAATGAATGCAGCACACTTTTACGTGATTTCTTCAAAAATATTCGCCAACAAAAGAAGGCACTCAAACAAGCAAAGATACAAAATGACACAAATTTGTTAGAATAAATGTGTATGTAAAGAGTGACAATACATGCTAACCTTTTCAAAAATTAAATTTAAAAACCTAAATTAAAAATAAATACCTACCAACGGGAAGAAACGAGGTCAACGAATGATAAAGCTAATTGCAACAGATATGGATGGAACGCTCCTTAATGCTGCACACGAAATTTCTCAAGAGAACCAAGAAGCGATTAAATTTGCACAAGAACATGGTATCACTGTTGTTATCGCGACAGGGCGTGCATTTTACGAAGCGAATACACCAGTTGCTGAAACAGATTTAAAAGTACCATATATCTGCTTGAACGGAGCCGAAGTTCGCGATGAAACGTTCAATATTATGAGTACATCTCATCTTAATCATTCTTTAGTGAGTAAGATAACGTCTACATTGAAAGAAAAAGACATATATTATCAAGTTTACACAAATAGAGGGATTTATACGGAAAATCCTCAAAGAGACTTAGAAATTTATATTGATATCGCTGAACGTGCTGGTCAAAAAGCAGATGTTGAGAAAATCGAGAACAGTATTCAAAAACGTATAGATAATGGAACTTTAAAAATTGTTGATAATTATGACAAAATTGAAGATATTCCTGGTGAATTAATCATGAAAATTTTAGCGTTCGATTCTGATTTAGGAAAAATTGATCTTGTAGGTCAAGAATTAGCTCAATCACCAAACCTTGCAGTTTCTTCATCTTCAAGAGGTAATTTAGAAATTACACATTCAGATGCGCAAAAAGGCATAGCTTTATCTACTATTGCGAAACAACTCGGCATTGATTTAAAAGATGTCATGGCACTAGGGGATAACTTAAATGATGTCTCTATGCTTGAAAGAGTCGGTTATTCGGTCGCAATGGATAATGCTGCACCAGAAGTTAAGACAGTCGCTAAGTATGTGACTGATTCAAATGAAAACAGCGGAGTCGGTAAAGCAATTAAGAAATTTTTAAAAGAAGAGAATCAATTAACATAATTAAGAGGTGTAAAAGATGAAAGGATTAATAATTGTAGGCAGTGCTAGAGTAGGTTCTCATACAAATGCTTTAGCTAAATACCTTATAGGTCAATTAGATGAACATGATGTTGATGTAGATATATTTGATTTAGCTGAGAAACCAATTCATCAATTGGACTTTTCTGGTACAACACAAGCTGCTGAAGATATTAAAAAAAATGTTAAAGAGCTTCAGGATAAAGCAATGGAAGCGGATTTCTTTATTCTTGGAACGCCTAATTATCATGGCTCATTTTCTGGCATACTTAAGAACGCTCTAGATCATTTGAATATGGATTATTTCAAAATGAAACCGGTGGGTCTCATTGGAAATAGTGGAGGTATTGTAAGTTCAGAACCATTATCACATTTAAGAGTGATTATACGCAGTTTATTAGGTATTGCAGTTCCTACACAAATTGCTACACATGATTCAGATTACGCAAAATTAGACGATGGCACATTATACCTAGAGGATAGTGAATTCCAATTACGTGCAAAATTATTCGTAGATCAAATCGTTTCATTTGTAAATAACAGTCCTTATGAACACTTAAAATAAAACGTACAGTTATACAATATAATTTTAAATAAAAGTAGCAGTAAGAAGGTTCTTAATTAAAACCGACTTACTGCTATTATTTTTATGGGCTGATATTCTAAAATCTATGTATTGATATCATTTATTAATTGTTGCCATCTATTTATAATGGCATCCTTACTAAAATTTTTGGATGATTCAATACTATTTTGAGCATATTTTTGTTGTAATTCCGGTTCTTCCAGTAGAGCCTTCACAGTTTCATATAGTTGATCTTCATTGTTAAATTCTACTAATGAGCCATTATAATCAGGAATAATTAATTCACCTGGTCCATATTTAATATTATAGCTAATAGAAGGAACACCATGCGATTGAGCTTCTAATAATGCTAATGAGAATCCTTCCATATTACTTGTAATTAAATTAACATATGCTGTTTTAAATTCTTCTGTTAAGTCATTAAGAAATCCTCTTAGAAATACATGATTTTCTACATGATAATCATTAATTAATGTTTTAAGCTTACTTTCTTCAGGCCCAAAACCATATAAATGTAATTCAATTTTGGGGAATAACCCTTTTAATTTACTAACCAGCTTAATTTGTTGTTCTAATTGCTTTTCAGGGGAGTATCTTGCTACAGAAATTAATTTTTGAGATGTATATCCTATATTATGTTGTGATGTACTTTCAGAGAAACCTACAGGTATCGCATAAACTGGAATACAGTCCTTAATTCTATGACGTACATCTTCGGCTTGTTGTTCCGTTGAAACTACAATGGCTTTGTAGCGTTTTAAATGATCGAAGACGCCTTTATAGACATTTTTAATCCTTGAATGCATCAAATCATTAATATCTTTGACATGAGTACTATGTAAAACGGCTACAACCGGTATTGTATGAATTGTAGAATTAAAAACATGCGATGAAATTAAATTTCTGTCACTAAAGAAAAGATCACCACTGCAATAAATTTGTTCTATGAAAAATGCACTTAACTCAGTATCATTATTGAAGAAATACGTTCTCCCCTGATGATGTAATAGTATTTTCTTAGCTATATTAGGTTCATTTGAATCAATATCATAATATTTCTCTAATTTAACTTCTTTTTGAGGAGAATAGTAAAACTCCGATTGAATTTTTTGATCAGTTGATAAAATTCTAGTACAACTTAAGAATCCTCGAGTATCATACAGCTCTCTTTTGATTTTCCTACGAGATGTATCGAAATAATTAAGATAATCAAGTTTTTTATAAGTCTCATCTGTAAAATGGGCATACATTATAAAGTTGTTACCATCATAAACGCGTACATCATTAGAATGTTCAACATACTTAATTGTGTATCCACAATCATGCTGCCAATCATGTAACCAATTTTTACTATTTATCGATTCAATATTTATAGTTACTTGCGTAGCTTCTTGAAAATAATCGTACATATTTATGTAATCTTCATGCATTAAATAATTTGATGCTGTATCAGTTAAGTAACGATTCCATGCTAATAGAATAACTTTTGATGAATATTTATTTTCTTTAAAAAGGTTTAAACGATTAATAATAGCTTTTTCAATACCTGTGATTTTTTGACCAATATTGTTTCCTACAAAATAAAACATTCGATACCTCATCTGTTTAATTTATTTTACAAATATTATAACATAATAAAATCTTCAAATATTAAATAAACTAAAAATAAAAATTCAATAATATTAAAAACATTCCTATTCTACTTAGTCCGAAATTATTAACCTCCTTATCTATAGCACTTTTTTAACACCTTAACATTCTGAATATTTAAAATAATGTTAGCGCTTACACTAAACTTTATGATAAACTTACACGGTAGAGATGTTTAGAACAAAGGGGTGGGGATGACTATGAAACGTTATCGTTATTTTATCATTACCATGATTGTTATTATGACGATGATTAATTACATCGATCGTGGTGCAATCTCATATGCTCAAGAAGATATTATTAAAGAATTTGGTTTTGATACGATTGCTTGGGGATCTATACTAGGATACTTTGGCTATGGTTACATGTTTGGTTCATTGCTTGGTGGAATTACTGCCGATAAAAAGGGACCTAAATTTGTTTGGATATTGGCTGGGACGGCTTGGTCTTTAGTTGAAATTGCAATGGCTTTTGCAGGTGAACTTGGTATGGCAATATTTGGAGGTTCAGCCATTGCTGGATTTGGTTTACTTCGAGTGCTTTTCGGTATTTCAGAAGGTCCTATCTTTTCAACGATTAGTAAAACTAATGCGAACTGGGCGGCACCTAGAGAACGTGGTTTGTTATCAGCTCTTGGTTTAATTGGCGTACCTTTAGGAGCACTTATTACTGCACCTATCGTATCTGGTTTCTTAACTATAGCAAGTTGGCGTTTACTCTTTGTCTTATTAGGCATACTTGGGTTAGTCTGGGTAATTATTTGGGCAAAGGTATTTACAGATTATCCCGAGGACAATAAAAAAGTTTCAGAAGAAGAATTAAATGATATTCGCTCTACAAATGAGAGTTTAAATGTTGAAAAAACAGTAGAAACAGAAGATTCAAGTGAAAAGTGGTATCATTTCTTTAAAAGTCCAACACTCGTAGGAAACATGATTGGTTATTTTGGTTTCCAATATGTGAATTTCCTTATATTAACATGGACACCGAAATACTTGCAGGATGAATATCATTTTGAAATCCATTCACTTTGGTATTTGGGGATGATTCCTTGGATCGGCGCTTGTTTTACAGCATATTTTGGTGGTCAAATGTCTGACTGGCTACGTAAAAAGACTGGTAGCTTACGTATCGCACGTTCATACTTTGCGATTGCAGGCATGATTTGTGCAGCAATATGTTTCCTAATCATTCCATTCACACATAGCATCGTTGCAGTCATGATATTAATGATGATAGGGAATGCGTTTATCTTCTTACCTAACGCAGTTTACTGGTCAGTGATTATTGATACAGCACCAAATAAAACTGGTACCTATGGTGGTATAACTCACTTCTTTGTTAATACAGCGACAGTGATTGCGCCTACACTTACAGGTATTTTAGTTGCTACTCACGGTTATTCAACAATGTTTATTTCAGCGGTTGTAGCTTCATTGATTAGTATTATTGCAATGTGTTTCGTTAGACCAGGGGAGAAGAATATGAGCAGACATTAACTTAATATTAATTTATTTTTGAAAATGTCTATGTAATACGCACACGATATATTAAAATTTTATATCGCATAAAAAAAGAGAGTTGCTTTAAAGAAGTGTGAAGCAACTCTCTTTTTTCTATCATTTTCTATATTTTAAACGAGCAAACGCATCGTGTTGGTGAATAGATTCTTCATTGCGACATTCAATATCAAAGCCATCAATCCAGTCGAATTCAACTAAATCAGCAGCAATGAGTCGAATTAAATCTTCTACGAAACGTGGGTTTTCATAAGCACGTTCTGTGACACGTTTTTCATCTGGACGTTTCAAGATAGGGTATAATATGGAACTCGCGTTAGCTTCCATAGCGTCTAAAATTTTATCTTTATAATCATCCACGACTTCAGCATCTTTATCTAAATAAGTTTTAACTGTAACGATTCCACGTTGGTTATGCGCTGAGTATTCACTGATTTCTTTAGAACAAGGACAAAGTGTTGTAACAGTAGCTTCAATCGTTAGTTCTTTACGTGTTACTTTCTCGCCATCAATTGCAAGTCCGTACGTGACGTCTGCGTTACCTACAGCTTTAATATTAGTCACTGGACTAAAGCGATCAAAGAACCATTTCCCTGAGACATCCACCCCAGCAGCATTTTGATTCATTTTTTCTTGAAGTGTGCGTAATACTTGATAAAGTGTATTAAATTCAAGCTCAATTCCATTATTATAATGCTTTTCAACACTCTCTAATATACGACTCATATTAATGCCTTTTTCATCTTTATTTAAACTTGTTGAAAAGCTAAATAATCCTGCAGTTTGATACTGATCAATCAATACAGGATACGTTAAATTTTTAATTCCTACTTCTTCTATTTCAAATAGGAAATTTTTATGAGTGCTTTGTAAATCAGTCATTTCATTTTTAGTTGTAGGTTTCGTACCTTCGATAGGATCTACAGAACCGAAGTGTTTCCAACGACCCTCTCGAGTAGATAAATCAAATTCTGTCATGTTTTACCTCCATTTAAGATTCGAAGTGATAAGTCCAAAATGGCTCAACCTTTAAGAAACTTTGTGCTTGTCCATCAATGTCAGGGCTCGCAATTTGTTTTAAGAATGGTCCTGTTTGAGAAGCATGCGCTTCAAAGGCTTTAAGTTTTAAATCACTATATTTAGAAATGTCATTTTGAATGTCTGGTTGACCAAGTATTTCTGGTGCATCATTACTAAATGCTACAAGTGTGAGTCGTGGACGTTCTGATTCTGGCATACGTCCTACTGTACGTACAACAGCTTCTGCTGTAGCTTCATGGTCTGGATGCACGGCGAATTTAGGATAAAATGAAATAATTAACGACGGGTTAGTTTCATCAATGAGATTTTTTACCATATCGTCCATTTGATCATGTGGTTCAAACTCAACCGTTTTATCTCGTAACCCCATCTTTCTTAGGTCTGTAATTCCAATTGCTCGGCAAGCATCTTCAAGTTCTCGTTCTCGAATATTAGGTAAAGATTCCCTTGTCGCAAAAGGAGGGTTACCCAAGTTACGTCCCATTTGTCCTAGTGTTAAGCATGCGTACGTGACTGGCACGCCTGCGTCAATATAACTTGCAATGGTTCCAGCAGATGAGAAGGTTTCATCATCTGGATGTGGAAAGATTACAAGTACGTGTCTTTCATCAGTCATGATTCATAACCTCCTCTATATTGTGAATGGCTTATCGCTAATTTCTATTGTAGCTGCCAATTGTCCTTCATAATTAAATCCGGCGATGAGGAATTCGTTGTCGTGATTAACTTCATAGTGCGTTAATCCTTGTACATAAACCCAACCACCTTCGCGTAATTTTAATCCGACACGATATGGATCTTTTTCGCCACCTTTAAGTTGTGCGTGTTCATATGTGACTTGTATATTTCTTAAAAAGGTACCTGCGTTAAAAACGCGTTCGTCGAAATGGTTAGCGTATGCGCCATTTGTAGTTTCGACATGTAAGTACACGGGTTTATTTGCATAAGAAGTAAGTAAGTTAAGTACTTCTTGTTCATTAATCGGTTCCAACACGTTCACTCCCTTATATTTTGCAGTGTGTTGATTGTAAACTGTCGAAATTTTAAACATTAGTTAAAGACTTTATCATATTACATTAATAGTAATAGAGCGTTTATAACTCGATGAGTTACGACGCCTTTATGCGTAGCCGAGTTGTGTGAGTCTTCACAGGCTTTGTAGTTATTAAAATTAGAGTTGTTTATTTAGTGTTAAGTACTTCACTAAAAAGATTCCAAAGTCGCGAATTTTATACGCGTTATTATTAGTGACTACTTATATTATCTCTTTAATATTTTACAACGTGTACTAATGTGTTAATAAAAAATCAGTAAATGTGTTTATCTATATATTTTACTAGAAAGCGATGTATATTTGTACACGAATGCTTGAAATAATTAGGAAAATTTTTTAGTTATAGATAAAAAGATAGATAATGAAGTTTGTTAAATTTCTTTAAATTAAGAATTAAATTTTGTTAAATATGTATTTGAAGGGTATATTATATAAGTGGAGTTGAAAAGGTGTAAGTATATAGATTTAAAAATCGAGGTGTTTAAAAATTGAAAATCATCAACTTAGGTTCTAAGAAACTTGCGTCATTTTATGTTGCATGTGAATTATATAAAGAAATGAGTTGCCAACCTACAAGTAAATTAGGTTTAGCTACTGGTGGCACAATGACTGAGGTATACAAATATTTAGTTGAGTTATTAGAAAAGAATCAATTAGATGTTTCTCATGTTGAAACATTTAATTTAGATGAATATGTTGGATTAAAAGCTGAACACCCTCAAAGTTATCATTTTTATATGAATGAGGTATTATTTGATCAATATCCGAACTTCAATAAAGAAAATATTCATATACCGAATGGTTACAGCTCTCAATTAGAGGATGAGGCTGAACGTTATAACCAATTGCTTAATGATAGAGGTCCTGTTGATATACAAATATTAGGTATAGGTGAAAATGGTCATATTGGATTTAATGAACCTGGTACTGATTTACATAGTGAAACGCACATTGTTGATTTGACAGAGAGTACGATACGTGCAAACAGTCGTTATTTTGAAAGTGAATCAGATGTTCCACAACAAGCTGTTTCAATGGGATTAGCAAGTATTTTAAAGGCTAGACGTATTATTTTGCTTGCATTTGGAGAAAAGAAAAAAGAAGCGATTCATCAATTAATGAATAACCAGGTTACTAAAGACATCCCTTCTACAATTTTACATGCCCATCCAAATGTGGAAGTGTATGTTGATGATGAGGCTGCACCTCCTCATATTGATAAAGTCTAATTGTGGTGATAGCATTTTCAGCTCAGTTTAAAAAATGAAATGCCGGGTAAACACTTTTATATAATAGAAATTGACTGTCATATGAAAGGATGTATTTCATTGGAACTACAATTAGCAATTGATTTATTAAATAAAGAAGAAGCAGCAAAATTAGCGAAAAAAGTTGAAGAATATGTAGATATTGTTGAAATTGGTACGCCGATTGTTATTAACGAAGGTTTACCATCAGTACAACATTTAAATGAGAATATTAGTAATGCGAAAGTATTAGCAGATTTAAAAATCATGGATGCAGCAGATTATGAAGTAAGCCAAGCTGTTAAATTTGGTGCTGATGTTGTAACTATTTTAGGTGTAGCAGAAGACGCATCAATTAAAGCTGCTGTTGAAGAAGCACATAAACATGGTAAAGAATTATTAGTAGATATGATTGCGGTACAAGATCTTGAAACACGCGCAAAAGAATTAGACGAAATGGGCGCTGATTATATCGCTGTACACACTGGTTATGATTTACAAGCTGAAGGTCAATCACCATTAGATAGCTTACGTACAGTGAAGTCAGTAATTAAAAATTCTAAAGTCGCTGTAGCTGGCGGTATTAAACCAGATACAATTAAAGATATTGTGGCTGAAGAACCTGATTTAGTTATCGTAGGTGGAGGAATCGCAAACGCTGACGATCCTGTTGAAGCTGCAAAACAATGTCGCGATGCGATTGAAGGTAGATAGGATGACAGAATTTAATAACTATCGTCTTATACTTGATGAATTAGATCATACGTTGTCGCATGTTGATGATACGTCGTATGAAAGATTTGCTAATGACGTTGTTGGTGCGGATAGAATATTTGTAGCTGGTAAAGGGCGTTCTGGATTTGTTGCAAATAGTTTTGCAATGCGTTTAAACCAACTAGGTGAACACGCTTATGTTGTAGGAGAGTCCACGACTCCATCAATAAAAGAGCACGACCTTTTCATTATTATTTCTGGGTCAGGTTCAACAGAACACTTAAGATTGTTAGCTGAAAAAGCGCAAAAGATTGGCGCTAAAGTTGTACTTATTACAACGCAGACAGATTCGCCAATCGGAGAGCTTGCTGAAACTATTATAGAATTACCAGCTGGCACTAAACACGATATTGAAGGTTCTAAGCAACCACTAGGAAGCTTGTTTGAACAAGCGTCACTAGTTTTCCTCGACAGTGTTGTATTGCCTTTAATGGAAGCATTTCATATCAATGAAGAAACAATGCAACAAAATCATGCTAATTTAGAATAGTAAGAAATACTACCAGAGATTTCATGAAGTCCATGAATTCTCTGGTTTTTTAATATATCGCAGTTTTAACCAAAAAAGTGTATATTTATAATGTAATTACTATCTAAGAGGTGTAACATCATGAATTTTGACAACTATATTTTTGATTTTGGTGGTACTTTAGCAGACACAACATCATGTCACGTTTATGCAACTGAGCAGGCTTTTAAGGAATTAAATTTAAAGAATCCTGGTAAAGAAGAAATTTTAAGTGCACAAAGCCAACCGTTAGAGGAAGGTTTGAGAAGTTTAACTAGTATCGGTATAGATGAGGAAAAAGTTGAATTATTCCTTAGGGCTTATCATAAATATTATAGTCAATATGAAATACATAATATAAAAGAGTTTGCGGGAATAAGTGAAATGCTTCAATTACTACATAATAAAAAGAAAAATATCTTTGTAATATCAAGTAATGAAACAGCTGTAGTAACAAGACAATTAGATTATTTAGGGCTTAATCGATTTATAAAAGATGCACTAGGTTTACATATTAAGGAGTTGCGAAAGCCTCATTATAAAATCTTACAATCCATCATACAGAATAATCATTTAAATCAAGGACGTACAGTCTATATCGGAGATACAACGCATGATGTTAAAAGTGCGAGTTTATCAGATATTAGATCCTGTGTAGTGACTTGGGGCGTGCAATCTGCACATGATTTACTTCAAGAAAATCCGTATTATGTCGTGAATGAACCAGAGGAAATTTTTACTATATTATAAATTAATAACGTCTTACTTCCATATCATTGGTAGTAGGGCGTTAATTTTAGCATGAGGAATTTTAAGATTAATGTTAACATATTTATAAATATAGTTTACATATGGTGATGGCATGTTAGAGGTAATTAAAAATATTTATGATTTTGGTGAGCATCAACCTAAGCGATTGGCTTTGGTATTTGATCATCAACGAATAACTTACGATGAATTGATTCATGAGGTAGATAAAGCAAGTTCTCAATATTCTATGATTAACGAGGGAGAAAAAGTTGGTTTATTAAGTAACCATCCGATAAAAAATCTAATTCATTATTTCGCTATTCATAGAGTTGGAGGTATTCCGTGCTTTTTTAGTAGTAAATGGAATAAAGTTACAATAAATCAGCTGATTGAAAAATATAAAATTCAATGGTTAAAGAGTGACCAGCACTTAATTAAAACAGGGTATAATAGGATTTCTCATTCTTATAATGGTACATTACTGCATATTGGATTTACTTCGGGAACAACTGGCTTGCCCAAGGCTTATTATAGAAATGAACATTCATGGTTAATTTCTTATAAAGAGAATGAGAAATTAATAAAGCATGATTCAAAAGTGATTGTTGCTCCTGGCCCTTTATCACACTCACTCTCCTTATACGCATGTATATATGCTTTGTTTACAGGACGCACATTTGTAGGTCAAAAAGAGTTTAATGCAGAAGTACTCGTGAAGACTATACAGTCTATACATCAGCCTGCTTCATTGTTTGTAGTACCCACGATGCTTTATCAGTTCATTTTAAAAGGTTTACATACTGCGGAAATTAAAAGTATTTTCAGCAGTGGAGCAAAGCTTTCAAAAGAACAATTTAGGGCTATCGCTCAACTTTATCCAGATACGAATTTAATAGAATTTTTTGGCACCTCTGAGGCAAGTTTTATTAGCTATAATTTCAATCAAACAGCACCAAGACAATCAGTAGGCAAATTGTTTCCAAACGTGGAAGCCAAACTATTTGAGAAAGATTCAAAACATATTGGACTACTAAAAGTTCGAAGTGAAATGACTTTTAGTGGATATGTTGGTGAAGAACAAATTTCAAATGAGTGGATTGAGACAGGAGATTATGCACTAATTAGAAATAGAAATTTATATCTAGTAGGAAGGAAAAGTGACCGTCTAATTATAGGTGGCGTTAACGTATATCCTAGTGAGATAGAACAGCGCGTGATGAATATTGAAGGTGTCAGTGAAGCAATAGTAATAGGTGAGCCACATCATAAGTTTGGAGAAATAGCAGTTCTTTTGTATACAGGAATAAAAGAATTAAAATATTCAGAAGTAAAAACGTGTTTAAAGAATCATCTATCAAGATATGAGGTTCCGTCTAAAATTAGGAAAATTGACGGTATGCATTACACTGAATCTGGAAAAATTGCTAGAGGAAAAATGAAAACTAAATATTTGAATGGAGAGATTTAAATATGAAGCAACCAGTCATTGTAGCAGCTAAACGAATTGCATTTGGCAAGTACGGTGGATATTTAAAGCATTTGGAACCAGAACAACTACTAAAACCTTTATTCAATTACTTTCAAGCAGAATATCCTGGAGCGATGGAATACTTGGAAGACGTTATTATCGGCAACACAGTTGGCAATGGTGGTAACATAGCAAGGAAATCTTTGCTAGAAGCGGGCCTTAAAAACTCCGTTCCAGGTGTTACTATTGATCGACAGTGTGGCTCAGGGCTAGAAACTATTATACAAGCTTGTAGAATGATACAAAGCGGCGCTGGAAATGTATACCTTGCAGGTGGTGTTGAGAGTATAAGTAGAGCACCTTGGAAATTAAAACGACCTCAATCAGTGTATGAAACAGAATTCCCTCAATTCTTCGAAAGAGCACCATTTGCTCCAGAAGGTCAAGATCCTTCAATGATAGAAGCTGCTGAAAATGTGGCGCGAAAATACGGTATTTCGCGAGTAATGCAAGATAAGTTCGCTTATAGAAGCCATCAATTGACTCAAGGTAACTATGATAATGGGAATATTTCCCGAGAAATATTGCCTATTAAAGTTAAAGGGGTATCGTTTGATAGAGATGAAAGTGTTAAGTCTCGTTTAACTACTGAGAAATTAAGTAGATTTAAACCATTATTAATTCAAGGTTCAATTACAGTTGGTAACAGTTGTATGAAAAATGATGGTGCCGTATTAATCCTTGTAATGGAAGAGAAACTCGCTATAAACTTAGGTTTTGCTAAAGGATTAAAATTTATTGAAAGTTGTACAGTTGGGGTCGATCCTAATTATTTAGGTATAGGTCCTGTGCCAGCAGTTAGAAAGTTGTTGAAAAGAGCTAAAGTTAAAATAGAAGATATTGATACTATAGAACTAAATGAAGCATTTAGTTCACAAGTTTTAGCTTGTCAGAAGGAACTTAGTATTTCTGATGATAAGCTAAATCGATGGGGTGGCGCAATCGCTTCTGGTCACCCATATGGAGCAAGTGGCGCTGCTCTAGTTACACGATTATTTCATATGAATGTGCAAAATAAATCCATTGCAACAATGGGAATCGGTGGAGGACTCGGTAATGCAGTATTATTTGAGAGATGGTGAAGAACATCAAAGAGTCATTTTTAAAGAAAAAGAAGTGCGTAAGTATTGCTATTTATTAAATAAAGATTTCAATTATCAAGTCCCTACTTTAATGTGTGCAAAGCTTTGGTCGGAATTTAAAAGTTATAAAAAATTTGTAAGGAAACCTTTAATTTTAAAGGAGACATATGTTAAAGAATTTAATAAATTAGTAACGGATGAAGTATATGACGCGACTTTAAGCAAAATTTCAGTTAAAAATATAAAAGATTTTATCAAGCACACCTATAGTTTGAAAATAAATAAAAATAACCATAAATGTATATATATAGAACAAGTTTTTATCGAGGTAAAGCGTTAAAATGAAGATTTCAATCGAGATTATTAAAGAATACTTAGTATTAGTGAATGATATGAATCCAATACACAATGACATCGTTCCAGGTCAATTAGTATGTGAAATCGCCTTCGAAGAACTCAATATACAATGGGAGAATTATAAAATAAAATACCTTAAACCTATTGATATACATGACGATATACGATTTTTTGTTGAAGACGAAACAATTATAAAAGTTTCGGATGATTTATACGGGGTAAAACTAATGGTATTAAAAAATTAGATGAAAAATTATTTTTTAGTTTTTTTATTTTCGTTGCCAATAATTAATGGAAGCAATTTCAAATGTTAAATTTAAATATCTGTAAAATGAATAAACTTAAAAAATTGAAAATTATGTAAACTGAATTAATTTGACATTAAAGTTTAACTACGTATAATTATGTAACATATCACAAGGGAGTGTTATTGTAATGAAGTTCAACAAAAATCATATTAACGTGGTAGACGGTCAAGAAGCGAAAAAAACCGTTGTAGCTACCGGTATTGGTAACGCCATGGAATGGTTTGACTTTGGGGTTTATGCTTATACAACTGCATACATAGGAGCGAATTTCTTCTCTCCAGTACATAATCCTCAAATCCAACAAATTTTTACATTTGCAGCATTAGCAATCGCGTTCTTATTAAGACCTATTGGTGGTATCGTGTTTGGTATCATCGGTGACAAATATGGACGTAAAGTTGTATTAACTACAACAATTATTTTAATGGCATTATCTACACTTACTATTGGATTACTACCCAATTACAATACAATAGGAATATGGGCGCCAATACTGTTATTACTTGCTAGGGTGCTACAAGGCTTTTCTACAGGTGGGGAATACGCAGGTGCAATGACTTACGTTGCTGAATCATCACCGGATAAACGTCGTAATAGTTTAGGTAGTGGCCTTGAAATTGGTACACTTTCAGGTTATATTGCGGCTTCAATTATGATTGCATTATTAAGTTTCTTCTTAACTCATGATCAAATGCAAGCATGGGGTTGGAGAATTCCATTTATTCTAGGTTTATTCCTTGGATTATTTGGTCTTTATTTACGTCGTAGACTTGAAGAGTCTCCTGTTTATGAAAATGATGTAGCTTCCACTCCTCAAAGAGATAACATAGGGTTCTTCACTATTATTCGATATTATTATAAAGATATTCTCGTTTGCTTCGTAGCGGTAGTATTCTTTAATGTAACGAACTATTCTGTAACAGCTTATCTACCAACGTATCTTGGTCAAATTGTTAAACTGGATGCTACGACTACAAGTGTACTTATTACATGTGTAATGGCAGTTATGATTCCATTAGCACTAATGTTTGGTAAAATGGCCGATAAAATTGGTGAGAAAAAGGTATTCTTGATTGGTACAGGAGGACTTACTTTATTAAGTATTGTCGCATACAGTTTACTAAGTACTAAATCATTACCATTAATAATTATCGGTGTCTTCATATTAGGATTCTTCCTTTCAACATATGAAGCAACAATGCCAGGATCTTTACCAACAATGTTCTATACACATATCAGATATCGTACATTATCAGTAACATTTAACGTATCTGTTTCTTTATTTGGTGGTACTACGCCTTTAATTGCATCATGGTTAGTAGAAACAACTGGAAATGCTTTAGCTCCAGCATATTATTTAACTGCAATTAGTTTAATTGGATTCTTAGTTATTACTTTATTTCATGCAAGTACAGCAAGTAAGTCACTTAAAGGTTCTTATCCAAATGTTGATAATGAAGAAGATAGAAAATACTATGAAGAAAACCCTAAAAAAGCTTTATGGTGGGTTAAAGAGAGAAAAGAAAAAGAAAACTTCTAAATATAAAAACTTAGAACATAACTTTCATTAAAGTAATAGCAGTAAAATGATCTCAATTAGAAATCATTTTACTGCTATTTTTTTATTCTCTAGACGTTCTTTTAATTAGAAAAAATAAACGCTAATGTTAGCAACGCTCAAAGGTTCTCTCCGAGCTACAAAAGGGGACAATTTTGGCTAACATTAGCGTTTTATACATTTTAAGGTGAGTATTTTTAGGGATGATTGAATGGCTTTTAAAGTTAATAGTTTAGGGGACAGAAAACTTTAAAAAACACATTATGTTAGGGAATAATTAGAACATAAATTCTAATTCTCAAATTCTCAATTGGATTTTGTGCACTGTCTTGTTTGGATGTGAAAATAACATCGACACGGTTTAGTAACTCATTTTCATTGTGTCTACGTCATTTTCTAGTAGAGAGAGCAATTTATAGATTTCGAATTCACTGAAAGTTTCATCACATTTTACTGTAATAGTCTTGAAAGTTTTAGTTATGATTTCGTAAATAGGTACTCCGTTCTCTATATTTTGCCTGTAGATAATCATGTTGTTCGATTCCTCCTTTGTCTCTCTACACTCTATATAGTAAATGAGTTTCTTTAAAAATACATGGGGCTATGGTATCAACTTTGAATACTACGAACATCGGAGAGATGTCTCAGACTTTATGCCTAGAAATTTAGAGAAGTATTTGAAACCTCATTCAACAAAATATTTTAATTTCAATGATGATCTAAAAAACTGGCTTACACTTAAATTAAGCCAGTTTCATTTACATATTTATTAAATATTACCTTTAAAGAGTTCAACTAGACGATGTGGACTGTCCTCACCTAGACATATATCCAATAATTCATGTGATTCTCTAGCTTCTTCTTCGCTTCTAGGGAACATGGTTTCTTCATAATCTTTAATAACGCTATTTAAATCTCCATTCATTTTTGCAATGCTTTCTGCTAATTCCGCGGCATCTAACATAGCTAAGTTTGCGCCTTCACCTGAAGGAGCCATTAAATGAGCCGCATCTCCGATTAAAGTAACGCCTTGTCGTCTTTGCCAACGATGTTCATCAGGCAATGCATTAATTTTTCTTGGAGTAATTGAGGATTCAGCTTCCGTAATCAATGCAGTAATTTCATTAGGCCAACCTTTAAATTCATTAGCTATGGTTTGTGCCGCTTCCTTTTTATTTGAGAAATCAATGTTGTCAATCCACTCTGAAGAGCATTGCATCTGTACATAAGTATGAATAATACCCCCATATTCACGATGTGCTACGATACCTTTTCCTGGAGATAATGCAAACATTTGGCCTTGTCCTACAACTTTTGCAGTTTCAGGATATTGGTTATCAACGTCATGAAGGTATGTTTCTATAAATGTGTAACCAGTATAATGAGGTGTAATATCAGTTAAAACTTTACGTACTTTAGACCATGCGCCGTCTGCACCTACTAATTTGCTAGTAGTTAAAGATGTATCATCTCTAAAGAACACTTGGTATTGTCCTTTTTCCAATTCTTCTACACGATCCACTTTTTTATTCCACTCTATTGTTTCGTTAGGTAATGAATCAATTAAAATTTGTCTTAAATCTCCACGTAAAACTTCAGGTCTACCATTATTTTCGTCAGTAGGCGCATCGTGAAGTAATTCCCCATTAGAATTAAATATACGTGCTGCGTCTGCGCCTTCATGAATAATAGAGTGAAATTCATCCATCAGATGAGCTTTTTTAAGTGCAACTTGCCCATTATGTTCATGTATATCAAGTTGACCACCTTGCGTACGTGCATTTGGAGATGTATCAATTTCATAAACCTTAGATGGTATACCATTGACATACAATACTCTGGCAAGTGTCAAACCTCCGATGCCTCCGCCAATGATTGTAATAGGTTCAGTCATCCCCACGTTTTGATCTTCAATATTCATGTTATAATTTCCTCCTTTTTAAAAGGTTTCATTTACCATTGTTTACTACAGTAAAGGTTGTTTTAAACATATTCGTTTTAATATTTTTAGAGTGAAGATTCTAAAACTTGTGATAAAGGTGGAATATACACAAAAAAATTTTCAATATAGAAAAATAAAAAGCTTTCAATCACCTTATTAATCAATAAAAAGTGATTAAAAGCTTTAAATTAAATGAAGCTAAACATCATTTCATTTCTCAAATGCTTCTAACATTTTTGAATTAGATGACTGAATTTGAACTGTGTTTATATCAAGCTTTTGTCTATTCTAGCCATCTTAGAAAACTATATAGAATGAATTCTTATATTAGAAATCAATGCAGTATTTCTTTAAACTTCTGTTACTTCGACTTCGATGTGTTCGATGCGATGATATGCACCATGATCAACAGGTCCTACAAATTCATTCATTTTCCAACCGTTTTTGATTGCAGATGCTACGAAAGCTTTAGCAGCGATGACTGCTTCTCTTGGAGATTTGCCGTTAGCTAGGTAAGCAGTTGTCGCAGCTGCGAACGTACAACCTGCACCGTGGTTATAACTTTGTTGGAACATATCTGTTGTTAACTGATAGAATTTATCGCCATCGTAGTATAAATCATAAGATTTATCTTGATCTAGCGCTTTACCACCTTTGATAATCACGTGAGGTGTACCTACATCATAAATGATTTGAGCAGCTTTTTTCATATCTTCGATTGAAGTTAATTTTCCTAAACCTGAAAGTTGGCCAGCTTCAAATAAGTTTGGCGTTACTACTGTTGCTTTAGGTAGTAAATATTTAATCATTGCGTCAGTATTTCCTGGGTTAAGTACTTCGTCTTCACCTTTACAAACCATGACTGGGTCTACGACGAAGTAATCTGCACCTGATTCTTCATAAACTTCGCCTGCACGTTTAATAATTTCTTGAGTACCTAACATACCCGTCTTGATTGCATCAAGGCCAATAGAAATTGCAGTTTCAAGTTGCTTTTCAAAGACATTCATATCTAGAGGTGTTACATCATGAGACCACGTTTCTTTATCCATCGTAACGATAGATGTCAAAGCCACCATTCCATACGTATCTAATTCTTGGAATGTTTTAAGGTCTGCTTGCATACCAGCTCCCGCACTCGTATCAGACCCTGCAATTGTTAATACTTTCTTTAAAGCCATAATTTTATTCACTCCCGTTAAGTTCTAATATATCCTTAATCATACCACGTTTATCGGGTAAGCTAAATGTTTATAGCTTTTCGAAAATGAAGGACCGTATGAATATATTACGCATTTAATTGAGAAATATGTAATTCATTGTTAATAGGAAGAAATGTCATATCGTCCTTTGATAGTAATTCTTCATTTAATTGAACTTTGAAAAGTTGATTACTAAAGTATGGCTTAATGTAATAAGCTTTATCTTTACTATCCATAACTAATTGATATTGTGTGTAATGTGTTTCTCCAGCATCTAGCACAGCTCCTTGCGGTATACTGACAGAGTCTAGGATTTTAAAACAATTCATAAGGTTGATATCTTCATTATGAGAAGATGATAAATGATGTCTTAAATAAGTGGCACGCACGAATCGTTCTGTAGATGTATAGCCACCTGGTAGACCATTAGTGCCAGCTTCACATCCCATGGAACGCACTAATACTTTGCCAACAAGCTGATTTGTTGATTTCTCAGGTTGAAGGAAAGCATAATTTCTTAAATTTTGAATATGCCACTCAAGTTTAGGTGCGTTGGTTAATACCTTAACGTGGTTGTCTTTAACGATAAGTAGTCCGTTATGGGGTTCCACTGCAACTGTATGTCCTGACGCATCAGTGATTATAAAATGCAGGGGTGGAACTATATTTAATGTAGTATTTTTTTCATTCATAATGTTGATGTTTTTCACTTTTTGTTTGAGTTCTTCTATACTTTTAACGAAGCCAAGCACCCACACTATAAATTCTTCAGGTGCTAAATTGAAATAGCCATACCGTCTATGGTTGCTATATGAAGCTTCACCAGTGAAATAATGGTTTGAAATTGCCACTCCATGTTCATTGATGCCATCACCAAAGCGATATCTTCCGACTTTTAAATTAGTGCCTACGAAACCGTATTGAAGTCGTAATTCTGATTCTAAGTCAAATTGATACTGATAGTGGCGAGGTACCACAGTAGGTATGCCGTTAAATTCGAATGCGAAATCCATTGTTCTAGCTAAATAATGATGTTTTGATTTTGTGAAAAATGAAAAACCAGTACACATATGTCTACGCTCCAAACTTCTGATATAAATTGATTTAGTAGTACTATAGCCAAAAACATTTATATTGTAAACCTTGTAACATTATAGGTTTACATTTATGGAGCGGCAATTTAATCTTCATAACTTCTTATCATTGAATATGTTAAAATATGTCGAGAGGTGAATGCGATGAAATGGTCAGAAGTTTTTCATGATATAACGTCAAAACATGACTTTCAGGAGATGCACGATTTTCTAGAAAAAGAATATACAACTAAAATTGTGTACCCAGATAGAAAGAATATTTACCAAGCATTTGATTTAACACCGTTTGACAATATAAAGGTAGTTATACTGGGGCAAGATCCATACCATGGACCTAACCAAGCACATGGTTTAGCATTTTCAGTGCAACCTAATGCTAAATTTCCACCTTCATTGCGAAATATGTACCAAGAACTAGAAGATGATATTGGTTGTCATAGGGTATCACCACATTTACAAGATTGGGCTAGAGAAGGTGTGCTTTTATTAAATACTGTGCTGACAGTGAGACAAGGAGAAGCACATTCACATAGAGATATCGGATGGGAAACATTTACTGATGAAGTGATTGAAGCGGTTTCTAAACATCGTGAAAATGTTGTTTTTATATTATGGGGCAAACCTGCTCAACAAAAAGAGAAACTCATTGATACATCTAAACATTTAGTTATAAAATCTCCTCATCCTAGTCCATTATCTGCTTTTAGAGGTTTCTTTGGTTCTAAGCCTTATTCAAGAACGAATGAATATCTAAAAGCTAAAGGAAAAGACCCTATTAATTGGTGCGAAGGTTAAGGTGATATATGATGCGCAATGATAAAATGATACATTTGATTGAACAAGAATTAGTGCAAGCGGATGAAGCTCAGACTGAGGCTGAATTTGAAAAGCATATGTATGCTATACATACATTAACTTCTCTATACACTTCTAGTGATAATCAAACTTCGGTTCAAGATAGGCATGAGGCATCCAATGCTCAAGTTTTATCTTCGCAACGCAAAGAATCGAATCAATCAAATCATAATAAAAATCAAGTGTCAGCTGCTGAAATTGAAGCAATGGGAGGTAAAGTACCTCAATCAATGAAAAATGAACATACGTCTCATTCAAATTTAATGACTACAGATGACAATATAGGAAATGGCGAGTCTATTTTCGACTTTTAAACATAAAGGAGCACAATTGAAATGATGAAATTTTTTATAATTCTAGGTGCACTCAATACGATGATGGCTGTCGGTACAGGCGCTTTTGGTGCACATGGTTTAGAAAACAAATTATCTGAAAAATACATGTCTGTTTGGGAAAAAGCGACAATGTATCAAATGTATCATGGTCTCGGACTATTAATTATTGGAGTAATTAGCGGTACTACTGCTATTAATGTTAATTGGGCAGGTTGGTTACTTTTCTTCGGGATCGTCTTCTTCAGCGGTTCTTTATATATCTTAGCACTTACACAAATTCGAATTTTAGGTGCTATTACACCAATTGGCGGCGTGTTATTTATAGCAGGTTGGTTAATGTTAATTATCGCTACATTTAAATATGCAGGCTAAATACTCATAACTAACAAACATTTTTAAGCTTAAAATTCTAAAGAAAATAGTATACTTGATATTTAAAAACTCACCGAATCGGGTATAGAATACCTTCGAGGTGAGTTTTATTTATGGAAAATAAAAATAATAAAGTAGATAGAGGTGACCTTAAGCAAAACCTTTCTGAAAAGTTCGTATGGGCAATTGCTTACGGCTCATGTATCGGTTGGGGTGCTTTTATTTTACCAGGGGATTGGATTAAACAATCAGGACCTATTGCATCCTCTATAGGCATCGTCATTGGTGCGTTATTAATGATTTTAATCGCCGTTAGTTATGGAGCGTTAGTTGAGAAATTCCCGGTTTCAGGGGGAGCATTTGCTTTTAGTTTCTTAAGTTTCGGTAGATATGTAAGTTTCTTTTCATCTTGGTTTTTAACATTTGGCTATGTCTGCGTCGTAGCACTAAATGCTACAGCGTTTAGTTTATTAGTTAAGTTTCTATTACCCAATGTTTTAAATAATGGAAAGTTATATACAGTTGCAGGTTGGGATGTCTACATAACGGAGATTATCATTGCAACAGTACTATTATTAGTCTTTATGATTATCTCAATTAGAGGTGCGAGTGTATCTGGATCACTTCAATATTATTTCTGTATTGCAATGGTTGTCGTTGTCTTACTTATGTTCTTTGGTTCATTCTTTGGTAGTAACTTTGACTTAAGTAATTTACAACCTTTAGCTAATTCAGATAAAGGTTGGTTTAGATCTATTATCATGATTGTGGCTATCGCACCATGGGCTTATGTAGGTTTCGATAACATTCCGCAAACCGCAGAAGAATTTAATTTCGCACCAAATAAAACATTTAAATTAATTGTTTATAGCTTACTAGCAGCAGCACTAACTTATGTTGTCATGTTACTTTATACTGGATGGTTAGGCACACATTCTAAAAGTCTCAACGGTAACTTATGGTTAACAGGTGCAGTTACGCAAGGAGCATTTGGTTACATCGGTCTTGGTGTATTAGCTATTGCTATCGCAATGGGTATCTTTACAGGACTCAACGGTTTCTTAATGAGTTCAAGTCGTCTTTTATTCTCTATGGGACGTTCTGGTATTATGCCTACAGTATTTAGTAAATTGCATAGTAAATATAAAACACCATATGTTGCTATAATCTTCTTAGTGGGTGTAGCACTAGTAGCGCCTTGGTTAGGACGTAATGCATTAAATTGGATTGTTAACATGTCGTCAACAGGTGTCTCTATTGCATACTTCATTACTTGTTTATCAGCAGCAAAACTATTTAGTTATGATAAACAAAGCAACACATACGCGCCTATTTATAAGACGTTTGCGATTATTGGTTCAATCGTATCATTTATCTTCTTAGGATTACTCTTAATTCCAGGATCGCCTGCATCATTGCCAGGACCTTCTTACATTGCTTTAGCAATTTGGCTAGTGATAGGTCTTATCTTCTTCTTTATCCGCTATCCTAAGCTTAAGAAGATGGATAATGACGAATTAAGTCGTTTAATTCTTAACCGTTCTGAAAATGAAGTCGAAGACATGGTTGATGAACCTAAGAAATAATTTAATTAATACAAAAAATGTTTCTTTAATATAGTTTTGAAATAAAGAAAGCTCAAAGATGATTTACGTTAATAAAATCATCTTTGAGCTTATTCTATATATATGGAATTATAATTTTTTTCGTGTACGATCAAAGCCTGAGATAACTATTTTAGAGATTTGGTCAGCAAACAATAAGCCTAAAGCAATTGCTCCTGCAATCAATGTTACTTCAAGCATCGTATTAATTGCTCTGCTGAAATGCAGTAATACTAAATTTTTAGTAGCATCGTAAGCAAGTCCACCTGGAACTAAAGGAATAATACCAGTAACCATAAAGATAATGACTGGTTCTTTCATATGGCGTGCCATGTAGTGGCTTAATAAACCTAATGCTAAACTTCCAAAGAAACTTGAATAGATAGTGTGAACTTGTAACCCATCAAAGAATAGAATATAGACCATCCAACCACATGCACCAACAAATCCACATGATAGATACAATTTCCTAGGCGCATCAAATATGACACAGAAGAAGAGTGAGGCGAGAAAACTAAATACAAAATTCAATATCCAAAACATTTTCTACATGCCTCCTAAACTAAAATTAAAATTGAGCTAACGCCTGCACCAATACCGAATGAAGTCACTAACGCCTCTAAAGATTTAGTAGTAAACATCAACATATGCCCACCAAATAAATCTTGAATCGCATTAGTAATTAATACTCCTGGTACAATCGGCATGACTGCTGCGATGATGATTGTTGCTAAATCGCCACTTGGTACAAGCGAATGTCCAATGACTGCAATAATACCAATCACTAATGAACCTAAAAATTCTGGTATAAATTGTGCATGTAATTTGCGATCAAGTATTTCAACTACTAGATAACCAAAACTCCCAGCTAAAATCGCTGTAATCACATCAATGAGACGTCCTCCTTGTAAATAAAGAAAACTCATTGCGATAATTGCTGCAGCTATACCTTTGAAGGGAAGACTACTGTCCCTCTTAGCTATATAAATATGTTCTAATTTTTTCTTAGCTTCTTCTAGGTCAATTGTGCCATTAGTAATTTGTCTTGAGATTTCATTAGCTTGAGAAATTTTTATAAGATTTGTATCACGTGATTTAATTCTATATAAACGCTGATATGATTCATTATGTAACGTAAATTGAATAACAGTATTCGTTACAAAGCTATTACTTTCTGAATAACCTAACTTTCTAGCGATGCGAGTCATTGTGTCTTCGACTCTAGTACCCTCAGCGCCAGATTCTAATAATATTCGGGCAGCTAACATGACTACATCTTTAATTAGACTTTCATGAGCTGTTTCATTTGATTCAATAGTCATTACATCACCAATTTTTAAAATATTTTGAATTTAATATTATTATAGTAGATGTGATTAAAAAAGACCACATACATAAACTTTAACCCTATTCGCAAATGTGAAAAGTTAAACTAAAATATAATTAAATTATTTAAATAAGTTCAATTTTAAACCTATCATGAAATTATTCGGTAAAAGTGTATATTTTTAATTTTATCGTGTTTCAAATGTTTCAAAATGGTTAAAATAATATTAGTTAACGATTACAAAGAATATATTGGGTAGCGACTGTATATTCTCTGAAGTTAACTTAATACGTAGTAGTGATTAAAGTTCTCCCAAGGATACTACTAGGAAGGCACACTTCGAGTTCTCCGAAGTGTGCTTTTTCTATTTTTAAGTATATAAAAAAGCTATGAAGAAATATCTTCATAGCTTTCTGCAGTCAAAAATTAAATATTAAAGAATTCATTGAAATCGTCTGTATTTAAGATATGACCTACATAGAAACTACCAAAATCGCCATAACGCGCTGTAGTTTCGTCAAAACGCATTTCGTATACAATTTTCTTAAATTGTAATACATCGTCTGAGAATAATGTCACACCCCATTCAAAATCGTCAAAACCAACAGAACCAGTGATAAATTGTTTGATTTTACCGGCATATTTACGTCCAATCATGCCGTGGTTATACATTAAATTCTTACGTTCTTCTATAGGTAACATATACCAGTTATAAGTTTCATTACGACGTTTATCCATAGGATAGAAGCAGATGTATTCAGAATGAGGAAGTTCAGGATACAATCTAGCTTTTACATGTGGATTTTCATACGGGTCTTCGTCAGATTTGCCGGCTAAGTAATTACTTAATTCAATCACTGAAACGTAAGAATAAGTAGGAATTAAGTAGTCCGCAATACGTAATTTATTAAAATCATTTTCAATTTTATTTAAGTCTTTCATTTCAGGACGTAAGAACCATAATAGTAGGTCTGCTTTTTGGCCTGTAATATTATAAATTGCTTGATCACCTGTGTGTGACTCTCTTGCTTTAGATTTATCTTCAACAAATGATTTTAATTCAGAAATCATTGCCTCACGCTCGTCTTCTGGAACTAAACGAAATGTAGTCCAATCCATTGCATAAAACAAATGTAAACTATACCAACCATCTAAAGTTTCGGCTGCTTCACTCATAGTTATCGCTCCTTATCTTCAAATTCTTAATCAATTCACGTTAAATTTTATCATAAACAAACTAGGAACTCCTAAGTAAATGTTTACAATTGAGTGAAATGGAATTCTACTACAAAATGACGTATAATTTGAAATGTAAACGTTATTATGAATGTGAATTGAGGAGGACATTATGGCTGATTTATTAAATGTATTACAAGAAAAATTATCTGGAAAAAATGTAAAAATTGTATTACCTGAAGGGGAAGACGAAAGAGTTTTAACGGCAGCAACGCAATTACAAGAGAGTGATTATGTTTCACCCATCGTGTTAGGTAATGAGGAAAAAATTAAATCTTTAGCAGAAGAAAAATCTCTCAATTTAACTAATATTGAAATTATTGATCCTTCATCAAGTGATTTAAAACCTGAATTAGTAGATGAATTTGTAGAGCGTAGAAAAGGTAAAGCGACTAAAGAACAAGCTGAAGAAATGTTAGATAATGTTAATTATTTCGGTACAATGCTTGTTTACACTGGTAAAGCCGCAGGTTTAGTAAGCGGTGCTGCACATTCAACTGGCGATACAGTACGTCCAGCATTACAAATTATTAAAACTAAACCAGGTGTATCTAAGACTTCTGGTATCTTCTTTATGATTAAAGATGACGAGCAATATATCTTCGGCGACTGTGCCATCAACCCTGAATTAGATGCTCAAGGATTAGCTGAAATTGCTGTAGAAAGTGCTAAGTCTGCACTAAGCTTTGGTATGGAACCAAAAGTAGCAATGTTAAGCTTCTCTACAAAGGGCTCTGCTAAATCAGACGACGTGACTAAAGTTCAAGAAGCATTAAAATTAGCTCAAGAAAAAGTTCAATCTGATAATATTGAAAATGTTGTGATTGATGGGGAATTCCAATTTGATGCTGCGATTGTCCCTAGTGTAGCTGAGAAAAAAGCGCCTGGCGCTAAAATTCAAGGAGACGCTAATGTGTTTATCTTCCCAAGTCTTGAAGCAGGTAACATTGGCTATAAAATTGCACAACGTTTAGGTGGTTATGATGCAGTTGGTCCTGTTCTTCAAGGTCTAAATTCGCCTGTTAATGACTTATCACGTGGATGCTCAACTGAAGATGTTTATAACTTATCTATTATTACTGCAGCTCAATCACTACAATAATGGATTTATCAAGTAAATATTTTAACCAAATACCGTGGCGTTATGTGGATCATTCAACGGGTCTGGAACCCATGCAATCCTTTGCATTTGACGATACATTCTCTGAAAGTGTTGGGAAAGACTTATCATGTAATGTAGTAAGAACTTGGATTCACCAACATACAGTTATCCTTGGTATACACGATTCAAGACTTCCATTTTTAAGTGATGGCATACGTTATTTAACAAATGAAGTAGGTTATAATGCCATTGTGAGAAATTCAGGTGGACTTGGCGTAGTATTGGACCAAGGTGTGCTTAATATTTCTTTAATATTTAAAGGACAAACTGAAACAACTATAGATGAAGCTTTTACAGTAATGTATCTATTGATATGTAAGATGTTTGAAGACGAAGATGTAGATATTCACACACATGAAATTGAACAATCTTATTGTCCTGGTAAATTCGATTTAAGTATTGATGGCAAGAAATTTGCTGGTATTTCTCAAAGACGTGTACGTGGAGGTATAGCGGTTCAAATCTATCTTTGTGTAGAAGGATCGGGTTCTAAGCGTGCTGCTATGATGAGAGACTTTTATCAACACGCACTCAAAGGAGAAACAACCAAGTTTCGTTTCCCTAATATTGATCCCGAATCTATGGCTTCATTAGAGACGTTACTCAATAAAGACATTAAAGTTCAAGATGTAATGTTTTTACTTTTATATGCACTGAAAGATTTAGGTGCTCAATTAAATATGGATCCAGTTACTGAAGATGAATGGCAACGATATGAAGGTTATTTTGAAAAAATGATCGAACGAAATGCAAAAATGCATCAAAAATTAGATTTGTAAAGCGTGCGTAAGAATATTTTAAATAGATGAGTAAGTAAATAGGAGAAGGTCTACAAAAAACTCGATTTGTAGACCTTCTCTACTTGTATTATCAAATAAAGAATAAATTCTTATATCATTAGTTATAGATATATATTCCCAGGTCTTTTTGTAGTATCATATGTAAGGTGGAAAATTTTAGAAAACTTTAGTTAAAATTTATTAAATGTTTACATAATCGAAGTTAAAGGTAAATATAATTCATAATTTTGATAACTCTATTTAAGAGTTTTATACTATTAAAGTATTGTTAGTTATCAAGAAAAGAGTTATTATACTCTTTTGTAGTTAAAAAATACTGATATTAAAATATTGCATCGTTAAACAGTGGCAACACAATTGTAAAATTCGCTAAAATAGTAATTTCAATGATGTCTAAATATAGACGTATTTATACGTAATAAAAATTATTTTTCAAATTAATTATCAGATAGTGTCAATGAATTAAAGTATATATAAGGTATATAAAAAGGTGAGAAAACATGACGAGACAAGGATACGGGGAGTCTACCGGAAAGATTATTCTAATAGGTGAACACGCAGTAACATTTGGTCAGCCAGCAATCGCCATCCCATTTAATGCTAGTAAAATAAAAATATTAATTGAAAGTATGGAGGAAGGTAACTATTCTTCTATTACAAGTGATGTATATGATGGCATGTTATATGATGCGCCTGAACATCTAAAGTCTATCATTAATCGTTTTATAGAAAGAAGTGGTGTAAAAGAACCACTTTCTGTAAAAATCCAAACGAACTTACCTCCTTCAAGAGGACTAGGTTCAAGTGCAGCCGTAGCTGTTGCATTTGTTAGAGCTAGTTATGACTTCATGGGAGAACCTTTAGATGATGAAACATTAATCAAGGAAGCAAATTGGGCAGAACGTATTGCACATGGTAAGCCAAGTGGGATTGATACACAAACTATAGTATCTAATAAACCTGTATGGTTTAAACAAGGGCACGTTGAAAACCTTAAATCACTTCAACTTGATGGTTATATGATAGTTATAGACACTGGAGTCAAAGGATCGACTAAACAGGCAGTAGAAGATGTTCATAGATTGTGTGAAGACCCTGAATACTTGAGCCATATTGAACATATTGGATCTCTTGTTCATGAAGCAAGTGAATCTATTGAAAAACATGACTTTAATCATCTTGCAGATATATTTAATCAATGCCAAAAAGACTTAAGACACTTAACCGTTAGCCATGATAAAATAGAAAGACTATTAAAAATAGGTGAAGAACATGGTGCTATCGCTGGTAAGCTTACTGGAGGAGGACGTGGCGGTAGCATGCTTCTTCTTGCGCAAGATTTACAAACTGCCAAAAAGATCGTAGCAGCTGTTGAAAAAGCAGGCGCAGCACATACGTGGATTGAACATTTAGGAGGGTAAACCATTGGTGAAAAGTGGCAAAGCACGTGCGCACACAAATATTGCGTTAATCAAATACTGGGGTAAAGCTGATGAATCATATATTATTCCGATGAATAATAGTTTATCTGTCACGCTAGAACGTTTTTATACTGAAACACAAGTAACGTTTGACGCGTCACTAACTGAAGACCAACTTATTCTAAACGGGGAAGAAGTTGATGCTAAAGAAACAACTAAAATCCAAAAATATATGGATATCGTGAGAGATGTTGCTGCCACAGATTTACATGCTAAAATTGAAAGCAATAATTTTGTTCCTACAGCGGCTGGATTAGCTTCATCGGCTAGTGCATACGCTGCATTAGCAGCTGCTTGTAATGAAGCACTTCAATTAGGTTTATCAAGCAAGGATTTATCTAGATTAGCACGTCGAGGTTCTGGTTCAGCTTCAAGAAGTATCTACGGAGGCTTTGCTGAATGGGAAAAAGGTCAGGATGATGCGACTTCTTATGCTCATGCTATTGATGCTAATGATTGGGAAAAAGATCTTTCTATGATTTTTGTAGTAATCAATAACCAATCGAAAAAAGTCTCAAGTCGTTCAGGGATGTCTTTAACAAGAGAAACATCTCGTTTCTATCAATATTGGCTTGACCATGTTGATCAAGATTTAGCTGAGACAAAAGAAGCAATAAAAAATAAAGATTTCAAACATTTAGGTGAAGTTATAGAAGCAAATGGTTTAAGAATGCATGCTACAAATTTAGGTGCACAACCGCCATTTACATATTTGGTTCAAGAAAGTTACGATGCGATGGCTGTCGTCCATCAGTGTCGTGAAGCTGGCTTGCCTTGTTATTTCACCATGGACGCAGGACCAAATGTTAAAGTGTTAGTTGAAAAGAAAAATAAACAAGCTGTCGTTGAACAATTTTTAAAAGAATTTGATGAATCGCAAATTATTGTAAGTGATATTATTAGTACTGGCGTTGAAATTATTAAGTAAGGAAGAGATAGAATGATACAGGTCAAAGCACCCGGAAAACTTTATGTCGCAGGTGAATATGCTGTAACAGAACCAGGCTATAAATCTGTCCTTATTGCAGTAGACAGATTTGTTACAGCAACAATAGAAGCCTCTAATGAAGTTGAGGGAAGTATTCATTCCAAAACATTACATTACGAACCTGTAAAATTTGATCGTAATGAAGATAAAATTGAAATATCTGATGTGCAAGCTGCTAAGCAATTGAAGTATGTAGTTACTGCTATCGAGGTATTTGAACAATATGCACGCAGTTGCAATATCAAACTTAAACATTTCCACTTAACGATTGATAGTAATTTAGCTGATGATTCTGGCCAGAAGTATGGCTTAGGATCAAGTGCTGCTGTTTTAGTTTCAGTTGTTAAAGTATTGAATGAGTTTTATGACATGCAACTTTCGAATTTGTATATCTATAAATTAGCAGTTATAGCTAATATGAAATTACAAAGTTTGAGTTCTTGTGGAGATATAGCAGTGAGTGTATACAGCGGTTGGCTTGCTTATAGTACATTCGATCATGATTGGGTTAAGCAACAGATGGAAGAAACATCTGTAAATGACGTATTAGAAAAAAACTGGCCAGGACTTCATATTGAACCATTACAGGCACCAGAAAATATGGAAGTTTTAATTGGATGGACAGGTTCTCCTGCATCATCACCACATTTGGTTAGTGAAGTAAAACGTCTAAAATCTGACCCAAGTTTCTACGGTGAATTTTTAGATCGATCACATGATTGTGTAGAAAGTTTAATTCAAGCGTTTAAGACTAATAATATCAAAGGCGTTCAAAAGATGATACGACAAAATCGTCGTGTTATTCAATCAATGGATGTTGAAGCAACAGTTGATATAGAAACAGATAAACTTAAGAAATTATGTGACATTGGTGAGAAACACGGTGGCGCATCTAAAACATCTGGCGCTGGTGGCGGTGATTGTGGTATTACAATTATTAACACTATTATTGATAAACAGTTAATTTATGATGAATGGATAGCGCAAGGGATTAAACCATTAAAATTTAGGATTTATCATGGACAGTAATAAAAACAGCCTTTATTAAAGGTTGTTTTTTTATATGGTGTATATTATCGATTAAATCAACTTGAAATTTATAGCAAAAAGAGTAAAATAATTAGAGTTATATAGAGAAATGATTATGATATGAGCTGATTTAATAATAGAAAGGTGGGTAGCAAGATGCAGAATAAATTTCTGATTTGCGATGAATGTCAGGCAGTTAATATTAAAACGTTGAAAAAGAAATTAGAAAAATTAGATCCTGAAGCGGAAATTGAGATTGGCTGTCAGTCATACTGTGGTCCGGGAAGACGTAAGACCTTTGCATTCGTTAATAATCGCCCACTTGCTGCTTTAACTGAAGAAGAGTTAATGGAGAAGGTCATTAAACAATTGAAGAAACCACGTGATCCTGAGGAAGAAGAGCGTTTAAGAAAACGTAATGAAGAACGCAAACGCCGTAAAGAAGAGCAAGACCGCAAACTTAAAGAGAAACTAGAAAAACGTAAAGCGGCTAAATAGATAAATACTAAAAAAAGGAACTGACGTAGCGCAGTTCCTTTTTTTGATAAAATCCAAAGTGAGAGTTTTAATACAGTAGATAGGGATTTACTGCATAAGAACCACTAATGATTAAAAATCAAAGTGTAAAAAGGAATACAGTAGATAAGGATCTACTGCATAAGAACCACTAATGATTAAAATCAAAGTGGTTCTAAAAACAAATCGTTGAATGATTCGGCCATAGTTGGGTGTGTATAGATATTTTCACTTAGTACTTTGTATGGGATGTGCTGATCTATCGCTAATTTGATGAGATTAATCAATTCTTCTGATTCTTTTCCATATAAACTTGCACCTAATATTTCGCCATTATCTTTATTTAGTACAACTTTGAAAATACCTCTTGAATCGTTATTAATTTTATGTCGAGGTATTGTATTTACGTAGATTTTATTTTCCAGGAAATTAAAACCTTGTGCTTCTGCTTCAGCAGCAGTGAGACCAACTCTTGATAGAGGTGGATCGATAAATACTGTATAAGGAATGTTGCCTCTATTCTCAGTTGTTCGCGATCCATCTCCAAAGAGTTGGGAACGAAGAATTCTAAAGTCATCAAGAGAAATGTAAGTGAATTGTAAGCCACTTTTAACATCCCCAGCTGCATAGATATGTTTAACTGAAGTTTGAAGTTGGGAATTTACCTGTACTTCACCACGTTGACCCATTTTTACGTCAGTATTCTCTAGACCTAATCCATCGGTGTTAGGTTTACGTCCAGTTGCTAGTAACACTGCATCAGCTTTAAATTTACCATGATTGGTATGAACGATTGTTGAGTCGCCTTCATTAGAAAATGCAGTTGTTTCAACGTTTGTATGAACTGAAATCCCTTTGTCTTGCAAATCTTGAAGTGCTAGGTCAGCCACCTCTCGGTCCTCACGAGGCATTATCACATCACCATGTTCTAATATAGTCACTTGTGTTCCTAAATTACTAAACATTGAAGCAAATTCGAGTGCAATATATCCACCACCCACAATGACTAAGTCTTTAGGTTGGAAATTAATATTTAATAATCCAGTTGAATCATATATATTTTTAGTAGTTTTTATACCCTCAATTTTTGGTATATTTGCTTGAGCTCCAGTATTAATGATGATTTTGTTCCCTGTGATTTTATCTTTTACATTACCTGCATGATCCAATAACGCAATTTCATTATTAGAAACAAAAGACGCTTTATAATCTAATATATCTATATTGTCTTTTGATGCTAAATTGTTATAATTCTTTTTATTTAATGCATTCACTACTTCATTTTTTCTTGAAAATGCTTCATCGAACGATGCTCCTTCGATACCGTCATGCACTAATGTTTTAGAAGGAATACATCCAATATTTATACATGTACCGCCATACATTTTAGATGATTGTTCTATAAGTGCGACGTGCTGTCCTTGTCCGGCTGCGAAAGATGCTAAAGTTTTACCTGCTTTACCAAATCCAATGATGATAAGGTCATAAGATGTCATATTTGGTTTACCTCCTGCAAAATGTCCTTTAAGACATCTTGAATTGTTTTGTTACGATAGAAATTTAAAATGAGTTGAATTTCTTCATCACGATATCGAGCCATTATCTGTGCAATATGTTTAGAAATGTCACAGTGACTGTTGCGGTCTCCAGTGTAAACGCGTTGATTATTATCTTTAGCGAGAATGAATTGTTGATATAACTCAGCTAAATTCACTGTAGACGTATATTGATTAGCTTTGTATCCGCCATCTTTACCACGTACTGTAGTGATAAGTTGCTGGTCGCTTAAGTTAGCCACGACACGTCTTAACTGAACGGGATTAAGACAAGTTAATTCCGCCAATTCCTTACTATTAAATTTTTCGTTTTTGTGCTTAGTAAGAAAGCTTAACACATGTACCGCAATGTTGAATTCTAAATTCATATCTACCCACCTTAAATGTAACTTCTTTAGTTACATTTAACTGCAATAAGTATCAATAGTCAATCTTTATGACTTCGTCACAAATTTTTCGTGATTTTATATACTATAAGTAGGGTAAATATAATTTGTAAGTTCATTTTTGAAAATGAAATAAAAAAACAGTAATAGTAATGAAGGAGATGACTTCAATGGCTAATAAAGTACAATTAGGTAAATCAGATGTTAAAGTCTTCCCAATTGCACTTGGAACTAATGCAGTAGGTGGACATAATTTATATCCGAATTTGGATGAAGAACAAGGTAAAGACGTTGTACGTAAAGCAATTGATAATGGTATCACTTTATTAGATACAGCTTATATTTATGGACCTGAACGTTCTGAAGAACTCGTTGGACAAGTTGTACAAGAATATCCACGTGAACAAGTACAAATCGCAACTAAAGGGTCACATGTTATTAAAGATAATGATGAAGTAGTACAAAATAATAACCCAGAATATCTAAAGCAACAAGTTGAGAATAGTTTAAAACGTCTCCAAGTAGATTATATTGATTTATATTATATTCATTTTCCTGATGAAGAGACGCCAAAAGATAAAGCTGTTGCAGCGTTAAAAGAATTAAAAGATGAAGGTAAAATAAAAGCAATAGGTGTGTCTAACTTCTCATTAGAACAATTGAAAGAAGCAAATAAAGATGGATATGTCGATGTCGTACAATTAGAATATAATTTATTACATCGCGAAAATGAAGAAGTAATGGCATATGCAGCGGAAAATAATATTACATTTGTACCATACTTCCCATTAGCTTCTGGAATATTAGCAGGTAAATATGATGAAGACCAAACATTTGACGATCATCGTGCAACACGTCGTGATTTCCAACCTGAAGTGTTCAATGATAATGTACGTCGTGTTAAGGAATTAACGGATATAGCGGAAGCGCACAACACGTCAATTGCGAATGTCGTACTAGCATTCTACTTAACACGTCCATCATTAGACGTTGTAATTCCAGGTGCTAAACGCGCTGAACAAGTTGTAGAAAATATTGATGCTGCAAATATTGAATTAACTCAAGATGAAATTGATAAAATTGATCAATTATTCCCGATTGAAAAGTAATATTAGGGAAATTTAAGAGCGATACCAACATATGACGTTGAGTATCGCTTTTTTAATGTAGTTATAAATTTTAAAGTTTAGACAAAATGATTTGAGAAATTTTGGGTATGTTAAATAATATCTATACATAAAAATGCACAGTATAAAGTTGGAGGAAATGAATAATGATTACGGTGTTGTTTGGTGGGAGCCGTCCTGAAGGGAATACGGCAGAATTAACCCGATATGCTTTAGACGGTTTAGATTACACTTGGGTGGATGTCACTCAATATCAATTTAATCCTGTTCGTGATGTGAGACATGAAGATTACTATATTGAATCGTATGAAGACGATTATAAACAACTTATTGATTTAGTATTAGAGAGTGATACAGTGATATTTGCGTCGCCAGTATATTGGTATAGTATTTCGGCTTCTTTGAAGGCATTTATAGATCATTGGTCTGAGACTATGGAAGACAAGGATTATCATGATTTCAAATCTAAGATGGCTAAAAAGGATTTTCGATTAATTTTAGTAGGTGGCGATTGTCCTAAAGTCAAAGCTAAACCATGTATTACTCAGATGAAATATAGTGTAGAGTTTTTAGGCGGAGAGTTGAAAGGTTATATTATTGGAACTGCTGAAAAGCCTGGAGATATTAAAAAAGATATATATGCTTTAGATCGTGCACGAGAATGGAATGAAGAACTAGGTAAATAAGATTATGACAATTCAACGGAAGAAACATTTTAAATTTTAATGTTATCTTTCGTTGTTTTTTATTTTTTGTGAGTTAGTAGTTTCGTTTAATTCTATTTATCGAAATTTTATTAATTTTCCAGTTTGGATTTTAATAGTTTCAAAATAATTTTTATATAGGGTTTTTAAATGTTTAAATTGAATTAAGTTAACATAAATGTGATATAATGCCTTTATTAATAGCTTGTAATAGTTAGGGGAGAAAGTAACATGTATAGAGTGAGACAAGCAACTGAGAATGATGTAGTAGCTATTAGAGATGTTGCTACTAAAGCTTGGTATAATACATATTTAAATATTTATGCAGCTTCTACAGTCAATGAATTGTTGGCTGCTTCTTATAATGAAACTCATTTGAAGAAGAGATTAAAAGAACAACTCTTTTTAGTGGCGGAAGAAGATGATGAGATTATAGGTTTTGCAAATTTCATTTATGGCGAGGAATTATATCTCGCTGCACATTATGTGAGACCACAATCTCAACATAAAGGTTATGGTACAAGTTTACTTAAAGAAGGTTTAAATCAATTTAAAGATAGATATGATACCGTTTATTTAGAAGTAGATAATAAGAATAACCATAGTATTGATTATTATAAGGAAAATGGCTTTGAAATCGTTCGTTCTTATCAACCTGAAATGTATGGAGAGACGATGGACTTAGCTCTAATGAAAAAGACCTTTTAATATCATAAACGATATGCATCAAAACTAGTTTATTAATGGAGTTAAATTATTTCCGGGGTAATACTCAAACAAAAAAGCACTATGAACGTCATTCTAGTGTTCCTAAGGAGGGGAAGTATGGCACTATCATCATATGCAACAAGTAAACTAACTGAAGAAAAGGTATTTAAAGATCCTATTCATCGATACATACATGTTAAAGATCAGTTGATTTGGGATTTAATTAAAACTAAAGAATTTCAACGTTTAAGACGTATCAAACAACTTGGTACCTTATATTTATCGTTTCATACTGCAGAACATAGTCGCTTTGGGCATTCATTAGGTGTATATGAAATCGTTCGTCGAATGATTGACGAGTCTTTTATAGGTAGAGAGGCCTGGGATAATACAGACCGTCCACTTGCACTGTGCGCAGCGTTGCTACATGATTTAGGCCATGGCCCTTTCTCTCATAGTTTTGAAAAGATATTTAATACTGATCATGAAGCATTTACTCAAGCTATAATCACTGAAGACACGGAAGTCAATGAAGTGCTTAGTCGCGTTTCTGAAACATTCCCACAAGAAGTTGCAGATGTTATTAATAAAACACATGATAATAAACTAATTATATCAATGATATCTTCTCAAATTGATGCTGATCGTATGGACTACTTGCAACGTGATGCGTATTTCACAGGTGTGACTTATGGTTCGTTTGATATGGAACGTATTTTAAGATTAATGCGTCCTTCAAAAGATGAAGTATTGATTAAAGAGAGCGGTATGCACGCGGTTGAGAATTTTATTATGAGTCGTTACCAAATGTATTGGCAAATCTATTTTCACCCTGTAAGTCGTGGGGGAGAAGTTTTACTAAATAATTGTTTACAACGCGCGAAGCAACTTTATAGTGAAGGCTATGAATTTAGAATGTATCCCCATGACTTTGTACCATTCTTCGAAGGGACAATGACAATTGAACAGTATGTTGAGTTAGATGAAGCGGTTGTACTATATTACTTGAAAAAATGGATTAATGAAGATGATCCTATACTCAGTGACTTGTCACGTCGTTTTATAAATAGAGATTTATTCAAATATATCCCGTTTGATGGTTCAATAATTACTATTTCAGAATTACAAGAATTATTTGAAGCAGGTGGTATCAACCCTGACTATTACTTTGTAAGTGAAGCTTTCTCAGATTTACCTTATGATTACGATCGCCCTGGATCTAATCGTAAACCGATCCATTTGTTAAGAAGTAATGGTTCTATTACAGAAATAAGTCATCAATCTATGGTAATTAATAGTATTACTGGTATTAATCGTGAAGACCATAAATTATATTATCCTAAGGAACTGATTCTAAATATAGATAATCTTGAAATTAAAGGTGCTATTATTAATTTATTGAATGAACTTAATTAGAGCTTTACACTCATTGTACCTATTAGATAAGATTGAAAATATCATCATTGAATCAATGATTTTCAGAATGGGAGGTATCTAACTTGGCTGAGAAAAAAGGTTTTAATTTTAATATTATAAAAAATGACCCATTAGATGGACATAAAGGAACGAATATCGGGTCAATTAGTTTAGATAATATTGCACCTGTTTTTATAGATGTTGAAAATAAAGAAGCTTTTATTGATATTGGCGGGATGCATGCACGTGCAAAAGTTGAAAAAGGTGTTAAATGGATTAATGATAAAGAGCAAGTTGAAGGCGACGAAGCTAAAGAATATTGGTTGTGTTGGGTGACTACAGAACGTAGTGAACAAGGACCGTACTATGCAGGTGTCACAGCTTGTTACTTATTAGTGAATAGAAGTATCCGTCGTGGCTATAAGAGTATGCCTGAACATGTAAATATGATGGATAAATCTATGAAACATCAATTTATTATCGATCAAATTGGTGATGAAAATAAGAAAATCTTAAAAAAATTCTTAAAAGATCATAACGAAGACATGTGGAATAATTCTAGCGACGAATTATATCAAGCATTTGAATAACTATTAAAAATATATTCATTTTGTAATAAATATATCCGAATAAAATCTAAGCCTTTAAATGAATGTTTGCTAAATTCATTTAAAGGCTCTTATAGTATTATTTCACACTGCCAATTCCGTTAAGTTCTTCATTATAAGGCAATGTTAATTCTTTGCATGTGATGACTTTACCATCTTCATTAAAGACAAATTCTGCATAAACTTCTACTTTACCTTTATCTCCATTTTTCTTTTCTACATGAACATCATAGCGTAAAAAAATCGTGTTTTGAGACTCATCTATGAGCATGGTTTTAAATTCTTCAATAGAAAGACGAGCCACAACTTCTTTCAGTTTCTTAAGATGATCTGTGAACTCATTAATATCAGACGTTTGATGATCTGTGGTTTGAACATAAGAAGGGGCAAAGTACGTATCAATTTTATTAACATCAAGATTGATTAAAATATCAGTATAAAGCTTTTCTATTGTATATTTTAAATCATCTCTATTCATCACTTATCTCCTCTATAAAGTAATTATTTTAATTCTTCACCAATTTGATATGTGTGATACAAAGCTTCTATAATTTCATTATGAATGACATGAAATGGTCTTTCAAATCTTTTAGCAACTTGTTTTACATCTTCATATTCGGGTTTCATTTTTAAAATTTTACCCTCTTGCAAAGCGAATTTCACAGAAATATTCCCGTAGTCGGTATCAATGTCTCTAAATTCTCGATCTAGTATATTTCTACGAACTGCGTAACTACGAACTCCGAGAGAAGATGTTTCTTGTAAGATTAAAGTTTCAAATTTAGCTGCGTTCTCAGTTTTACAGATTAAGGTTAATTGTGTACTTGGACGTCCTTTTTTCATAAATATTGGAGTGTAGTAAATATCTAGTGCACCATGTTCGAGTGCTATATCCATGAAGTGTCCTAATGATTCAGGTGACATATCATCAATTTGGCATTCGATAACATGGACATCATCTTGCTTTTTTGATTGAGTTTCAAATTGAATAACTCTTAACACATTAGGGAAGTCAAAGTCTTTACTCCCTGCGCCATACCCAATTTCTTTCATCGTAGCAGATGGGAATGGGCCAAATGATGATACTAAACTTTTCGCAAAGGCCGCACCAGTTGGCGTCGTTAACTCACTTTGAACATCAAATTTAGCTAATGGAACGTCTTTAAGTATCTCAGCAGTGGCAGGTGCTGGTACGGGGTAGATACCATGGGCGATATTGATTTTGCCATTACCTGTAGGAATAGGCGAGCAATATAATTCGTCAATATTTAATAATTCTAAAGCAATACATCCACCAATAATATCGATAATAGAGTCCATTGCCCCCACTTCATGAAAGTGGACGTTTTTAAATGACATACCATGAATTTTAGCTTCTGCGTGACCAATCACTTCAAATATACTTTTACTTCGAGCTTTAACACGTGGTGAAAGTGCGCTGTCATCAATCATTTTAAAGATATCTGACGCGTGACGGTGATGGTGTGGTTCATCGAAATCAATGTTTAAGGTCATTGCATGTATGCCTTGTTTTACCTTCTTCTGAAAATGAAGTTCAAAATTATCTAATGGTAACGTTTTAAGTTCGCTTTCAATTTTATGTGGGTCAGCCCCTAAATCGACTAAAGCTGACAATAGCATGTCACCGGCTATGCCTGCATGACAATCTAAGTAAATTGCATTTGCCATATTGATGCTCCATTCTAGTTATTTTCTATCATCTTCACTATCATTCCAGCGTTATATCCTCCACCAAAGCCATTATCAATATTGAGTACACTGGTACCAGGTGCACATGCGTTAATCATGGAAAGTAGTGTAGTGACGCCGTCTAAATTTGCACCATAGCCAACGCTGGTAGGGACGGCATAGATGGGATGATCGACAAGTCCTCCTACAACACTAGCCAAGGCACCTTCCATTCCAGCAATGACCACGGATACCTTACCTTGGCGTATCTCATGGATGTGATTAAATAGTCGATGAATGCCAGACACACCAACGTCATAGAAGCGTTTAACTTGAATTCCCATTACTTCCGCAGTTAAAGCAGCTTCTTCGGCTACTGCTAAGTCCGAGGTTCCAGCACAAAGGATAGAAATATAATTTTGTGATTTTTTAATTTCTTCTATCGGCGTACTCACAATATTAGCTACTGAGTGATACTGGAGATAGGGGTGATGTTCGAGTACAAACTTCGCCTTTGTTTCATCAATACGTGTCACTAAAATCACATTGTCGTGTTGAGTAAGGCTTTCAATAATTTGTTTAATTTGTTCTTTAGTTTTACCTTCACCGAAGATGACTTCGGGAAAGCCTTGTCGCTTTGCTCGATGTAAATCAATTTTAGCAAAGCCCAATTCGTCATAGTGACTGAGTTGGGCTTTAGCTTCATCTATAGAAATTTGATTTGATTTTACACCTTCAAGTAAGTCATCTATAAAGTTTGGATCTTTACTCATGTGTTAACTTCCTTGTACTAAATTAGTTGCTTTTGTATCAATGACTTCGTTCATACTGCCTGTTCTGTATCCTTCTAAATCTACAGTGACATAGTCGAAACCAAGTTCTTTTAAGCGTAAAGTGATATTGTCTCTATTTTTTATTACAGTAGCTAAATCATCTTCAACCACTTCGATACGAGCGATATTATGGTGATAGCGTACACGGACATGATTGATTCCTAATTGTAGAATGTATTTCTCTGCTTCGTTGACTTTGTTTACTTTAGCAAAGCTTAACGTTTCACCATAAGGGATTCGTGAAGCTAAACTACATAGAGCCGGTTTATTCCATACAGGTAAATCATGTTGTTTACTTAATTCTCTAATTTCTGATTTATAGAGATGTGCTTCTTGAAGTACACTACGTACTCCAAATTCATCTCTAGCTTTTAAGCCTGGACGGAAATCCTTGAGATCGTCCATAATCATGCCATCTAAGATATAATTAAAGTTGAATTCCTCTTTGATTTCATTAAGTTTTCCATAAAGAAGTCGTTTACTGAAATACCAGCTTTCGGGTGTATTCTTAACGATATTATCGTCCTCAAGTTCAGCCATTTCAGTCTCTAATACTTCTACACCTAGGCTTCGACCTAATTCAATCGCTTGGTTAAATTCTTCGTTTCTGAAAAGTTCTGATTTTACAACCACAGGTTTAACATTTTTAACACCTAAAACATCAATCGCTTTTTTAAGTACTAAACTGCTATCTACACCACCTGAATATGCAATGACAACACTTTGCATTTCTTTAAGTAAGTGATTTAATTTCATTTCTTTATTTAATAATTCAGTCATTCTCATCATCCTCCCAAATTATTCTTCATTTTCAACATATGGAATGGTTAGTGGTCCTTGTGGCATGACACCAATTGATAATTTACGTCCATATTGTTCTTCTAACTCATGAAGCGTTTGTTCAATATTTGAAGTTGGATTCAACATTGAATCTTTCAATTGTTGATCTGTTAATTCTGAGTAGACATAAACATTGGCAAAGGTCTGAATGCTCGCTTGTTTTTGAACTTGCCATTGATCCATCTCTTTAAAATTAGGATCATGGATAAGCTCTAGAATTCCCTGAGGGGTGTCAGCCATTTTAAAGATTTCAGCAAATTTACCATGATCTGGAAAGCCATCTGCACATTCGGAGACCATAATAATATTTCCGTCTTCTTTGACGATTTTACTAGCAGCACTCATACCTTTAACAGTCTGATACAAGTTTTGATCTAAAGGATAACCTGAATTAGAAGCGATGACGACATCAAAACGTTGATGGCATTTAAACATCGCGTGTTCTTTAACATAAGCACATCCTTCTTTATGTGCTTCAAAAACTTCTCCAGCGAATGCAGCCGTAATTTCCTTACTTTTGTTTAAAGCCACATTTAACATGAAGTCTGGCTTACACATACGGTTCACTTCTCTAGCCATATCCTGAACAGGGTTATCTTCTAAATTTCCCCATGTAGAACGAGGGTCGCCAATCATCTTTGCATTATGGAAAGTTTGAATAGTTTCTAATCCAGCGATACCTGGCATAATACCTTTTGGACCGCCTGAAAATCCTGCAAAGAAATGAGGTTCAATGAAACCAGTGACGATTTTGAAATCTGACTCAACATAGTCTTTATTGAGATATGCATCACAACCATATTTACTCTCCCCAACTTTGATAAGACTATCTGCTTCAGTACAGTGGTTATGGACAATTTTAACTGTATCCACAATATCTTCACCTAACATTTGAATAAGCTCGTCGCGCGTTTGGTCACGATGTGTTCCTGTACCATTAATAATTACGAAATTTTCACGTGGCACATGGTTCAATTCCTCAATTAGTAAAGGTACAAGAATATGGTTTGGTGTTGGGCGAGTGATATCACTAATTACTATAGATACGATGTCATCACTTTTAACCATTTCTTTAAGAGGTTTTGAGTTGGTTGGATGTCTTAAAACGTCTTTAATGGCTGTTTTATAATCTTCAATAGCGTCAATATTTTGAGGTTCTATAATAGTGCTATCATCAGGTACATTGACACTAATTTCAGACTTGCCGTAGAGCACATCTGTCTTCACTAACATTCCCTCCGTTTATTTAAATATTATAAATTACTATTAAATGTATACTCTTAATAAAGTGTTGCAATGCAATTATTATATGTAAATTGTAGCACAATTTTTAGAATATTTTAATTTATGAAAATAAATAGCTTTATTCAAAATTAGTGATGTGAAATATTTAAATCTAAAATTTAGGGTAAACATCTTTAAAATAATGAAAGGGAGAAGTTCAATGAATCATATTAAGGGAATTAATCATATTGGTTTAACAGTATTAGATATTGAGGAGGCAACAACGTTCTTAAAAGAGGCGTTTGACGCTAAAATAGCGTATGATGCTCTTACATATAATGACCAACCTCGTGAAGGAGAAGAAGTTGAACGCATGTTAGGTCTTTCAAAAGGAGCAAAAATCGTTCGTCAAAGAATGATAGTGATTGGTGAGGGAGCTAATATAGAAATGTTTGAAATAGAAAGTAGTAATCAAAAAGAACCACTCAAACTAGAAGATTTAGGCTTTAATCATATTTCATTAATGGTCGATCATATTGAGGACGTATTAGAAAATGTTAAACGTGCTGGTGCAGAACCATTATCTGAAACACATGGTAATTCAACTTACGAGGATTCTGAAGGAAGTAAGAGTGTTTATGTTAAGGCACCGTTTAACGCTTTAATTGAGTTACAATCCATTCCGAATGGTTATTATTATCCAAATGATAGTGAAGCAAATGTATTTATTCCTGGTGAGTAAAATATGAGAAACTATATATTTATTCAATAGTTGTGACCAATTTTAAAAGAAGATGATATAATAAAGGATGATGTACATCAAAAATTATGAAATATGAGGTAGTTAGATGAAAAAATATGTATTCATCATTGCAGCAATTGTATTCGGCATCGTATATTTCAAAAAGTATTGTTCTATTCGAGATAAATATATCATGGATATCGTTGATGTTGAATTCAACAAGTAATTCTAATGATAACCTATGTAAAATCGTGTTCATATCGATAAGATATGGAGACGATTTTTTAATTTTTAGACAAAATAAGTCGATACGTAGAAAGTAGGAGCGTACTACAAGCGATAGTGTTTTTATGCTATAATTACATGTATTATTGTAAAGATTAAGGTGAGTAGTAAATTGGATAAAAACATAAATATTCAAACTAAACAGGTTTTGAAACAGAATGATGAAAAACAAAAATTTGAGTTTACTACAAAAGGTGCTTGGCAGAAACGACGAGCAGAATTTATCCGGTATACAGAAGAAATTGAAGAAGCAAAAGTCAATGTTACAATAAAAATTGAAGATAGCGGAGTTAAGTTGATTCGTAAAGGCGATATCAATATGAATCTACATTTCGTTGAAGGGGAAGAAACGACAACTTTATATGATATACCCGCAGGACGGATACCTTTAACAGTGAAAACACTGAGTATTTTACACTTTGTAACGCCAAATGGTGGGAAATTGAAAATTCACTATGAACTATATCAAAATGAAGAAAAGATGGGTTCTTATCAATACGAACTAAATTATAAGGAGATAAGCGAATGAATATTATCGATCAAGTGAAACAGACATTAATTGAAGAAATTGAAGCTAGTATCAAAAAAGCGGGATTAGCTGAAGATATTCCCGAAATAAAAATTGAAATACCTAAAGATACTAAAAATGGTGATTACTCATCTAATATTGCGATGGTATTAACTAAAATTGCTAAACGTAATCCACGTGAAATAGCACAAGCGATTGTAGATAATCTTGATACAAGTAAAGCACACGTTAAAGAAATTGATATTGCAGGCCCAGGTTTTATTAACTTTTACTTAGATAATCAATATCTTACTCAAATTATTCCAGAAGCGATTAATAAAGGCGATCAATTTGGCTATGCAGATCAACCTAAAAATACAAACATTTTATTAGAATATGTGTCTGCAAATCCAACTGGTGATTTACACATTGGTCATGCTAGAAATGCTGCTGTAGGTGATTCATTAGCCAATATTCTAATCGCCGCAGGGTACAATGTCACTCGTGAATACTATATTAACGATGCAGGGAATCAAATTACTAATTTAGCTCGTTCAATAGAGACACGTTATTTTGAAGCTCTAGGTGATACAAGCCATGAAATGCCAGAAGATGGATATAATGGTAAAGACATTATTGAAATTGGTAAAGATTTGGCTAATAAGCATCCAGAAATCAAGGATTATTCAGATGAAGAACGCCTAAAAACATTTAGACAATTAGGTGTAGATTATGAAATGGATAAGTTAAAGAGAGACTTAGCTGATTTTAATGTACATTTTGATAACTGGTTCAGTGAAACGTCTTTATATGAAAATGGTGCAATCGATAACACATTAGCTAAAATGAAAGAATTAGGTTACACATATGAAGCTGATGGTGCAACATGGTTACGTACAAGTGATTTCAAAGATGATAAAGACCGTGTATTAATTAAAAAGGATGGTAACTACACTTACTTTACACCTGATACAGCATACCATTACAACAAAATTAATCGTGGAAATGATATCTTAATTGATTTAATGGGTGCTGACCATCACGGTTATATAAATCGTCTTAAAGCAAGTCTTGAAACATTTGGTGTAGATAGTGATCGTCTTGAAATTCAAATTATGCAAATGGTGCGTTTAATGCAAAATGGTGAAGAAGTGAAAATGAGTAAACGTACAGGCAATGCGATTACTTTACGTGAAATTATGGATGAAGTAGGCATTGATGCAGCGCGTTACTTCTTAACAATGCGTAGTCCTGACTCTCATTTTGATTTTGATCTTGAACTTGCCAAGGAGCAATCACAAGATAACCCAATTTATTATGCTCAGTATGCTCACGCACGTATTTGTTCAATACTAAGACAAGCGAAAGAGCAAGGTGTTGATATCACAACAAATGCTAATTTCGATACAATTACTAATGAAAAAGCAATAGACTTATTAAAGAAAGTTGCTGAATTCGAAACAACAATTGAGAGCGCAGCAGAACATCGTGCGCCTCATCGTTTAACAAATTATATTCAAGATTTAGCTGCAGCTTTCCATAAATTCTATAACGCCGAGAAAGTTTTAACTGATGATATTGAAAAGACTAAAGCATTAGTAGCTATGATTGAAGCAGTAAGAATTACATTACACAATGCTTTAACACTTGTTGGCGTTACAGCACCTGAGTCTATGTAATTCAAAACATATTTAATTAAATAAACAGTCTTATGCCCTCATAAATCTATATTTGTGAGGGTATTAATTTTATAAAGAATTGGAGTGTAAACATGCTATCTACAATGGAACTGTATCGAATTCTATATAAAAATATGGGTGCACAACATTGGTGGCCAGCTCAAAGTCCTATTGAGATGATGCTAGGGGCTATACTTGTTCAAAATACTAATTGGAAAAATGCAGATATGGCATTAACACGTCTCAAAGAAGAGACGCAATTCAATGGTAAAAAGATATTAAATATGTCACTCGAAGATTTGCAACAAACGATTCGTTTGAGCGGTTTCTATAAAAATAAAGGTAAAGCGATTCACGCTTTAATGAATTGGTTAAATCAACATGACTTTAATTACAAAGATATCGCACAATACTATGGTGAGAATTTAAAAAAGGAATTATTAAATATTCGTGGTATTGGAGGTGAAACGGCAGATGTTTTAATTGTATATATTTTTAAAGGGATAGAATTTATTCCAGACAGTTATACTCGCCGTATATATGCTAAGTTAGGCTATTCTCAGACTGAAACCTACGATAAGTTTAAGAAGACCATTCAATTACCTTCTAATTTCACTAACCAAGATGCGAATGAATTCCATGCTTTACTCGATAATTTTGGTAAAAATTATTTTAACGGTAAAGGAGAACATCGTTATACATTTTTAGATTCATTTTTTGAAAATTAAACATTGACCTTTACGTAACGTCATACCTCATACTTCAGCTTAGGAGGTGAAGATATGAAAGCGTATTTTAGTCCTAAAGATCTTTGTGACATTACAGGAGTGAGTTTACGTACACTTCATTATTATCACGATATAGAATTATTAATCCCTCATCATATTGAAGACAATGGTTATCGTCTTTATAGTGTAGAAGATATTTCTAAACTGCAATATATCTTATTTTTAAGGGAGCTTGATTTAACATTAAAAGAAATTAATGATTATTTTAAAAGTGATATAAATACTAAAAACGAAGTGTTGCGTAAGAATTACGATGATGTAATTAAGAAAAGAGATAAGTTGAATGTAATCATTGAACATCTTGACTACTATTTTAAACAAGAGAGCAATGAAGAAATTGAGGTGACGAATATGAAAGAATTTGATTTATATCAACAATATGAAAATGAAGCGGCTTTGAAGTATGGTGATACTAAGTACTATCAATCTTATGAGGAACAGCAACAAGATATGAATGATTCTGAGAAAAAAGAGAACTATAAAAATATTAATGTTGAATTAAATACATTTTTCGATGAGATGAGTGATTTATTTTCTAAAGATGTCTCGATTAAGGAGGCAAGCACTAGAATAAAAAAACTAGAAGACATATTGAAGCTACAAGTTCCTAACTGCGATAAACAATTTATGTCCTATATTGCAACAACATATGTTGATGATGAACGATTTGCTAAAAATATTAATAAAAACCGTAATGAAGGATTAAATCGATATATTGCAAATGCCATAAATGAATATATAACGTACTAATTGTTCCTTTCAAAAATATTAATCTTAATTATTACTGAGTAACGATAAACGCCCACTTAGAAAGTAGGGCGTTTTTTATAGTTAAAAACTATAGAATAGGAGATATTATAATTTATATTGATTTTTAATTTTGATTAATTAATTATATAATGATTTTTGTAGTAACTAAAGTTATAAATATTTTAGAGGTGGTACGATGATTGAAGCCTATAAGTTATTCTGGCTGAATTTCTTTAAACTAAAAGGTCGCAGTAGAAGACGCGATTTTTGGTGGCCCTTTTTAATCAATGCTATTATTGAAGTTATAGTCTTAAATGGCACAAAATTTATAGAAAATTCTATGGTTCACGGTCATATTATTTCATCAATTATTTATCAAGTCATTTCACTCATTCTATGTATTGGAACATTTTCATTATCTGTAAGAAGATTTCATGATATCGGAATGACTAAGAAATTCCCAGTGTTTTATTTAATTTTGACCTTACTACCTTATTTAAAAAATGTGATAGAACCTGTTATAAACCATACACATCTAGATCATAATCACGTATTTGTGATGATTTTAAGTGGTTTATTTATCACTTACTATATCATCTCTATCATCGCTGCACTTGTAGCTTTAGCATATTGTGTAGCTGATAGTGAAGATGGTTCCAATAAATATGGACCGAATCCTAAACCTATTTATGAATAATATGAAATTGAGTATCTTCGTTAAAAAGGCGAAGATACTATTTTTTTGAAAATGTTTAATTAAAACATTATTCAAATAAAAATAATCATTTAAAATTTCAAAATTCTAATGAAATTTTTGTCGATTTTGATATGATTATAACGAAGCGAAGAATGTATATTACTGAATAAGAAGGGAATGCTCAATAAATGAGAAATAGACTATGGATGGTTATTCTCGTGCTTGCTTTATCATTAGCAGCATGTAGTCAAGGCTCAAATCAATCATCAGATAGCAATTCAACATCGAAAAAAGGGAATAATAAAGTAAAATACCATAGAATTGTTTCTCTAATGCCAAGTAATACTGAAATCTTATATCGACTTGGTTTAGGGAATAACATTGTTGGTGTATCAACGGTTGATGATTACCCTAAAGATGTTAAAAAAGGTAAAAAACAATTTGATGCGATGAATTTGAATAAAGAAAAATTACTCAAAGCTAAACCAGATCTGATTTTAGCACATGAGTCCCAAAAAAGTTCTTCAGGAAAAGTATTAAACTCACTTAAAAAAGATGGGGTTAAAGTTTTTTATGTTAAAGACGCCCAATCAATTAATGAAACATATGACACCTTTAAAACTATCGGTAAAATTACAGGACGTGAGCATCAAGCTCAAGATTTAGTAGATGAAACGAAAAAGAACGTTGATAAAGTAGTTAATTCTGTTCCTAAACATCATAAAAAGCAAAGTATATTTATGGAAGTTTCATCTAAACCAGATATTTATACAGCAGGTAAAGGCACATTCTTCGATGATATGTTAAATCAACTAGACGCGAAGAATAGCTTCTCAGATATAAATGGTTGGAAATCAGTCAGTAAAGAGAGCATCATTAAGCATAATCCAGATATATTAATTTCTACTGAAGGTAAATCAAAATCTGATTATATTAAAATGATTAAAAAACGTGGTGGCTTCGATAAGATTAATGCTGTTAAAAATACACGAATTGAATCAGTTAATGGAGACGAGATTTCTCGACCAGGTCCTCGAATTGATGAAGGCCTAAAAGAATTAAGGGATGTCATTTATAAAAAATAATAGCTCAAAAAGTCAGTGGTCTTTCAGACACTGACTTTTTTAATATGATTTTGTTACTATATGTATAAAGAAAAATGAGAAAAGAGATTATGATGAAAAGAATTCGAAGTATAGTCATATGGTTAATCATTCTATTAATTAGTGTTTTAGTCAGTTTATGGTGGGACTTAGGAAGCCTTAATGATGCATTTAATCAAACTATTTTATTAAAGGTAAGACTTCCTAGAGTTCTTGAAGCTATGCTTACTGGTGCGACACTCACTATAGCTGGGCATATGTTTCAAACCATTTTGAATAATCCATTAGCTGATAGTTTTACACTAGGCTTAGCAAGTGGTGCTTCTTTAGGCTCCGGACTGGCACTATTTCTCGGGTTAAGTTTTCTATGGGTGCCTTTTTTCTCTATAGCATTCAGTTTGATTACACTTGTACTCGTACTTGGCCTAACAGTGATATTGTCACGTGGTTATCCTATACGTGTGCTCATCATATTAGGTTTAATGATTGGTGCCTTATTCAATGCACTTCTGTATATGTTAGTTTTAATTAATCCACGGAAAATGAATTCAATAGCTAATTACTTGTTCGGTGGCTTTGCTTCGGCAGAGTACCACGATGTCATTATCATTGCTTTAACAATGATAGTTGCTATGGTCATTTTATTTTCAATGAAAAATGGCATTAAACTACTGCAAGTCGGTGAGTTAAAAAGCCAATCTTTAGGTCTTAATGTTCAAAATGTTATGTTCATTGTGTTGGCAGTGTCATCTATGATAACTGCAGTAGTAGTTGCATATGTAGGGATTATAGGCTTTATAGGTATGATCGTACCTCAATTACTAAGACGTTTTTATTGGCAATATGAGCTAGGAACGCAGATGGTACTTAATCTTATTGTCGGTAGCACAGTGATGGTCGTGGCAGATTTTATAGGCGGAACGATGATACAACCAGTTCAAATACCTGCAAGTATTATTATGGCATTATTAGGCGTTCCAGTTTTATTTTATATTCTTTTTACACAAACTAAGGTATTACGATAAGTGAATTCATTTGCTAAAATAGAAACTATTAAAAAGTTAAGAGGTAACTTAAAATGGATTTGAGTCATATTAAAGCAATAGTCTTTGATTTAGAAGGAACTTTGTTAGATAGAGTTAAATCACGTGAGAAATTTATTGAAGAGCAATTTGAACGTTTTCATGATTATTTCGTTCATGTTCAATTAGCCGATTTTAAGAATAAATTTATCGAGCTTGATGATGATGAAGATAATGATAAACCTGAATTGTATAAACAAATTATTAAACAATTTCATATTGATCGATTAACTTGGAAAGATTTGTTTCATGACTTTGAGATGCATTTTTACCGTTATGTCTTTCCTTATTATGATACGTTATATACCTTGGAAAAGTTATCGAGCCATGATTATAAGATTGGCGTTATCGCTAACGGGAAATCCAAAATTAAGCAATTTAGATTACATTCTCTAGGTATTATGCATGTTATTAATTACCTAACGACCTCAGAAACTGTTGGATATCGCAAACCTCATCCAAAAATATTTGAGGATATGATAGAACAACTCGATGTAGAACCCAGTGAAATTATGTATGTTGGAGACGACGCACTTAACGATGTTGCGCCCGCTCGAGCAATGGGTATGGTAAGTGTATGGTATAAACAAGAGGATGCGGAATTAGAACCACTTGAAGAAGAAGTAGATTTTACAATTACTACGATAGAAGAATTGTTAACTATTCTACCTGAAAATTTTGAACCAGAAGGAGAAGAACGCAATGGCAATGGATTTATTTACTAGTAAAGATGGAACGACAATTCATTATAATACAATGGGTGAAGGCTTTCCTGTTGTACTGATTCATACAGCTTATGATAATTATTCAGTATTTAATGATGTGGCTAAGGCGTTAGCGAAATCTTTTCAAGTTGTGCTTATTGATTTAAGAGGTCATGGTTATTCTGATAAGCCAAGAAATATTGAGTTTCATGAATTTGCTGATGATGTGATAGCACTCTTAGATTATATTTATATTGACCATGCAGCGTTTGTTGGTCACGAAATGGGAGCAATAGTAGCTTCAGATATCTCTGTGAGATATGAAGACTATGTATCTTCAATAATATTAGTTAATCCGACATCTATTGAAGGAGAGCTACCCGAAGAACGATTATTCAGAAAGTATGCGCACACGATTAGAAACTGGGATGATGAAAAGCAAGACAAGTTTTTAAATAAACGTAAATATTATAAACCGCGTAAAATGAATAAATTCTTAAAGCATGTTGAAGATACTAATTCAGTATCTACGAAAGAAGAAACGCAAGCTGTTGAAGATGTATTTAAAACTGTAGAAATCTCAGAGGTATTTAAACAAGTCCATGCTCCTACGTTAATTATTGCAGGAGAATATGGGGAAAGAACAACAACTTTAGAAGCGAAAGAAGTCGCTGATTTAATTGAACACAGTCAGTTCAATGTGTACGCTCAATCAAGTTTATATCCATTTGTTGAAGAACAAGAACAATTCATCACTGAAATTACTCCATTTATTAAAGATCATTTTTCCCATAAAAAAGAATAAAAATCACATAAAGACGATTAAATTGAACTAAAAGTTGGTAAATATAACTAACATTAGTTCAATTTTTTCATTTTATAGAAATAAAGTAAGCGTAAAAATATTTATTTGTAATGTTTTTGTAATATTATTGTTATTTTAGTAATATATGTAGTATAATCAAGTTAAGCACAAAATAGAGATATTGAAATAAAGGAGAGAGTGCTTATGAAAAAGCTAATGACATCATTACTTGTTTCTGGATTAGTTTTAACAGGAGTAAGCGCTGGTCATCACGCTGAAGCAGCATCTGGAAACTCAATGCAAACAGTTCAACAAATTACTCAAGGTGATCAATCATTAGAAAATGTTAAAATCGGCGATTCAATTAAAAGCGTATTAAATAAATATAGTCATCCAATTTATTCATATAATCAACAAGGAACAGAACATTATTATGAGTTTAGAACACATAAAGGTGTCTTACTTGTAACTGCAGATGGTAAAAAAGATAGAGGTCATGTAACTCGTGTGTCTATGACTTACAATCAAGCTAACGGTCCATCTTATAAATCTGTAAAAAATGAATTTGGTAACAAAGCGGTAAGTCGCGTACATTATAATAGAGTAACTGGTAACTTTGGTTACATCCAAAATGGTAAAGCTAGTTATCAATTTAGTTCAAATTCACCTAAAGATAAAAATGTAAAACTTTATCGCATTGATTTATCTAAATAAGAGAATAATGGCGATATAAAATTTTTGAAATTAATTTCTAAAGTATGAATAACTTTATATTAGATATGAATAGGGAGCAGAAAGATGAAATGAAATTTTTAAAATTGACGTTTCACTTTTGCTCCTTTTACTATGTCCATTGATTTAAAGATAGTTAAAGTTTAATATGGGGTTTGAGAAATATTGCGTAGAGTATGGTAAAATTTTAAACTGAAAATTAATAGTTTAATTTATTGCTTAATTCGTATTAGCATCAAGATTGTATGTAGAAGGAGTTAATCATGCATGCGTACTAATGATAAAGTATTGCTCGAAAACATTAATGATTATTTTAGCCATAAAGGCATGTCACCAAATCTAATAGATGATATTAAAGAAAAATTCAGATCAGATATCAAAAAATCAGAAGAAAAAGATCAAGATTATATTGAATATAGAGGTAAATCCCCAGCACAAATTATATTAACGATTCAACGTAATCTATTTGCTTTACAACTCAATCCCGTCATCTTTTTTATCATTAATTTTATACTTATTTCTTATTTATATGATAAACAGTATGTACAGTTCCAAGCGATTACTGGAATAAGTTTATTTTATTGTATTGTGATTTTCCCTATCACGATTATTCTCTATACTAGGATAGCTAGGAAAAATTATCTATATAGTAATAAATATGAGATGTGGGTAGGCATTGTGATTGCTATCATCGCTTTAATTCTTGTCATTATGCAAGGTTTTCATTTTAATTGGGCGATTATACCAATCAATATTTATGGACATCAATTTGTATTCTTTGTTGGAATCATTTTGGGTCTAATTGGTATATTCTTTAAGCGCTTAGAATTTTCAGGAATTGGTTTATTATTCTGTCAGAAGACAATAGATGCAATGATTACAAATCCTGAAATTGCACAATTTTTCTCGTTAGCAATTTGGATATTATTAGTGGTACTCATTATTTTTTATACAATTAAACTATCAGCGAGAACGAGATCGTAGATTTTCCTTAATCTTAAATTCGATGAAGTCTTATATCTAGTTGTTTAAGTTAACTATATGTAAGGCTTTTTTTATGTCATAAAAATTCGTCAGAATAAGTTGAATGCACGTTAAAAAACTGAAGAATAAGAAGTGGTTCTGTTTTAAATAATTAATTTAATTGAATCATAATTTAATTCTTCGTTCATTGAATTAAAGGCGTAACGATGATTCGAATTGGGTATAACAAATATTAAAGGGAGGTGCCAGTATGAATAAAATTCAAACTTGCAATCAAATTGAACTTGCTTATAGTGATGAAGGAGAAGGCATCCCCATTATTTTAATTCATGGATTAGACGGTAACTCAGCTGGCTTTCAGGATTTGAAAAATGAACTCAAGCAAACACATAGAGTGATAACTTATGATGTGAGAGGACATGGTAAATCCTCACGATCAGAATCTTATGATTTAAAAGATCATGTTGAGGACTTAAGTCATTTAATGGATGCATTAAATGTGAGTTCAGCACATATTCTAGGACATGACATGGGGGGCATAATAGGAAGAGAGTTCACTGAAACATATCAGTACAGAACAATTTCACTAACAATAATCTCTGCGAAGAGGGAAGATATCACTCACGGATTCACAAAACTCATGGTTGATAATCAAGAAGAAATTGCTGGTTTTAATAAAGCAGAGGCAATGATTATTCTATTTCCTAAATTATTTAAACAACAAGACAATACGATGAAGTGGTATCAACGTCAGAAGTTATATAGTAGACCGACACCTGAAGATAGCGCAATTGCTGTTAGGGCATTATTAAATCATGTTGATATGATTAAGGACGTTCATCATAAAGTAACTGTGCCAACACTTTTAGTTAATGGTAAACATGATCCATTAATCATGGATAAAACACATTTTCGTATTGATAGTTACTTTGAAAATATTAAAAAGTACATCTTTGATGAATCAGGACATGCACCACATATAGAAGAACCAGATAAGTTTTTAGATATTTACTTAGATTTTATTAAGTTAGAGGAAAATGCATAACTTTCACTATATTTAAAATTATTTAAAATAAGTATTTAGTATTACATTTCATAAATATATATCAAAAAAGGCGATCAAAATAATATTTGGTCGCCTTTTATTATTTGTGTCAGACACATTGTATTTTCAATTATATATCCCCACAAAAAGAGAGTAAGATTATGAAATCCTAAGAATCAGATTTCTATCTTACTCTCGTCAAATTTCATATTAAACTTCGTTATCGTCGTTCGCTTCAGTGATTCGTTTGTTAACTCGTTTTAATAGCTCGTCAATTTTTTTACGTTGTTTAGAGTTAACTAAGATTAAAACTGTTCTTTCATCGTGTTCGTTACGTTTTTTATTGAAGTAATCCTCTTGAGATAAGTTTTTAACAGCTTTTACCACTTGAGGCTGTTTATAATTTAAGTGGTTAATAATATCTTTAAGATAATATTCTTCCTCTTTATTTTGACTAATATAAGTTAAAACAGCGAATTCTTCAAAACTGATTGAGAATTCTTTCTTAATAGTACTTTTTAATCTGTCAGCATAAGTGACCATAGCTAATAATTCAAAGCAGTCATTAATTTTTGAAATAGCCATTATTGAAACCTCCCTATTTATAGCGTAAACATTAAAGACCCATATAACATGACTCAGCAAGTTTTGTATGTTATTAAATTAAGATCTATATGAATACTCTACCCGAATTTATTAATTTGTATCTATTTTTTTGAAAAAATACGAAGTGTCTGCCATAATTTAGTATTAAATAAAATTTTAAGAAATATATTTAATGCTATATTATTTAGTTAATTATAACTAAATAAAAATAAGAAGTAAACAAATAAGTGTTTATAAAACTAATTATTGTTTGTACATTATGATTGAATTAGTAAAATAGCATTTGCCTTATTCAAAAATATTACAAATATTTATAATTTTTCTAAATTTAATAAAAATAATGCTGAAAAGTAAACATTTTGAAATGTTATTTTCAACTTTTAATGACTAAAAGCGCTTACCATTTTATTAGTAGGATGCTTAATTACATTCTCATTAAGAGCTAAACCACTTGTTATAGTGATATACCCACTTTTAGAAGATTTTTTATATTTTATTTCTCTTTTTACAATTTTTTTATTATTCATTACTAAAATAAATTTGTTATCTATAATACTTGTTTGTGGTAGCTCGATATCATTAGATATTAAAGTTACTTTAAAATGTGTGCCGATAGGATACTTAGCTTTGGTAGTTAATACTACTTGGTAATAAGAAGTGTTATTTTTTACCTTAGTTGGTACTGTTGCAATTTCTTTCACTTTACTAATGAATTGAATTTTATCACGAGTAGTTACAGAAATATTTTGATTTATTTTTAATAAATTTATATCAGATTCTGATATATTAGCATGAATAACCTTTTCCTCGCTATCAATTTGCATTATCTTATCAGTTGCTTTTGAAGGGTAACGATTGATGATAGAGACCCTTCCATTAATAGGAGAGAAGTGAGTTGTGTGAATAGAATTTTGAGTTTGAATAAGCTGAGAATACAGTAACGGTGAGGTTAAGAAAGGATTATTTTTTAAATATGAAGGTGTATGATTGGGGAGTTGAATTTGATTAAGAACACCTTTAAGTGTTTTAAATTCTTGTTCCTTTTCGTAATTATAATATTCAAAAATCGGTCTTTTGGCGGATATTTTATCTTGATGTTTAACTAAGAAGCGGCTGATTTGTCCTTGTGAAGGATTGAAGTAGATAGAGTAGCTTTGGAAAGGAGTTTGAATGCCATCCGCGGTAAGTAACCGTTTAGACTGAGCTTTAATGATTTGAGTAGACTTTAAATTATTATCATCTGATCGTATTTTCGAATAAGTATGATAACCAAAACCTAAACTTGTAAGAACTAAAACTAGAATTAATAGTATAAGAATAATGCGCTTATTATTCATAGATGTTCACCTCATGATGTTATGATAAAAATATTATACAATATTAATTTGTTTCTAAATAGTTTTTTTTACCTATACTCAAAAGATAACTCTTTCATTCTTTCTAATTTTTACAATAATTGAAAAAAGGTTATTTATTCACTTCAAAAATAAAGAAATTCTAAGCTCTACAGGTAGAGCTTAGAATTTTAATAAGATAAAGATTAATTTAAAAGAATGATATAAGGTAGACTTTAAAATAAACGTAATAGAATAATTCCGATTGCAATACATATTAACCCACACACTTTACGTGCTGTAATTTTATTTTTAGGAGAGCCCATTAAACCAAAATGGTCTATTATAATTCCCATAATCATTTGGCCTAGCATTGCGACAATCGTTGTAAGCGCAGCACCTAAAAAAGGCATAAGGATAATATTAGCAGTGACAAAAGCCATGCCTAACATACCACCGATAAAGTAGACAGGCTTAATGCGTCCAAGCACATCATGAGTAATACTAATTTTTAAAGTGCGATTAAAAAGTAAAGTTAAAATGAATAAAGCTGTCGTACCTATCGTAAATGATACTAAAGACGCAAAGATTGAAGAATGTGTCTGTTGAGCAAGTGCGCTATTAATTGTAGTTTGGATCGGTGGTGCCGAGCCAAATACGAGTCCAATCGCTAACCATAAGATGAAGTTTGAATTGGTTTTATGATGGATTTTACGATTCGGGACGTAATTCATTAAAAGAATACCGAAGATTAAAAAAATAATCCCAATTGCTTTAAAAAATGTAAATTGTTGTTGTGAAGCACCAAATAATCCAAATGTATCTATGACTACACCCATAAGTATTTGTCCTGTTACAGTGATGACTACTGTAAGCGCAGCACCTAATCTAGGTAATAATAATAGGCTTCCTGTTAAAAATATAACGCCCAGTAATCCTCCAACAAACCATGTATAGTTAAATGTCTGTCCTGAGAAGAATGAGGTTGTAAATACATGTGGATTAATAATAAGGTTAAGGATTAATAAACATAACGTTCCTACCGCAAAAGAGATGGTTGAGGCGTAAAATGATGAACGTGTAAATTGACTTAACCTTGAGTTAACTGAGGTTTGAATAGGAAGCAACATTCCCACAAATATACCTAAGAGGTATAAGAATATCATTTGTGATACCCACTTTCTCGAATTAATAATAATATGATACCACTCATATACTTGAATCTAAATAGAATGTTTGATTATGTATTATGGTACATTTTAATTTTCTAGTTTAAGAATATATATGTATAATGCATATAATAGTAATAAAAAACATCACTAATGATTCTTTTTTTCTCTCATTAATGATGTACTTGTTAGTAAGAAACAATTCTCCCTATGACTTTTTATTTTTTATCTTCGAAAAGGATAGTTGTATTCTTATCAATGATTTGAGCTGAATAAGCTTTGACAGGTTTACCTACATTTGATTTTAAAATGCCTAATTCTAAAATTTGATTCATACTTTCTTTAACTAATTGTTCTGTCAAAACAGCGTCAAATTTTATTAACTGTAATTTTACTGGCTTGTCTAAACTCGTTTTAAAGATGAGTTCTAACGTTTTTGACATATTCCTACTCCTCCTTAGATTAATGCTTCTGTCTTTGTGACTTCAACTTTGTCGTACTTTTCTCCAGTTAAACGCTCAATAATGTTACTGAAAGTTCTTATTTGATCATTAGACGTAGATGGATTTAAGTTAGAGAAACGACGTTTATGTTCGACTACTTTCCCTTCAGAGTCATGTTTAACTTGTGTAAAGAGTGCAGTCACTTGATTAATTTCATTCATCTTTAGCACCTCCTTTCACTTTATATATCGTTTGAAAATGAAAAAAAGGTCACTTTATTTCTAAATTTCAGGCAGAAATTTTTGATGTAACTTAAATATCATATATCATTAAATGAGAAACCTTAATAAGGAGGACGTATGAATCAAGTAGACCCAATTAAATATAAAGAAGAGATTCATCAAATGTATAAAGTATTACGAGCACGGTCACAAAGGGATTATTTGTTTTTTAAGTTCGCAATTCATACAGGAATTAAACTGACAGATTTGTTAAATATGAAAGTAAAGTACCTTAAAACTTCTGAAATAGGGAATATAAAAACATCTTGGATGATAGATGATGAGCCAACTATTAAAATTAAGTTGCCATCTGAATTGCGAAACGAATTAAAACTTTACATAGAGGATTGTAAATTGGAAGATGAAGAACTTATTTTTCAATCTACGAGGACGCATCAATGTCTTTCAAGACAACAAGCTTATAGAATAATAAATCGTGCTGCTGAACAATTAGGTATGAAACATATTGGACTGACTACATTAAGAAAGACGTTTGCCTATCATGCCTATCAAGCAGGCATTTCAATCTCAATTATTCAGAAATATTTGGGACATCAAACAACTCAAGAAACTATAAAATTTATTGGGATTCAAGATAAATCGATTCATCAAACTGTGATTGCACTCAACTTATAAAAAAATATATTTAAAGGAGGCTTTAAATGAGTCTGATGTACCTTATGGGCGTGCTAATAGTTGTGATGATTCTAGTTTTACTCACTTTGAGTCATCAAATACTTAAAAAATATGCTGGTTACTTGTCGTTACTAGCGCCCATCATTTCATCTGTTTATTTCATTACACAAATATCAAATGTCTATCACCATCATTTCACTTCTATTCATATTCCATGGATGTCTTCAATAGATATCAATTTAGATATGAAATTAGATGGATTAAGTTTAATGTTTGGTTTGATTATCTCTCTTATAGGTGTAGGTGTATTTTTCTATGCTACACAATACTTATCACCTCAAACTGATAATCTGCCTAGATTTTTTGTCTATTTATTATTATTTATGTTTAGTATGATTGGCATCGTTATAGCGAATAACACTATATTAATGTATGTATTCTGGGAATTAACGAGTGTGTCTTCTTTCTTGCTTATCTCTTATTGGTATAACAATGGTAATAGTCAACTCGGGGCTATTCAATCATTTATGATTACCGTATTTGGTGGATTAGCGTTATTAACTGGTTTTATTATGTTATACATCATTACCGGTACAAATAATATCTCAGAAATACTAGCTCAACGTCATGCAATTGAGAAGCATCCGTTGTATATCCCAATGATGCTCATGCTATTGTTGGGAGCATTTACAAAATCAGCTCAATTTCCATTTCATATATGGTTACCGAAAGCGATGGCTGCACCCACGCCAGTGAGTGCATATCTTCATTCAGCGACTATGGTTAAAGCTGGTATATTCTTACTGTTTAGGTTTACGCCATTATTAGGACTAAGTGATATATATGTATATATTGTTACGTTTGTAGGACTTATAACCATGCTTTTTGGTTCGCTTACCGCATTACGCCAATATGATATTAAAGGCATTTTAGCTTATTCTACTATCAGTCAACTCGGTATGATTATGTCTATGGTAGGTATAGGTGGGGGCTATGCACAACATACCTCAGATCATTTGTCAGAGTTCTACGCATTAGTCCTTTTTGCTGGCTTATTTCATTTGATGAACCATGCTATTTTTAAATGTGCATTGTTCATGGGTGTTGGTATTATTGACCACGAGTCAGGTACGAGAGACATTCGTTCACTCAATGGGATGCGTCATGTCTTTCCTAAGATGCACATTGTTATGTTGCTAGCTGCTCTTTCTATGGCAGGGGTCCCATTTTTAAATGGTTTCCTTAGTAAGGAAATGTTCTTTGATTCACTTGTAAAAGCTATTGAACTAGATCAGTTTGGAATTAGCCTTACTATCATAGTTGTTGCATTAGGTGTGATAGCAAGTATTTTTACTTTTACTTATGCACTTTACATGATTAAAGAAACATTTTGGGGACAATTTAATACTGAAAAGTTTACTAAGAAAAGTATTCACGAACCATGGTTGTTTAGTTTACCTGCTATGATTCTTATGGTACTTATACCAATTGTATTCTTTATACCTAACGTTTTCGGACATAATATACTTATACCAGCATTAAGATCGGTATCTGGTGTTGGAACTCAAGTAGACAGCGTAGCACCTCACATTTCACAATGGCACGGTATCAACCTTCCATTAATATTAAGTGTCATCGTTATTGTGTCAGGAATTATTTTAGCACTTGCTATAAATTGGAAATCATTGACACATCGAATGATTAAACAAGCTTCAATCACAGATACTTATCGACGTGTTTATAGAGAGTTTGAATCTTATTCAGGTTATGGAATAAGAAGCTTAATGAGTGCTAAACTCAATTATTATATTATGATTACGTTACTCATATTTGTAGCAATTATTGCATATGGCTATCTTTCGGTTGGTTTCCCTAAAGTTCATGATTTACATGTTTCATCTTTTGGACCGCTCGAGATTATCTTATCAATCGTTACAGTAATCATCGGTATTTCTCTTATATTTATACGTCAACGCTTAACGATGGTTATTTTAAACGGTATTATCGGGTTTGCAGTGACGCTTTACTTCATTGCAATGAAGGCGCCTGATTTAGCTCTCACACAATTAGTGGTTGAAACCATTACGACGATATTGTTTATCGTGAGCTTTTCAAGATTACCAAATATTCCAAGAGCAAAAGCAAACTTGAAGAAGGAAACGCTTAAAATTGTAGTTTCACTTATAATGGCTGTTTCTGTTGTTTCTCTAATTTTTATCGCTCAGCAAGCGGATGGTATGCCATCGATTTCAAAATTCTATGAAGATGCCTATAAATTAACAGGTGGCAAAAATATTGTTAATGCTATATTAGGTGATTTCAGAGCGTTAGATACTTTATTTGAAGGATTAGTATTAATCATTGCAGGTTTAGGTATTTACACACTACTTAATTACAAAGATAGGAGGGGACAAGATGAAAGAGAATGATGTGGTATTAAAAACGGTCACTAAGATTGTTGTTTTCATTCTATTAACATTTGGATTTTATGTTTTCTTTGCAGGACATAATAATCCAGGTGGTGGATTTATTGGCGGCCTTATCTTTAGTTCAGCTTTTATCCTTATGTTCCTTGCCTTTGATGTTAAAGAAGTATTGATTAGTTTACCTATAGATTTTAAGAAATTAATGATTATTGGATCATTAGTATCTGTGTGTACGGCAGTAGTTCCTATGTTCTTTGGTAAACCAATCTTATACCAAACTGAAGCTAATGTGGCTTTTCCATTATTAGGACATGTGCACGTTACGACTGTAACGTTATTTGAATTAGGCGTATTACTTACAGTGGTAGGTGTTATTGTGACAGTTATGTTGTCAATAAGTGGTGGTAAGTCATGAACTTGATACTTTTACTGGTGATAGGATTTTTAGTATTTATAGGAACGTACATGATTCTATCCATTAATTTAATACGTATTGTTATTGGTATTTCTATTTATACTCATGCAGGTAATTTAATTATTATGAGTATGGGCAAATATGGTCCACAAATGTCTGAACCATTAATTCAAAATAATCATTCGAATTTTGTAGATCCATTACTACAAGCCATTGTACTTACTGCGATTGTAATTGGATTTGGTATGACTGCATTCTTACTCGTATTAATTTACCGAACATATCGCGTGACGAAAGAGTATGAAATTAGTGCATTGAGGGGTGAAGAAGATGATGAGTAACTTATTGATTATGCCAATGCTTCTTCCTTTTTTATGTGCTTTGATTCTAGTTTTTATAAAAAATAAAAATCAAACATCGAAAATACTCTCAATTACGACTATGATTGTTTCAACTTTAATTTCTTTAGCATTGCTTATCTATGTTGTGAACCATAAGCCAATCACATTAGATTTTGGTGGTTGGAAAGCACCATTTGGTATTCAATTCCTTGGCGATTCACTAAGCTTACTCATGGTTACAGTATCGTCATTTGTTGTGACGCTAATTATGGCTTATGGATTTGGTCGAGGTGAAAAGCGTGTAAATCTTTTCCATTTACCAACTTTTATCTTATTACTTACTGTTGGTGTAATAGGTTCATTTTTAACCTCAGATTTATTTAATTTATACGTCATGTTTGAGATTATGTTACTCGCGTCATTTGTGCTTGTAACATTAGGCCAATCAGTTGAACAGTTACGTGCTGCCATTATTTATGTAGTACTTAACATTATTGGCTCATGGTTGTTTTTATTAGGTATCGGTATGTTATATAAGACTGTTGGTACCTTAAATTTTTCTCATATTGCATCACGCTTGAACCATATGGAAAGTAATCAAACTATCACGATTATCTCACTCGTCTTTTTAGTCGCTTTTAGTTCTAAAGCTGCTTTAGTGATATTTATGTGGTTGCCTAAAGCTTATGCTGTGCTCAATACAGAACTTGCAGCTTTATTTGCAGCGTTGATGACAAAGGTCGGCGCATACGCGTTAATCCGCTTCTTCACCTTATTATTTGATCATCATCCTGGTATCACACATCCATTACTCGTTTTTATGTCATGTATTACGATGCTAATCGGTGCATTTGGTGTAATCGCTTATAAAGATATTAAGAAAATTGCTGCTTATCAAGTTATATTATCGATTGGTTTTATTATCCTAGGATTAGGATCTCATACACATGCTGGAGTGAATGGTGCAATTTTCTATTTATCAAATGATATTATCGTTAAAACGTTACTTTTCTTTATTATAGGTAGTCTTGTTTATATTTCTGGCTTTAGAAATTATCAGTATTTAAGTGGTTTAGCCAAAAGGGAACCCTTCTTTGGTGTTGCATTTATTGTGATGGTATTTGCAATAGGTGGTGTACCTCCGTTTAGTGGTTTCCCAGGTAAGGTGCTTATATTCCAAGGTGCGATTCAAAACGGTAATTATATTGGTCTTGCTTTAATGATTCTGACTAGTCTTCTAGCGATGTATAGTCTGTTTAGAGTCATGTTTGTAATGTACTTTGGCGATACTGATGGTGAAGAGGTCAAATTCAAAGAGATTCCTCCTCATCGTAAAGGTATTCTTGGTATTCTAGTTGCCGTTGTACTTGCTATGGGTATTGCTGCACCAGTTGTCTTAAAAGTGACTGATAATGCTACAAACCTCAATATGAAAGAACATGTTTTCCAAGAGAATGTTAATTCGCATTTGAAGGAGGTTGAAAAATAGATGAAACAAGTCGTACTTAATATTGTCATCGCGTTCCTTTGGGTTTTATTCCAAGACGAGGATGAATTTAAATTTACAACCTTCTTCTCAGGATTTTTAATTGGTTTAATTGTCATCTATATCCTTCATAGGTTCTTTGGTGAAGAATTTTATCTCAAAAAGATATGGGTAGCGATTAAATTTTTAGCAATATATCTCTATCAACTATTAACATCAAGTATTAGTACGATTAATTATATTCTGTTTAAAACTAAAGAAATGAATCCTGGTTTACTTTCTTATGAGACTTCTCTAAAGAATGATTGGGCAATTACATTTTTAACTATTTTAATCATTATCACTCCGGGTTCAACAGTGATTCGCATTTCTAAAGATACGAATAAGTTCTTTATCCATAGTATTGATGTTTCTGAAAAAGACAAGCAAAATCTTTTAAGAAGTATTAAACAGTATGAAGATTTAATTTTGGAGGTGACACGATGATAACGTTAATCACACAATGTTTAATTATAAGTGCATTAATTATATTTGGTGTTGCTTTACTCGTGTGCCTTTTCAGATTAATTAAAGGACCAACAACAGCTGATAGAGTGGTCTCATTTGATGCGACAAGTGCAGTTGTAATGTCTATAGTTGGTGTGTTGAGTGTCGTATATAATTCGGTTTCGTTCCTAGACTCAATTATGCTCATTGCCATTATTTCATTTGTTAGTTCGGTATCTATTTCTAGATTTATCGGAGGAGGTCGAGTCTTTAATGGAAATAACAAAAGAAATCGTTAGTCTCATCTCAGCGATATTTATATTTTTAGGAAGTATCATTGCATTGATTAGTGCGAATGGTATTGTAAAGTTCCAAGACGTTTTTTTACGTAGTCACGCCTCTACAAAGAGTTCAACTTTATCAGTATTATTAACTATTATTGGTGTCTTAATATATTTTACGGTCAATCAAGGATTCTTTAGCGTTCGTTTACTTTTATCATTGGTTTTCATCAACCTTACTTCTCCTGTTGGAATGCATTTGGTAGCGCGTGCTGCCTATCGTAACGGTGCGTATATGTACCGAAAAGATGACGTCCCTAGGCAATCTTCAATATTGTTAAGTCAAAATGAGTTTAATTCACCTGAAGAATTAAAATCTCGTGCGAAACTAAGAGAACAACGTAGGGAAAAACTTTATTATAAAGAACGTGAAAAAGAGAGAAAATTTGACAATGAGAATTAATCATAACCGTTAACGTATAAGAGTTAATCTATATATGTTAACGGTTTTCTTTTTTTATATAAGACTGAAGTATGAATATGGAAGAGAAGAGAGCTATTTATTTAAGCATTGATACAATTAATGATAAAATTATAAATAAGAATAATTGTAAAATTAAGTAGTAAAATGTTGGTTCAATGAGATTACACATAAACATTTTCTCGTTTGATGAAACGAATTTGTGATTATCTTTAATGAAAATGTTCATGTTTGATTTCACTGATAACTGGAATATGCATCATTGAAATAGATAAAATATTCTAAATAATCAATTTATACTTAATATATTTAAGCAATAAGAATAAGCAATCTCTTTTTTTCTTCTTGTTATCTTCCTCTAATGTAGATCATTCAAATGATGCATCTCTCTTATATGCAATGTGTAAATAGGCATATATGTGCTATTTGTTACTTAATTTTCAATTAAAAAATAATAAAGAGGTGAAAGTTTGGAGATATTTGAAACTTTACTTATTTTTACTACAGTAGTTATCGTAAGCTCCTTTGTCCATACTTTCATACCAAAGGTACCTCTTGCGTTTATTCAAATCGTTCTTGGAATGATTTTATACCTCACTCCAATTCCAGTTGAATTTAACTTTGACTCAGAACTATTTATGGTCACATTAATTGCCCCATTATTATTTGTAGAAGGGGTTAACGTTTCAAGAGTACATTTAAGAAAGTATATTAAACCTGTAATGATGATGGCTTTAGGTCTCGTTATTACAACAGTGATTGGTGTAGGATTGTTCGTACATTGGATTTGGCCCGAACTACCGATTGGTGCAGCCTTTGCAATTGCAGCAATTCTCTGTCCTACAGATGCTGTAGCAGTTCAAGCAATCACTAACGGTAAGGTGTTGCCTAAAGGTGCGATGACGATTCTTGAAGGTGAATCATTACTTAATGATGCAGCCGGTATCATTTCATTTAAAATTGCTGTAGGCGTATTAGTCACAGGTACGTTTTCACTTTTCGATGCGGTACAACAATTTTTAATTGCATCTATAGGTGGGGCAATTGTAGGTTTACTTATAGGTATGGCACTTGTTCGTTTTCGTTTAACTCTAATGAGACGAGGCATTGAGAATATTAATATGTTCACATTTATACAGTTATTAACGCCATTTGTGACATATCTCATTGCAGAACTGTTTCATGCGTCAGGTATTATCGCAGCTGTAGTAGCCGGACTCGTCCATGGATTTGAACGAGATCGTATCGCTCAAACACGTACACAATTACAAATGAGTTATAACCACACATGGAATATTCTAGGTTATGTTTTAAATGGTTTTGTCTTTTCAATATTAGGTTTCTTAGTACCTGAGGTTATTGTGAAGATTATTAAGACAGAACCACATAATTTACTATTCTTAGTAGTTATCACTGTACTAGTCGCTTTAGCGGTATACCTCTTCAGATTTGTATGGGTATATGTGCTTTATCCTTATTTCTATTTATCAGTCAGTCCTTTCCAGAAAATGATATCAAAAGACGATGACGATAAAGCCCCAGAGAAAAAACCTAAGAGAAGCTTATATGCACTTATTATGACGCTTTGCGGTGTACACGGGACAATTTCACTAGCAATCGCATTAACATTACCTTATTACTTGGCAAATCATCATTCATTCCATTATAGAAATGATTTATTATTTATTGCGTCAGGAATGGTCATCATTAGCTTGGTCATTGCTCAAGTATTACTTCCTTTAGTTACGCCTAATAAACCAAAAGTGAAATTAGGTAATATGACATTCAAAGAAGCAAGAGTATATATTTTGGAACATGTGATTGATTATTTAAATCAGAAATCTACATTTGAAACAAGTTATCGTTATGGAAATGTGATTAAAGAATATCATGATAAACTCACGTTCCTTAAAACAGTTGAAAAGGAAGATGAAAACTCTAAAGAGTTAGAACGTCTTCAAAAAATTGCGTTTAATGTAGAAACAAAAACATTAGAACAACTTGTTGATGATGGTGAGATTACAGATAGTGTACTTGAAAACTATATGCGCTATGCTGAACGTACACAAGTCTACAAACAAGCGTCACTATTTAGAAGGATTACAGTTGTTTTAAGAGGAATGTTATTGAAACGCCGTGTTAAAACTAAAATAAATTCTGCATCTTCTTTAAGTGTTACAGATAACTTACTTGAATTAGGTAAAATAAATAAGTTAGTTCATTACAATGTAGTAAGTAGATTGTCTAAAGAGGCAACAACAGATAACAAACTAGAGATTGGTATGATATGCGATGGTTATCTTATGCGTATAGATAACTTAACTCCGAATAATTTCTTCAATTCTCAAAGTGAAGATACGATTACTAGAATTAAGTTGAATGCTTTAAGAGAACAGCGTCGAATTCTTCGTGAATTAATAGAAGATGAAGAAATTACAGAAGGTACAGCATTGAAGCTTAGAGAATCTATTAACTATGATGAAATGGTTATCGTTGATAGTATGACATGATAAAAAATATACGTTTGTTTACAAATTTTCTAAAAAAGAGCCCTCACTCATAAAGTGGTGAGGGCTCTTTTACATATATCATCATAAAAAAAGTTGCACTAATCTCAACATAATTAGTGCAACTAATGTCTCCATGGGGGAGGATTGAATATCCATGGAGGTAGCTTAGTGATAGATGAAGCTATCACATCAAGTGATTATTTGTGGCTTCAGTAACTACTCAGAGTTGAATAGAACTGTTATGTACTACTCGAGGATTGATTGAGATGTTAAGATTAGTAGCACATTGTTAGTTTCCTTCCATTGTTTATCGCTCGAAAACAACAAAAAGAATGAGTGATTTCCGCTAAAATATTTACTCTGTAATTCGTGAGAGAGTGGGGCTCAAATAAGTTTGCGAAATATCCCCTTAACTAACACCACCATATCGTGTGTAAAAAAGATGTAGTTTATATTATAGGAGGGTAATATAAATGAAAAAACACACGATATGGGACTGCTAGTTACAAAATAAAAATAATATATAAAAGTTCTAGAATTATCACGGATGAACATGACTTATGATTAATCTTCTACACTTTCTTACGTGTTCATCCGTGTATTTCTAGTTATTTCATACTGCCATGAATTGTCTCGATGTTGGATTTCATCATTTTGTAGTATGAATCACCTTTAGTGCCTTCTTTACCTATAGAATCTGTAAATACTTCTCCATAGATATCCTTATTTGTCTCTTCTGATAAACTTTGCATGGCTTTTTTATCCACACTTGTTTCATCTAATAGATGTTTGAGATGGTTGTCTTTAACGAAACGAATAGCTTGTTTCATTTGTCCTGGTGTACCTTGCTTTTCAGTATTGATTTCCCAAATATAGCCTGGCTTCACTTTAAATTGTTTAGCAAAGTATTTAAATGCACCTTCACTAGTCATCATAGCTCGATGCGCTTTAGGAATATCATTGAATTTGTTTTTACTCTCTTTATTTAACTTTTTGAGTTTAGCTAAGTAAGTTTTTCCGTGGTTTTTATACGTAGATTGATTTTGTTTATCATGTTGAATTAGAGTTTGTTGAATTGTTTTAACGTATTTAATACCGTTATCTAAACTTAACCAAGCATGTGGATCTTGTTTGTTCTTGTTACCATTTTCACCGTTTAAGTAAATAGGTGTAACATCTTTAGATGTAGCAACAACGCTCTTGTCTTTAGTAGATTTGCCTGCTTGTTTGAGCGCTTTTTCAAACCAACCATTTCCTGTTTCAAGATTTAACCCATTATAGAAAATAACATCTGCGTCAGTTAAAGCTTTAATGTCTTTGGGTTTTACTTCGTATTCATGAGGGTCTTGACCGACTGGTACAATACTATGGACTACGACCTTATCACCGCCGACATGTTTGACCATGTCATATAAAATTGAGTTGGTTGTTACAACTTTTAACTTACCTTCGGTAGAGCTATGATCCTTGTTATGTTGATTCCCACACGCGGCAAGAATCATGATAAATATTAATGCTAAAGCAAAAATCTTCTTCACGTTAAAGCGCCTCTTTTCTGTCTGTTATTCATTCTCGTAATTGCTAACGTTATAACGTAAATAGTAAATGTACAAATCACGATTGTAGCACCACTTGGGACGTTATATATATAACTAAAATATAGTCCGGTAATTGAACTGATAATACTAATAAGACTGGCAATGATCATCATGCTGTACAATTGTTTACTAATCAAAAATGCAGTTGATGCAGGAGTGATAAGTAAAGCCACTACAAGTATGATTCCGACCGTTTGAATACTTGCTACTGTGACAAGTGCTAGTAAAAGCATGACGAAATAATGGATGAGTGTTGTGTTTAAACCGCTCATACGGCTAAATGTTGCGTCAAAAGTAGATATCATTAAAGGTCGATAAAATACAACTATAAGTGTTAGCACACTCATTCCGATAATGATAGTTGTCCAAAATGATTGATTGGTTATAGCCAGTAAATTACCAAATAAAATATGGTATAAATCAGTCGTACTATTGATTAAACTAATAATAATGACGCCTGTTGCTAGAAATGCAGTAAAACTAATACCTATCGCTGCATCTGGTTTTGTCTTGCTTTTAGAAGTAATAAAACCAATAAAAAGACTGGCAATCATACCTGTTACTAATGCACCGATGAACATTGGAATATTGAATAGGAAGGATAGCGCAACACCTGGTAACACCGCATGGCTCATTGCATCTCCCATTAGAGACAGGCCTCTAAGTACGATAATACTTCCTACAGTACCGCACACAATCCCTACTAATATAGAAGTGATTAATGCACGATTTAAAAATTGATAACTGAGTAAATGATTAAAGAAGTCTAACATTTAACACGCACTCCCTTGTAACTGTGACGATTGAAGTGGTGATAAATCATTATCAAAATTCATGAAAGTTGCATTCAATCGTTCAGAAGTTAAAGCTTCTTTTGGTGGTCCTATATATCTTAAGGTTTGATTGAGTAATAAAATACGGTCAAAGTACTCCTCAGCTTTTGATAAATCGTGATGTACAATTAATATCAACTTACCTAAATGTCTAAGGTGCTTAATTTTTTTCATTATTAATTCTTCGCTATAGATATCAATACCTACAAAAGGCTCGTCAAAACAATAGATATCACTCTCGCTCATTAATGCTCTCGCAACAAGTACACGTTGTAATTGACCACCACTTAATTCTGAAATTTGTCTATGACGCAAATCATCTAATTCTAAATCTTTAAGTAATTGGTTGAGTTTAGCTCGCTCAGTAATTTCTGGACGTTTAAACCACCCAATGTCTTGATAACATCCTGAAAGCACCACTTGTTCTACTTTGATAGGGAAGTCTAAATCTAATTGAGCTTTTTGAGGAATGTAAGTAATATATCTGAGTTGAGTATGTATAGGGCGATCGTATAACAATCTAGTTCCCGTCGCTTTAAATTCCCCGATAAAAGCTTTGAGCATTGATGATTTACCTGCTCCATTGGGACCTACGATGCCGACGATTTCACCACATATAGGTAATGAGAATGACACGTCTTTAAGGACATGCTTTTTCCCTAAAAATAAATTTAATTGATCAATTTTTAGCAAAAATTATAACCTCCTAATAAAAAATTTAGGCTAACCTAATTTATTTTATAATAAACGTTGAAGTTTTAACATGTCAAGTGAATTCGTGATACAATAAGGTGAATGCGTGTGAGGTGAAATGATGTTAACTGAAGAAAAAGAGGATTACTTAAAAGCAATTTTAACGAATGACGGCGATGTATCCTTTGTATCTAATAAACAACTATCTCAATTTCTAAATATTAAACCCCCATCTGTCAGTGAAATGATAGGACGCTTGGAAAAGGAAGGTTATGTAGAAACTAAACATTATAAAGGTGCACGTTTAACTAAAGAAGGTTTAGACCGAACACTTGATATTATTAAACGTCATCGTTTACTAGAATTATTTTTAATAGAAATATTGCAATACAATTGGGAAGAGGTGCATCAAGAGGCAGAAATTCTTGAACACCGAATTTCTGATTTGTTTGTGGAACGCTTAGATAAAACGTTAAATTTTCCTAAAACATGTCCTCATGGTGGCGTGATTCCACGTGACCATCATTATAAAGAACTCTATACAACGTCTATCTTAGAATTCGAACCTGGTGACAATGTTATAGTCAAAAGAGTGCGTGATAAGACAGACTTACTTGTATACCTTTCAAGTAAAGATATCTATATCGGCAATACGGTAGAAATCGTTTCGAAAGATGATACTAATAAAGTAATTATTATTAAACGAAATGAAAATGTAACTATTTTAAGTTATGAAAATGCAATGAATATTTTTGCCGAAAAACAATAAAAGCTTAAGTTCTTAATGAGCGTTCTTTGAATCATTAAGAGCTTAAGCTTTTTTATAAAATCGTGTATTTAATGAGTAAATAGATCGTATAGAGGTTGAAGGCAATCCATATCGTACTATAAATGATTGTAGGTACTTTAGTGATATCAGTTAAAGCACTGCCGTCCCAACTTGGCTTAGGTCGTTGGAAGGTAAGATTAAATATTGTCCATGAAGATTGAATAATTTCACCTAGTAAAACGCCTAAAATAAGATGATAACTTAAAGAGACGATGTCATACACCATCATTGTATGGTTATGCTGGACTAAAAAGTATAAGAGTATACTGATTAACAGAATGACAATAATAGGTGATAGTTTTCGAGAGGTTAATATTAAAAAATAAATAAAAATCAAGAGATACGCGATTAGAAAAATACTTGGATGTTCAAAATGCGCAGCCACTAATCCAATTAAAAACATGATGGGTGGCATTAAGTAACCCCCAATTGTGGTTATGAATTGACCCAAATAACCTTTAGATTGAGTGATAGCATAGCCTTGTTGTAATGTTGTTTGTCTTTCAGTGGGACTTGTAACGATAACTAGATCTTTAGCTCGTCCACCTGCAAGACGATTAAATAATACATGACCAAACTCATGAGTTAAAACTGGTATATAGTTCAAATAGACATCTAGAAATCGAATGATACCGTTATGTCTGTTTTGATGAATAAAGATATATATTATTCCAATGGCAATGATGAGATAAATATTTAAATGAATAACTGTTGTGAAAAAGTTCTCTAGATAGGACATGATTAACCTCGAATAAATAAATTTAAATATGTTCATTTATTTAATATTATAAATGAAAAAGCAGGAATTAGCCTTTAGACTTTAGATGTAATTTAAGGATTAAAGATTTCTTGTTTAATTTTGGATGTGGTAAAATAGACGGTACATTTTTAAGCATAGTACTATTAATACTTCTATATTTAATTTTAATTAATAAATGACTACACGAAGTGAAGTGGGGCAAATTTGATGAATAACGAGCAATTTAATAACAGTAAAGTCAACGTGCTGGGCGTAAAATTCAATAATACTACGATGTTGGAAATGATTGAGAATATCAAATCATTTTTCGAAAATAAAACTGAAAGTAATTTATTTATAGTAACGGCTAATCCTGAAATTGTTGTTTATGCAACTGAACATCCTTCGTATATGGATTTAATTAATAGTTCGGATTATGTTGTAGCTGATGGAACTGGAGTGGTTAAAGCATCAAAGCGATTAAATCAACCTCTGAGACGTCGAGTACCAGGGATTGAGTTGCTTGAAGAATGTTTGAAAATAGCTCATGCAAATCATCAGCGTGTGTATTTACTTGGTTCAAAAAATGAAATTATCGAAGCGGCTGAACGTAAATTACACTTAAAATATTCTAATGTGACGTTCGCTTACCATCATGGATATATTAATCTAGAGGATGAAACGGTGGTCAAAAGAATAACTAGTTTTAATCCTGACTACATTTTTGTTGGAATGGGATTCCCGAAACAAGAGGAATGGATTCATAAACATAATTCCAAATTTAATCAAACTGTTATGATGGGCGTAGGTGGCTCATTTGAAGTTTTAAGTGGGGCGAAAAAGCGTGCCCCAAAATTGTTTCAAAAGCTGAATATTGAATGGGTATATCGTTTGCTTATAGATTGGAAGCGTATAGGTAGAATGATGAGTATTCCAAAATTTATGATAAAAGTATCTAAGCAAAAAAGAAAAAACAAAACTGATAAATAAGATAAAGCGAGAGATGGTTCAGGGAGGCCACCTCTCGCTTTCTATTTGAACAGGGATAACAATAATTTTAGGGATTTAACAACTCAATTATTTCTCAGGGGAAGGGGTAGAAAATAATTGAGATTATTTAATTTAATTCTGTAATATCAAGGGTAAGAAAAAGCTCTTTCAATGTCTTTTGTAAGCGAACAGGGATCTTACATGGCTGATAACATTTTTGATTTTGGGAAAGGTATAACGTTGATTAACTCGCCATAAGACATCTACTAAAGCTATCAAAGAGTACATGTACGCTATTAAGTCCAGAATGGCGCTTTTCATAGCGAAGTCTCTTTAAGTTATATCATCGTTCATTGAACTATACTTAGGGTTGTCATGATTTAAATAGTTGAGTGATTTGAATAAAGGTTTTTTAAAAATCTAATTAAACGTATTAAAGTGCTATTATTTAGCAGTATAGCTTGAGCTTGAAATTTTTCCGCTTGAAACGATAACATCTTTATCTTGGAAAGGTTCATTATTAAAGAAACGATTTAGAATATCTTTGACACCATCTTCAATACGTTTTTGAGATTCTAAAGTCATACCTGAATAATGAATAGTCATACCATTTCTAGGCATTGTTCTCCAAGGATGGTCAGCTGGTGCTGGTTGTGGGTACCATACGTCGCCGGCATAACCTTGAATTTGACCACTATTAACAGCGTTGACTAATGCTTGAGTGTTGACGATTTTACCACGAGCTGTATTAACTAAATAACTACCTTTTTTCATTTTATTTAATACATCTTCATTAAATAAATTATCAGTAGAAGGTGTTAATGGTGCATGAATCGTAATTGCATCACTTGTTTTCACAAGTTCTTCGAATTCAACGAATCTTGAGTTTTCGTTATCTTTTTGATTGATTGGATCATAGTGTTGGATAGTTACGTTAAATGGTTTTAAGCGTTCAGCAACTAATTGACCAATACGACCGAAACCAAAGATACCGATTGTTTTGTTTTGAAGTTCGCGAGCTTGGTTACCGACTTTAGATAAGTCCCATTCTCCTTCGACTGATTGACGGTGTCCTTCCATAAAGTTACGTAATACAATAAGTAAGTCCATTACGGCATGTTCAGCTACACTTACAGTATTACTACCTGTTACTTCTACTACACCGACATCATTTTTACTTGCTGCATCTAAATCAACATGATCAGAACCAACACCTGCAGTGATTGCTAATTTTAAGTTTGGTGCTTTCTCGATTCTTTCTTTAGTCATATAAGCAGGATAAAATGGTGCACTAATTACAATATCCATATCGCTTAAGTGTTTATCTAAGTCTTCTTCACCATTTTTTAAGATAACTAATTCATGGTCTGAATCTTTTAAGAAATCTCTAAGACCGATGGCTTTATCTGTATTTAATAATTGATTGTCTAAACCTTCTTCAGTTTCTGGGAATAATGCTACAATTTTCATACTCTATACACTCCTAAATTTAGAATTTTATCTAGTAAAAGTTCTAGCTATTCTATGATGAGAGCACTTATAACGTTTATAAAAAAATACTCAGCCTATTTGTCTAAACCACCTCCTTAAATGTATGAATTCTCATAAGCATTTAAAATGTAAGTGGGTTAGCAAACAGCACTGAGTACCTTACACCAATCCCATAGTATTGTTACTATATTATTTGTTATTCAATTGATTTATCAAAAACGAAGATTGAAACAACTTCGTCGTCTTCTAAATTAACATCTGTAAAAAGTTTTACGAAATTTGCTCCAACAAGTTCCTCCATTTCAACTGGAGGTTTTTGTTTATATAATTCTTTAATTTCTTCAGTACGTCCATATTTAAGCATACTCTGAAAATCTTTATTTCTCAAATAAAAGTTTTCAACTTTACTTAAACTACCTGTCATATGACAAATTGCCCAGTTATCTTTAAAAAAGACTTTAACTTGTTCGGGACCTTTACCAATATATGATTTACGGTAAGAACGTACTAAATTCGCAAATTGTTGGGTTTTCTTATTAGCTACTATCTCTTTCACCCTCTTTAATTTACGTTTCAGTTGTGACAACTTTGTGTATCTCTTAATTCCATCATAATACTACTTCTACTTTTTGAAAAGGGTTAAACTCAAATTAATTGAAAATAATTATCATATGAGAGTTGCAATGTTTTAAATCTTTAATTTAAAAGCACATAAAAACTGTCAACAACGTTTATTGTGACAGTTTAGTATGATATTTGCTTATTTAATAACAAAACGTGATTCATCTAATTCGCTTCTAAAGGCTTTTTGTTGTGCTTTAGATTTCTTCTTGAAGTCCTTTAAGAATTCTTCGTATTTTGGTAATACATCATCTAGTTCACCAAATTCTTTTAATTTGCCACCTTCAATCCAAGCAATTTTTGTACAGAATTCTCTGACTTGACGGAGATTATGGCTGACAAAGAAAATAGTTTTTTTCGCTTCTTTAAATTCATAAATTTTATCTAAACATTTTTGAGTAAATGTTTGATCTCCCACAGAAAGCGCTTCGTCAATAACCAAAATATCTGGATTAACAGTTACATTAATTGAAAATCCTAACTTAGCACGCATACCACTGGAATATTTTTTTACTGGTTGATAGATGAATTCACCTAATTCACTAAAATCAATAATTTTAGGCATTAACTCTTTGATTTCTTTACGTTTAAAGCCCATACACAACATTTTAAATTCAATGTTTTCTACTCCGGTCAGTTGACCGTTTAAACCTGCATTAATTGCAATTACACTGACATCACCATGTCGTTCAATTTCTCCAGAGGAAGGGGAAAGTGAGCCGCCTATCATGTTACTTAAGGTAGACTTTCCGGAACCGTTAATTCCTACTAGACCTATGACGTCGCCTTCATGTGCTGTAAGTGAAACACCATCTAAAGCGAAAAATGTTTTATTTTTATTTTTAGGGATTAAAGCATCTTTAATTCGATCTTTATTATTTCTATATATACGGTATTCTTTAGTTACATTTTCAATATTTACCGAAACGCTCATTTTAGTACCTTCCTTATATACATTTGTATAGATTATAATATACAACACATCAGTTGTTAAATTTATTAACCTAGTGTAAAGTGAATAGAAGATTTTGTTAAAATTATTAAATGTGAAAATACTACCTTTGTCATACTTCACATAAAAGTTAAATATTATCATTACTGTTTTTAACGATAATGATTGTATAATATAATATGCTTGTAATAAACAATAAGCTATTATTCTGAATAAAATGATTACAAAACATAAGTTTAAAAGACTATTTAATAAAGTTTTACAATAGATAGATTTCTATTGCATGAGAAAGCGTGGTTGGGTTTAATGTCAGCAGTTGGAACTGTTTTAAAGGAACACCTCAAAAACTTCTATTTAATTCAAAGACTGGCACAATTTCAAATTAAAATCTCAAATCACAGTAACTATTTAGGAATGGCATGGGAAATTTTAAACCCAGCGCTACAAATTATGGTTTACTGGCTAGTTTTTGGTTTAGGAATTAGAAGTAACGCACCAATACATGGTATCCCATTTGTATTTTGGTTGCTAGTGGGAATTAGTATGTGGTTTTTCATTAACCAAGGTGTTCTTGAAGGTACCAAATCAATTTCACAAAAATTTAATCAAGTTGCTAAAATGAATTTTCCATTATCTATTATTCCCACGTACATTGTAACTAGCAGATTTTACGGTCATTTAGGATTGTTAGCAATTATTATCATCGCATGTATGTTTAAAGGAATTATACCGAGTATTCATATTGTTCAATTATTAATTTATGTACCTTTTGCATTTTTATTAACTTCATCCGTAGCCTTGTTAACGTCAACGCTAGGAATACTTGTAAGGGATACACAAATGATAATGCAAGCACTCATGAGAATATTATTCTATATGTCTCCAATTTTATGGGTACCTAAAAATCATGGTGTGAGTGGTGTTATACATCAAATTATGATGTTCAACCCAGTTTATTTTATTGCCGAATCATATCGTGCGGCAATTTTATTCCATCAATGGTACTTTATCGATCATTGGAAATTGATGTTATATAACATTTGTATTATTATTTTGTTCTTTGTTATTGGCTCTATTCTTCATAAACGTTATAGAGATCATTTTGCTGATTTCTTATAAAGATTTATACCTTGCCTTGGTCCACTCTGGATCAAGGTTTTATTTTTGAAAAATAAAATCACACACTACAACTTTTTAATGAGCATCAAAGATACTATTATCATTTTCTAAGGAAGAGAGAATCGTTTATAATTTAATAATACGATTGAGTAAATAAAGACGGTGAAAACATGAGAATTCTAATAAAAAAAATATATATGTTTATAATTAAGGTGTTAAATTTTATATTTAAACCTAAGAAAATAAACCGAAATCATATAGTCGTTATGATGACCTTTAAACAAGATGTGTTTCCAATAATTGAAGCATTAAGTCAACAGAAGTACGATATTACAGTTATTGGAAAAATGAAGGATCAAGCGCATTTAAAAAACTTGAAAAATATAACATTCATACCTGCAGGAAATAAAAATGTGATTAGCCATATTAAGGCATTAAGCTCAGCTAAAGTCATTATTATTGACACGTATTATCTTATGATGGGCGGATATCATAAAAAGAAAGGGCAAGCTGTCATTCAAACTTGGCATGCAGCGGGAGCGCTCAAAGATTTCGGTTTGACCGACCATCAGGTGGACATGAATAATCAAACAATGGTTAAACAATATAAGCGTGTTTACGATGCAACAGACTATTATTTAATAGGTGGAGAAGAGATGGCTCAGTGCTTTAAGGAATCATTTGAAGCACGTCCTGATCAAATGTTAAAGTTTGGACTTCCTAGATTAGTAAAATATTTAAATATGGATATAGAAGAAGCACAACGTAGTTTGAAAGCGAAGTATCATATTAAAGATAAATTAGCGGTATACGTGCCTACGTATAGGGAATCTAAAATTGCAAATAGGACTATAAATAAAGAGAAGTTTGAACAAAACCTACCTAATTATACGTTATTAAGCCATTTGCACCCTTCGATTAGAAATCGACAATCATCACAAGATATTGATATATCTTCTTTAATGATTATGGCAGACGTCATTATTAGTGATTATAGTTCGCTACCAATTGAAGCAAGTTTGCTCAATAAACCTACCTTATTCTATAACTATGATGAGAAAGAATATGAAAATGTTAGAGGATTGAATTCATTTTATTATGAGATTCCAAATGACTACAAATTTACTGATGAAAATAGTTTAATTCAAGCACTTAAAGAGAATGATGTACCACTACAATCATTATTTAATACTTGGCATCGATATAATACGAAAGAAAGTTTAAACGAGTTAGTCAATTTTATAAATAAGTTGGTGAAATTATGAAATTAGCAATCATTATTCCGGTATATAATGCTGAAGATACTATAAAACGAGCAATACTTTCTGTGGATAGTAAGTCAGATTATGAAATTATCTGCGTAAATGATGGTTCGACCGATAATACAAAACGCGTGCTTACAGAACTTCAGAAAGAACACAAAAATATTAAAGTGATTAATCAAGATAATCAAGGTGCAGCACGTAGTAGAAACGTTGGATTAGAGGCAATGTCAGATGACGTTGAAGGATTTCTATTTTTAGATGCTGATGACGAGTTCTTACCTAGTAGAATTGATTTAATGGTTGAAGCATTTCAAAAAAATGAAGAGACTGATGTAGTTATAGGACAAATGGGCAGAGGTATCAATGGTGATTGGAAAGTGATTCCGACACATGATGATATTGTATTGGATGAGTTAGTCACGCTTGATCGCAAGCCTGAAATTTTACAGTCGATAGGTCCTGGCGCCAAATTATTTAGTGCCAAATATGCAGGATTACGTTTTGATGAGGATGTCGTATTCTGTGAAGAACACACGTTTATTGTGAGAGCATTTTCTAAAGCAAGAGATATTCAACTTATACCAAATATTGTTTATGGATATAATGAAAGAGAAGGGTCAGTTACAGCTCAACGTGCTGATACATTTCTCCCTTATATGAAGGACGCTTTAAAAGTGCGTCGACGTGTCATGGAGTTATTGTTACTCATTGAGGAAAAGACATACTACAGTTATCGTATGGATAATCTTATCGTAAGTTATTTAATACAAGCGCATTTAATGAAGAATAGTCAAATGACTCAATCGTTCATGGATAGTGTTACGACTTATATCAAAGCTATGCAACATACCCATTACTCAGGGAATGCAATGTTTAGAATTGTAAGAGCTGTTGAGCAAAGTGCAACAAATTGGACGAAAACGTTATATCAACAATGGAGAAAGACATTACAAGGTGTTGGTATAGGTCGACCTGGTTATTTACGTTTTAAAGTTTCAGTACTTCCTAGACGTGCATCATTTTCAGGGAAGCAATCATTAAAACGCATGTTAAATAAGAAATAATGCAATAAGAAAATTTGTATAAAATTATCCTTATCTTATATTGAATTAATGGTAAGGGTGGAATATTTATGCTACATTAAGATTGTAAATTTTTATTAAATTTTAAGTTAAGGAGAATACGTATCATGAAACGAGTAATTACTTATGGTACATATGATTTACTACATTATGGTCATATCGAATTACTGAGAAGAGCACGTGAAATGGGCGATTATCTTATCGTGGCGCTCTCTACAGATGAATTCAACCAAATAAAAAATAAAAAGTCGTACTATGATTATGAGCAACGTAAAATGATGTTAGAGTCTATTCGTTATGTAGATTTAGTAATCCCTGAAGAAGGATGGGGCCAAAAAGAAAAAGATGTTGATCGTTTTGAAGTTGATGTCTTTGTTATGGGTCACGATTGGGAAGGCGAATTTGATTTCTTAAAAGATAAATGCGAAGTGATTTATCTTAATCGTACAGAGGGTATCTCAACAACTAAGATTAAACAAGAATTATATGGAAAAGATGCTAAATAATTTTAAATCTATTTACATGCGTGTTACTGAGAGTAGCACGCATATTTTGTGTATAAGAATTAAATGATTATTGCGTAAAATTATAGGCGTGGACCTTCGTCAGTTGAACTAAAAGGTGTTATAATACTTAATGCGAAGTACAAAGTTATAATGAACGTAAATAGCTTAAGATAAAGGGAATTTTTAAGAATTATTTTACAGGACTTGTTAATCTTTTTTATTTAATATATTTAATAATGTAAAATCATTTTTGTAATTTAAAAGATTGTAAAGTGTATTATTATTTGGGGTAGAAATGGATTTATAGTATGATTGAGCAAAATGAAAATATGACAATTTAAGACGAGGTAAAATTATGAAACAACAAAACCCTTTATTTTTCTTATTTAAGAGGCTTTCATGGCCATATGGGTTAATCATTGCAGCGGTTATTATTACTTCGTTAGGAAGTTTGAGTGGGCTATTAGTGCCATTATTTACAGGACGAATTGTAGATAAATTCTCTGTAAGTAGTATTAATTGGGGCATGATAGGAATTTTTGGCGCAATTTTCTTAGTTAACGCGTTACTAAGTGGTGTAGGACTTTATTTACTTAGTAAAATTGGTGAGAAAATTATTTATGCCATTCGTTCTATATTATGGGAACATATCATCCAATTAAAAATGCCGTTCTTTGATAAAAACGAAAGTGGTCAGTTAATGAGTCGTCTTACTGATGACACAAAGGTTATTAATGAATTTATATCTCAAAAATTGCCTAATTTATTACCATCAGTATTAACTTTAATAGGTTCTTTAATAATGTTATTTATAATGGATTGGAAATTAACATTACTTACATTTATTACGATACCTATATTTGTTTTTATCATGATTCCACTAGGTCGAGTAATGCAAAAGATTTCTACAAATACGCAATCTGAAATCGCTAATTTTAGTGGTTTGCTCGGTCGTGTGCTTACGGAAATGAGATTGGTTAAGGTTTCTAATACTGAAAGATTAGAGCTAGACAATGCACATATTAATTTGAAAAAGATTTACAATCTTGGCTTAAAGCAGGCTAAAATTTCAGCCATTGTGCAACCAATTTCAGGTGTAGTTATGTTACTTACAATTGCGATTATTTTAGGCTTCGGTGCACTAGAAATTGGTACAGGTGCTATTACGCCAGGTACATTAATCGCTATGATTTTCTATGTTATTCAACTTTCAATGCCTTTAATTAATTTATCTACGTTGGTGACTGATTATAAAAGAGCTGTCGGTGCAAGTCAGCGTATACATGAAATCATGCAAGAACCAATTGAACCAACTGAAGCTTTATCTGAATCTAAAGATGAAATCGTTGAAGATGGAGAGCTAAGCTTTGAAAATGTGGATTTCAAATATGATGTTAAGAAAATCTTGAACGATGTTACGTTTAATATACCTCAAGGCAAAGTAAGTGCCTTTGTGGGACCTTCAGGTTCAGGTAAAAGTACAATTTTCAATTTAATTGAACGTATGTATGATATTGAAAATGGAGACATTAAATATAATCATCGCAGTATATATGATATCCCATTGTCTAAATGGCGTAATAAGATTGGTTACGTTATGCAATCTAACTCAATGATGAGTGGTTCAATTCGAGATAACATATTATATGGTATCAATAGGAAAGTAACAGATGATGAATTAATTGAATATGCTAAACTTGCGAATTGTCATGAATTCATCATGCAATTTGATGAAGGCTATGACACTATGGTTGGTGAAAGAGGCCTTAAATTATCTGGTGGTCAACGTCAACGTATTGATATTGCGAGAAGCTTTGTTAAGAACCCAGATATTTTACTATTAGATGAGGCTACTGCCAATTTAGATAGTGAAAGTGAAGTTAAAATTCAAGAAGCGCTTGAGACATTAATGGAAGGTAGAACAACAGTAGTCATCGCTCATCGACTTTCCACTATTAAGAAAGCAGGACAAATTATCTTTATTGATAAAGGTCAAGTCACTGGTAAAGGTACTCATGGTGAATTAATGGCATCTCATGAAAAATATAAAAACTTTGTCACATCTCAAAAATTATCAGACTAAGTTATAGCACGTTCCACTATAATGTGGGGCGTGTTTTTTAATCTCCTCCTAAATATTGTGAAATATTCGTAAAACCATTATTTTAACCTAAATTTACAAGTGGTATAATGTCTCTTGTAAGAAGTGGAACGTTAGATATACATAATGTTATAAAGTACGGGTTATGACCGGATTTAAACGATTTAAATGATATAAAGTTCAAATCTAGAAGCCCTTCTTGTAGAGTTTTGTAGTCTTACTACTATTTATATTGGATGTTTAAATAATTTTATGAAAATACATGAATAGGTAGGTGCCAAATGTTTTTACTAATTAATATCATTGGGTTAATCGTATTTTTGGGTATAGCGGTTATATTTTCAAGGAATCGTAAAAATATTCAATGGAAATCGATACTGATTTTAGTCATCTTGAATTTGTTTTTAGCATGGTTCTTTATTTATTTTCCATGGGGAAGAAATGGAGTCAAAGGTGCGGCAAATGGGATAGCATGGGTGATAGAATCTGCGCACAAAGGAACTGGATTCGCGTTCGCTAGTTTCACTACTGGAAAGCAGATGGATATGGCTATTAGCGCGTTATTTCCTATCTTATTAGTTGTACCGTTATTTGATATTTTAATGTACTTTAATATACTTCCAAAAATTATTGGGGGTATTGGTTGGTTACTTGCTAAGATTACTCGTCAACCAAAATTTGAATCATTCTTTGGTGTGGAAATGATGTTCTTAGGAAATACTGAAGCCTTAGCAGTTTCCAATGAACAACTGAAACGCATGAATGAAATGCGTGTATTAACTTTGGCTATGATGTCGATGAGTTCCGTTTCAGGGGCTATTGTTGGTGCTTATGTTCAAATGATACCTGGCGAGCTCGTTTTGACAGCTATTCCTCTAAACATAATTAACGCGATTATCGTGTCATCTATACTGAATCCAGTATCTGTAGAGGAAAAAGAAGACGTTATTTATAGTATAAAAGATCATCAAGAAGAGCGCCAACCATTCTTCTCTTTCTTAGGAGATTCAGTTTTAGCAGCTGGTAAGCTAGTGCTTATTATCATCGCATTTGTGATTAGTTTCGTAGCGTTAGCTGATTTAATTGATCGCTTTATTCATCTAATCACTGGGTTAATTGCCCATGGTTTTGGTTGGAAAGGTAGCTTTGGATTAAATCAAATTTTAGGGGTATTTATGTATCCATTCGCTTTATTACTTGGATTGCCTTGGAATGAAGCGTGGGAAGTTGCTCAACAAATGGCTAAAAAAATTGTTACTAACGAATTTGTAGTAATGGGTGAAGTTTCTAAGCAAGTCAATTCACTTTCACCACACCATAGAGCAGTGATTTCAACATTCTTAGTATCATTTGCTAACTTCTCAACTATAGGTATGATTGTAGGTACATTAAAAGGAATTGTTGATAAGAAAACATCAGATTTTGTATCCAAATACGTACCAATGATGTTATTGGCAGGTATTTTAGTATCATTACTAACTGCAGCATTTGTTGGATTATTTGCATGGTAATTAAATTTAAGAATTTAATTTTTCTAAGCGTCTGGGACATGATTCCCTAAAAGAGTAGCAGTAAAATGATTTCTAATTAAAATCATTTTACTGCTACTTTTATATTCATTACTTCGTATAGTATGGTTTCGTGTCGCAGTGTGTCCGTCTCAATCTAGGTTTAGGACTGGGACTGCTCCTTCAGGAATCTCGTCAAAGATACTACATATTACCATGTAATTTCACATCGATATACTTTAAAATATAAGGCACTTTCCTATCATTGAATAAACTTCACTAAACTGAATTACCGAGATGCCTTATGAATAAAAAACTATAATAAGACTCAATTTACACGATTAATAAAAACTTCAGTTCTTATCTCCCTAAAAAATATTTCGCAACATGTTAGAGAAATTGTTGGAACAATCCTTTTTATTATTTAATAGGAGGCTGAAAAGCTCTTTGAAATGATAAAAACCAAGCATAGAAAGTGAGGAGACACTTCTTATACTTGGCTTTTATGGGAAATGAATATTAATGTACTTGTAACGGTAAGGACTAGGTACTGTCACAGTACTTCGAGCAAAATTTGTTTTGTTACTATAAACAACACAAAGGAGATAACTTCTCTTTCAAGAAGTTAAAATAATTATAGCAGAACTTATGTCATAAGTAAATTAAAAATTCAGAATATTTTAATTTGTTCGTCGATTGGTGTTTTATGAATAAGCAAATGCTAGTTGAGAGAGAAATAACAGTAAAAATATAATTTTTTACATTATTTAATCAATGACTTTGTTAAATATAAAAGATTTTGTTGAAGTAGTGTTGTAGAATATTACACGCTTGTGCTACCATTTTTATATTAAGAGAAAATAAAGGGGTGGTTGAATGAAAAGAACAATCAGAGATATATTATTAGTTATTGCTGGTTCATTCATTTTCTCAGCAGGAGTTAATGCTTTTATTATTTCTGGTAACTTAGGTGAGGGAGGAGTTACCGGTATAGCAATTGTATTATATTACGCATTTCATTTATCACCTGCAATTACAAACTTTGTGGTTAATGCTGTATTAATCATCATTGGCTATAAGTTTTTAAGTAAACGTAGTATGTATTTAACAGTTGTAGCAACTATTTTAATGTCTATCTTTTTAGATCTAACTGAGTCATGGCACGTGCATACAGGTAATGTGATTGTTAACGCAGTTTTTGGTGGTACGTGTGTCGGTGTGGGTATCGGAGTCATAGTATTAGCTGGAGGTACAACTGCTGGTACTGTCATATTAGCTAGAATCGTAAATAAATATTTAGATATCAGTACTCCATATGCTTTGCTTTTCTTCGATTTACTTGTGGTATTAATTTCTTTAACTCAAATTTCATTAGATAAGGCTTTAGTAACTATTATTTCTTTATATATAGGTACTAAAGTCATGGAATATGTGATCGAGGGTTTAAATACAAAGAAAGCAATGACTATTATTTCGAGTACGCCCGATGAGGTAGCTAAAGCCATTGATGAACAAGTTGGTAGAGGTTTAACAATACTCAATGGTCATGGGTATTATACACGTGAAGAAAAAGACGTGTTATATGTAGTTATCTCTAAAACTCAGGTCTCACGTGCTAAACGTATTATTAGAAATATTGATGAAAAAGCATTTTTAGTTATTCATGATGTAAGAGATGTGTATGGTAATGGTTTCTTACTAGATGAATAATATTAAATTATTTAGTGAAAAAGCGGGACAGAAAGATTTTCTGTCCCGCTTTTCATCGTTACTTTTCAAAATAAATGATTTAACCGATTAATAAAAATATCTGTTAGTCATTAAAAGCTATAGATGTTATAATAATATCTATGATAATGATTATCAATTACGATTAATAATGAAATAATAAACACGAAAAAATAAATTCAATGTTTTTACGATATAAAATGTATTATTTAGATGAAAGTAGGGGAATTATGAGTCGTTTAAACGGTGAACAAGTTAAAATTGGTTACGGTGATACTACGATTATTAATAATTTAGACGTAGAGGTCCCAGATGGTAAAGTGACTTCTATAATCGGACCTAATGGTTGTGGCAAATCTACATTGCTTAAAGCGTTATCACGCTTGTTGTCTATTAAAGAAGGTGCAATTCATTTAGATGGTAAAAGTATCCATGCTCAATCAACTAAAGAAATTGCTAAGAAGATTGCGATACTTCCGCAATCACCTGAAGTTGCTGACGGTTTAACGGTAGGTGAACTCGTATCATACGGACGTTTTCCGCATCAGAAGGGCTTTGGCCGTTTAACAGCAGAAGATAAAAAAGAAATTGATTGGGCATTATCAGTTACTGGTACTAGTGAATTCCGTCATCGTTCAATCAATGATTTAAGTGGTGGTCAAAGACAACGTGTTTGGATTGCAATGGCATTAGCACAACGTACGGATATTATATTCTTAGATGAACCTACAACTTATTTAGATATTTGTCATCAATTAGAAATACTTGAACTTGTACAGAAATTAAATAAAGAGCAAGGTTGTACGATTGTAATGGTATTGCATGATATTAACCAAGCTATTCGCTTCTCGGATCATTTAATTGCTATGAAAGATGGCAATATTGTAGCAAATGGTACAACTCAAGAAGTACTTACTAAAGATAATTTAGAAAAAGTATTCAATATCGATGTGGTATTAGATGAAGATCCTCGTACTGGTAAACCTCTACTTGTTACTTATGATTTGTTTAGTAAGACTTACTCGTAAAAGAGAAGACAAAGGATTAAAAATACAATGTTAGAAAAAAAGAAAAATGAAAACTTTAAGTTTATATCGCTTTTAATAGGGGGAGTAATAGTGCTAATACTAGCACTATTTCTTTCTATTTTATTTGGGAAAGCACATGTTGATATTCCTACTATATTTGATGCAATTTTCAATTATAACCCTAAAAATCAAAATCATAATATCATAAGTGAAATTAGAATACCTAGAGATTTAGGTGCAATTCTTGTAGGGATGGCTTTAGCTGTAGCTGGTGCTGTTATTCAAGGTGTAACTAAGAATGGGCTTGCTGATCCAAGTTTAATTGGACTAAACTCAGGTGCAACGTTTGGTTTGGCAATGACCTATGCTTTTTATCCTGAGGCACCATTTTTATTATTAATGATATCTGGATTTTTAGGTGCACTTTTAGGTGGCTTCATCGTGTTAATGATTGGGCGGTCTAGGCGTGATGGATTTAATCCTATGCGTATTATCTTAGCTGGTGCAGCTATAAGTGCGTTATTAACTGCACTAAGTCAAGGTGTCGCTCTTATATTTAGGTTAAATCAATCTCTAACTTTTTGGAGTGCTGGGGGAATATCAGGTACAACATGGGGACAACTTATAAGGAGTGGCCCAATAATTATCGTTACGCTAATTATTATTTTAGTTATTAGCAAGCAACTTACTATTTTGAATTTAGGTGAATCACTTGCTAAGGGATTAGGCCAAAATGTCTCTATGATTCGCGGACTAAGCTTAGTTTTATCAATGATACTCGCTGGCGTTGCTGTGGCAATGGTTGGACAAATTGCTTTTGTAGGCTTAATGGTACCTCACATTGTTCGCTTTATTATAGGTACAGATTATTCAAAAGTGCTCCCACTGACTGCAATATTTGGTGGTGTATTAGTATTAGTTGCTGACATGATTGCAAGACTACTAGGCGAAGCCCCGGTAGGAGCAATTATTTCGTTTATTGGCGTACCTTACTTTTTATACCTTGTTAAAAAAGGAGGACGTTCAATATGATTGATCCGAATTTAAGACGTAAACAAATCCTTACTTTTATCGTATTTGCCATATTACTATTTGCAGCATGTACTTGGAGTATTGCTTCAGGGGAATATAAAATACCTGTGCCAAATTTCTTTAAAACTCTAATTGGTCAGGGTGATGATACGGACTCGCTTATTTTAATAGATTTCCGACTTCCTCGCATGTTGATTACAATTTTAGCAGGTGCAGCGCTAAGTATGAGTGGTGCCGTTGTTCAAAGTGTTACTAAAAATCCTATAGCAGAACCTGGTATTTTAGGAATTAATGCAGGCGGGGGCTTTGCGATAGCATTATTTGTAGCAATTGGACAAGTTAAACCGGATAATTTCGTTTATGTTTTACCTATAATTAGTTTAGTTGGTGGTGTCGCTACAGCTTTAGTTATATTTATTTTTAGTGTAAATAAATATAGTGGGTTAACCCCTGCCAGCATGGTATTAATAGGTGTAGGTATGCAAACGGCATTATATGGAGGCTCTATTACCCTGATGTCAAAGTTTGATGAAGATCAATCAGAATTTATGGCAACTTGGTTTGCTGGTAATATTTGGGGAGATGATTGGACATTTGTTCTTGCATTTATTCCTTGGATGATTATTATCGTGCCATATCTGTTATTTAAATCAAATGAATTAAATATTATTAATACACATGAACATGTTGCTAAGGGGTTAGGCGTTAAAGTTGAACGTGAGAGAATAGTGTTATTTTTTGTAGCAGTTATTTTATCTTCAGTCGCTGTTGCGGTTGCTGGTGCAATTTCATTTATTGGTTTGATGGGGCCACATATAGCCAAACGTATAGTGGGCCCTAGACATCAACTTTTTTTACCAATTGCCATATTAGTTGGTGCATTTTTACTTGTTTTTTCCGATACTTTAGGAAAGGTTATTCTCCAACCGTCTGGCGTTCCTGCAGGTATAGTAGTTGCTATTATAGGGGCACCCTACTTCTTATACCTAATGTATAGAACAAAAAGTGTATAGATTAGTTAAGTGATAGGTAAAATATTAAATTTGAATATCGAGCGTATTTATATTTCTTAAAATAATGCATAATATAAAGCTTTTAAATGGATGGATTTTAGAGTGAACATTCATTTAAAGGCTTTTTTTAATATATAAGTATGAACCCTCTTATTAATTAGTAAACATGATTTGTGAACATTTTATTGAAGACACACTTAATATTAGCGATTGTCTATAAAGCTGTTTTATACTGATGATAAATTGATAAGGAGGGATTTTTTATGAAGAAATTAATAAAAGATAGACAACAGTTTTTAAGTGATATGTTAGATGGCTTAAAAGTAGCAAATCCTGAATTAGATGTAATTGAAGATACAGTTGTAGTACGAAAAGATAAAAAACAAAATGGTGTAGCACTTGTATCAGGAGGTGGAAGCGGTCATGAACCTGCACATGCTGGTTATGTCGCGCAAGGTATGCTTGATGCTGCAGTTTGTGGTGAAGTTTTTACTTCTCCAACTCCAGACAAAATTTTAGAAGCTATTAGGGCCGTTCACACTGGTGATGGTGTTTTACTCATTGTTAAAAACTATGCTGGTGATGTGATGAACTTTGAAATGGCCCAAGAAATGGCTGAAATGGAAGATATTCAAGTTGAAACAGTAATAGTTAGAGATGATATTGCGATTAGTACGCCAGAACAAAGAAGAGGTGTAGCTGGTACAGTTTTAATTCATAAGTATGCAGGCTTTTTATCTGAAAAAGGAGTACCATTAACTGAAATAAAAGAAAAAGTAGAGTTAATGATGTCTGAAATAAAAACAATTGGTATGGCTTTAACACCTCCTATGGTTCCAACCACAGGTCAATATGGGTTTGATATTGATGACAATGAAATGGAGATTGGTATCGGCATCCATGGTGAAAAAGGTTTGCATCGTGAAGCTATACAACCAGTAGATCAAATTGTTTCAACATTAGTAGAAGAATTAGATAAAGAAATATCAGGAGAAGAATTTATAGTAATGGTTAATGGTATGGGTGGCACACCACTATCTGAACTCAATATTGTAACTAAATATCTCAAAGATTTATTTGATAAGAAGCATTATGGGGTAAAACATTGGTATGTAGGTGATTTTATGACATCACTTGATATGCAAGGCTTTTCTATCACATTAGTTCCTGCTAATGAAGAGTGGTTAACAGCATTTTTAGCACCTACAACAAGTCGTTATTTTAACTCATAAAAAATAATTGTGAATAAATATACAATATAGAGGTGTTAGCTATGAATGTAGAACAAATGAAAACTCAATTATTAAGTTTAGCGGATACTTTTAAAGATAAAGAATCAGAATTGACCGATTTAGATAGATCGATAGGTGACGGTGACCATGGCGTAAACATGGAAAGAGGTTTCTCTCATTTGAAAGATAATATCGATGATAAAGATATGGCTTCATTGTTTAAATCAACTGGAATGACATTGATGTCTAACATTGGCGGAGCATCCGGACCATTATATGGCTTTAGTTTTGTCAAAATGTCTAGTGTTGTTAAGGATGAAATCGATAAGGATAACCTAAAAGTATTATTAAAAACATTTGCAGATGCAATAGCTCAAAGAGGTAAAGTTGAATTAAATGAAAAGACTATGTATGATGTTGTCGAAAGGGCAAGCGAAGCGCTACAACATGATGAAAAAGTGACCTTAGATAAATTACAAGGTTATGCTGACGATACTAAAGATATGACAGCGACGAAGGGTAGAGCTGCTTATTTTAAAGAGGATTCTAAAGGTTACATTGATCCGGGTGCACAAAGTATGGTTTATATACTTAATGCTTTAATAGGAGATGAGTAAATATGCCTACAATAGTGTTAGTAAGTCATAGTGTTGATATCGCAAACGGGACTAAACAATTGCTTGAACAAATGGTGAGTGACGTTGACGTCTTAGCATGTGGTGGCACAGATGATGGTGGTATAGGTACTTCTTTTAATAGCATCCAAGATGCAATCAATCATTTAGAAGACGATGCGTTATGCTTTTTTGATCTAGGATCTGCTGAGATGAATTTAGACATGGCAATAGAAATGTATGAAGGCGACCATCAAGTTTTAAAAGTTAATGCGCCACTCGTTGAAGGTAGTTTTACTGCGTCTGTTAAGCTGTCTACTGGTGGTAGTGTTGAAGAAGCAATTGAAGAAGTTTATCGTACGTCTTTTTCAAGTGAAAATTAACTAAAATTATGATATTATAGTTATAATTGTTAAATAAAATCTGGATAATAGGAGGACATAGCCATGCAACACCTTATAAAGAGACATGTATTGAATGGCGAATTCGAGCAGATACGACAATTAATGTCCGAAACAGATTTTATGGAATTTGAAGAGGCATATATTTCTAGCGCTCATGAAGTAGAGAGTATGATGTTTTATACATGCATTTTAGATTTAATTAGAAATGAAGAAACATCTGAATTGCATGATTTAGCATTCTTACTACTTGTTTATCCGATGAGTGAATACGAAGGTGCTTTAGATTCTGCATACTATCATGCTGAGTCTTCCATAAAACTCACTAACGGAAATGAAGTTAAAAGTTTACTACAAATGCTATTGCTTCACGCAATTCCAGAGCCTGTTATTTCTGATAAGAAAGCATTTGATGTAGCTAAACGTATTCTTAAACTTGATCCTAATAATAATGTAGCACGTAATGTGCTTAAAGACACTGCAAAACGTATGGACAACATTGTTGTCGATATTAATGAATTAAACAAACATAGAGATGCACGTTAGTTAAACGTATTTATCTCTTTATAATGCCATTAGAGTTACCACACTTTAATGGCTATTTTTATACAAATTTCCCTACTTTTATGCATTAATGTATAAGTCTAATAGGTGGGGTTGAAAATAAAAAACAGTACGTTATAATTCTCACTGTGAAAATCTAAGGAGGTAATTTTTTAAATGGGGCTGAATAAAGAAGCAATAAAAATAGGATTTGCTTATGTCGGCATCGTTGTAGGGGCAGGATTCTCAACTGGTCAAGAAGTTATGCAATTCTTTACACCTTTTGGTTTATGGTCTTATATCGGTGTTTTAATCTCAGGTTTCATTCTAGGATTTATCGGTAGACAAGTAGCTAAAATTGGTACAGCCTTCGAAGCTACCAATCATGAATCTACTTTACAATATGTATTTGGTGAGAAATTTAGTAAAGTATTTGACTATATTCTAGTCTTCTTCTTGTTTGGTATCGCTGTAACAATGATTGCCGGTTCAGGATCAACGTTTAACCAAAGCTTTCATATACCTACTTGGCTAGGCGCCTTGATCATGACAATTGTAATTTATTTAACATTATTACTAGATTTTAATAAGATTGTTAGAGCTTTAGGGATTGTTACACCATTTCTAATTATAATGGTTATCCTTATTGCAGTTTATTATTTATTTACTGGTGATATCTCAATTGCCCAAGTAAATAATACAGTACCAGAAACAAGTGCATGGAAAGGTATATTCTGGGGACTTGTATACGGAGGTCTTGCTTTTGCAGTTGGCTTTAGTACAGTCGTTGCTATTGGTGGCGATGCGTCTAAGCGTAGAGTTTCAGGTGCTGGTGCGATGTTCGGTGGCGTTATTTATACCATCTTACTTGCACTAATTAACTTTTCACTACAAACAGAATATCCAAAAATTAAAAACGCAGATATTCCTACATTAGACTTAGCCAACTCAATTAATCCATGGATTGGTTTAGTATTAACTGTTATTATGTTAGCTGTAATGTATAACACTATTTTAGGACTTTGTTATTCATTCGCGGCACGTTTTACTGAACCATATAGCAAGAAATATCATATCTTTATCATTATTATGATGATTGCAGCTTATGTTTTAAGTTTCGTAGGATTCGCAGATTTAATCAACGTGTTATATAAATTTATGGGCGTTGTTGGTATGTTTATCGTTGTAGCAGTACTAATCAAGTACTTCAAACGTAAAAATGATGACAAGAAACACATTGCATAAGTTGTCATTTCGTATACACTTTACAATTTAAAATGATTGATTTAATCTTAAAAGCAATTCATCTTTCAATTAAAAGGTGAATTGCTTTTTCTTTATTTTTCAGAAAAAGTTAATGACCTAAGTCATCTAAGATATAAATTATTGAAAGAAGTCATGATTTGAGAGGATTACCAATAATGAAAGAAAAATATAAATGGTTGTTGATAACGTTATTCATCGTCATAATCATTGCAATCGTCTTGGGTTTTCTTTTGAAAAATCACTATGATAAAGGACAGGAAAAACAACAAGGTAGAGAGCATGTTCAAATTAATAATAAGAACGTGAAATTATTTCAAAATATTTCTTATGGCGAAGGATTACCTAATAGTAAATTAGATATTATTACGCCTTCTGATATGAGTAAAGATACCAAATTGCCAGTAATTTTTTGGATGCATGGTGGTGGGTTTATAGCAGGTGATAAGCAATATAAGAATCCACTTCTGTCTAAAATAGCTGAACAAGGATATATTGTAGTAAATGTGAATTATGCGTTAGCTCCACAATATAAGTATCCAACACCGTTAGTGCAAATGAATGAGGCAGTTAAATTTATAAAGCAGAATAAACACGAACTACCCATTGATTTCAACCAAGTTGTTATTGGTGGTGATTCAGCAGGAGCTCAATTAACGAGTCAGTACGTTGCAATGCAAACTAATAAAAGTTTACGCAAAGAAATGAATTTCAAACAACAATTCAAGCCATCACAAATCAAAGCGGCTATATTCTTTGGTGGTTTCTATGATATGAAAACAGTGAAGGCAACAGAATTTCCAAGAATTCAATTATTTATGAAAAGCTATACAGGCATGAATAACTGGGAAACTAATTTTAAGAATTTATCTCAAATGTCGACGATAAATCAAGTCACTAAACAATATCCACCAACTTACTTATCAGTTGGAGATGCTGATCCATTTTATAGTCAAAATGAAGAATTCTATAAAGCACTTAAATCAGAAAATGTACCTGTAGATACGCTATTTTATGATGGAACACACCATTTACATCATCAATATCAGTTTCATATAGATAAACCAGAATCAAAAGAGAATATTAAAAAAGTATTGTTATTTTTAAGTAGAAATACTTCATCTTCCGGCGTTGAAAGTGGAGAATCAACAGATGTGAAATCCGGTAATCAAACAAATAATAGTGTATCGCTATATCCATTTGAATAATATAAAGAAGGCAAATCGTTAAGGTTAGTTTAAAGCCTAACGATTTGCCTTTAATTTTATCAATTAAATAAGGTATGAATGCATATAGTTTTTAAATACTCACTAAGAAATTTTGGTTCAGAATAAAACTCAAGTAAAAGAGTCAAATTCACAACTTATAGTTATTATTTAAAACTTGTAATATGTGGTAAAATTTAAAATAAGACTAAAAATTAATTTAATATTTTAGCCATTACGTACTCATTGAAATAACGACCATTTATAAAAAGTTTATCTTTAAGTTCACCTTCGATAGTGAAACCTGTACCTTTAAAAAGTTCAATAGCTCGCGAATTTTCAGTGACAACTGTAGCTTCTATGCGTCTAATATTATGATTAAGTGACCAAGCTTCGATTGAATTGATGAGCGCTTGACCAACACCATGTTTTTGATAATACTTTTTTACACCAAGATAGACTACAGCCTCATGTTGTGTACGTTCGAAAGTCTCTGTATTCACAAATGCGTAGCCAACGAGTTGTTCGTCACTTTCTGCTACAAAAATTGCTTTTGAAGGTGTTGTGATGTAACTTTCTAAACTTTGACTAACAGAAGCAATGCTTGGTGAATACTCACCAGGATTATAAAACGTAAAATCTGATTCATCATAAATTTTGCTTAACAAATCTATAAAGTTTTCAACGTCTTTTATACTAATCTCACGAATTACGTGGGCCATGAAAACACTCCATTTTTCAATTAAGTAAATAGTTTCCTTCATTATAGTATAGTTTAGAGTTTTATGCTTGAATCAGTGATATTTTATTAATTATTAGAAAAAGTTAAGGAGTCGATAACCATGAAGCCTAAAGTTTTGCTTGCAGGTGGAACCGGCTATATCGGTAAATATTTGAGTAGAGTAATAGAAAAAGATGCTGAGCTTTACGCATTATCTAAATATCCTAAACCTGATAAAGGATCTACAGAAGAGATTACATGGTTGAAGAGTGATATTTTTAATTATGAAAATGTAGTTCAATCTATGGCAGGCATGGATGTAGCTGTGTTTTATTTAGATCCAACTAAAAACTCTGCAAAACTAACTCAAGCAACCGCTCGTGATTTAAATTTAATAGCTGCAGATAACTTTGGTAGAGCAGCAGCAATAAATCAAATTAAAAAATTAATTTATATACCTGGAAGTCGTCACGACAATGAAACGATGGAAAGATTAGGCGCTTATGGTGCTCCTGTAGAATGTACAAATGTAGAAGTGAAACGTCCGCATATTAATGTTGAATTACAAACTTCCAAATATGATGATGTTCGTACAGCGATGAAAATGGTCCTGCCGAAAAAGTGGACTTTGAATCAACTTGTAGACTACTATAGTCAATGGTTAGATGAAACTAAAGGTACGTTTGTACATACCAAAAAAGAAGATGAAGATTATATTATTTATCGTAAAAATAGTAGAAAACCTTTAGCAATTTTTAAGAAAAAACAGACTGCCGAAGATATCATTACGTTACATCTTGTTGGTGGTAAGTTAGCCAAACCCAATCTTAAAAAGCAAGGTAAGTTAGAATTTAGACTTCTTAAAGGAACGTCTTTAGTGATGGTTCACTTATATGATTATATACCTAAATTATTCTGGCCGATTTATTACTTTATTCAAGCACCTATTCAAGGTTTACTTATGCGAGGGTTTGAGATTGATTGCAGGATTAAGCATTTTCAAGGACGTGTTCAATCAGGTGAGAAATTTAAATATACTAAATAATTTCAGGTGATTTGTTATGCAAATACTATTGGTCGAAGATGACAATACGCTATTTCAAGAATTAAAAAAAGAATTAGAGCAATGGGATTTCAACGTAGTAGGTGTGGAAGATTTTGGTAATGTAATGGACACTTTTGAGAGATTTAATCCAGAAATCGTTATTCTAGACGTTCAACTCCCTAAATATGACGGGTTTTATTGGTGTAGAAAAATGAGACAAGAATCAAATGTTCCTATCTTATTCCTCTCATCAAGAGATAATCCAATGGATCAAGTTATGAGTATGGAACTCGGTGCAGATGATTACATGCAAAAACCTTTCTATACTAATGTACTTATTGCGAAGTTACAAGCTATTTATAGACGTGTCTATGAATTTGGCGTCGAAGAGAAACGCACTTTAAATTGGCAAGATACTGTAGTGGATTTATCAAAAGATAGCATTCAAAAAGCCGACAAAACAATCTTCTTATCTAAGACAGAGATGATTATTTTAGAGATGCTTATTAATAAAAAGAATCAAATTGTGACACGAGATACGTTGATTACAGCACTATGGGATGATGAAGCGTTTGTGAGTGATAATACACTTACCGTTAACGTGAATCGCCTTAGAAAAAAATTGGCAGAAATTGGTATGGATGATGCGATAGAGACGAAAGTCGGTAAAGGATATATGGCTCATGAATAACTTTAAATGGTTTTGGTTATTTGTTAGGTCTCGGAGTAATTGGATACTATGGATTATATTTTTAAATGTAATTATGTTGGGTATCGCCTACATTGATTATGATATTTCAGTTGAGAGTGTAGGCTATATTGTTGTGCTCAATCTAGGATTAAGTGTCCTTTTCTTAATATTTACTTTCGTAAAGGAAGTCCGCTTGTCAAAGCACTTTTATAAAAACAAAGAAATAGAGGAAATCAAACATAAAGATTTAGCGGAAACGCCATTTCAACAACTAACAATTGATTACTTATATCGTCATATCACAGCACAAAAAGATCAGGTCGTTGAGCAACAATTACAAATTAATAACCATGAACAAACAATCACAGAGTTTGTACATGATATTAAAACACCTGTGACAGCAATGAAATTATTAATCGATCAAGAAACCGATGAACAACGTAAAAAAGCGTTATTATTTGAGTGGTCGAGAATTAATGAGATGTTAGATAAGCAATTATATTTAACGCGTTTAGAATCAAAGAATCGTGATATGTACTTCGATCATGTGGAGTTAAAACGTATGGTGATTGATGAAATACAATTAACACGTCATATCAGTCAAGCGAAAGGGATAGGATTCGATCTAGACTTTGAAGATGTCGATAAAGTGTTTACAGATGTGAAATGGTGCAGAATGATGATTAGACAAATTTTATCTAATTCATTGAAATATAGTGATAATACTACAATTGAATTATCAAGTTATATGAAAAATGGTCACGTTGTTCTAAAAATTAAAGACCATGGAAGAGGAATAAGTAAGAAAGACTTACCTCGTATATTCGATAGAGGATTCACATCTACTCTTAATCGAAATGAAACAGCTTCTTCGGGGATGGGGTTATATTTAGTGAATAGTGTTAAAGATCAATTGAGCATTGGCGTGAAGGTTAAGTCTGTAGTAGGCGAAGGCACTACATTTTATTTAATTTTCCCTCAACAAAATGAAATTGTAGAGCGCATGTCTAAAGTGACAAGATTGTCATTTTAAACATGCGTTTTGTTACTTACAATTATCACAATTGTAATTTTTAGTCGTTATAATATAAGTGTATAAAGTGATGATAATTTGAACTTGTTTAGCTTTGGCTGAATTAGAGAGCATAAATGTTTAAAGTAAGTCAGGAGTGATGATTTGACTATATTAGAAGTTAAACAATTGTCAAAAATATATGGAAGTAAAAATGTAGCTCAAGAAGTATTAAAAGATATTAATTTGAGTGTAGATGAAGGCGAATTCATCTCAATTATGGGACCATCTGGTTCAGGGAAGACAACATTGTTAAATGTCCTAAGCTCAATTGATTATATGACAAAAGGTTCAATTACATTGAATGGTAAACAATTAGAAAGATTATCTAATAAGCAACTTTCTGAAATAAGAAAAAAAGATATTGGTTTTATCTTCCAAGATTATAATATCCTACATACTTTAACGGTAAAAGAGAATATTATGCTACCTTTATCTGTTCAAAAAGTTGGAAAAGAAGAAATGGCTAGACGTTATAATCGAATTGTTGAAGCGTTAAATATTAGTGATATTAGTGATAAATATCCATCCGAGTTATCTGGCGGCCAACGTCAACGTACTTCTGCAGCAAGAGCATTCATTAATTTACCTTCAATTATATTTGCTGATGAACCAACAGGAGCTTTGGATTCTAAAAGTACTCAAGACCTACTCAAAAGATTGACCTATATGAATGAAAGATTTCAAACAACGATTATTATGGTTACGCATGATCCAGTTGCAGCAAGTTTCTCAAATAGAGTCGTTATGCTAAAAGATGGACAAATTTTTACTGAAATATATCAAGGTGATGATGATAAACAAACTTTTTATAAAGAAATTATCAGAACACAAAGTGTACTTGGTGGAGTAAATTATGAGTTTTAATCAGATTATCTTTAAAAACTTTAAGCAAAATATTGCGCGTTATGCCATTTATCTATTATCACTAATTATAAGCGTGGTATTATATTTTAGTTTTGTTACATTAAAATATGCTCACCATCTTCATGGAAATCAATCCTACCCGATTATTAAAGAAGGTTCTCAAGTTGGTAGTTATTTTCTTTTTATAATTATTATTGTATTTCTACTTTATGCAAATTTTTTATTTATGAAAAGACGAGGGCGTGAGCTTTCACTTTTACAAATTATAGGACTAACGCGATCAAACATAATGAGAATGATTATGCTTGAGCAATTAATGACATTTGTAATAACAGTAATTATTGGTATTGCTGTAGGTATTTTTGGTTCGAAAATACTTTTAATGATTGTGCTTCGATTACTGGGCATAAATATTAGTGTGTCTATTATTTTTAATTTTCATGCAGTGTTAGAGACTCTTTTACTCATTTTGGTAGCGTATATACTTATTATTATTCAAAGTTACATTTTTATACGTAAACGTTCGATTCATGAGCTTGCACATGATTTTACTAAAAAAGAAGTAAATGATACTAAAATTACATTGAGTGAAGTTATCTTAGGTTTACTTGGGATTATTATGATTTGTGTTGGATACTTTTTATCAACTAAATTAGTTGAAAATGTTGATTCAATTTTACAACCTTTCGTTATTCTATTTTTAACTGTTTTAGGATCATACTTTTTCTTTAGAAGTACGGTATCTTTAATTTTAAAAACTATACAATACTTTAGAAATGGCAATGTCAGTGTGACAGATGTCATGTTTACATCATCTATCATTTACCGTATCAGAAAAAATGCTTTTTCATTAACGGTGATGGCAGTTGTGTCGGCGATTACAGTTTCTGTGCTATGTTTTGCGGCTTTAAGTAGAAGTACTTTAACGAATGAAGTCTTACTAAGTTCACCTCATGACGTCACTTTGAAAAGTCAAAAGCAGGCAAATCAGTTAGCATATGAATTAAACAATCGTAACGTTGAACATTACTATAATTATAAAGAAGTTGTCTATGCTCATTTGTATAAAGATCATATGTTTACAGAAGGTATTTCAAGGCCAAGTGTGATTGCTGTAACAAGTGATAAATACATCCCTAATGTTAATATTGGTAGTGGTCAAACAGATATCATAGTCCCTAGAGGTTCAATTAAAGATGTAGTTAAAGTTGATCGTAAAGGTTCAACTCTTATAGGTACAAAAAATAATTATGTTAAAGTAAAACTCAGAAAAGCAATTAATAAAGTTTACTTTATGTCTAGTGTAGATTTAGGTGGAGCAACACTCGTGTTAAATGATGAGGATTATCAGAGATTGAGAGAACACGCTAAAGGAAAACATATTGTATCTCAATATGGGTTTGATATAAAACACAAAAAGGACTTACCTGAATTGGAGAAAATCGTCCAAAGTATTAGTAAAGATATTGAAACACGTAGTGAAGCTGCAAGTGAAATATCGAGTTTAACTGGCGTACTATTATTTGTAACATCATTCCTAGGAATAACGTTTTTAATTGCTGCTGGCTGTATTATATATATTAAACAAATTGATGAAACTGAAGATGAGTTAGAAAACTATTCTATATTGAGAAAACTTGGTTTTACGCATCAAGATATGGCAAAAGGGTTGAAGTTAAAAGTCATTTTTAATTTCGGTTTACCTTTGATTATTGCGTTATTACATGGTTATTTTGCGTCGATTGCCTACATGCATTTAATGGGTGTAACTAATCAATTACCTATATTTATTGTTATGGCTTTATATACAGGTATTTACGCAGTGTTCGCGATTATAGGCTATAATCATTCTAAGCGAACAATTAGACATTCAATTTAATTCACCTATTATAGAATAGAATATTATGATTTATGAGGCTTAGCATCACAAGACAATTTGATGCTGAGCCTTAATTTATGGATAATGGTTACTTTTTAAATCACATAGCTTAAATAAATGCATTTGGAAGTGCATGTTTAGTTACATATCAATATTGTTTAGCATCATTTTATAAATATTTGAATTTTAAGAGAGAAATCGTTAACTTTGTAATGGAGTAGAATTTAAGCGCTCTAATTAATTTTTTGATTGATTTCTAAAATTAGAATTTCGTTTTAGAATTTGATCACTAATTTAAAAATAGGACTATGAACATCTTATTCAGGAAAATATGTAAAGTTTAAGTTTCTTATTTGTTAAGAATTTGTAAATAGAATTGTAGTTATGTAAATTTTGTGCTATTTTCAAGTAGGGACAAAACGGGATATTTAAGAACATCAGCTTGTTTTAACTTTATAATTAATTTACATATTTTTTACAATAAGAGTATTGCTTACTACTTTTTTTCTGAAAATTGTAAATATGTTCCTAAACCACTTGTCTTACGGATTAAAAATTTATGAATGTGATTGGTGACAATCGCTCAAAATGGAGGATTTTGAATGTTTAGTAAGAAAAAGGATAAGTTCATGGTTCAATTAGAAGAAATGGTATTCAACCTAGATCGTGCAGCAATTGAATTCGGAAAAATGGATTTCAACACACATTTAGATTTGAAAGCTTATTCTGATAATATTAAAACGTATGAGTCACATGGTGACGAGTTGATGCACCAAGTTATTACTGACTTGAATCAAACGTTTATTACACCAATCGAACGTGAAGATATCCTATCTTTATGTAATGCAATCGACGATGTTTTAGATGCGATGGAAGAGACATCTGCTATGTTTGAAATGTATTCAATTGAATATACAGATGAATACATGGCTGAATTTGTTGAAAATATTCAAAAAGCAGTTGCTGAAATGAAGTTAGCAGTAGGATTATTAGTAGACAAAAAATTATCTCACATGCGTATTCATTCTATTAATATTAAAGAATTTGAAACAAATTGTGACGGAATCTTAAGACAGTCAATGAAACACATCTTTAACAGTGAAACAGATCCAATCACATTAATTAAAATAAAAGATATTTATCAAAGTATGGAAGAAATTGCTGATAAATGCCAAACAGTTGCTAATAACTTTGAAACTATAATTATGAAAAATAGCTAAGGGAGTCCTCATTTATGTCATATATTTTAATCGTCACGATAGCTATAGTTATATTTTCATTAGTATTTGACTTTATCAATGGTTTCCATGATACTGCCAACGCTGTAGCAACTGCTGTTTCTACAAGAGCTTTAACTCCTAGATCTGCTATTTTATTAGCAGCAGTAATGAACTTTATTGGTGCCTTAACATTTACTGGGGTAGCCGGAACAATTACAAAGGATATTGTTGATCCATTTAAATTACAACATGGTCTAGTTGTTGTTTTAGCAGCAATTATTGCAGCAATTATTTGGAACTTAGTAACTTGGTTATATGGTATTCCAAGTTCTTCATCACATGCATTAATTGGGTCAATTGCTGGTGCGGCTATAGCTTCTCAAGGTTCATTTGCAGTACTACATTATCAAGGATTCACGAAGATAATTATTGTATTAATTATTTCACCAATCATTGCATTTTGTGTTGGTTTTATTATGTATTCTATCGTGAAAGTCGTATTTAAAAACGCAAATTTAACACGTGCAAATCGTAACTTTAGATTTTTCCAAATCTTTACTGCAGCATTACAATCATTCTCACATGGTACGAACGATGCTCAGAAATCAATGGGGATTATCACTTTAGCATTAATCGTTGCGAATCTTCAGACTGGTTCAAGTGTAGAACCTCAGTTATGGGTTAAAATCGCTTGTGCAACTGCAATGGGTCTGGGTACAGCAGTAGGTGGTTGGAAAATCATCAAAACTGTTGGTGGTAACATTATGAAAATTCGTCCGGCTAACGGAGCAGCAGCAGATCTTTCTTCTGCATTAACAATTTTCGTAGCGTCATCACTACACTTCCCATTATCAACGACTCACGTTGTTTCTTCATCAATCCTAGGTGTAGGTGCTTCTAACCGCGCTAAAGGTGTAAAATGGAGTACAGCTCAACGAATGGTTATTACTTGGGTAATTACGTTACCAATTTCAGCATTATTGGCTGGCATTGTGTACTTTATCATGCATCTATTTTTAAAATAAGATATAACATAACAATATTAGATATAAAGACTTGTAACTTTAATAAGCTTATAAGTAGCAAAATACCAACAAAATCAAAGGTTTTGTTGGTATTTTTGTGTTTTGAATAATAAATTTGTGAGGGGGATTAATGTTTATACCCAGGAAATATTTAACTGAATGGTTAAATTTTTCATTATTATTAGTAATGGCGGAGTATAAATAACTACGACATATATAATAGAAGAGAATTTGGCATAAAAAAACCACTTAAGACGGGTAGATGCCTTAAGTGGTAATCAATAAATCTATTGAATTAATGAATATAAGCGTAAAGTGATACTTCTGAAGCTGGAATTGTACGATAATCAGAGTTGTATGGTCCATTAGTATAGTTCATTTCTGAGATTAGAATACTTCCGTCTCCATTAACTCGTTCAACATAAGCAACATGACCGTATGGTCCTGGAGTGCTTTGCATAATAGCACCTACAGTTGGGTTATTATCTACTTGATAACCATCATTTGCTGCGTTTGCTGCCCAATATTTAGCATCTGACCAATATGTGCTAATTGGTTTACCAGCTTGTGCACGTTTATCGAACACGTACCAAGTACATTGACCTTCAGTATATAAGTTTTGGTGGTTAAATGAAGGTGAGTTGTAATCATTTCCTGTAGATGGAGTAGCTGTACCAGCTGCACCAGCGCCTGATCCACCATTAGGTACTTTTAATGTTTGGCCAGGTGTAATTAAATAACCATTTAAATTGTTTGCTTTCATTAAAGCGTTAACTGAAACACCATATTTATTGGCGATAATGTTTAATGATTCTCCAGCTTTTACAGTGTGTGTAGAAGCTGAACCTGTGTTAGAAGAAGCGTTTGAATTAGAGCTTTGTGAAGCACTTCCACCTACATTAATAACTTGTCCAGGGAACACCATGTTATTATTTAAATTATTATTTTGTTTAATGTTTTCTACTGAAGTATTATATTTTTGAGCAATACTCCATAAAGATTCTCCTGATTTAACTTTATGCTGGGTTGAAGCTTCAGCATCATGATGTGAAAGTACTGCGGCTGCACCTGAAGCGGCTGTTACTGCAAAGGCTAACTTTTTCAAAGTGACTCCTCCTTAAATGTAATTAAATTAAATTGATTGTGTTTATTATGTAGACATTTGTCCCCACAAGTCTTAAAACATGAACCTAACTCTTTAATTACTTTTGACTATACTTTCTTATTACGTACCCAATACTAACAAAAATAATAGCCTCTGTGGGCTTTGTTATTATCTTGTAATATTGTTAACAATTTTTACGAAAAGTACATATAACCTGTATTAGTTGATTTTAAAGGATTTATAGACTTTTTTGATTAAAATTAATTCATGAAAGTTTTATAAATTGTAATAAAGTAATATTAATTATAGATAAGTTTTCGGAAACTTCTTTATATTTAGATAATACTAAGTTAAACACTTTAGAATTTTTATTGGTTATTGTAAACTTTTAGTAATTGAGAATTTTTTAGTATAAAAGGAGATTAAAAAATGTCCCAATCGACTCAAAGTGCAAACAAATCACAAAATCACTCTAAAGATAAGCACCAATCCCATGCTTACGGTAAGGTATGGCTGTTCTTTATGTACTATTGGATTATTTTTGGAATAGGTTGTTACTTCGGTCAATACTTACCTATGTCTTGGAGAAAACCTCTATCTATAGCGTTATTTGTTATTTTACTGGCTACATTATTTATAAAACGGGCGCGTAAATATGGTCTCATCATCTCGCATATATACGCTATTATTGTCGGACTACTTTCATATGCGATGTTTACTGCATATCTACAAAATTTAGGTGCAGAAGTATTTTATAAAAATATTTTACTTGCAATAGGTGCATTTATAGCGTTTGGTATTGTAGGGTATTTCTTAATTAATGACGCATCAAGTATGGGAAAATATTTATTTGTTACTTTAATAGCATTAATTATTGCTAGTTTAATAGGATTATTTATTCATAACCCTATATTCCATACTGTAATCACAGTTATTAGCTTGTTATTGTTCCTATTATATACACTTTATGATTTCAATAGGATGAAAAGAGGTCAGTTTTCACCACGAGAAATGGGCTTTAACCTATTTATCAATTTATTAAATATAATAGAAGATATACTAAGATTAGCTAATCGTTTCAAAAATTAAATCTATAATGTTTAATATTCAAGATGTGGGCGTATTTCTTCCTAATGAGAGCATTTGAGTTATTAAATGGCTTGATAATTGTTTGAGTTATGGAATTTTAACGCCACATCTTTTTTTAATGTATAATTAGATAGAACAGATACATAAAAAATAATTGATTATATATATAATTTCGCTTTTGATATAATTTTCATATTGTGTTAAATTGGCGTTTATCGAATGTGAACAATGGTTAAGTATTATTTATAGTAGGCTATTTAAAATAGGAAAAGAGGTAAAGTAATGTCACATTCCTGTTTGCATATACTTTCTAAGAACGAGTATTCAACAACAAGATGCCAAGATGGGATACTCTTATTTTGGCCAATTGAGGGAAGTATGCATCTTCAACAATTCAGAAAGCAAAGAACGATTAATAATGAATTATATATTGTTAATAATATGGATGTTTTTGGAATCAATGACAATGGAACTACATTAGAAATGTACATTTCTAGTGATTGGTTTGCAGAATTAGGATATGCATTTTTTGATTATCACTACACTGCTGAGTTGATTAAATCTACAAATGAAATTAAATATTTGATGGCTCAACTTGCATTAAATTATATTGATGGGAACACTGAAAAAGAATATGAACTTATTAATAAAATTGTTGAAATGCTTGCTCAGGAAGCGAGTATAGATAAAAAAATAGCCGAAGATCAATACATTTATGCCTTTTATGGTGACTTAAAAGATGAATTAGATTACATATACAATCATATGAGTGAAAGGTTAACTTTAAGAGATATCTCGAACCAACTCTACATATCAAAATCTAATCTGTCTTCTCAAATTCACACTCTAATGGGAATGGGGTTTAAAAAATACGTTGATACATTGAAAATTAGTAAATCTATAGAAATGTTATTAACCACGAATAAAACGATTAGTCAAATTAGTGATGCACTAGGATTTAGTAACGCCTCGACTTATTCTAAATTATTCAAGAATTATCTAAGTGTGACACCTAATGAATATCGGACTATGAAAAAATATGATAAATATAATGGTTGTACAGATGAAACGGTGCCAGAAAACAAAAAAAGGCCATTAAAAAAACTCATCCGTTCAGTTATACCTAACGATGTTTCAGATATATATGATGAAATTAGAATTGATAATTCACAAATTGTAAATGCTTCTCCTTTTTATTCAGTCATCCAAATTCATACTATTGAAGAAATGAAGTTGCTATTTTTAGAAGGACTTTATCAGAAAATGGGTTATGAAGGGTCTAATATTATCTTCTACTTTATGCCTTATTTATATGAGTATGGCAAATTATTAACACAAAATGAAAAAAATTATATTAGCCAAACTATTATTGAAAATGATTTACATATAGCTTTCAATGTTAATGAAATTGAACATATAAATGACTTAATAGAGAGTTTTAAAACAAGTCTTAAGCAATTGGACAAGAAAAATCACAATTCTAATTATGAGATTCAATTTATTTTCAATTTAAATGATAAAGATATACGTAGTATATATAGAGATATTTTAAAAATGCAGAATACACACATAAATTATACTATCGGTTTAGATATTAGTTGTATGGTTGACGATCCAGCTCAATTTAAATCTTTAGAAGCGCAAATTAAAAGACTAAAATTTGATTATCTCTATATAGACAATGCACAATTGACATCTCCTTATTTAATGGATAGTAATGAAGGTCTTCTATTGAAAAATGTTCTACAGTTGAAACACTTAAGTGTAAATTTAAATCAATTTGATTTTAGTAAAGAAAACCTCATCTTTTTAAACTTAGTTAATCATCAACTGTTAAATAATGAAGAGATTGATTTAAGTCATAGTGCACCACTCTTATATCTGTCTGTTATTAAATTAAAAGAGCATTTTTCAGGGTACGGCTTAAATTTATTTTCTCATCCAGATTTATTTAATTCTGTTCATTTATTTGATGAAAATGGTTTTAAAACAACATATGGGTTAATATTTAATGATTTAAGTTGGATGATTAATCAAAACAAAGTTAAAAATGGGTTCTATAACATTATTGATAGTAGCGATAGATATCTCCTTTATTTATATGATTGGCGAGTAATTGAAAGCGAATCAAGTATAGACAACTTTAATAATATTGATATTTACATTAATTTTTGTGAAGAAGAACTTAAAGATGAATATATATGTATGATTGTTAAAGTTGATAATGAGAGTGGGAACATTAATCATATTATTCCACCTAATTTACGGAATAAATATCAATGGTCTACTAAATTTTTAATCAAAGTAGAAGATAATTTTAGACCTAATATTGAAATTTTTGAGCATGATTTTACAGAATCGTCATTAAAGCTAAGCTTGAAGTACAATTCGGCTTATCTTGTAAAAATCTATAAAAAAAATAACAAAATAAAAAAGGCGTAACACAATTCAATTTAAATTTATTGGTAATTTTGACATATGATTAAAAACAAATGCCAAAGACAATTATCCAGATATTTAGGATAATGTTACTATACATTGTCTACATATATTTGGAGGTGCGCGTCTTGAATGAACAGAAGCTAGAAAAACTACTAGGATTTTACAAACAATATAAAGCATTATCTGAATATATAGATAAAGAATATAAGTTGACATTAAATGATCTTGCTGTACTAGACTTAGCTAGAAAGTATTGTTCAGATGAACAAATACTTATGCAATCATTTTTAAAAATAGCTATAAGTGAATTAGAATTAAGTAGAACAAAGTTACTAGTATCAATTCGAAGATTAATAGATAAAGAGAAATTAAGCAAAGTAAGATCAACTAGAGATGAAAGAAAAATTTTTCTATATATGAGTGAAGAAAACTTGGAAATATTTAATGCTTTATTTGATGACGTTGAAAACTTTTTAAATATTTAATTAAGGGTGTCGATTTATAAATATTATAAATCGACACTTTTTATGTTTATTCCATGTATACATACATAAGTATTATGCTAGATAGAGACTGATATAAATCACAAAATTTTTAGCACAAAGATGAGAGGAACTAAAAACGCATCTTTGTTTTTAATAATAATTGTAGGAAACAGAATAAATTCAGTTAAATATCACTTTAAAAATATTGATATAGCAGTAGTTTACATCTGTTTAAGAGATTTTACAAAAATTACTGCTAAATATATAATGAAGAACATAGAGTACGAAAGTGAGATGACATTATGGGACGTAAATGGAACAACATTAAAGAGAAAAAGGCCCAAAAAGATAAAAATACGAGTAGAATTTATGCCAAATTCGGCAAAGAAATATATGTAGCAGCAAAATCTGGAGAACCTAATCCAGAATCTAACCAAGCACTAAGATTAGTATTGGAACGTGCTAAAACATATTCAGTACCTAATCACATTATTGATAGAGCTATTGATAAAGCTAAAGGTGCTGGTGAGGAAAATTATGATCATTTAAGATATGAAGGCTTTGGACCAAGTGGTTCAATGTTAATTGTTGATGCCTTAACAAATAATGTGAATCGTACAGCTTCAGATGTGCGTGCAGCCTTCGGTAAAAATGGTGGAAATATGGGTGTTTCTGGTTCAGTAGCTTACATGTTTGATCATACAGCGACTTTCGGTGTAGAAGGTAAATCTGCAGATGAAATCTTAGAAACGTTAATGGAACAAGATGTTGATGTGAGAGATGTCATTGATGAAGATGGATTAACAATTGTTTATGCAGAACCTGATCAATTTGCTCAAGTACAAGATGCTTTACGTGAATCCGGTGTTGAGGACTTTAAAGTAGCAGAATTTGAAATGTTGCCTCAAACAGATATTGAGTTATCTGAAGAAGATCAAGCCACATTTGAGAAGTTAGTGGACGCACTTGAAGATTTAGAAGATGTTCAAAACGTATTCCACAATGTAGATTTAAAATAATGAAAACTTCAAAAGAGTGGATTCAAGAACTTAAATTAATAGCTCATCCTGAAGGCGGTTATTATAGAGAAACACTACGTGAAGATACGCTTAATAGAGCACCTTATAGTAGTATATATTTCCTCTTAACACATGACAATATTTCTCATTTTCACCGAATTGACGCAGATGAAGTATGGTATCATCATGCCGGAGAAACATTAACTATTCACATGATTACACCACAAGGTAAGTATCATAGTGTGAAATTAGGTCAAAATATATCCGCTGGAGATGTATTACAATATTGTGTTCCTAAAGGTACAATATTTGCATCTTCTATAGATGATAATGAGGGTTATAGCCTTGTCGGATGCATGTGTCAACCTGCCTTCGAATTTGAACATTTCGAATTGTTGAAACAAGACCAATTGTTAAAGCATTATCCCGACTTAGAAAATATTATAAGAAAATACGCTGTATTGTAATAAATGAAGCCTTTAAATGGATTTAAACTTAGTCCGTTTAAAGGTTTTTTTAATATAAATTAAACTTTTAGTGTCAAAATAAGTTTGTTAATTGGCTGAGTCAAAGAGTTTTTTAGCAACATCTACAATATATTCAAGTTCTTTCATTACTTTTCTTCAATTAAATTATTTCCTTCTTTTGTTGAGGCAAAATAACATTTAAGACTTACCACTCATTAATTAGAAAATTCTGGAAATATCTAGAGTTAATATTAAAACATAGTAACATTATCAATTTTAAGTAAATTACATCAATTTATAGTAAAATAGTTTTAATATAATTTTGAAAATAACAGTGTAAAAGTCATTAATCTAAAACATTAAGATGACATTAACTAACCAGTTTTATATAATAAAAATAAGGAGTTGGTGACTGTGAAAGTAAAATATATAGACAAACGTCACTGGCGTCGCCTGGTAGAGAGAGAGTATACAGAGGTTAAAGTTAATAATAATAGATTTAAAGGTATTATCGGCTTGGTCACGATGAAAAAGGTTCGTGAGCCTTTAGAGGTGACGGTAGTTGGACAAAACATAATAGTTGCAGATGACAATTATAGATGGTTGCAAATACTACCAGAAAAAAAGCGATATAGTATTACAGTCATGTTTGATGATAAAGGCAATCCGCTAGAATATTATTTTGATATTAATATTAAAAATATCACTCAAAAGGGAAATGCACGTACGTTAGATTTATGTTTAGATGTGCTGGTGTTACCTACTGGGGAATATGAACTTGTAGACGAAGATGATTTGATGTATGCCTTGCAAAATAAGCAAATTTCTAAGAAACAATATCATGAGGCTTATATTATTGCTCATCAATTAATGATTGAAATAGAAGAGAACTTTTCAGAAGTTCAAGACAAGGTCATGCATTGTTACAATAAAATTTATCATAAATCTCTAAGAAATAAGCATAAACGTCCTTTTAAACCCAAAAATAAGCACAAACATCACCGACGTAAAGCAAAGTGAATGACAATAAAAGGATATGTGGTTGAAGGTTAATCAACTAAAGCTAAATCATCATAGCAAAGATTTAAGGATAGAAATATTTAGGGGGACGCTATGAAAATTGATGATTATCGATTACTCATCACTTTAGATGAAACAAAAACGTTACGTAAAGCGGCAGAGATATTATATATTTCACAACCAGCTGTAACTCAACGTCTAAAAGCGATTGAGGGTTCGTTTGGAGTAGAAATATTTATTCGTACAAAAAAACAATTGATCACTACAACTGAAGGCGCTATGATTATTGACCATGCGCGTGATATGTTGAAACGTGAACGTTTATTCTTCGATAAAATGCAGGCACATATCGGAGAAGTGAATGGTACGATTTCAATAGGATGTTCGTCTTTAATCGGCCAAACGTTATTACCCGAAGTATTGAGTTTATACAATACACAGTTTCCTAACGTAGAAATTCAAGTTCAAGTAGGATCTACTGAACAGATTAAAGCAAATCATCGTGATTATCACGTCATGATTACCAGAGGGAATAAAGTCATGAATCTATCAAATACACACCTATTTAATGATGATCATTACTTTATTTATCCCAAAGATCGACGTGAGGATGTTACAAAGTTACCATTTATTGAATTTCAAGCAGATCCTATTTATATTAATCAAATTAAGCAATGGTACAATGATAATTTAGGTCAAGATTATCATGCAACGATAACGGTGGACCAAGTTGCAACTTGTAAGGAAATGCTTTTAAGTGGTGTGGGGGTAACGATTTTACCTGAAATTATGATGAAGCATATCGATAAAAATATGTTTGAATTTGAGAAGGTTAGTATTGATGAAGAACCTCTCATACGATCAACTTATATGAGTTATGATGGAAGTATGTTGCAACTGCCTCAAGTAGATTCATTTGTAAATCTAATGTTGAATTTTATTCGATAAATTTTTAAAAGGTATTGCCATTTAGTCTATTGTAAAAAGTACAATTTAATAAAAGAATAGAGGTTTGAAAATTGTTTACAGCACTGTTTCATATTAAAAACTATAAACTGTTTGTTGTGAATATGATGCTACTCGGCATGGGTATAGCAGTGACTGTACCATACCTCGTCTTATTCGCTACAAAAGATTTAGGAATGACAACAACTCAATATGGTTTATTATTAGCATTAGCTGCAGTTAGTCAATTCGTAGTGAATTCAATTATTGCTAGGTTTTCTGATACACATAATGTTAATAGGAAAGTCCTTATTATTAGCGCGCTATTCATGGGTGCCGTAAGCTTTTCTATTTATTTTTATGTTCATCAAATCTGGTTATTTATAGTTCTATATGCAATTTTCCAAGGTTTATTTGCTCCAGCAATGCCGCAATTATATGCTTCTGCAAGAGAGTCAATTAATATCTCAAGTTCGCGAGATCGTGCGAAGTTTGCAAATACCGTGTTACGTTCCATGTTTTCATTAGGATTTTTATTTGGTCCCTTTATAGGGTCACAATTAATCGAATTAAATGGATATTCTGGGTTATTTGGTGGAACGGTAGCTATTCTATTGTTCACCTTAATTCTACAAGTCTTTTTCTATCAGAATTTACCCGTTGAATACCAAGTCTCATCGCAACATCATGTTGAGAAATCCGCTCCAAATATGTTTAAAGATAAAGCATTATTTATTCCGTTTATCGCGTTTATTCTTTTACATATTGGACAATGGATGTACACGATGAATATGCCGTTATTCGTCACAAATTATCTAAGAGAACGTGATAGTTATGTAGGATATTTAGCGAGTTTATGTGCTGGTCTTGAAGTGCCTTTTATGGTTATATTAGGTATTTTATCAGCCAAATTTCCAACACGAACTTTGCTACTTTTTGGTTCACTCTTTGGCGGCGCATTTTATTTTAGCATTGGTGTATTTAAAAACTTTTACATGATGTTAGCTGGTCAAGTTTTCTTAGCAATTTTCTTAGCTATACTATTAGGATTAGGAATTAGTTACTTTCAAGATATTTTACCTGATTTCCCGGGTTATGCCTCTACGTTATTTGCGAATGCAATGGTTATAGGTCAATTATGTGGAAATTTATTAGGTGGCGTTATGAGCCATTGGGTTGGTTTGGAAAATGTCTTTTTTGTATCAGCGACGTCAATTCTAATTGGTATGATACTTATTTTCTTTACAAAAGATCAAAAAATAACTGAAGAAGATATGGAGTAGATTTAGATGACAGCAGTTTTATGGATAATTATTATCCTCATGTTTGTCTTAGCATTTGTAGGCTTAATTAAGCCGATTATTCCATCAATGCTAGTCATGTGGATAGGTTTTATAATTTATCAAATAGGTTTTAACGATGGCCGTTTATCATGGATATTTTACGTAGCTATGATTTTATTTACTTTATTTATTCTCGTGGCTGATTTCATGATGAATAAATACTTTGTTAATCGATTTGGTGGAAGTAAAGTGGGCGAGTATACTGCGCTTGTAGGTGTTATCGTTGGGTGTTTCGTATTTCCACCATTTGGCATAATATTAGTTCCTTTAATTGCAGTATTTGTTGTGGAGTTATTAAATGGTTTTGATTTTAAGAAAGCTTTAAAGGTGAGTTTAGGCTCTGTTGTAGCTTTTCTAGCTAGCACAGTAGCTCAAGCAATCATTATGGTCATTATGGTAATCTGGTTCTTTGTAGATGTGTTCTTAATTAATTAATGCTTTGTTGAAAATAAAAGACTTACTTTCAGTAAAATTCTCCCGTGGGAAGACTGAAAGTAAGTCTTTTTACATGCGTGTGTTAGCGTCTCTATTATAGAAATGATGGTCAACATAAAATGCAATAGGCGTAATTAAAATTGCAATAATAATAAATGTCCAATTACTTACATTAATATAAGGCCCAAATGCTAAAAATGACTGAGGAATAAAAAATACATAAAACAGGGTAATTAATAGCAAAGCTATAACGCCATATGTTAACCACCAAACCCAATGTGAATTATTAAAGCATTGTAATTGAATTGTCCTAAAACTCATCCATATAAATAAGAATATTATAAAGAGACCTACGATTACAGTTATTGGGAAAGTATATAGATACAAGTAGTTACTATCTCCTCCAATAAAAAAGCCAATAAATCCCTTTAAGAAGCAAAACATGCCTATTAAAAATATAAAATTATGATATATATACTTAAAAATGTTCTTAATGGTTTCATTGGGTAGCGCTTTAATTTCTTTTTTAGCATGTGCTTTAGGATCATGATCAAAGAACTCCATCGCTAGCATGCCTTTATCTTCAGCACGAATCAAATGTTTCAAAATGCGATTTAACATAAGTTCTGAATCATGAGGATTCACGCTTAAGTCAGCGCGAATATACGTCATGTAATTCTCAAATATTTCACGATCGGTGTTGTTAAGTCGTAAAGATTTAACATTATTCTCCTTAGTTAATTGTGCTGTAGATTTCATGATAATTTAAGTGCTCCTTCATTTTCTAAAAGTAAAACCTCATAGACAATTCTTATTTATAAATAAAATATATGACGTGTTATTATGACTAATAATATCATATAAGTGTTATTAATATCATTAACAATTGAGGAGTTCTTTATATGAAGAAAATGACATTGGAAGATGAGAGTTGGATTAACGAAATAGCTAGAATACATGAACATTTAATCTCAGAAAATGAATTTAATTATCAAGTGACTTCAACATCGATGGCTTTAAGATATGAAATGATTATTTCAAGACTAAAATATGCGAATGATATTATTTTAATAAATGAACATGCGGGCAGTCTTAAAGGATTTATTTGGGCGCATTATGAACCGCAGCTCAAAATAGTACAAATTGAAGTACTATATGTAAAACCAGACTTTAGAAGACAAGGAATTGCTTCACAGTTAAAACGCGATATTGAGCAGTGGGCGAATTTAATGGATGCTATAAGTATTGAAAGTACAGTTAATAAAGAAAACAACGACATGGTAAAATTAAATGAAAATTTAGGCTATCAAACGTCGCATCTAAAAATGTCTAAAAAATTAAAGGGAAAAAATGAATAAATTAAAAAAGCATGTTAAAATAAATTGTATTTATAAGTTTAAACAAAGGAGTCTATCATGAAAAAATGGTTCACTTTACTCTTAGCATCAACTTTAATGTTAACAGCATGTGGTAAAAGTAACGAGAAAGCTTCTTTAGAAAAAAGCATTAACCAATTAGAAAAAGAAAATAAAGATTTAAAGAAACAGAAAAAAGATTTAGAAAACCAAAAAAACAAACTTAAAGATCAGCAAGATAATCTTCAAAAAGATATCAACGAATTGCCGGCTGAAGATTCGTCTAGTAACTCATCTGAAAAAGATTCATCTAATTCAAGTGAAGATAAAAATTCAGAAGATTCTTCAACGACTAATTCAGAAAAATCAACAAATTTTACAAAATCGAAGCAATCTAACCAAGGACAAACGCCTAACAAAGAGACACAAAAAAGTGACTCTACAAGTAAGAATAACGATTCTAAAACTACTTCCAATACACAAAACTCAGATCAATAAACGTTTGATGCAGTTTTGAATAGGGTAATATAATTGATAAATTACACAAAATCAATTTACAAAGTGAGTATTTAATACTATTTTGAATTAAATTTATGAAAGATGATTGATACTACACATCTATAAGAGGAGAGATTAACGATGCACGAACAAGATTTTAATATTTTAGAAGGACAAAATATTACGTTACCTGAATTGGGCAGAGAATTAGAAAATATTACTGGACGTACTATTATTGATTCAACTAGTGAAATTAAACGTGTGATTGCACATTTACCAAACTTTGAATCTGATACAGACACATTCGTTGCAACATATCGTTTAAACCATCAAAATGATTTTATTGATGCAACATTTACTGCACCTAAAGAACAACGTGATCGTTTAAAAGAAATTCCTGTTCACGTAAAATTAATTAGTTATATTTCTAAAGCATAAAATTTAACATAATGACAGAAATGATTAGCGCGATATGAATGTGGGGACAACTTCATAACGCGTTAATTTTGTATTAGAATAATATTGAATTAAGCTTTATGGGTAAAATGGAGTGTTTAACATGGGAACTTACATTGAAACTGAACGTTTGAAGTTGCGTGATTGGGAAGAAAAGGATTTATTACCATTTCAGAAAATGAATGCAAATCAGCAAGTCCGTAGGTATTTTCCAAGTTTATTAAGTTACCGTCGTTCAGAACTTGATATGAAAAAAATGGATGAAATTATCAAAGATAATGGAATCGGCCTTTTTGCGGTTGAATTAAAGGAAACGGGTGAATGGTTAGGGTTTATCGGAGTAAACTACATCCCCGAAGACAGCAAATATCCTTTTAAAGAACTACCTTTTTATGAAATTGGTTGGCGATTAATTCCTGAAGTTTGGGGTAACGGATTAGCTACTGAAGGTGCACAAGCTGTATTGTCTTACGCAAAAGAAAAAGGCATTACTGAATTATATAGTTTTACATCTGAAACAAATCTACCTTCAAGAAAGGTAATGGAGAAAATAGGAATGACCTTCCTAGATAACTTCGAATTTCCAAACCTAAGCAAATACCATCCCCTCAAACGCCATGTTAGATATTACATAGAACTACTTCCTTCACAAAGTGAAGGTTAGTAGTTCTTAGTGCAATTGCAAGAGCAATTGTAAACCTTGAAGATATTTCCTTCACAAAGTGAAGGTTAGTAGTTCTTAGTGCAATTGGGAGCGAGACAGAAATCAGTAAATATTGATTTCGTTGTCTTGCCCCCGCAAGTGCGATTAGGTTTTGAAGTACCATTTCTAAATGTGCTTCAAAGCCAATCGCATACTGCGATATAAACATAATAAGATGAAACCTTTTTAATATCAAAACGCGTCTATAGAATAACCTATAGACGCGTTATTTATTTAATCGTATGTACGTACGCCAAGTGGTTTGTAATTATTGAGACCTTCTAACAGCGCTTCTTTAGTATCAAATAATGGTGCTAATTTTTGATATTTTTTATCAATAAAGCCTTCTTTTATCATATGGTCAATGAGTGCTTGTAAAGGCTCAAAGAAGCCATTTAAATTAAAGACACCTATAGGTTTTTGATGAATACCAATTTGCGCCCAGCTATACATTTCGAAAAATTCTTCAAGAGAACCAGCACCTCCAGGAGCCATAACAAAGGCATCTGCTAATTCTGTCATTTTATTCTTTCTTTCATGCATTGAATCCACTAAAATAAGTTCACTTACTTTTTGACTCGTGATTTCTCGCTCATCTAACATCCTAGGCATAACACCAATAGCTTTACCGCCGTGATCTAGGACACCATCTTGAATAGCACCCATTATTCCTACTGATCCAGCTCCAAATACAAGTTCGTAGCCTTGTTCTGCCATATACTTTCCTAACTCATAAGCTTCTTTTACATATGAAGGATCTTTACCTTTGCTTGCTCCACAATAAACTGCAATTCTTTTAATCATGTGAGACCTCCTAAAGTTGTTTAATAACATTCGTAAATGTTTGTTCAAATTTTAATCTGTCATTCTTAGTAAAAGGCGGAGGACCTTTATGTCGGCCACCTTGCTTTCTAATTTGTGCATTAAGATAACGTTGGTCTAACAGAGTTTGAATATTATCAGCACGATATATACTTCCTTTATGATGCATTACAATATGTACTTTGTCTATAAGTAAACTAGCTAGGCCATAATCTTGAGTAATGACAATATCTTCCTTTTTAGCTAATTGTACAATTTTATAATCAACAGCATCTGGCCCATCGTCAACATACACAGTTTTTACATGTTCAGGCTGAATTTGATGAGAAAAGTGACTAAAACTTCTTAAAACGTTAACAAAAATGCCTGTCCCTTTAGTTAATTCAATCACTGAATTAACAACAGGACAAGCATCTCCATCTATGATTACTTTGACCATTAACAACTAACCTTGAGTGTTATCAGATTCTTTATTTTGTTTTACAACGCTGTCAGCCACGTAATCATCATATTTTTTAAATTCTTTTTTTCTAGCCTTTTTCTCTGCTTCTTGTTGTTTTTCTTCTTGTTTGTGACGTTTTTCAATATTTTTTTGAAGCTTTTTATCTAATTTTTTTACATCTTTACGATTATCTTTTTCAAGTTTTTCGCCTTTTTTCTCAGTTTTATCGTCCAACTTGCCTGGAGTAAGACCTACTTTTTCTTCGTACTTTTGAGATTTTTTCATATCTTTAATACGTTGTTTTTTATTTTCTTCACGTTGCTTTTCTTCTTCTTTATGACGTTTCTCAATATTTTTCTGAAGTTTTTTATTCATTTTTTCTGCTTCTTTACGATTTTGTTTAGCTAGCTTTTCGCCTTTTTTCTCGATGTAAGCAGGGTCGTTTTGTTTGGCGATTTTCTTCAATTCACGTTTGTTATCAAATTCTTGTTTTTTATCGCCTACATATTCTTTAACATCTGAAGCCTTGTTTGAAATAGTTGAAGTAGCTTTTGATGTAGCTTTAGTTGTAGCATCAGTAGCTTTACGTACATCAGGATGTTCTTTAATACGTTTACGTTCAACGACTAACGGTACAATAACAATAGGTAATACATTGATTAAAGTCTTAATGAGTCTCTTTTTGTCCATACTCGTTGCCTCCATTAATTTTACTATTCTTTTCCATACCCTATGATACATCATACTAAACGATTGTTATCAATGGAAACCGATAATTTAATTTTGGAAAACTAAAAAACACTAGCGAGTTTAATATAAACCTACTAGTGTTTATTGAAAATTATTAAATGAGTACTATCTAAAGTTAGCAACACTAAGGATTAAAAATCCAAGTGAATAGAGGATTACAATGGGCAGAGTCCATTGCATAATAAACACTAAGGATTGAAAATCCAAGTGAACAAAAGATTACAATGGACAAAGTCCATTGCATAAGCAACACTAAGGATTAAAAATCCAAGTGTTGCTTTAAATTCCTTTGCCAATGCCAAAACCAAAGTAAAGGATTGCAATAATTACAACTAATACGATTCGGTAAATCGCAAATGGAATTAATTTAACTTTATTTATTAAATGTAAGAATGTCTTAATAGCAATTAAACCAACTATAAATGCTGCTAAGAATCCTAGTAAATAGAAAGGTACATGAGCTAAGTGAATATACTCATAATGTTTTAGTAAAGATAAACCACTTGCTGCAAGCATAATTGGTACTGACATTATAAATGTAAAATCTGATGCTGCTTTATGATTTAATTTCATAAATACACCAGTTGAAATAGTAGAACCAGATCTACTGAAACCTGGCCACATTGCTATAGCTTGCGAGATACCAATGACAAATGCTTGGAAATAATTAATTTGATCTACTGTTTGAGGGTGTTGAACCTTCTCAGAATATTTATCAGCTAAAATCATGTAGATTGCACCAATGAATAAGCCAATCATTACAGTAGGAACACTGAATAAATATTTTTCAATTAAATCATCAAATAAGAACCCTAAAATACCCGCTGGAATCATACCTACTAATACATGCAATAAGTTCAAACGCTTAGGTTGGGAACGTCGTTGAACACTGCCTTCATTTTCGGGTTTATGATGACCTATATGTAATATTTCTAAGAAACGATCACGAAATACCCATGCCGCTGCAAAGACAGACCCAAGTTGTATAACAACTTTGAAGGTAAACGCAGATTGTTCACCTAAAAATTTAGTGGACTTTAACCACATATCATCAACTAGTATCATATGTCCTGTAGAAGATACAGGGGCGAACTCAGTAAGTCCTTCGACGATACCTAAAATGATGCCTTTTATCAATTCAAGTAAAAACATAATTTACCCACTTTCGTAAAACATTTATTTATTCTTTCATTTTTCAAAATTACCATATTATCATAGCATATTAAATTAATATGGTGGTAACCTAATCATCAACACTGGACCAAAGTATGACATAATAATTATTTTAATAATTGAAACAAAATACTCAAAAAATGAATGAGCGTATTAATTTAAATTTCTAACAAACCTTTTATAATGAAAGTAGGTGAGATTATTGTGAAAAAACTAACAAATTTAGTATTCAAATATAAAATATATCCCGCACTCATGTTAATCATGAGCGTTTTTTTATCTATATCGGTAGTTATTCAAAATGTTTCTATTGCCAAATTACTAAATCATATGTTGTACCATCATAAGCATTCACTTATAGGACTTTTTATACTGATTTTAGTTATTCTTCTTGCACGTGCAACTTTCAATATGTTGAATCAACGTATCGGTGATCACATGGCTACTAAAGTGAAATATGATTTAAGACAACAAGTGATAAATAAAAATAGTACACGAGCAATTGGAGAACAAATGAATATTTTAACAGAAAGTATTGATGGTATTGCACCATTCTTTCAAAGTTATTTGCCACAAGTATTTAAATCAATGATGATTCCAGTCGCGATTATAGTCGCTATGTGTTATGTACACTTATCAACTGCAATAATTATGATGGTTACAGCTCCATTTATTCCTATGTTTTATATCATTTTTGGTTTGAAAACAAGAGATGAGTCAAAGGACCAAATGACATATTTAAATCAATTTAGTCAAAGGTTTTTAAACACTGCCAAAGGTTTAATTACGCTTAAATTATTAAATCAAACTAAGAATACTGAAGCGCGCCTTTATGAAGATAGTACTAAATTTAGAGATTTAACTATGAAAATTTTAAAAAGTGCATTCTTATCAGGATTAATGCTTGAATTTATTAGTATGTTAGGTATCGGTCTTGTTGCGCTTGAAGCGGCGTTAAGTCTAGTCGTATTCAATAAAATTAACTTCATTACAGCTACTATTGCAATCATTCTAGCTCCTGAATTTTATAATGCTATTAAAGATTTAGGACAAGCGTTCCATACTGGTAAACAAAGTGAAGGTTCGAGTGATGTTGTTTTCGAGTTCTTAGACTTTGAAAATAAACCACCACACCCAAATCCAAATATAAAGGCTTATCAAAAATCACAGGTCAAAGTAGAAGACGTGTCATATCAGTACTCAAATAGTAATCAGAATGCTCTTACTCATATTAATATGGTGATATATTCAGGTGATAAAATTGCAATTGTTGGTCCAAGTGGTGCAGGTAAAACTACGTTAGCTCATATTCTAAGTCAAATTAAAACGCCAACAGAAGGCAGTGTATCATTTAATAAAGAAGATACACGTATTGGATTTCTAAGCCAAAATCCTTATATTTTTACAGATTCTATTAAAAATAATATAGCGATGTATAATAATGAAGTTTCTGATAAAACTATCATTCAAGTTTTAGAAGAAGTCGGTCTAAAAGATAAAGTGTTATCTCTGAAAGATACTATTTATACACCAATTGGAGAAGGTGGCGAAATGCTATCTGGTGGCCAAATGAGACGAATAGAGTTGTGTCGGTTATTAGTGATGAATCCAGATTTAGTTATATTTGATGAGCCGGCTATTGGTCTAGACATTGAAACAGAACGTACAATCCAAAATGTAATTCAAAATCATTTTAAAGATACTACGATGATCATTATTGCTCATCGTGATTCTACAATTAACAAAGCTCAACGTCGTATTTATCTAGAAGATGGGCATCTTATAAAAGATGACACGACGATATCAGTATCGCAAAGTGAGGTGGATGAATAAGCATGAAATCACAAATTCATTTTCGAAAAGATAAAGATTTACTTCTAGCTATTTTGGTTGGGGTAGTAGGTGGACTTGTGGCGTTAGCAATGTTCTATTTAAGTGGTTATATGGTGACACAAAGTGCATTAGGCGCACCCTTATATGCATTAATGGTTCTAGTGGTTTCTGTAAAAATGTTTGGCTTCCTAAGAGCGATTACACGATATATTGAGAGATTGTTATCACATAGAACGACTTTTACTATGCTAAGAGATGTAAGAATACAGTTTCTTAAAAAATTAATTCCATCAGTACCTGATGTTTATCGGAAATTTAATTCTAGCGACTTAATTTCTCGTATGGTAAGCCGAGTAGAGGCGTTACAAAATATTTATTTAAGAGTTTATTATCCCCCAATAGTGATAGGTTTAACTGCAACCGTGTCTGTAATTACATTTATTTTCATTTCACCGATGCATTCATTTCTTATTACGTTAAGTATGATCCTCACTCTTTGTATAGTTCCATGGCTAAGTGCTAAAAAAGCACGAACACTCAAAAGACAGGTAGCTCTACATCAAAGTCACTTTCTACAGCGTTTTTATGATTATAAAGAAGGTGATGATGAATTAAGACGCTTTCGCCAAAGAGATGAATTTAAAACAGATGTCATGCAACGTTTGAAACAATATGACACTATGCAATCAAAAGAACGTCGTTTTCTATCTTTATATGATTATATGTTAAATATTATAGCGATGATTTCAATATTTCTTAGTTTAGTTATTGGCGTGCAACAGGTTCAATCTGGACATTTGGATGTCGTTTATTTAACTAGTATTGTTCTAATGATATTAACTTTATTTGAACAGGCAGTACCAATGAGTAATGTTGCATATTATAAAGCTGATACTGATCAAGCGCTTGATGAAATAAATGATGTTATCAGTGTCCCTCAATCTAATGAGTTACATTCATTGAATCATGCAGATACGACAACGCCATTGTTTGAAATAAGTGATGTCACCTTTGGTTATTGGAACCAACAAACACCAGTGCTCAACAATATTGATTTAACTATTCAAGAAGGTGAGAAAGTAGCTATCATTGGTCCGTCAGGTTCCGGGAAAAGTACTTTACTACAAGTCATGTTAGGTCTATATCATGTTGATCAAGGTACTGTAAAATTAAAACACCAAATAGTTACTGATATTAATGAGGAAGACAAGTATTATAAGATGAATGGTATGTTACAGTCTCAACATATATTTGATGGGACGGTACGAGATAATTTATTTTCAGAAAAAGAGGATGCTATATTAAAACAAGCTCTTCAATCTGTAGGACTTGGGTACCTGGATCTAGAAAGAAATGTAACATTAGATGGAGAAAATTTATCTGGTGGCGAAAAACAACGGTTGAGCTTAGCTAGACTTTTACTCAGAGATTCAGCTGATATATGGATTTTAGATGAACCAACGACTGCATTAGATATAGAAAATACTACTAAAACAATGAATTTAATTGAAGCATCTTCAAAAACGTTAGTTATTGCCACACATGATTTAGATGTGCTTCCACGTTTTGATAAAATTATAGTTATGATTGATGGAGAAATTAAAGAAAGTGGTTCTTATGAAAGTCTATTAGAAGGTAATGGCTATTTATCTCAGATGATTGAGATCAACCATAGTTCTAAAAATGTACATTAATAGCAAATAAAGTCGTATCGGTAATCGATACGACTTTGTCTGTTGTTTCATTAAAATGTATATTAATTCCTTAGTTTAACTTTAATTTCATGACAGAAACTTTCTATTATTCTTTCGTTTCAGTAAATGCATCGATGACTTTACCTAATAAGCGATTAAGTTCTTTGACTTCTTCTTTAGATAAAGATGAAGCTGTTGCAACTTTCTCCGATGCTGTGCTTAATTCAGGTCTAATTGTTTCGCTCTTATCTGTTAAGTGAATAAATACTTCACGTTGATCCACTTCAGAACGTTCGCGTTTAATTAAATCAACTTGTTCCATTCGTTTAAGTAATGGTGATACAGTCCCTGTATCTAGTGCTAATTCTGTAACGACTTTTTTGACATTAACAGGTGACTCGTCCCATAAAATCGTTAATACAAGAAATTGTGGGTAAGTTAGGTTGTACTTTTTAAAGACTTTGTTAGAGTAGTAGCGATTAACTTGTCTTTGAGCATTGTACAAACTAAAGCATAGCTGCTCTTTTAAATTATGTTGATCAGACATTAAAGTTCTCCTCCAGACATTCTATCCGTTTTTTCTCTTTTTCGGATTGGAATCCGTCTATGTTGTACAAAATATAATTTATACAACACTTTGATTCAATGCCATGCTAAAATTAAAGTATGCTTAAAGTTTAGAAGATATCTTACATTAAATCAAGTAAAAAGATAATTAAATATATATGTTATCATTTTCAAAAATGCTTGTAATAGAAAAGGGAATATAATATGAGAAATAATAAAGATGAAAAAATAACAATTTCTATCATTAGCGGATTTTTAGGTAGTGGTAAAACTACTTTACTGATACATTATATTAGTGAAATATTAAAAACTGATGAGAAAGTTAAAGTTATTATGAATGAATTTGGCTCATTAGACGTTGATGGTAATCATTTAAGTAATATCGTAGATGTACGTTCAATATTGAATGGCTGTGTTTGTTGTGATTTAAAAATAGATTTAGTGAATCAAATTGAATCACTTGTACAAGGTAATGAAACGGATCATATCATTATTGAAGCTACAGGTATCGCACATCCTATTGAAATTATAATGGCCTGCCAAGACCCACGAATTGTAGAGTATGTACGCCAACCACAAGTCATTGGTGTCGTTGATGCAGAGCGCTTTATAAATAGAATGCAGTATTCGGAGTCAACGATGAGATTAATAGAAGAACAGCTTGAAGTGAGTCATATATTAATTGTGAACAAAACAGATTTGATTAGCGAAGACAAACAGCAACAATTAAAAGATGAATTAAATCTAATCAATGCACAGGTTCCAATTATTTTAACAAGTTATGGAAAGGTAAACATCGATGAAATATCACAATTTCGTGACGATGTCGTAACGACACACACACATTCACATCATCATGGTATAAATAGTATGCAATATACGTTTAGTGGACCAATCGATCGGCAACTTTTTTATCAATTTATTTTACGCTTACCTGATAACGTTTTACGTTTGAAAGGATACGTTCAATTCCGTGATACACCAAATGAAACTTATGAATTCCAGTATGCATATGGTATGCCAGATTATGGAGTTATTGATAAAGATTTGCCTCTAACCATTGTAATTATTGGAGAGCAATTAGACGTTAATAGGCTAAAAAATAAGCTCGATATGATACAATTTTCATAATTAAGGAGAGTATGGTTATGAATAATGAAGATAAACGTGAACAACAAATTAAATTTGAGAAAAACTTAATCACATTTCCGTATTTAGGATTTGCTATAGTTGTGTTGTTATTTAATATTTTTTATCCAGATATTAAAGTATCTATGGCTCTATTTGGATTATTCTTTGCATATAATTTAGGACTACTATTTATTGCTTTCATCAGACATTTCAAACGCACGTTAATTTTAACTTTAGTATTAACTGTTCTAAGTGGTGCAGCTTTCTTCACATTATTATATGTGTTTGGTTTAAGACATTAATTGTTGTTTAATCAAAAGTTTATTTAGTAAAAATGAATAATGATATTTGAGAAGTTTTGTTATTTCAATGTTATACTTTAATTGAAATAACAAAGCTTTTTATTTTTTAGATAGATAAATATAAATTAGGAGGCTATTGTTCATGAATACTAGAAGAAAAGTTTCAATCATTGGAGCAGGAAATACTGGATCAACTTTAGCTTTTGTATTGGCTCAAAAGGAATTAGCAGATATTGTAATGATTGATCGTCCGCAATCAGAGGGATTTGTTAAAGGAAAAGCATTGGATATTTTAGAAAGTGGACCTATTTTTGGATTTGATACAAACGTTCAAGGTTCTGTTGAAATTGAAGATATTCAAGATTCAGATATCGTCGTGATGACTGCAGGAATACCACGAAAACCTGGAATGACAAGAGATGATTTAGTCCAAACAAATGAAGAAATAGTTTATCAAACATCTCTTAATATAGCGAAGTACGCACCTAATGCTACGATTATTGTATTAACCAACCCAGTAGATGCTATGACTTATACTGCATTAAAAGCCTCAGGTTTTCCAAAAGAACGTGTAATTGGACAATCTGGTGTTCTTGATACAGCTCGCTATCAAAGTTTTATTGCTGACGAATTAAATGTTTCAGTAAAGGATATTAATGGTCTTGTGCTTGGAGGACATGGAGATACAATGGTGCCACTTGTAGAATCAACTCAAGTTAATGGCGTACCAGTCAAAGATTTAATTGCGGAAGATGTTTTAGATCGTATAGTAAAGCGAACAAGAAAAGGCGGAGCTGAAATTGTAGAATTATTAGGCAAAGGTTCAGCATATTATGCACCAGCTACGGCTATATATGAAATGATTGAAGCTATTTTAAAGGATCAAAAACGCTTGTTGCCAAGCATTGCATATTTAGAGGGTGAATATGGATTCTCTGATATTTGTTTAGGTGTTCCAACTATTCTTAGCAAGAAGGGTATAGAAAAAATTGTTGAAGTCAATTTAAATGACAAAGAACTAGAACAATTAAAATATTCAGCTGAGTCAGTCGAAAATGTGAAAAATGCATTAAAAAATAAATAGGAAGTTGAAATAAGCCTCTTTTGCATGGTTTCTAATCTTGAAAAAGAGGCTTATTTATCATTTTAATTTTAAAATTTGTACTAGTTATTTATTACAATTTACAAATATTTTGATGATTATGTGTATTTTATCACATCAGCAACTTATTAAAGCGCTTTCTTGATATAATCTAAGTGAAATCATAGTTTAAGGAGTCGATAGGGATGACTAAAGCGAAACCACAAACACATTCACAAAATCAGAATCAAAACACTCAAAGTAACAAGGGTTATAAACCTATATGGATTATTATAAGTTTTGCTTTACTGATTGGAATCTTACTATTACCAACTCCTTCTGGTTTACCTATTATGGCGAAAGCAGCGTTAGCAATATTAGCATTTGCTGTGATTATGTGGGTGACAGAAGCGGTTTCGTATCCAGTATCTGCCACACTCATATTGGGTTTAATTATTTTATTACTGGGATTTAGCCCTGTTCAGAACTTATCTGAAAAGTTGGGGAATCCTAAAAGTGGAGATGCTATTTTAAAAGGAAGCGAATTATTAGGTACAAACAACGCGCTTACTCATGCTTTTAGTGGATTTTCAACATCTGCAGTTGCACTGGTAGCTGCTGCATTATTCCTTGCCACAGCTATGCAAGAAACCAATTTACATAAACGTTTAGCATTAATAGTTCTTTCAATAGTTGGAAATAAAACCCGGAATATTGTTATCGGTGCGATAGTAGTATCTATTGTTTTAGCTTTCTTCGTACCTTCAGCTACCGCTCGTGCTGGCGCTGTAGTACCTATTTTATTAGGAATGATTGCAGCTTTTAAAATGAGCAAGGAGAGTAAGCTTGCTTCTCTACTAGTTATTACTGCAGTACAAGCAGTATCCATATGGAATATTGGTATAAAAACTGCCGCTGCTCAGAACATTGTAGCTATTAATTTTATCAATCAAAATTTAGGGCATGATGTTTCTTGGGGAGAGTGGTTTTTATATGCAGCACCATGGTCTATTTTAATGTCTGTAGCGTTATATTTCATTATGATTAAAGTAATGCCTCCAGAAAGAGATTCAATAGAAGGTGGAAAGGAATTAATCAAGAAAGAATTAAATGAACTAGGTCCTGTGAGTGCTAGAGAATGGCGTTTAATCGCTATTTCAATTTTATTACTCTTCTTTTGGTCTACTGAAAAGATATTACATCCGATTGATTCAGCATCAATAACATTAATTGCTTTAGGGATTATGTTAATGCCTAAAATCGGGGTTATTACGTGGAAAGGTGTTGAAAAGAAAATTCCTTGGGGTACCATTATAGTCTTTGGTGTAGGAATTTCTCTTGGTAATGTTTTATTAAAAACTGGTGCGGCACAATGGTTAAGTGACCAAACATTTGGGTTAATGGGGCTTAAAGGATTACCAATTATTGCAACAATTGCTTTAATCACATTATTTAACATATTAATTCACTTAGGATTTGCCAGTGCGACAAGTCTATCATCTGCTTTAATACCAGTATTCATTTCATTAACATCAACACTTCATTTAGGCGATCATGCAATTGGCTTTGTGTTAATTCAACAATTTGTAATTAGTTTTGGTTTCTTGTTACCTGTAAGTGCTCCGCAAAATATGCTTGCATACGGTACCGGAACATTTACAGTCAAAGATTTCTTGAAAACGGGGGTACCTTTAACGATTATTGGTTACATTCTAGTAATAGTGTTTAGCTTAACCTACTGGAAATGGTTGGGCTTAGTTTAAAAGATAAATTATAAAAAATAAGTAACATTTTATAGGCTGAGGCAAATGATTGTCTCAGTCTATTTTAATGAAATTCTCGTTGTGTTCAAGTCCTCTTTTCAGGGTAAATTAATAAAAAATTATGTTAGGTGGTAACAATCATGGCATTAGGAGTCATCTTAAATAGAGTCTTTAGAACGGATAACAATCCTTTATTTGAATATGTCTATCAAAATATGGAAGATATAGATCAATGCTATTACATTATTCCTAAAGAAGATTTTGGTAATGAAGCAAAAATGAAGCGTAATTATTATTATGGAACATTACAAAAATTTGTTCATGCGCTCTATGAAAACGATATTCAACCATTTTTAATGGATTATGATGAATTGGTTGATTTCTTTAAAGAAAAAGGAATCAATGAGGTGGTTATTGCTGGCGATATAATGAGTTATCACAAGGAAGAGTATGACATTTTACATCAGAGAGAAAATTTTAAAAAAGAAGATATATCGGTAACAACAATAAGAGCAAATCATTATTTTAAACCAAGTAAAACACGAAATAATAAAGGTGAACCTTATAAAGTATTTACGAGTTTTTATAAAAAATGGCGCCCTTATTTAATGAAAAGAACAGTTTATAATTATGATATTAAAGATTTAGCTAAAGTAGGGGTTAAATCAAAACAAAAATTAAAAGGGGACTATAGTCAAAGTGGTATAAGTGAGGAAACTGCCCAGTACAAATGGTCTGATTTTCTAGATAAAGACATAGAAGATTACGATTCAAATCGTGAATACTTGCCTGAAGTCCTTACGAGTCAATTAAGTATATATTTAGCATATGGAGTGCTCGATATTATTCAGATATTTAATGACTTATTAGATGGTTATGATAAAGATGAACAAAATTATGAAGCATTTATTCGTGAATTAATTTTTAGAGAGTTTTATTATGTCTTGATGACTCAATATCCTAAGACAGCACATATTGCATTTAAAGAAAAATATCAAAATTTGAATTGGTCTTATAATGAAGATAATTTTGATTTATGGAGAAAAGGTATGACAGGATTTCCGATTATTGATGCTGCAATGGGAGAACTTAACACTACAGGATATATGCATAACCGAATGAGAATGGTCGTGTCACAATTTCTTACAAAAGATTTATTTATTGATTGGACGTGGGGCGAAGAGTATTTTAGACAAAAGCTAATCGATTATGATGCTGCTTCAAATGTGCATGGTTGGCAATGGTCTGCTTCAACAGGAACAGATGCTGTGCCATATTTTAGAATGTTCAATCCAGTGCGACAAAGCGAACGTTTTGATAAAAAGGCATTATATATTAAAAAATTTATACCGACACTTAATGATGTTGATGCTAAATATTTACACGATACCTATAAACATGAGCGCCAAATTAAAGAACAAGGTATTGAGTTAGGAAAAGATTACCCAAAACAAATGGTAAATCACAGTGAGAGCCGAGATCATGTAATGTCGGAATTTAAAGCAATGGAATAAAAAAGTGTAAACAATTGAAAAATCACTCCATAAATGAACTTTATGGAGTGATTTTATGTAATTTCTGAGTTTTTTACACGTGCCTTTGTGTTAGCTTAATCTAAAAAGACAAATATAAACTGCTACATATTCAAAGAAAGTAATAATATACATATATTTGAGTCTAAGCTTAACTTTGAAAGGAACATCCCAATTTGGATAATGTCTTTCATAGTAAGCAATCTGCATGATAAATAGTCCTATACCTAATGGTAAAAACATGAGTTGAATACTTTTACTATAATTAAATCCAACGTCGTGCCAGAAATGACCAATAATGAGCTGTAAAATGATGAGAATGACGATTAATAATATAATACTGAATATCATTTTTGTAGTCTCACCCCTTTTACAAATAGAACAATCGTACTTTGCATAATTACCATTAAAAGTACAAACATGAACGTTTTAATATTAAACACAGAGAGTACTTGGGTAAAAATCTTTAAAGGTTCATCAATTAAATAAACCGTATGAAGTCTTAAAAATCGGCCGATATATATGCCTAATCCATTTAAGAACATAAGTACAATGATAAGTGTACGATTTAACCATAAGTGAGAAGTTAAATGTCCTATTTCCATAAAGATTAAAATCATAACATATATCGCTAAGAAAACGCCTAACATAAGGTAAGTAAAGTATACCCATTCAGTGAGATTCAACCCTACAAGAAAATTAAATTGAAATTGGTTCAAATGTATTAAATCTGTAATCATATAAAACGTATTAGGTACTAAAAGTAAAAATATCAATCCAAAGACAATAAATAATGGCCATTCGAATGCTTTCTTTGGTTTAAATAATTTTAAAAGTAAGCAAAGTTCAAAGGGCACATAGGCTAAAAATAAATTTAATGTCATGAAATTAAAAACTCTTGTTTCAGCAAGAGAAATAATAAATAAAATTATAAAGTATATCCTTGCAATGTAACGTGGTTGCATTATCATGCACTACTTTCTTAAAGATTTTAATAATTAATTGAATTGTCGAGTTTTAATGGTAACTGTAAATGCTTGTCATATCAAATAATATGAGGTTCACATAAAAATGTAGCCACAAATTCTTTCTAGAACTTGTAGTATACGAGTATTATAGATTTAATAAATTAAGTCCTATGACTAAATGATGTTTTAGATTAATAGCTATAGATGTCATTGTCATCATTCTTTATGCAGTAGTTGATATTTTAGCTATATAGAGATATACACGATGTGATTCATAGGTTTAAGGTATGAAAGTAGCTTATAAATGAGCAAATAGTTTATCATCAATAAATGAGTTATTATGTGATAAAGTAATTCATTCTAAATTTCATTGATATCTTTAGATTCTTATTTTTGAGCCTTAAAATTAAAAGTTTAAAGTCGCCTTATCGTACTTGCTTCTAAATGACTCACTGCTCCTAATCTTTCATTTTGTTGTGCAATATCAGTGATTGAACCTACACTATTTTCATCTCTCTCATCAAAGCACATGGTACTGCTATTCATTTGATGTTCCATCATTATAGACTTTTATTTATATTTATAGCAACTTAATTATACTAAACACAATTGCACTGCGCTTAAAACATTAGGAATATTTATTGTAAAATGTTAATGAAATATTATACAATGTAGAAACTTTAAGTTAATTAAACAAGACGCATTAATAAGTACATTTTTAATTTGATAGATAACAGATATTTTCAAACGTCGTGAATTAAAATGAGTTTTCAGTCTTACATGTAGAGAGGAGGGCATCTTATGAGAAAGCAATTATTTACATTGTACTTTAATATATTTCTAATTTTCTTAGGAATTGGCCTTGTTATCCCAGTATTACCAGTTTATTTAAAAGATTTAGGTTTAAAAGGGAGCGATTTAGGAGTATTAGTTGCCGCATTTGCACTGTCACAAATGGTTATTTCTCCATTTGGAGGTACTTTGGCGGATAAATTAGGCAAGAAACTTATCATTTGCATAGGCCTTGTTTTATTTTCAATTTCAGAATTTATGTTTGCTGCTGGACAGACTTTTACTATTCTTATGATTTCACGTGTGTTAGGTGGATTTAGTGCAGGAATGGTAATGCCAGGCGTCACAGGCATGATTGCTGATATTTCTAAAGGCGCAGATAAAGCTAAGAATTTCGGGTATATGTCAGCCATTATTAATTCTGGCTTTATATTAGGACCTGGGTTTGGTGGATTTCTAGCTGAAATCTCACATAGATTGCCATTCTATTTTGCAGGTTCTTTAGGAGCTATCGCGTTTACAATGTCTCTCGTTTTAATTCATAATCCTAAAAAAGAAACGACAGATGGCTTTCATCAATATCAACCTGAATTATTTACAAAAATCAATTGGAAAGTGTTCATTACACCCGTTATATTAACGTTAGTTTTGGCATTTGGTTTGTCAGCTTTTGAAACATTATTCTCATTATACACTTCTGAGAAAGCCAATTATTCACCTAAAGATATCTCAATTGCGATTACGGGTGGGGGCATCTTTGGTGCTGTATTCCAAGTTTTCTTCTTTGATAAATTTATGAAGTATATGACTGAACTTAATTTTATAGCAAGCTCCTTACTCTATTCAGCAATAGTTCTTGTGATGTTGATACTAGCCAATGGTTACTGGACAATTATGGTAATTAGTTTCATTGTATTTATAGGTTTTGATATGATTCGTCCAGCTTTAACGAATTATTTCTCAAATATTGCTGGTGATCGCCAAGGATTTGCTGGAGGTCTTAATTCCACTTTTACCAGTATGGGTAATTTTATTGGACCTTTAGTAGCAGGAGCCTTATTCGATGTAAACTTAGAGTTTCCATTATATATGGCTATAGCAGTTTCTTTAAGTGGTATTGTAATTATCTTTATTGAAAAGTGGCTAAGAACTAGGCGTAAGCAATCACAATCTTCATAAAAATATAAATCATTAAACACTCTAAGATTACGAAAAACGTACAACTTAGAGTGTTTTGTTAATTTATAGACATTGAGAACCGTAAATTTTAAGTACCTAAATAAGTTTATATGCGTCTTTTATGTAACAAAAGTAACAACTTCATTAATATAAATGTTACAAACATTACAATCTATTTAAATTGTAACCTACATATCTTTTTTCAAAAATTAATATGTTAAGATAGATGAAAATCTTAAGAGAAATGTGGGTAAGGGGATGAATTTGAAAAATATATTATTGAGTGTTGTAGCCGTAATACTATCAATTTGTTTAGTAGGATTAATTTTCCTAGCTACAAACCAAAATGCTTTAGCAAAAGTACATCAAACGATATGTACATTTTCAAAAGTAAATAAAGTCTCTTATATCGAAGATACATTTAATTTACATTCAAACTATACGGCTAAAGCATCTGAAAAAGATAAGAATGATAAAGATAATGAGATAACGTATAATAAATTCAATAATAAAACTACAAACAATCAAACATCTTATAAATTCACACCACAAGAATGCAACGTGATAGCTTTAAACTACGCAGATCATCATTTGAAAACTAATTATAAAATTGACCATATGCAGAGTGAATCACCTAAAGCTAAATATTCATTCTCAGATGCTAATGGTAAACAACACACAAATATTTCAGTAGACGAAGATGGCCATGTAAATAATGAACAATCTCATTCGAGATAATAATTCACTCTTTTAATAATTCTAGAAAGAGTGAATTTTTATATATGCAGAAAATATAGCAATTCGTTTAAAGAATACGAATTGTTGTTGGACATGTTAAAATATATTGAATCAAAGCTACAATATTGAGGGTGGAAAGATGGCTAAAACTAAAAAAACAAATGCGATGCGTATGCTTGATCGCGCAAAAATTAATTATGAGATGAATACGTATGAAGTCTCGGATAAACATCAACATGGTGAACAAATTGCTAAATTGGTTGGTGCAAATGTTGAAGAAGTCTATAAAACACTTGTGCTTGAAAACGCGAATCATGACCACTACGTCTTTGTAATTCCAGTCAATGCGTCATTAGATATGAAGGAAGCGGCTCATGTAGTAAACGAGAAAAAACTTCAATTAATGCCATTAGAGCAACTAAAACAAGTTACTGGCTATGTAAGAGGTGGTTGCTCACCTATAGGTATGAAACATTTATTTCCAACTACTATTGATGTTTCTGCCAAAAATTTAGACAAACTATATGTTAGTGGTGGTCAACGTGGTATGCAAATCATCATCCAAGTAGACGATCTTATAGAGATAACTCAAGCGCAAGTGGCACATATTACACATAAATAAGAGGGGATATGTGTAATATTATGATTGGTTTTGAAAGAATAGATTACTGATACTAAACTCCCGTATTTACGCGTTGATATTGATTATTTATAAAACATCTATTAATTTAGATGTTTTTTATTTTGTCACAAAATGAATGTTTTTGATTGTTTATGATAATTTATGATTGAAAAATGTAAGCGCACTCAATATAATGATAATTGAGATGGGGTGATAAAAGTGATTTCAGAAAAACGTCACGATTTGATATTGCAAGAATTAGCTAAAAAAGACTTCTTAACACTCCAAGAATTAATAGATAGAACAGGGTGCAGTGCTTCAACAATCAGAAGAGATCTATCCAAACTACAAAAGATAGGTAAATTGCAACGTGTTCATGGTGGAGCAACCCTCAATCAAAATCGTGTAGTAGAACCTGGATTGACTGAGAAGTTGACACAGAACCTACGAGAAAAGCAAGAAATTGGTAAACGTGCCGCTCAAGAAATCCAAGACAACGAATGTATTTTCTTAGATGCTGGTTCATCTACTTTGGAAATGATTCAATATATCGATGCGAGAGATATCATTGTTGTCACGAATGGGATGACACATGTGGAACAGTTATTAAAGAATGGGATAAACACTTTAATGATTGGCGGACAAGTGAAAGAAACAACAATGGCAACTGTAGGTGCAAACGCACTGGAAACGTTAAGAAGATATTGCTTTGATCGTGCATTCATCGGAATGAACGGTATGGATTCGAAGTATGGTTTTACAACACCAGATGAACAAGAAGCTTTAATTAAAGAGACGGCAATGAAATTATCCAGTGAGAAATATGTACTTGTCGATCAAACGAAATTTAACCAAGTTTATTTTGCAAGAGTACCATTACTAGATGGAACTAAAATCATTACTTCACAGAAAGCGCTAAAAAATAAAGTCACTGAAGCGTACACCAATCAATATCATTTTTTAGGAGGACAATCATGATATATACAGTTACATTTAATCCCTCAATTGATTACATCATGTTTACAGATGGTTTCGAATTAAAAGGATTAAATAGAGCAAAAGAAACGTATAAATTTGCAGGTGGTAAAGGGATAAATGTTTCAAGAGTACTAAAAACTCTAGATGTTGATTCAACTGCACTTGGTTTTGCTGGTGGTTTTCCAGGAAAATTTATATCAAAAACTTTAGAAGAAAGTAAAATTCATACAGATTTTATTGAAGTAGATGAGGATACTCGTATTAATGTAAAACTCAAATCTGGTCAAGAGACTGAAATAAATGCTCCAGGTCCTAAGGTGACACAAGAGCAATTTCAAGCTCTGATAACTCAAATCAAAAATACAACTAGTGAAGATACAGTTATTGTAGCGGGTAGTGTTCCTAATAGTATTCCAAGTGATGCTTATGCTCAAATTGCTGAGATAACTAAAAACACAGGCGCTAAGCTTGTAGTAGATGCTGAAAAAGATTTAGTTGATACAGTATTACCGTACCGACCACTATTTATTAAACCAAATAAAGATGAGCTTGAAGTAATGTTTAATACGACTGTATCAAGTGATCATGATGTTGTTAAATACGGTAAAGAAATTCTTAAAAAAGGTGCACAATCCGTGATCATTTCTCTAGGTGGCGACGGTGCGATTTATGTGGACGAACACCAAAGTATTAAAGCTGTGAATCCACAAGGTAAAGTCATTAATACTGTAGGCTCTGGAGATAGTACTGTTGCTGGAATGGTAGCAGGCTTGGAATCAGGATTGTCTATCCAAGATGCTTTTAAACAAGCAGTGGCCTCTGGAACAGCAACTGCGTTTGAAGAAGATTTAGCAACTAGGGATGCTATAGAAAAAATTAAATCTCAAGTTACGGTTTCTGTACTTGATGGGGAGTGAATTTAATGAGAATCACAGAATTATTAACTAAAGATACAATTGCAATGGATTTATCTGCATCAGATAAAAATGGGGTTATAGATGAATTAGTCAATCAATTAGATAAAGCAGGAAAACTTAGTGATGTTGCTTCATTTAAAGAGGCTATTCATAACCGTGAATCACAAAGTACAACGGGAATTGGTGAAGGTATTGCGATTCCTCACGCAAAAGTTGCAGCTGTAAAATCTCCTGCAATCGCATTTGGTAAATCTAAAGAAGGTGTAGATTATCAAAGTTTAGATATGCAACCTGCACATTTATTCTTTATGATTGCTGCTCCAGAAGGTGGCGCACAAACTCATTTAGATGCACTTGCTAAACTTTCAGGCATTTTAATGGATGAAAATGTACGTGAGAAGTTAATTAATGCTGAATCTCCTGAAAAGGTATTACAAATTATAGATGAAGCTGATGATGAAGCTACTAAAGAGGAAGAAGCAGAAGCGCAAGAAAATGAAGCAAATGCTTCAGGTGCTGTGGCAAGTACCTCAGCAAGTGAGCATGCTAATGATAGTAATGAGCCATATGTTCTAGCTGTAACTGCTTGTCCAACGGGTATCGCACATACGTATATGGCTAGAGATGCTTTGAAAAAACAAGCTGAAAAAATGGATGTTAAAATTAAAGTAGAAACTAATGGTTCAAGTGGTGTGAAAAACCATTTAACTGAACAAGATATTGAACGTGCAACTGGTATTATAGTTGCGGCAGATGTTCATGTAGAGACTGATCGCTTTAATGGTAAGAATGTTGTTGAAGTGCCAGTGGCAGATGGAATAAAACGTCCTGAGGAATTAATTAACACTGCATTAGACACTAGTCGCAAACCATTTGTTGCTCGTGGCGATAGTGCAAAAGAGAATGACGATAAAAACGAAGAGAAACTTAGCCCTGGTAAAGCATTCTATAAATACTTAATGAATGGTGTTTCTAATATGTTACCACTTGTAATTGCTGGTGGTATTTTAATGGCGATAGTATTCTTATTCGGGCCAAATTCATTTAATCCTAAAAGTTCTGAGCACAATGCGTTTGCAGAACAATTATGGAACATTGGTAAAAATAGTGCCTTCGCATTAATTATTCCAGTTTTAGCAGGTTTCATCTCTCGTAGTATTTCAGATAAACCAGGTTTTGCTGCCGGTTTAGTTGGTGGTATGCTAGCAATTTCAGGTGGTTCAGGATTTATCGGTGGTATTATTGCAGGTTTCTTAGCGGGTTACTTAACTCAAGGAATAAAATATATTACACGTAAATTACCGCAAGCAGTAGAAGGGTTAAAACCAACTTTAATCTATCCAGTGCTTTCAGTAACAATTACTGGTCTTTTAATGGTTTATGTCTTTAATCCTCCAGCTTCATGGCTTAATCATTTATTATTAAATGGTTTAAATAGTTTATCAGGTTCAAACATCATGTTATTAGGACTAGTTGTAGGTGCGATGATGGCAATTGATATGGGTGGACCATTCAATAAAGCTGCATACGTATTCGCTACTGCAGCATTAACTGAAGGAAATGCTGCGCCAATTACAGCAGCTATGATTGGTGGTATGATTCCGCCACTAGCTATTGCTACAACAATGTTAGTCTTTAGAAAGAAATTTACGAAAGAACAAAGAGGTTCAATCGTTCCGAACTATGTAATGGGATTATCATTTATAACTGAAGGTGCAATTCCGTTTGCTGCAGCTGATCCGTTACGCGTGATTCCATCAATGATGGTCGGTTCAGGAGTTGCAGGTGCAATTGCACTAGGTCTAGGCTCTCGAATTAACGCACCACATGGTGGTATTATCGTAATTCTTGCAACTGACTTCAGTCATGTCTTACAAACTATACTTGCATTAGTTGTAGGTACGTTAGTTTCAGCACTATTATACGGTTTCTTAAAACCCAAAGTTACTAAAAATGAAATCCAAGCATCTAAAGCTATGGATGAATAATATAAATTATGAAGAGCTCTTGCTAGAACATTGTTGTTTGGCAAGGGCTTTTTTAATGCATTTTTCTAAGTAGAGAAAATGCATTTAATATGAGATAGGTATCACGTATAAATAGAAATGAATGATAAGAGGCGCTAATAAAGATATAATAAAATAGCTGAAGAACAATATGACAATATAAAGAAAAGAAGGTTTAAAGAATGTCAGAATATGTAATAACGAATGGGAAAATATACACAGAGGAACAAACGATTGACAAAGGTTTTGTTCACATTAAAGAAGGCAAAATCTTAAGCGTCGGGTCCGGGCATTTTCAAGAGGAAGAAACGGATACTAATGAATCAATTCAATATATCGATGCTAAGGGACAACATATTTTACCAGGATTTATAGATATACATATACATGGTGGATATGGCGAAGATGCAATGGATGCCTCATATGACGGACTTAAACATTTAGCAGAATCACTACTATCTGAAGGTACCACTTCCTTCTTAGCGACAACGATGACTCAATCTACAGAGAATATTAACCGAGCTTTGAAAAATATTGTGACTTATAAAGCACATCAAGACATTGCTAACGCAGCAGAAATAGCTGGAGTTCATTTAGAAGGACCATTTATTTCAGAACATAAAGTAGGAGCGCAACATCCTAAATATGTTCAGCGTCCTTCCGCCGATCAAATTTGCGCTTTCCAAAAAGTGGCAGATGGTTTAATTAAAATCATTACATTTGCCCCAGAGGTTGAAGGAGCACAAGAAACGTTAAAGGCCTTAAAGGATAATATTATATTTTCTATTGGTCATACTGTAGCGACGTACGATGAGGCTAATGAAGCTGTTATGAGTGGCGCTAAACACGTGACCCACTTATATAATGCTGCTACTGGATTTGCTCATCGTGATCCAGGTGTTTTTGGTGCTGCGTGGTTAAATAAAAATTTGAAAACTGAAATGATTGTTGATGGTGTACATTCACATCCTGCTGCTATCGCTCTTGCTTACCAACTTAAAGGTAATAAGAATTGCTATCTAATTACTGATGCTATGCGAGCAAAAGGTATGCCGGAGGGTGAATATGATTTAGGAGGTCAAAACGTTATTGTAAAAGATAAAGAAGCACGTTTAGAAAGTGGCGCGCTTGCTGGCAGTATCTTAAGAATGAATGACGGCCTACGAAATTTGATTAATTTTACAGGAGACAGTTTAGAACGTTTATGGCGCGTAACTAGTTTAAATCAAGCTATTGCTCTAGGCATAGACGATGTTAAAGGAAGCATTGAGATGGGTAAAGATGCAGATATTGTTATATTAGACGATGAGTGCAATGTAAAAACAACAATTAAAAACGGTGTGCCACATCATTTTGGAAAGTAATGTGTAACATTGATTAGGACAATTGTTTTGATTATAATATAGCATTGAGTTTATATTTAACATTCTAGAAACGATGTATGATAAAATAGAAGAAATTACATTTTTTTCGGGGGGTGTCACGATGGGAAGGTCTTAACATGTAGTCGTCACTTATTTAATAACGATGATTTTAAAAACGTGTTACCTATGCGTGACACATATAATATGGAGGTGAATCCCTAGAAATAGGGAATTAATTGGAAACTTCGACCATAATTAGTTTAATCACATTTTTTCTTTTGATTGCATTAACTACGGTATTCGTTGGATCTGAATTCGCACTTGTTAAAGTGAGATCGACGCGAATTGAACAATTAGTTGAAGAAGGAAATAGAAGCGCAAAAATAGTCAAAAAAATGATAGCTAACTTAGATTATTACCTATCTGCATGTCAGTTAGGTATCACAGTTACATCATTAGGTTTAGGTTGGTTAGGGGAACCTACTTTTGAAAAGTTATTACATCCTCTATTCGACTTATTGCATTTACCTGATGCATTAACTACGACAATTTCATTTGTTATATCATTTATTGCTGTGACTTATTTACACGTGGTATTAGGTGAATTAGCACCTAAATCATTTGCGATTCAACATACTGAACAACTCGCATTACTTTATTCAAGACCGCTTTATTACTTCGGTAATATCATGAAACCATTAATTTGGTTAATGAATGGTTCGGCACGTGTGATTGTAAGAATGTTTGGTTTCGATCCAGACGCTCAATCGGATGCGATGTCAGAGGAAGAAATTAAAATTATTATAAATAACAGTTATAACGGCGGAGAAATCAATCAAACAGAGCTTGCATATATGCAGAATATCTTTTCATTTGACGAACGCCATGCAAAAGATATCATGGTACCACGTACGCAAATGGTTACACTCAATGAACCATTTAACGTGGATGAGTTACTTGAAACGATAAAAGAACATCAATTTACCCGTTATCCTATCACTGAAGATGGGGATAAAGACCATGTAAAAGGATTTATAAACGTTAAAGAATTTTTAACAGAATATGCTTCAGGTAAACCGATTAAAATTGCAAACTACATTCATGAGTTGCCAATGATTTCAGAAACTACTCGCATAAGTGATGCACTTATAAGAATGCAAAGAGAACATGTGCATATTAGTTTAATCATTGACGAATATGGTGGCACAGCTGGTATCTTGACTATGGAAGATATTCTAGAAGAAATCGTTGGTGAAATTCGTGATGAGTTTGATGATGATGAAGTGAATGACATCGTTAAATTGGACGATTCAACATATCAGATTAATGGTCGTGTACTATTAGATGACCTTAATGAACAATATGGTATCGAATTTGAAGATTCTGAAGACATAGATACAATTGGTGGTTGGCTTCAATCACGCAATACGAATTTACAAAAAGATGATTATGTTGATACTGAGTATGATCGTTGGGTTATTACTGAAATCGACAATCATCAAATTATTTGGATCAATTTAAAATATGAATTTAATAATCATCGACCATCTGTAGATGAAGAAGATGAAAGTGAAAATTCTGATTCATAATGCTTTTAAGACGCTTAAACTTAATGTTTAAGCGTCTTTATTTGTATCTCATATAGGCGATAAGTTATGCTTAATGACACAATTTAAAAGAAATATTTCAAATCATTCATGATGGAAGAGAACTACAAAATTAATTTTAATAAATTATATTTTTGTTCCAAACCTATGAAAAGTTTGGATAAAAAGGAGAGAAATATAAATGGTAAATGATACACAAGTTTTAAATAATGGATATCCAATGCCTTCAATTGGTTTAGGTGTTTATAAAATTACTGATGAAGATATGGAAAATGTAGTGAATACTGCTATAGAAACAGGTTATCGTGCTTTTGATACTGCATATTTTTATGGAAATGAAGTAGCATTAGGTAAAGCTTTACAGAATTCAGGAGTAGATAGAGAAGATTTATTTATTACATCTAAATTATGGAACGATTATCAAGGATATGACAATACGATTGAATATTTTAATCACTCCTTAGAAAACTTAGGTTTAGACTATATTGATCTATTTCTAATTCACTGGCCATGCGAAAAAGATGGTTTGTACATAGAATCTTATAAAGCCTTAGAAAAACTATATGAAGAAGGTAAAATTAAAGCTATTGGAGTTTGCAACTTTAAAAAGCATCATTTGGAAAAGTTAATGAAGGAAACGGAAGTAGTTCCTCAAGTTAACCAAATAGAATTACATCCTTATTTCAACCAGGAAGACGTTCAAGCATTTTGTGATGACCATGACATTAAGGTAACTGCATGGATGCCTCTAATGAGAAATAGAGGTTTATTAGATGATCCGACAATAGTAGATATAGCGAAACGTTATGATAAAACGCCTGCTCAAATTGTTTTACGCTGGCATTTAGCACATAATCGAATGATTATACCTAAATCTAAGACACCAGAACGAATTGAAGAAAACTTTGATATATTGGATTTTAACTTAGAACTCACAGATGTTGCGGAAATTGATAGTTTAAATAAAGGTGCACGTCAAGGTAAAGACCCCGATGAGGTGAGTATAGGAGATTTGAAATAGTATCAAGCATAGTGATGATTGACTGCATAAACTTTAAAAAGTTCTATTTTTTACATTATTTTTGAAGAAAATATATTTATTAATTTATAATAAAGGGTAGAAATAAGTATTGAGCTAAAGTTAAGATTATGTAAATAAATAGTTTTGGCTAGAATATACTATTAAGAAATTGATAAAATATTATTAAATCAATTTATAGAAAAGGATGTAATCAGATGAAAGTCAGAGTCATCGTTCCTTGTTATAACGAAGGCGAAGTCGTATTAAAAACTTATGACAAATTGACTGAAATTATGTCGAAGGATAGTTCAGTTAAAAACTATGAATACGATTTATTATTTATTGATGATGGTAGCAAGGACACTACGATTGACCATTTACAAAATCTTGCTGCTTACGATAGCCATGTTAAGTTTCTATCATTTAGTAGAAATTTCGGAAAAGAAGCTGCAATGATTGCTGGTTATCAAAATAGCACTGATCATGATGCTGTAGTGATGATTGATGGCGATTTACAACATCCTCCTGAATATATACCTCAAATGGTTGAAGGATATTTAGAGGGATATGATCAAGTTATTGCTAAAAGAGACCGTAAAGGTGAAAACTTCGCTCGCAAATCTATGTCTCGTTTTTATTATAAAATGATCAATACTTTTGTAGAGGATATTCAATTTGAGGATGGTGTGGGTGACTTTAGATTACTAAGCCAACGTGCGGTGCAAGCCTTAACATCACTTGATGAGTATAATCGTTTTTCGAAAGGATTATTTGAGTGGATAGGTTATAATACTAAGATATTCACTTATGAAAATGTGACACGTGAAGCAGGCGAATCGAAGTGGACATTCAGAAAACTATTAAATTATGGTATTGATGGTTTGATTTCATTTAATAATAAGCCATTGCGTATGATGATTTATTTAGGAATGTTTACTTTCTCAATTAGTATTTTATATATCGTCTATTTATTTATTAATATTTTAATTTCAGGTATTAACATACCTGGTTATTTCACAACTATTGCTGCGATCCTCCTATTAGGGGGGATACAACTTATATCTATTGGCGTGATAGGTGAATATATCGGTCGTATATACTATGAAGTTAAACATAGACCGAAATATATTGTACAAGCGACTAATCTTAAACCTATTGATAATGAATCTAGTCAGAAACAAACACATAATAAAGTTGAAACACCACAATATAAAAATAGAGATGACTATTATAAATTGAGTACTTATCGTAGGGAAAGTGCGCAAGTTAAGTCTAAAACCCAAGCTAGTCAGCAACAAGATCGTTATAAAGAACATGTTTATTAAAGGAAAGAGAGTATCAAAACAAAATTAGTTTTGATACTCTCTTTTGTAATTTTTACGAAAAGTTAAACTTTTTTAATGTAAGCATCATAGTTGTTCCCACATTAAGTTCACTTTCTACTGATATTGAGGCATCGATTTGTTGTGCAAGTTCACTGGCAATGTATAATCCTAGTCCCGAACCACCTGTTTTCGTATTTCTTGAATCTTCTACTCTAAATGTTCTTTCAAAGATGCGAGATTGAAGTTCATGCATAATACCAATGCCTTCATCTTTTATAGCTATATTAATGCTATCTTTATTAGCATTTTCAGAAATAATAATATCAATTCGACTTCCATAATTAGAAAATTTTAATGCGTTATCTAATAAATTAGTCAAAATACGCTCTAAAGGAGGACGATATTGATAAAAAGTGTCAATACGACTACAGAAATTAACTTCCAATGATCGATGTTCAAGTTTAATACGTTGTTCGTAGGTTTGTAATATATTTACAAGTAACTGATCCAATTGAATTAATTCTAATGGATAGGAACGACCTGTGTTAAGTGATATCACATGTGTCATATCATCAAATAAGGTGGATAGACGGTTGGCCTGTTTAATTAACGTCTCATAGGCTGCATGTACTTCTTGCTGTTCTTGGATGACTCCATCACGTAAACCTTCAGTATATGAAATAATTCCTGCAAGTGGTGTCTTTAAATCATGGGCAAGATTTTGAATAATTTCAGTTTTTTCCTGTTGTTCATTTTTAATCATGTCCATTTGTTTAGTGATTTCATCTGCCATTTTATTGAATGAGTCATTTAATTCTCTAATTTCTCTGGGTGATTGGAAAGTATCATCATCTATTAAATGCTCACCGTTGACGAACTGTTTCGTCTTAATGTTGAATTGTTTAATTTTCTGGATTAAAGGATTAATAAAGATACTGCATATTAATAGTGTTAAACAACTTGTAATCATTGTCGTAATGCTTAAGCTTAAGGTCATGTGACCATTGAACCACATAAGTTTATACGCAATGACCAGTATAATGGTTGTTAAGAGTACACTGGAAATAACGCCGATAGCGATTTGGCTACGAATAGAGAACATGCTTATCGGCTCCTTTCAAATTTATATCCTAACCCCCATACCGTTGTTATTGTATATGAGATGAAATGATGTTTCTCTAATTTTTCTCGTATGCGATGGATATGAACATTAACAGTATTTGCATCCTCGTAGTAATCATATCCCCAAACATTTTCTAAAAGTTCTGACTTGGAAATGACTTCATTTTCACGAGAGGCAAGGTACCATAATAATTCAAACTCTTTAATACGCATAGGAATTTCTTCACTATTTATGGTTAATGTTTTACTTTGATTTTTCAAAATGAGACCGTTAAATTCAAGTTGCTCGGTCTGATGATTAGATTGATATTTACTAATACGTGCAAGTAAATTATTTGTCCGTAATACTAGTTCTCTAGGGCTGAATGGTTTCTTAACATAATCATCAGCGCCTAATGTTAAAGCGTAAATTGTGTCGTGTTCTTGTGTCTTAGCTGTTAAGTAAATAAAAGGAATATCAAGTTGCTGTGCTTTCATTTCTTTTACAATATCGTAACCTGAAACTTCAGGCATCATAATATCTAAAATCATGACATCGATTTCTGATGACAGCAATTTGATGGCTTCTCTACCATTTGTTGTCGTTGTTACTTGATAACCTTCATATTCAAAATAAGTCTGACAAATATCTACAATATCTTGCTCATCATCTACGATTAGTAAGTGGGTCATGCTTGTCTTCACCTCGGTTGTTACGTACTCTTAATTGAGTGATAACTTCTTTAAGTGAAATCTTATTAATTAGTGAGTGACTCATTAATAAGATTATAAAGAATGCTAATTGTAAAGGGTACGTAAAAATCATATCTGCTAAGATATAATTTATCATAACAAAGGCACCAAAGAAACTTGCAGTATAAGCCAAAACGCCTAAGATTAAACCTAGACCGATTGCCATTTCTCCTAACGGGATAATGAAGTTAAATAAACCTGTGGAATGGGAGACAATATTTTCGAAAAACCATTTATACCATTGCGGAGAATCTGTATTATCGCGAATGACAGGTACTAGACCATTAAGTGTGAAATCGCCTGTAAACTTCTCCAAACCTTGCCGGAAAATGACAATTCCAGAACCTACGCGAATGATAAAAATTATTAATAAACTTAACTTGTTCATAGTTTTTCCTCTCTCTTTCTCTCAATACAAACATATGAATATGTGATTAAGTTATTTTAATTTTGCGCCACCGAAAATGACATGAGCCTTTTCACAATAAATTGTTACTTCGTTGTATTTATTTAAATCAATGTTCTTTAAATCAAATGTTTGTTGAGATTTGTTGTAATCCACTGTTGAAATTTTCTTTCCTGATTTAATATTGCCATCTTTCGTTAAGTATACATATAGGTCTGGTCCTTTAGATGACTTATAGTCTTTAAGCATCAATTTGCCATTTTCAATTTTTGCTGTACCTTCGACCTTTTCGCCATTTTTAGATTTAAATGTACCAGATAATTTTTTTGAATTATCAGTTTTAACTTTGCTTTCTTCTTGTTGTTTATCTTTGTCGTGAGCATGTTCATTATTTGAATTAGAATTTCCACAAGCTCCTAAAGTAAGGGATGTCACAATTGCGCTTACTGCTAATAAATATTTGGTATTCATGATGTATTCCTCTTTTCTATTTGTATTTAAGATAAGTTTAATCGGAGTAACAAATATAAACCATTAACTTTTTATTAACTACATTTAAAAAAGAATTAAATCAAAATAATTTTTATTTATAGATTTAAGTATTAATGTGATTTTAAAGATTAAAATGAAAAGTGGAGGATTAGAAGGTAAAAAAAGACTGAGATAACAATGATTATCTCAGTCCAAATATAGATGTTGGAAATAGGTGAGGAAATTAAGAGTTCTTATTACGATTAACAAAGTATAAGTATTATAAGTTTCCTTTCACAAAAAAGATACCTTGCCACAAAATATATGCTATGAATAGGAAGTAAATAATCACAAATACATACCAAAATGGTGTCAAAATCATCATTAAAGTCAATGATAAAATTATAATAATTGTACCAGTGGTGATAGGTCTTTTAACTTTTCGCAATAAAGACAGGTGTTCGATTTCAGATAACTTAAAGGTTCCTACAAATAGTAATACAGCGCCAATAATAAATATCGCTGGGGCTAAATAAGGTAAAGACATGTATACAGATTGTTCACTAGAAATATCAGTGATAAATTGAGCTAAACTGATGACTATGGCAAATATAGTAGCGATAAATTTTTGTTCTTTTATCAAAAATGGATATAATTTGTGATTTAAATATATCTGTAAAAATGTCCATACTAAAAATAAAATTGTAGTGAATAAAGTTATGAAATTAAACTTATCAATCACAAATATATCAATCACACAGTTGATTGATATTGATAATAATATGGAGCTAAACTTAAGTTGTTTGTATTGATGCCGATATAAGTCTAAACCGGTAACGAGTATGACAACGGCAATATTAATTAATATAAATATAATCATGTTGAACTCCTATCCATAATTCTTCATCTCAACATTATATCAATTAACATAAACTTAATCATTACATAACACTCAAGAAACTTTAACTTATTAATTATTTTAAACTCCTTTTTTATTACTCCACAATAATGTATGTAATTGTGGAAGTACATAAACATGGTTCATCTCATCACTTTCCATCACTCTGTCTACTAGTTTTTCATATCTTTCTAATAATTTATCAGTATGGTTTTCGACTTCATCTTCTAAATAGGGATTACCCACTTGAAGGTAAAATGGAATTGAAGGGTAACGATGGTGAATCATTGTTGCAAATTCATAATCTTCTTCATTAAATATAACAACTTTTAAATTAAGTGTGTCATGTACACATTGATCAATAACTGAATCTAATGTATTTAAATTTGGTTTCATCATTGAACTAGGTGGTTTAGGACTAATGGTTAAATCATTAATTTGAGTCATCCATGGTTGGAATTTACTTCCTTGTGTTTCTAATGCTGTATAAATATTTTTCTCTTCAAACAAATCTACTAAATCTTGAATTCCTTTAATTAGGGCTGGATTACCTCCTGAGATAGTGACATGATTAAAATGGTTGCCACCTACTTCGAGTAATTCTTCATAGATTTCTTCAGCCGTAAGTAGACGGATATCTTCCTTAGCACTACCATCCCAGGTAAATGCTGAGTCGCACCAACTACAACGATAATCACAACCAGCTGTACGCACAAACATCGTTTTACGGCCAATTACACGACCTTCGCCTTGAATCGTAGGTCCAAATACTTCTAAAACAGGAATCTTAGCCATAAATTACTGAGCATCCTTTGGTCTATAAACTACATAGCTTGTTGGTGTTTCACGTAAGAATACTTGAACACATTTAGGCTGATTATCACGTTTACTCAAGTAGTCTTTTACCATAGTATAAATTGTTTGTGCGACAATTTCTGTAGATGGATTTTTGCCTTTAAATGGTTCTAAATCATTTAATAAATGATGATCGAATTGATTGTGGATTAACTTTTTCAAATCGGCAAAGTTTACAAGGAAACCATTATGATCTAATTCATCCCCAGCTATAGTTATGTTTACGAAATACGTATGACCATGTGTCCTCATACATTTTCCAGCATCTTCACAAGGGATATAATGTGCAGCAGAAAAATTAAAGTCTTTATTTAATTCGAATTGGTAGGGGTGTTCTACACTTGGATATATTTGTTGTAACATATTACTCGACTCCTTTGCTTTCTAAATAATGATGTAAACCACGTGCTCTTAACTTGCAAGCAGGACACTCTCCACATCCATCTCCGATAACACCGTTATAACACGTTAGTGTATTATGGCGTACATAATTTAATACACCTAATTCATCACTTAATTCCCATGTTTGAGCTTTATCTAGCCACATTAATGGAGTATGAATGACAAAATCTTTATCCATTGAAAGGCTCAATGTCACATTCATTGATTTAATGAAACTGTCTCTGCAATCTGGGTATCCTGAAAAGTCAGTTTCGCATACGCCAGTGATGATGTGTTTAGCATTAAGTTGGTAAGCTAAGGCTCCGGCAAATGATAAAAACAATAAATTACGTGCAGGAACAAATGTATTAGGTATACCATCATCATTTTCTTCAATCTCTAAATCATGTTGTGTTAATGCATTAGGTGTGAGTTGAGATAAAAGAGACATATCTAAGATATGATGTTTTAAATTTTGTTCATTTGCAATTTTTTTAGCGACTTCAATTTCAGTATCGTGTCTTTGACCATAGTTAAATGTGACAAGTTCTACTTCTTTAAAATGTTTTTTTGCATAAAATAAACAAGTCGTACTGTCTTGACCACCACTAAATACTACGATAGCTTTGTCTTTGTCTAAGGTACTTTTAGTCATAGCAATTACTCCTCATCATTAAAATTTGACATAAAAAAAGTCTATCTCTATAAAAAAGATAGACACGAGGATGTAAGAACACATATAGTTTTAATCATATAACCAAAAGTATATGTATACTCACATTCATTGGAGTTGAATACTCGTCTAGTTTTTTATAGAGGGTTTCGGCTAGGAACCTCTTTTTATTAATTTTGTACGCAAAATAGAATAAACGATATACTGTATAAAATCAAGTCACGTTCTGTGATAATAGAGTGACAAATATAATAAAATAATAAAATTTAATTTTTCGGAGCAAACTTATGATTGTAATGATAGATAACCATGATTCTTTTACTTATAATTTAATAGATTATCTTAAAGTTCAAACGACTGATGAGGTTAAAGTTATATCAGTTGATGAAGTATCAATTACAAAGCTTAAAAAGTTGAGTCCTAAAGCTATTATTATTTCACCTGGGCCCGGTAAACCAAGTGATTATCCGGTACTTTCAACCATTATTTCTCATTATGACCAACTTATGCCAATTCTTGGCGTTTGTTTAGGCTTCCAACTCATTGTTGAATATTATGGTGGTCGTATTATTCATAGCCCTAAACCTATACATGGTCATACCACTACTCTACGTCATACCAATGAAGGTATTTTCAAAGGACTTCCTCAAGAGTTTAACGTGATGAGATATCACTCATTAATGGTAGATCCAGAATACATACCAAACACTTTAAAGGTCACTGCGACTAATGATGAGAATGTTATTATGGCAGTTCAACATCAATATTTATCCATTTACGGTGTGCAATACCACCCAGAATCTATTTTAAGTGAATATGGCCATGACCAACTTAAATTATTTTTAAATGAGGCAGGCGTTGAATATGCATGTTGAATTCAATTACCGATATTTTGAAGATGAAGAAAGTTGTACGGATTATCATATTCTGATGGAAGAATGTTTAGATTCTAAGATTGCATACAGTGTTGAGGAAGTGGGGAATGTTATTCATTTTGCTGAAAATGAACAGCAAAAAGGTTACTATGTCGCAGTCTATATAGCGTATGAAGCGGCTCCCTATTTTAATAAGCATATGTGTGTAAATACAACAGGAGAAGCAAAGATTTTAGCAGCTGCATACTCATTCAAGTGTGGTCGAGATGTAGAGAGAAATCGTCGTCAGGATGGTGCTCATACAAATAATGCTTTATCGCATCATTTTAAATTCATAGAAAGTGATGAAGCAATGATTGACAAAATAAAGCACATTCAAAAAGCCATAGTAGATGGCCATACATATCAAGTTAACTACACTACGCGATTAATTTCAGATATTCAGGTACCTATTAAAGCACTATATGACAAACTGAATAATCAACAAAATGGTAGTTATACAGCTCTAATCGATACACCATATATAAAAGTAGCGTCTATTTCTCCAGAGTTGTTCTTTCAAAAAGGAAAATTTGGAGGTAAGAGCAACGTCATTGTAAGTAAACCTATGAAAGGAACTATGCCCAGAGGTCGAACTATAGAAGAAGACGAAACATTATATAATAAATTAAAGCATTCCGATAAAGATAGAGCCGAAAATGTCATGATAGTAGATTTGTTAAGAAATGATATTTCTCGAATTTCACAAAGTGGCACAGTTAATGTATACAAACCATTTATGATTGAGCGTTATAACACAGTATTTCAAATGACGAGCATGGTTACTGGACAGCTGGAGTCAGAAATGAAGCTCATAAATATTTTAACTGCTTTATTTCCTTGTGGATCAATTACAGGCGCACCTAAATTAAGTACCATGAAATATATTGAACAATTAGAATCATCCCCTCGCTCAATATATTGTGGAACGATAGGTATGTTACTACCAGAAGGACGTATGATTTTTAATATTCCAATACGTACGATTGAATATAGAAATCAAAGTGCAATCTATGGCGTTGGCGCTGGTATTACTATTGATTCTATCCCTGAAAATGAAGTTCAAGAATTTCACGACAAAACTAAAATCTTGGAGAATTTGTAAGATGCAATTATTTGAAACAATGAAACTTGAAGATGGTTGTATATATAGAGAAGTTTATCATTTAAAAAGAATTACAGAATCGAGCAAAGAGTTAAAATTTAATTTTGATCAACAGCAATGGTATGAGTTAACTCAAATGATAAAGACGACATATCCAAATGGCAAATATCGTTTGAAGTTAACTTTAGAACAAAATGGGCAATTAAATTATGTACTCGCACCTTTAGCAGATAAGACATTTTTTACAGCAAAAATGGTTCAAAGATCTCATATAGTAAAAGAATCGATTATTGTTAATAAAACTTCTGAACGTCATTATCTAGAACATAGTCATGAAACAGATTTAATACTTTTATATGATGAAAATGGAAAAATTTTGGAATTTGACATTGGCAACATTATGATCGAGGAAGGAAATGAATGGTACACACCATGTTATAACGATGACTTTCTACGAGGTTGTATGCGTCAATCACTTATTGATCAAGGTAAATTAAAAACGAAGAATATAGATATAGATGATTTTAGAAAGAAATTACAAAGAAAACAAATTAATGTCTATTTAATCAATAGTCTACGAGAGGTTGCCGATGTCAAAATTTATCTATAAAATTAATATGAAAGAAATTTGAATATTTAAAAGAAGAGGTAGCCTATGACAATCTTATGGTTAGTTATCTTAGTTGTGCTCGCAATTTTAAATAAATATATTGTTCAAAAATTGTTATCGCAAAATAAAATGCTTTACGCACGAATTTGTGCAACGATAACTAGCCTATGTGCATGTCTATTGGTTTATCTTTTAATAAAATCGTTGATGCCGCATGTCATTGATTTAATGAATGTGTTTTATCATTACTAATTTGTATGAGGTGGAAATATGAAAATATACAGTCAAGGCGACCAAGCTATTGTTGTATCTATTGAAAAAGATGTATCTCAAAACCTTACAGAGGATTTATTAGCATTAAGATCATATTTAATTGATAAAGCATATCCATTTATTACTGAAATTGTACCTACAGAATCTGATTTGATGATTTGCTATGATGCTAGAGACATGATTAAACATCACAATATTCAATCACCATTTTTATATATGAAAGCTTTAATTGATTCAATACAAATGGAAATTAACCACCATGAGGGTGAACAACAACTTATTGAAGTACCCATCGTATATGGTGATGAATTTGGTCCAGACCTCCCTGAATTATTGAAGCATCTTAAACTTAAATTATCGGACTTTATACAATTACATACCGGTGCGAACTACTTTGTTTCAATGATGGGATATTCTCCTGGGTTTCCGTATTTAACGGGTATGCATAAAAAGTTACATGTTAATCATACGAGTAAACACAAAAAATTTATCCCAGCTGGTTCAGTCATTCTTGAGGGGAAAAAATGTGGAATTGTAACTACTGATACGTATAACGATTGGTTGGTCATAGGATATACACCACTTAAATTATTCTTTCCTAATCAAGAAGATTTTACGTTATTTAAATTAGGGGACAATGTAACTTTCAAAGCGAAAGAGAAAAACGATATAGAGCTAGGAGATTTTAAACATGTCAATCATAATTGAAAATAGTGGGCTATTTAGTAGTTTTCAAGATTTTGGGCGAGATGGTTATGAACATGACGGCGTAATACCTGGTGGGGCTTTAGATGATTTAGCTCATGAAATTGCAAACCGACTTGTAGCCAATGACAAAAATGAAGCTACGCTTGAAATGACACATAAAATGGCAACGATTCGTTTTACTGAACCTGCGTTGATTGCTTTAACTGGTGGTAATTTCAAAGCCGAAACTCAAAATATAAAAGTATACCCTAATAAATTATATCTTATAGAAAAAGGGGAAGTACTTAAATTTAAAGAAACAAGTCGCACCTCACGTGTATATCTAGCAATTGGTGGAGGATTTAAGTTAGATAGATGGCTTGATTCTACGTCTACAGATTTCAATGTTAAAGTAGGTGGTTTTAAAGGGAGAAAATTGGAGAACGGGGATGAAGTAGAATTAAAACGCGACTATTCTAAACGTCATATTAAATTATTTGAGAACTTAGCTAAAACACGGACAACGGATTGGGGAATAGATGGATATGCACTATCCTTTAACTACATTTCAGACGTATTTCATGTAGTTAAGAACAAAGGTACCGAGGATTTTAAGAAGGATGCTATTCAACGTTTTACGTTAACTGATTATAAAGTATCTAGTAAAACGAATAGAGTAGGAATGTTATTAGATGGTCAGAAAATCAAAGCCTATTATGATGATATGCCGGCACATCAATCAGTTAAAAAAGGAACAATACAAGTTAAAAGAGATGGTACACCTATCGTTTTATTAAATGATCACTATACATTAGGAAGTTATCCTCAAATTGGAACAATAGCAAGTTATCATTTAACAAAGTTAGCTCAAAAACCTCAAGGGTCTAAATTAAAATTCCAATTTATAGATATTGAAACAGCGGAGAAGAATTTGATTAAGTATAGTAACTGGTTAAACCAGCTGTTTCATGGTATTGAGTATCGTATGCAACTTGAAATGATGAAATAGCTAGTTGAAGATGATAAATTAAAGTTTTTTATTAGCTAGTACTAAAGTATGATGAAATGATTGGGATAAATAATTATAATTAGATATTGTTTTATAAAATCTTTGAGTCGCACAACTATTTGATTTATTTGTATTAGTGACAACAACATACATTTATATCGTGTTTTTACTTGATATTTGTAACACATTACTATATATTTATAAATTGAACTATGTATTATTGTTACAATATGATTACAAACATCATAATTTCTTAATAAAAAGTTAACATCTTTAAAGTATGAGTTAGTACTAAACTTTATTACGAACTAGCTTACATTGAATTATTAATAATGAATTTTATAAAATGAATAAATAGTTATCAAACACTGAGCCAATGGAACATTAAAGGAAATAAAAATAACCAGTAAATATTGAATTGTCGGAAAGCGACAATATATCATTTTGATAATTAAGTATTAAATCCAAAGTACGTATTAAGTTTTATAATTAATTTCTGATTATCAACTTTGAAATTTTTTATTTGATTATTAAACATTGTGATAAATGTATAAAAATGATTTATTACTATTAACGGAGGAAACAAACATGAGTTTACCCAAAAAGAAAATTAGTCTTTTTGCGTTCTTCTTATTAACGGTATTCACGATTACCTTGAAGACGTATTTTTCATATTATGTTGATTTTTCTTTAGGTGTTAAGGGATTAGTTCAAAACTTAATATTACTTATGAATCCTTATAGTTTAATTGCACTAACTTTGAGTGTGTTCTTATTCTTTAAAGGTAAGAAAGCTTTCTGGTTCATGTTTATTGGGGGATTCCTATTAACGTTTCTACTTTATGCAAACGTTGTATACTTCCGATTCTTCTCAGACTTTTTAACATTTAGCACATTGAACCAAGCAGGTAACGTTGAATCAATGGGTGGCGCTGTCGGAGCATCATTTAAATGGTACGACTTCGTTTATTTCATTGATACGATTATTTACCTTATTATTTTAATTTTTAAACGTAATTGGTTGGATACAAGAGCATTTAGTAAGAAATTTGTTCCAGTTGTAATGGCAGCTTCAGTGGCATTATTCTTTTTAAACTTAGCATTTGCAGAAACAGATAGACCTGAATTATTAACTAGAACATTTGACCATAAATATCTTGTTAAATACTTAGGTCCTTATAACTTTACTGTTTATGATGGCGTGAAAACAATCCAAAACAATCAACAAAAGGCACTTGCTTCTGAAGATGATTTAACTAAAGTTTTAAATTATACAAAGCAAAAGCGCACTGAACCAAATCAAGAGTATTATGGTGTAGCGAAAAAGAAAAATATTATTAAAATACACTTGGAAAGTTTCCAAACTTTCTTAATTAACAAAAAGGTAAACGGTAAAGAAGTTACCCCATTCTTGAATAAATTATCAAGTGGTAAACAAGACTTTACTTATTTCCCTAACTTCTTCCATCAAACTGGACAAGGTAAAACATCCGATGCCGAGTTTACTATGGATAATAGTTTATATGGATTACCACAAGGTTCTGCATATTCACTTAAAGGCGATAACACTTATCAATCATTACCAGCTATTTTAGATCAAAAAGAAGGTTACACTTCAAACGTAATGCACGGTGACTATAAAACATTCTGGAACCGTGACCAAGTGTACAAACATTTTGGTATTGATAAGTTCTATGATGCAACATATTTTGATATGTCTGATGATAATATTGTTAACCTTGGTCTTAAAGATAAACCGTTCTTTAAAGCATCAGCCGACTATCAATCTAAAATGAAAAAACCGTTCTACTCTCATATGATTACATTAACGAACCACTATCCATTCACATTGGATGAAAAAGATGCATCAATTGATAAACCTAACACAGGTGACACAACAGTAGATGGTTACATTCAAACAGCACATTATCTTGACCAAGCTTTAGAAGAGTACATTACTGATCTTAAGAAAAAAGGTCTTTACGATAATTCAGTTATTATGATTTACGGTGACCACTATGGTATCTCTGAAAATCATAACAACGCTATGGAAAAACTATTAGGTGAGAAAATCACTCCAGCTAAATTTACTGATTTAAACCGTACTGGTTTCTGGTTGAAAATACCTGGTAAATCAGGTGGCGTAAATAAAGAGTATGCTGGCCAAATGGACGTTATGCCAACAATTCTGCACCTAGTAGGTATCGACAGTAAGAACTACTTAATGTTTGGTACAGACATGTTCTCTAAACAACATAATGATGTTGTACCATTTAGAAACGGTGACTTTATTACTAAAGATTATAAATACGTAAATGGTAAACTTTACTCCAATAAAGATAATGAATTACTAACGAAGAAACCTAAGGACTTCGACAAGAATAAGAAACAAGTTGAGAAAGATCTTGAAATGAGTGATAGCGTTCTTAACGGTGACTTATTCAGATTCTACAAAAATCCTGACTTCAAGAAAATTAACCCATCTAAGTATGAATACAAAACAGGTCCTAAAGGTAACGAGAAAAAATAATACTACACATCAATCTGGATTGAGTAGCTAAACCAAGTTTACTCAATCCAGATTTTTCCATTTCACAAAAAAGAGGGCTATCAGATTCTTCGCTTATCGCGAAACAATTTATCTGATAGTCCTCTTTTGTATATAAGCAAAAATTAATCTAAATTAATTAATGTAACTTAAATAAAACTAACCAAGTGCAACATCAAGTATCATCATAATCGTAAACCCAATCATTAAGCTCATTGTAGCTAAATCAGTATTATTACTTGATTGAGAATCTGGGATAAGTTCTTCAACGACGACAAAGATCATCGCACCAGCGGCAAAGGCTAATGCATAAGGTAAAACGGGATTTACAACTAAGATAGCAGCTGCACCAATTGTTGCAAAAATAGGCTCAACAATAGCTGAAGCTTGCCCATAATTGAAAGATTTCAATCGAGAAGCACCTGCAGCTCTTATTGGCATGGATAATGCAGCACCTTCAGGAATATTTTGAATACCAATACCTATAGCAAGACCTATTGCACCTAAGAAAGTGGCTTGTCCATTACCTGAGACAACGCCCCCAAACGCTACACCAATTGATAATCCCTCGGGAATATTGTGTAGCGTAATTGCTAATACAAGTAATGTATTTTTACCGAGTGATGTTTTCACACCTTCACGCTGTTGATTTTTATCTTGAGCATTTTGATGAATATGAGGAATAACATAATCTAATGCTCGAATAAAGAAGCCACCAAGAATAAAACCTATTGCAGCAGGAAGCCATGGAACCGAACTTCCTTTACTCGACTCAATAGCAGGTTCTAATAACGACCAAAAACTTGCCGCTATCATAATACCTGCTGCAAAACCTTGCATTGAGTTTAAAACTTTATCATTTACCTTCTTAAACACAAAAACAGCTGCCGCACCAAGCGCAGTTAATAACCACGTGATGATACCAGCTGTGAGTGCTTGAATATATGGTGGCAGATTTTCAAAGAATTGTGCCATAAGTATGTCTCCTTGTATCATTTAAGTCTAAAAAGGTGTATAATATATAGAACTGAATTAAGCTTAACAAAATTATTTTAAAAATTCGATAGTTGACAATATTCTTTATTTGAAAAGGAAGATAAGCATGGAAGCATATAAAATTGAACATTTAAATAAATCCTATGCAGATAAAGTCATATTCGACAATTTAAATTTATCTATCTCAGAACATGAAAGAATTGGTCTTGTAGGAATTAATGGTACAGGGAAGAGTACATTACTCAAGGTTATCGGTGGCATAGATGAAGATTTTACTGCAGATATTACTCACCCTAATAAATATCGAATACGTTATTCATCTCAGAAGCAAGATTTAGATGGAGATATGACAGTATTTGAAGCAGTATTAAGTTCGGACACACCTACATTAAGTATTATTAAAGCATACGAAAGTGCTGTAAATGCTTATGCAGCTGATCAAAGTGAAACAAAATTAAATACTATGATGCGTGCGCAAGAAGCAATGGATAGGAATGAAGCGTGGGACTATAATGCTGAAATTAAAACGATATTATCAAAATTAGGTATTAATGATACTAATAAATATGTTCGAGAGCTTTCAGGTGGTCAACAAAAACGTGTTGTTCTAGCTAAGACGCTTATTGAACAACCAGATTTATTGCTACTTGATGAGCCCACAAACCATTTAGATTTTGAGTCCATTAACTGGTTAATTAATTATGTAAAACAATACCCGCATACTGTTTTATTTGTAACCCACGATCGTTATTTCCTAAATGAAGTATCTACTCGTATCATTGAATTAGATAGAGGGAAGTTAAATGCATACCCAGGTAATTACGAAGATTACATAGCAATGCGTGCTGAAAATGAGATAATTGAACAAAAGCAACAGCAAAAGCAAAAAGCACTATATAAACAAGAATTAGCTTGGATGCGAGCGGGAGCTAAGGCGAGAACAACTAAACAACAAGCACGTATTAACCGATTTAATGATCTTGAATCAGAAGTAAAGAGTCACCATTCTCAAGATAAAGGAGAATTGAACCTTGCATATTCTAGGCTTGGTAAACAAGTTTATGAATTAGATCATGTAACGAAGTCGATTAAAGACAGAGTATTATTTAAAGATATTACTGAAATTATTCAAAGTGGGCAACGCATAGGCGTTGTAGGGCCTAATGGCGCAGGTAAAACAACATTACTAAATATACTAAGTAATGAGGACCATGACTTTGATGGAGAGTTAAAGATTGGGCAGACTGTTAAGGTAGCCTATTTTAAACAAACAGAGGAAACGTTAAATCGCGACATTAGAATGATTGATTATTTACGTGAAGAAAGTGAAGTGGCTAAAGAGAAAGATGGAACTTCGATTTCTGTCACTCAATTATTAGAGCGATTCCTATTTCCAAGTTCTACTCATGGTAAGAAAATTTATAAACTATCCGGTGGAGAACAAAAAAGACTTTATTTATTACGTCTATTAGTACATAAACCTAATGTACTTTTACTAGATGAGCCAACAAACGAATTAGATACTGAAACGCTCACTATTTTAGAGGATTATATCGATGATTTCGGTGGTTCTGTAATAACTGTTAGTCACGATCGATATTTTCTTAACAAAGTTGCACAAGAGTATTGGTATATTCATGATGGTTACATGGAAAAAATCAAAGGTACATTTGAAGATTATGAGGCTTATAAGAAAGAACAAGATAGGCAAACATCATTAGCTAAACAATCTGCACAACAATCTAAACAACAGGCGCAAACAAGAAAGAAATCAGGGTTATCTTATAAAGAAAAATTAGAATACGAAACAATTATGACACGTATTGAAGAGACGGAAGAAAGATTGGAAGTCATTGATGAAGAAATGGTAGCCGCCAGTGCGGATTATGGCAAAATCAAAGAACTAAATGAAGAAAAAGAACAACTTGAACAAACATATGAAGCAGACATCACAAGATGGAGTGAACTTGAGGAAATAAAAGAACAATAAGGAGAATGAAATCATGCAAGAAACTTTATCGCATTATTTTGGTTACGAAACATTTCGACCTGGACAAAAGGAGATTATAACCAAAATATTAGACCATCGCAATACGCTTGGAGTTCTTCCAACCGGTGGCGGTAAATCAATATGCTATCAAGTACCAGGACTAATGCTTGGAGGCACGACGATTGTTATAAGTCCACTTATTTCATTAATGAAAGACCAAGTTGATCAGCTCAAAGCGATGGGCATCAAAGCTGCTTATTTAAACAGTAGTCTGACTCAGAAGCAACAAAAAGAGGTTGAACAAGAACTTAAGCAGGGTGACATTCAATTCTTATATGTAGCACCTGAGAGATTTGAGAACTCTTATTTCTTAAATTTACTTCGAAAAGTCAATATTCATTTAGTTGCATTTGATGAAGCACATTGTATTTCTAAATGGGGTCATGATTTTAGACCAAGTTATCAAAGTGTTATTCACAGAGTATTTTCTTTACCTCAAGATTTCACGATTGTAGCGTTAACAGCTACCGCTACGGCTGAAGTTCAACAGGACATTATGGAAAAGTTAAACATCGGCAAAAATGACGAAATTAAGACGAGCACGAAACGTCGCAATTTAATTTTCAGAGTGAACCCAACGTACCAACGTCAAAAATTTGTAGTGGACTACGTGACTAGTCATGAAGGACAAGCAGGTATTATTTATTGTTCAACTCGTAAACAGGTTGAAGAGTTAAATGAAGCTTTAGAAAATGAAAACGTTAAAAGTACAATTTATCATGCTGGTCTCACAAATAAAGAACGTGAAGAAGCGCAAAACGATTTTCTATACGATCGTGTAGAAGTGGTTGTCGCTACAAATGCCTTTGGAATGGGAATAGACAAATCAAATGTGCGCTATGTGGTTCATTATAATATGCCTGGAGATATAGAAACTTATTATCAAGAAGCTGGACGTGCTGGTCGTGATGGTTTAAAAAGTGAATGTATCCTATTATTTAGTGAACGAGATAAGGGCTTACATGAGTATTTTATTACTGTTTCACAAGCAGATGATGATTATAAGGATAAAATGGGTGAAAAACTCACTAAAATGCTTCAATATACGAAGACTAAGAAATGTCTCGAGGCAACGATTGTGCATTACTTTGAACCAAATGAAAATTTAGAAGAATGCGATCAATGCAGTAATTGTGTACAAGAAAATAAAACATATGATATGACACGTGAAGCTAAAATGATAATAAGTTGTATAGCTAGAATGAAACAACAAGAGAGCTATAGCGTTATTATTCAAGTATTAAGAGGCGAAATTACAGACTATATAAAATACAATGATTACGATCAACTTACAACTCATGGGTTGATGAAAAACTACACTACATCTGAATTAGCGCATTTAATTGACGAGTTACGTTTTAAAGGTTATCTCAATGAAAATGATGAAATCCTCATATGTGATAATTCAGTTAAAGATTTACTTAATGATAGTACGAAAGTTTATACTACGCCGTTTAAACAAAAAAGCAAAGAAAAGGTTTATATCAATACGGTCGAAGGTGTCGATCACGCACTTTATAGTGAACTTGTTGAAGTACGTAAACAACTTAGTGATAAATTAGATATCCCTCCAGTGAATATTTTTTCTGATTATACACTTGAAGAATTTGCGAAACGTAAACCAGAAACTAAACAAGAAATGATTTCAATAGATGGAGTAGGAAGCTATAAATTGAAGCATTACTGTCCAAAGTTTTTAGAAAAAATACAGACCTATAAAACAAGTATATAATACATTATCCTAACAACGACAAAGTCTATCTTATCTAGATTTTGTCGTTGTTTTTAAATTAACGCGTAATTTTTGAACTATTGATGATATCAAATTTGCAAAAATAAAATACTCTCTTCTAAAACGCCTATAAGTATATTTGATTCATATACTATTTTTAATAAGTGTAGAAAATTTGAAAAATTCAATAATATAAAGCTTAATAAAATGTTATTTTCTCATTAAAAGTGATTTAATAGGGAATATAGATTAAAAATTGTCTACTATTAGTAGAATGAACGAAGGTGAAATTGTGATTAAATTTAAGAATGTTACGAAACGATATGGGAATAATACAGCAGTAGATAATGTAAGTTTTAATATTAAAGAAGGGGAATTTTTCGTGTTAATTGGACCATCAGGGTGTGGAAAAACGACAACACTTAAAATGATTAATCGCTTAATTCCATTAAGTGAAGGATATATTTATTTTAAAGATAAACCTATTAGTGATTACCCAGTATATGAAATGCGTTGGGACATTGGATACGTCTTACAACAAATTGCTTTATTTCCACATATGACTATAAAAGAAAATGTTGCACAAGTACCTCAAATGAAGAAATGGAAAGATAAAGATATCGATCAACGTGTAGACGAATTATTAAATATGGTTGGTTTAGAACCTGAAAAATTTAAAAATCGAAAACCTGATGAATTGTCAGGTGGACAGCGACAACGTGTAGGTGTGGTAAGAGCCTTGGCAGCAGATCCTCCTGTCATTATTATGGATGAACCATTTAGTGCATTAGATCCTATAAGTAGAGAAAAATTACAAGATGATTTAATTGAGCTACAAACTAAAATTAAAAAGACTATTGTCTTTGTTACACATGATATTCACGAAGCAATGAAATTGGGAGATAGAATTTGCCTATTAAATGATGGTCATGTTGAACAAATTGATACACCGCAAGGTTTCAAAGATCATCCTCAAACTGACTTTGTAAAACAATTTATGGGAAGTCACCTTGAACAACAATCTCAAAACAGACTGACTAATATAAAAATTAAAGAATTAAATATACATCGTCCTTTAGAAGGAATGTCAGATACATCAAGTTATCCTGAAGTGAATGAGAATCAGAAAGTAGAGGACATCTATCATCTTCTAGCACAAACAGATGCTGTTATTGTTAATGATAGTAACAAGCAAAATCAGTATTTACTAAAACGTGAAGACATCTTCAACTATTTAGCTGAAAGAAAGGAGAACGTCACACATGCATGAGTTTCTAAACACGTTAAGTGATAGAAAAGGACAACTTCTTTCTACGATTATTGAACACATCCAAATTTCATTTATCGCATTATTAATTGCAACTATTATTGCAGTACCTTTAGGAATACTATTAACGAAAACTAAAAAAATATCAGAGATTGTAATGAATATCGCTGCGGTATTACAAACTATTCCTTCTCTAGCATTATTAGGTCTGATGATACCAATATTTGGAATTGGACGAGTGCCTGCAATCATTGCTTTAGTTGTATATGCTTTACTGCCTATATTGCGTAATACATATACTGGTATAGAAGAAGTAGATCCATCTTTAGTTGAAGCGGCTAAAGGTATTGGCATGAAACCATTTAGAAGACTTACGAAGGTAGAGCTACCTATTGCGATGCCTGTTATTATGGCAGGTATACGTACTGCAATGGTATTAATTATCGGAACTGCTACTTTAGCAGCACTTATTGGTGCTGGTGGTTTAGGGGATCTTATTTTACTAGGTATAGATCGTAATGATAGTTCACTTATTTTAATTGGTGCGATTCCAGCAGCTTTATTAGCTATTATTTTCGATTTAATATTAAGATATATGGAGAAGCTTTCATATAAGAAAATATTAATTACTCTTGGTGCAATTGTACTAGTTATTTTATTGGCAATTGTAATTCCGCTGTTTGCACAAAAGGGTGACAAGATTACGCTTGCGGGTAAATTAGGTTCAGAACCTTCAGTTATTACTAACATGTATAAAATCTTAATTGAAGATGAAACAGATGACACTGTTGATGTTAAAGACGGAATGGGTAAAACATCGTTTTTATTTAATGCCTTGAAATCTGATGATATAGATGGTTATTTAGAGTTTACGGGTACTGTGTTAGGTGAGCTTACTAAAGAAGACTTAAAATCTAAAAAAGAACCAGCAGTATATCAACAGGCAAAGACAAGTTTAGAGAAGAAAGATCACATGACGATGCTTAAACCAATGAAATATAATAATACGTATGCGTTAGCAGTTAAACGAGACTTTGCAAAGAAAAATAATATTAAGACAATCGGCGATTTACAAAAGGTTGAAGATAAACTTAAACCAGGATTTACATTAGAATTTAACGATCGTCCTGATGGTTTTAAAGCCGTTAAAAAGGCGTATAATCTTAATATTTCTAATGTGAAAACAATGGAACCAAAGCTACGTTATACAGCTGTTGAAAAAGGAGACATTAATTTAATCGATGCGTATTCAACAGATGCTGAATTAAAACAATATAATATGGTTGTGTTGAAAGACGATAAACACGTATTCCCACCTTACCAAGGTGCACCAATGTTTAAAGAAAAATTCCTTAAAGAACATCCTGAAGTTAAGAAACCACTGAATAAATTAGCTGGAAAAATTACAGATGAACAAATGCAAGAAATGAACTACAAAGTAACAGTTAAAAAGCAAGATCCTTATAAAGTAGCCAAAGATTATTTGAAAAAAGAAGGGTTAATTAAATAATATTTATTGAATTCCTGACACGATGAAATGTCAGGAATTTTTATTTATTAGCCATTAAAGGTTCATTGATTTTAAAATGCATTATTGTTTATAATTAATATTAAGTTTTTGAAAATTTCAGTCAATTTAGAGGGGGATGCTCAACTATGAAAAGTCAGTTAGATCAATTATGTGCATATGAACCTGGTCTTTCTCCAGAAGCATTAAAAAAAGAGTATGGTATTGAGGGTGAATTATTCAAATTAGCATCAAATGAAAATTTATATGGACCTACGCCAAAAGCCAAAGAAGCAATCAAGCAACATTTAGATGAGCTATATTATTATCCCGAAAGTGGCTCACCAAGTCTAAGAAAAGCTATTAGTAAACATTTAAATGTCGACGAATCACGTATTTTATTTGGGGCCGGCCTTGATGAAGTAATATTAATGATTTCAAGAGCGGTGTTAACACCTGGAGATAAAATTGTGACGAGTGAAGCTACTTTTGGACAGTACTATCATAATGCTATCGTCGAGTCAGCCGAGGTTGTTCAAGTTCCACTTAAAGAGGGTGGGTTTGATCTAGAAGGTATCCTACAAAGTATTGATGATCATACAGCTCTAGTTTGGTTATGTAATCCTAATAACCCAACTGGTACATATTTTGATCAAGAAACGCTAAATGATTTCTTGGAACGTGTGCCGAGTCATATTCCGGTATTAATTGATGAAGCGTATGTTGAATTTGTAACTGCACCAGATTTTCCTAACACTTTAGAGTTACAAGAAACATTTGAGAATGCTTTTTTACTGCGCACATTTTCTAAAGCTTATGGCTTGGCTGGATTAAGAGTAGGTTACGTAGTTGCTTCTTCTGATGCTATTGAAAAGTGGAACATCATTAGACCACCATTCAACGTTACTAGAATCTCAGAATATGCAGCAATTGCTGCACTAGAAGACCAAGCGTATTTGAAAGAAATTACTCATAAAAATGCTATAGAACGTGAGAAATTTTATCAAATTCCTCAAAGTAAGCACTTTTTACCAAGTCAAACTAATTTCATCTTTGTAAAAACCAACAATAGTAAAGCGTTATATGATGAGTTACTAAAGGTAGGATGTATTACTAGACCTTTTCCGGATGGTGTAAGAATTACGATTGGATTTCCTGAACAAAATAAGAAGATGTTAGAAGTATTAAAAGACTTCAATTATTAAGATGTTCTAATATTTATATATTTAAAAGTTAAAAGGGTGTAGTGCAGAATGAAGATTTTTGAATGAATACTGTGCTACACTTTAATATTTGCTATACTAAATCATGTATTTAAGTTTCAAAATCATTAGGGAGTGTACTTTAGAATGTCTCGAAAGAAAATAGCTATAGATATGGATGAAGTCTTAGCTGATACGCTAGGTGAAATTATTGATGCAGTAAATGAGAGAGCAAATCTTGGGATTTCCATCGAATCTTTAAATGGTAAAAAATTAAAACATATGATGCCTGAACATGAAGGATTAGTGACTGAAATATTAAGAGAGCCAGGTTTCTTTAGACGTTTGAAAGTGATGCCACACGCTCAAGACGTAGTTGAAAAATTAAATCATCATTATGACGTATATATAGCTACAGCAGCAATGGATGTGCCAACATCATTTCATGATAAATATGAATGGTTATTAGAATTCTTCCCATTCTTAAACCCACAACACTTTGTATTTTGTGGGAGAAAAAATATTGTGAATGCTGATTATTTAATAGATGATAATCCAAAGCAACTTGAGATTTTTGAAGGTAAATCAATTATGTTTACAGCATCTCATAATATAAATGATGATAGATTTGACCGTGTAAGTGGTTGGAAAGACGTTGAAGATTATTTCTTAGGTAACTAGAATTTCTTTATAAAACATATAAACGGCAACTTCTAATTGTTATTTCAATAGAGGTTGCCGTTCACTATTATTCAAAACTTTATGTTTTCTTATTTAAAATTGATTTATATTCATGAAGTTGCGAGTAAATAATTAACTTTATTTAAATCAAATACTTAGCCTAAATAAATCAACTTATGATTTACCAAATTCTGGAAAAGTAAGAAGTTGTATTGCTTTAGGTAAAACTTCAATTTCAATAGGTGTTTCTAAACTAATCTCACCATCTATATCGACTTTCATATTAGGTTCAGTGGATAGAGAAATATGTTGACCTGGAATATGGTCTATGCCCTCAGTAATTTCATTCCAATTCATACTATCTCTTTTCTTAAAAATATCATTTAAAATACTAAAACTTTGATCATCGAATATAAACGTATCAACTTTTCCATCTTGAGGAGAGAGGTCAGTTAAAGGAACGCGTCCGCCACCGATATTTGGGCCATTAGCTATAAGAAGCATAGAGGTATTACCAGTTTCTTCTCTTCCATCAACGTTGAGTTTAAAGTTGAATTTACTAGGATTCATTAGTGTTTTTACTGTTGATCCAATATAACTTAGCTTGCCAAAAACATCCTTAGAACCTTCTTGGACATTCTCAGCATTTTGAACTATTAGCCCTAAACCAACAAAGTTAAGGACAAATGTATCATTAACTTTCATTACATCATATGAACCAACTTGTGCTGAAAGTAATTGGGAACTTGCATTTTTAAAGTTAGAGTCTAAGTTTAATGTTTTAGTGAAGTCATTAAATGTTCCACCTGGGATAATACCCACTGGTAATTGTAAATCGTGTTGCATGACACCGTTTACCAGTTCATTAACAGTACCATCTCCACCTAAAATAAATAATATATCTATTTCTGAACCATATTTATCATTCTTAATAGATTCACAGTATTTGATAATGTCGCCTTCGTTTTCACTTAACTGAATTGATAAGTGCTTACACATTGAACTAAGTGATTTGGTTACCTCACCAAGTCCTTCATATATATCTTTTAAGCCACTATGCTCATGATAAAACAAGACACCATGGTTATATTTATTTTCCATTTTGAATGCCTACTTTCGTAAAATTCTCTTAGTTTAAGGGTTACCCTTTTTCGAGTAACAAAAGCAAATAATTAGAAATTATAACTATTATAAAATAAAAAAACCACAAGTCGAAAATAATCGACTTGTAGCTAGAGATACGATTAACGAATGCCTTTCATCGCTTTTATAATTTTAGGACTGAAAGCAAGAATAATAAATGTAATTACAGCTGTAGTAACACCTAAGAAAATGAAGTAATTCGTTTGACCCAATGGATCTATTAATTTAACTAATGTACCATTAAATGCTTGAGCAGATGCGTTTGTTAATAACCATAAACTCATCATTTGAGCATTGAATGCTTTCGGTGCTAATTTTACTGCTGCACTATTACCAGTAGGAGAAAGACACAACTCACCAACGACACATATGATGTATGAGAGAATTACCCAGTTTACTGAGAAATGCGCGTTTCCGTAAATATTACCAATAATACCCATCATAATATATGATGCGCCAGCCATTAAAGCGCCTATAACAAATTTCATTGGTAGGCTAGGTTGACGTTTACCTAATTTTTGCCAAACTGCAGATACGACTGGTGCAAATAATAAGATAAACAAAGGATTTATTGATTGGAAGATGGCTTCACCGAAGTTTGTTTTCCAACCAAATAAATTTAATTTCATATCTGAATGCTCTATACCATAAATATTTAATACGTTAGAGCCTTGTTCTTGTATTGCCCAGAAAAGCATACCTAAAATAAATAAAGGAATAAAAGCTTTTACACGTGAACGTTCAATATCAGTTACTTCTTTACTACGAATCATAGTAGTGAAATAGATTATTGGTAATGCAATACCTAAAACGAGTACTGAATTACTAACTAGATCGAATGATAGTGTATGAGTTATGTAAGAAATGATAACTACTATCGCTATAACTGCTGTAATGGTCGCTATAATTATACTGTATTTTTTCTTTTCAGTTGGTGATAGTGGATTTGTTGGTTTCATGCCTACACTACCTAAATTTTTGCGATTAAATAATACGTACCAAACTAAACCTAATGCCATACCAATAGCAGCAATTAAGAATCCGCCATGGAAGTTTCTAACATTAATGAAGTGTTGCAAAATAATAGGTGAAACAAGTGCGCCAAAGTTAACAGACATATAGAAGATAACAAATCCTGCGTCCATTCTCACGTCATTTTGTGGATACAAACGACCTACAATATTTGAAATATTTGGCTTCATTAAACCTGAACCAACAATAATAAAGAACATAGAAGCGAATAGGCCAAACATTGCAAATGGTAAACTTAAACAGATATGTCCGATAATTATTAAAACTGCACCTATTAAAGTTGCACCACGTGTCCCTGTAATTCTGTCCGCAATCCAACCTCCTGGAATAGAAGACATGTATATTAAAGCCCCGTATACAGACATGATAGACATTGCCGTAGTTTTATCGATTCCAAGTCCATGATCTTGTATCGCAAAATACATATAAAAAATAAGCATCGCTCTCATGCCGTAGTAGCTAAAACGCTCCCAAAACTCTACGAAAAAGAGTACGCCTAAACCTCGAGGATGCCCAAAGAATCCATGTTGAGGTATTTCTTGAACTGCTTGCTCATGGGAATTATTCGTTGTCATAATATCATCCCATCCTTTCTTCCCCTAATACCATATTTAATTGTTTAAAAACGATTGTACTATTGTAAATAATAAGTTTCAACAATTTTCAAAAAATAAAAATAATATGAATATTCAGTCAATTTATAGATTTTACTACATTTATAAGATAATATGTGTCTTTATTTGATTAATTATAAGCATGTGTAGAAATAAATCAATATAAATAAAATACGCTTTAACGCGTCAAAGTGCAATACTTTTTTATCAAATTTGAAAATAATTTTTTATAACAAAAATCCTCCATTAAACATTTAATTTTAATGGAGGATAGTGGTATTTATCGATTATCAATCTTTTCAGGATACATATCGTGATTCATCAAACGATGTTCAGCCATCTTTTCATATTTAGAATTAGGACGGCCATAGTTTGTATATGGGTCAATTGAGATGCCACCTCTAGGTGTGAATTTACCCCAAACTTCAATATAATGAGGATCCATAAGTTCAATCAAATCATTCATAATTATATTCATACAATCTTCGTGGAAGTCACCATGGTTTCTAAAGCTAAATAAATATAGTTTCAATGATTTAGATTCAACCATTTTGACATTAGGGATATATGAAATATAAATTGTTGCAAAATCTGGTTGGCCTGTAATAGGGCATAACGATGTAAACTCTGGACAATTAAATTTGACGAAGTAGTCACGACCTTGATGCTTGTTATCAAAGGTTTCTAGAACATCTGGTCTGTAATTAAAATCATACGTATTGTTTTGATTTCCTAGTAAAGTAATATCTTGAAGTTCATTTTTTTGACGCCCTTGTGCCATTTAATTTAGCTCCTTTAACTTTCTTTTATATTTGATTCTCGTCGTGCCTTTTCAAACATATAGTAACTTGCGCTAATAATAACAACATAACCTAAAGTAGCTAACATATCTGGTGTTTCTCCGAATAAGATGAAACCAAATAATGCTGTGAATATTATAGAAGCATATGTGAAAATTGAAATGTCTTTAGCAGGCGCAAAGCTATATGCAAGTGTGATACCTATTTGTCCAACAGCTGCAGATAAACCTGCACCAAGCAAGTATAAAACTTGGACAGTTGTCATAGGTTCAAATGTGAAAATTGAGAATGGTATTAAGACAACAACTGAGAATAATGAGAAATAAAATACAATTGTATAAGGTTTTTCACGTGTACTAAGTGCACGAACACATGTGTAAGCTGACGCAGCAAATATACCTGAAAATAAGCCGGCTATTGATGGAATCACTGATGATGAAAATTCAGGTTTAACAATGAGTAACATACCTAATATAGCGATAATCATCGCTGATATTTGATATTTACGAACCTTCTCATGTAAAAAGATTAAACTTAGGAGAATTGTCCAGAAAGGATTCAATTTCATAAGTGTATCGGCATCACTAAGTACCATATGGTCAATAGCGTATATATTCAGTAATACTCCTATGAGACCTAGTGTAGAACGTGAAATCAATAAAGGTTGGCTACTCAGTTTACCAAATATAGGTTGCTTATATTTTATGATAAAAAATAGAGGTATAAACATAGCTACTAAATTTCTAGCTAAAGATTTTTGGAAGACAGGTAAGTCTCCAGCAAGTCTGAAGAATACAGACATAAAACTAAATCCAATAGCAGAAATTAATATAGCAATAATACCTTTTACTTTTGGATTCAATATTATCGCCTCAATACAATAAGATTAACGTAACTATATTAGCATAAATAAAGGAGCTATGCATGAGTACTTGCAAATTAAAAAGAGACGTTTTATAATAATAACACGAACACATGTTCTGTTAGTAAGTGCTAGACTATTAAGCAACTCAATTGTGGGTAATGAAAGTGATTAATATTCAAATTGGTATATATATGTTGCATACTATCATATTGAGATTTTACCAGGTCACACAATGAACAGGTACGTCTAAATTTTAGTAAAATGCAAGCAAAGAAACTTGAAAAAATTTTTTTATTCAGAATATTAGTCTTTAAACACGTAGTGGTGCACTTTCTAAAAATTTTAGTTTTTTCGTCATTAAACTTTAACTTTCATTAAACATTCTACTTATGTATAATGAAACACAGAATATAGTATTAACTTTTAAAACCAAACACTATATATAGTGTTTAGAGTTTAAAAGTTAATACTGGGAAATTAATTAATTTTAATGCAAAATCACACTAATTCAAATGATAAATCATTGCAAAATTAGTAATCAGTTACAAATAAAGCAATTTATCATTTAGTATTATTTAAGTTTTAAGTACTATATGTAGTGGTTATAAACTTAAAGACATACTAAAGGCATTAAAATAAACTTTCTTTTACAAGAAATAAGAATATTTAGAAATTAAAAATCATAACGGTTTACACCTCTATACTAGTGGTGCTTTTATTTTTTGAGTTTGTGAATGCTCAATATAGACACGACAACTAAAGATTGAAGAAAGAAGGTGATCCAATGAAAGTAGTATATTTCTCATTTTCTGGAAATGTTAGACGTTTTATAAAGCGAGCAGAAATTGATGACACGTTAGAAATTACTCAAGACAATTGTACGGAACCAGTAAATGAACCATATATCTTAGTTACTGGCACTATTGGATTTGGAGAAGTGCCACAACCTGTTCAATCTTTTTTAGAAGTTAATCACGCTCAATTACAAGCGGTAGCTGCAAGCGGAAATCGTAATTGGGGGCAAAATTTTGCTAAAGCAGGCCGTACAATCTCAGAGGACTATGATGTTCCTCTACTTATGAAATTTGAAGTACAAGGTACGAACAATGATGTAATTGAATTTAAGGATAAGGTGGGTAATTTCAATGAAAACCATGAACGAGAAGAAATACAATCATATTGAACTAAATAATGAAGTAACAAAGCGGAAAGATAATGGTTTCTTTGATTTAGAGAAGGATCAGGAAGCATTAAAAGTTTATCTTGAAGAAATCCACGATAAAACAATTTATTTCGATGATGAAATTGAACGTTTACATTACCTTGTGGATAATGACTTTTATTTCAATGTATTTGAGAAATACTCTGAAGAAGAATTACGAGAAATTACTGAATATGCTAAGTCAATCCATTTTCAATTCGCTAGCTACATGTCTGCAAGTAAGTTCTATAAGGACTATGCTTTAAAAACAAACGATAAAAGTCAATTTTTAGAAGACTATAATCAACATGTTGCAATTGTTGCCCTTTATTTAGCTAATGGTGATACTAAACAAGCAAAACAATTTATTTCTTCTATGGTTGAACAACGTTATCAACCAGCAACGCCTACTTTCTTAAACGCAGGTCGTGCACGTCGCGGTGAGCTCGTTTCATGTTTCTTATTAGAAGTTGATGATAGTTTAAATTCTATTAACTTTATTGATTCAACAGCGAAGCAACTAAGTAAAATTGGTGGCGGTGTCGCTATTAATTTATCAAAATTACGTGCCCGTGGAGAGGCAATCAAAGGTATTAAAGGTGTTGCTAAAGGTGTATTACCAGTAGCTAAAGCACTTGAAGGTGGATTTAGTTATGCCGATCAATTAGGTCAAAGACCTGGTGCAGGTGCTGTATATTTAAATATTTTCCATTATGATGTGGAAGAATTTTTAGATACTAAAAAGGTCAATGCTGATGAAGATTTACGTTTATCTACAATTTCAACAGGTCTTATTGTTCCTTCTAAGTTCTTTGATTTAGCTAAAGAAGGTAAAGACTTCTATATGTTCGCCCCACATACTGTAAAACAAGAATATGGTGTGACATTAGATGATATTGATTTAGAGAAATATTATGATGATATGGTTGCTAATCCTAACATTGATAAGAAGAAAAAAGATGCACGTGAAATGTTAAATACAATTGCACAAACTCAACTACAATCTGGTTATCCGTATTTAATGTTTAAAGATAATGCAAATAAAGTACATGCCAACTCCGATATTGGTCAAATTAAAATGAGTAATTTATGTACAGAAATTTTCCAATTACAAGAGACATCTATTATCAATGACTATGGTACACAAGATGAGATTAAACGTGATATTTCTTGTAATCTTGGCTCTCTAAACATTGTTAATGTTATGGAATCAGGTAAATTCAGAGATTCTGTTCACACTGGTATGGATGCACTTACTGTAGTGAGTGATGAAGCTAATATACAAAATGCTCCAGGTGTTAAAAAAGCTAATAGTGAGTTGCACTCAGTAGGTCTAGGTGTAATGAACCTTCATGGATATTTAGCAAAAAATAAAATCGGTTATGAGTCTGAAGAGGCGAAAGACTTTGCTAATATATTCTTCATGATGATGAACTATTATTCTATAGAACGTTCAATGGAAATAGCTAAAGAACGCGGAGAAAGCTATCAAGATTTTGACCAATCAGATTATGCTAATGGCAAATATTTTGAATTCTATACTTCACAAGAATTTGAGCCACAATTTGAAAAAGTTCGCCAGCTATTCGATGGTTTAGATATTCCAACTTCAGAAGATTGGAAAGCTCTACAAAAAGAAGTAGAACAATATGGTCTTTATCATGCTTACCGTTTAGCTATTGCACCTACTCAAAGTATTTCATATGTGCAAAATGCAACAAGCTCTGTAATGCCTATTGTAGATCAAATTGAGCGTCGTACTTATGGAAATGCTGAAACATTTTATCCAATGCCTTTCCTATCACCTGAAACAATGTGGTATTACAAATCAGCATTTAATACTGATCAAATGAAATTAATCGATTTAGTTTCAACAATACAAACACATGTAGACCAAGGTATTTCAACAATTCTATATGTAAATTCAGAAATTTCTACACGTGAACTTTCAAGATTATATGTTTACGCACATTATAAAGGACTAAAATCACTTTATTATACACGTAACAAATTACTTAGTGTAGAAGAATGTACAAGCTGTGCAATCTAATATTTTAAATTAAATAAAATGCTAGAAATTTCAATCACTGCTAATTATGTTTATCATATTTAGTGTGGTTGAAATTCTCTATGCAATACATAATAATGACAGGAGGATTTACATGAAAGCGGTCAACTGGAACACCCAAGAAGATATGACGAATATGTTTTGGCGTCAAAACATCTCACAAATGTGGGTCGAAACAGAGTTTAAAGTTTCAAAAGATATAGCAAGTTGGAAAACATTGACAGATTCTGAAAAAGAAACATTTAAAAAGGCTTTAGCAGGATTAACAGGGCTAGATACGCATCAAGCAGACGATGGAATGCCTTTGATTATGTTACATACGACTGATTTAAGAAAAAAAGCTGTATACTCATTTATGGCTATGATGGAACAAATTCACGCTAAAAGTTATTCTCATATCTTCACAACATTACTTCCGTCTAGTGAAACGAACTATTTGTTAGACACATGGGTAATTGAAGAACCTCATTTAAAATATAAATCAGATAAAATTATCGACAACTATCATAAGCTTTGGGGAAAAGAAGCATCAATTTTTGACCAATATATCGCAAGAGTATCAAGTGTATTCTTAGAAACGTTCTTATTTTACTCTGGTTTCTACTATCCGCTATACCTTGCTGGTCAAGGTAAAATGACGACTTCTGGTGAAATTATTCGTAAAATCTTATTAGATGAATCAATTCACGGTGTTTTCACTGGTTTAGATGCTCAAAGCTTACGCAATGAGCTGTCAGAGAGTGAAAAGCAAAAAGCAGATCAAGAAATGTATAAGTTATTAAACGAACTTTATGATAATGAAGTATCTTATACACACTTATTATATGATGATATTGGTTTAACTGAAGATGTACTTAACTATGTTCGTTATAATGGTAATAAGGCTTTATCTAACTTAGGTTTTGAACCTTATTTTGAAGAACGTGAATTTAATCCAATTATCGAGAATGCTTTAGATACATCTACTAAGAACCATGACTTCTTCTCAGTAAAAGGTGACGGCTATACGTTAGCATTAAATGTTGAAGCACTACGAGATGAAGACTTTGTATTCGATGAATAATAAATATTAACCTAATAAGAAGAAAAACCTTTAGTTTACAATACTTACCGTGTTGTATAACTAAAGGTTTTTTGATTTTTATATAATAAAAAGGTTAAACAAACTCAATTGCTTAACCTTAGTTACAAAATGACTATTAAAAACTTTTAAAGTAAGTTATATTTCAAAATACAAATGATAGTGAAATTTACATCTACTATTAAAATGTGCTTTGCATTTAGGACACACTTCAACCATCATGTAGTCGTGAATACTCATTTCATGGTTGCACACACCACACATAATAACTTTTTTATCAAATTCTTTCTCAGTCCATCTTTGTATAGAATGTGATTCATGTTCATCATGACATTTATAACAAGGATAATATTTGTCACAACATTTAAATTTAATTGCAATAACATCTAAAAAAGAGTGATAGTGAGTACATCTTGTCTCTTTATCAATGACTGAACCGTGAATATTAGGCATAGATTAGATGTACCTCCTTATAAATTAACTTTTAGGGTGTTCTCCAATAATACGTACTTCTGTATTTAATTCTACATCAAATTTATCTTTAACAGTTCTTTGTACGTGGTGAATTAAATCTTCGTAATCTGTTGCCGTACCTTTATCTACATTAACCATAAAGCCAGCATGTTTTTTAGATACTTCTACGCCACCGATGCGATGACCTTGTAAATCAGAGTCTTGAATTAATTTACCAGCGAAATGGCCAGGAGGTCTTTGGAATACACTTCCACAAGAAGGGTATTCTAATGGTTGTTTTGATTCTCTTCTTTCAGTTAAATCATCCATTTTAGCTTGAATTTCATCTAAATGACCTGGCATTAAAGTGAACGCTGCTTCAAGTACAACAAGATGTTTCTTTTGAACAATACTATTTCTGTAATCTAGCTCTAATTCTTCATTAGTTAACTTGATTAAATCACCTTTCTCATTAACGCATAGCGCATAGTCGATACAATCTTTAACTTCACCGCCATATGCACCAGCATTCATAAATACAGCACCACCGATTGAACCTGGAATACCACATGCAAACTCTAAACCAGTAAGAACATGATCTCGTGCAACTCTTGAAACATCAATGATTGCAGCGCCACTACCAGCGATAATCGCATCGTCAGAAACATCAATATGATCTAATGATAGTAGACTTAGAACGATGCCTCTTATTCCACCTTCACGTATTATAATATTTGAACCATTACCTAAATATGTAACAGGAATATTATTATTATAAGCGTAAGCTACAATTGCTTGCACTTCTTCATTTTTTGTTGGGGATAAATAGAAATCTGCCTCTCCGCCAGTTTCAGTATATGTATAACGTTTGAGAGGTTCATCAACTTTAATTATATTGTCGGGAATAATCGACTTTAAATCATTTAAGATGTCACTTTTATTCAACGGTTTGTACATCCTTTCTCATCTTCTTAATATCATTATTATTATATCAACTTTAATAGTTATTTGCGAAATTTGAATATATTATTTTACCATTAAATAGACAAAGTAAGAATTCTCGTATTGATGTGTAGTAAATGCTCTAATTAATTTGAGTCTCTACTTAAATCCTCAAAGATACTTTGTTTTTGATTTTCATACATACGAATGGCTCGCACATGTTTCAATATATTTTGTTTTTTCGTGGAAAATAATTGAGAAAATTTCTTATCTTGTGTTAATAATTGGTCAACCTTTTGATACTGTTCAAAAAGAGGGGTATCTAACTGTATAATATGTAATCTTACTTCTTGCTTAAGTTCACTAAGATTATTGAATCGAGCCATCACTACTTTTTTCTTATAGGAATGGTGAAGTCGGTAAAAACCAGCATAATTCAAACGTTTTTCATCTAGAGCAGTAATATCGTGTAAATTATTGACTCCTACAAGTACATCCAATATGGGTTCTGTAGCATAATTAAAATGACGTGTGCCACCAATATGTTGAGTGTATTTAACTGGTGAATCTAATAAATTAAACAATATATTTTTGACGTTTTGGTATTCTTTAGCGAACGATTCATTTAAGTCCTCTTTGACTAAAGGTTGAACATAAGTATACATGATTTACTCCTTGTGAATTATAATTTCTCAATTTTACAGTAAAGTCTGACATACTATAACACAATTCATTTTCATAATAAATACGTTTATGTATAATGTTTAATGATAAGGAGTGCAGATATGAAAAAATTACTATTTATTGCAACAATTGTCATATTTATAACCACGCTAACAGCCTGTGGAAATAAAACTAACAAAGATTTTAATGATTTTGACAATAAACTCAGTGATGTTAAGAAAAAGCAAAAAAACGTTGAAGAAGTTATAGATAAAATACATTTAAAAGAGTTAGATAACTTAAGTAAAACGGATACGACAGATAAAAACAAAAAAGAATTTATTGCACTTCAAAAAGATATTAATAACTATCTCATGCCGGAATTTAAGAAATATAAAAAGGCTGCTAATCAATTACCTGCAAATACAAATGATGTTAAAAATCTACGTAACTCGTATTTAGATACTGTTAAAGAGAAAGAAACTTCAATTAATGATTTAAAATCATTTGTTGATTTATGTAATCGTTCTATCAAAGATAATGAAGATATACTAGATTATACGAAACTTTTCGAAAAAAATAGATCAGAGGTAGAATCCGATATTAATAAAGCTACTAATAAAAGTGATGCTGATCAGTTAACATCTAAATTAGAAGAAAATAATAAGCAACTCAAATCTACAGCTAAGAAATATCTCAATTCTTCTACTACAAATTCAGATTCAGCTAAAAAAGCAATCAATGATCATATTTCACCATTGATTGATAAACAAATTAAAGATATTAACCAAACTAATATTTCAGACCAACACGTAGATAATGCTAGGAAAAATGCAATTGAAATGTACTACAGTTTACAAAATTACTATGACACACGAGTAGACACTATCGAAATTAGTGAAAAATTATCTAAAATTGATGTGGATAAATTACCAAAAGAGGGTAAAGATATTTCAAGCAAGGATAAAGAATTTAACAAGCAATACTATGAGTTTAAAGAAAATGTAAAATAGTTATTTTTTGAATTAAATAAAATAAAAATCGATGGTTAACATTATACAGCAGAATGTGTATAATTGTACCCACTGAGATGATTCTTGGGATATGAATATCACGCATATGCTCATAAAATGTGATAAATATTTTTAGAGGTGAATAGAATGGCTATTAAGCTGAGTTCAATTGACCAGTTTGAACAAGTCTTAGAAGAGAATAAATATGTTTTTGTATTAAAACATAGTGAAACTTGTCCAATTTCTGCAAATGCGTATGATCAATTTAATAAATTTTTATATGAAAGAGATATTGATGGTTACTATTTAATCGTTCAACAGGAGCGTAAATTATCGGACTATATTGCAGAAAAAACGAACGTGAAGCATGAATCTCCTCAAGCCTTTTACTTTGTAAATGGTGAGATGAAGTGGAATGCTGATCATGATGATATTAACGTTTCTCAACTTGCACAAGCTGAGGAATAAATGAAAATAATTTAAATGTTTAAGTGGCTTGCCATAGACATCTGATAGTGAAGATGTATGGCAAGCCTTTCGTATATTATGAAAAATTCTAAGAAAATATGTATAATGTGTTAGTGAATTACGTATAAGTACATCATTATCCTCAAATTTATAAAGATAAGTGAATAATCATATCCTAATAAATATTACTTGTAAAATAAGTACGCGGATAGGTTCAAATGCGAATTATTAAACAATATTTAAGTTGAAAATCATTTTGAAAAAGAGTAAAAGATATAAGGTGGTTAAGACAATGAAGGTTTTAGTAGCCATGGATGAGTTCAATGGAATTATTTCCAGTTATCAAGCGAATAGGTACGTTGAAGAAGCGGTAGCAAGTCAAATTGAACATGCAGATATTGTACAGGTTCCATTATTTAATGGAAGACATGAATTAATGGATTCTGTATTTCTATGGCAGTCTGGAAATAAATATCGTGTTAAAGCTCATGATGCCGATATGAATGACGTAGAAGCGATGTACGGCCAAACTGATAGTGGAATGACTGTTATTGAGGGGAATTTATTCTTAAACGGTGAAAAGCCGATTGATCAGCGTTCTAGTTATGGTTTAGGTGAAGTATTAAAAGCAGCACTGGATAATCAAGCGAAACATATCGTTATATCTCTAGGAGGTATTGGTAGCTTTGATGCAGGTGCCGGTATGTTACAAGCGCTTGGTGCAAAATTCTATGATGATGAAGCAAACATTGTAGATGTGAGTGAGGGTGCATATAAAATTAAATATATTAGACGCATTGATTTATCTGATGTACATCCTCAGCTTGCTAATGCCAAATTACAATTAATGTCCGATTTTTCAAGTCGATTGTATGGTAAGCAAAGTGAGATTATGCAAACGTATCAAACGTTTCAATTAAATCAAAACGAAGCTGCTGAAATTGATAATTTAGTTTGGTATTTTAGTGAACTATTTAAAAGTGAACTCAAATTAGCAATTGGCCCTATAGAACGTGGCGGTGCTGGGGGAGGCATTGCTGCAGTGTTAAAAGGCTTATATCAAGCTGAAATATTAACAAGTCACGAACTTGTTAATCAAATTACACACTTAGAAGATTTAATTGAGCAAGCCGACTTAATTATTTTTGGGGAAGGACTCAAAGAAAAAGATCAAATTCTAGAGACAACTACTTTGCGTATTGCTGATTTAACTCAAAAATATCATAAACCTGCCATCGCAATTTGTGCCACAAGTGATAAGTTTGATTTGTTTGAATCGCAAGGTGTGACTGCAATGTTTAACACATTTATAGATATGCCTGAAACGTATACAGATTTTAGAATGGGCATTCAAATACGCCATTACACAGTTCAAGCTCTTAAATTACTTAAAACGAGTCTTAATCAATAAATCTATTTTAGATAATAAAAAAAGAAAGCGGGCTAGAAATATGATTCATAAAAAATTATATTTCTAGCCCACTTTTAAATTAATATCAAAGTTTCGAATGATTATTCTTTTTTAGCAACTTCTTCAGCGATACCTACAACAACTTGAACTGCTTTTTCCATAACATCTATTGATGCATATTCGAATGGACCGTGGAAGTTACCACATCCTGTGAAAATATTAGGTGTAGGTAACCCCATAAATGATAATTGCGAACCGTCTGTGCCACCACGAATAGGTTCAGTATTAGGTTCAATATCAAGTTTAGCAAATACACGTTTAGGGATATCAATAATGTGTTGTAAGGGTTTAATTTTTTCTGCCATATTATAATATTGGTCATGAACATCGACTTTTACAGGGAAATCCTCATAGTGAGTATTGATGTCATCACGAATTTCCATCATGCGTTTTTTTCGTAAGTCGAACTGCTTTTTATCATGATCACGAATGATATATTGGAGCGTGGCTTTTTCAACGTTACCCTCGAAACTCATTAAATGATAAAATCCTTCATATCCTTCAGTACGTTCAGGCACTTCGCTAGGTGGTAGAAGACTATTAAATTGTTGGCCTAAATTATTTGCATTCACCATTGCGTTTTTAGCGGAACCAGGGTGAACATTCACGCCGTGACAAGTAACTGTAGCTTCCGCCGCATTGAAACTTTCAAATTGAAGTTCACCCAATTGGCTTCCATCCATTGTGTATGCGAAGTCAGCATTAAAACGAGCAACGTCAAACTTGTGAGGTCCTCTACCAATTTCCTCATCGGGTGTGAAACCGACTCGAATACGACCGTGCTTAATTTCAGGGTGATCAATTAAGTATTTAATACCTTCCATAATTTCGACAACACCTGCTTTATCGTCAGCGCCAAGTAATGATGTACCGTCTGTAACCATTAATGTATGTCCTACAACTTGGTTTAACTCAGGGAAAACACTTGGGTTTAGCACACGATGAGTATCTCCTAACTGGAGCGCTTGCCCATCGTAGTTGTCTATAATTTGTGGTTGAACATTTGTTGCGTTGAAATCTGGTGATGTATCGACATGGGCCAAGAAACCTACTGTTGGCACCTCATCATCTACATTGCTTTCTAAAGTAGCGAATAGATATCCATATTCATCAATATCAGTAGATAACCCAAATGCTTGAAGTTCATTTTCCAATAAACGTAATAAATCCCACTGTTTATCTGTGGACGGTGTTGATTGAGAGTTTGGATCTGATTGCGTATCGATTTTTACATATCTTGTTAATCGGTTAATAATTTGTTCTTTCATTATAATCATCCCCTTAAGGTTAAACTCTATTATTCATATTATAAGATTTTCTATAAGTTTTACCTTTGATTTTACCATAATACTGTTTAATACGAGTGTAAATATAATAGATGATTTCAGACACAAGTATACCGAAAGCGATGGCGCCCGAAATTAAAGTGACCTCTAAAAATGTATTTACTGCATAAGTATAATTATTAGAGACTAAGTAGCGAGTCGCTTCGTATGCAGCTCCTCCTGGTACTAAAGGAATGATTCCTGGAACGATAAAGATGATTACAGGTCGTTTATATCGTCTGCTCATAGTATGACTCATTAAACCTAAAATTAAACTTCCTAGGAAAGAAGCGCCTACTTTTCCTAAGTCCATCCCAACTGTGAATTGATAAATTGTCCAAGCTACTGCACCTACGAAACCACAAGCTACAAGTAACTTTTTGGGCGCATTAAATATAATTGAAAAAAGGACTGTGGAAATGAAACTAATTGTAAAATGGAATAAATAAAATAACATTATTAACAGCCTTTCTTATAATAGTAGTAATACAATTGCGACACCCGCACCTATTGCAAAGGCGGTAAGCGCAGCTTCAACGCCACGTGACATACCAGCTAACAATTCTCCTGCTAATAAATCACGAATGGCATTGGTTATAAGGATACCAGGAACTAAGGGCATAACACTTGCAATAGTAATAATATCTTGATTTTTAGCGATTCCAATTTTGGTGAAAATTGCAGCGATACTGATAACTACTGCTGAGGCTACAAACTCTGAGAAGAATTTAATTTGAATGTATTTTTGTACAAAACTAAAAGTTAAAAATGCTGCACCTCCAGCTAAACACGCAATCCAAAAGTCAGAAGCGGTACCTCCAAACATAAATAAGAAGAAGCCACAAGCTATAAATGCAGCAAGAAAATTCATAAAGAATGAATACTGTAGAGATGCACGTCTAAGGTGAATTAATTCTGTTTTAGCTTCATCAATCGTAAGTTGATTGTTAGAAATTTTACGAGATAAGCTATTTGTAAGAGCGATTTTCTCTAAATCTGTTGTACGTTCACGAATTCGTATTAATCGTGTACTGGTGCGATCATTAAGTGAAAATATAATCGCAGTAGATGTAACAAAACTATATGTATCATGCAAACCATAACTATGTGCAATACGGTTCATTGTATCTTCAACACGATACGTTTCCGCGCCCGCTTCAAGTAAGATTCTACCTGCAATTAATACTACATCGATAACTTTATTTTCATCTATTATCGTGATGGAATCCGACATACACCTTCACCTCCAAGACAATTTTATTTTTTTAATGAACAATTGAAGTTTACAACTTGCGCCTTTAACTTTCAATAGACACTACACTATTAAAAGCTGAATTTTAATTTTCTTATTGTTGTAGTTGTTGTGAAGTTTATTGATAGAATATGATGTTTTTATGAGAATGAATATAAAAAAACTGCCATACATAGATTCATTTTAATCATAAGATTAAATGGTTTACATCTATGATAGCAGTATTTAAAACTTATAGTTTAACAATAGGGTTAAACATCACTTTATTACGTCCTTCACTTTTAGCAACATGAACCATATCGTCGGCATCTTTAAATACTTTACGTTGTGATTTACGATCATCTTGGGTTAAGTATCCGACCCCGATTGAAACGGAAAGTTTGATAACTTCCTTATCTGGAAGATGGAAAGAAGACTTCTCTACACCAGAACGAATATTTTCAGCTAATTTTACGCTTTGATCTAGCGAGTAATTTCTAATGACAACTGAGAATTCTTCTCCACCGTTTCTAAAGATTTTAAATTGATTTGGTACATAATTTTTTAATAGCTGTGACATTTGTTTAAGTACAGCATCACCCGATTGGTGTGAGTAAATATCGTTTACATCTTTAAATCCATCAATATCGATTAAGAGTAAAGCTAAACTTTGATTTTTTTCTTCAGCAATACGTGAAACTTCATTTAAATGTCTATCAAATTCTTTAACATTTCCTAAACCTGTAAGGTAATCGTATTTGTCCTCATTTTCATAACGGTTAACTAATGAGAAGAAATGCCAAATATCTACGAATGTAATGGCAGAAGCAATAGTAATAATTAAAGAAATAGGAATAAGTACTAATATTTCTATTAAGTCATAAATTGGACTTGCAAATGCTAATATTAATAAAATGATAATACTAATGAAATTTAAAATTAGTAAAGAAACAATATCGTTTTGTTTTAAAAATGGACCTACAGCACTTACAACACCAGCAATTACGACTAAAGTAATGCCATAAATAATTGAATTTCCAAATATTAATACATCAACTAATGCAACAATGAATGCGGAAGCCAGTGTATATATCATATTTGTATAGCGCCCTAAAAATAATAAAGGCACGAAAGTTAAATGAACGAGATATTCGCTCTTAAATGGAATAGGATATGCAGCTAAGAGTAGAGAAACGAGTGTCATTAAAACTGTCACGTATTCTTTTGAAAATACCATTTTTTTATTTTCTGAATACTGTAATCTGTGAAATAGATAAATACCTGCGACCATGACAGATATGTTGTAAATGATTGCTTCAAACATTTCTAAACCGACTCCTTTGTTGACCATTAGCTATTGTAAGTGAAAACTTACAATTTGTCATCATTTAGCCTTGGAAATTTTGTTCACAAAATGGAATTTAATGTTAAAATAGTCGCTTAAATGGTATGATAGAAAAAATATATTTGAATTGAAAAAGGTTTAAGTATGATAATTTTTTTATCAATGCTTATAACATAAATAACACATGTCATCGGAAAGGGCATTCCGGTAACATTCGTTCTAGACTATTGAGGGAGGGGGCGTTATGTTTTATCGTAACGCATAAAATACGTCTGGATATACTATAAATTTATGTGTAGCATCCATCTTCGTCTAAAATTGATTTGATAGAGATGATTACACAAGAAATTTTAAGAAATTGATTAACTTATTTAATGAAGGTGAACTGATGTATACTTTACTACTCATAGCATTTACCATGATAGTCAGTTTAATAATTACGCCCATTATCATTGCAGTATCAAAGAAATTAGACTTGGTAGATCGTCCTAACTTTAGAAAGGTGCATACCAAACCGATTTCGGTAATGGGTGGTACAGTCATATTATTCTCTTTTTTAATAGGTATTTGGTTAGGCCATCCTATTGAGAGAGAAGTGAAGCCTCTTATTTTAGGTGCCATCATAATGTACCTTGTTGGACTTATTGATGACATATATGATTTGAAACCATACATTAAACTTACGGGGCAAATAGTAGCTGCGTTAGTTGTCACATTATATGGCATTACTATAGATTTCATTTCATTACCTATGGGGCCGACGATTCATTTTGGATTTTTAAGTATACCGATAACAGTTATTTGGATTGTTGCGATAACGAATGCCATCAATCTTATTGATGGTCTTGATGGTTTAGCATCAGGAGTCTCTGCAATTGGATTAATGACTATCGGGTTTATCGCTATTTTACAAGCGAATATCTTTATTATTATGATATGTTGCGTGCTATTAGGTTCGCTCATTGGATTTTTATTTTATAATTTCCATCCAGCTAAAATATTTTTAGGTGACAGTGGGGCGCTCATGATAGGTTTTATCATAGGATTCTTATCATTACTTGGTTTTAAAAATATTACATTTATTGCGTTATTCTTCCCAATTGTCATTCTAGCGGTGCCTTTCATTGACACATTGTTTGCGATGATTCGTCGAATGAAGAAAGGTCAACATATCATGCAAGCTGATAAATCTCATTTACATCATAAGTTATTAGCTTTGGGATATTCACATAGACAAACCGTACTACTTATTTATTCAATTGCAATCATGTTTAGTTTATCAAGTGTGATTCTTTACTTATCACAACCACTTGGTGCACTCATGATGTTTATCCTAATTATATTTACAATCGAATTAATTGTAGAATTTACTGGTTTGATTGATGATAATTATCGTCCAATTTTAAATTTAATTACTCGAAAAGGGGACCACAAGCAACATCGTTATGATGAGCAACAGCCCCCTAGACACTAATAGAACGATCACGTGTAAGGATTAAAAGGATAACTCCTCATGCGTGATCGTTTTTATATACATCATTTAAATTAAGTCGTTGAGATATCGAAAGGTAATAATTTAATATCTTCTTCTTCTAAATCATAATTACTAGCTGTAATACGGTTAAGAAACTGGATAAATTCATCGTAATCCTGTTTTACAACATCTATTTGATAGCTCACTTTGTCGGTATAAAATTGATTTCTTAGCATATAAGGTGTTGAAGCGAGCTCGTATTCAAATTTTCCAGTTAAATCATAACTTATAGTGACTGTTACAGGTACAGCTTCTCTTAGCTCTACTCGTCCAATATCGTATATCACATCTCTAACAGCACCGCTATAAGCACGGATAAGACCGCCACCACCTAATTTAATACCTCCGAAATAACGTGTGACCACTACACATGCGTCATGAATCTCTAATTTTTTTAAAATTTCTAGCATTGGTACACCAGCAGTACCGCTCGGCTCACCATCGTCATTCGCTTTTTGGATGTTCATTTCAGGGCCAACAGTATAGGCTGAACAATTGTGAGTTGCATCTTTATGAGAGGATTTGATTTCATTAATAAATGCTTTTGCCTCCTCCTCGTTTTGAACGGGTCTAATATGTGCGATAAAGCGAGATTTATTAATGACATTTTCAATTTGATGCTCTTCTTTGATAGTAATTATCGGTTTTACCATATATTTTTGTCACCTACAATTTCGTACGTTTTTCAATAATATTATTATACACATATCTATGAAGAGTCTAAATCATTTAAATAAGATTTTCTTTTTCATAAAAATATTGTATTATGACAATGAGTATAATTGAGGAGGACTACTATGAAGGTTGCAGTAATGGCCGATTCAACAGGCTATTTACCACAAGAAATCATTGATAAATATAATATACCGATTGCTCCATTAAGTGTGACATTTGATGATGGGCATACATTTACAGAGAATGACCAATTTTCAATAGATGATTTTTATAAGAAGATGGCTTCATCTAAAACTATACCTACAACAAGTCAGCCCGCTATTGGTGAATGGTTGAAAAACTATGAAAAACTTAGAGATGAAGGATACACAGATATCATTGTAATTAACTTATCAAGTGGTATTAGTGGAAGTTATCAATCTGCTACACAAGCCGGAGAAATGGTTGATGGTGTTAACGTGCATACATTTGATAGCCGTCTCGCTGCAATGATTGAAGGTAGCTTTGTGATCTATGCAATTCAACTAGTAGAAAAAGGTTACACAGCTAAAGAAATTATTAATGAACTAACTGATGTAAGAGAACATATAGGCGCATATCTTATTGTTGATGATCTTAAGAATCTACAAAAAAGTGGGCGTATTACAGGTGCTCAAGCTTGGGTAGGTACGCTATTAAAAATGAAACCTGTACTTCGCTTTGAAGAAGATGGTAAAATTCATCCACATGAAAAAGTGCGTACGAAAAAACGCGCATTTAAATCTTTAGAATCAAATGTCTTTGAATTAATTAAAGACTTGGATGAAGTAACTGTATTTGTCATCGATGGGGATAAAAAAGAAGATGGACAAGCATTTTTACAACAACTTAAAGAAGACTACCCTAATGTGAATATTCAATACTCCGAATTCGGTCCGGTTATTGCATCTCATTTAGGTTCTGGTGGTTTAGGTTTAGGTTACTTCCCTAGAAAAATTGAAATTAATTAATAATATTACTGATAAAAAGCCTGAAACATGTAAGAGGATGAGAATTTTAGTAATTACGACATGTAATTAGTAGAGAACTAAATCTTCTAAAGTGTTTTAGGCTTTTTTAGTTAGAAAGTAGGGATTTATGATTAAACATTACGGTAAACTTATCTTTCCATCAATTCAGTTAAATGATGAAAAAGTTGCTCGTATTACGAAAGGCATTATTAAAAAAGAAGGACATTATTATTGTATTCAATGTGGTAATGATGATAGTAGTTATATGTCAAAGTACTATTCTCCCTTTTTGGACAAAGAAATTATTTACTGTAGGCGATGTATTCAATTAGGAAGGATAGATAGCATCACAGACTATAGAATTACCGAAAGTACACAATTAGCTACTGAAGGAGAGTTTGAATTACCATTTACATTATCAAAGCAACAACAATATGCATCTGACGCTATCATTAAAGCTATAAAAAATTCTGAAAATCTCTTATTATATGCAGTGACAGGTGCAGGTAAAACAGAAATGATGTTTGATGGAATTAGCTTAGCACGACAACTCGGACACAATGTGGCAATATTATCTCCTAGAGTAGATGTAGTTATTGAAATTAGTCATCGCATCAAAGAGGCTTTTAAAAACGAAGAAATAGATATTTTGCACCAGAAACAATCTCAAAAATATAATGGGCATTTTGTTATCGCAACAGTGCATCAATTATATAGATTCAAACAACACTTTGACACTATTTTTATTGATGAAGTCGATGCCTTTCCATTATCTATGGATCCCAACCTCTTATTAGCAATCGATACCGCTTCTAAAACAATTCATTCTCATATTTATATGACAGCAACACCACCACGTCAACTTATTAAACAAATGTCTTCTAATAAAATAATTAAACTTCCAGCACGATTTCATAGACAACCACTACCTGTACCTCGCTTTAAATATTTCAAATTAAACACAACTCGGGTGCAACCCCAATTCATTCACCTTTTACAAACGCAAATTAAACAACAACGGTATACTTTGGTATTTTTTAATCACATTGAAACTATGAAAAATGCATATCTAAGGTATCGAGCTCATATTCCTAATCTCATCTGTGTTTATAGTGAAGACGTATATAGATTTGAAAAGGTAGAAGCACTTCGCCGTGGTGAGCACTCAATCGTTTTTACAACAACTATACTGGAAAGAGGATTTACCATGGCGAGGTTAGACGTTATTGTCATAAATGCAGAAACATTTTCTAAAGCGGCTTTAATACAAATCGCCGGACGTGTAGGGCGTAAAATAGAAGAACCAAATGGACTTGTACTTTTTCTTCATGAGGGTGTCAGTCTATCAATGATGAGTGCTAAAAAAGATATTACAAAGATGAATCGTTTAGGTTATAAAAGAGGGTGGCTAGATGCGTAGATGTATACAATGTATGACACCATTGAAAGAAATTATTCATGTATATAATATTTTTAAACCGCCTACACCATTTTGTGAACGATGCGAACAATTGTGGAATAACATAAGAATAACTCATCTCGATGAAAGATGTTCTAGATGTCTTAATATAAAAACTTCTGATTCAAATGACTGTCTGGATTGTCAATTCTTGGAAAAGGAATTCAAATTGATGGATCAATTGTATTGTCAATATCGTTACCAAGGAGTAATGAAAGACGTGTTACAGCAATATAAATTCATGAGAGACTATGAACTTTCTAATGTGTTATCTGAAAAATTGCAGTTACCTCAAACAGATTATGATTATATTGTTCCGATTCCATCGCCATTTCAACGTGATGTTGAACGGACATTTAATCCTGTAGCTACAGTTTTAGATAAAATGGGGGTTGATTATGTGAATATTTTAGGAACAAATATACGCCCAAAACAGTCTGAGTTAGGTAAATTAGAACGTAGCAATGCTCCAAATCCGTTCTACGTAAAGGAAGAAGACATTGACATAAGGGATAAAGTAATACTACTCATTGATGATATTTATACAACTGGATTAACAATACATCATGCAGGGTGTAAATTATTATCGTTAAATGTCAGAAAATTCAAAGTGTTTGCGTTTGCACGATAAACCAAACGTGGTAAAATATAAGTAAGCATTACCAATATAAGAGGTTAAAGGAGAGATTACTATGATTAGATTTGAAATTCATGGAGATAACCTCACTATCACAGATGCAATTCGCAACTATATTGAGGACAAAATTGGTAAGTTGGAGCGTTATTTTAATAATGTGCCAAACGCAGTAGCACATGTTAAAGTTAAAACTTATTCTAATTCAGCTACTAAAATTGAAGTTACTATTCCGTTGAAAGATGTAACATTAAGAGCTGAAGAAAGACATGATGATTTATACGCAGGCATTGATTTAATCACTGGTAAATTAGAACGACAAGTACGAAAATATAAAACTCGTGTAAATCGTAAACATAGAGATCGTGGAGATCAAGAAGTATTTGTGGCAGAAGTACAAGAAGCATCACCTGGGGAAGTAAGTGGTGCTGAAGAATCTGTGAGCGATAGCGAAATTGAAATTATCCGTTCAAAACAATTTAGTTTAAAACCAATGGATTCAGAAGAAGCGGTTCTACAAATGAACTTATTAGGACATGATTTCTTCATCTTTACAGATAGAGAGACAGATGGGACAAGCATTGTTTACAGACGTAAAGACGGTAAATACGGATTAATCGAAACAACTGAATAAAATTTGTATAGACATATTGATTAATATGTGAAGTGATTAAAGAGGCTTTCTATGTTGTATTGATAGGAAGTCTCTTTTTAATTGGATGATTTAGAGAGTGGCCAGATAGGCTACTCTTTTTTAATTTAAGGTTTTTTAGCTAATTAATTGTATAGGAACTTATTTTTTAGAAAATTCTTAATAAGATACACAAATATTTCACTTTTAATGCAAATAAATACTTGATTTTAATTTGTTATTAGAATAATACTATAAGTGAAATTATTAAATAATAATTTTAATAATTAAAATAATATGAAAGGGGTGAGAAATTATGCCAAAAATAACAATTCTTTTTTCTACGTGTATGATGTTGATGTCAATGTTGCTCTTTTATACACCCGTTAGTCATGCCCAAAGTCTATCCTCAAAACAAACTATGGTGAATCAACAAAATCAAAATAATACTACTACACAATTCTCGGGAAATACTGATAATACGAAGAAAGCTACTACAGATGATGAACCGTCGTTTGAAAACTCTAAAGTAAATCAATATATTATCCAACATCATCTTCAACATTCTCACGTTGTCAATGATCCACGTATGGACACTCTTCCTAAATTGGAATATAAGAATGGCACATATATTGGTGTTGTAATCCATGAGGTAGGGGAAGACCACCGTTCTTTACAAAAATGGGTTGATAACATGTATGCAACATACAATACAGCATTTGTACATGCATTCGTTGATAATCAAGAAATACATCTTACTGCACCTTCAAAATATTATGTATGGGGTGCTGGACCTAAAGCGAATCCATACTTCTACCAAATTGAACTTGTAAGAATGTATAACTTCGAAGATTTTGCGAAATCAGTGAATAACCAAGCATGGCTTGCAGCATTTATGTTAAAACAAAATGGAATTACTCCAACACTTGCTGACACAAATGAAGGAAAAGGTTCTGTTATCAGTCATAACGCGGTAAGCAGATACTGGGGCGGAACAGATCATGTTGATCCATATGAGTATTACGCAAGATGGGGTTACGATATGCAACAAATGTATGAATTAATTAAATACTACTATGATAATATGGCGTAAAATCGTATGATTGTAATATACGTGTATTAGACTCGGCTAGAAGCTTATATTAGGCTTCTAGCCTTGTTCATTTTGTTTGCTCCTACAGTAAGTTTTTATTTTAGAGTTGTTTATTTGCATATACTACTCCACTAATCATTTAACCGTTAAATTGATGGACACATTTCTTTGATTATGCTAACGTGGTTTGACGATTCTAAAATTGTATAATTTCAATTTCAGTTATTTAAACTACGGTTTTTATAATATATTCGAAAATTATTTATTTATGACGAGAAAAAATTGTTTCTATCGTGTTAAAATAAATATGTTGTTGATTTATAGGAATAGCTACAATTTATGGTTGGATTATAGAGTCTAATTAGTCATAACTAACAAGAACTTCATTTTCAATGAGGAAAGTAACGAGGAAGATATTAGTAAGACTCAAGGTATGAGTATATAAGTATAATTTTAATGGTATTAATGATAAGATAAATTGTTGTAAGCCAAACAGTTTTAGCTAAAGGAGCGACGCATGTAATGGGATTTTTATCGAAAATTGTTGACGGCAATAAAAAAGAAACGAAACGCTTAGGTAAACTTGCAGATAAAGTACTCGCGTTAGAGGAAGATACTGCATTATTAACTGATGAAGAAATTCGTGAAAAAACTAAAGCGTTCCAAAAAGAATTATCCGAAATTGATGATGTAAAAAAACAAAATGATTATTTAGATAAAATTTTACCTGAAGCATATGCACTTGTACGTGAAGGCTCTAAGCGTGTATTTAACATGATACCTTATAGAGTACAAGTTATGGGTGGTATCGCGATTCATAAAGGCGATATCGCTGAAATGAGAACAGGTGAAGGTAAAACTTTAACAGCGACAATGCCAACTTATTTAAATGCGCTGGCCGGTCGTGGCGTTCACGTGATTACAGTCAATGAGTATTTATCAAGTTTTCAAAGTGAAGAGATGGCTCAATTATATAATTTCTTAGGTTTATCTGTTGGACTTAACTTAAATAGTAAGTCTACTGAAGAAAAGCGTGAAGCATATGCACAAGATATTACTTATAGTACTAATAATGAACTTGGCTTCGATTACTTAAGAGATAATATGGTGAATTATGCTGAAGAAAGAGTTATGCGTCCATTACATTTTGCAATTATTGATGAGGTCGACTCTATTTTAATTGATGAGGCGAGAACACCTTTAATTATTTCTGGTGAAGCTGAAAAATCTACATCATTATACACTCAAGCTAATGTATTCGCTAAGATGCTCAAAGCAGAAGATGACTATAATTATGATGAAAAAACAAAAGCCGTTCATCTAACTGAACAAGGTGCTGACAAAGCTGAGCGTATGTTTAAAGTAGACAATTTATACGACGTTCAAAACGTTGAGATCATTAGTCATATTAATACTGCATTAAGAGCTCATGTAACGTTACAACGCGATGTGGATTATATGGTTGTTGATGGCGAAGTACTTATTGTGGACCAATTTACAGGACGTACGATGCCTGGTCGTCGTTTTTCTGAAGGATTGCACCAAGCTATCGAAGCTAAAGAAGGTGTTACGATTCAAAATGAATCTAAGACTATGGCATCTATTACATTCCAAAATTACTTCAGAATGTATAACAAATTAGCTGGAATGACTGGTACTGCAAAAACTGAAGAAGAAGAATTCCGCAACATATATAATATGACAGTAACTCAAATTCCTACGAATAAACCTGTCCAACGTGTTGATAAGGCAGATTTAATTTATATTAGTCAAAAGGGTAAATTTGACGCAGTAGTCGAAGACGTAGTTGAGAAGCATAAAAAAGGACAACCTATCTTATTAGGTACCGTGGCAGTAGAAACATCAGAATACATTTCTAATTTACTTAAAAAACGTGGTATCCGACATGATGTATTAAATGCGAAAAACCATGAACGCGAAGCGGACATCATTGCAAACGCTGGTCAAAAAGGTGCTGTAACCATTGCGACAAACATGGCTGGTCGTGGTACAGACATCAAACTTGGCGATGGTGTTGAAGAACTTGGGGGACTCGCTGTTATAGGTACTGAACGTCATGAATCTCGTCGTATTGATGACCAGTTACGTGGTCGTTCAGGACGTCAAGGTGATAGAGGTGACAGTCGTTTCTATCTATCACTTCAAGACGAATTAATGGTTCGTTTTGGTTCAGAGCGTTTACAAAAAATGATGAATAGACTTGGTATGGACGATTCAACTCCAATAGAGTCTAAAATGGTTTCAAGAGCTGTTGAATCTGCTCAAAAACGCGTAGAAGGTAACAACTTTGATGCGCGTAAACGTATCCTTGAATACGATGAAGTGTTACGTAAACAACGTGAAATTATTTATAATGAACGTAATGAAATTATAGATAATGAAGATAGCTCTCAAGTAGTCAATGCTATGTTACGTTCAACATTACAACGTTCAATTAACTATTATGTTAATGAAGATGATGATAATCCTGATTATGCACCATTTATAAACTATGTGAATGATGTCTTTTTACAAGAGGGAGACTTAGCGGAGTCTGAAATCAATGGTAAGGATTCTGAAGACATCTTTGAAGTTGTTTGGGCGAAAATAGAAAAAGCTTATGAGCGTCAGAAAGAAAAATTAGGCGATCAAATGAGTGAATTTGAACGGATGATTTTATTACGTTCTATCGATAGTCATTGGACAGATCATATCGATACAATGGATCAATTACGTCAAGGTATTCACTTGCGTTCATATGCACAACAAAACCCTCTTCGCGATTATCAAAACGAAGGCCATGAACTGTTTGATATTATGATGCAAAATATTGAAGAAGATACTTGTAAATATATCTTAAAATCAGTAGTACAGTTTGAAGATGATATTGAACGTGAAAAAACAAAAGATTTAGGTGAGGGTAAACATCTAACTGCTGAAGATGGTAAAGAAAAAGTAAAATCTCAACCCATTGTAAAAGGTGATCAAGTAGGGCGAAACGACCCATGTCCATGTGGCAGTGGTAAAAAGTACAAAAATTGCCATGGACAAGCATAAATCAACACTAAATGTTGCAATGTTCAATAATAAAGACTGAGGCATATTCTAATGGCTCGGTCTTTATTATTATTTTCTTGATACTAATGTCGTGACTTCAAACTTTTTAAGTTTGAATGTTAATTTTCATAAAGACGAATTTCATGTAAGATATAGTATGATAAATACTAAAAGCGCTAAACATTCAGTAATAGGAGAGAAAATCAATGGAATTATCTGAAATTAAACGAAATATAGACGAATATCAAAATAATTTAAATCAAATTAGGGGGTCTCTTTGACTTAGAGAATAAAGAGACTAATATCCAAGAATACGAAGAGATGATGGCAGATCCAAACTTCTGGAATGACCAAAATAAAGCTCAAGAAATTATAGATAAAAATAACGCTTTAAAGTCGATAGTGAATGGGTATCACGATTTAGCCAATGAAGTTGATGATATGAGTGCAACTAGAGAATTGTTACAAGAAGAATATGATGAAGATATGAAAGAAGAACTTGAGAATACTGTCATTCAATTTAAAGATAAAATGGATCAATTTGAATTGCAATTACTTCTGGATGGGCCACATGATGCAAATAATGCCATACTTGAACTTCATCCAGGCGCCGGAGGAACTGAATCACAAGATTGGGCGAGTATGTTACTAAGAATGTATCAACGTTATTGTGAACAAAATGGCTTCAATGTTGAGACGGTGGACTATTTACCGGGTGACGAAGCAGGCGTAAAAAGCGTAACGCTATTGATTAAAGGTCATAATGCTTATGGTTACCTAAAAGCAGAAAAAGGCGTGCACCGATTAGTCAGAATCTCACCATTTGATTCCTCGGGTAGACGACATACGTCGTTTGCCTCTTGTGACGTGATTCCAGATTTCAATAATGATGAAATTGAAATAGAAATTAATCCGGATGATATAACGGTTGATACCTTTAGAGCTTCAGGAGCTGGTGGTCAGCATATTAACAAAACAGAATCAGCGATCAGAATTACTCACCATCCTACAGGTATTGTAGTCAATAACCAAAATGAACGTTCGCAAATTAAGAACCGAGAAGCAGCAATGAAAATGTTAAAATCTAAGTTATACCAACTAAAATTAGATGAACAAGAACGTGAAATGGCTGAAATTCGTGGTGAACAAAAAGAAATTGGGTGGGGAAGTCAAATACGATCTTATGTTTTCCATCCTTATTCAATGGTTAAAGACCATCGTACAAATGAAGAAACTGGTAAGGTTGATGCAGTCATGGATGGCGATATTGGGCCATTTATAGAAGCTTATTTAAGAAAAGAAATGGACAATGAAGAAGTTTAATAATTTAAGTTCCTCATTTATTAGTGTTAGTGACTAGTAAATGAGGTTTTTAATTTAATAAACATTAAGTAGGTAATGTTTTGTGTAATAAAATATCTAATAATAATATGTAATATGCAATTTATAATATTACCACATAGAGTTTCAGACTTAGAAAAGTAACCCTTTACACCGTTATTGTAAAGATAGTTAGCGTTTTATATCGTGTTTTTGTAATCATTCTCTTTTTACTGTTATATTACATCGCTATAACATTAAACATCTCAAGCTTGGGGTGTGCTATATTTGAACTTGTAAATTTAAGAACAAACTAGCAAAGGAATGACAACTAGATGAAAAAAACGCTAACTGTAACTTTAAGTTCGATTGCAGCATTTTTTGCAATCAACACTGCAGCTAACGCTCAAGAATCAGAGGCGTCTCAACAGGACGTAAATTCACCAGACGTTGTTACAACGAATCAATCTAATTTAGGAACATATATAGTTAAAGCAGGAGATTGTTTATATAATATCGCAGTAGAACACGGCATCACTTTAGAACAATTATATACATTAAACCCAGGAATCCAACCGCTTATTTTCCCTGGTGATAAAATAGTTGTTTCAGAGAGTGGCGTTAATCCATCACAATTTGAAAGTGAAGAAATCTCTATTCCGCAAACTACATTTGAGTCAACTTCAACTGATGAATCAGGTGTTACTTATGAAAATTATGAAACACCAATCAATTTTTCTCAAACTTCTTATGATGGTTTAAGAAGTATTTCGAATGCAGGTAACCTATATACTGACGGACAATGCACTTACTATGCATTTAATCGTCGTGCTGAATTAGGAAAACCAATTGGTAGTTTATGGGGCAATGCTAGCAACTGGGCAGCATCTGCTAGCCAAGCTGGATTCAATGTAAATAACACACCTGAAGTAGGAGCTATATTCCAAAGCGCTCCTGGACAAAATGGTGCTGGTGCGTATGGACATGTAGGCGTTGTTGAGTCAGTAAATCCTAATGGTACATTAACTGTTTCTGAAATGAACTGGAACGGTGGCGTAAACGTTAAATCATATAGAACAATTTATAATCCAGGTTCTTACAATTATATTCACTAAAAGACTAAATTATAAAAGTGAAAAAGAAAAAATTAATATATGTATTTTAAACAAGGCTGTAACAGTGTTTATTGTTACAGCTTTTTTATTCGAGTTACACTATGTGTCATCAACTTAATAAGTAAGCGATTTAAACTCTTATTGAAATTTAATTATCAAACAAGGATATTCTAAGATATATGCAAACTAGAATCTCTTACCTTTATAAAAAATTAATATATAAAAATATGAATTTACTTTCAATAATAAAATGGATTGATATAATAACTATAAGTAATTAGACAAATTTCGTTTACAGGGAGGTATCGTGATATGGGTGTACATCAATATTTTAAAAGACTTTCTGATTTAGAAAAATTAATAAGACTACCGGGTAAGTTTAAATATTTCGAACATAATGTCGCTGCCCACTCATTTAAAGTGACTAAAATTGCCCAGTATTTAGCAACTGTTGAAGAATATTATGGAAATGAAATCAATTGGAAAAGTCTATATGAGAAGGCGTTAAATCACGATTTCGCGGAAGTTTTTACCGGTGACATCAAAACCCCTGTTAAATATGCAAGCAGAGAATTAAAGAAACTATTCTCCCAAGTAGAGGAAGAAATGGTTGATACATTCATTAAAGAGGAGATTCCTGAACAATATCAAAAAGTATACAGAGAACGCCTGCAAGAAGGTAAAGATGATTCTTTAGAAGGCCAAATTCTCTCAGTGGCAGATAAAATTGATTTATTATATGAAACTTTTGGAGAAATTCAAAAACGTAACCCAGAACCTTTATTCTTTGAAATTTATGAAATGAGTCTAGAGACAATTATTCAATTTGATCATTTAAATTCAGTAAAAGACTTCATAGATAATGTTATTCCTGAAATGCTTACAGAAAACTTCATTCCAAGAACTGAGTTACGTGAAACGACTATGACAATCTTAAATAGAAGAAATGGGTGACGATAATGATTTGGTATGCATGTGCCGCCTTTTTTCCTTGTATATTAGTGGTATTATTTAGTGTTGTCACTAGAAGTAAATGGATAGGTACATTATTAACGCTAATATTAATAGGTACTTCGATTTATAAAGGTTTTTTTCATAATGAATGGATCATATTTATAGATGTAGTGAGTCTTCTAGCAGGTTATTTAATCATTGATAAATTGAAACTTCATAAGAATCAAGATGATTCTCGTTAGGAAATATCAATATATAGAAAGCGTAAACAAATCTTTTGAAGGTTACAGAAGATTGTTTTATAGTATCTTTAAACGAGAAAGACTTAAATTAAATAACTTTTTAAACAAGCATGGTGTTTCACTATGTTTGTTTTTATTTTCAAAAAATCCCAAGCGAACAAACGTTTGCTTTAGTCGTTATAAATTTGTTAGAATAGTACATAATGAAACTTAAGACTATAAACGTGAGTGTTAAATTTTAAATGAGTGAGAAATTAAATAGGAGGCGTATGTCAGAATGGTTGAACATGTTCCATTTAAGTTGAATTCTGAATTTGAACCACAGGGGGATCAACCTCAAGCGATACAAAAAATTGTTGATGGTGTGAATAATGGAAAACGTCACCAAACTTTACTTGGCGCGACAGGAACAGGTAAAACATTCACTATGAGTAACGTCATCAAAGAAGTCGGTAAACCTACATTGATTATTGCACACAATAAGACATTAGCTGGGCAACTTTATAGTGAGTTTAAAGAATTCTTCCCTGAAAATAGAGTAGAATATTTTGTAAGTTATTATGATTATTATCAACCAGAAGCTTATGTTCCATCGACTGATACTTTCATAGAAAAGGACGCCTCCATCAATGATGAAATTGACCAATTACGTCATTCGGCTACAAGTGCGTTATTTGAACGCGATGATGTAATAATTATTGCTAGTGTAAGTTGTATTTATGGTTTAGGTAATCCGGAAGAATATAAAGACTTAGTAGTTAGCGTTAGAGTTGGAATGGAAATGGATCGCAGTGAATTGCTACGAAAATTAGTAGATGTTCAATATACACGTAATGATATTGATTTCCAACGTGGTACTTTTAGAGTGCGTGGAGATGTTGTAGAGATTTTCCCTGCATCTAGAGAAGAAATGTGTATTAGAGTAGAGTTCTTTGGAGATGAAATTGATCGCATCAGAGAGGTCAATTATTTAACTGGTGAAGTTATACGTGAACGTGAACATTTTGCTATTTTCCCAGCCTCTCACTTCGTAACTCGTGAAGAAAAGATGAAAGTTGCAATTGAACGAATTGAGAAAGAATTAGAAGAACGACTTAAAGAATTACGCGATGAAAATAAATTATTAGAAGCTCAGCGACTTGAACAGCGCACGAATTATGATCTCGAAATGATGCGTGAAATGGGCTTCTGTTCAGGTATTGAGAATTATTCTGTTCACCTTACATTAAGACCTTTAGGCTCTACACCTTTTACATTGCTTGATTATTTTGGTGATGATTGGCTTGTAATGATTGATGAATCACACGTTACTTTACCTCAAATTCGTGGTATGTATAACGGTGACAGAGCTCGTAAACAGGTGCTTGTAGATCATGGGTTCCGTTTACCAAGTGCACTTGATAATAGACCCCTAAAATTTGAAGAGTTCGAAGATAAAACTAAACAACTTGTATATGTTTCTGCTACACCAGGACCTTATGAATTAGAACATACTGATGAAATGGTTGAACAGATTATTCGTCCAACTGGCTTACTCGATCCTAAAATCGACGTTAGACCAACTGAAAATCAAATTGATGATTTACTCAGTGAGATTCAAGAACGGATAGATAGAGATGAACGTGTGTTAGTAACAACATTAACTAAAAAAATGAGTGAAGATTTAACCACATATATGAAAGAAGCGGGTATTAAAGTTAACTATTTACATTCTGAGATTAAAACATTAGAACGTATTGAAATTATTCGGGATTTGCGTATGGGAACTTATGACGCTATTGTAGGGATTAACCTGTTGAGAGAGGGTATTGATATACCTGAAGTGTCTCTAGTAGTTATACTCGATGCTGATAAAGAAGGATTTCTACGATCAGATCGTTCTTTAATTCAAACAATAGGTCGTGCTGCACGTAATGATAAAGGTGAAGTTATTATGTATGCAGATAAAATTACTGATTCAATGCAATATGCAATTGATGAAACGCAAAGACGTCGAGATATTCAAACGGCGCATAATAAGGAACACGGTATAACTCCTAAAACGATTAATAAGAAAATACATGATGTTATTAGTGCTACAGTAGAAAGTGATGAAACTAATGATCAGAAACAAACAGAACTACCTAAGAAAATGACTAAAAAAGAAAGACAAAAAACTATTGAAAATATAGAAAAAGAAATGAAAAAAGCAGCTAAAGATTTAGACTTCGAGAAAGCAACAGAATTAAGAGATATGTTATTTGAATTAAAAGCAGAAGGGTGACGTTTAAATGAAAGGACCGTCAATAGTCGTTAAAGGCGCACGTGCACATAATTTAAAAGGAGTAGATATTGAGCTACCCAAAAATAAACTTATTGTCATGACTGGACTTTCAGGCTCTGGTAAGTCTTCTTTGGCATTTGATACGATTTATGCAGAAGGACAAAGACGATATGTTGAGTCTCTAAGTGCATATGCACGTCAGTTTTTAGGACAAATGGATAAGCCAGATGTTGATACAATTGAAGGTTTATCACCTGCCATTTCTATTGATCAAAAGACAACTAGTAAAAATCCACGATCAACTGTTGCAACTGTAACTGAAATCTATGACTATATACGTCTGCTTTATGCACGCGTAGGTAAACCTTATTGTCCGCACCATGGAATAGAAATAGAATCTCAAACTGTTCAACAAATGGTGGATAGAATTCTAGAACTTGAAGAACGTACAAAAATCCAACTACTTGCACCTGTAGTGTCTCATAGAAAAGGAACACACGAAAAATTAATTGAAGATATAGGTAAAAAGGGTTATGTACGCTTACGTGTCGACGGAGAGATTGTAGATGTCAATGAAGTGCCCGAACTTGATAAGAATAAAAATCATACTATTGAAGTAGTTGTCGACCGCTTAGTCGTTAAAGATGGAATTGAGACGCGTTTAGCAGATTCAATTGAAACGTCTTTAGAACTAGCGGAAGGTAACTTGACTGTTGATGTCATTGATGGTGATGAACTAAAATTTTCTGAAAATCATGCATGTCCTATTTGTGGATTCTCAATTGGTGAGTTAGAGCCAAGAATGTTCAGTTTCAATAGTCCATTTGGTGCATGCCCAACATGTGATGGTCTTGGTCAAAAACTAACAGTAGACATGGATTTAGTTGTTCCTGATAAAGATAAATCATTAAATGAAGGTGCAATTGAACCATGGGAGCCTACAAGTTCGGACTTCTATCCAACATTGTTAAAACGCGTATGTGAAGTCTATAAGATCAACATGGATAAACCATATAAAAAGCTGACAGATAGACAAAAGAATATCTTGATGCACGGTTCTGGAGATAAAGAAATTGAGTTTACTTTCACTCAACGTAATGGGGGCACACGTAAACGCAAAATGGTATTCGAAGGGGTTATTCCTAATATCAATCGACGCTACCATGAGTCTCCTTCTGAGTATACCCGTGAAATGATGAGCAAGTACATGACAGAACTTCCATGTGAAACGTGTCATGGTAAACGTTTGAGCCAAGAAGCTTTATCTGTCTATGTTGGCGGTTTTAATATTGGTGAAGTCGTGCAATACTCCATTAAAAATGCTTTGAATTATTATGAAAAGATTGAATTAAGTGAGCAAGACAGAGCGATAGCAAACCAAATCCTTAAGGAAATTATTTCAAGATTATCTTTCTTAAATAACGTAGGTTTGGAATATCTTACTTTAAATCGTTCATCTGGTACTTTATCAGGTGGGGAAGCACAACGTATTCGTCTTGCTACTCAAATAGGTTCAAGACTAACAGGCGTATTGTATGTATTAGATGAACCTTCAATTGGGCTACATCAAAGAGATAACGATCGCCTAATTAGTACATTAAAAGAAATGAGAGATTTAGGAAATACGTTAATTGTTGTCGAACACGATGATGATACGATGAGAGCAGCAGATTATTTAGTAGATGTAGGTCCAGGTGCAGGGAATCATGGTGGAGAAATTGTTTCAAGTGGTACACCTGCTAAAGTAATGAAAGATAAAAAATCATTAACTGGACAATATCTTAGTGGCAAAAAACGTATTGATGTACCCGAACATAGACGAGAAGTAACTAATAAGAAAATTAGCATAAAAGGTGCTAGAAGCAATAATCTTAAAAACGTCGATGTTGAATTTCCTTTATCAGTAATGACTGTTGTTACTGGAGTGTCTGGTTCTGGTAAAAGTTCATTAGTTAATGAAATTTTATATAAATCTCTTGCCCAAAAAATTAATAAATCTAAAATAAAACCTGGAGATTTTGACACAATTGATGGTATTGATCACCTAGATAAGATTATTGATATTGATCAATCTCCAATTGGTAGAACTCCACGTTCAAATCCAGCCACTTATACAGGCGTTTTCGATGATATTAGAGATGTCTTTGCTCAAACGAATGAAGCTAAAATACGTGGTTATCAAAAAGGTAGATTTAGTTTCAATGTTAAAGGTGGACGTTGTGAAGCTTGTAAAGGTGACGGTATCATTAAAATAGAAATGCATTTTTTACCAGACGTTTATGTACCATGTGAAGTGTGTGATGGTAAACGTTATAATCGAGAAACCTTGGAAGTAACTTACAAAGGTAAAAATATTGCCGATGTATTAGAAATGACTGTTGAAGAAGCAACACATTTCTTCGAAAATATTCCAAAAATTAATCGAAAGCTTCAAACACTTGTTGATGTCGGCTTAGGTTATATTACTTTAGGACAACAGGCGACAACTCTTTCAGGTGGTGAAGCTCAACGTGTAAAATTAGCTTCTGAATTGCATAAGCGTTCCACAGGACGTTCTATTTATATCCTTGATGAACCTACAACGGGGCTGCACGTTGATGATATTAGCCGTTTGTTAAAAGTTTTAAATCGATTAGTAGAAAACGGAGATACAGTTGTGATTATTGAACACAACTTAGATGTAATTAAAACTGCAGATCACATTATTGATCTTGGACCTGAAGGTGGCGAAGGCGGGGGTACTATAGTTGGTACTGGTACTCCGGAAGAAATTGCTGAAAATAAAGACTCTTATACTGGAACATATTTAAAACCTGTTTTAGAAAGAGACAGTATAGAATAAATAAATAGCCAATTAGTAAAGATAACGCTTCAAAGTTTTAGTTAACCTTTACTAATGCTAACCAACTTTGATAGGCTAGGACATTAATATTGTCCTAGCCTTAATTCTTTATCATGATGATAGCTTTTAAAATTAAGATATATTCATTATAAGTTTTTAATTCTTATTAACCATTGCAACAAGTCCATAGCTAATAAAGTTTTTTCTAAAGTATTTATTGAGATATGCAAGTTAAAGTGAGTGTTTTGTAACTTTAATACAAGAATTCAAACCTATAATTTATTAATGGTTAAAATACTCACCTCAGATGTTAAAAGAATTTGACATTCATATATTTAAGTTAATGGTTATTTAAGAATATTTTAAAAGTTAAATCGTCATTTTAATATAGATTGTGAGTTCATTTTTGATATGATAATAGAATAGAGAATAGATACGAAGGGATATTATAATTTGAGGTGAACCCATGTTAACAACAGAAAGACTGGTTAATACACTTAATCTAGATTTAATCGCCGGGGAAGAAGGCTTAAATAGACCGATAAAAAATACGGATATATCACGTCCTGGTCTAGAAATGGCAGGCTATTTCTCTCACTATGCTTCAGATAGAATTCAATTGTTAGGAACTACTGAACTATCTTTCTATAATCTACTTCCAGATGATGAGAAAGAAGGAAGAATGAGAAAATTATGTCGACCTGAAACTCCAGCAATTATTGTGACGCGAGGATTGGAGCCCCCTGAAGAATTGATTTCTGCAGCAAAAGAACTGAATACACCTATTATTATTGCTAAAGATGCTACGACAAGTTTGATGAGTCGTTTGACTACATTTTTAGAGCATGAATTAGCTAAAACCACATCTTTACATGGAGTACTCGTCGATGTTTATGGAGTAGGTGTATTAATTACAGGTGATTCAGGTATAGGTAAAAGTGAGACTGCATTAGAATTAGTTAAACGTGGTCACAGACTTGTCGCTGATGATAATGTTGAAATTAAAGAAATCACTAAAGACGAATTAATAGGCAAACCACCTAAATTGATTGAGCATTTACTTGAGATTCGAGGACTGGGAATTATTAATGTTATGACTCTATTTGGTGCAGGGTCTATTTTGACTGAGAAACAAATTCGTTTAAATATTAATTTAGAGAATTGGAATAAAGATAAATTATATGATCGAGTTGGACTTAATGAGGAAACTTTGAAAATCCTCGATACTGAAATTACTAAAAAAACAATTCCTGTCAGACCTGGACGAAATGTTGCCGTAATTATTGAAGTTGCAGCGATGAATTATCGATTAAATATAATGGGAATTAATACAGCTGAAGAGTTTAGTGAGCGTTTAAATGAAGAAATCGTTCGCAATAGTCATAAAAGTGAGGAGTAGTACGAAATGGGTTTAACTCTAGGATACATTGATCCAATTGCTTTTAGTATTGGACCTATACATGTTCGTTGGTATGGAATTATTATCGCATGTGGTATATTACTGGGTTATTTTATTGCACAAGCTGCACTAAAAAATGTTGGCTTACATAAAGATACATTAATAGATATTATATTCTATAGTGCTATATTTGGTTTTATTGTGGCACGTTTATACTTCGTGATTTTCCAATGGCCATATTACATGCAAAATCCAGGTGAAATACCGAAGATATGGCATGGAGGTATAGCAATCCACGGTGGTTTAATTGGTGGATTTATTACAGGTGTTATCGTATGTAGGTCTAAAAATCTACACCCGTTACAAATCGGTGATATTGTAGCGCCAGGTATTATATTAGCTCAAGGTATAGGTAGATGGGGTAATTTTATGAATCATGAAGCCCATGGTGGACCTGTATCGAAGGCGTTTTTAGAACACTTACATTTACCGGATTTTATCATTAGAAATATGTATATCGAAGGTCAGTATTATCATCCTACATTTTTATATGAATCTGTGTGGGATGTTCTCGGTTTTATAATTCTAATTACTTTAAGGAAACATCTAAAAATAGGGGAAACGTTCTTTATTTATCTTATTTGGTATTCAATTGGCCGATTCTTCGTTGAAGGACTGCGAACTGATAGTTTAATGCTTACGAGTCATATTAGAGTTGCACAACTCGTATCAGTCATTCTTATCGTTGTTAGCATTATTCTTATTGTATATAGAAGAGTTAAGTATCATCCTTCAACTTTTAAAAATTCTGGACCACTTCAATGGCCAGGTAAAAAGGCGTAGTGTGTATGGTGAGACGATTAAACAAACAAAAACGTTTCTCCATAAACCCTCTGTGGCAAGTTTATAAAATAGTGAGATTTCCTAAGGTTTTTAAACAAACTATTATTATTGAAATTTCTCGTTTTATACCAAGCATGCGTCTAAAACGCTCTATTTATCGCAAGTTTTTAAAAATGGCTATAGGTCAGAATACAGCATTTGCATATAAAGTTTTACCTGACTTGTTTTATCCAGAGTTAATTTCTGTTGGCAACAATAGTGTTATTGGTTATAATACAACAATATTAACGCATGAAGTACTTATTGATGAATGGCGACAAGGTAGAGTCACCATTGGGCATCATACATTGATTGGTGCGAATGTAACGATTTTACCAGGAGTTAGAATAGGAAACCATGTAAAAGTCGGAGCTGGTACGGTCATCACTAAAGATATACCTGATTATAGCTTTGTATGTGGTAATCCTATGCATTTAAAAGTTGATAGAGGAGGTGACAATTAATGGCACGTGAAGACAATAAAATAATACCAATGATTTTCGACGAAACTTTTTACCGTAAAATGGCTATACAAAAATGGCAACAACAAGATTATAATAAAGCAGCAAATTACTATAGCAAAGTGCTCGAATTGTCACCTGAAGATTATGATATTCAATTACATTATGCACAATGTTTAACGAAAATAAATTTAGGTAGAAAAGCAGAGCAAATATTTTACGAAAATATTGTAAATGATTTTCATGTTGCAGATAGTTTCTATGAGTTAAGTCAATTAAATATAGAGTTGAATGAACCAAACAAGGCATTCTTGTTTGGTATTAATTATGTACTTTTAACAGATGATCAAGACTTTAGAGAAGTACTAGAAAAGACATTCGAAGTGACCTATACAAGTGAACATAAAATTGAATTAGAAGCACAATTATTTGCTACACAACTATTATTCCAATTTTTATTTTCACAAGGACGACTGAATGACGCTCGAGCATATATTCTAAGTCAAGATGAGCATATTCAATCCCATCGCGTTATACGTAATTTGCTTGCGATGTGCTATCTTTATTTAAGTGAATATGAAACAGCTAAAGAGATGTTTGAAGCGTTATTGAGTGAAGATAATTCAGATGTTCATGCCTTATGTCATTATACACTTTTACTTTATAACACAAATGAAATGGAGAAATATAAGAGGTATCTTAAAATATTAAACAAAGTTGTACCTATGAATGATGATGAAAGTTTTAAACTAGGAATTGTATTAAGTTATTTAAAACAGTATCAAGCATCTCAAAATTTACTTTATCCTCTATATAAAAAGGGTAAGTTTTTATCCATTCAAATGTATAATGCATTGAGCTTTAATTTTTATTACCTCGGAAATAAAGATGAAAGTGTAGAATTATGGAATAAATTACTACAGATATCTAAAGTAGATGTTGGTTATGCGCCATGGGTACTTGAGGAAAGTAAATCAGTTTTTAACCAACGCATTCTTCCACTATTATTGGATGACGATAGTCATTATAGACTATATGGAATCTTTTTATTAAATCAACTCAATGGTAAAGAAATTCTTATGACAGAAGAGATTTGGTCAATCTTAGAATCAATGAATGATTATGAAAAATTATATCTAACGTATCTGGTACAAGGATTAACATTAAATAAATTAGATTTTATTCACAGAGGTATGTTGAAATTATATGAAATGGATTATTTTAAAAACGATACCTCACTATTTATTGACTGGATTGATCAAGCTGAAGCGATTATCTCTGAAAAAGTTGATTTAGCAGAGGTAGACAGATATTTAGCTGCATTTGTCTATATGCACTATAAATATACCAATCACGCTATGACAAAAAAACAAATTATTGATTCTTTTGAAGTCACACGATATAAATTAGATAAAACCATTGCTTTTATTTTGAGCATATAAATTTAAGAAATAAATGGTATAGTATATAATGCGATAATGATTAATAACTAGGAGGCATTAAAAAAATGACTGAAGTAGATTTTGACGTAGCCATTATCGGCGCAGGTCCTGCCGGTATGACAGCAGCAGTTTATGCATCTCGTGCAAATTTAAAAACAGTTATGATTGAACGTGGTATGCCAGGTGGTCAAATGGCCAACACTGAAGAGGTAGAGAACTTTCCAGGATTTGAAATGATTACGGGTCCAGATTTATCTACGAAAATGTTTGAACACGCGAAAAAATTTGGAGCAGAGTATCAATATGGAGATATTAAATCTGTAGAAGATAAAGGTGACTACAAAGTAATTAACTTAGGTAATAAAGAAATTACGGCTCATGCAGTGATTATCTCAACTGGTGCAGAATATAAAAAAATTGGTGTGCCTGGGGAACAAGAACTTGGTGGACGTGGTGTAAGTTACTGTGCTGTGTGTGATGGTGCCTTCTTTAAAAATAAACGATTATTTGTTATTGGTGGTGGCGACTCAGCAGTTGAAGAAGGAACATTCTTAACTAAATTCGCTGATAAAGTAACAATCGTTCATAGAAGAGATGAATTACGTGCGCAGAATATTTTACAAGAACGTGCTTTCAAAAATGAAAAAGTTGATTTCATTTGGAGTCATACTTTAAAAACAATCAACGAAAAAGATGGCAAAGTAGGATCAGTAACTTTAGAATCTACTAAAGATGGTTCGGAAGAAACGTACGATGCTGATGGAGTTTTCATTTACATTGGAATGAAACCTTTAACAGCACCATTTACTAATTTAGGAATCACAAATGAAACAGGATATATTGTCACTAAAGCTGATATGAGTACGAATGTCCCTGGAATCTTTGCAGCTGGTGATGTTCGTGATAAAGGATTACGTCAAATTGTAACTGCAACGGGAGACGGTAGTATTGCAGCTCAAAGTGCAGCAGATTATATCACAGAGCTTAAAGATAAATTAGAAGCTTAATCTACACAATCACATGTAGCTAGGACATTGATGTCGACAAGTAGTCGCTATCAATCGTTCTAGCTTTTTTGATTAATAAAGAAGATTCCTTTAGATATACTAGTATGATAAGATTAATTTAATTATATGAAGTAAGAGCGAAGAACTTAAATGGTGGTGACTTTAAAAAGTGAAAAATAGCGAAAATGAAATTGTTAAAAGTGAATTATTAGTTGTTACAGGCATGTCAGGAGCGGGTAAATCACTAGTGATACAAAGTCTTGAAGATATGGGGTTCTTCTGCGTAGATAATTTACCACCAGTTTTATTACCCAAATTTGTAGAACTCATGGAACAAGGAAATCCTTCTTTACAAAAGGTGGCAATTGCCATTGATTTAAGAGGGAAGGAGTTATTTAAATCTTTAATTAAAGAAATTGATATCATTAAAAGTCGTAATGATGTTATCGTAGACGTCATGTTTTTAGAGGCTAAAACAGAAAAACTTATTTCTCGTTATAAAGAATCAAGAAGAGCACATCCATTGAATGAAAATGGACAACGTTCTCTTATTGAAGCAATTAATGAGGAGAGAGAACATCTTTCTGAAATTAGAAGCATTGCAAACTTTGTTATCGATACGACGCTATTAAAACCTAAGGAATTAAAGCATCGGATCGCTAAATTTTATTTAGATGATAATTTTGAAACGTTTACGATTAATGTTACCAGTTTTGGTTTCAAACATGGGATTCAAATGGATGCTGATTTAGTATTCGATGTAAGATTTTTACCAAATCCATACTATGTAGAAGAACTACGCCCGCTGACTGGTCTTGATGATCTGGTCTATAACTATGTAATGAAATGGAAAGAAACTGAGATTTTCTTTGATAAATTAACAGACCTCTTAAAGTATATGATTCCAGGTTATAAAAAAGAAGGGAAGTCACAGCTTGTTATTGCTATAGGATGTACAGGCGGTCAACACCGATCAGTTGCTTTAGCAAAACGTTTAGGCGAATATCTTGATGAGGTTTTTGATTACAATGTCTATGTGCATCACAGAGATGCTCATATTGAAAGTGGAGAGAAAAAATGAAACAAATGAAAGTAGTACTTATCGGAGGAGGAACAGGCTTATCTGTTCTAGCAAGAGGATTAAGAGAATTCCCTATAGATATTACTGCTATTGTTACTGTCGCTGATAACGGCGGAAGCACAGGGAAGATTAGAGATGTTATGGATATACCTGCTCCAGGTGATATACGTAATGTTATCGCAGCGCTTAGTGATTCAGAATCAACGTTAACTCAACTTTTTCAATACCGTTTTGATGAAAATAAAGTCGACGGCCACTCACTAGGGAATTTGGTTATTGCGGGGATGACAAGTATAACTAATGATTTCGGTCATGCGATAAAAGAACTTAGTAAAGTTCTCAATATCAAAGGGCAAGTAATACCATCAACAAACACAAGTGTACAATTGAATGCGGTCATGGAAGACGGAGAAATTGTTCGTGGAGAAACCAACATACCTAAAACAAATAAAAAAATAGATCGCGTCTTTTTAGAACCTGGGGATGTTGAACCTATGGAAGAAGCGGTTGAGGCACTAGAACATGCAGATTTAATCGTTCTTGGGCCTGGTTCGTTATATACAAGTGTTATCTCTAATTTATGTGTTAAAGGGATTTCTGAAGCATTACTTCGCTCTAATGCACCAAAACTTTATGTTTCTAACGTAATGACTCAACCGGGAGAAACAGATAATTACGATGTTAAAGAACATATAGATGCAATTTGCCAACAAGTCGGTGAAGATTTTATTGACTTTGTGATATGCAGTAATGAAAATTATAGCAAAGACGTTTTACGTAAATATGAAGAAAAAAATTCAAAACCAGTAGAAGTTCATAAAGAAGAGCTAAAAAACAAAGGTATAAGAGTTTTAACAGCTTCAAATTTAATTGAAATTTCTGACGAACACTTCGTACGCCATAATACTAAAATTTTATCAGGTATGATTTATGAGCTTGCACTAGAATTAACAAGCACAATTCAGTTTAACCCTAATGATAAACATAAATAGTGTTAGTGCAATATTTGTTATGATATGATAGCTTACGTGTGTTTTATCAAAGTTGTGTAATGTAATCTCTATGTCGACCATACATAGATCAAAATAGAGTTGATTTAGGAAGGAATGAGTATTCTATGAGCTTTGCATCAGACATGAAAAATGAATTAACACGTATTGAAGTTGATGAAGCAAATGCTAAAGCAGAGCTCAGTGCATTAATTCGTATGAATGGCGCACTTAGTTTATCTAATCAACAATTTGTAATTAACGTACAGACTGAAAATGCAACGACAGCACGACGAATATACTCTCTTATTAAACGAATTTTTAACGTAGAAGTTGAAATATTGGTTCGAAAAAAGATGAAACTAAAAAAGAACAACATTTATATTTGTCGTACAAAAATGTTAGCGAAAGAAATCTTAAATGATCTTGGAATACTTAAAGAGGGCATCTTTACCCATGAAATTGATCCTGACATGATTAAAGATGACGAAATGAGACGAAGTTATTTAAGAGGAGCCTTTCTTGCTGGTGGCTCAGTAAATAATCCTGAAACATCTTCTTATCATCTCGAAATCTTCTCGCAATATGAAAGTCACTCAGAAGGTTTGACTAAATTAATGAATAGTTATGAATTAAATGCAAAGCATCTTGAACGTAAAAAAGGTAGTATTGCTTATCTAAAAGAAGCTGAAAAAATTTCGGATTTTCTTAGTTTAATAGGTGGTTATCAAGCGTTACTGAAATTTGAAGATGTGCGCATTGTTAGAGATATGAGGAATTCTGTGAATCGGTTAGTAAACTGTGAAACAGCGAATCTAAATAAAACAGTGAGCGCAGCCATGAGACAAGTTGAGAGCATACAACTTATTGATCAAGAAATTGGTTTGGATAACTTACCAGACCGATTGAGAGAGGTAGCTAAATTACGAGTTGAACATCAAGAGATATCATTGAAAGAATTAGGTGAAATGATTTCAACTGGGCCAATATCTAAGTCGGGTATGAATCATCGACTAAGAAAACTTAATGAACTTGCAGATAAAATACGTAATGGAGAACAAATCGAAATGTAAGCATAGGTATTTTTGAAATAAATTCAAAAATACCTCATTTATGTTTAGAAGAGTAGGGTCATGTAAAATTTCATGAAACTACGTTTTATATCGTGTTTTATTAATTGATAAGACAAAAAAGAACGCCGTCATTACAGCGTTTTCAATGTAAAAAATGTATGTAATTTATAGTTAAAAGCCCCCTCGAGAGGAATTGAACCTCTATTATAAGAACCGGAATCTCATGTGTTATCCATTACACTACGAGGGGTAAATGAGGATAGAAACATTTTTCTGTACTAATAATAGTGATAACAGTACAATAAAAACGATAATTCTAGTTTACAAATCTTATAGTTAAGCGTCAAACTGAATTTTTAAATAGTAAGTTCAAAATTTTGACCATTTTTGACTTTTAAGGTAAAATAAAATTCAACAGTTATTACAAGGAGGAAAAATAGATGAATTTAATTCCTACAGTTATTGAAACAACAAATCGCGGTGAACGCGCATATGATATTTATTCCCGTTTATTAAAAGACCGTATTATCATGTTAGGTTCTCAAATTGATGATAATGTAGCTAATTCAATTGTATCTCAATTATTATTCTTACAAGCTCAAGACTCTGAAAAAGACATCTACTTATATATCAATTCACCAGGTGGTAGTGTTACAGCAGGTTTTGCTATTTATGATACAATTCAACATATTAAACCGGATGTTCAAACAATTTGTATTGGTATGGCAGCATCTATGGGATCATTCTTATTAGCAGCAGGAGCTAAAGGTAAACGTTTTGCATTACCAAATGCTGAAGTTATGATTCACCAACCTTTAGGTGGTGCACAAGGTCAAGCGACTGAAATCGAAATTGCTGCAAACCATATCTTAAAAACTCGTGAAAAATTAAATCGTATTTTAGCTGAGCGTACAGGTCAATCAATTGAGAAAATTCAACAAGATACTGATCGTGATAACTTCTTAACTGCTGAAGAAGCAAAAGAATATGGTTTAATCGATGAAGTCATGGAGCCAGAAAGTAAATAATTAAAAGCTAAAAAATCTTTTAGTTAATTTTCTGTTACACTGTCTACAAAGTTACTAACTTTGTGGGCAGTTTTTTTATGTAGTTTTAGCTCAAGGCGTATTCTCGTTATAGGTTCCTTAAAAAATATTTCAATTAAAAAATTGCTTAGAGTGGGTGGAAAAAATCAACATTCAATACTTATAAAAAAAGAGACAACGATATTGTGAAAATTAAAAGTTGAGTTAACATGTTCAACTTGTTTTTAAATCACAAATCATGTCTCTTAATCATTTTATTGCTTAGTGCTTCTTTTCTTTTATAAGTAATCGCAAAACTACAATGAATAATGTTAAACCTACAATTGTAAAGAGTAATGACATTAATATCATTGCAATTGTGTGATCAAATGCAAATATTCCATTCAATATTAATAAAATACTAGCAATAATTAACAAAATATAAGTTAATTGATTGTCTTTCATTTTATAAACCTTCTTCGTACGTTGTAATTTCTTAGGCTTTAACTAAATCATCTAACGCATTCTTTAAATTGTTAAACTTAAACTCAAAGCCGAGTGCGTGTAACTTATTTGGTAAAACCTTTTGAGTGTCTAAAACAACTGTTGACATTTCTCCAAGAACTAAACGCATTGCTAATTTTGGCGCCCAAGTTTCATGAGGTTTATGCATTGCTCTAGCTAAAGTATATCCAAATAAGTTTTGTCTTTCAGGGATTGGTGCTGTTAAATTGAAAGGACCGTGTGCATCTTTATTATCTATAGTAAATATAATACCTCTGATTAAATCATCTATGTGAATCCAAGAATACCATTGTTGACCTGAACCTAATTTACCACCGACATAAAAACGGTACGGTAATTCCATAGTTTGTAACGCTCCACCAGTATCAGAGAGAATAAGTCCAAATCTTCCTAAGACTACTCGTGTTCCGAAATCTTTAAATTTATTAGCGAAACGTTCCCATTGGTAAACAATATCTGATAGAAAATCAAAAGGTAAAGTTTGATATAATTCTGTATAACTATAATATAAATCAGGAGGATAATATCCCATAGCACTCGCGTTAAATAAAACTTTTGGTTTTTGAGTACGGCTTTCAAATAACTCATATAAAGCTTGTGTAGACTGAATACGACTAACCATCATGACTTGTTTATGTGATTTAGTCCAGCGTTTATTGAGCGTTGCACCTGCTAAATTGATAACTACATCTATATCAGGAACGTCATTTTGCCAGCCTTCTTTTGACCAATTGACGTAAGTAATTTTAGATTCATTAGATGTTTTATCTTGTCGGGTTAAAATAGTAATATGTGCATCCGTTTTTTTAATTTCCTTTACTAAATGTGAACCTACCATTCCAGTTCCACCAGTAATTAAGTATTGTTTCATCATTTCACCTCATTTTAAAAATAAAAGCGCTTACCTTATTGATAGTGATTATTAATATTCAAAAATTATACATTTTTTAGCCAATAAGATGTCAAATACTTTTATGAATTTGCATTTAAAATTAAAACATTTCAGTTATAATGAAATTGTACCTTCGATAATTAATTAAACATCTCTTAATTAGTATGAGTATACCCCATAATATACTAACGAAGGTAAATTTTGACTCCCTTTAGTAGTGGATCCATGCGAGCAACGTATGGGTCCTTTTTTATATTTTAAAATACATAAATCACTTTTTACAGAAAATGATTTCAATAGATTTTAAAGTCTCTTTAATTGTTTGATTAGTCTAATTTAAGGTTATTATCTATTAGATTGATGTAATATATTATTACCCAAGTAACCATTTAATTATTACAATGAGGGCTATAATTAATAATGTGATTATAAATCCAGCAATATGATTTGACTTACTGTCTTCATAATTATCATTTTTAATCATCATGTATTTCAAATTATTGTGAGATTTTTTATTTTGTGAATTCTCATTATTAAAGTCATACATTTAATCACGTACCATTCATGTTAAGTTTAGATTAAGAAATTAAAAATATAGTGTTTACTTATGAGTATGATGTTATCATATAAAAAATAGGCAAATGAAAACATACAGTTTTTAGTAAATTATAATTAATTGCTTTTAACTAGTAGTTAGTTCATTATATAAAGTTGAATTATAACTATATATTTCATTCAACTATAGTTATAAGGAAGGTTTTTTATTTTCAAAATGAATTATTGAACAATAAATATCGTAAAAATGAGCATAAAAAACAAACTTAAATTTTATTATATATGAATTCCTAATAATTGAAAGAGAGGTAAGTAAGGAATGAGTGGTTTGGCAAAAATAATTAGTACCATCATAGTATTACTTTTATTAATTGGCTTAGCATTTGGAATATTCTCTTTTGTAGACAGTTCTAAAAAAGCTAATGAGCGTCTTAACAGTGATAAAACTGAACAAAATGATAAGAAGAAAGATGACAAGAAAGATAAAGATCAAGATAAAGACAAAGATAAAAATAAGGATAATGACAAAGACAAATCTAAAGATACTAAAGTAAACAAAACACAACAAGCTCCGCAACAAACACAACAGACTCAACAAACGCGTCAAACACAACAAACACAAGAGACACAACAAACAAAGCAGTCAACACAACAAGCTCCAAGCACATCTGAGAAGACACAACAGACACCAACTCAACAAAGAAACACTCAAGAAAAGCAAAAAACTAAACAACAAAAGGCAGAACCACGCTCATCACAACAAACTCAAGAAGCACAAACAGATGAGAAGACAACTGAGCAGTCTAAGTCAGAAAGTAAAAATGATAATAAAACTCAAGAACAACCAAGTTCAGAAGAGAAATCATCATCTCAACAGCCTAGTTCACAACAACCAAGTTCTCAACAGGATAATAGAAAACAACAATCGCAATCAAATAGTAATACTAGCAATAGTAGTAATCAATCTGTTCAAAAAAACACGAGTCAAACTCAACAATCTAGTAATCAAAGCAGTAGCACTCAGGAACGTTCAAGTAATCAAAGCTCATCCAATAATAGCTCACAAAATTCAAAAGAAGATTAAAAAATTAAGCCAACGTCCTTTAATAAGGATGTTGGCTTTTAATATATTATTTAGAATAACCAATATACTAACCAAGATAATAAAAAGGAGATGAACATGATTGAAAAACACCCTATAGTACATCCACAACCTGTATGCGTACATCCATAAGAATATGTTTTCTTAATCATTCTTTCATCCTCAAATTGATGATCTTCATTGGTATGTTGATTTGATTTAAAATATTCATCATCTTTATAGCGCATATCGCTTGGGTCTATCACTTCTACTTTTTCTTTTGAATCTTTATTATTCTCATTTGTCATTTTGTATCCCTCTTCATGAAAAATCTTTGTCAACAATTTTAATTATAATTGAATTAATCAAGGATTTAAAACAGATGATTATATTTAATATAGCTTGGGTAAAATTATCTCGTAAAGGTAATAAAACAATAATTTAAACCTTTTGGAGCTCATAATGAACACTTCAAGGATGTAAACGTTTTATTATCAACTTTAATAATTATTAATAAAAATATGAGTTAATTTGCTTGCAATTTATTATACGCAATAGTACTATTGCAAGTGTAAAGAGGTTAATTTTTGTCCCAGGTGGGACTTAAAAAGTCAACCCATGGTTGTGAGTAGCCCCTCGATTACCTTTTTATAAAGATATAAGGAGGAAGGTAGTAGTGAAAGACTTAATAAAAGTTCAGCAAAAGCTCATACCTGACCTTGTTGATAAGATGTATCGACGTTTTTCGATTTTAACTACTATCTCTCAAAACCAACCAGTGGGTAGAAGAAGTTTAAGTGAACACATGGACATGACTGAAAGGGTCTTAAGATCTGAAACAGACATGTTGAAAAAGCAAGAATTAATTAAAGTTAAATCAACCGGTATGGAAATCACTCATGAAGGTACTGAAGTCTTATCGCAACTCAGTGATTACTTCAATGTTTATAGTGATGACCATAGAATGGCTAGAGCAATTAAAGAAAAGTTCAACATTAAAGATGTTCATGTTATTCCAGGTGATTCAGATTCGAATCAAACAGTTAAAAGAGAAATAGGAAGACAGGCTGGTCAGTTACTAGAAAGTATTTTATATGAAGATGCAATTGTTTCTGTAACTGGAGGATCCACGATGGCATACGTAAGTGAATCTATTCATTTGCTACCATTTAACGTTTTCTTTGTTCCAGCTCGAGGTGGACTAGGTGAAAATATGGTCTACCAAGCAAATACTATTTCTTCTAGTATGGCTCAACAAGCTGGTGGATACTACACAACATTGTATGTACCAGATAATGTGAGTGAATCTACATATGACACTTTGATGTTAGAGCCATCAGTGATTCATACGTTAGATAAAATTAAACAAGCAAATGTTACAATTCACGGTATTGGTGATGCGCTGAAGATGGCGCATCGACGTCAATCACCAAAAGAAGTGATTGATAAACTTCAACATCATCAAGCCGTTGGAGAAGCTTTTGGATATTATTTTGATGCTCAAGGCAATGTGGTTCATAAAGTTAAAACGATTGGGCTACAATTAGAAGACCTTGAGAGTAAAGATTTTATCTTTGCTGTAGCAGGTGGACAATCTAAAGGAGAAGCAATTAAAGCTTATCTCTCTATTGCTCCAGACAATACTGTATTAATCACAGACGAAGCTGCAGCGAAAGTTATTTTACAATAGTAATAAAAAGTTTAATACTTTTTAAATATCATTTTTAAAGGAGGCCATTATAATGGCAATTAAAGTAGCAATTAATGGTTTTGGTAGAATTGGTCGTTTAGCATTCAGAAGAATCCAAGATGTAGAAGGTCTTGAAGTAGTAGCAGTTAACGACTTAACAGATGACGAAATGTTAGCTCACTTATTAAAATACGACACTATGCAAGGTCGCTTCACTGGAGAAGTTGAAGTTATCGATGGTGGATTCCGTGTTAACGGTAAAGAAATTAAATCATTCGATGAACCAGATGCAAGCAAATTACCTTGGGGAGACCTAGACATCGACGTAGTATTAGAATGTACTGGTTTCTACACTGATAAAGATAAAGCACAAGCTCACATCGATGCAGGTGCTAAAAAAGTATTAATCTCTGCTCCAGCTACTGGTGATTTAAAAACAATCGTATTCAACACTAACCATGATGAATTAGATGGTTCTGAAACAGTTGTATCAGGTGCTTCATGTACTACTAACTCATTAGCACCAGTTGCAAAAGTTTTAAATGATGAGTTTGGTTTAGTTGAAGGTTTAATGACTACTATCCATGCTTATACTGGTGACCAAAATACTCAAGATGCTCCTCACAGAAAAGGCGACAAACGTCGTGCTCGTGCAGCAGCAGAAAACATTATCCCTAACTCTACAGGTGCTGCTAAAGCAATTGGTAAAGTTATTCCAGAAATCGACGGTAAATTAGACGGTGGAGCTCAACGTGTTCCAGTTGCTACAGGTTCATTAACTGAATTAACTGTAGTATTAGATAAACAAGATGTAACAGCTGATCAAGTAAATGAAGCAATGAAACAAGCTTCTGATGAATCATTTGGTTACACTGAAGATGAAATCGTATCTTCTGACGTTGTAGGTATGACTTACGGTTCATTATTCGATGCTACTCAAACTCGTGTAATGACTGTTGGTGACCGCCAATTAGTTAAAGTTGCAGCTTGGTACGACAATGAAATGTCTTATACTTCTCAATTAGTTCGTACATTAGCTCACTTAGCTGAACTTTCTAAATAATTGAAGCATAGTGTATAAGCACGTAATTCAAGTTATTTAAAGTACACATGTCGAGAGAGTAACTCTCTCAAACGTTCATAATTTGATTAGTGCTCTGTACTGTTTAATTAGATATATAAGCTTATGAGTAAGCGGGGAGCACAAACGCTTCTCCGCTTATTTTTATATAAAGTTTTCCTATTTAAAGGAGGAAATTAATAATGGCTAAAAAAATCGTTTCAGATTTAGATTTAAAAGGTAAAGTAGTTCTCGAACGTGCAGACTTTAATGTTCCGTTGAAAGATGGAGAAATCACTAATGATAACCGCATTGTTCAAGCGTTGCCAACGATTAAATACATTATTGAACAAGGTGGTAAATTAGTATTATTCTCTCACTTAGGTAAAGTGAAAGAAGAAAGTGATAAAGAAGGTTTATCTTTAAAACCAGTAGCAGATGATTTATCTAAAAAATTAGGTAAGGAAGTTACTTTCGTACCTGAAACACGTGGAGAAAAACTTGAAACTGCTATCAAAAATTTAAATGAAGGCGATGTATTATTAGTTGAGAATACTCGTTTTGAAGATATTGATGGTAAGAAAGAATCTAAAAATGATCCTGAATTAGGCAAATATTGGGCATCATTAGGTGATGTATTCGTTAACGATGCATTTGGTACAGCTCACCGTGAACACGCATCTAACGTAGGTATTTCTACTCATTTAGAAACAGCAGCTGGTTATTTAATGGAAAAAGAAATTAAATTTATTGGTGGAGTTGTTAACGACCCACACAAACCAGTTGTAGCTATCCTAGGTGGTGCCAAAGTTTCAGATAAAATTAATGTCATCAAAAACTTAGTTAATATCGCTGATAAAATTTTAATTGGTGGCGGTATGGCTTATACATTTATGAAAGCGCAAGGTAAAGAAATTGGTCTTTCGTTATTAGAAGAAGACAAAATTGACTTCGCTAAAGATTTATTAGAAAACAATGGCGATCAAATTGTCTTACCAGTAGATTGTAAAGTAGCTAAAGAATTCTCTAATGACGCGAAAATCACTGAAGTTTCAATTGATGATATCCCAGCTGATCAAGAAGCAATGGATATAGGTCCTAAAACTGTTGAACTATTTAATAAAGAATTACAAGGTGCACATACAGTAGTATGGAATGGACCTATGGGTGTATTTGAATTTAGTAACTTTGCAAAAGGTACTATCGGTGTATGTGAATCAATCGCTAACTTAAAAGATGCTACTACTATTATCGGTGGCGGTGATTCTGCAGCAGCAGCTATCTCACTAGGTTTCGAAGATGACTTTACTCATATTTCTACTGGTGGCGGTGCATCATTAGAATATTTAGAAGGAAAAGAATTACCAGGTATTAAAGCAATTAACGATAAATAATTGAATGAACCTCGCTTGGTTAAGGCGTAAGTTTTTAAATTTAATGATATGGGAAAAGGATGAATGAAAGCTTATATATGCTTTCTTTATCTGACTCATATGTCATCATTAAAATTTATTATTTTACAAATTTTTAAATTTAACACTAAATTATTAAGGAGTGTAATGAATGAGAACACCAATTATAGCCGGAAACTGGAAAATGAATAAAACAGTTCAAGAAGCTAAAGATTTCATAAATGAATTACCAACATTACCTGATCCTAAAGAAGTAGAATCAGTAATTTGTGCACCAACAATCCAATTAGATGCTTTAGTAACTGCTGTTAAAGAAGGTAAAGCACAAGGATTAAAAATCGGTGCTCAAAACGCATACTTCGAAGACAGTGGCGCATACACTGGTGAAACATCACCTGTAGCTTTAGCTGACTTAGGTGTTAAATATGTCGTGATTGGTCACTCAGAACGTCGTGATTATTTCCACGAAACTGATGAAGAAGTAAATAAAAAGGCTCACGCAATCTTTAATCATGGTATGACACCAATTATTTGTGTTGGTGAATCAGATGAAGAACGTGAAGCAGGTAAAGCAAATGAAGTAGTAGGTAATCAAGTTAAAAAAGCTGTTGAAGGCTTATCTGAAGATCAACTTAAAGAAGTAGTTATTGCTTATGAACCAATTTGGGCAATCGGCACTGGTAAATCTTCTACTTCAGAAGATGCTAATGAAATGTGCGCGCACGTTCGTAAAACATTAGCTGACTTATCAAGCCAAGATGTTGCTGAAGCAACACGTATTCAATATGGTGGTAGTGTTAAACCAAATAATATTAAAGAATATATGGCTCAATCAGATATTGATGGTGCATTAGTAGGTGGCGCATCATTAAAAGTTGAAGATTTCGTACAATTATTGGAAGGTGCAAAATAATTATGGCTAAAAAACCAACTGCCTTAATCATTTTAGATGGTTTTGCAAATCGTGAAAGTGAACATGGTAACGCTGTAAAATTAGCAAACAAGCCTAATTTTGATCGCTATTATGATAAATACCCAACTACACAAATTGAAGCGAGTGGTTTGGATGTAGGTCTTCCAGAAGGACAAATGGGTAACTCGGAAGTAGGTCACATGAATATTGGTGCAGGTCGTATTGTTTATCAAAGTTTAACTCGTATTAATAAATCTATCGAAGATGGGGATTTCTTTGAAAACGATGTATTAAATAACGCAGTTAAACATGTAAAAGATAATAATTCAGCACTACATGTATTTGGTCTATTATCTGATGGCGGTGTTCACAGTCACTATAAACATTTATTTGCAATCTTAGAATTAGCTAAAAAACAAGGTGTAGATAAAGTTTATGTTCATGCTTTCTTAGATGGACGTGACGTAGATCAAAAATCTGCACTAAAATATATTGAAGAAACTGAAGCTAAATTCAAAGAATTAGGCGTTGGCCAATTCGCTTCAGTATCAGGACGTTATTATGCGATGGATCGCGATAAACGTTGGGATCGTGAACAAAAAGCTTATAATGCTATCCGTAACTTCGAAGGTCCAACTTATGCTTCAGCCAAAGAAGGTGTGGAAGCTAATTACAACAATGGTGTAACTGACGAATTCGTTGAACCATTTATCATTGATAATCAAAATAATGGTGTCAATGATGGTGACGCAGTTGTATTCTATAACTTCCGTCCTGATAGAGCAGCTCAACTTTCAGAAATTTTCACTAATCAAGCATTTGATGGTTTCGAAGTTGAACAAGTTAAAGATTTATTCTATGCAACATTCACTAAATATAACGATGATGTAGACGCTGAAATCGTTTTTGAAAAAGTTGATTTACACAATACAATCGGGGAAGTTGCACAAAATAATAACTTAAAACAACTACGTATTGCTGAAACTGAAAAGTATCCACATGTAACTTACTTTATGAGCGGTGGTCGTAACGATGAATTCGAAGGAGAGCGTCGTAGATTAATCGATTCTCCTAAAGTTGCGACATATGATTTAAAACCAGAAATGAGTGCTTATGAAGTTAAAGATGCTCTTTTAGAGGAATTAGATAAAGGCGATTTAGATTTAATTCTATTAAACTTTGCTAATCCTGACATGGTAGGACATAGTGGTATGCTTGAACCTACAATTAAGGCGATTGAAGCTGTAGATGAATGTCTAGGCGAAGTTGTTGATAAGATCCTTGAAATGGACGGTCATGCTATCATCACTGCTGACCATGGTAACTCTGATCAAGTGTTAACAGATGATGATGAACCAATGACTACGCACACTACAAATCCAGTTCCAGTAATTGTAACTAAAGAAGGAGTAACTTTACGTGAAACAGGACGTTTAGGAGATTTAGCTCCTACACTATTAGACTTGTTAAATGTAGAACAACCTTCTGATATGACTGGTGAATCATTAATTAATCACTAATACAGAATTTAGATGTTAAATTAAGGGAGGAAATTTAGTACTCTCGCATTTTACAACCTTGCTAATAAATTATTTTAATAAAATTATAAATAGGGCTATAATAGCTTTATAATATATTTAAAGGAGATATTAAACATGCCAATTATTACAGATGTTTACGCTCGCGAAGTCTTAGACTCACGTGGTAATCCAACAGTTGAAGTTGAAGTACTTACTGAAAGTGGTGCTTTCGGTCGTGCATTAGTACCATCAGGTGCTTCTACTGGTGAACACGAAGCAGTTGAATTACGTGATGGAGACAAATCACGTTATTTAGGAAAAGGTGTTACTAAAGCAGTAGAAAACGTTAATGAAATCATCGCACCAGAAATTGTTGAAGGTGAATTTTCAGTATTAGATCAAGTATCTATCGACAAAATGATGATTCAATTAGACGGTACAAATAATAAAGGTAAATTAGGCGCTAATGCTATTTTAGGTGTTTCAATCGCAGTAGCACGTGCAGCAGCTGACTTATTAGGTCAACCTTTATATAAATATTTAGGTGGATTCAATGGTAAACAATTACCAGTTCCAATGATGAACATCGTTAACGGTGGTTCACACTCTGATGCACCAATCGCTTTCCAAGAGTTTATGATTTTACCAGTTGGTGCTGAATCATTTAAAGAATCATTACGTTGGGGTGCTGAAATCTTCCACAACTTAAAATCTATCCTTAGTGAACGCGGTTTAGAAACTGCAGTTGGTGACGAAGGTGGATTCGCTCCTAAATTTGAAGGTACTGAAGATGCTGTTGAAACAATCATCAAAGCTATCGAAAAAGCTGGTTATAAACCAGGTGAAGATGTATTCTTAGGATTTGACTGTGCTTCTTCTGAATTCTATGAAAATGGTGTATATGATTACACTAAATTCGAAGGTGAACACGGTGCTAAACGTAGCGCAGCAGAACAAGTTGACTACTTAGAAGAATTAATTGGTAAATATCCAATCATCACTATCGAGGATGGTATGGATGAAAACGATTGGGAAGGTTGGAAGCAATTAACTGATCGTATCGGTGATAAAGTACAATTAGTAGGTGACGATTTATTCGTTACAAATACAGAAATCTTATCAAGAGGTATTGACCAAGGTATTGGTAACTCTATCTTAATTAAAGTTAACCAAATCGGTACTTTAACTGAAACATTTGAAGCAATTGAAATGGCTCAAAAAGCTGGTTACACAGCTGTAGTTTCACACCGTTCAGGTGAAACTGAAGATACTACTATTGCTGACATTGCAGTTGCTACTAACGCAGGTCAAATTAAAACTGGTTCATTATCAAGAACTGACCGTATTGCTAAGTATAATCAATTACTACGTATTGAAGATGAATTATACGAAACAGCTAAATTTGATGGAATTAAATCTTTCTACAATTTAGACAAATAATATCTCTAATATTAAATAAATGAGTTCACGCTTTAATCTTTAGGTTTCACGCCCTAAAGAACTTATAGACCCGTTACAGAGTTGAGGCTGTAATGGGTCTTTTTAATACTTTTATTACATCGTATCTCGTTTAATTTAACCCATTAAACTGATATAATAGTTAAAGTAATTTTAAAAAGGAGTACCATTATGGAAGATATAACAGATTCAAATGTTAGAGAAAAAAGATCTGGCCGCTTAATAGCAATGAGTTCTTTATTATTTTGTATTTTATTAATCATTCATCATTTTGTAGTTTTAGATGAAACAACCGCTAAATCATTGCTATCTTTAGCTGGTCAAAAGACTTCTGACACTGCAGTACATAATATTCTAAATAGTGATAGATATACAGGCGTAATGTACATTCTTGCATACTTAGCAGGAGTCGTGGCACTTTGGAATCGCCATCCGTATTTATGGTGGTTTATGTTTGCTGTATATGTTTCTAATGCATTATTCACACTTGTTAATTTATACATGTTTGTTCAAGCCATTTTGGATGTTAAAAATGTTGTCGCAGTTTTACCTATACTCATTGTTGTAATTGGCTCTATTATTTTAGCGATTTATATGTTAGTTGTTTCGATAGCTAGAAAAAGTACTTTTAATAGATAGAAGTTTGATAACTCTATTAGAGATGTGTTATAATTCGTCTCGTATATAATGAACGGAGGACAATTTTTATGCATACATTAATCATCGTTTTATTAATTATAGATTGTATTGCATTAGTGACTGTTGTATTACTCCAAGAAGGTAAAAGTAATGGACTTTCAGGTGCTATTAGTGGTGGCGCGGAACAGTTATTTGGTAAACAAAAACAACGTGGCGTCGATTTATTCTTGCATAGATTAACAATTATTTTAGCTATTATTTTCTTCGTACTTATGTTCTGTATCAGTTACTTAGGTATGTAAGCCATAAGATAATGTATTAATGAAGTTAATGAATCTTAACCAAGTCTGATAGAAGATGTGATTAACAAGAACTATAATAACTCACATATACTATCAGCCTGAGTCCGACGATATACTTGTCGGGCTTTTTTATTTTATAATGTGTTATAATGATGTTTTTAATACCTATATATAAGGGAATAGTTCAAAGACGCTTAATAAGCATTATTGAAGTTCTTTTTATAATGAAAAATTATGCTAATAGTAACCTGAAAGCAGACAAGATTAAATATAAAGAAATGAGTTCTCAATAAAAAAGGGAGAGGGATTCTAACCATGCAAATTAAACTACCAAGACCATTCTTTTTTGAAGAAGGAAAACGAGCTGTGTTATTATTACACGGTTTCACTGGCAACTCAGCTGATGTGAGACAATTAGGTCGTTATCTTCAGAAACAGGGTTATACATCTTATGCACCTCAATATGAAGGGCATGCAGCACCGCCGGAGGAAATTCTAAAATCTAGCCCATATGTATGGTTTAAGGATGTTTTAGATGGTTATGACTACCTGGTTGAACAAGGCTATGATGAAATAGCAGTAGCAGGTTTATCACTAGGTGGGGTCTTCGCATTGAAATTAAGCTTAAATCGTGATGTGAAGGGTATTATAACGATGTGTGCTCCTATGGATGGCAAGACGGAAGACACTATTTATGATGGATTCCTTGATTATGCTCGTAATTTTAAAAAATATGAAGGCAAAGATCAGGAAACGATTGATAAAGAAATGAAAGACTTCCATCCTACTGAGACGCTTAAAGAACTTAGTGAAACTTTACTTCGTGGTAAAGAACAAGTAGACGAGGTTATTGAGCCTATTCTTGTTATACAAGCAGAACAAGATAAAATGATTGATCCTCAATCAGCAAATTATATATATGAACATGTTGATTCCGATGAAAAGGATATTAAATGGTATCATGAATCAGGACATGTAATTACAATTGATAAAGAAAAAGAACAAGTTTTTGAAGATGTATATCAATTTTTAGAATCATTAGATTGGACAGAATAATTAATTTAAAAGTAAGAAAGGAGGGGCATAATGAATTTAAAGCAATCCATCGAAGAAATAATTAAACAACCTGACTATGAACCCATGTCAGTGTCAGATTTTCAAGATGCGTTAGGTTTAAATAGTGCCGACTCATTTAGAGATTTAATTAAGGTGCTCGTTGAACTAGAACAAACGGGTTTAATCGAACGAACTAAGACAGATAGATATCAAAGAAAAGAATCAAGTAAGTCCAATTCTAAATTAATCAAAGGAACTTTAAGTCAGAATAAAAAAGGATTCGCTTTTCTTCGACCAGAAGATGATGAAATGGAAGATGTCTTCATTCCTCCAACTAAAATTAATCGAGCGCTAGATGGCGATACAGTAATTGTAGAACTTCAAAAATCTAGAGGAGAACATAAAGGTAAAGTTGAAGGTGAAGTTAAATCAATTGAGAAACATTCTGTAACTCAAGTGGTAGGAACATATAGTGAAGCAAAACATTTCGGTTTTGTTATTCCAGATGATAAACGAATTATGCAAGATATCTTCATTCCTAAAGGTCAAAGTTTAGGTGCTGTAGATGGACATAAAGTACTCGTGCAGATTACTAAATATGCTGATGGTACAGACAACCCAGAAGGTCATATTTCAGCAATACTAGGTCATAAAAATGATCCAGGTGTAGATATTTTATCTATCATTTACCAACATGGGATAGAAATTGAGTTTCCAGATAACGTGCTTAAAGAAGCGGAAGATGTTCCTGAAGAAATTGAACCATCTGAAATTGAAGGTCGTCGTGATTTAAGAAATGATTTAACAATAACTATAGATGGTGCAGATGCTAAAGACTTGGATGATGCCATAGCAGTTAAGAAATTAAAGAATGGTAATACTGAATTGACTGTAAGTATCGCAGATGTAAGTTACTATGTGAAGGAAGATTCATCTTTAGATAAGGAAGCATATGATAGAGCGACAAGCGTTTATTTAGTAGACCGAGTGATTCCAATGATTCCTCATCGTTTAAGTAATGGTATATGTTCATTGAATCCGGAAGTCGACCGCTTAACGTTAAGTTGTCGTATGGAAATTAATGCACGTGGCGAAGTCGTTAATCATGAAATATTTGATAGCGTGATTCATTCTAATTATCGTATGACTTATGATGCTGTAAATAAAATTATTACAGATCAAGATCCTCAAGTGCGTGCACAATATAAAGATTTGACGCCGATGCTTGATTTAGCGCAAGATTTATCTAATCGTTTAATCCAAATGCGACGTCGTCGTGGTGAAATTGACTTTGATATTAATGAAGCTAAAGTGCTAGTAAATGAAGAAGGTATTCCTACAGATGTTCAAATGCGTGAACGTGGTGAAGGTGAACGTTTAATTGAATCATTCATGCTAGCTGCTAATGAAACAGTGGCAGAGCATTTCAATAAAATGGAAGTACCATTTATTTATCGAGTTCATGAGCAACCTAAGTCAGATCGCTTAAGACAATTCTTCGACTTTATTACTAATTTCGGTATTATGATTAAAGGTACTGGTGAAGATATTCATCCTACAACTTTACAAAACATTCAAGAAGAAGTTGAAGGTCGACCAGAGCAAATGGTTATTTCAACAATGATGTTGCGTTCAATGCAACAAGCGCATTATGACGATGTAAACCTTGGACACTTCGGCTTATCTGCCGAGTATTATACGCACTTTACATCTCCAATCCGTCGTTATCCTGATTTAACGGTGCATAGATTAATTCGCAGATATTTAATAGAGAACTCTATGGATAAAAAGGAATTACGACATTGGGAAGATACGTTGCCAGAACTTGCTGAACACACGTCTCAACGCGAGCGTCGTGCTATAGAGGCAGAACGTGATACAGATGAATTGAAGAAAGCAGAATATATGATTCAACATATTGGCGATGAATTTGAAGGTATCATTAGTTCAGTTGCTAACTTTGGTATGTTTATTGAATTGCCTAATACAATTGAAGGTATGGTTCATATTGCTAATATGACTGATGATTACTATAATTTTGATGAACGCCAAATGGCTCTTATAGGTGAACGCCAAGCGAAGGTGTTCCGCATTGGTGATGAAGTGAAAGTCAAAGTCACTCATGTTGATGTAGACGAACGCATGATTGATTTTCAAATTGTGGGTATGCCTTTACCTAAAAATGATAAATCCCAACGTCCAGCACGTGGTAAAACAATTCAAGCAAAAACACGTGGTAAGTCATTAGATAAGTCAAAAGATGACAATAATGGCAAAGGCAATAAAAAGAAACGCAAGCAACGTAAAGGTAAGAATGTACGTAAAAAAGATAAACAAGGTAAAACAAATCATAAACCATTCTATAAAGATAAAAGCGTGAAAAAGAAATCACGCCGTAAGAAAAAATAGTCATCAAAGATGAGGTGAGTATGAATGGCTAAGAAAAAAACTAAATCACCAGGTACTTTAGCGGAGAATCGTAAAGCAAGACATGATTATAACATTGAAGATACGGTTGAAGCGGGTATTGCACTGCAAGGTACCGAAATCAAGTCTATACGACGTGGAAGTGCGAACTTGAAAGATAGTTATGCTCAAGTTAAACGTGGTGAAATGTATTTAAATAATATGCATATTGCTCCATATGAAGAAGGTAATAGATTTAATCATGATCCTTTACGTTCTCGTAAATTATTATTGCATAAGCGTGAAATTATTAAATTAGGAGAACGTACACGAGAAATTGGCTATTCTCTAATCCCATTAAAACTTTATTTAAAGCATGGACAATGTAAAGTTTTATTAGGCGTTGCACGAGGTAAGAAAATTCACGATAAACGTCAAGCTTTAAAAGATAAAGCGATGAAACGTGATGTCGATCGTGCGATAAAAGCCCGTTATTAAGCATGCGTATTGCTTAAACGGGTGCCATTTGGTATGATTAATGATGTTGCTATTTAAATGAATGACGCATATTGTCATACCAAATTGTTTGTATTATTATTTGTCATTAATATTATTTCGGGGGCGTTTTTGGATTCGACAGGGGTCCCTCGAGCACACTAAGCGTGTCGGAGGGTTGTCTCCGACATCAACACATTTCAGTAAATATAACTGACAAATCAAACAATAATTTCGCAGTAGCTGCGTAATAGCACACTGCATCGCCTAACAGCATCTCCTACGTGCTGTTAACGCGATTCAACCCTAGTAGGATATGCTAAACACTGCCGTTTGAAGTCTGTTTAGAAGAATACTAATCAAACTAGCATAATACTGGTTGTCTGTTGCTTACTATTATGCGAAATGAATCAATAGACTACACACGTAGAAAGGTGTGTATCAGGACCTCTGGACGCGGGTTCGAATCCCGCCGTCTCCATATGATTGAAACCCGCAGCCTATATGGTTGTGGGTTTTGTTTTTATACGTATTATTTTAATTAACTGTATTTTTAAAAGATTAGGGGAATTCATATGTCATTAACTAGAAGAAAAATTGAGAAAAAAGATTATCATAAGGTATTAGATATTTGGGAGAAGTCTGTAAATAGCACTCATGATTTTTTAAAAGAAAAAGATAGATTAGAGTTAAAAACTGAAATACCGAATTATTTAAATGATGTTGAAGCTTATTTTTGGTGTGATGACGATGAAATTATTGGATTTTCAGGTACAAATGACCAAAACCTAGAAATGTTGTTCATAGATCCTAAGTATTTTAGAAAGGGCTATGGAACTCAAATACTTCAAACTCTAATTCGTGAAGACCAAGTAAGATATGTAGAAGTTAATAAAGAGAATTATAACGCGGTTAAGTTCTATCAAAAGAATGGTTTTGAAAAATATAAAGAATCTCTAAAAGATCAACAAGGAAGAGATTATCCTATATATTATCTTAAGTTATAATTAAGTGATGCTTAAGTTCAATATAAATATTGAATGTGAATATTAAACGGAAAGTTTGATTTATTTGTAAAAAAGTCATGGATGCTAAGTAAAGGTATAGCATTCATGACTTTTTGTGATTCTAAAATCCTCTTTGGGTATTAGTATTTGTTTGTCCTTGTGAGTTATTCATGCCTTGGCTATTATTTGCAGATTGGTTGTTGCCAGTTGAATATTGTTGTTGATTATTCTGTGATGGTTGTTGTCTTTGGGAATTATTTTGTTGTGTATTGTTAGTTTGATTTTGTTGTTGGTTTTGTGAATTAGCTTGATTGTTATAAGAATTTTGGTTATTGCCGTTAGTATTGTTAGCGTTATTAGCATTATTATTTTGAGGTTGAGTTGAAGTATTGTTTGCTTGTGATGCGCTATTAGATGATTGTTGATTAGTTTGTTTATTTTTAGGTTTTGAATCCTTACTTTTTGAACTTTTATCTTTGCTTTTCTTACCTAATTTACTGTCTTTAATGTTATCTTTAGCGTTATTAACTTTTTTATCACCTTTTGAATCTTTTTTATCCGACTTTTTAGATTCCGTTTTTGAACTGTTTTTATCTGAATCTTTTTTATCTGAATAATCACTATGACTACATGCACTTAGCACTAAAAAGCTTGATAATAATACGGCAAAAAATTTCTTCATTAAATTTCACTCCTAAAATAATGATTTTATTGTGATAATTTTTCTTTACCCAAAATCGTTAAATCTAATTTAAAATTAATGTAAAATTTTAAAAGAGTTATTTGTATATGAAATAAAAAAGCCCCTCTATTGAAAGAGGGGAAGATAATTAATTATTTTTTGTTACCAAATAAACCTTTGAAGAATTCGATTGCTTTTTTGATTAAGTTAACGATGAACATTTGACTCACCTCCTATGTATTTGTTAGCTGTAGTATATTATTATTAGAGTAATTTTTGTTAATTATTTCAAAAGTAGTAAAAAATTATTCATAAATGTAGTTTTTTAGTATATATTTAATAACTTTGAATTCTTTTCTGTTAATTCTAAAAATTAATAACAAATTTATTCAATATTTATTATAATAATACTAGGGTTTTATTATATAAAAAAAGTACCCTTCAATAAAGAAGGGCACCACTACTACTCAAAAATATTATTTACCAAATACGTCTTTAAAGAATTGAATTCCTTTTTTTAATAAATCAAAGATGAACATTTATAAGCCCCTCCAATTAATTGATTATGTGTATATCATATAGCAAGTATTGGAGATTTTGGTGGTTAATGCGCAAATAATTATATATGGTTCTTTTGTGTGAAAAAATTAAAAATTGAGATAATTTTGAATTCCTAACTGTATAATTTTATTTAATTTCTACTTTAGCTACTTATTTTTGTGCAATTTAAAAAGTCACATTAACTATAACTTTATCTTTGTGATAATCATTTTATTTAATAGTTATGGTATATGTGATGATAAATAGTTATCTTTAAAAATTTGAAATATAAATTAATTTAAGAAATTCCTGGAAAAGACTTTACTTATTTCAAAATAAGCGTATAGTGAATGTTAAGTAATAAAGAACGTGAAGTTGATTGTGGAATTATTTTTATAGAATATTCTCTTTTAATTAATGGATTTGTTACAAATATTTAGTGCAACAGCACATGGAGGTATTCTATATGAATAACGGTACAGTTAAATGGTTTAATTCAGAAAAAGGCTTTGGATTCATCGAAAGAGAAAATGGCGGGGACGTATTCGTTCATTTCTCAGCAATCGTAGAAGACGGTTATAAGTCTTTAGAAGAAGGTCAAAACGTTGAATTCGACATTGTTGAAGGAGAACGTGGTGAACAAGCAGCGAACGTTGTTAAAATGTAATTAAAAGTTTTAAAGCCCTCTTAGGAGGGCTTTTTTATTTGTAAGATGGTATCCTTAATCTAATAAAATGCTAAAATATATAAACCAGTAAATTTTCAATATAAATAAGTATAAGGAGAAATACATGCATAAAGCAAAAATGATATTGAATGAAGTACCAACGATGTTGAAGTCATTGAAGAACATTTTCAATATTATCAATGGGAATAAAGATTACTATAATCCAAAAATTGATATGAAAAAAGAAGATGATAATCTTAATGGGAAAAAAATTATCTTTTTAGGGTCTTCTATAACTTATGGTGCGGCTTCGAAAGGAATCTCTTTTGTTGAATATCTCACAACAGAATATGAAGTAAAAGGAATCAAAGAGGCTAAATCAGGCACAACATTAGCTGGGAAAAATGTAAATAGTTATTTAAATCGACTCAGAAAGTTAAATTTTGTGAATACTAAAATTGATGCTGTTGTAATACAGTTATCTACGAATGATGCAAGATTTGGTTATGAAATTGGTGAAATGAGTCAGTCTTTTGACCTTGAAAGTTTTGATACTGAGACGACATTAGGTGCGATTGAATATATTATTAAGTATGTTCATACTAAATGGCATTGTCCAATCATCTTTTATACCTGTATTAGAGAAAATGATCTAACTTATAAGCAGTTAGTTAATCATCTTTATCCACTTAAAACAAAATGGGATATACATATTATTGATATTTTTAATAATGATGAAATTAATAAATTAGCTAAAAGTGATAAAGAAATGATGGTAGATGATTCACATCCAACCAAAAAAGGTTACCGTTATTTATATACACCTATTTTAGTAAAACAATTAGATGAGATATTATAAAAAAGCTGCATATCGCAGCTTTTCTAATTTCTTATTTATATAGGCCCAAAGTGATATCCTTTTTGAATTATTTAGTCTTCATTATAAAAAAATCGCCTGTACAGCGCTTTAATAATGACGAAAATTAAAGTCTGTACGGCGACAACAAGAAGTAATGTTAAACACTCACAGAGTGCAACACATATAGAGTACCATAAAACTATATTTATGGCTATTTTATTAGTTTGACAATAATAAAATAATTATTAAAGTTCTGTTAACATAAATTGATAATTCATTAAATATAGAATTATCGCAATTTTTAAAGATTACGTATTGTTGTTATCAAATATACAAATTTCTTCTTGTTCTAGGCTTACTGAAACATATAAATGACTGTCATAAATATTTACATCATTTTCATTAGATAAGTTAATTTCAGCAAGTATTTTAAATGCACCATTATCTAATGGTTCTACAATTGATAATTCACCCTCATTTTTTTGAATTAAAAATTTGCGATTTGAATGATTATCAATTTTCCAATTATCCATTAAAAATCACCTTACTAAAAATACTAACCAAAGCTTTTTTCAATTTCTGTAAAAGCTTTGGTAGTTAATTTAATATTATAAATCGTTTGATCTTTAATATCACCTTCAAGATAGCCCTCTTCTATAAGTACTTTACAGTTATGAATAAAATCTTCATATTCACGGTCACAGAAATAATCATCTTGAGTAGTTATAGAATCTTTGAAGTCGTTAGATTGTTCTTCAGATAATCCTTCATTTGAACGTTCCATATATAATTTATAAAACTTTGCGACTGTATATTTTTGTTCTTTAGTTAATTCGTCCATAAATTAATCCCTCCACACAAAATACATATCACTTTATACCCTAGATACGTACTTGTAGAAACGCTGAAAAGAATGATTTTTAATAAAAATTTTATGTGTAGGTAGAAGGTCATTTGAGTTTATTTTGCTTTTTTTATACCTTTTTCTACAGCGTTCGCAAACTTATAAAAATCTCTTGTATATTTTTTAGGATTACCTCGCGTTGTTTTGTCTAATTTATGATGTTTGAAAAATTCCTCGCGCTGTGCAGTGGTCAATTCGAGTTGTACTCCTGAATCTGTATCATTTTTATTTACAAAATTATCATCAGATTGCGCATTAATTTCTTTCGGACTCTCTTTAACGGTAAAATCTTTCTTACGTAATGCCTTCGCAATCGCTTTTGCCATTTTAGTATCTTTTCCACCTATATACACGATATGGTCATCTCCAGAAGAACCATGAATTGAAATTGTCTCATTTGATTTTTCTAACATATTAATTAATTTCGGTTCATCGTAATTCGTTGAAGTCACGTGAAGTTGATCATTATTATGTTTACGTAAACCTTCAAAAGAATAAAAGTTATATTTACCTACGTTCGATACACGTCTTGCAAGTTCTGTTGTACCTGGTTCTATTCCACCACCGTGAATGGCTGTAAGTAAAATATTATTATCCTTTCTATGTTTCGTCACAATTCTCCAATCCTTGTTTTTAGTGGTATTCTTTTTTAATTCTTCAAAATCACTATAGCGATCGCTTGAAGGTTTAGAAGCTGATTTTCTAGTGTTATAGAAAATCAAAACCACTACTATGATAGTGATGACAATTAACGCTATAGCTAAATAATAAAGTATTGAATATAGACTGCCTTTATTGCTCATTATATCTCCTTTGTTTTCAATAATTTAACTCATAAATGATAACAATGATTTTATTAAATAAACAAGTATTTCATCTTTTATTTTCTATATAAAAATAATTGAACTTACTTTAATAGGGTAAACAATTATTGTTAATTCAATGTATTTTTTATTTTAAAAATAATTTACGAAGGTGATAAAGTGGAGGACATTCAGATTAAAAGTGCTCAATCAAGTGATAAGGAAGGAGGAAGATTAACTCATTTAGCCATTGATGAAATGGCACAAGTTATTTTAGGAGAGACATCGAATGAACGATTAAATAAACAGTTACAGCAATTATGGCAAAAGAAGGGTAACCGATTTAGTCATGATATTTCTTATGTAGCAAAAGAAGAGGGACAAGTTTTAGGTGCTATAACTTGTACCTCATTAGTCAAATTAGAAAAATCAATGTTTCAAACTGTGCTTGAAATCATCAAAATAAAAAAATTGAAATCATTAAAAATTATTTTATCCAATTTCAAAAAGATATATTCTCTAATTACAATGGATGAAGGAGAGAAAGATGAATTTCATGTGAGTATGCTTGCAACTCTCCCGAAAGCCAGAGGTAAGGGCGTTGGTACGAAATTATTAAAATTTGCTGAACGTCTTGCTATCAATGATGGTTTTGACAAAATTTCATTAACAGTAGTTCAAGATAATAAGAAAGCTCTAAGCGTCTATAAAAAATTCGGTTTTTCGATTGTAGGAGAAATCAATCAATCGCCATTTTATTTATTTAAGATGAGAAAGAATCTTTAGTGAAAGTTCTAAGTGATATCCAAACTAAAGCGATATTTTCTAAAAATATTATGAATTAATTAAATAATTAGATTGTTTTCACACTCCCTTAACAATAATGTGCTATTTTATAATAAAGGGATGTGATGTTGTTATGGATAAAGAATTATTAAGAAGATATTTGAATGATGATAGTTTTAAAGCAGTCGCGGTGGTCGTTGGAAATAAGAAAATCGTATTGGAGAATGATATTCACGTCGATTATGAAAATGAGATTATCATCTATCCGCTTAAGAATTGCACACGAATTATCCCATTTAGCTCTATTTCTTATTTAGACCTTTTAGATAGAAATGAGCAATTCGTTAACTATTTTAAAGAAGTTTAATTTTATAAAAACCCTCCTTAAACAATAGGTTATTCATTTACCTTAACTATTGTCTGGAGGGTTTAATTTTTAATATTTTTAACTAACTTTAAACGATAGTCATGTGTAAAATTATCTTTTAATGCATATGGTGAAATGATGTATAATCCATGATCACTTACAGCATTTTTATCTACACCGTATTTGTAAGCTTGATAAATTATTTTAGTGCAATAAGTGAATTTTTGACTTTTCAAATTTAGCGTAACGAGATATCGGCTATCACTATTTTCGTAATTACGTTTTACCCAATTTGCTGCTTTTTGACCAGCATCTGGTTTTACACTACGATACACTTTTATCCAATCGTCTTTTCCAGTACCGAAACGCCGTTGATATGATTCAAATGATTCAGTTATAGGTTGATCACCAGGGCCTTCAATTTGAAGCACAGTATCTTCATCTATGGCTATACTTGAATGGCCGAAGAACCCGAATAATACAGGACCTTTAGTAATGATAATGTCGCCCGGTTTAAGTTTAAAATCTTTAGTGTCTATGCTTTCATAAGATTCTTTATCTTTATTGAAGACGTTTATTGAAAATAAAATTAAAAGTACTATAACCAAAGTTATAAATAGAATGGTAAGTTTATATTTAGTTTTCATTTATAGTGAAAACTCCTTCATTAAATATACTAAATTAATTATTATATTAAATGACTCTATATGTAAAATAAACTTCATTTTCAAAAATAAAAAAGCTAAGTCAAAAATAATGACTTAGCTAAAATCAATATTAGCGTGAGCTAACTGAACTCAAAGGTGAATTGTAATTAATATCGCTCTACTAAAAAAGGTTACAACCCGAAAATGAGTGTGTATATAAGCATAGCAAATCCAAAAATCAAGAATATTACAGTAAATCCTAAATAAGATTCTTTTCTTTCTTCTTTCTTAGTCTTAAGCATAATTGTTAAAATAATAGCTCCAGCGACAATAAATATAATTGCTAGCCATAACAATATTTGAAAATGCAAACTCACAATGATTCCCTCCTTATCTCAGTGTTACTTAATTACAAGAAGTCGTAAAAAATAGGATAAATATAGTAAAGTGCTAATACAATATTTATGAAAAATATAATTTCGCTTAGCAAATCAGTGTAAATAATAGCTATTATTAGACTAGTGAATAAAGCGACGCCACAAATACATAATCCTGGTATCAACCATAATTGATTATCAACATTTGCGTTATAAGTTATAAGCACATTAAAGGCTATAAATAATATGGTCAATAAAATATTAATCACATTTATACTAAATATTTTCATAGGTGGCCACCTCATTAGACACGTATAGCATAAAGTCTTTTACATACTATAATATCATTAATTACTCACAGGTAAATCAATTACTTTTAATTATATACAATTTACATTTTAATTTACTCATACTCATAAGATATTGTAAAACAAATGAATTAGAAAGTTTACTAAATTTGTAAATGATGAAGTATTTTGTGAGAGTTTTGGACTCATTTAGGTCATGAAAAGTTAATTGTATTTAAGAGTAAATGATTACTAAATAAGAAACCAATAAAGATTATGAAATATTTTAAATGTAATTATATGTGATGAATTTTAAAAGAGCATAATAAAAAAAGTGCAAAAGTAAAATTTTGCACATAGACAATCTCGAGTAATTTGGTATGATAAAGAGTAATACTATATAACTTAGCTATTAATAAGTGGAAAAGGGGTTGAGGTGGAATGACTTTTTATGATTTTATTTTAGGTTTTATAAATGATGATACACCTTTAGGTAGTTTAGCAAATTATATTTTAGATGATATTCATTTTCCCCGTGAAGAAAAAAACAATAAAGCCATTCGTGCATACGTGCTTGATCACTATAGAGACCATCAGTTAATTGAAAGTACGAATAGAGCAATTAGTTTATATAAATTAATTTGAGTAATACCAATTATGAGTATTAAGCGCTTCCCATACATCTTTAGTCTTGAAATTAACTTCGTTATTTCTTATAGAAAAAGGTTCAATAAGATCTTTGTCTAACCATGCATTAATCAATTCTTTTGGAACGCCATCTAATAACATATCAGTTTTACTAATAATAAAACATTCCCAGTCTAACGAAACTGAATTAGGATTTACATAATTGCATTGATTATGACTATCCATAATAGACACTCCTTTAGTAAATGTAAATCTGATGTTAAGTTATACCCATACTCACAAATTTAAAACAATTTAATATGCAGATAAGCAAATTTGTATATTATTAGAAGTCGTTTACATCTCATTTTCATAGTGATTAAATGAATATTGAAATAGAAATTGCATAGAATGCTAAATAGTAAAAGTAAGTCATTGTAGTGAAGAGGTGTTTATTATGACTAAAACATTATATTTAATGAGACATGGTCAAACAGTTTTTAATTTAAAAGGAAGAATTCAAGGTGCGAGTGATTCGCCATTAACAACATTAGGGGTTAGGCAGGCTCAGTCTGCTAAAGGTTATTTTGAAAAGCATCATATTACATTTGATACAATAGTATCGTCATCACAAGAACGTGCCTGTGAAACTCTTGAAAATGCAGTGCCTAACCAAAATTATAAAAGATTAAAAGGTATTAAAGAATGGGGTTTTGGTTTATTTGAAGGAGAGAGTATTGAGTTATTAAAGGCAATTAAAAAGCCTGAGAATTTATATGGTGATTATGTAGTACCCTTTGGTGGTGAATCAAAATCTGAGGTTGAATCCAGAGTTTATGAAACACTTGAGGATGTCGTCGCTAATCAAACTAATCAAACAGCTTTGGCAGTAAGCCATGGTAGTACGATCGGTTTATTTATTAGAAAGGTGTTAGGTAATCAAGAGGGTAGTACTTATGATATCGGTAATTGTCATATCTTAAAATTTGAATATGATGATAATCAATTTAAATTCATTGAAATCATTGATCCTACAAACTAAAAATAATAAGCTCAAGCCCTTAAATAGCTATATTATGGGCTTGAGCTTATTTGTACTAAAAAAGAAGTTGACACAATTTTTTAATGATTAAAATTGCAACAGCTATAATGATAATGCAAGATAACTTGTTTATCACAACTAATAATTTACCTGATTTATCGATTCTTCCCACTGATTTACCTAATAAAGCTAAGAAGATAAACCAAATCCATGAAACAAATATACATGTTAAAGTAAAAGCGAATTTGTTATTTCTTTCGTAAGCGGACGCACTTGTACCTATAACGCCAATAGTATCCATAATTGCATGTGGATTTAACAAAGAGACAGATAAAGCAAAACTTATTTGTTTTGTTGTAGATAGTCCACCTTCTTGTTTAATAGGATCAGGCGTTTCATTCCAAAGTGTCCATGCCATATAAAGCAGAAAAATAAGTCCAATAATGTAGATCACTATTTGTAAAAGAGGTAGTGACATTAATACTAAAGAAACACCGATAACTGCTAAGCTAATTAGTATAGAATCACATATTCCTGCTGTAATAACTGCTGGGAAGGCTTTAATTAGCTTAGATTGATTTGCTCCTTGATTAAAAACGAAAACATTTTGTGCGCCTAAGGGTAAGATTAACCCTATAGCTAAGAGAAAACCGTGTATTACTGCTTCGCTCATAAAAGGGATCACCAGCCTTTAAAGATTGAAAATTCTGATAATTTAAGCTGATTATAACTTTTAAAAATAATAATGTCTAACACTTATGTATATTTATAAAAACTAAATCATAGCGGAAACATACGCCCGCAGATAGGGTATCTTCCATACCCCATTTACGCATGTTTTAAATAAACTTTCTTAAGAATTCGATGGAATGTCAGAAGTATAGTAAATGAGCCAATTCTCATCTAAATATTCATCCCCAATTTTACTAGCATTTTTTTCAAAGGCTAAATTTTCAAACCCGAGAGAACTGAAAAATATTTTAGCGCTTATGTTATTTGAAGCGATTGTGGTCATCAACATTTCAATACCTTGCGTTTTAGCGAATTCAATTATGTGATTAATGAGCTCTCTATTAATAATTTCATCATTATCTTTAACAAAATTATTCTCTAAAACGGCTTTATGACGCTTTCCAACAAATTTTATTTGCTTTAACGTACATGTTGCAACAAGATGATTGTTATCAAATGCGCCGAAAACGTTTAAATACTTTGTTTCTTCCGAGAGAATAGAGTTTAGACATTCTTCAGTAACATGTTCTAAATAATATTGATCCCAAGCATAATTATGATAGCCGTTTGACATTAATTCTTTATAAGATTCTAAATCATCAGTATTTAATACACGGATATTTTTCATGTTGACCTCCAGGTTCAAAGAAAATAAAAACATATTTAATATCTTTAGACTAAGATACTTATCAAATACATAATAAAAGAATTATTAAAAATACGCAATAATCGTTTTATATTAACAAAAAGCATTTGTGATAATTTAATTATGTGGAAATTCAAATTATAAAAATATTATTTTGAAATTTCATCTATATCCATATCTTAAAAGGGTTTAACTACATACTATTTTATCAGATATTGTAATCATACAATTATGTTTACTAAATCTTAATAAAAAATTTTAATAAACTTAAGTTTGAAAATTTCTGTTAGAAATGTACTGTTTAGAAAGAAAAAAGCTACCAACACTTCTTGTACAAAGGTTGGTAGCTATAAGCAACACTTAGATATTTAATTGAAATGACTAAAATGTTTAGTCAATAACTTCTACATTTAGATTTACATCAATGTTACCGCGAGTTGCTTTTGAATATGGACAAAACTCATGTGCATCTTGTAAATATTTTTCAGCATCTTCTTGAGATAAAACATTTTTAACTTTTGCATCAATATCTACACTCAATTTAGGACTCTCAGCATTTGGATCGTCCTCTAAACGTACTGTTAGAGTAACTTCTGGTTCAGCATCACGTACTTTGTTTTGTTTTAAAATAAGATCAAAAGCACCATTAAAGCATGAAGCGTAACCTGCTGCAAATAATTGTTCAGGATTTGTAGCATTTCCATCAGCTTGTTGTGGTGGTAATACATCAACATTTATTGCGTTATCGTCAGTGTGCACATGTCCTTTACGTCCACCAACGTTTGTAGCTTTAGTTTCATATTGAACTGCCATTATTATTACCTCCTAAATCTTTATATATTTTTACCATACCCAGTGCTAGATTTTTTAAATCATGATTAAATTCTTTAAATAAAAATCAATCTCCCAATCATCATTTGTAAGTTGTGAATAAATTAATATAAAATAATCTTAATATTATTCTTATGAATAGAGGGATATCATGACGCAAGTAGATGTTGCAGTAACCATTTCGCCAGAAGAAACAATAACGCAATTGTGCTTAGATGAATTAATAAAATATAAAGACTATATAGATATCGTAGAACTACGAATAGATCAGTGGGAGAACTTCGTTATTAAAAATGTTGATACTGTGATTCAACAATTAAGAGGATTGAATTTAGATTTTAAGATTTTAGTGACTTATCGTACCTCTAATCAAGGTGGTAAAGGAAATGTTGAAGAAACAACTTATATAGATATTCTTAAGCTATTGATTGAATATGCCCAATTTGAATTACTTGATATTGAATGGAGTGGAGCTATTAATACAGACCAATATGCTCAATTAATCACTGATGCTCAAGAAAAGAATTTAAACGTAGTGTTATCGCATCATAATTTTGAAGAAACACCATCATTAGAAGAGATTAAATTTATATATTACAAAATGCAAAAATTAGCACCACAATATTTAAAACTTGCAGTAATGCCAAACAATAAAGAAGATGTACTACATTTATTAGAGGCAATGAGTGTGACTTCTGATAATACACCTTATAAAGTTATCGGAATATCTATGTCTCATCTAGGATTAGTAAGTCGTGTTGCACAAGGGGTGTTTGGGGGATCAATTTCATACGGTTGCTTAGGTGAGCCACAAGCTCCTGGTCAAATTCATGTTAAAGCTCTGAAACAACAGCTTGAATTTTATCAATGATAAACGAATAAGTTGAATTTAACGGTTTTGTGACTTATAATTGATAATTGTTATCAACGAACGTAGAAGGAGCGAATTAAAGTGGAATTACAAGAAGCTATATCTAATAGAAGAAGTATTAAGAAATTTAAACATGATATGGTGATTGACGATAAGGCATTATATGATGCTATCGAAAAAGCTACCGACGCTCCAAATCATGGAATGCGTGAACCTTGGAGAGTCGTTCATGTTTCAAAAGACAAATTAGGTGATTTTAGTCATGACATTACTCGATTTGCATTTCCAGATCATCCCGAAAAAAGAGAAGATCATTATAATGCTGTAACAAATTTAGGTGGTTTATTATTACTCATTTTGAAAAATGATCCTAGACAAAGACAAAACAGAGAAAATTACTTTGCATTTGGAGCATTTGCTCAAAATTTAATGTTGTTACTTTACGAAGCGGGAATTGGCACATGTTGGAAAACACCTCACTATATTTTTGAACCTAAAGTACGTAGAGCTTTAGATATTCAAGATGATGAAATTTTAGCTGGTTTCATGTATCTAACGGATTTAGAAGTTGAGCCAACTAAAGCTAAACGTAAAAATAAAAATTTAATCACTAAGTTTGAGTAATTATTTTAATTTTCAAAGTACCTAAAAAAGAGCTTTCTCTACTTTAAATTTGTAGAGAAAGCTCTAATTTTATTTTTATTGATTTAAGTTTTCATCTAGGAAAGATTCGACTTGTTCTGGTGATTTCGCATTAGCCGAATGTAAATGCGCTAATTTTTCGCCATTTTGGAAAATTAAGATGCTTGGTATACCCATAACATCATTTTCAGTAGTAACATCTTCTAACTCATCACGATCTACTACATACCAATGATAGTTATTATATTTTTCTGTAATAGGGTCAATCCACATATCCATTGCTTTACAATCTGGACACCAATCTGCTTCGAATTTGATAATAACTGGTTCTTTACTATTGATTGTAGAATTAAAGTCTTCTGTTTTATGAATACCTTGCATAGTTATATGCTCCTTTTCACTATTAGTAAATTTATTATAACCAATGATATCTTTTTTATAAAAATATTAGCTTAAAAAGTAGAGCGTTTTCCTAAAGAAAATGATATATTTGTCTTAATAAAGAGAAGGAGGTAACAAACGAATGATTAAATTTTATCAATATTCAAATTGTACGACTTGTAAGAAAGCCGCTAAATTTTTAAATGAATATGGTGTGAGCTATGAACCTATTGATATCGTACAACACACACCTACTAAGAAAGAATTTGAAGATATCATTGAAAAAACAGGTGTTGAAGTAAATAAATTATTTAACACTCATGGCGCTAAATATCGTGAACTTAATTTGAAAGATAAACTTAAAGACATGTCAGATGATGAAAAATTAGATTTATTAGCATCTGATGGAATGTTGGTAAAACGTCCATTAGCTATCTCTGGAGAAAAAATCACTTTAGGATTTAAAGAAGATCAGTATAAAGATACTTGGTTATAGTATTTAAATATTTATTTTAAAAGTGAACATTAAAAACTGAAATGATGCGAATATGATATTTTACATAAATAAACACGAATTTTATCATATTAAATCTTTTAGATATTAGTTGATTGAACAATATCAGTGTGGCATCATTAAAATGTAATTAATAATTAGGAGGGGATTCTCGTGGCAGTACCGAGCGAATTTAAATATTCTAAAGAACATGAATGGGTTAAAGTAGAAGATAATGTAGCTACTATTGGTATCACAGAATATGCTCAAAATGAATTAGGTGATATCGTATTTGTTGAATTACCTGAAACAGATGAAGATTTAAATGAAGGCGATACTTTTGGTAGTGTTGAATCAGTTAAAACTGTATCAGAATTATATGCGCCTATCTCAGGTAAAATCGTCGAAGTTAACGACGAATTAGAAGATAGTCCTGAATTTGTTAACGAATCACCATATGAAAAAGCATGGATGGTAAAAGTAGAGATTAGTGATCAAAGTCAATTAGATCAATTATTATCAGCAGAGCAATATTCTGAGATGATTGGTGAATAGTATGTTTAAACTCCTCGATTAATATAATCAAGGAGTTTTTTTAGATTACCTTAGAAACACTTAGCATTAAAAATGCTAAGTGGAAAAGAGGAACGTCTGAACTGACGCTCATGCATAAGAAACACTAACCACTAAAGTGATAAGTGAAGAAAAGGAACGCCTGAGCTAAAGCTCATGCATAAGAAACACTAAGCATTAAAAATGCTAAGTGTTTCTAAAAATGTTTAGTTTTTGAGGATTCTGTGAATGATGTAAGTGACAGTTAACTATCGACTCTTAGAAGGTGGATTGACATGACTATTGTGAATAAAGTTATCATTGTTGAAGGTAAGTCGGATAAGAAACGAGTGCAACAAGTTATTGCAGAACCAGTAAGTATTATTTGTACCCATGGGACCATGAGTATAGATAAAATCGATGATATGATAGAATCACTTTATGGCAAACAAGTTTATGTTCTTGCAGATTCTGATGATGAAGGAGAAAAAATTAGAAAATGGTTTAAGCGATATTTAAGCGAAAGTGAACATATATATGTTGATAAAACATATTGTGAAGTAGCTAAATGTCCTAAAAACTATTTAGCTAATGTTTTAAATAGATACGGATTCGCAGTGCGAAAAGAGAAGAATCTAATGCCTAATTTAAACACTGAAAGGTTAGTTTTAGTTAATGAGTAGTACAATCGATCTCGAAGATATAACAGAAAACTATAATGAAGATAAACATCTTATTTTTGGATATACACCTATGTGTGGGACATGTAAAGTCTCAGAAAGAATGTTAGATATTGCTAATGATATATTACAGCTGCCTATTAAGAAGGTAGATTTAAATTTTCATCCGGATTTTAGTAAAGAAAAAGAAATAATGTCAGTTCCTGTTCTATTGGTAATGAATAAGGACAAAGAAGAAAATAGAATCTATGCATTTCAATCAGTTCCTTATTTGTTAGAAAATTTAAAATAATTATTGACGAAACTCTAGTACGATGGTAGGATTAATACAAATTAAATGATGCGACAACTCTTATCGAGAGAGGTGGAGGGATGTGCCCTATGAAGCCCGGCAACCGTCTGATATAGAAATGGTGCCAATTCACATAAAGTTCAACTTTAGAAGATGAGAGAAAGAAGATTTTTAGAATGCTTTCTCAACTCTCTATAAGTTGAGAAAGCATTTTTTAATTTATATATGCAATTTAAGGAGGCTATTAACGTGATTGAGTTAAATCAAATAGTTAAACGATATCATACTAAGAACAAAGATGTTCTTGCAGTTGATCACGTTGATTTAAATATTGAATCAGGCTCAATTTTTGGCGTTATTGGTTTCTCTGGTGCTGGTAAAAGTACACTAATTAGAATGTTCAACAACTTGGAATCTCCAACTTCAGGAGATGTAATAATTGACGGGGACAATATTAGTAAATTATCTAAATCAGAGCTACGAAAAAAACGACAAAAAGTAAGTATGATTTTCCAACATTTCAACTTATTATGGTCAAGAACCGTTTTAAAAAATATCACATTTCCACTTGAAATCGCAGGAGTCCCAAGTGGTAAAGCGAAGCAAAAAGCACTCGAATTAGTAGAATTGGTAGGTTTGAAAGGACGAGAAAGTGCTTATCCATCAGAGTTATCTGGGGGACAAAAACAAAGAGTAGGTATTGCTAGAGCATTAGCAAATGATCCTGATGTTTTACTTTGTGATGAAGCTACAAGTGCTTTAGACCCTCAAACAACTGACGAAATTTTGGACCTATTACTTAAAGTAAGAGAACAGCAAAATCTTACTATCGTTTTAATTACTCATGAAATGCACGTAATTAGACGTATATGTGATGAAGTTGCTGTAATGGAAAGCGGTAAAGTAATAGAGCAAGGTAAAGTAAGTGAAGTGTTTGAGAGTCCTCAACACGCGGTTACAAAACGCTTTGTTAAAGACGATTTAAATGATGATTTTGAAGATTCTTTAGATGAATTAGAACCATTAGCGAGTGATTCTTACATAGTGAGATTGAACTTTACTGGTGATAATGCAACTGAACCTATTGTTTCGTATATCACGAAAACACATAATATTGACGTTAATATTCTGGAAGCTGACATCAAGAATACTAGAAATGGTTCTATAGGATTCTTAGTGATTCATATTCCACACATTAATAATGATAGCTTTGAACATTTTAAAAATGATCTTCATGAGCAACATGTGAATGTGGAGGTGTTGAGACATGGGTAAGTCTTATGGCGAAATTTTTCATGAAATGTTTACAATGCCTAATGTTCAATGGCCAGATGTATGGCAAGCTATTTTAGAAACGCTGTATATGACAATTGTTTCTACTATTTTCGCCTTTATATTTGGTTTGATTTTAGGTGTGTTACTTTTCCTATCTGCGAAGAGTCATTCACCAGCAGCTCGAATTTTCTATACAATTGTCTCATTTATAGTGAACTTATTTAGAGCCATTCCGTTCATTATTTTAATTTTATTACTCATACCATTTACGAGTGTCATCTTAGGTACTATTAGTGGACCGACAGGAGCATTACCTGCACTTATAATTGGTGCAGCTCCATTCTATGCTCGTTTAGTAGAAATTGCATTTAAAGAAATTGATAAAGGTGTAATTGAAGCGGCTTGGTCAATGGGAGCTAACACATGGACTGTTGTACGCAAAGTACTACTTCCTGAAGCGATGCCAGCTTTAGTCTCAGGTATTACTGTAACCGCTATTGCTTTAGTTGGTTCAACTGCCATAGCAGGTGTAATCGGGGCAGGTGGTTTAGGTAACTTAGCATACTTAACAGGATTTACTAGGAATCAAAATGATGTCATATTAGTTTCTACTGTATTCATTTTAATTATTGTATTTATAATTCAATTCCTTGGGGATTGGCTTACAAATAAAATTGATAAACGCTAAAGAAAAGGGGAAAACGTTCAATGAAAAAAATTTTAGGTATTATTTTAGTTTTGGCATTAACAGTTGCTTTAGCTGCTTGTGGTGGCGGTGGTGACAAAGAGAAAACAATCACAGTAGGTGCTTCACCAGCCCCTCACGCTGAAATTTTAGAAAAAGCTAAACCATTACTTGAGAAAAAAGGTTATGACTTAAAGATTAAAACAATTAACGATTACACTACACCTAATAAATTATTAGATAAAGGTGAAATCGACGCAAACTTCTTCCAACATACACCATACTTGAAAACTGAAAGTAAAGAAAAAGGATACAAAATTGAATCTGCTGGAGATGTAGAATTAGAACCTATGGCAGTTTACTCTAAAAAATATAAAAGTTTGAAAGATTTACCTAAAGGTGCAACGGTCTACGTTTCAAATAATCCTGCTGAACAAGGACGTTTCTTAAAATTCTTTGTGGATGAAGGCTTAATTAAACTTAAAAAAGGCGTTAAGATTGAAGACGCTAAATTTAGTGATATCGAAGAGAATAAAAAAGATATCAAATTTAATAACAAACAATCAGCCGAATACTTACCAAAAATTTACCAAAATCAAAAAGCTGATGCAGTCATCATCAATTCTAACTACGCAATTGACCAAAAATTAAGTCCTAAAAAAGACTCAATTGCCTTAGAGAAAGCCAAAGATAATCCTTATGCTAACTTAATTGCAGTTAAAAAAGGACATAAAGATGATAAGAAAATTAAAGCTTTAATGGAAGTTCTTCAATCTAAAGAAATCAGAGATTATATCGATAAAAAATATGATGGTGCAGTCGTACCAGCTAAGTAAAACAAAAGATCACTTTCTTAACGCATATGTTAAGAGAGTGATCTTTTTATTTAAATTTTATACTACTCTATAAAGAATACCTACACCGAGACCACCGTATCCCATTTGATAATCAAATTTTAAGACTTCTATATTTGGATTTTGTTCTAAAAAACGATTAACTTTCTTATTAAGTCCACCTTCAGTCATAGATGTAATATTGACGAATTTCATAACTACACTCCTTAAAAAGTTTTTGGTAATTTTAGTATATGAAAATCACTGTATAAAGCAATCTTTTAAAATAAAAAATTAAGCGATTATCATTATATTGATGTTTATTCTAGATTTTAGAGGGTATAAATTATAAAGATAAAGTCATAAGGAGGAAATTACAATGGCTGAAGATAATAAATTTGAACAAGCTAAAGGTAATATTAAAGAAACAGTAGGTAACGCTACAGATAATAAAAATTTAGAACAAGAAGGCAAAGAAGACAAAACTTCAGGTAAAGCTAAAGAAGTTGTTGATAACGCTAAAGAAAAAGCTAACGATGTAATTGATAAATTTAAAGGCGACAAATAAATTTGTCTCTTTACTTTTAGAAAGCCCTCAGGTACAGAATCGTACGTGAGGGTTTTATTGTGTTAAAAATATTAAAATTTATTGATTATCTGATTTTGCTGTAATTAGTCCTAAGGTAAAACTAACAATAAAGCCTATAATTATTGTTAAAAATGAGATTATCCAAACTAGGCCATTTTCAGGGAAGCCTGGGAAAACGGCATAAATTGAACCAATTACAAATCCTATAATCAATGCGAACGTCATCGTTGTGTGATGGTGCAGGAAGTACTGAATCATACGGCTAGACAGCATAAATCCTGTCAAAATACCTAATCCAACGATGATTAAAATAGGTAATGCTGTGAAATTTAAGTTCACTAGCTCAGAGATTGAAAACATTACCGTCCCATAGGCACCAAATACTAATAACATAAAAGATCCAGAGATTCCGGGTAATAACATTGCACTTGAGGCGAACATACCAGCTATAAAATATTTAATAATAAGACCAAAAGATAGAGTTAATGTTTCGCCAGAATGTTTATCACCATTATTAAGAAGTGTAATGATGACCAAAATAATAATTCCAATTAAAATCATTAGATAGTGCTTGGTTTTAAAGGTTTGTTTAAAGTTAGAAGTTTTTAGTAAGTATGGAATGATTCCAATAATCAATCCTGTGAAAAAGAACATAGTTGGAATTTCGTGATAGCTTAATAAATAGTTGAATAAGTTGCTTAATAAAGCGATGGCTAAACCCATTCCTAATAAAATAGGAAGTAAAAATTTAAAACTCGGCCAAAAACGTTTCGAGAACAGTCCGCTTACAGAACTAATAAAATCATCATAGATACCTAGCAGTAAAGCTATTGTTCCACCACTTACACCAGGAATTAAATCACTTGTACCCATGCCAAAACCTTTAAGAATATTCGTCCATTTGAAGTTGTTCATGAATGGCTCCTTTCATTTAAGATTTAAAGGTTAAACTGCATAATATCACAAAATTCAAATTTTAGGGAAACAAACCCTTTATTTTGTCTAAAAATTGGCTATTGAGAAATTGAGCTTATCTTTATCATTTAATGAAATTTTACGAGTTAAATAAAAATAATTTTATTTAAAGAATTAATCTAAATAAAAGGTTTAAAAAGTTTATATTAGTGCTTAAGTGCGTTATAATAAAGAGAATTGAAATTCACTAAGTCTTTTTGACTACAGATTAAAATTATTATAAACTAGTTAAGAAAACTTTATATTTTACGGAGGGAATATAAATGTCATCAACATTAGAAATCAAAGACCTACATGTGTCTATTGAGGATAAAGAAATTTTAAAAGGTGTAAACTTAACTGTTAATACAGGAGAAATACACGCAATTATGGGCCCTAACGGCACTGGTAAATCAACATTATCATCTGCAATCATGGGACACCCTAGTTATGAAGTGACACAAGGGGAAGTATTATTAGACGGCGTTAATATTTTAGAATTAGAAGTTGATGAAAGAGCTAAAGCAGGTTTATTCCTAGCAATGCAATATCCTTCAGAAATCACTGGTGTTACAAATGCTGATTTCATGCGTTCTGCTATTAATGCTAAACGTGAAGAAGGACAAGAAATTAATTTAATGCAATTTATCAAGAAATTGGATAAAGAGATGGATTTCTTAGATATTGATCAAGATATGGCTCAACGTTACTTAAACGAAGGTTTCTCTGGTGGGGAGAAAAAACGTAACGAAATTCTACAATTAATGATGTTAGAACCGAAATTCGCTATTCTAGATGAAATTGATTCTGGTTTAGATATCGATGCTTTAAAAGTTGTATCTAAAGGAATTAATCAAATGCGTGGTGAAGACTTTGGTGCATTAATGATTACGCACTATCAACGTTTATTAAACTACATCACACCTGATAAAGTGCATGTTATGTATGGTGGTAAAGTAGTGAAATCTGGTGGCCCAGAGCTAGCTAAACGCCTTGAAGAAGAAGGTTATGAATGGGTTAAAGAAGAATTTGGTGCAGCTGAATAGTCGTCAATAGGACTTTTTACAATGAGATGTTCACTTTTAAAGATGAAAATGAACATACTAAGCAAATTATATTTCATCAAGTAGGAGGCAAAGAAAGTTATGACAACTGAAACTTTGAACATTTCTGAAGAACAACTTGTTGATTATTCAAAAGCGCACAATGAACCTTCTTGGATGACAGAATTACGTAAAAAAGCGTTGAAATTAACAGAAACTTTAGAAATGCCAAAACCTGATAAAACAAAATTACGAAAATGGAATTTTGATACATTTAAACAACATGAAACAAAAGGCAGTGCATATGAAAACCTTAGCGAATTACCAGAATCAGTAAAACAAATTATTGATGTTGAAAACTCTGAAAATTTAGTGATTCAACACAATAACGATTTAGCTTATAGTCAAGTGTCAGACCAAGCTAAAAAAGATGGTGTCATTATTGAAGGTTTATCAGAAGCATTGGTGAATCACAGTGAATTAGTTCAAAAATACTTCATGACTAAAGCTGTAGATATTGATGAACATCGTTTAACAGCGCTACACACTGCATTAATGAATGGTGGTATATTTGTATATGTACCTAAGAATGTTGTAGTTGAACATCCAATTCAATACGTTGTACTTCATGACGACGATAATGCAAGTTTCTATAACCACGTTATTCTTGTTACTGAAGAAAGTGCAGAAGTAACTTATGTAGAGAATTATTTATCTAATGCAAATGGTGAAGATAATCAAATTAATATTGTTTCAGAAGTGATTGCAGGAGCTAATTCTAATGTCACTTATGGCTCTGTAGATTACTTAGATAAAGGTTTTACCGGTCACATTATTCGTCGTGGTACAACTGAAGCAGATGCCTCTATTAATTGGGCATTAGGCTTAATGAATGAAGGTAGTCAAATTATTGATAATACTACTAACTTAATTGGTGATCGTTCAACAAGTGAATTGAAATCAGTTGTAGTTGGAACAGGTGACCAAAAAATTAATTTAACATCTAAAATTGTTCAGTATGGTAAAGAAACTGACGGTTATATCTTAAAACATGGCGTAATGACAGAAAATGCATCTTCAGTGTTTAATGGTATTGGTTATATTAAACACGGCGGTACTAAATCTATCGCTAATCAAGAATCTCGTGTACTAATGCTATCTGAAAATGCACGTGGTGACGCTAACCCTATCTTATTAATTGATGAAGACGATGTTGAAGCAGGTCACGCTGCGTCAGTAGGTCGAGTTGACCCTGAGCAACTTTATTACTTAATGAGTCGCGGTATTTCAAGAACTGAAGCTGAACGTTTAGTTATACATGGTTTCTTAGACCCAGTAGTTCGTGAATTACCAATTGAAGACGTTAAACGTCAATTAAGAGAAGTTATTGAACGTAAAGTTTCTAAATAAATCTTTAATTTAAATTTTCAAAAATTATTAACCCAATAAAACGAGATTTTTAATTATAGAAAGGTCGTGAATATAGTGGCCGAAAAAACTTTTAATGTGAACAATGTCATTAAAGATTTCCCGATTCTTGAACAACAAGTTAACGGAAAGCGCTTAGCGTATCTTGATTCAACTGCTACAAGTCAAACGCCTGTTCAAGTGTTAAATGTATTAGATGATTATTATAGACGTTATAACTCTAACGTCCACCGTGGTGTTCACACTTTAGGATCACTAGCAACAGATGGCTATGAAAGTGCTCGTGAAACTGTTCGTCGATTTATTAATGCTAAATATTTTGAAGAAATTATTTTCACTAGAGGGACAACTGCATCAATCAATATTGTTGCACGTAGTTATGGTGACGCTAACGTCGAAGAAGGCGATGAAATAGTTGTGACTGAGATGGAACATCACGCGAATATTGTTCCATGGCAGCAATTAGCTAAGCGTAAAAATGCATCACTAAAATTTATCCCAATGACTGATGAAGGCGAACTTAGAGTAGATGACATTAAAGAAACAATAAATGAAAAAACTAAGATTGTAGCTATTGCACATGTATCAAACGTCTTAGGTACAATTAATGATGTTAAAACGATTGCAGACATCGCACACGAACATGGTGCTATTATTAGTGTTGATGGCGCTCAAGCTGCACCACATATGGCCTTGGATATGCAAGATATTGATGCTGATTTTTATAGTTTTAGTGGACATAAGATGTTAGGACCTACAGGTATTGGTGTTTTATATGGTAAACGTCAATTACTTAAAGATATGGAACCTGTAGAATTCGGTGGAGATATGATTGATTTTGTTAGTAAATACGATGCTACTTGGGCCGATTTACCAACGAAATTTGAAGCTGGAACACCTCTTATTGCACAAGCAATTGGTTTAGGTGAAGCGATTCGTTACATTGAAGACCTTGGCTTTGATGCTATACACAAGCATGAGAAAGAGCTGACTGAGTATGCATACGATCAAATGTCTGCAATTGAAGGTTTAGAAATATATGGACCACCTAAAGATCGTCGAGCAGGTGTGATTACTTTCAATCTTTCAGATATTCACCCTCATGATGTTGCGACAGCAGTTGATACTGAAGGTGTGGCTGTTCGAGCTGGACATCACTGTGCACAACCACTAATGAAATGGCTTAATGTATCCTCAACTGCACGAGCAAGTTTCTATGTTTACAACACTAAAGAGGATATTGATCAGTTAGTTCAAGCATTGAAACAAACGAAGGAGTTTTTCTCTTATGAATTTTAATAATTTAGATCAACTATATCGATCTGTAATTATGGATCATTATAAGAACCCTAGAAATAAAGGTGTTTTAGATAACGGCTCAATGACAGTGGATATGAATAACCCTACTTGTGGTGACCGTATTCGTCTAACATTCGATATTCATGACGGTATAATTAATGATGCAAAGTTCGAAGGAGAAGGTTGCTCAATTTCTATGTCAAGTGCATCAATGATGACAGAAGCGGTAAAAGGTCATTCTCTTGCTGAAGCTATGCAAATGAGCCAAGAATTCACTAAGATGATGCTCGGTGAAGACTATGAAATTACGGAAGAGATGGGTGACATTGAAGCATTACAAGGTGTATCTCAATTCCCAGCACGTATCAAATGTGCAACTCTTGCTTGGAAAGCTTTAGAGAAAGGTACAGTTGAAAAAGAAGGTAAAGCAGAAGGTACAACTGAAGAAGAATAATTAATTATTAATATCTTCTTCAGTGTGTTTTAAAATGAATCGGGTAAACTTAAATTATAGCAACTATGTAGTCTTTAGATGACTACAGTATGTTGTTATAATATATATTACAACTTTAAAGAATAGTCATTTTTAAGTATTACACTTTTAACTATATAAATTAAAAATCTCATGCGCACGTTGTTTATTAATTATCAATTCAAGGAGTGATTAAAATGGCTAAAAAAGCACCTGATGTTGGAGATTATAAATATGGTTTCCACGATGAGGATGTGTCCATTTTCAGATCAGAGCGAGGTTTAACAGAAAATATCGTTACTGAAATTTCTAAGATGAAAGAAGAACCGCAATGGATGTTAGATTTCCGTCTTAAAGCATTGAAATTATTCTATAAAATGCCTATGCCACAATGGGGCGGAGACTTATCAGAATTAGACTTTGATGATATTACTTATTATGTTAAACCATCAGAGCATACAGAACGTTCTTGGGATGAAGTCCCTGAAGAAATTAAACGTACGTTTGATAAATTAGGTATTCCTGAAGCTGAACAAAAATATTTAGCTGGTGTATCTGCACAATATGAATCAGAAGTTGTTTATCATAACATGGAGAAAGAATTAGAAGAAAAAGGAATTATCTTCAAAGATACTGATAGTGCATTACGCGAAAATGAAGATTTATTCAGAGAATACTTTGCATCTGTTGTACCTGCTGCAGATAATAAATTCGCGGCATTAAATTCAGCAGTATGGTCAGGTGGATCATTTATCTATGTACCGAAAAACGTTAAATTAGACACACCTTTACAAGCATACTTCCGTATTAACTCTGAAAATATGGGTCAATTTGAGCGTACTTTAATAATTGCGGATGAAGGTGCATCAGTAAACTATGTTGAAGGTTGTACTGCACCAGTTTATTCAACAAGCTCATTACATTCGGCTGTTGTTGAGATTATAGTGCATAAAGATGCGCATGTTCGTTACACAACTATTCAAAACTGGGCAAACAATGTCTATAACTTAGTTACTAAACGTACTTTTGTTCATGAAAATGGTAACATGGAATGGGTAGACGGTAACTTAGGTTCTAAGTTAACAATGAAATACCCTAACTGTGTATTACTAGGTGAAGGTGCTAAAGGTAGTACATTATCAATTGCTTTCGCTGGTAAAGGTCAAGTTCAAGATGCCGGTGCTAAAATGATTCATAAAGCTCCTAATACATCTTCAACTATCGTTTCTAAATCCATCTCTAAAAATGGTGGTAAAGTTATTTATCGTGGTATCGTTCACTTCGGACGCAAAGCTAAAGGTGCACGTTCAAATATTGAATGTGATACGTTAATCTTAGATAATGAATCTACGTCTGATACAATTCCATATAATGAAGTATTTAATGACAATATTTCATTAGAACACGAAGCTAAAGTGTCTAAAGTGTCAGAAGAACAATTATTCTATCTTATGAGTCGTGGTATTTCTGAAGAAGAAGCCACTGAAATGATTGTTATGGGCTTCATTGAACCATTCACTAAAGAATTACCAATGGAATATGCAGTAGAAATGAACCGATTAATCAAATTCGAAATGGAAGGTTCAATCGGCTAATTATACACTAAAGTTACGAATTTAATAATTTAGAATATTAAACCTGTCATCAACCTTATATCAGAGTTGTTGGCAGGTTATTTATTTGATTCATTTATTGTCATAGTGGTTTATCGTTTCGAATGTTTATTTCTTGGGAAATAGTGTATAAAAGTTCACAATGATTACTTTATAAGGAGAATACATCATGATTGTCTCGATTATCATTTTATTTTTAGTTTCGTTTTTCTTCTCTGGAAGTGAAACGGCATTAACTGCTGCTAATCGTACTAAGTTTCAAACTGCTGCGAAGAATGGTGACAGAAAAGCTAAAGGACTTTCAAAATTATTAGATAAACCCAATGAATTTATTACGACTATTCTTATAGTTAATAACGTAGCAAATATTATTTTACCTATTCTAGTAGCTATTTTAGCTATTCGAAAGGGAGTCAATATTGTCGTTGCTTCTGTAATTATAATCATATTAATTATTTTAATTTCAGAGGTTATTCCGAAATCAATTGCTGCGACATTTCCAGATCAAATTTCACGTTTGGTTTATCCAATTATCAATATTTTAGTAATTATTTTAAAGCCTATCACATTCGTATTGAATAAAATGACAGACGGTATTAATCATTTGTTTTCTCGAGGAAAACCTGTGGAAAAGCGTTTTTCAAAAGAAGAAATACGTACATTATTAAATATTGCAGGACGAGAAGGTGCATTTAATGAAGTTGAAAATGCACGTTTACAAAATGTGATGGACTTTGAAAAATTAAAGATAACTGATGTAGATACAACACCACGCGTGAAGGTAGTGGCATTTTCAAAAGAAGTCACTTATGATGAAGCATATGAAACAGTTATGAATGAACCTTATACAAGGTATCCGGTGTATGATGAAGATATTGATGATATTATCGGTGTATTTCATTCAAAATATTTATTAGCATGGAGTAAGCATAAAGACGATAAAATTACGAATTATGCATCGAGTCCACTATTTGTAAACGAGCACAATCGAGCGGAATGGGTGCTTCGTAAAATGACTGTGACGCGTAAGCATTTAGCGATTGTGTTGGATGAATATGGTGGTACCGATGCGATCGTGTCACATGAAGACTTAATTGAAGAATTACTGGGCATGGAAATTGAGGATGAAATGGATCAAGAAGAAGAAGAAAAATTAAAAAATCAAAGACTTCCTCAAAGTATGAAAGGCCGATAACTTTATTAAGAAGGGTGAAACATGATGTGGAATGAAAATGGAATGACGAAAGTATTGGGCATACAATATCCTATCATTCAAGCAGGAATGGCTGGTAGTACGACGCCTCACCTAGTCTCTACTATAAGTGAACGTGGTGGTTTAGGCACAATTGGTGCAGGTTATTTTAATGCTGAAAAGTTGGAAAATGAAATTTTAGAGGTGCAACGATTGACTGATAAACCTTTTGGCGTGAATCTCTTTGTTCCTAGTAAAAATCGTTATCTACCAGACCAAATTAATCATATGAATGCTTGGTTGAAACCATATAGACGTGCATTTAATTTAGAGGAACCTGTTGTCAACGTCACAGAGGATATACAGTTTAAACAAGCGATTGATTTAATTATTAAGTATCGTGTGCCTGTATGTTGTTTCACATTCGGTATTCCTGATGAAGAAACAATTCAAAAACTTAAAGAAGCAAATGTCACTTTAGTCGGTACAGCTACAAGTGTTGATGAAGCAATTGAAAATGAGCGTTCAGGAATGGATATCATTGTCGCACAAGGCAGTGAAGCAGGTGGACACAGGGGTTCATTTCTCAATCATGGCGATGATGAACCTATGATAGGAACAATGTCGCTTGTACCTCAAGTGGTAGATAATGTGACGGTACCGGTTGTTGCTGCAGGCGGAATTATGGACGGTAGAGGTTTGCTTGCGAGCATGATGCTTGGCGCACAAGGTGTGCAAATGGGTACAGCATTCCTAATTTCTGATGAAAGTGCTGCGAGTGATTTATTAAAAAATGCTATTCTAGGAAGCAATGAAACAGACACTGTAGTTACTAAAGTATTTAGTGGTAAGTATGCACGAGGGATTCATAATGAGTTTATTGATGAAATGAATCAGTTTGATGGCGAAATTCCTGATTATCCAATTCAAAATCAACTGACTAATAGTATCAGAAAAGCTGCAGCTCAAGATGGTAATAGAGAACTTACACATATGTGGAGTGGACAATCTCCACGTCTTGCTGAGAAAATGCATGCTGCAATGATAATGGATAGAGTCATATCGCAAGTGAATAAGAAATTACAACTTATATAGATATAGTTCAATTAAGAGAGGGAGGGCATCCGTTGATAATAACGGAGTATCCTTCTCTTTTTTATATGAAAATCATCGATTTTTATAATAATAAAGAATATGTAAATTTTAGCTTGTTCGAGTGAACCACTCTATTATAGTGTGGTATCATGTTGATGGTGATAAAAATGATAGAAATAGGTCTTACTGGTTGGGGAGACCATGATACATTATATGAGGATTTAGACCGCAAAAGTGACAAGTTAAAGACTTACGCTAGTCATTTTCCTATAGTGGAATTAGATGCCTCATATTATGCAATTCAACCAGAACGAAACATAATGAAATGGATAAATGAAACGCCTAAACGTTTTCAATTTATTGTAAAAATACATCAAGCATTAACCCTTCATGCAGATTATAAAGAATATGCGGAAACACGTAGTGAATTATTTGAACAATTTAAAGAGATGCTTGAGCCTCTTAAAGAGCATAATAAACTTGCGATGGTCCTAGTTCAATTTCCACCATGGTTTGATTGCAACGCTCAAAATATTAACTACATTTTATATGTAAGAAAGCAATTAGAGGAAGTTCCTATGTGCGTGGAGTTCCGACACCAATCTTGGTTCGATGATCGTTTTAAAGAGCAAACTTTATCATTTTTAACAGATCATCAAATTATACATTCTGTTGTTGATGAACCTCAAGTAAAAGAAGGTAGTATTCCTCTCGTTAACAGAATTACAAACCAAGTAGCTTTTGTACGTTATCATGGCCGTAATCGTCATGGATGGACGAAAAAAGATATGACAGATCAAGAATGGCGAGATGTTAGATATTTGTATGATTATAATGAAGAAGAACTTGAAGATTTAGCACAAAAGGTTAAAATCTTAAATCAAAAAGCTAAAAAAGTTTATGTAATTTTTAATAATAATTCTGGTGGACATGCAGCTCAAAATGCTAAAACATATCAAGGTATACTAGGCATTGATTATGAAGGTTTAGCTCCACAACAATTAAAATTATTTTAAGAGGCGAATATCATGTTATTAACTATTATTTTACTTGTTTTAATAGGTGGACTCTCAGCAATCTTAGGGTCAATTGTAGGTATAGGAGGCGGCATAATTATTGTGCCGACGCTTGTATATTTAGGAGTAAATCATCATATACTTCATGGCATCACACCACAGATTGCTATTGGTACATCTTCAGTTATCCTTATCGTTACAGGATTATCATCTTCATTAGGATATTTAAAAACGAAACAAGTTGATATAAAAAACGGTTCTATTTTTCTTTTTGGCTTATTACCAGGATCACTCATAGGTTCATTTTTAAGTCAATTTTTAACTTTAGATTCATTTAATTTATACTTTGGTATTTTTATGATTTGTGTAGCAATATTGCTTATGGTGCGTCATAAAATTAAACCTTTCAAAATATTTGATAAACCACAATATGAACGTACATATGTTGATGCAGAGGGTAAAACCTATCATTACAGTGTGCCACCATTCTTTGCATTTGTCGCAACTTTATTTATAGGTATACTTACCGGTTTATTTGGTATAGGTGGAGGAGCTCTAATGACTCCATTAATGCTCATTGTATTTAGATTTCCACCACATGTTGCTGTAGGAACAAGTATGATGATGATTTTCTTTTCAAGTGTAATGAGTTCTATTGGACACATTGTACAAGGTCATGTTGCTTGGGGTTATTCAGTGGCATTGATTATTTCTAGTATTATTGGAGCGCAAATTGGAGTTAAAGTGAATCGTTCACTTAAATCAGATACTGTAGTCATGCTACTAAGAACAGTCATGTTATTATTAGGCGCATATTTAATAATTAAATCTCTCTTGTAATACTCTAAGCACTTCTACTTTTAGATAGAGATGTTAAATGCTAAAGTAACTAATAAGTATAATTGATTGATTAATTTGAGAGGGGGACGTGTCATGGAATTAACAATTTATCATACAAACGATATTCACAGTCACTTAAACGAATATGCCCGTATTCAATCTTATATGGCTAGCCATCGACCACAACTTCAACATCCCTCCCTTTATTTAGATATTGGTGATCATGTCGATTTATCAGCCCCTGTCACAGAAGCAACGATTGGTAAAAAGAATATTGAATTACTTAATCAAGCACATTGTGATATTGCGACGATTGGTAATAACGAAGGTATGACGATTTCTCATGAAGCACTACAAAATTTATACACTGACGCGAATTTTAAAGTCATATGTGCAAATGTGTTTGATGAGAAAGGATATTTACCTAATCATATAACGTCTTCATATGTTAAAGAAATTGAAGGTAGTCGTATATTATTTGTGGCTGCAACAGCACCATTCACTCCTTTTTACAGAGCACTGGATTGGGTTGTGACTGATCCATTAGCGGCAATTAAAGATGAAATTGAAACTCATAAGGGTCAATTTGATATTTTAATTGTTATGAGCCATGTGGGTGTTTTCTTTGATGAGAAATTATGCCAAGAAATTCCTGAAATTGATGTCATTTTCGGGAGTCATACACACCATTACTTTGAAAATGGTGAATTTAACAATGGCGTACTTATGGCCGCAGCTGGGAAATATGGTCATTTCTTAGGAGAAGTCAACCTAACCATCGAACATGGTAAAGTCTCTGATAAAAAAGCGAAATTACATCCTCTTGATGCGTTACCACAAGTTGAAACGCACTTTGAAGAAGAAGGTAAAGCTTTATTAAGTGAGCCTGTCATTGACCATCATGTTAAATTACTGAAAAAAACGGATGTCATTACCGAAACTTCTTACTTATTAGTAGAGAGTGTTTATGAATTTACGCATGCAGATTGTGCATTAGTGAATGCTGGGTTAATTGTGAATAGTATAGAGGCTGATAAAGTCACGGAATATGATATTCATCGTATGTTACCGCATCCGATTAACTTAGTGAGGGTTCGTTTAACTGGTGACGAATTAATTAAAGTCATTCAAAAGAGCCAAAAACAGGAATACATGCATGAACATGCTCAAGGCTTAGGTTTTAGAGGTGACATTTTCGGTGGTTATATTCTTTATAATCTAGGATTCATAGAATCTGAAAATAGATACTTCATAAATGGTGAAGAAATTCAAACAGATCATCAATACACGTTAGGTACTGTCGATATGTATACATTTGGTAGATATTTCCCAATTTTAAAAGGCTTGCCAACAGATTATATCATGCCAGAATTTTTAAGAGACATTTTCAAGGAAAAGTTGCTTAGATTTTAAATTTAACGTATATTAGATTTTAATTTATTGTTAATTTCGTTATAATAAACGAAGAGATATTAAACAGGAGGGTATGCGTTGTTATGGCGACTAAAAATGAAGAAATTTTGCGTAAACCAGATTGGTTGAAGATTAAGCTTAACACGAACGAAAACTATACTGGTCTCAAAAAGATGATGCGTGAGAAAAATTTACACACAGTTTGTGAAGAAGCAAAGTGTCCAAACATACACGAATGTTGGGGAGCTAGACGTACAGCTACGTTTATGATTCTAGGGGCTGTTTGCACAAGAGCTTGTCGATTCTGTGCGGTTAAAACTGGTTTGCCGAACGAGTTAGATTTAAATGAACCAGAACGTGTCGCTGAATCAGTAGAGTTAATGAACTTAAAACATGTGGTTATTACTGCAGTTGCTCGTGACGATTTAAGAGATCAAGGCTCAAATGTCTATGCTGAAACAGTGCGTAAAGTTAGAGAAAGAAACCCATTTACAACGATTGAGATTTTACCATCGGATATGGGTGGAGATTATGAAGCACTTGAAACTTTAATGGCTTCAAGACCAGACATTTTAAATCATAATATTGAAACAGTTCGTCGCTTAACGCCTAGAGTACGTGCTCGTGCTACGTACGATCGTACGTTAGAATTTCTACGTCGTTCTAAAGAACTACAACCTGATATTCCAACGAAATCTAGTCTTATGGTCGGCTTAGGGGAAACAATGGAAGAAATTTATGAAACAATGGATGATTTACGTGCAAATGATGTAGACATCCTTACAATAGGACAATACTTACAACCTTCTCGTAAACATCTTAAAGTTGAGAAATATTATACACCATTAGAATTTGGTAAAATGAGAAAAGTTGCTATGGATAAAGGCTTCAAACATTGCCAAGCAGGTCCACTTGTACGTAGTTCATATCACGCAGATGAACAAGTTAACGAAGCAGCTAAAGAAAGACAACGCCAAGGTGAAGAACAATTAAGTAAATAAGATGTAATATATATTCTGAAACTTAGGTTGGTTCGTCATCAACCTAAGTTTTTATATTAATTAGATTAGGTGAAACGATGATTAAAGTAGAAGAACAATACTTTGAATTAATTGAAGAATATAGAGATTGTTTCAATGAGGAAACATTTGCAGCGAGATACTCAGATATTTTAAATAAGTATGATTATGTAGTTGGTGATTTTGGTTATGATCAATTACGTTTAAAAGGTTTTTATAAAGATAGCAATAAGAAAGCTGAGATAAGTAAACGGTTTTCAAGTATTCAAGATTACATACTAGAATACTGTAATTTTGGTTGCCCATATTTTGTAGTACGACATATACCCGAAAATGAACTAGTAGACGAAGTAGAGGATGAAGCGGATCTTATAGATAAACTTCATGATGTTAAAATACAACCTACCATTCAAGATACTGAGAAGACACATGATACTGAAGATAGATAAAGGCCCATTAAGTCGAGCACTATATCTCGATTTAATGGGCCTTTATGATGTATAAGTAGATATATATCATTTTTGCTCATTGTTGTAGTGGTATGATTACGTTCTTGTTAACAGATATATTTAATGAGTCACTTCGTTCAAGTATTCAATAATTTCATCGCCTTCTTCTTCTGTGACACCAAGTATATGTGCAATATAGCCTTCTTCTTCAATATCATCTGTTCCTATAATTCCGAATTTATTTGTTTGCATATTTAATACGAGTGTTTTCCCATAGTGTCTGTCAGTTTGAACGAGCATTAAATCATAACGACTGTGTTCTCCAACAAACCCTACGAACTGAACTTGGCTTTGTTCTTCGTCATCATATAAGTACATATCAATCATGCGTTATGCGCTCCTTTATTTTCCAAAAAGTGTTACGTCTAAGTATAACGACAAATGAAGACGACTGCAAAATTATGATATGATATGCATGATAGATGTATGAAGAGGTGACGAACGAATGTATTTCGTAGATAAAGAAAAATTGACGCAGAAATTGACCTATTTACAAGGTTTGACAGAGGATTATGATAAAAATAAAGAAAATCATTATGCGTATGAACGTATTGCTCAAATGTTAATCGAATCATCAGTAGATATTGGAAATATGATTATAGATGGGTTTATTTTAAGAGATCCAGGTAACTATAAAGACGTGATTGATATTCTAGAATTAGAAAATGTAATTTCTAAGGAAACTCAAACCCATATTAATGACACTGTAGATGTCAGAAAACAATTTGCACACAATTATACAGAATTAAATGTAAAAGAAATCATGCCTTTATTTGATAAATCATTGCCATATTATAAGAAATTTATCAAAGAGGTTGCACAATTTCTTGAAAGTGAGAACGTTCCAATTACTGCATTTGGAAAAGGGGAGAACCAATAGTGAAGAATTATAAAGCCTATTTAATCGATTTAGATGGTACGATGTACAAAGGTACAGATGAAATCGATGGAGCGGCACAATTTATAGATTATTTGAATCGCAATGAAATACCACATTTATATGTTACAAACAACTCAACGAAGACGCCGGACCAAGTTGTTGACAAACTTCGTGAAATGAAAATTGATGCGAAACCTGAGGAAATTGTGACTTCAGCACTTGCTACTGCTGACTTTATTTCAGAAGAACACCCAAATGCATCAGTTTACATGCTTGGTGGTAATGGCTTGAAAACAGCTTTAACTGAAGCAGGATTAACTGTAAAAGCTAATGAACATGTAGATTATGTGGTGATTGGTTTAGATGAAGAAGTTACATATGAGAAACTTGCAGTAGCCACATTAGGAGTTAGGAATGGTGCTAAATTCCTCTCTACTAATCCTGACGTCTCCATTCCTAAGGAAAGAGGGTTCTTACCTGGAAATGGCGCTATTACAAGTGTTGTTAGTGTTTCTACTGGGGTACAACCACAATTTATTGGTAAACCTGAAACGATAATTATGGATAAAGCTCTAGAAATACTAGGTTTAAATAAAGAGGATGTAGCCATGGTAGGAGACTTGTATGATACAGATATTATGTCAGGTATTAATGTAGGCATTGATACGATTCACGTTCAAACAGGCGTAACTACTTACGAAGAAATTCAAACTAAAGAAGTACCACCCACACATTCTTTCGCAGATTTAAATGTTGCTATCACTGAACTTGAAAAGTAACCCATAGTACTGTGTAATAATTTTCTAAGGTAAGCATTAAATAATAGATGTATAAATAAACTGGGGTGAGTGGATGAACAAAATACTAATTACTCGAAAGATTCCTCAAAAATTTATTGAACAATTAGAACAAATCGGCGATGTCGTCATGTGGGATAAAGAATTAACACCAATGCCTAGAGAAACATTTTTAAGTGAAGTTAAAGACGCTACTGCCTGTTTTATTACTTTAAGTGAAAGCGTAGACGAAGAAGTATTGACAGAAGCGTCTGACCTTAAAATTATTGCAAATATGGCTGTAGGTTATGACAACATAGATGTCGTCAGAGCGAATGATCATGACATTACTGTAACTAACACACCTGATGTATTAACTGAAACGACTGCTGAATTAGGTTTTACACTTATGTTAACAGTTGCTAGACGCATTATTGAAGCGGAAAGATATGTGCAAGAGGGTCAATGGCAAAGCTGGGGGCCTTATTTACTTTCCGGAAAAGATGTTCACGGTTCGACAGTAGGTATATATGGTATGGGCGGTATTGGTAGAGCGTTTGCACGTCGTTTAAAAGGTTTTAATACTCGTATTTTATATCACAACCGTACTCAGAATCCAGAAGCTGAAAAAGAGTTAGATGCGACGTACGTTTCGTTTGAAACTTTATTAAAAGAAAGTGACTTTGTCATTTGTACAGCACCGTTAACACCACAAACTGAGAATCAATTTGATTCAAAAGCATTCAATTTGATGAAGAATGATGCCATTTTCATTAATATCGGACGAGGTGCCATTGTTGATGAAACTGCATTGGTTGAAGCGCTACGAAATCATACTATTTTAGGTTGTGGACTTGATGTATTGCGTCAAGAACCTATTGATGTGAATCATCCTCTATTGAAACTTGATAACGCGGTGATTGTACCTCATATTGGAAGCGCATCACGTCTCACAAGAGATCGAATGGTACAACTTTGTGTTAATAATATTTTAGCTGTTTTAAATCATCAACTACCTATCACTCCGGTAAAAGTTAATAACTAAAAAGGTTTTTTAAACTCACGCAATCTAGGGATAATTATCTTTTTGAGGTTGCGTGAGTTTTTAGTGATTTAATCTAACAATTTTGTTAGTCGGTATGTAATTGTTTATTAGATGTTTTAGTCTTAAAATAATGATGTTCTAATAAAAAGAGGAACTTAAGTCTTTCCCAATGCGTGACGAAAAAATGTTTTACAAAGTCTTGATATCAAAGTGAAACATGCAATAATTATAAAAAATAGAATTGAATTATAATTCAATTGTGACTATAATGAATTGTAAAACAAAAATATAGAAGTAGCATTGTATTTTTATGTTAACGATTCGAGAAAGCTTTAAATTTTGACGAATATATTTTTATATGTAAGATGATTGTTTATATACATATCAAACAATCTAAGTTTAAGAGGTGCTATATGAAAACTAAAAGTAAAGAACCTAATAAGTATTATGAAAAAATGAAGCCTTACTTACTTACATTATTATATTTAGCTATATTTATAGCTTTATACTTAATATATGGTAGTGGCGATACACATAATAACTTCATTTATAATGAATTTTAATGAGGGAGAGTAATGATGGCAGAAATTATTAATACGTTAAATCATTTCGCTAAAGAACAGCCAGATAAGATAGCTGTTAGACATATAGAAGATGTCTTGACTTATAAAGAATTAGATGAAGCTTCAAGTAAGTTAGCACATCAATTACAAGATGGTAAAAAACCAATGGTATTATATGGACACATGTCTCCGTATATGATTGTCGGGATGTTAGGAGCAATTAAAGCGGGTTGTGGTTATGTACCTATCGATACATCAGTACCAGAAGAACGTGTAAAAATGATTATCGAAAAAGTTCAACCAGAATTTATTTTTAACACTTCAGATGAAACTTTAGAGCAATCTATCGGAAAAGAAATTTCTATTAAAGATATTCAAGACTCACAAGATCCTGTTATTTTTGATAGTCAAATGAAATATAACGATGTTGTGTATACTATCTTTACATCTGGTTCGACAGGAGAACCTAAAGGGGTTCAAATTGAATATGCAAGTCTCGTTGAATTTGCCGAGTGGATGGTATCACTGAATGGAGCTGGACAAGGTCAAGAATGGCTAAACCAAGCACCATTCTCATTTGATTTATCGGTCATGGCGATATATCCATGCTTAACGTCCGGTGGTACTCTTAATTTAGTGGATAAAGATATGATTAAAAAACCTAAACTGTTAAATGAGATGTTAATGAACACACCAATTAATGTTTGGGTATCTACTCCTTCATTTATCGAAATGTGTTTATTATTACCAAATCTTAATGAGAAGCAATATAATAGTTTAAATCATTTCTTCTTCTGTGGGGAAATTCTACCTCATAGAACAGCTAAAGCTTTAGTAAGTAGATATCCTAGTGCCACAATTTACAACACGTATGGACCTACAGAAGCTACAGTGGCTGTAACAAGTATTCAAATCACTCAAGAGGTATTAGAGCAATATAATCCTCTACCAGTAGGCGTATCACGACCAGGTACAACACTATCAACTACTGATGAAGGTGAGCTTGTTATTGAAGGACAAAGTGTGAGTTTAGGTTATCTTAAGAATGAGGAGAAGACTACAGCGGTTTTCAACTTTGAAGATGGTACTAGAACTTATCACACTGGAGATAAGGCTAAAGAAGAAGATGGATTATGGTTTATTCAAGGACGTATCGATTTCCAAATAAAGTTAAACGGTTATCGAATGGAATTAGAAGAAATTGAAACGCAATTACGTCAATCACAATATGTAAGAGAAGCAATTGTCGTACCAGTTTATAAAAATGGTAAAGTTGTACATCTTATCGGTGCTGTTGTACCTTATGATAGAGTTGAAGACAACTTAGAAATTACAACGAATATCAAACATGAACTTAAATCACGCTTACCAGAGTATATGATTCCGAGAAAGTTCGAATGGATGGAAAAATTACCACTTACTTCAAATGGTAAATTAGATCGTAAGAAGATTGCAGAGGTAGTTAACGGATGATTCCATATGGAACGTTTACCTTCTTCTTAATTGCTTTTATTGTGCTTATACCAGTTATAATACTCGGATTTTTAGGTAAGCGTAGTTATATTTATAACGGTATAAGTACCGCCATTATGATTGTACTTATCTTTTCTTCAGATAAACACAATCTTCTTGGTCAAAAGTATTTAAGTGTGCAATTGTTAAGTTTTATTATTTATGTAATTTGGCAAGTCGCATTAATCATGTTCTATTATAAGTCTCGTCAAAAGAATAATACATTTGCTAAATTTACTACTGTCATGGTGTTATCTATCCTACCATTAGCGATTGTGAAGATTCTTCAAAGTTCATGGTTAGGCGGACATCAGATTCATTTTCATGAAAGTAAATTAATCGAATTTGTCGGATTCTTAGGTATATCCTACGTAACATTTAAAAGTGTTCAACTTATTATGGAAATTAGAGATGGTTCAATTAAAGAGATCAAAGTTTGGAAGTTAATTCAATTTATTTCATTCTTCCCAACAATTTCTTCTGGACCAATTGATCGTTATAAACGTTTTGTTAAAGACGATAAGAAGGTGCCTACAGGTGGAGAGTATAGAGAGCTTGTTCTTAAAGCCATCCACATGATTATGTTAGGGTTCTTGTATAAATATATTATTGCGTACTTTATTCAAGTGTATGCAGTTAACCCATTACAAATGAACTTACACGGTTTAACACATATGTGGCTTTATATGTATGCATACAGCTTATACTTATTCTTTGACTTTGCAGGATATAGCTTGTTTGCGATTGCAGTAAGTTATTTATATGGAATTAAAACACCACCGAACTTTAATCAACCATTTAAAGCTAAAAATATTAAAGATTTCTGGAACAGATGGCATATGACTTTATCGTTCTGGTTTAGAGATTGCATTTACATGAGATCATTATTCTATATGTCTCGTAAGAAGTTATTAAAAAGTCAATTTGCAATGTCTAATATGGCATTCTTCTTAAACTTCTTTATTATGGGCATATGGCATGGTCTTGAAGTATATTACATTGTTTATGGTTTATACCATGCGGCATTGTTTATAGGGTATGGTTATTATGAACGCTGGCGTAAAAAACATCCACCACGTTGGCAAAATGGATTTACTACAGCATTGAGTATTATCATTACTTTCCATTTTGTAACATTTGGATTCTTAATTTTCTCAGGTAAATTTATTTAATAAAGGAGTAATTAATTATGGAATTTAGAGATCAAGTTTTAGACTTATTAGCAGAAGTAGCTGAAAATGATATTGTAAAAGAAAACCCAGATGTAGAAATTTTTGAAGAAGGTATTATTGATTCTTTCCAAACTGTAGGTTTACTTTTAGAAATTCAAAATAAATTAGATATTGAAGTATCTATTATGGATTTTGATAGAGATGAGTGGGCAACTCCTAATAAAATTGTAGAAGCATTAGAAGAGTTACGATGAAATTTAAACCTTTCTTACCTATCTTAATTAGTGGTGTGATATTCGTTATCTTCGTCCTATTGCCAGCAAGCTGGTTTACAGGCTTAGTAACGGATAAAACGCTAGCTGATAATAGAATTTCTTTAACAGATCAAGTATTAAAAGGCACGCTCATTCAAAATAAACTATTTGAGTCAGATAAGTATTATCCAATATATGGTTCAAGTGAACTTGGTAAAGATGATCCTTTTAATCCAGGTATTGCATTGAATAAACACAATTCAAGCAAACAAACGTTTTTACTCGGGACTGGAGGATCAACGGATTTGATTAATGCTGTTGAATTGGCATCACAATACGATAATCTCAAAAGGAAGAAATTAACATTTATTATTTCTCCTCAATGGTTTACCAATCACGGTTTAACAAATCAAAACTTTGATGCTCGTATGTCACAGACTCAAATCAACCAGATGTTCAATCAAAAAAATATGCCTGCTGACTTAAAGAAACGTTATGCTCAACGATTATTACAATTCCCGCATGCTCACAATAAATCATATTTAAGAGAGCAAGCGAAACATCCAGGGGAAGTTTCAGGTAACTATATTTCTGCATTTAAAGAAAACCAACTTATAAAAATTGAAGCAATTAAATCTCTATTCTCATTTAAAAAGCCTCCATTAGCACATGTTAAACCTGCTACTGAAGAAGATGCATCTTGGAATGAGATGAAAGATAAGGCTATAGATATTGGGAAGGCTAATACTAAAACTAACAAATTTGATATTAGAGACCCATACTGGAAGTTAATTAAAGAGAATAAACGTAAAATAAAACGTGATTATGAATTTAATATTGATTCTCCAGAATTCCAAGACTTACAATTATTAGTGCAAACTCTGCATGAAGCAGGTGCAGATGTACAGTACGTAAGTATTCCATCAAATGGTAGATGGTATGATCATATCGGTATAGATAAAGATAGACGTGAGTCTATTTATAAAAAAATCCATTCTACTGTAGTAGATAATGGTGGTAAAATTTATGATATGACAAATAAAGATTATGAGAAATATGTAATTAGTGATGCTGTTCATATTGGATGGAAAGGTTGGGTGTATGTAGACCAACAAATTGCTAAACATATGGATGGTAAAGATCCTAAAAATCATAAAGTTGATTACTCCAAGAATCAGCCACCAAAAAAAGACCACAAAGCCCATGACCATCACGAAAAGAAGCATCATGATGAATAATTTATAATAATCAAGCCAGAGACTACAAATAAGTAGTTTCTGGCTTTTTAAATATAAACGTTGTCAAATTTTTAAAAGTAAATCAAAACTATATGTTAATGAAGAGTATAAAATATAAAAGAAGCAGTAAGATAATTTCTAATAAAAATTATCTTACTGCTGTTAATTTGAGAATAACATCCCAGACTCAATCTATACTCATATATTCGATTAGAATACTTGTTCTACCTCGATAACACCAGGAACTTCTTCATGTAGTGCACGTTCAATTCCGGCCTTTAAAGTGATTGTAGAACTTGGGCATGTACCACAAGCACCGTGTAATTGTAATTTAACAATACCATCTTCGACATCAACAAGTGTACAGTCACCGCCGTCGCGTAGTAAAAATGGACGTAAGCGTTCAATGACTTCAGCTACTTGATCGAACATCGTTGCGTTCTCAGTAGGCATGTGACATGTCTCCTTTCAAGTCATTTATTTCATAATCATTATTAATTCATTATAATAGATTCAGTAGTAAAAATCTATAAAACAAGATGGGGGATTTTTAATGACTAAAATAAGTGTTGTGATTTATGGAGCTGATGTAATTTGTGCAAGTTGTGTTAACGCACCAACATCGAAAGATACATATGAATGGCTTCAACCTTTGCTAAAACGGAAGTTTCCAGAGCATCATTTTGAATTTACATATATTGATATTAATCGAGATACAGAGAATTTAACAGATCATGACGAACAGTTTATTGAAAGAATTCAAGAAGATGAATTGTTTTATCCATTAGTGACGATGAACGACGAGTATGTTGCTGACGGTTACATTCAAATGAAACCAGTTGTACGCTTTATAGAAACGCATTTTGAAGCGTAGTTTAATACAGAAATAAAGGCAAGTTCTTAAATGAGTAGAACTTGCCTTTAATAAATGATTTAACCATTATGATATTTATAAAGCCAAAGCACACCAGATTTTAAAATTGAAGCTAAACGACCAGTGACTGTACGATCCATTATATATGCGAAACCTTGTTTATCTCCAAGAGAACCTAAGAAGCCTTGGATTTTAATTTCAGGCATCTTATCTGGTAGTGATTCATTATTCCATTGCTTTTTGAGTACATCGGCAATTTGATCACCTTGTAGCTCGGCTAATTGTGCACTAGGTGCATGAGGAAGATCAGCACAATCTCCTACTACATACACATTTTTATAAGTTGGAACTTGATGATATTGATTAAGAATGACACGACCTGTATTGCTTAAATCGATTGGTAAGTTACGTACAACTTCAACAGGTTGTATTCCTGCTGTCCAAACTACTAAATCAATATCTTCAGGTTGACCGTTATTATATATCTTACCGGGTTCAACACGATCAATAACTGAATTTGGTACTACAGTAACGTCGTGTTTAGAAAACCACTTTGATATGTATTTACTTAGCTTTTCAGGGAAATTTCTTAAAATACGAGGGCCTCTATCGTATAGAAGAATCTCTAAATCTGAACGACTTTCACGTAATTCACTTGCTAATTCGATACCACTGAGTCCAGCTCCTACAATTCCTACACGCGCACCGGTAGGTAATTCACTGATACTATGAAAGGTTTCACGTGATTTAGATAATGTTTGAATGCTATGTGTATATTCTTCAGCGCCAGGAACATTATGGTATTTATCTTCACAACCAAGCCCTATAATGAGTTCGTCGTAGTCGATTTTTGAATTGCCTACAGAAATGATTTGTTCCTCTAGATCAATATCATTGATTTCACCATATACTGTATTAATTTGTTTATTATCTGGAAATTGCATACGTACGTCTTTGTCTGATTTTGTACCTGCTGCTAGTGCATAGAATTCAGGTTTTAATCCGTGGAAAGGCATTCGATCGACTAACGTCACTTGATACCCCTCGGGAATTGAATTTGGTAAGATACGTGACATAATTCGCATATTACCATAACCCCCGCCTAGTAAAACTAAGTTTTTCATTTTTTATACCCCTTTATTCAATTTGTTTAATTTTTGAAAAATTATTGAGACCCTTTGAGACTATCTTTTAAAATGTGCCCGTTTACACTATAGATAGTTAACGATTTACTTTCTAAACCCCTGAATTGAAAGTAAATATGTATATGTCATCATTATATCTGTTTTTCAAAATGACTACAAACAAATGTAGAATACAATTTAATTTTTAGAAATAAGGGTATACCATACATGATGGAAATCATCAAGCTGACCGATAGGCATATGATTAGTAACTTTGTTATAATGTTAAGACTAATAAAATAGTAAGAAGGTGTCTTATGTTTCCGTTAGTAGAATTTTGTGTGTCGAACATGGCAAAGGGCGGAGATATCGTCTATGAAAAATTGGAAAATGATCCGGACGTAGATGTATTAGAATACGGATGCTTGCAAAATTGTGGCATGTGCTCTAGTGGGTTGTATGTACTTGTCGATGGTGATATTGTTGAAGGTGATTCGCCAGACGATTTATTAAACAATATTTATAAACACATTGAAGAAAACGATATTACAAATATGTTTTAATATATAACATAAATTAGCAATAAAATGATGTAGAAATTATAAAATTTCTTTGAGAAATTGGGAGGTAAATTGTATGCCAACAGTAATCTTAACTGAAGCAGCTGCATATGAAGTAAAAGATATGTTAGAAAGTAATGATATGGCAGATGGCTATTTAAAAATTAAAGTGAATGGTGGCGGTTGTACAGGGCTCACATATGGAATGTCTGCCGAAGAAGCCCCTGGTGAGAACGATGAAGTATTAGAATATTTTGGACTTAAAGTACTTGTTGATAAATATGATGCACCAGTTTTAAATGGTACAACAATTGATTTCAAACAATCACTTATGGGCGGTGGCTTCCAAATAGATAACCCAAATGCAATAGCATCCTGTGGTTGTGGAAGCTCATTCAAAACGGCTAAAGTATCAGGTAACCCTGAACAATGCTAAATAAGTCAAACCAAAGAACAGTATTAAATGATGTTAAAAGATTTTAGGCAATCCTGGAAACAGGGTGCCTATTTTTATTATATTATTTGGATGTTTTACAACGTTTCTATGGCATTTGTGAGAACGACGTTAGTTAAATTAAAATCTTCACAATCTAACTCTGTTGTAGCTTGAAAATGTAGCGTAAAAGCTATAAAATTAGAATTGGATTAAAAATTGTCTTTTGTGTGAACAACTAAAGATTTAACCTTGATAAAAGACGTAATAATTTAAGATGTCGACGAAGTCTATAACAATAGGGCAATTTACCTTGTCATAAGTTTATAGCCTTTATCTTCATTTTGGTTAAAATATTATGAAAGCTTAGGTGAATTAGAGATGGCTCAAGATCGTAAGAAAGTGCTAGTTTTAGGTGCCGGTTATGCTGGTTTACAAACAGTTACTAAATTACAAAAAGAAATTTCTGCAGACGAAGCAGAAATTACTTTAATTAATAAGAATGAATATCACTATGAATCAACTTGGTTACATGAAGCTTCTGCTGGTACAATCAATTATGAAGATTTATTATATCCAGTTGAAAGTGCTGTAAAACAAGATAAAGTTAACTTCGTAGTTGCTGAAGTGACAAAAATTGACCGCAATGCTAAACGCGTCGAAACTGACAAGGGAGTATATGACTACGATATCTTAGTAGTAGCTTTAGGTTTCGTAAGTGAAACATTTGGCATTGAAGGTATGAAAGACTATGCTTTCCAAATCGAGAACGTATTAACTTCTCGTAAATTATCTCGTCACATTGAAGATAAATTTGCTAATTACGCAGCTTCTAAAGAAAAAGATGATAAAGATTTATCAATCTTAGTAGGTGGGGCTGGCTTCACTGGAATTGAATTCTTAGGTGAATTAACAGATAGAATTCCAGAATTATGCAGTAAATATGGTATCGATCAAAGTAAAGTTAAATTAACTTGTGTTGAAGCGGCACCAAAAATGTTACCAATGTTCTCTGATGAACTTGTAAACTACGCGGTTAATTACTTAGAAGACCGTGGTGTAGAATTCAAAATTGCCACTCCAATTGTTGCTTGTAACGAAAAAGGTTTCGTTGTAGAAGTAGATGGAGAAAAACAACAATTAGAAGCTGGTACTTCAGTATGGACTGCTGGTGTACGCGGTAGTAAGTTAATGGAAGAATCATTTGAAGGTGTTAAACGTGGTCGTATCATTAATAAGCAAGATTTAACTATCGAAGGTCACGATGATATTTTTGTTATTGGTGATTGTTCAGCATTCATTCCAGCTGGTGAAGAACGTCCATTACCAACAACTGCACAAATTGCAATGCAACAAGGTGAACATGTTGCCAAAAATATCAAACATATCTTAAATGGTGAATCTAAAGAAGACTTCCAATACGTAAATCGTGGTACAGTATGCTCATTAGGTGCTCATGATGGTGTAGGTATCGTTTACGGTAGAGATATTACTGGTAAAAAAGCTGCATTAATGAAAAAAGTTATTGATACACGTGCCGTATTCAAACTCGGTGGTATCGGCTTAGCATTCAAAAAAGGTAAATTCTAAACTAAGCTAATTATATATAAATGTATTTCACCCTTCTGTTTATTAAGCAGGAGGGTTTTTTAATAGGAAACCTATAATACGTTATACATAAATGGAGGTATTTTATGAACATTTACATCAATGAAAAATCTAACACATATATTGAAACGCTCATCGTAGGATTACCAGAACACATTAATCAATTAAGAGACATTAAATATAAGAATCAATCAATTATTGAACAACTTGAGACGTTGAAGCAACATCATATTATTGGAAGCTCGGTTGGAAAGATATCGTCTACTTTGCTTTACATAAATGATCAGCCAAAGCGATTGTTAACAGTGGGATTGGGTAATCTTAAAGAGCTTTCTTATCAGCGATTATTAAAAGTTTGGGGATATACGTTTCAGTATTTAAAACAAGAACATATTAATGAAGCTGAAGTTCTTATAGATACATTTATGTCTAAACATAATGACGTAGTAGAGGTGGCTAAAACTCTCGGATTGCAGAGTGAACAATCCATTTATCAATTTGATAATTATAAATCAGATAAAAAAGCGCCTTATCAACCATCTATTTATTTACAAACTGAACATGATGAGATTGCTTCTGCTATTAATGAAGGTCAACAACTAGGGATGTCTATTAATTTAGCACGTGAGCTAAGTCTAATGCCTCCTAACATATTAACACCACAATATTTTGCTGAAGAAATTGAAGGTCATTTTAAAGATAAAAAGGTATCAGTAGATATTAAAGATGCGGAAACAATTGTATCAGAGGGCTTTGGGCTTTTACATGCAGTCGGAAAAGGTTCGGTGAATGGTCCTCGTTTAATAACAATAACTTACAATGGCGGAAAGTCGAATGATGCACCCATTGCTTTAGTAGGTAAAGGTATTACATATGACTCAGGTGGATATAGCATTAAATCTAAAATCGGTATGCAGACAATGAAATTCGATATGTGTGGGGCCGCAAACGTTGTTGGAATGATAGATATTATCGAGAGATTAAAATTGCCAGTTAATGTAGTGGGAGTTATTGCTTCAGCTGAGAATATGATTAATGAAAAGTCTATGAAACCAGATGATGTTTTTACGGCACTCAGCGGCAAAACTGTTGAAATGTTAAATAGTGATGCTGAAGGACGTATGGTGCTAGGTGATGCCGTTACATATGCTACGCAATTTCAACCACAACTTATTATGGATTTCGCCACTTTAACTGGTGCAGCAATTGTGGCACTTGGAGAGGATAAAGCAGCTGCTTTTCAATCTCACGCTAAAAATGAAATCAACAGTCTGTTAGATATAGCTAAATCAGTAGATGAAAAAGTGTTTGAATTACCTATCACAGATACTGAAAAGCAGTTAATTAGAAATTCGGACATAGCAGACTTAGTCAATCATACGAATGGACAAGGTAAAGCATTATTTGCAGCAGCATTTATTACGCATTTTAGTGGTCTGACACCTCATATCCATTTTGATATTGCAGGACCAGCTACGATTAATAAATCAACTTTTAAAGGTCCAAAAGGGCCAACAGGTTATATGATTCCTACTGTAGTAGAATGGTTGAAACAACAATACCAGTAACACCCTTAGAGTTGTAAAGATGATGTTCATTATGTGTGAAAGCATAATAGTATGTAATTAGTAGTTCTGAGGTTTTCCACAATTGACTTTAATTGAAGAATGTTTTTAACAAATATTTCATCACTTACCATCTCTTGACATAAATGACTTGGGTTAAAAGAAGCTGGAATCTAGCACACTTTTAATCCAGTCATTGATTACGAGTAGGATAATTAAGACTACAACAATAAAATATTTTGCATCATATTTTATATTGACATTAAATTTGTGTCTTGGTACTATTTAAAACATAAATACTTTAGTTCGATAGAGTGGTAAAGGATGGGGAGCGACATGATCAATGCAGTTGTTATAGCAGTTATATTAATGATCGTCTTATGTTTATGTAGACTCAATGTAGTCATTAGTTTATTTATAAGTGCACTCATAGGTGGTTTAATTTCTGGTATGAGTGTAGAGAAAGTCATCAGTGTTTTTGGGAAGAATATTACCGATGGAGCAGAGGTTGCTTTAAGCTACGCTTTACTAGGTGGTTTTGCAGCACTCATTTCTTATAGCGGGATTACTGATTATCTCGTTGGAAAAATTATTGAAGGCATCCATTCAGAAAATAGCAGACTTTCACGTATAAAAGTAAAAGTTATTATTATTCTTGCTTTATTAGCAATGAGTATTATGAGCCAAAATCTTATTCCAGTACATATAGCTTTTATTCCAATAGTTATTCCTCCATTAATTAGTTTATTCAATGATTTAAAAATTGATAGACGACTCATTGGTTTAGTAATCGGCTTTGGTTTATGTTGGCCTTACGTTTTACTTCCATATGGCTTTGGTCAAATCTTCCATCAAATCATTCAAAGTGGTTTCCAAAAAGCGCATCACCCAATTGAATTCAGTATGATTTGGAAGGCGATGTTAATTCCTTCAATGGGTTATATTGTAGGACTTATATTAGGTTTTATCGTGTATCGTAAACCAAGAAACTACGTACAACGTAATGTTGATGAACGTGAAACAGTCACTGAATTAAAGCCTTATGTTTTAATCGTGACAATCATTGCGATTTTAGCGACATTTATTGTCCAAACTTTTACAGATTCAATGATTTTTGGTGCGCTTGCAGGTGTGCTCGTTTTCTTTATTTCTAGAGTTTATAAGTGGTATGAACTAGATGAACAGTTTGTTGATGGTATTAAAATCATGGCGTATATTGGGGTAGTAATACTGACAGCTAACGGCTTTGCAGGGGTTATGAATGCAACGGGTGATATTGATACATTGGTTAAAGATTTAACAAGTATCACTGGTGATCATAAATTAATTAGTATTATTGTCATGTATATTATTGGTCTTATTGTTACTTTGGGTATCGGTTCATCATTTGCAACGATACCAATTATCGCATCATTATTTATACCATTCGGCGCATCTATTGGTCTTGATACTATGGCGCTTATCGCCTTAATTGGTACGGCAAGTGCTCTTGGTGATTCAGGTTCACCAGCGAGTGATTCTACTTTAGGCCCTACGGCAGGACTCAATATCGATGGACAGCACGATCATATACGAGATACGTGTATTCCGAACTTCTTGTTTTATAATATACCTCTAATTATTTTTGGTACGATTGCAGCTATGGTACTATAAAACTTGAAATGAGGTGTGTAAAGCGTGACCAATCTTTTGGAGACATTTGAAATGCGTGTTGAAGAAGAGGATGAAGGTGTTGTAATAATTTCAATGCCTGTTACAGACAAGGTTAAACAACCATTCGGATATTTACATGGGGGTGCAAGTCTCGCCTTAGGTGAAACAGCATGTTCTTTGGGTGCTGCTAATTTAATAGATACAACTCAATATATTCCTCTTGGCTTAGAAATGAATGCTAATCACATACATTCAACAAAAGAGGGACGTGTCACAGCAATTGCTAAGATCATACATCAAGGTCGTACAACACAAGTATGGAATGTTGAAATCAAAAATGACTCGAATCAATTAATTAGTATTATGCGTGGCACTATTGCTATCAAATCAATCAAATAAAAAAGATGCTCCTTTTAATGGTTTAAAGACGATTTAGTCTACATTAGAGGGAGCACTTTTTTAGTTTATGATATCTTTTTATTTAAACGATGTAATGCTTTACTAATTCTCTCAGCACCTTCTTTTCCACCCATGATATTTCTCGCAAAGGGTCCCAATTCTAAATCAGCAAGTCCCCCCACAACAAACAATTGAGGTAGCCATTCAAGTTCCTCACTTAATGAAGGATAGCCACACGAATTTAATGGGGCTTGTTCATCATAGATAAGATGTTGAATCAAAGGTTGATTACAGATTTTATTAACAAAGCCAGTGGCAAGTAAAATATGATGATATTTATAATGACAACCATTGGAAGTGATAGTCTTATTATTTATTTCATCTATAGGTGAATGGTGAATCATTAACCGACCCGCTTGTTCTTGTTTCTTCAATCGTAAAAATAACTCCATGGGCATTGAGCCCTTATGACGTTCTTCATTAATGACGTTTAAACGCGCTTCTGGTGAAGATATTGCTAGCAAGTGATTCATGCGTTTTGGGCCCAACCACCCAGGATCTGCATCAAAATCGTGTATTTCAATGTTTTTATTAAGCCATAAATGTAATTTATTATTATTATCTTGATGATTAATTAATTTTAATGTTAAATGCGCTGCTGAAATCCCTGAACCAACTATATGATTAGCCTTTTCTTCAATTGTTTGATCATAATTCTTATCAAATATATGAGTTACTTTAGGTTTATTAATAAATTGCGAAGGTATAAATGGTTGATGATTACATCCATTTGCTATAACTACGCAATCGGTAAGGATTGACTCTCCGTTATGTAATTCAATTTGCCATTTGCCTTGTTGATTACTCATAATTTTAGAAGCAATGCTTTGAATATGACTTTTGTTTAAATCGTATTGATGTACTAAATCATGAATATGATGCATAAACATATCTCTTTGAGGACGTTTATATGGGCCGTAATATGCCGAAGTATATTGATTTAATTTAGCATATTGTTTTAAATGAAAAGGTTGGGGATGTATATGATGCACAAATGGCGATCTTAAGAAAGGCATACTTATACGTTTGGTATACTCGTTGAATTGTTCACATAGGGAAGGATAAGGATCAATAATAGTTAGTTGATTGCTACTTATTCCTTCATTTCTTAGTTTAATTGCTACAGTTGTACCTTGAATTCCGCCACCAATAATAGTCCAATGCATGTAAAGCACTCCCTTAACTTTCTTATTTTTAAATCGGAATAATTACGATTTAAATCATATCACATTTTATGCATATAGACAAAAGACTATTGATGTATTATGTCGTATAAAAAAACTCTAAGGAAATATGTTTTATTATTTCCTTAGAGTTTTAGAACTATAATTTTGTATCCTTCATATCTTCTTTAATTTCATCAACTTTTGTATCTTTACTGTAAGGTGTTTGAATATTGTAGGCTGCTTTCATAATCATGTGACTAGAAAGTGGACCAGTTATGAAAACGAAGATAATGCCGATGATTAATTGCATATTGACGTAGCCTTCAGTGCCGATGAAATACAGGAAGGCACCAAAGAGTAGAAACATCGCCCCAAGTGTTGCTGCTTTACCGGCAGCATGGGCACGTGAGTAAACATCTTTTAGTCTGATTAAGCCTATCGCTGCAAAGGCACTAATCAAAGCACCTAACATGACAAAGATTACGGCAATACTAATGATGATCGTTGTTATCATGTTTAATCACCTTACCTTCATCCATAAATTTAGAAAAAACTGCAGTACCTAAGAAAGCTAGTATACCTACCATTAAAATAACTACTAGCATGTATTTAATATTTAATAAAATACTAAATAGGGCAATCACAGCCATCAACTGTAGTCCAATAGCATCAAGTGCAACAACACGATCGGCTAAAGAAGGGCCCAGAATGACACGTACTAACATGGCTAACATTGAAGCTACAACAATAATTAATGCAATAATAATGAAAATATTATGTGTCATTCGTTTTCACCCACCTTTCTTACTACCTTTTCTAATGAAGTTTTTATACTTTCAACTTCTTCCTCTTTAGTACTAAAGTCAATCGCATGAATGTATATTTTCCTACGATCATCACTAATGCCTAATACCACAGTTCCTGGGGTTAACGTAATAAGATTTGAAAGTAAGACAATTTGCCAGTCTGTCTTAAGATCTGTTTCATACACGAAAAAACCTGGTTTATTCGTGATATTTGGTTTGAGGATGATTTTCAGAACATCGAAATTCGCTTTTATCAGTTCACTTAAAAATGTAAGAATTAATACGATGATGCGATAAATTCTTACTAAATAAAAGCGACCTGGCATTACTCGATGTAGGAGGTAAACAAGTATAAGACCAAATAGAAATCCTAGAACAAAGTTATTTAACGTGTAACTATCCGTTACAAATAACCAAATGATAGCGACCAATAAATTGACGATAAATTGTGCGGCCATATTACTTACCTCCTAAAACGCTGTGAATATAGATATTTGGATCAGTGAAAGTTTCAGAACCTTCTTTAACTATAGGGAACAGTAAGTCAGCGGACAAGCCGAATAATACTGTAATAATAGTTGAAATAACGGCGATAGTTGTTAAGTAATTGACGTTCACTTTGCGTGTCATATCATAACCTTTTGCTTCACCGAAGAAACCTTTGAGAAAGATACGTATGACTGAATATAGAACGATTAAGCTTGATAATAAGACAATGATACCGCTTAGGTAGAATCCCTTTTCAAAAGTGGCCTGTACAATATAAAACTTCCCATAGAAACCACTCAATGGTGGTATGCCTGCTAGACTAAGTGCAGCAATAAAGAATGTCCATCCTAATACAGGATAGCTCTTGATTAGACCACCGAAATGTCGCAAGTCTGTTGACTTAGTTATCTTATACATAACTCCTATAAGTAAGAATAGTGAAGCTTTCACTAGCATATCGTGAATAGTGTAGTAAATAGCACCCATCATGCCACTTTCATTCATCATAGATACACCGACTAAAATGACACCAACTGCAATCATAATGTTATATAGAATGATTTTTTTAGTATCATAATAAGCTATGGCACCTACACATCCGAAGATAATTGTAAGTAACGCTAAGAATAGAATGACGTAGTGTGAAAAGCTAACCGTACTATTAAAGAATAAGCTGAGCGTTCTAGCTATAGCGTAGACGCCCACTTTAGTAAGCAGGGCTCCAAAGAATGTGATAATGGCTACAGGTGGTGCGTAATATGCGCCTGGCAACCATACGTACATAGGGAAGACACCAGCTTTAGTTGCAAAGACAAAGATAAATAAGATGAATACGATATTGACTAAGCCACTATCATGAACTGATAAATTAGATAATCTTTCACTAATATGCGCCAAGTTAAGTGTTCCAACTACTGAATAAAGTATCGCTACACCCATAACAAAGAATGAAGAAGAAACAACATTAACTAGAACGTATTTAATCGTTTCTTGAAGTTGAATTTTTGTCGTTCCAACGACTAGTAAACAATAAGAAGACATTAGGAAGACTTCAAAGAACACGAACATATTAAAGATATCACCAGTAGTGAAAGCGCCGATAATACCGATTAACATAAACATAATTGAAAAGTAGTAATAATATCGTTCTCTTTCAATGCCTATAGAACGATAGGAATATAAAATTACTATAATCGTTATAATAATACTTGTGATAATAAGTAAAGCACTAAAAACATCTAATACAAAGACAATGCTGTATGGCGCTTTCCATGAACCTAATTCTACTTTTAAAGGTCCTGAATGTAATACATTTTTTAAATTAAAAAGAGCTACAATCAATGTCAATATTGATCCAGCAAGTGCCACGTAACGTTTAATTAGCGGACGCTTTCCGATAAAGATAAGCAAGATTGCAGTCAAAATAGGTATCACAAGTGTTAAAACGAGCAGGTTACTCTCTTTCATCTTCAGGTGCTCCTTTCATACGCTCAACATTATCTGTTCCAAGTTCCTTATAAGTTCTAAATGCAAGTACTAGGAAGAATGCTGTTGTAGCAAATGCGATAACTATTGCAGTAAGGATTAGTGCTTGAGGTATAGGATCAACATAGCTGGATGTTCCTTTTTCATAGATAGGAACAGTACCATGTTTCAATCCACCCATAGTAATTAAAAATAAATTTGCTGCGTGTGTTAGTAAAGTAGTCCCCATAATAATTCGTATCAAACTTTTAGACAAAACGAGATAGACACTTATTGCTGTGAGAATACCACTAACAAATATCATGATAATTTCCACTATTCGTTCTCTCCAATCGAAATAATAATAGTCATTACAGTTCCTACTACTGCACAAAGTACCCCAAAATCAAAGAACATTGCCGTTGTCATATGCATGGGTTCTAGTAGGGGAAGCGGTATATCAAAAGTGACATGTGTGAAAAAGTTTTTAGACATAAACCAGCTTGCAATGGGTGTACCTACGCAGAACAGTAAGCCTATGCCAATTAAAACTTTGAAGTCCAGAGGAAAAATTTTACGCATTGCTTTTACATCGAATGCGATTGTAATGACTAATAGCGCACTCGCAAACAATAAACCTCCGACGAAGCCACCCCCGGGCGTATAGTGACCTGCTAGAAATAATGAGAAACCGAAGACGATGACCATGAAGAAAATGACGACAGCGGCGTATTGAAACATTAAGTTATTCTTTTGTCTATTCATGGTCATTCACCTCGCTTGATTGATTTCTCTGTTTAAGTCGAAGTTTAATCATCGTATAAACACCTAAACCAGCTATACCTAGTACGGATGACTCAAATAAAGTATCCATGCCACGGAAGTCGACAAGTATAACGTTTACCATATTTTTACCATGAGCTAAATCATATACATGGTCTTGGTAGAATTTTGTAATTGAAGAAAAATGTCTGTTTCCATATCCGATTAAACCTAAAATAATGACTACTAAACCAACACCAGCAGAAATGATAGCATTGTTAATTTTGAACGCTGGCGACTCATTATAACGATTTAAATTTGGCAAATGATAGAAACATAATAAGAATAAAGCCGTAGAAATAGATTCAACAACAAACTGAGTTAAAGCTAGGTCAGGTGCTTTAAAGAATATAAATAATACTGAAATTGCATAACCTACAGCACTTAGCATAATTATGCTAAAGAGTCGCGATTTAGCAAATATAATTAAAAGTGAGGCAACGAGTAAGAATAGTACAATGCCACCTTCAAAAATTCTGAACTGACTTACATTTTTAAAATTAATACTAAATGGAACACTGATTAAAGTCACTAATGTAAGTAGTATTAAGATACCGAATATAATGACTAAGTTATTTCTAGAGAAACCAGTAACATAGCTATTGGTCATATTTTCAGAATAACTTGGAATCTTGCGTCCCATAGTATCGTACCAATGATTAAATTTAAGTTGATTAGGTTGAGCTTCTAATAATCGCACCCAATAGCTAAATGTAATGATAAGTAATATACCTATAATATATATAGCTATTGTTGAAATAAATGCTGGTGTAATTCCATGGAAAAGATGGAACTCGGCAGTTATTCCTGTAGATTGACTCACTGATTGAGTTGCAGGCTCGATAATAGATTGCGTTAAAATGCTTGGGAAAAGTCCAAATACAATAACTAAAAGAGTTAAAATAATTGGAGATAAAAGCATTAAAATTGATGATTCATGTGCAGATTGTGGTAAACTTTCACGCTTATATTTACCAAAGAATATATGCATAATAAATTTAATTGAATACACGAAAGTGAAAATACTACCTACAATCGCTATGATTGGGAATATAAAGCCTAAAGTACTGAGGCTCATTAAATTCGCATGTGTCACATCAATCATTGCTTCTAAAAATTTTTCTTTTGATAAGAAGCCGTTAAATGGTGGAACTCCAGCCATACTTAATGCAGTAATAACTGTGATAGTAAATGATATAGGCATGATTGTAAGTAATCCACCTAATTTTCTTACATCTCGAGTACCTGTAGAGTGATCAACACCACCAGTAATCATGAATAATGCACCTTTAAATGTTGCATGGTTGATTAAATGGAAAATGGCAGCAATGAAACCTGCAACATAAACTTGGCTATCAGCACCATTGTAGTGATAACTCACTGCACCTATACCTAACATGGACATAATCATTCCAAGTTGAGATACAGTTGAAAATGCCAAAATGCCTTTTAAATCTTGTTGTTTTGTGGCATTTAATGAAGCCCAAAAAAGTGTGACTAATCCTACTAAAGTGATTGTCCATACCCAACCTTCAGATATAGCAAAGATGGGCGTCATTCTTGCTATTAAATACAGTCCAGCTTTAACCATTGTAGCTGAATGAAGGTAAGCACTTACTGGTGTAGGTGCTTCCATTGCATCAGGTAGCCAAATGTAAAATGGTACTTGAGCTGATTTAGTAAACGCGCCAATCATGACTAATACCATTGCCAAGATAAAGAAAGGACTATTTTGTATGTCACTTGCTTTTTCAATCATCGTTTGAATGCTGAATGTATGGGCGGCTAACGATAATAGGATAATTCCTCCTAACAAGCTTAATCCGCCTAGAACGGTAATAATTAGTGATTTTTGCGCACCATAAATTGATGCTTTTTTCTCTCTCCAAAATGAGATAAGTAAAAAACTTGAAAATGAAGTTAACTCCCAAAATAAATATAAAATAATTAAATTATCTGAAAGTACAACTCCTAGCATTGCACCCATAAATAGTAATAAATAACAATAAAAATTCCCAAGTTGCTCAGATTTACTTAAGTAGCCAATGGAATATAAAACAACCAAGCTACCTATGCCTGTTATAAGGAGGCTAAAGAGTAATCCAAGGCCATCCACAAATAGATTAAAATTCATTCCAAAATGTGGCATCCAATTTAAGGTTTTCATTACTGTATTACCTGACTTCGTAATAGAAATCATAGATAAGAAATAGATAAATAAGAGTATTGGAACAGGTAATACAAACCATCCTAAGTGTATACGTTTAACGAACCGATACAGGATAGGAATAATGAGTGCGAATATTAACGGTAATAGTACCGCAATATGTAACAAACTCATTATGTTGTCCTCCTTTAAAAAATATTTATGACTTACATTATACATGAATGCTCTTAGTCTGAAAAACCTCTTAATCGCTTGAAGGCATTGATTTTGAGGGACTGTTAAATAAGAAGAAACACGTTAAATTTCACAGAAAAAATTTAAGTTTTGTAAACGTTCACGACATTTTTAAAAGAATTTTAGACAAATTCTCTTTTATATTGAATTGAATAATCCTCTTTAAGTTCATTTAAATTTTTAAGTGAGAGACGTGCATGTTCAGAATCATCATCCTTTAATTGATGTTCTAAATCTGTAATAGCTTGTTGAAGTGAATCCTCGTAATTCATTTCTTCTACATTGAATTCTCGTAGCTGTGAACGTTTTGCATATCGTTTTTCAAAGTGGCTTAAAGCCTTACGCTCATGAAAGTAGACACCTTTAGTTTCGTTAGGATTATGTAAATCACCTTGTTTAGGGTGTTTAATGACTTGTTCAACTTGTACTAAAACCTGATCGTCATTCTCTTCTCTAATAGTTACACCATAACTACCAGTCTTGTGAGAAAATCGATATAACATGCTATATTCCTTCCTTTCAAATGTGTTAAGATATGCTTATATCATAACATGAATGGAGAATTTAAATGGCGAACTATCCTCAGTTAAATACAGAGATTCAAGATAACGAAATTAAAGTCGTTATGCATACAAATAAGGGAGATATGACTTTTAAACTTTTCCCAAACATTGCCCCTAAAACAGTTGAAAATTTTGTGACACATTCTAAGAACGGATATTATGATGGCGTGACATTCCATAGAGTAATCAATGATTTTATGGTTCAAGGTGGCGACCCAACTGCTACTGGTATGGGCGGTGAAAGTATCTATGGTGGAGCATTTGAAGATGAATTCTCTTTAGAAGCTTTCAATTTATACGGTGCACTTTCAATGGCAAACGCTGGACCAAATACTAATGGTTCTCAATTCTTTGTAGTCCAAATGAAAGAAGTTCCTGAAAATATGCTAAATCAATTACTTGATGGTGGCTGGCCTCAACCTATAGTTGAAGCTTATGGTGAAAAGGGTGGTACACCTTGGTTAGACCAAAAACACACAGTATTTGGTCAATTGATTGATGGGGAATCTACTTTAGAAGATATCGCTAATACTAAAGTAGGCGCTCAAGATAAACCAGTTTATGACGTGGTTATCGAATCTATCGACGTTGAAGAATAAGATTAAACGTTAAAATGTTTTAAATGAATTAAAGCTTTAAGTCATTATATGTCTGGTTGATGTATATGACTTAAAGCTTTTTTTGTAGCTTTAAAATAGATTAAAAAGGTACGCGTTACACAACAATTTTTAGAATAATTGAAATTTATTATCGTTTTAGTTAGTCCATAAAAATGATTTATGCTATGATATGTGTGTTAAGAAAAATCGAAATAAGGGGTTATCACGTTGAATAATCACTATAAAGTAGGTCAACATATCAAGGTACGTGTGACTGGTATTCAACCGTATGGCGCATTTGTTGAGACCCCTGACCATACTGAAGGACTAATCCATATCTCTGAAATCATGGATGACTATGTCCATAACTTGAAGAAATTTCTATCTGAGGGACAAATTGTAAAAGCTAAAATTTTATCCATCGATGATGAAGGAAAATTAAACTTGTCTTTAAAAGATAATGATTACTTTAAAAATTATGAACGTAAAAAAGAAAAACAGTCAGTCTTAGATGAAATAAGAGAGACGGAAAAGTATGGGTTTCAAACACTTGAAGAACGCTTACCGGTCTGGATCAAACAGTCTAAACGTGCCATTCGTAACGACTGAATGACTGTACATTCGTGCCAATATGTGATGAACTCACTAAGAGTAATTCATCGCATCATAACGATAATCTTTACGATATATAGTCGTAGGATTATCGTTTTCTTTTTGTCTTAAAAGCAATTTTTAATTTATAAATTTAAATACGTTCTATCTTTGAAAAAATAAAAAGTGATACTAAGGAACACAGATTTAAGAAATCTGCGTAATCTCAACTAATTACCTTTCTAAAGGTAAAGTTTCGATAAAAATGCACGTGCAAGCAAAAAATTAGAGATATTTAAAACTTGCATGATATAGTCGTGACAACATAAAAACAAGGAGAGTATTAACACATGAATAATAAATATAAATCTTTATTCGAACCACTCGTGTTACCTAATGGTGTAGAATTGAGAAATCGTTTTGTTTTAGCTCCATTAACTCATATTTCATCGAATGATGATGGAACGATTTCTGATGTAGAAATTCCATATATTGAAAAACGTTCTAAAGATGTAGGACTTGCTATTAATGCTGCAAGTAATGTTAATGATGTTGGGAAAGCTTTCCCAGGACAGCCCTCAGTAGCTCATGATTCTGACATTGAAGGCCTAAAAGAACTTGCAAAAGCAATGAAGAAAAATGGTGCGAAAGCAATAGTACAAATTCACCATGGTGGTGCTCAAGCTTTACCTAATCTAACACCACAAGGTGATGTTGTCGCACCTAGTCCTATTACACTCAAGAGTTTTGGTCAGCAAGAACCTCACGAAGCGCGTGAGATGACTTCTGACGAAATAGAACAAACGATTAAAGATTTTGGAGAAGCAACAAGAAGAGTGATTGAGGCAGGTTTTGATGGTGTAGAAATCCATGGCGCGAATCATTACCTTATCCACCAATTTGTGTCACCTTATTATAATAGAAGAAACGATGTTTGGGCAGATAATCTTAAATTCCCAATGTCAGTTATAGAAGAAGTTGTTAAAGCTAAAAAAAAATATGCTAATGATGACTTCATAGTGGGTTATAGATTGTCACCTGAAGAAGCAGAATCTCCAGGTATATCAATGGAAATTACTGAACAACTTATTAATCAAATTGCGAATCAACCGTTAGATTATATTCATATTTCTCTCATGGACGTTAATTCTGAAACACGAGATGGTAAATACAAAGGTGAAAATCGTCTTAAACTGATTCATCATTGGATTAATGGTCGTATGCCTCTTATTGGTATTGGCTCAATATTTACACCTGAAGATGCGTTGAATGCCATTGACAATGTCGGTGTAGAACTTGTTGCGTTAGGTCGTGAAATTCTTCTTGATTATGACTTTGTCGGCAAAATTAAAAATGGACAAGAAGATGAAATTATTAGTGAATATGATCCGAATAGAGAAGATCGTCATGAGTTACCACCAAATTTATGGAAACAATTTGATGAAGGATTCTATCCATTGCCTCGTAAAGATAAATAAACATTTCAATACTAAACCAAGTTCCAACTTAATAGAGGGACTTGGTTTATTTTTTATTCTAAAAGGTTGTAAGTTATAAATTAAAAGTTGTGGAAATATTGTAAATTTTGCTTGTAAATTGTAGCAATATTGTGTCATTATATTTGTAAGGGCTTTCAAAGATGTTGGTGTTCACTTTTGATGTGTTTAATTATTGATTTAAAATAGCCGACGCAAAAATTTTTAGAGGGTATTTCATTTTCAATAAAATAAAGCTTGAGAGCCGTTAGAAATCAGTTATGATATTGTTAATAAGTTTCATAATTTTGATAACAAAGGGGAGATATTATGACTAAATCTGAACAAATTATTGAATTGACTAACCACTATGGTGCACATAACTATGTACCACTTCCAATCGTTATTTCGGAAGCGGAAGGTGTATGGGTTAAAGATCCAGAAGGAAATCAATATATGGACATGCTTTCAGCTTATTCTGCGGTAAATCAGGGACACCGTCATCCTAAAATTATTCAAGCTTTGAAAGAACAAGCAGATAAAGTGACTTTAGTTTCTCGCGCATTTCATAGTGATAACTTAGGGGAATGGTATGAGAAAATTTGCAAATTGGCTGGTAAAGATAAAGCATTACCTATGAATACTGGTGCTGAAGCAGTCGAAACTGCATTAAAAGCAGCTCGACGTTGGGCTTATGATGTTAAAGGGATTGAACCTAACCAAGCCGAAATCATAGCGTTTAATGGTAACTTCCATGGTCGTACAATGGCTCCAGTATCACTTTCATCAGAAGCTGAATATCAACGCGGTTATGGTCCTTTACTAGATGGTTTCCATAAAGTTGATTTTGGTGATGTTGATAAGTTGAAAGAGGCAATTAATGAGAACACTGCAGCGATTTTAGTTGAACCTATTCAAGGGGAAGCTGGTATTAATGTACCACCAGAAGGTTATCTTAGAGAGATTAGAGAATTATGTGATGAACACAATATTTTATTTATTGCAGATGAAATCCAAGCAGGTCTAGGTCGTTCTGGTAAACTATTTGCTACAGATTGGGATAATGTTAAACCAGATGTCTACATTTTAGGAAAGGCTTTAGGCGGAGGCGTGTTACCAATTTCTGTAGTTTTGGCAGATAATGAGGTGCTTGATGTATTTACACCAGGATCACACGGTTCAACATTTGGAGGTAATCCGCTTGCTTGTGCAGTTTCTATTGCAGCATTAGATGTAATTATAGATGAAGACTTGCCGGGCCGTTCATTAGAACTAGGTGAATACTTCAAGGGTGAGCTTCAAAAAATTGAACATCCTTCAATTAAGGAAGTTCGCGGAAGAGGTTTATTCATTGGTATAGAGCTTAATGAAAGTGCTAGACCATATTGTGAAGCCTTAAAAGAAAAAGGTTTATTATGTAAAGAAACGCATGATACAGTAATTAGATTTGCACCACCATTAGTTATCACTAAAGAGGAATTAGACCTAGCATTAGATAAAATTAGAAGTGTATTTGAGTAAGTTCAAAAACTTGTAACATTCGCTTTGTAAACCCTTTAAAAAGCGTATACTTGTGTTACAATAAAATTTGAAAGCGAAATCATTAGTTAAAAAGAGGCGAATAGGATCATGACTGAGAATAATAATTTAGTGACTTCCACTCAAGGGATTATTAAAGAAGCATTACACAAATTGGGATTTGACGATGGAATGTACGATCTTATTAAAGAACCATTAAGATTTTTACAAGTTCGCATTCCAGTTCGCATGGATGATGGTACAGTTAAAACTTTTACTGGATATCGTGCACAGCATAATGACGCCGTTGGACCTACTAAAGGTGGGGTACGTTTCCACCCAGAAGTTGATGAAGAAGAAGTTAAAGCGTTATCAATGTGGATGACGTTAAAATGCGGTATCGTTAACTTACCGTATGGTGGTGGTAAAGGTGGTATCGTTTGTGACCCACGTCAAATGAGTATTCATGAGGTTGAACGATTATCTCGTGGGTATGTAAGAGCTATTTCTCAATTCGTTGGACCAAATAAGGATATTCCAGCACCAGACGTATTTACTAACTCACAGATCATGGCATGGATGATGGATGAGTATAGTGCACTAGATAAATTTAACTCACCAGGTTTCATCACTGGTAAACCTATCGTTTTAGGTGGTTCAGAAGGTCGAGACCGTTCAACAGCTTTAGGTGTTGTTATTGCAATTGAACAAGCAGCCAAACGTAGAGGTATGAATGTTAAAGACGCTAGAGTAGTTATTCAAGGTTTTGGTAATGCTGGTAGTTTCTTAGCTAAATTTTTATATGACTTAGGTGCCAAAGTAGTTGGTATTAGTGATGCTTATGGTGCATTACATGACCCTAATGGTTTAGATATAGATTATCTATTAGATCGTCGTGATAGTTTCGGTACAGTGACTAACTTATTTGAAGAAACAATCTCTAACCAAGAATTATTTGAATTAGATTGTGATATTTTAGTACCTGCTGCAATCTCTAATCAAATTACAGAAGATAATGCGCATGATATTAAAGCTGACATTGTTGTTGAGGCGGCTAATGGTCCAACAACTCCAGAAGCTACACGTATTTTAACTGAAAGAGGTATTTTACTTGTTCCAGACGTATTAGCAAGTGCTGGTGGAGTGACAGTATCTTATTTCGAGTGGGTTCAAAATAACCAAGGTTACTACTGGACAGAAGAAGAAGTTAATGAAAAATTACGTGAAAAATTAGTCACTGCATTTGATACAATTTATGAATTAGCTCAAAACAGAAAAATTGATATGAGACTTGCCGCGTATATTGTAGGTATTAAACGTACAGCAGAAGCTGCTCGTTATCGTGGTTGGGCTTAATATTTACAACTATATAAAGAAAGTGATAGGCAAACCTGCAACTTGTAATGAGTTGTAGGTTTTTTAAAGTTAAGAACCAGTTGAGAACTTCCGAAAAATATAAATAAATATATATATTTCAGTTTAAACAAGAAGTACTGATAAAACTGATGATAAATCTTAGTGAGGGTTTTAACGACATATTAAAAGACCTTGTGACATAGTTTAAATATCTCACAAAGTCTTTTTTAATAAGAGATTATTATTGTTGTTTTGAAACTGCTTTATATAAATCAGCATAGTTAGTGAAGACGCCATCTACACCATACTGATTTAAACGTCTCATATCATTAACTTTATTTACTGTATACGGGTGTACTAGGAAACCTAAATCTTTTAAGTGTCTAGTATTTTTTATATTCAAGTCCGTGTATTCTGGACCGACACCCACTGCATATGATTTAATCGCTTTTAAATCTTGTTCTGAAGCGTTTGTTAATTCGAATTTATTCATTAGTTTAATTAAAGGTACATTCGGATTCATTTGATGTAATTTTTGTAAGCTATCTCCGGAAAATGATTGCAACATCACATGTCCATTTTTTAATGAACTATTTGTTAACATACCATGTTGATTTAGAGTATTAAGTAATTGTTTTTCCATTCCTGGATAAACATTCGGTGATTTTGTTTCAATATAATAGTTGGCATTTTTGCCATATCTATCTAAAATTTCATCTAACGTAGGTACTTTTGCATTTTTATAATTCTTGTTGGCATATTTAGGATTTGCTTTGTTAAACCAACTTCCAGCATCAAGCTGTTTTAATTGTTTTAAAGTATAATGATCTACGCGTCCATGGCCATTTGTAGTACGATTTACCGTTTCATCATGCATGGCAACTAAATGACCATCTTTTGTACGTTGTAAATCAATTTCTATGTAAGAAGCGCCTAATTCATTATGACTTTTATCATAAGATTGAAATGTATGTTCAGGAGCATAACCACTTGCACCTCTATGAGCTATAGTTGTATATTTTTCTCCTGTAGGATTAGTAGACCAGTGAGGATGTGAATCGTTTGTTTTTCCACTTACTGAATCAGATTCAGGTTGACGTTTAAAATGGTTATCTTGAGTTGTATTAGTTGTTTGTTGTGTTTGACTTTGATTGGCTTTAACTCCTCTAGTATTAAGGAAGTTAGAGGTAGTAATACAAATGATACCTATAAATAGCACGACCAAACTCGTCAAAACTATTCTTTTAGATTTGAACATAAAAACATCCTTTCAAATTGATGTGATAAATATAAATTACACCATTTTAAAAGGATGAAAAAGAGAATGTGAGAAATTTTATATAAAATTTACTAACTTCAAATATTATTAAAAAACTTAATTAATATTTAACAAATTTCGAAGGTGTCATAACATCATTCAATCATATTTCAAAGATATTAAGCTAATAATGATTTTGCTACATTCAATTGATGTTTAACGGAATCTTGTCCTGTTGAGCCGTAACTTTTACGACGTTTTAAACAATTTTCAGGTTTTAAATAGTCATAAATATCTTCATTAATGCTAGAATGCTGTGCTTGATACACTGATAACGGTACATCAAGAAGATAAATACCTTTGTGAATACAATTTAGCACGATTTTACCAACAATTTCATGTGCAGTTCTAAAAGGAACCCCTTTACTTACTAAGTAATCTGCAAGCTCAGTGGCATTTGAAAAATCTTTTTTTACAGTTTCACTTAATCGATCAGTATTAACAGTCATTGAAGCTATCATACCTTCAAAGATACGTAGAGAACCTTTGACCGTATGAATTGCATCGAATAAACCTTCTTTATCTTCTTGTAAATCTTTGTTGTAAGCTAGAGGCAAACCTTTAAGCGTAACTAGCATACTCATTAAGTGACCTGCCGTTCGTCCAACTTTCCCTCTAATTAATTCTGCCATGTCTGGGTTCTTCTTTTGAGGCATAATAGATGATCCAGTTGAAAAAGCATCTGATAGTGTTATAAATTTAGCTTCATCCGTAGACCAGAAAATAATTTCTTCAGCAAAACGAGATAGATGAACCATAGTTAATGAAATATTATGCAACGTTTCGATAATGTAATCACGGTCGCTCACTGCATCGAGACTATTTTCATAAATATTAGCAAAATCTAAAAGGGCTTGTGTTTCATGTCTATCTATTGGGTGAGTTGTACCACTTAAAGCAGCAGCGCCTAGTGGTGATATATCGATACGTTTCAGACTATCATTGAAGCGTCCTTTATCACGCTCTAACATCCAGAAGTAAGTCATTACATGATGTGCAAAAGAAATAGGTTGTGCACGTTGGAGATGCGTATATCCTGGCATTATCGTATCTACATGTTCTTCAGCAAGTTTAATTATTTCATGTTGAAATGATTTGATTAATTCGATAATATTTTGAACTTCTTCTTTTGTATATAAATGCATATCTGTAGCAACCTGATCATTTCTACTACGTCCTGTATGCAATTTACCACCAGTTTCCCCAATACGTTGAATCAACTCATGCTCAATATTTAGATGTATATCTTCTAATGATGCTTTGAATTCAATATTACCTTCATTAAAATCCTTTTGAATATTTTTTAGTCCTTGAATGATAGACTGAGCTTCATCCTGTGTAATGATATGTTGATTCGCAAGCATTGTGGCATGTGCAATACTACCTTGAATATCTTGATTAATTAAATTTTTATCAAATTCGATTGAAGCATTAAAGTCATCAACCCAATCTTCTGGTTGAGCTTCAAATCTACCTCCCCAAGCTTTACTGCTCATCACTATAACCTCCATGTAACATTGCATTTACTTGTGTTGGTAATCCATAGATGTCAATAAATCCTACTGCCGCTTCTTGATTGAATGCATCTTCTTTAGTGTAAGTAGCAAGTTTCTCATCATATAAAGTAAATGGTGATTTTCTACCGTTCACTATTGAGTTGCCTTTAAATAATTTAACTCTTACGTCACCTTCTACATATTGTTGCGTACTATCAATAAAGAGTTTCAAACTATCTGTAAGAGGTGAGAACCATAGTCCATTATAGATTTGTTCTGAAAATTGCTTTTCAATAACTGGTTTAAAGTGAGCAACATCCTTTGTTAAAGTAATTGTTTCTAGCGCCTTGTGAGCTTTGAGTAATACTTCAGCACCAGGAGTCTCATAAATCTCTCTAGATTTAATACCCACCATTCTATTTTCAACGTGGTCAATTCTTCCAATACCATGTTTACCAGCTAATTCATTTAAGTAAAGAATAAGGTCATCGAGTTGATAATCTTTACCGTCAATTTGAACTGGAAGTCCTTTTTTAAATGAAATAATAATCTCATCTGCTTTATCAGGTGTCTGTTCTAGAGGTGTAGTTAAGTCAAATGCATCCTCAGGTGGAGCAGCATAAGGATCTTCTAAAATACCACATTCATTTGCTCTTCCCCATAGATTTTGGTCGATAGAGTAGGGAGAATCGTGATTGATTGAAACTGGAATGTTATGTTTGATTGCGTAATCAATTTCTTCTTCTCTACTCCAAGCCCACTCACGTACAGGTGCAAATGCTTTTAAATTAGGGTTTAATGCTTTAATAGCCACTTCAAAACGTACTTGATCATTTCCTTTACCAGTACATCCATGTGCAATTCCAATAGAATTAGTTTTCTCAGCGATTTCCACTAGCTTTTTAGCAATTAATGGACGAGAAAGTGCAGAAACTAGGGGATATGCATTTTCATACATTAAATTTCCTTTAATTGCATAACTTACATAATCTTCACTAAATTCTTTTGTTGCATCTATAATGTGACATTCAATAGCTCCCATATCTAATGCTTTTTGATATACAACATCAAGATCTTTACCTTCTCCTACGTCTAAGCAACATGCTACGACGTCGTATCCTTTATCAATTAACCATTGCACTGCAACGCTTGTATCTAAACCGCCAGAATAGGCTAAAACAATTTTTTCTTTCATAAGTTTACACCTCTAATAAATTTTCAGAATTTTAATATGGATACATCATAGCAGATTACAGATGAAAATAAAACCATTTTATTACATAAATATTCAAAATGCGATAATGATGTAATGGGTGTATCAATTATTAAACTTTGTAATAACGGTATTTTTAATATATTTAAAAATTCTGTAAAATGAATATAAGATTAATAAAGAAATTAATGATAAAAACTATAAATAACTTGTAATTTAACTTAAAAATTCACAGAACAATCATTTTTCAGTCATTGAGATAGTCTTTGGAATTGAATAGCTCATTTAAACTTAGTAGAATTAAAATAGTACACATCATAGGAGGCAATAAGATGACTCATATTCAATTAGATTATGGTAAAACCTTAGAATTTTTCGACAAACATGAATTAGAACAACAAAAAGAAATCGTTAAAACGATTCATCATACAATTCATAAAGGTAATGGTGCAGGTAATGACTTTTTAGGTTGGTTAGACTTACCAGTAGATTATGACAAAGAAGAATTTTCAAGAATAGTGGAAGCATCAAAACGTATTAAGTCTAATTCTGATGTACTTGTTGTAATTGGAATCGGTGGTTCATATCTAGGTGCGAGAGCAGCTATTGAAATGCTAACTTCATCATTCAGAACAAGTAATGAATATCCAGAGATTGTATTTGTAGGTAATCATTTATCATCAAGTTATACTCAAGAATTAGTAAATTATTTAGCTGATAAAGACTTTTCAGTAAATGTAATCTCTAAATCAGGAACAACTACTGAACCAGCAGTTGCATTTAGATTATTTAAACAATTAGTCGAAGATAAATATGGAAAAGATGAAGCGAAAAAACGAATTTTTGCGACTACAGATAAATCAAAAGGTGCTTTAAAACAATTAGCAGATAATGAAGGATACGAAACTTTTGTAGTACCTGACGATGTAGGTGGAAGATATTCAGTTTTAACTGCAGTAGGTTTATTACCAATCGCAACAGCTGGTATTAATATCGAATCAATTATGATTGGTGCAGCTAAAGCACGTGAAGAATTATCATCTGAAGATTTAGAACAAAATATTGCATATCAATACGCAACTATTCGCAATATTTTATATAGCAAAGGTTACACAACAGAAATGTTGATAAACTATGAGCCTTCTATGCAATATTTTAATGAATGGTGGAAACAATTATATGGTGAATCTGAAGGTAAAGATTTCAAAGGTATCTATCCTTCAAGTGCCAATTACACAACAGACTTGCACTCTTTAGGACAATACGTACAAGAGGGTCGTCGTTTCTTATTTGAAACAGTTGTGAAAGTTAATCATCCTAAACATGATATTACTATTGAACAAGATAGTGAAGATTTAGATGGATTAAATTATTTAGCTGGTAAAACAATTGATGAAGTTAATACGAAAGCTTTTGAAGGAACACTATTAGCGCACACTGATGGTGGTGTTCCTAATATCGTAGTTAACATACCTCAACTAGACGAAGAAACATTCGGCTATGTCGTGTATTTCTTTGAACTTGCGTGTGCAATGAGTGGTTATCAATTAGGAGTTAATCCATTCAACCAACCTGGTGTAGAAGCTTATAAACAAAATATGTTTGCATTACTAGGTAAACCAGGATATGAAGATAAGAAAAAAGAATTAGAAGATCGCTTATAATTTTTCGATTGTAAGTTATCATTCGAATATAGTAATTTTATAGCCAAGGCTTGAGAATATTTCTTAAGTTCTTGGCTTTTTTCATACTCTGTTTGAGATTTTATAATTAATTTTCATATAAATACCAAAAAGAGTATTTATCACTAAAATTTGATTTATGTTGTGAACAAAATTTAGTTGTTTCAAAAAGCGTAAAATACCACTATAATAATAAAGTAATATTAACCCTAGAAAGGATTTGATGTTTTGTCGTTTCATCAATTAGAAGAATGGTTTGACATATTTCGGCAATTCGGATACATTCCTGGGTTCATTATGCTCTATTTAAGAGCAATTGTACCTGTGTTACCTTTGACACTCTATGTTGTGTTATTAATGCACGCTTATGGGTCAATTCCGGGAATTATCATCAGTTGGTTAGGCATCGTAACTGGTACATTTACTGTATTTTTAGTGTGTAAGAAATTAATTAATACTGAAAAAATGAAAAATGTGAAGAAAAGAAAATCTGTACAAAGACTTATAAGTTTTATAGATAGACAAGGTTTAATACCTTTATTTATTTTACTATGTTTTCCATTTACACCTAATACATTGATTAATTTAGTAGCAAGTTTATCTCATATTAAGGTAAAGTATTATTTTATTGTTTTAACTATTTCAAAACTTATTTCAATTACTATTTTAGGAGTAATGGGAAGAGAAGTAACTACTATTTTTACTAATCCTATTCGCGCATTAATAATGTTATTATTACTCGTTGCACTTTGGTTTATTAGTAAAAAAGTGGAAAAATATTTTATGGGTTCTACTAAGGAGTGACAATGTGCAACGCACGATTAAATATTTGATTTCCTTAATTTTTGCAATTATTATTGTACTATTCATTCAAACATTTATTGTTGTTGGGGCGGTTATACCAAATCATGATATGTCTCCAACTATGAAGAAGGATGATAGAGTAATTGTTAATAAAATAAAGGTGACTTTCGATTTACTTAAAGATGGGGATGTTATCATGTATAGTCGTGACAATAAAATCCATTTTAGTAGAATTGTTGGTAAACCTGGAGAATCAATTGAAATTAAAAATCATAACTTATATAGAGATGATAGACGCGTCAATCAACAATATGGTGAAAATAGACAAATAAATAATATTGCATTACGAGATATTAAAGATTCAGATGGAGATACTGTACCACCTGATTCATATTTTGTATTAAATGATAATGATGATAAAAAATCAGACTCAAGACGCTATGGTTTAATTGATAAAAAAGATATCATTGGCGATGTGAGTTTAAAATATTATCCTTTTAAAGACTTTGCCTATGATTTTTAGAAATTAGAAGAGGTGTGAAAATTGAAAAAAGAAATAGTAGAATGGATTGTCGCCATTGCCGTAGCGCTAGCACTTATATTTGTAATTGGGAAATTTATTGCTAAGCCGTACACTATTAAAGGTGATTCAATGGATCCTACACTTAAAGATAGTCAACGTGTAATGGTAAATATTATTGGTTATAAAATTGGTGGCGTGAAAAAAGGTAACGTCATTGTTTTCCACGCTAATAAAAAGGATGACTATGTAAAACGTGTTATTGGAACGCCAGGCGATAGTGTTCAGTATAAAAATGACACTTTATACATCAATGGAAAGAAACAAAAAGAACCATATTTAAATTATAATGAAAAGCGAAAACAAACCGAATATATTACAGGAACATTTAAAGTTAAAGACTTACCAAATGCTAATCCTAAAACAAATGTAATACCTAAAGACAAATACTTAGTTTTAGGTGATAATCGTGAAGTAAGTAAGGATAGTCGCTCATTTGGTTTAATTGATAAAGATCAAATTGTTGGTAAAGTATCATTTAGATTCTGGCCGTTTAACGAATTTAAATCAAATTTTAATCCGGAAAATACCAAAAATTAAAAAGTATACAAAATGATTTTAATAATGGGGATGTCTATAATTAAAAATTATAGACGTCTCCATTTTTTTATTAATATTAGAACCTAACTTTGATGTGATAATATAAAGGATAAAGGAGTGAGGGAATGTTATGGAATTAAATACATATATCGGTAGAGCTGGTACGGGCAAATCAGCTTCGATGTTAAATTATATAAAGAATGAAATGAAACATGATCCTTTAGGCGATCCCATCGTATTAATCGCTCCAACTCAGAGTACGTTTCAATTAGAACAAGCTTTTGTAAATGATTCAGAACTTAATGGAAGTTTGAGAACAGAAGTCCTTCACTTTGAAAGATTAAGTCATCGTATTTTTCAAGAAGTAGGGGGATATACAGAACAAAAATTATCTAAAGCTGCTATGCAAATGATGATTTATCATATCGTTCAACAATATGATTCAGAACTTAAATTATACCGTTCTCAATCTAAATATTATGGCTTTAGTGAAAAACTTGCTGAACAGATTCAAGATTTTAAAAAATATAGTGTTACACCGGACCATTTAGATCAATTTATTACAGAACATCAATTACAAACAAGAACGCAACATAAACTAGAAGATATTACTCTAATTTATAAAGAATTAGAATCTCGCATGAGCGGTGAATTTATAACTACTGAGGATAGTTTAGAGCGTTTTATTGACCAAATGTCTAAATCTGAGTGGCTCAAACGGGCAGAAATATTTATCGATGGTTTCTACAACTTCTCAACACTTGAATATAGGATTATTGAAGCTTTAGTACAACATTCTAAGAGTGTCACAGTTCTACTAACAACAGATGGTAATCAAGACCCATTCAGTCTATTTAGAAAGCCATCAGAAGTTTTAACACATCTTGAAGACATTGCGAATCAATTAAATATTCACTTAAATAAAACCTTATTTCAACAAAAGTTTCGATTTGAAAATGATGATCTCAAACATTTAGAAAGTGATTTTGATGCTTTGCAAATGACACCTCAATCTCATTCAAATCATGTGGAAATACTTGAATCTTCAAATATGCGTGAAGAAGTAAATGAATTAGCAAGACGAATTATTAGAGATGTTCGTGATCATCATTTGAGATTTCAAGACATTGCTATCTTATATCGTGACGAATCATATGCATATTTATTCGAATCTATTTTTTCTTTATACGACATTCCCTTTAATATCGATACTAAAAAGTCAATGTCACACCATCCAATTATGGAAATGATTCGTTCTTTAATAGAGGTCATACAGTCAAATTGGAATATTAACGCAATGTTGCGTTTATTTAAAACAAATGTACTAACTTCACAATTTAAGAATAGTAGCTACTTAATAGATTTATTGGAGAATTTCGCATTAGAGCGCGGTGTATATGGTAAACGTTGGTTGGATGAGGAAGTATTTCATGTTGACCAATTTAATAAAATGGGACGTAAATCTCATGCTCTAACCCCTCAAGAAAAAGAAACTTACGAAGAGGTAGTTCGTTTAAAGAATAACGTCATTAATAAAGTTCTTTACTTTGAAAAAGCGATGAGTGACGCTACCACTGTGAGAGATTTCGCGACTGCTTTTTACGAAAGTATGGAATATTTTGAGCTGCCAAACCAACTCATGACTGAGAGAGATGAGTTAGATGTAGAAGGTAAGCATCAACAAGCGGAGGAAATCGATCAAATTTGGAACGGATTTATTCAAATTTTAGATGATTTGGTAACAGTTTTTGATACTCAAGAGATGACTTTGAAACAATTTCTTGAAGTGTTTGATATAGGATTAGAGCAACTAGAATTTGTCATGATACCACAGACCTTAGATCAGGTAAGTATTGGTACAATGGATTTGGCTAAGGTCGATAATAAACGACATATATACATGGTAGGTATGAATGATGGTTCATTACCTCAACCGGTATCTTCATCTAGCTTGATTACAGATGAAGAAAAGAAATATTTTGAACAAAATGCACAAATTGAACTAAGTCCGACATCAGATATTTTACAAATGGATGAAGCATTTGTTTGTTATATTGCTATGACACGCGCACGAGAAAAAGTAACTTTTTCATATAGTTTGATGGGAAATTCAGGCGATGAAAAAGAAATAAGTCCATTTTTATCACAAATTAAAGATTTATATCATCATTTAGATATAGTTAATATTCAACAAGAACATGAAGAACAACCAATAAGTCTTATGCAACATGTGCATCAAACTAAAATTGAATTATTTGATGCATTGCGTACATGGTTAGACCATGAGGACGTGGATATAAGATGGCTAGATGCATACCAAGTGATTCGAGATGATGAGCAATTAAATGATGGATTGGATTATCTTATCACTTCTCTAACTTATGATAATGAAACAGTACAATTAAATGAGACACTTACAAAGCAATTGTATGGAACAACTATTAATGCAAGTGTGTCACGTTTTGAAGGCTATCAACAATGTCCATTTAAGCATTATGCCTCCCATGGTTTAAGGTTAAATGAACGTTCGAAATATGAATTACAAAACTTTGATTTAGGAGATATATTCCATTCAGTGCTCAAACATATTTCTGACCGTGTAGAAGGTGACTTTAAAAACTTAGATCGTAAGAAGATTAAAGCGCTAACTGAAGAAGCATTAGAGTTGATACTGCCTAAAGTTCAATTCAACTTATTGAATTCAACAGCCTACTATAAGTATTTATCTAGAAGAATAGGTTCTATAGTAGAAACAACTTTAAATGCATTAAAGTATCAAACAGGCTTTTCAAAATTTATACCGCAAAGGTTTGAGACAGGATTCCGAAAATCACCTAGAAATAAAGATGAATTAGTTGCGCAACCTCTACATACTAAACAGGGAATCCCAATTAACATAAGAGGTCAAATCGATCGGATTGATACGTATACTAAAGGCGATCACAGTTATGTAAATATCATTGATTATAAATCTTCAACTGGTAGTGCGACTTTAGATTTAACGAAGGTGTACTATGGTTTGCAAATGCAAATGATGACTTACATGGACATCGTCTTACAAAATAAAGATAGATTAGAACTTACTGATATCGTTAAACCTGGTGGATTACTTTATTTCCATGTCCATGAACCACGTATTAAATTTGATAACTGGTCTAAAATTGATGAAGATAAATTAAATAAAGAACTAATTAAAAGTTTCAAAATGAGTGGTCTTGTAAATAGTGATGAGGAAGTAATAGATGCTTTAGATAAGCGTTTGGAACCAAGCTTTAATTCAGATATCGCCCCAATTGGTTTAACTACTAAAGGTGCCATAAGTAAGAATACGAGTCGTGTAGCGAATGAAAACGTTATTCGTCAATTTATTCAGCACAACAAAAATAACTTTATCGATACGGCTACTCACATTATGGATGGCCATACAGAGGTAGCCCCTTTAAAATACAAAAATACTTTACCATGTCAATTCTGTAGTTATCAGTCAGTATGCCATGTGGATAGTATGATAGATAGTAAACGCTATAGAACTGTAGACGAGTCTATTAAACCTATAGAATTAATCCAAAATATGATTGACGAAGGTGGTGACCAGTGATGATACCAACTAAACCTAATGACGTAATTTGGACTGACGCACAGTGGCGTAGTATATACGCTAAAGGTCAAGATGTACTCGTCGCTGCTGCCGCTGGTTCAGGTAAAACTGCCGTATTAGTTGAACGTATTATTCAACGTATTCTCCGAGATAATATGGACGTTGATCGTTTACTAGTTGTAACATTTACAAATTTAAGTGCGCGTGAAATGAAGCATCGCGTAGATCAACGTATTCAAGAAGCTTCTCTTGCAGAACCTGAAAATGAACATTTAAAAAATCAACGTGTTAAAATTCATCAGGCTCAAATTTCTACATTACACAGTTTTTGTTTAAAATTAATTCAACAACATTACGATGTTTTAGATATTGATCCTAATTTTAGAACAAGTAGTGAAGCTGAGAATGTCTTATTATTAGATCAAACAATTGACGATGTTCTTGAACGTCATTATGACATTTTAGACTCAGATTTTATCGAGTTAACTGAGCAATTATCCTCAGATAGAAATGATGACCAATTTAGAAATATTATTAAACGTTTGTACTTCTTTAGTATTGCGAATCCTAATCCATTCGAATGGTTAGATCAGTTATCTCAACCTTATAAAAATGAAGGCCAACAAGATCAATTGCTGAAATTACTTAATGATTTGGCAATGATATTTCTTAAAGCTGCTTATGAAGAGATTATAAAAAGTTTTAATTTGTTCTCAATGCTCGACAATGTGGAAAAGCAATTAGAGGTAGTGGAAGATGAACACCGCTTTGTTTCTAAAGTGATCGAAGGTGACATGATTAATTCTGAATTATTGGTCTCACATGAATTTGTGAGCCGTTTCCCTTCAATTACCAAAAAGATTAAAGAAGCAAATGAAGGTATGGAAGAAGCGTTAGATGACGCTAAGAAACATTACGATAAATACAAAAGTCTAGTTAGTGACGTAAAAAATGATTATTTTTCAAGAAGTGCGGATGATTTGAAGTTAGATATGCAGAAATTGGCTCCCAGAGTAGCCTATTTAGCTCAAATCGTAAAAGATGTGATAGAGGAATTTAGCAAGCAAAAACGAAGCCGTAATTTACTGGACTTTGCAGATTATGAGCATTTTGCCTTGCAAATACTCACTAATGATGATGGTACGCCTTCACATATCGCAAAAACGTATCAAGAACATTTTGAAGAAATCCTAGTGGATGAGTATCAAGATACAAACCGTGTTCAAGAAAAGATTTTATCTTGTATTAAAACAGGTGAAGAGTACAACGGAAACCTATTTATGGTAGGTGATGTTAAGCAATCAATCTATAAATTTAGACAAGCTGATCCAAGTCTATTTATTGAAAAATATAATCGGTTCACTAGTGAAGGGGAAGGTACAGGTATGGTCATCGACCTATCTCAAAACTTCCGTTCTAGACAAGAGGTACTTTCTACCACAAATTATTTATTCAAACATATGATGGACGATAACGTAGGAGAAATAATATATGATGATGCGGCTCAATTATATTATGGAGCACCATACGATCAAACTGATAATCCTGTACAACTTCGTGCATTAATTGAAGCGGATAAAGAAACGAGTGAATTGACTGGAAGTGAGCAAGAAGCCAACTACATCGTAGAACAAGTAAAAGATATAATTGCAAATGAACAAGTATTTGATATGAAGACTGGAACATATAGAAGTTCAACATTCAAAGATATTGTAATACTTGAGAGAAATACTGATAATGCGCGTAATTTGCAACAAGCTTTTAAAAATAGTGATATTCCCTTCCATGTTAAAAGTAAAAAAGGATATTTTGAACAAACTGAAGTACAACTTGTTTTATCATTTTTAAAAACTGTTGATAATCCCTTACAAGATATATATTTAGTAGGGCTCATGCGTTCAGTTATTTATCAATTTACTGAAGATGAATTAGCAGAAATTAGAGTAGTTAGTCCTAACGATATTTATTTTTATCAATCGATTCAAAATTATATTGAGGATGATAATTCTAAAACTCATTTAGTTCATAAACTACAAAGATTTATAAAAGATATAAAAAATTATCAAGATTATAGTCAAAATCAACCTGTTTATCAGCTAATAGATAAATTTTATAACGACCATTTCGTAATACAGTACTTTAGTGGTCTTATTGGTGGTAAAGGTCGACGTGCAAACCTTTATGGCTTAATTAATAAGGCTATCGAGTTTGAGAACTCTAGCTTTAGAGGTTTATTCCAATTTATTCGATTTATTGATGAATTGATTGATAGAGGAAGAGATTTCGGTGAAGAAAATATAGTTGGACCAAATGATAATGTTGTTAGAATGATGACCATTCATAGTAGTAAAGGATTAGAGTTTCCGTTCGTTATTTATTCAGGACTTTCTAAAAAATACAATGAAAAAGACCTGACTCAGCCTGTAATTCTAAACCAACAATACGGATTGGGAATGGATTATTATGATACTGATAAAGAAATGGTTTATCCATCATTATCCTCAGCAGCCTATCGCGCTATTAATAGAAAAGAGCATATTTCTGAAGAAATGCGTCTTATTTATGTAGCATTAACTCGCGCTAAAGAACAATTAATTTTAATAGGTAGAGTCAAAAAAGAACAAGAATTGACAGAACTTGAACAATTACCTATATCTGCAGATCTTATTGCAGTGAATGAGCGCTTGACGGCTAAAAATTCATTTAAATTTATTTACAGTATTTTATCCAAACATCAATCAGCATCTTTACCTGATGATCAGAAATTCGAACGAGATATTGAAACACTTAATTCTGAAGTGAAACCACGCGTAACGATTACAATTGATCACTACGAAGATGTATCTACAGAAGAGGTCACGCCTGAAAATGAACGTCGAACAGTTAACGATATTGACGACATTAACAGTGGAAATGATGACGTAAAAGCTAAGATTCACCATCAATTAGCATATAGATACCCTTATCAAGAAGATACTTTAAAACCTTCAAAGCAGTCTGTATCTGAACTTAAACGTCAACTTGAAACTGAGGAAAGTGACACAAATTATGATAGAGTTAGACAATACCGTATCGGCGTAGCGACATATGAGCGACCTAGATTTTTGAGTGAAAATAAGAAACGTAAAGCCAACGAAATTGGTACGTTAATGCACACAGTCATGCAACATCTCCCTTTTAATGAATCAGGATTAACAAGAGAAGAGCTAGATTCATATGTTGATAAGCTGATTCAACTTAATATCATTGAAGAGGATGCCAAAGCTGATATTAAATATGATGATATTATGAGATTTATTGAAAGTTCCTTGTATTTGCAAATTGCACAAGCAGACAAAGTGTATACTGAATTGCCGTTTGTAGTTAATCAAGCTATGGTCGATCAATTACCTGAAGATAATCAAGACGTTTCAATTATCCAAGGTATGATTGATTTAATTTTCCAAAAGGATGGAAAATACTATTTCGTTGATTATAAAACAGATGCATTTAATCGACGAAAAGGGATGACTGATGATGAGATTGGTCAACAACTCAAACAGAAATATCAAATCCAAATGGAGTATTACCGTAATACGTTAGAAACTATACTCAAACAGCCGGTTCAAGGTTATCTATATTTCTTTAAATTTGGTATGTTAAAGATAGATGAATAAAAATGTGTTTCAATTAGTTAGAATAAATATTCGCTATGTCAGTCATAAGTGTAAGGCTTATGATGACGTAGCGTTTTTATTTATTGATATCAAATATCCTATTAAGAAATTTCTTAATTTTCTTACTTATATGTTTGTTATTTGAACTTAGATATAGTTATAATATGTAATAAGATATAGATGAGGAGTTGATTATGAATGAAATTTTTATCATTCAAACACAATGACAGAACTTCATACGGGGTAAAAGTTAAACGTGAAGATGCTGTTTGGGATTTACCAATGGTTTTTGCTGAATTTGGTGAAGAAGATTTTCATCCCAAAACATTACTACAAGGATTACAACAAAACCAGACTTTAGATTTTCAAGAACAAGTACGTAAAGCAGTTGTGGCTGCTGAAGATAGCGGTAGAGAAACAGAGTTTAAAATTTCGTTTAATGATGTAGAGTTTTTACCTCCAGTTACACCTCCAAATAATGTTATTGCATTTGGGCGTAATTACCAAGATCATGCGAGCGAATTAAATCATGAAGTTGAACGTTTATATGTATTTACTAAAGCTGCTTCATCTTTAACTGGTGATGAATCAACAATTCCTAATCATAAAGATATTACAGACCAATTAGATTACGAAGGTGAACTTGGTATTGTCATTGGTAAATCAGGTGAGAAGATTCCTAAAGGTTTAGCTTTAGATTATATCTATGGTTATACAATTATTAATGATATAACTGACCGCACAGCTCAAAATGCGCATGACCAAGCATTCTTATCTAAAAGTTTAACTGGTGGCTGTCCAATGGGACCTTATATCGTCACTAAAGATGAATTACCAACCCCTGAAAATGTTAACATCGTAACTAAAGTGAACAACGATATCCGTCAAGATGGTAACACTGGACAAATGATTCTTAAAATTGATGAGTTAATTGAAGAAATTTCTAAATATGTAGCACTACATCCAGGTGATATTATCGCGACAGGTACACCAGCAGGCGTAGGAGCAGGTATGGAACCGCCACAATTCTTGCAACCTGGTGATGAAGTTAAAGTTACAATTGATAACATTGGTACGTTAACGACTTACATTTCAGAAAAATAATTAATTACTACTAAATTTTAAAAGCTTGTTGTATATAGATAGGCTGTCGATAAAATTACTTTTATCGACAGCTTTTTAGATTTGAGTTAACTCATCATTTATATTTCTTACTACATACAAAATGATAGAGTTATAAAATTTAAAAGTGCTGCTACATTTATAATTTCTAAATATGTTATGATAGTTGAGAAAATAAATATATGGGGGGACACAAGCATGTTACATGTCCATATCTTAAGTTGGGTATTAGCAATAGTATTATTTATCGCAACTTATTTAAACTTTTCAAAAATACAAGGTCCTTCACCTTACTTTAAACCATTACATATGGCATTAAGACTATTTATGTTACTCACATTATTTACTGGTTTCTGGGAATTAATTAAAGAATTTATCGCAGCAGCTCATGGCGATGGTGGAAACCATATGTTACTTACTTTGAAAATGCTATGTGGTTTAGCGGTTATTGCTTTAATGGAAGTAACCATAGCTAAAAGAAAGAAAAAAGAAGAAGGACATAAATTCTTTTGGATTACAATCGCGCTAATTATTATAACAATGGCTATTGGCATCATCTTGCCATGGGGCCCATTAACTAAAATGTTTGGTTTAGGTTAAAGTAATTAAAACAAGAAACTGCGTCTATACGTCATTGTATAGTACGCAGTTTTTTTATGTTCTTTTGGTTACATTATAGATTTTAAATATTACTTTATTAGATAGAGCAAGGTTATGAGCGATGTAAATGTGCTTTATCTAGCTTTGTAACCAATCATATTAATTAAATCTTTTGGGTGACTATATGGTGGAGCATAAGCAACTTCAAATTCTGTTAATTCATCAACTGTCATTTGGTTCATCATTGCTATAGACAAGACATCAATCCTTTTATCTACGCCTTCTTGTCCAACTGCAGCGGCGCGTAAAAGTTTACGTGAAGTTTTGTCATAATATACTCTTAAATGTAGGGGAGTATTTCCTGGGTAATAACCAGCATGAGCTCCTTGTTTAACTTCTACCATTTCATAATCAAAATGAGAAAGTTCATTTGGTTTAACACCCACACTTGCGAATGTATAATCAAAGAATTTAACAATATTAGATCCTAAATACCCTTTAAATGTAATTGATTTATCTCCAGCTAATTGTTCTGCAATAATGCTAGCCCCTCTGTGTGCTCCCCATGCCAATGGTACTTGAGCTTGTAAATCAACATGTCGATAAAATGAAGTTATAACATCACCTAAAGCGTAAATATTGGGTATATTTGTTTGAAATTTATCATTTACTGGTATGAAGCCGTGATCATCTAAGTGAATATTAGAAGATTGAATAAAGTTCGAATGCGGATGTGTTCCTACGCCTTCAATAATAAGGTCGTATTTTTCAGTTATCCCAGATGTAAAAGTAACTTCATTACCTTTAATTTGATGAATTTCTTCGTCAAATCTGTAAGAGATATTTCTTTTTTCTAATTCATCGATAATAGGGTGATTCATATCTTGATCCATTAGTTTATTAATTTGCTCTGAACGATGAATTAATGTGACGTCGAGCCCACGAGTATATAAGTTCTCTAATACTTCTAGTGATATATAACCAGCACCGACTACCAACGCATTTTTAGCATGGTTATTAGAGATAAACTGATCAATTGCATCAGTATCTTCTAAATTTCTTAAATTAAATGAAATATTGCTATCAAATCCTAGATTATTAGCCCCAGCACCAGGACTTAAAATAAGCGTGTCATATGATTCTTCAAATGTTTCTCCGGTTTGTCTATTCACAACAGTGACTGTTTGATGCTTATCATTAATTTCAGTTACTTCATGATAGGTTTTAACTTTAATTTGCTTTTTATCATAAAATGATTCTGGTGTATAAGCTAATACTTTTTCCCTTTCAGTAACAAGCTGACCAATATAATAAGGTAGGGCACAGTTAGCAAAGCTCATGTCTCTATCTTTCTCAAATACAATAATCTCGCTTTCTTTATCTAAACGACGAATCTGACTAGCGCAAGTTGCACCGCCTGCAACAGCACCAATAATGATTATTTTATTCAAATTGTGAACTCCTTTTATAAAAAATTAAAAAAATAAAAAGGGATACATCATCCATGTCATCCCCTTTAATACTTATCTTTATTAATAATAACGAATATTCAAATCAAAGAACTCATTTAAATAGCGACCTATACCATCTTCGTTATTACTATATGTCGTATCATTTGCGACATCTTTTAATTCCTGTAAACCGTTATTCATTGCAATACCATGTGATGCATATTTAATCATTTCTATATCATTATCTTCATCACCGAAAGCAATCACTCGTTCATCTGCGACATTAAGATACTGTTTAACGCATTTGATGCCTCGTGCTTTATTAATACCACGTTTAACGATTTCTATAACAGGAAATGGTGCACCCCAACGACGATGTTCAATATTCTCAGCGTAAAAATGAGTTAACATATCCTTTATTTTAGGAATATTATCTTCTTCTGCTTCAACAAGTAAAGAAGTTGGAGGTTCTGTTAGTTGCTCTAATAAATTACCTGTTTGTATTTTAGGATTCCCCATTGAAAATCCTTCAAATAGGCGTGGATCATGATTATTAATGAATACATAATCTTTTACTTCAGCTATGATATTTGTAACATGAGATTGTTGAAGGGCAGTTATTATATTTTTTGAAATTTCTACATCTAAAACTTCATGTATTGTAGTAAAATCGTTAGCTTTAGGATGATGGACGTAAGCGCCATTGAAATTGACAACCGGTGTATTCATATTTAATTCATGATAATAGATTTGACTTGCTCTATATGGACGACCAGTAGCAATCATAATATGATGGCCACGTTGTTGTAGTTCAGTTAAAACTTGTTTTGTATAGGATGAGATTTCTTTGTTGTCATTTAATAATGTTCCATCTAAATCTAGACAAATTAAATAAGGTTGCATATAAGACTCCTTGTGTATCAATTGTTCATGTAACAGTATCATAGCATTTTATTGGCGTTTTGTCGGATATTTGATATATTAGTATAAAGATAATTTTAAAGAGGTGATACTAATGGAGGAAGCATTAAAAGATAGTATCCTAGGGGCTCTTGAAATGGTAATCGACCCTGAATTAGGCATTGATATTGTCAATTTAGGTTTAGTATATAAAGTTGATGTAGACGATGAAGGTCTATGCACAGTTGAAATGACTTTAACTTCTATGGGCTGTCCTTTAGGACCACAAATTATTGAACAAATTAAAGGTGTATTAGCAGAAATTCCTGAGATTTCTGATACAGAAGTAAACATTGTTTGGAATCCGCCTTGGAATAAAGACATGATGTCTCGTTATGCTAAGATTGCTCTCGGTGTTGGATAACTAATAAATGACTAGGAATAGTTACACATTTTTACTTTTAAAATGTGTGTAGCTATTCTTTTTTGTTTAAACATATAAATTTTTTATGATAGCGCTATTTAAGATTAAAGTGAGTTAAGAAATTTTTAATAAATTGACATTACTATTTAAATTGAATTAATGTTACAAATATATTACAATACATAAGGCTTACTACATTTCGGGAAATGAAAATTCTTGCATAAAAGTGTTTAGATTTGCGCGTTATATAGTGCATGTTTAATGAAAATGTGAGGTATTTGACATAAATTTATTAAGTTAATAAGAATGAAACAGTAATTTTCAATATTTAATATGTATGGAAAATTGAATAAGAAGTGTATTAGATGAACTGAAAAGCATTTGTTTTATCATGGGAAATTATAAAAAACTCAATTTAACTGTCTAACGAATTAACTACTTATAGGGAATGAATGTTAACAATGGAAAAAGAATTAAAGAAAGGTCATCAACGCGGTAAAAAAATGCGTTATATGCCTGGACTTGATGGTTTGCGAGCAATTGCTGTTATTGGAATTATAATATATCACTTAAATAAAAAATGGCTTACTGGCGGTTTTTTAGGAGTGGATACATTCTTCGTAATTTCTGGTTATTTAATTACTAGTTTATTATTAAAAGAATACGAAGAAACTGGAATAATTAATCTCAAAAACTTCTGGATTAGACGTATAAAGAGATTGTTACCCGCAGTTTTAGCATTGCTAATTGTTGTTGGACTTGCAACACTGATACTTGAACCGGATAATATTGTAAGAGTTAAACATGATATTGTTGCAGCGATATTCTATGTTTCAAACTGGTGGTATATTGCTAAAGATGTTAATTACTTTGAACAATTTTCATTTATGCCATTAAAACATCTGTGGTCACTGGCTATTGAAGAACAATTCTATTTGTTCTTTCCTGCGATATTGATATTATTATTGCTTACGATTAAGAAATATAGAAATGTGGCAGTAATATTTTGGATTATATCATTAGTATCACTTTTATTGATGGTAATTATCTCACAGCCACATATGAATCACTCACGTGTCTATTTTGGTACAGATACCAGATTACAAACGCTTTTATTAGGTGTACTTCTTGCATTTATGTGGCCACCATTTAAACTCAAGACTCAACCACCTAAAGCATTAAGAGCAACAATTGATACTGCTGGAATAGTCGGGTTAATATTTTTATTCATTCTATTCCTTACCGTTAAAGATGATAGTGATTGGATTTATAACGGTGGATTTTATATTATTTCAACGATGACCTTGCTTATTATAGCAAGTGTAGTTCATCCTGCAACTTTAGTTTCTAAAGTATTAGGTAATCCAGTTTTTGTTTATATAGGCAAACGTTCATATAGCTTGTATTTATGGCATTTTGCAGTGATTAGTTTTATCCATAGTCACTATATAGATGGTCAAATACCAATATATGTCTATCTACTTGATATCATTTTAACGATAGCGTTAGCTGAGTTATCTTATCGATACGTCGAAACACCATTTAGAAAGCAAGGTTTCAAAGCATTTGCTATAAACAAACGTTTCAAGCCTCAGTTTATTAGAACAATTATTACTATTGTATTAGCTTTGCCACTTATTTTAATACTTGCAGGTGCGTTTGATAAATTAGGTAAAGATAACATTAATGATAAAGCGCAAACATTTAACACTAGCGAAAATGATAAATATCTTATCCGTATGTTACCTATCGATGACATTAAACTTACTGCTGACGGAAGAACTGAAGAGGGTAAAGAGGATGAAGTATATTCTAATATTAAACCATTGCTAATTGGTGACTCGGTCATGGTAGATATAGGTGAGCAATTTAAATCTAGAGTTCCTAAAGCAAATATTGATGGTAAAGTAGGAAGAAATTTATATCAAGCATTACCTTTAGTAGATAGTAATTATAAACATTATAATCAGCCTTCAGATCAAGTTGTCCTTGAATTAGGTACAAATGGTGATTTTACTGAAGATCAACTTGATAATTTAATCGAAAAATTTGGTAAAGCTCAAGTGTATCTCGTGAACACTAGAGTACCTCGTTCATATGAAGGCCATGTAAATGAATTAATGGCTGATGCTGCTAAAAAACATAAAAATGTAAAACTTGTTGATTGGTATCAACGGTCGGAGGGGCATACAGAGTATTTTGCTCCTGATGGTATTCACCTTGAAAATAGTGGTGTTGAAGCACTCACTGATGAAATTCTAAAAAATATGAAAAAGAAATAGCTTAAAATAAGGAACTAGTTTGACGTATAAATTACGTTAGGCTAGTTTCTTTTTGTGGTAAAAATGAGAGTGATGGATATAAATATCTACTTCAAGAAAAAAATAAAAAGGTCAAAAAGTAAGTGTAAATCATTGAATTAAAAGTAAAGAAGGTCTATAATGTAATTAAGGTCAAAGAAAGTCAAAGTCAAAAATCAATTTTGACCTACTCTAAATAATAGAGGTGATAACAATTGGATATTAATCAAATGACGTATGCTGTTCAAGGAGCTTTACAAAAAGCCGTTGAAGCAAGCAAAGAATATGAATTACAAAATATTGAAATCGAAGCTTTATTAAAAGCTGCTTTAGAAGAAAATGAAAGTTTGTTTAAAAGCGTATTAGAAAGAGCAAATATTGATGTTGATCAATTAACGAAAGCTTATGAAAATAAATTAAAAAATTATCCAACAGTACAAGGCGATAATGTTCAATATGGTCAGTATATAAGTCAAAAAGCGAATGATTTACTAAATAAAGCTGAAACTTATATGAAAGAATATGATGATGAATTTATTTCTATGGAACATTTATTGCGTGCTGCAATGGATATTGATGAAACGACTCAACAATATGTCGGAAATAAAACTGAAGTTATTAAAGAAATCATTACTAAAATTAGAGGAGGAAATCATGTGACATCTCAAAATCCTGAAGTAAATTACGAAGCTTTAGAAAAATATGGTCGCGACTTAGTAGAAGAAGTTCGCCAAGGAAAAATGGATCCTGTTATTGGTAGAGATGAAGAAATACGTAACTCTATCCGTATTTTAAGTCGTAAAACTAAAAACAATCCCGTACTTATTGGTGAGCCCGGTGTAGGTAAAACAGCTATAGTTGAAGGTCTAGCACAACGTATAGTTAAAAAAGACGTTCCTGAATCATTGTTAGATAAAACCATTTTCGAATTAGATTTAAGTGCCTTAGTAGCTGGAGCGAAATATAGAGGGGAATTCGAAGAACGACTTAAAGCTGTGCTTAAAGAAGTAAAAGAATCAGAAGGTCGAATTATTCTCTTCATTGACGAAATTCACATGTTAGTAGGCGCTGGTAAAACTGATGGCGCAATGGACGCTGGGAATATGCTTAAACCAATGTTAGCACGTGGTGAATTGCATTGTATTGGAGCAACTACACTTAATGAGTATCGAGAATATATTGAGAAAGATTCCGCTTTAGAACGTCGATTCCAAAAAGTTGGTGTGAGTGAACCTGATGTAGAAGATACTATATCCATTTTACGTGGTTTGAAAGAACGCTATGAAGTTTATCATGGTGTGCGTATTCAAGACCGCGCTTTAGTTGCAGCTGCAGAATTATCCGATAGATATATAACTGATAGATTCTTACCTGATAAAGCAATTGACTTAGTCGATCAAGCTTGCGCTACAATTCGCACTGAAATGGGATCTAACCCAACTGAATTAGATCAAGTCAACCGTCGTGTAATGCAATTAGAAATTGAAGAAAGTGCTTTAAAAAATGAATCAGACAACGCAAGTAAACATCGTTTAGAGGAATTGCAAGAAGAGTTATCTAATGAAAAAGAAAAACAAGCTTCTTTACAATCTCGTGTAGAACAAGAAAAAGAAAAAATTGCAAAAGTACAAGGAAAACGTGCAGAATTAGACCGTAGCCGACAAGCTCTAGAAGATGCTCAAACTAAAGGTAATCTTGAAAAAGCTGCCGAACTACAATATGGTACAATTCCTCAATTAGAAAAAGAATTAAAAGAATTCGAAGAGGCTTATCAAGATGAAACAGGTGAGGATAGCGAAAGAATGATTCGTGAAGTTGTATCAGATGAAGAAATTGGAGATATTGTAAGCCAATGGACAGGCATTCCAGTATCTAAACTTGTAGAAACTGAAAGAGAAAAACTTCTTAGCTTAAGTGACATCTTGCACGAACGTGTCGTAGGTCAAGATAAAGCAGTTGATTTAGTATCTGATGCCGTTGTTCGAGCACGTGCAGGTATCAAAGATCCTAATAGACCTATCGGTAGTTTCCTATTCTTAGGACCAACTGGGGTAGGTAAAACTGAATTAGCCAAATCACTTGCAGCATCATTATTTGATTCTGAAAAACACATGATTCGTATTGATATGAGTGAATATATGGAGAAACATGCTGTCTCTCGTTTAATTGGTGCGCCTCCAGGTTATGTAGGCCATGATGAAGGTGGACAATTAACTGAAGCAGTCAGACGAAATCCTTATTCAGTTATTTTATTAGATGAAGTAGAAAAAGCGCACAGCGATGTCTTCAATGTGCTACTTCAAATATTAGATGAAGGTCGACTTACTGACTCTAAAGGACGCAGTGTTGATTTCAAAAATACAATTATCATCATGACAAGTAATATTGGATCACAAGTGTTACTTGAAAACGTTAAAGACGCTGGAGAAATTAGCGAAAGTACTGAGAAAGCGGTAATGGATAGTTTACATGCTTATTTCAAACCTGAAATCTTAAACCGTATGGATGATATTGTATTATTTAAACCATTATCAGTTAGTGATATGAGTATGATTGTCGATAAAATCTTAACTCAATTAAACATTAGATTATTAGAGCAACGAATCTCAATTGAAGTATCTGATAAAGCTAAAAAATGGCTAGGTGAAGAGGCTTATGAACCACAATTCGGTGCTAGACCATTAAAACGCTTTGTTCAAAGACAAATCGAAACACCACTTGCCCGCATGATGATTAAAGAAAGCCTACCTGAAGGTACAACAATTAAAGTAGATTTAAATTCTGACAATGAATTACAATTTGACATTGAAAAACCAGAAAGAATTTAATTAAATAGAATGAATCAAACAAAGATCCAAGAAAGTGTGTGCAAGTCACTTTCTTGGATTTATTTTTTAAAGTTGCTCTTTCTTTATAAATGATTTAAATGTATCAATAAAATTCTCCAAATATTTGGTTTTCTTTCTATAATAAATATAAGTATAAGAGACAGGAGGAACAATATGTTCTGATTTATTAATTAATAAGTTGAAATCGTTTATATATTATCTTGCTATACTATATCTGGGTACTTAGCTTCTAAATATTTAATAGAATATTTAAACTTTAAATATCTTTCGGAGATATCTTTATTAGCGTTTTTAGTGTTATTTTTTACTGGTCAAATAAAATTAATTATAATAAGTATGGTATTTTTAGGTATATCTTCAGGATTAACCCGACCTCAAACTATAAAAGGAATATCAAATACTTCTTATTTAAAGCAAGTTTTAAATAATGCTGAAAACTTATACTTCATTATAAATACATCTTTTTTATATTAGGTGGTTATTTATATTCTCTCGGAACCATTCAATACGTTCTGTTGTATATATTGATGCTTTATATCATTTGTATAATAATAATTATATTACTAAGGAGAAGACAACATGATAATCAACACTAATTTTAAAAACAACATTATATCTTATGACTATGCTGCAGGTGCACAACCTACTCATCTAATACATAATAACCCAATTAAATCTTTTCCATTTACTGTAGAAGATTTACCATTCGGTACAAAATATATTGCTTGGACATTAATAGATTATGATGCTATTCCAGTATGTGGCTTCCCGTGGATTCATTGGGCAGTTGCTAACGTGAGTGTAAATAGCGATACAATAGATATTGTTGAAGACCTTTCTAGAATTAAAGGTGACTTTGTACAAAGTAAGAACAGCTTTGCAACAGGTTTATTAGCTGAAGACTTTTCAGATATTGATAATTATTATGTAGGGCCTACGCCTCCAGACAAAGATCATTACTATGAACTTGTAGTTTATGCTTTAAGTGAAAAGCTTAATTTAAAAAATACTTTCTATTTAAATGAATTATTACATCAAGTTGATTCTAAATTATTAGATAAAGCAAAAATTAATTTAGTAGGTAGAAAAGTTTAAGGGATAGGGCATCTTCCTCATAAACAATAATAAAACTCCATTTTGGTAAAAAAAAGACGAGAATACGTATGAACAATTAAGTCATCGTATCTCGTCTTTTTATAAATATTACTATGAATCGTATTGATCTGAACCTTTGCTTGGTTTCATAACCGCACCTAAAATAGCGATAAAAATTGTGAATACAACAGCCATAATGATTGGATTAATTACATTAAGCGCTGGACCACTGTTAAGGCTATTCAATACGAAGTTAACCATTTCAAGCAATAATACTGCCCAAATAAATGTCATGAGGTATTTCATTGCCTATAACCTCCGCTTATAAAATCGATAACTCTATTTTAAGTGAAATATTTAAGTTTGTATAGTAGTAATCAAGGATTAAGTCCTATAATTTTAACCTTTTTAGGATTAAGGATATCATACAATTATTATGAGCAAATTGTTGTTATTAATCACTTAAGCTATTTAAAGGTTTTGAGGTCATAGATAAGCCTAAAACGCTACTTTTGAAAAGAGGTATAAAAATGAATCTACTTGAGTTTGAAAACAAAAATGTGTTAAATTAATACCTGGTATTAAAAATTTATTTAAGAAGGTGTACGACCATGAACGTGGGTATTAAAGGTTTCGGTGCTTATGCTCCGGAAAACATTGTAGACAATGCCTATTTTGAACAATTTTTAGAAACTTCAGATGAATGGATTTCTAAAATGACTGGTATTAAAGAAAGACACTGGGCAGATGAAGATCAAGACACATCTGACTTAGCGTACAATGCGAGTGTTAAAGCAATTGAAGATGCTGGAATTCAACCAGAAGATATAGACATGATTATTGTAGCAACTGCAACAGGTGATATGCCGTTTCCTAGCGTAGCTAATATACTACAAGAACGTTTAGGAACTGGCAAAGTAGCAACTATGGATCAACTTGCTGCTTGTTCTGGATTTATGTATTCAATGATTACTGCTAAACAATATATTCAATCTGGTGATTATAAAAATATATTAGTTGTAGGTGCTGACAAACTATCCAAAATAACGGATTTAACTGACCGTTCAACTGCTGTCTTATTTGGTGATGGTGCTGGTGCAGTAGTGATGGGTGAAGTTTCTGAAGGCCGTGGAATCATCAGTTATGAAATGGGTTCTGATGGTAGCGGTGGAAAATATTTATATTTAGACAAAGAAACTGGTAAATTAAAAATGAATGGCAGAGAAGTATTTAAATTTGCTGTAAGAATCATGGGTGATGCATCAACACGTGTAGTAGATAAAGCAGGTTTAACGTCAGATGACATTGATTTATTTATCCCTCATCAAGCAAATATTCGCATTATGGAATCTGCGAGAGAGAGATTGGGTATAGAAAAAGAGAAAATGAGTGTTTCGGTGAATAAATATGGTAATACTTCAGCTGCTTCTATACCTTTAAGTATCAATCAAGAGTTACAAAACGGAAAAATTAAAGATGACGATACTTTAGTCTTAGTTGGCTTTGGCGGAGGCTTAACATGGGGCGCAATCGTTATCAAATGGGGAAAATAGGAGGATAACGTATGAGTAAAAATAATAGAGTTGTTATAACGGGTATCGGAGCCTTATCTCCAATCGGTAACGATGCTAAAACAACATGGGCAAACGCATTAAAAGGAGTAAATGGTATCGATAAAATTACACGTTTAGATACCGAAAAATATAATGTTCATCTTGCAGGTGAGCTAAAGGACTTTAATATTGAAGATCATATTGATAAAAAAGAAGCACGTCGTATGGATCGTTTCACACAATATGCCGTTGTTGCTGCGAGAGAAGCGGTACAAGATGCGAAGTTAGATATCAATGATCAAACAGCTAATAGAATTGGTGTTTGGATTGGTTCAGGTATTGGTGGCATGGAAACATTTGAAACTGCGCATACTACACTTGTTGAAAGAGGACCACGTCGCGTAAGCCCGTTCTTTGTACCAATGTTAATTCCTGACATGGCTACTGGACAAGTTTCAATAGACTTAGGTGCTAAAGGTCCGAATGGTGCTACGGTTACAGCTTGTGCAACTGGTACAAATTCAATTGGTGAAGCATTTAAAATCATCCAGCGTGGTGACGCTGATGCGATGATTACAGGTGGTACTGAAGCTCCAATTACTCACATGGCAATTGCTGGGTTTAGCGCAAGTCGAGCTTTATCTACAAATGATGATAAAGAAACAGCTTGTCGCCCATTCCAAGAAGGCCGTGATGGTTTTGTCATGGGTGAAGGTGCAGGTATCGTGGTTATAGAATCATTAGATTCTGCTAAAGCGCGTGGAGCTGAAATTTATGCTGAAATCGTTGGTTATGGTTCTACTGGAGATGCATATCATATCACAGCACCAGCTCCAGAAGGTGAAGGCGGTTCAAGAGCTATGCAAGCTGCCTTAGACGATGCAGGTATTGAAGCAAAAGACGTTCAATACTTAAACGCGCATGGTACGAGTACGCCTGTAGGCGATTTATATGAAGTTAAAGCTATCCAAAATACATTTGGAGAAGCTGCAAAATCTCTAAAAGTAAGTTCAACAAAATCAATGACCGGTCACTTATTAGGTGCAACAGGTGGTATTGAAGCCATCTTCTCAGCACTATCAATTAGAGACTCTAAAGTCGCACCTACCATTCACGCGGTCACACCAGATGAAGAATGCGATTTAGATTTCGTTCCTAATAAAGCTGAAGACTTAGATATTACTTATGCTATGAGTAATAGTTTAGGCTTCGGTGGACATAACGCTGTATTAGTATTTAAGAAATTTCAAGACTAATTGAACATAAATAAAAATCTTCAAGTGAGTTTATAGATGGCTCACTTGAAGATTTTTTATATGGAAAAAGAAATAACAATTTTAATTACCAAGGGCATATATTTTATAATTTAATAGGTTTCTCTTTATACTACAGTCTTATAATAAATCTTTCTACGAGTTTTGAATCTTTACATCTCACAAAATTATCAATCCTACAGGTTTCCTAAATATTAATGGAAACTAAGGAGAAATAAGTAGACTTATATTTAAACTATTCATATAAATTCAATGATTTTAATTTTAAAATTAGTGAAGATACTTAGTAAATAAATTAACAGAATATTCTAAAAATACACTTGTAATATAATTTATTAATAGTAAACTGTAAAAAGCAACTAAGAATCAACAGGAGGGAATTGGATGAAAAAATGCTTTAAGTATTTAAGTTTATTTTTAGTGATTATACTAGTGCTTAGTGGCTGTGGTAAAGGTAAACAAGAAGATGCATCTAGTGATGAGAGTAAGACAGCTTCGTCCGAGCATAAAGGCGGAGTCTTGAAAGTTGGAATGCCAGCCGCGCCAACTGGAGTTTATTCTTCTGTACTAAGTTCTGATCACACAGATTTTACAGTTGAAAGTTATTTCAATGAAGCTTTAATGAAAATTGATAAAAAAATTAAACCAAAACCATATATCGCATCATGGAAAGATATAGATCCTGGTAAAAAGATTGAGTTTAAGATTAAAAAAGGAATCAAATGGCATGATGGTAATAAATTTACTATAGATGATAGGATTTATACTTTAGATGTATTAGCTAATAAAGATTATGATGGTCAATACTATCCTTCTGTGGAAAATATTAAAGGAGCAAAAGAAGTACATGAAGGAAAAGCAGATCATATTAGTGGTTTAAAAAAATTAGACAACTATACTATGGAAGTTACATTTGATAAGAAAAAACTTAACTATCTTACAGGATTTGTTGGCGGACCGTTACTAAGTAAAAAATATCTTAGTGATATACCAGTAAAAGATTTGTCTAAATCTGACAAAATACGTAAGCATCCTATTGGAATTGGTCCTTACAAAGTTAAAAAAATAGTGGCTGGAGAAGCTATTCAGTTAGAAAGATTTGATGATTATTGGCAAGGAAAACCAGCTCTAGATAAGATTGAATTAAAAGTAGTAGATCAACCGCAAATGATTAAAGCTTTAGAAAAAGGAGATATTGATTTAGTTGATGACGCCACTGGACCCATGGCTAAAGAAGCTAAAAAATCTAAAAACAATTTAAAAGTTTTATCTACTCCAAGTCTAGATTATGCAATTATTGGCTTTGTTTCTCATGATTATGATAAAGCTAAAAACAAAACTGGAAAAGTTAGACCAAAATACGAGAATAAAGAGCTAAGACAGGCTTTATTATATGCGATAGACAGAGAAAAGAGGGTTAAAGCATTCTTTAATGGTTATGGTTCAGTAATTAACTCATTTGTTCCAAGTACGGAATGGATTGCAGCTGATCCTAAAGATTTAAAAGATTACAAATATGATCCTGAAAAATCTAAAAAAATCTTAGATAAGTTAGGTTATAAAGATAGAGATGGGGATGGTTTCAGAGAAGATCCAAATGGAAAACCTTTTGTAATTAACCTCAAACATTACGCTGGAACAAATCCTACTTTTGAACCTAGAACAGCAGCTATTAAAGATTTTTGGGAAAAAGTTGGTTTAAAAACTAAAGTAAAATTAGTTGAATTTGGTAAATATAATGATGACTTAGCCGATGCCTCTAAAAATATGGAAGTTTATTTCAGAAGTTGGGCGGGTGGAACTGATCCAGATCCTTCAGACTTATATCATACTGATAGACCTCAAAATGAAATGAGAACCGTTCTACCAAAATCAGATAAGCTTTTAGATGATGCTTTAGATTTCGATAAAGTTGGCACAGATGAAAAGAAACGTAAAGAACTTTATGTTAAATGGCAACAATATATGAATGAGGAACTACCAGCTCTGCCTATGCTACAGATGAAATCAATCGCTATAACTAATAATAAAGTACGCAATTATGATATTCAATTAGGTACTGAAGCACAATTCTATAAAGTGACAAAAGATAATTAATTTAAGTAAACCTCGACCAAATGTCGGGGTTTATTTTTAAGGGGGGATAAGAATGGAGCATCTTTTAGAAGTTAAGGAACTTGAAACATCACTTCTAATTAATAAGCAATGGTTTCCAACTATCGATAAAGTAAGCTTTAAATTAGATAAAGGAGAAGTTTTGGGTATCGTTGGTGAATCTGGATGTGGGAAATCTATACTAAATAAATCAATTATCAAATTATTACCTGAAAAGATTTCAAAAATTACTAATGGTGAAGTTCTTTTTGAAGGAAAAAGAATAGATAAATATAGCGAGAAGGAATTCTTAAATATTAGAGGTAACGATATTGGAATGATATTTCAAGAACCAATGACAGCATTAAACCCAGTTTTTAAAATAAAGAATCAAATAATTGAGAGTATATTAGTGCATCAGAAGAAATCTAAAAAAGAAGCCTATAAAGAAGCTAAGGAATTACTTTTGAAAGTTGGAATTTCTAGACAGGATGAGGTGCTTAATAGTTATCCTCATCAACTTTCAGGTGGTATGAGACAAAGGGTTATGATAGCTATGGCCATTTGTTGTTCACCTAAATTATTAATTGCAGATGAACCAACTACTGCATTAGATGTAACTATACAAGCTCAAATATTAGATTTATTAAAAAATATACAAAATGATACTCAAATGTCTATTATTTTAATTACTCACGATTTAAGTGTAGTTTCGGAATTTTGCGATAAAGTAATGGTAATGTACGCAGGTCAAATTGTAGAATATGGAGATTTAAAATCTATACTAAACAAGCCTAAACATCCTTATACAAAAAAATTATTAAAAACAATTCCTACTTTAGAAGATGAACGGGATAGATTAGAAACTATTGAAGGAATCGTACCATCTATCACTGATTTTCAGTTAGATAAGTGCAGATTTGCTAATAGATGTGATGAAAAGATTGAAGTATGTGACTCTCAATGTCCGAAAATGACTCATGTTGATAGTTCTCTAGTTCGTTGCCATTTATATCAAAATCAAAGTGAGGAAGAACATCATGAATAACATATTAGATGTGCAAAATGTAAAAAAATACTATGAATTAAAAACTGGTTTATTTCAAAAAAATCAATATGTTAAAGCTGTAGATGACATTTCATTTTCTATCAAAGAAGGACAAACATTTGGCTTAGTGGGAGAGTCAGGATGTGGGAAATCAACTATTGGTAAGACAATTGTGAGGTTAGAAAATGTTACGAGTGGAGACATTAAGTTATGTGGGGAAAATATTACTCATTTGAAAGGAAAGAATTTAAGAGAAGCTCGTCAAAATTTTCAAATGATATTTCAAGATCCCTATGCATCATTAAATCCTATGCAAATGGTTGGAAACATTATTGCTGAACCACTACTTAATTATAAAAAAGTCTCTAAAGCAGAAGTAAAGAAAGAAGTTGTGCATTTATTAAAATGTGTAGGTCTTAGTGAAGAAGCATACTTTAAGTATGCTCATGAATTTTCAGGAGGACAGCGACAACGTATTGGAATAGCAAGAGCTATTGCTCTAAGACCGAAGCTAATAGTTGCCGACGAACCGGTAAGTGCATTAGATGTGTCGGTTCAATCTCAAGTATTAAATATTTTAAAAGATTTACAAGATGAATTTAAATTAAGTTATCTTTTTATTGCACATGATTTAAGTGTAGTTAAACACATTAGTGACATCATAGGTGTCATGTATTTAGGTAATATGGTTGAAATAGCTTCTCATGAAGAAATTTATACAAAACCTTTACATCCTTATACACAAGCACTCATTTCTTCTATACCTCAATTTAATCAAGAAAAAAAGAACAGAGTAATCTTGAAGGGAGAGTTACCTTCACCAAGTAATCCACCAAGTGGATGTCCTTTCCAAACTAGATGCCCTTTGGTTCAAGATAAATGTAGGAGAGAGAAACCTAAACTGAAAGAAATAATTAAAGATCATCAAGTAGCTTGTTTTTATCCAAACCATGTAGGGAGTGTAGCTAATGTTTAAGTTAATAATAAAAAGACTAGGTCTAATGATTCCATTGCTCATTATAATTTCGATGGTAGTTTTTGCATTAGCAATTATACAACCGGGTGATCCTTTTTCAGGACAACATGGTACGAATATTAAACAAGAAGCATTAGATGCTCAACGAGAAAAATTAGGTCTTAATGACTCAATACCACAACAATATATTAGATGGGCAAATAATATTATTCATGGAGATTTTGGTGAATCAATCAAGTATAAAAGACCAGTAATGGATCTCATTAAAGAGAGACTACCCAATACCATTCTTTTAGGTAGTGTATCTCTCATTATTACCTATATTATTTCTTTTACTTTAGGAATAGTATCTGGAAGATATGCATATACGATTAGTGATTACTCAATACAAGTATTTAACTACATAATGCTAGCTATTCCTTCTTTTATAGCAGGTGTATTTGCAATATTTTTCTTTGCCTTTCAATTAAATTTATTTCCTTTCCAAGGTTCTGTTGATATTAATGTTCAAGAAGGTACGTTCTCATACTATATAAACAAGCTTTATCATACGATTTTACCAGCGGTTACATTGGGATTGTTATCTACTGCAGGTTATATACAATATTTACGTAATGATATTATTGAAAATTCGCAAAAAGATTATGTATTAACTGCTCGATCTAAAGGACTTTCTACAAATCGAATTTATATGAAGCATATTTTGAGAAATTCTTTAATTCCAATAATTACTTTTCTAGGGGCTGACATAGTTAGTATATTGGGTGGAGCTGTAATTACAGAAACTATTTTCTCTTATAACGGTATTGGAAAATTGTTTTTAGAGTCAGTAACAGGACAAGATTACCCAGTTATGATGGCAATGACATTATTTTTCTCATTTTTAGGTTTGCTAGGAAACTTAATTTCAGATATTACGTATGGCTTTGTTGATCCACGAATACGAAGTAATTAATGAGAGGATGATTATCTTGAAGAAAAAACCAAATTCACCTTTTAAAATTTCTATGAAGAAATTTTATCATAACAAACTTGCGATGATTTCTTTATCATTTTTAATAATTGTTGCAATCATATCTATTATTGCTCCTTTAATAGCTCCTTTACCAATTAATAAACAAGATTTATTAAATATAAAAGGTGATATGTCTATTGAAAATTTGCTTGGTACTGATGCTGGTGGCAGAGATAACTTCAGTAGATTGTTATATGCGGGTAGGATTTCTCTTACTATAGGGTTTACGTCTACGGTAGGAATGCTTTTAATTGGAATATCAATTGGCGTTATTTCTGGGTATTTTGGTGGAGTATTAGATACTGTTCTAATGAGAATTACAGAGTTTGTTATGTTATTTCCATTTCTAATTTTTGCAATAGTACTCAATGCAGCATTAGGAGATAAAATAAAAAATCCCTATGGTTCAGCAATTATTTTAGTATTTGTAATCATAATACTGAGTTGGGGTGGTATTGCTAGACTTGTTAGGGGAAAAGTTTTGCAAGAAAAAGAGAATGAATACTTTTTAGCTGCACAATCAATTGGAACACCTACCTATAAAATTATACTAAAGCATTTATTACCTAATATTTTAAGTGTCGTAATTGTACAAGCAACATTAACTTTTGCAGGTATGATAGTTGTAGAATCAGGGCTTAGCTTTCTAGGATTTGGTATAAGTAAGTCTATTCCTTCTTGGGGAAATATGTTGAGTGATGCACAAGAGGGAGATGTATTAAGTGGTAAACCATGGATATGGATGCCTCCTGCTTTAATGATAACTTTGACTATTTTGAGTATCAATTTTGTCGGAGAGGGACTCAAAGATGCATTTAATCCTAAAGGAAGAAAATAAAAGTTTATAAAAAAAGTTACTGGAACTTTCCTTTCCAGTAACTTTTTTATTTTATATTATCTTTTACGTCCTAATCCCATAGCTTTTTCCATTTTTTTCAATGTTTTAAATGAAGCTTTATGAGCTTTGTCTCGCCCTTTATCCAAGATGTCATCTAAATCATCAGAATTGTAAAAGTTCTCATATTTCTCTTGGAAATTAATCAAGAAGTCTTTAACGATCTCTGCTAAGTCACCTTTAAATTTGCCATAACCTTCACCTTCGTATCTAACTTCAATATCTTTAATAGGTTCATCAGTTAGACCTGAATATATAGATAAAAGATTTGAAACACCTGGTTTATTTTCACGATCGAATTTAATAATGCCATCAGAATCCGTTACGGCACTTTTAATTTTTTTTGCTGCCACATTTGGCTCATCGAGTAGTGAAATAAAGTTTTTCTGATTATCATCACTTTTACTCATTTTCTTAGTTGGGTCTTGTAAACTCATCACACGTCCTCCAACTTTAGGCATGCGAATTTCTGGTTTTACTAAGACATCATTATAACGACTATTAAAACGATCTACTAAATTACGGGTAAGTTCCATATGTTGCTTTTGATCATCGCCAACTGGAACAATGTTAGTGTTATAAATTACTATATCTGCAGCCATAAGAGGTGGATATGTTAATAATCCTGCTGGCACACCATCAACCCGTTTTTGTGCTTTATCTTTAAATTGTGTCATACGTTCAAGTTCACCAATAGAAGCAATTGTTGTAAGCATCCAACCAGCTTGTACGTGTGCAGGGACTTCAGATTGAATAAATAAAGTAGATTTATCTGAGTCAATTCCTGTAGCTAAATATATTGCTGCTAATTGACGAATTTGTTTACGTAATTTCAAACGATCTTGTGGTACCGTTATGGCATGTTGGTCAACAATACAGAAAAAACAATCATAGTCATCTTGTACATCTACAAATTGTTTTAACGCACCTATGTAGTTGCCGATAGTAGGAATACCACTCGGTTGAATTCCTGAAAATAAAGTTTCCATATTAGATGCCTACTTTCTAATTAATATTGTTTAGATAACATTATAACAGTATTTCGTTAAAATGTAAGTTGTGTTAAAATATTAATATAACTGGGTATATACTAAAAGCGAATTAAAAATTTGATGAATTTCAAGATTTCTCAGAAAAATTAGGATTTTCTCATTTAATTTTAATCTTAGATAGTTATACTATTAAGTGTAAGATTAAGAAAGCTTAAAAATTCAATTTCTTAAATCGATAATAATATTAAAATAATGAATTTAATTCATTCTATAGGAGAGTGAGATGTATGGTAACATTATTTACTTCACCAAGTTGCACATCTTGCCGTAAAGCGAAAGCATGGTTACAAGAACATGACATTCCATATACGGAGCGTAACATTTTTTCTGAACATTTAACAATTGATGAAATTAAACAAATTTTAAAAATGACTGAAGACGGAACAGATGAAATTATTTCAACTCGTTCTAAAACATATCAAAAATTGAATGTAGATATTGATTCTTTACCTTTACAAGATTTATATTCTATTATTCAAGATAACCCAGGATTATTACGTCGTCCTATTATCTTAGACGACAAACGCTTGCAAGTTGGATATAACGAAGATGAAATTAGACGTTTCTTACCAAGAAAAGTTCGTACGTTCCAATTACAAGAAGCACAACGTTTAGTTGATTAATAACTAACATAACTATGTGATATTATCACTTTACTTAAAGATTAAGAACAACACTATTCATTGTTAATAGTGTTGTTTTTTGCATGTTATATTACCTTCTAAAGTAGTAGTTTTTTGTTAAATAAATAGGGAATATGTTAATATAGATTACCGATTAAAATTAGTTAAATTTAATCAAACAAATAGATTGTAATTTACGTTCCGTTCTAATACAATATGGTTACTATTCATCGACTGTAAGGAGTGAGATGATATGAGAATAGAACGCGTTGATGACACAACAGTTAAATTGTTTATAACATATAGCGACATTGAAGCACGAGGATTTAATCGTGAAGACTTATGGACTAACCGTAAACGCGGTGAAGAATTCTTCTGGTCAATGATGGATGAAATTAACGAAGAAGAAGATTTCGTGGTAGAAGGTCCATTATGGATTCAAGTACATGCTTTTGAAAAAGGCGTGGAAGTGACCATCTCTAAATCTAAAAATGAAGACGCAATGAACATGTCAGATGAAGATACAAATGATCAATTTGATGATCAAGTGAATGAATTATTAGCACAAACCTTAGATGGTGAAGATAATTTAGAAGAATTATTTGAGCAACGTCAACAACAGAAAAAAGCTGAACAACAGGCAAATAATCAACGAACTCATAAACGTGCTAACGTAAGAACTGTAATTGTTAAATTTGATGATTTAGAACATGTTATTAATTATGCATATCATAATAACCAAAATACTACTGAATATGAAGATTTATTATATATGATTGATAATCACTACTATTATTCAGTTCATTTTGATGACTCTGTAAGCCAAGAAACTATTAATGATAGCTATAGTCAATTATTAGAGTTTGCTTATCCAACAGATAAAACGGAAGTATACTTAAATGACTATGCCAAAATTATCATGAGTCATAATGTTACTTCTCAAGTTCGTAGATATTTTACAGACTCAGAAGAATAACACGATTTATCTCACAAGGTACCAAATTAAGGTGCCTTGTTTTTTTTATAAATTTTTAAAGTAAAAATTTTGTTCTCCTCGTTGTTATATATGAGGTGATGAAATGTTAATAGCAATGAATAGAATGAATGAGCGAGTTTTAGCGAAAAATGCGAAGAGAAATCAAATATATCGGTGTCCTTATTGTCTAGGGGAAGTTATATTACGACATGGAGTTAAAGTTATACCTCATTTTGCACATAAAGTTAAAAGTACTAGACTTTGTTATAAAGCTGAAACGTATAATCATTACCAATTAAAAATGCTATTAGCACAAAAATTTGAAGCAATAAATTATGATGTTGATATTGAACCCTTTTTTAAATGTATCAAGCAATATCCTGATTTAGTGATTAACCAAAGACACGCCATCGAAATTCAGTGTTCCACAATTAGTACGACTGAAATAATTGAAAGAACCCTTGGTTTAAAAAGTATAGGCTTAAAGGTTTATTGGATAATCAATGATGTGAAAAAAAGAGGGGATTTTATTGAACTTACACAATTTCAAACTACTTTTATTAATCCTATTCATCGTACCCTAATAACCTGGGACTTCACAAAATCAAGACTCATAGTTTACACGCACCTTCAAAATATCGCTGGAAAAAAATTTATTTGCAAAAAACATACCATAAAAATTAAACAACTTTTCAATACATATCAATCAGAACAAGCACAAATCTATAAATTATCTAAAAGAACAATCAATAATTATATTCTACAGTGTAGAAGGAAAAATTCGGTTCTTGAACCAACTCTAAGTGCAATATATCAGCTACAAATGAATGATAATGAAGTATGTATAAATACAGGTTTTATATTTCCAAATCAAATATATATTGAAACACACCCAGTTGAATGGCAACTCAATTATCTATTATTAAGACGTAAATATGACAGACATCAAAGTTGTGACTTATTAATGTCTATCATTAAATTCAGATATTTCGCATACCATAAGTATCATAAGTTGACTATATTAAAAGATTTGTTAAATGACTTCGAGAAAATGTATTATAACAGATGTTTAAGCGTGCAAAACCAATCCTAAAATGAGAAAATTATATTATTGATATAATCAAGGAGGTTTACTTTATGAGTCAACAATTAACAAGAGAAGAGCAGGAACGTAAATATCCTGAGTATACATGGGACTTAACGACGATTTTCGAAAACGACGAGGCTTTTGAGGAGGCGTTCAAGGAAGTAGAGAATGAGTTAGGTAAGGAAGAACAATTCAAAGGACATTTAGGTGATAGTGCTGAAACTTTATATAATGCCTTAGCACTTGAAGATGAATTAGGAACTAAACTTGAAAAAGTCTATGTCTATGCTCATTTGAAGCAAGACCAAGATACTGCTAATGATAAATATACTGGTCTAGAAGCGCGTGCACATCAATTATTAATTAAATACAGTTCTGCATGGAGCTTTTTAGTGCCTGAAATTTTACAGTTAGATCAATCTACTATTGAACAATTTGTTTCCTCATTTGATAAATTAAAACAATATGAGTTCGACTTAAAATTAATTAACGAGAAACGTCCACACATTTTAGATGCAGACACAGAGAAACTATTAACAGAAGCACAAGATGCTTTATCTACACCTTCAAATGTTTATGGAATGTTTAGTAACGCAGACTTAGAATTTGAGGACGCCATTGATAAAGATGGGGAAGCACATCCGTTAACGCAAGGTACTTTTATAAAATATTTAGAGTCTGATGATCGTAAATTAAGAGAATCAGCATTTAGAAATGTATATAAAGCTTACGGTTCACATAACAATACACTAGGTGCAACGCTAGCAGGAGAAGTGAAGAAAAATGTATTTAATGCTCGAACTCATCATTATAATTCAGCTCGTGAGCGTGCTTTAAGTAACAATCATATCCCAGAGGCTGTATATGATAATTTAGTCAAAACAGTGCATAAGTATCTTCCATTACTTCACAGATACACTAAATTAAGAAAAGAGTTATTAGGTATTGAAGATTTAAAAATGTATGATCTCTACACACCTCTAGTTAAAGATGTGAAATTTGATATGCCATACGAAGAAGCTAAATCGTGGATGTTAAAAGCACTAGAACCAATGGGCGAAGAATATTTAAACGTTGTTAAAGAAGGTTTAGACAATCGATGGGTTGACGTCTATGAAAATAAAGGTAAACGCTCTGGAGGTTATTCTTCAGGAGCGCATCTTACAAATCCTTTCATTTTATTAAATTGGTCAGATACTGTTTCTGATTTATACACTTTAGTACATGAGTTTGGTCATTCAGCTCATAGTTATTTCAGTCGTCAAAATCAACCTTCAAACTTAAGTGATTATACGATATTCGTTGCAGAAGTCGCATCTACATGTAACGAAGCGCTTTTAAGTGACTATATGGATAAACATTTAGACGACCAGCGTCGATTGTTATTGTTAAATCAAGAATTAGAACGCTTTAGAGCTACTTTATTCCGTCAAACTATGTTCGCTGAATTTGAACATAAAATTCACCAAATCGAAGAGGCGGGCGAACCATTAACACCTAACCGAATGAATGAAGAGTATGCGAAGCTTAATAAGCAATACTTCGGAGATGCTGTTGAAACAGATGAAGATATTAGTAAAGAATGGTCACGTATACCACACTTCTATATGAATTATTATGTATATCAATACGCTACAGGTTATAGTGCAGCACAAAGTTTAAGTCATCAAATTTTATCAGAAGGTAAACCAGCTGTAGAAAGATATATTAATGAATTCTTGAAAAAAGGTAGCTCAAACTATCCAATAGAAATTCTAAAAAATGCAGGCGTAGATATGACTACACCTAAACCTATTGAAGAAGCGTGTGAAGTATTTGAACAAAAATTAAATGCATTTGAAAAACTTATGAAAGCTTAGTACGAGTGTATTCGCTTTCAATTTGAACAGATTGTGACAATTTATGTATATAATTAAACAAAGGTTGAAAAGGGGTATGCACCGTGTTATATTATGAACATGAAATTAATCACATAACAAACATACCCCTTTGTTTGAAGTGAAAAATTTCTCCCATCCCCTTTGTTTAGCGTCGTGTAATCAGACACGGCGTTTTTTTATATTTAATTTTAAAATACTATTTTCTGTTGTGTAAATTATACAGTTCCTATACATAAAAGAGTATAAGATGATTTTCAATATAAATACTAAAAGACGGCTAGTTTTATTTTACTAGCCGTCTTTTTGCATTAAATTATTAAGGCATTTTTGATTTCCAAAAATCGCCTTCTGGATATTGTAATTTCTCAACTTTTTGTTGTAAGGAAAGTTTTTTTAATTCTTTATTAAGTAACTTTTCTGGCCACTCGTAAATGGTTAAAAGTTCTTCCATCGTTACTAATTGTTTCTTTTGAATGTACACTTCTAATTTAGGTGGAAGATTCTTCTCAATAGGTTTTCCCATTAATTCGTTTATGATGTAAGTATAGATATGATATGGGTATAGACCTTCAACTTTTAAACCTTCTTCTTGGACGTCTTCACTAAAGAAAACAAGAGAGGGCGCTTGCTCAATGTCCATTTCTCTAGCAATATGGAGATCTACCTTTAGGCTATCAGTAAGCTTGCTCTTCTGTAAATCTTCCTTAAATACTTGATAATCAATACCTGCATTATTAATACAATCGCAAATCATATCTTCGGTAATGATATCGCGTTTAGGTATGATTTCATTTTGCATTAAATGAATAAATCTTTCAGCCCTCAAACGTCCTTGTAATTCAGCTGCTTTATATGCCAGAGCAATGTTATCGAAATCCGATGTACTTTGAGCCTGACACTTAGTTAAAACTTTCAAGGAAGGGTTTAAAATGTGTCTTACTCGGATATATTGATTATATTCAATTCTTAATTTTGATAATATAGCTGATAGCTTAAAACATTCTTTGCTAAAAGGATCAAAAAAAGAATAAATTTCTATTTTACTTACAGGTGATAGATTAGCATCTTCACGACTCTTGTTATCCAATATTCTTAATTCTTCAGCCATGTATTTTCACCTACAATTATTTTTCGGAATTTACCATGTGGTTTGCAGTTAAGCGTAATCTTTCAAATAAATACTCACCAACACCTGCAGGGAAATTTGCATATTGAATCGCAGTATACATATTTTCTAACCATGCATCTCGCTCATATTCAGTAATTGTAAATTCCATATGTCTTCTTTTTAACATGGGGTGTCCATGTTCTTGAGTATATAAGTCAGGGCCGCCAAGAAATTGAGTTAAAAACTGTTTCTGCTTTCGGCTTGTTTCATTAAAGTCCCCTGGAAATAAATAATTAATACGATTGTCTCTTTCGACTAGATAATAGAAATAGTCAATCATTTGATACAGAGCGTCTTGACCTACTAACTCATAAGGTGTTTTAGACATAATATCACCGTGTTCCATTAATATATATCTAATATAACATGAATTTTTACATTTGAAAGTAATTTGCCTTTTCTGAACATATTGCTATTTATCACTTGCTTTTTTCTTTTCTTCAAAGAATCTTTGTACTTTGTTTAAAGGTTTTTTATGTTTTATATCGAATTCCTGAAGTAATTGTTTAAACTTTTCATAACCTTCATCGTACGAACCAACTTCATATTCTAGTTCGTAGTCAACTTTATTTAGGTATTCACTTTTATCTAATACAAGTAATTCGTTTTGATATTGAGTTTCTATTCTATATGTTGTTAAATCCCCTAAAATAACTAATTCTTCGTCTAAAACATTAAATTGTTCTTCAATAATATTTCTTATATCATCTGGTAGTTTGGAGTTTGATATTGAATCATTCATCTTTGGTTTAATATCAGTTGCGTGGTTATACTCCATTAATCCAACTTCAGCAGGTACCTTCAAAGTCATTTCATATGTATTATCTTTAACTCTGATACGTAATGCTGAACGATGATCTTTAAGTTTAAAATCTATAGTATCAATATAATAATTAGTTTGGCTAAATGGTTTTTCATTTTTAAAATAAGTGTTAAAAATTTTATCGTACAAATCTTTGGTTAAGATTTGTTTGAACTCAATTTCATTATTTGTTGCCATTGTAAACACCTCAATCATTTACTTTTGTTCATATTTAAAGCATTTACAATTATGACGAATTTCTTCTATAAATTAAAGTAATTTAATAGCACATTTAAGTTTGTGAAAAATTTTGTGAGGTCGTTTTAACTCTGAAAATTAACTTATAACGTATGTAGACTTCGGAATATATAAATTACTTGAAAGAAAATGAAAATCTGTAATTTAATCTAAGATTTCAATGCAAGTTGTGGCGTGTTTTGTAAGCGTATATTATGTTAAACTAGTATGGAATAAGGAGGAAGACAGGCATGCGTATTTATATAAATGAAATTAAAGTTAAAGATGATGGCATTTATTGCTTCTCAGAGGACCCAACAGATGGTCTAGAGGAAGTTGGACAAATGCTTGTTGATAGTGATAATTATGGATTCGCATATCTATTAGATGACGGTGAATCGTATTCTTATCTAATCTTTGTGCAAGAGACATGGTCACTGTTACATGAAAATAGAGATAAGAAGATTATCATCAATAACGATTTAGAATTGAAACATTTCCAAGAAGAACTAGATTACATATTAGAAAATATTGAAGGAAATAATAACTATGGTAAGGAGTTTGTTTCAGCTGTTGAAAAAACTTTCGAACTAGAGTGAAGCGGAGTGAAACAAAATGAACCAGTGGGATCAATTTTTAACACCTTATAAACAAGCGGTAGATGAATTAAAGGTAAAACTTAAAGGTTTGCGTAAGCAATATGAAGTAGGTGAACACACGTCACCTATCGAGTTTGTTACAGGAAGAGTTAAACCTATATCAAGTGTTATCGATAAGGCAAATAAAAGAGGTATTCCGTTCGACCGCTTACATGAAGAAATGTATGACATTGCTGGATTAAGAATGATGTGCCAGTTCGTGGATGATATTGATATTGTTGTTAATATATTAAGGCAACGAAGAGACTTCAAAGTCGTAGAAGAACGAGATTATATCCGTAATACTAAAGAAAGTGGCTATCGTTCCTATCATGTAATTATTAAATATCCTATTGAAACATTAAACGGACAAAAACATATTCTAGCTGAGATTCAAATAAGAACATTAGCTATGAATTTCTGGGCTACAATAGAACATACTCTTCGTTATAAATACGATGGAGACTATCCTGATGAAATACAACATCGTTTGGAAAGAGCAGCTGAAGCAGCATATTTATTAGATGAAGAAATGTCTGAAATAAAAGATGAAATTCAAGAGGCACAGAAGTATTATACTCAGAAACGTGCGAAGAAACATGAAAATGACTAATGAGGTGTAGATGATGCGTTATACAATCCTAACTAAAGGTGATTCGAAATCGAATGCATTAAAGCATAAAATGATTAATCATATGAAGGATTTTCAAATGGTAGAGGATAGTGAAAATCCTGAAATTGTCATATCTGTTGGTGGTGATGGAACGTTACTACAGGCATTTCATCAATATAGTCATATGTTATCAAAAGTCGCCTTTGTAGGGATTCACACCGGTCATTTAGGTTTTTATGCAGACTGGTTACCTCATGAAGTTGAGAAGTTGATTATTGAAATAAATAATACTGAATTTCAAGTGATAGAATATCCATTATTAGAACTAATTGTGAGGTATAACGACAATGGATATGAAACACGATATCTTGCTTTAAATGAAGCTACAATGAAAACAGAAAATGGTTCAACATTAGTTGTGGACGTTAATATACGTGGTAAACATTTTGAGCGATTTAGGGGAGATGGATTATGTATATCAACACCGTCCGGTTCAACTGCTTACAATAAAGCCTTAGGTGGAGCGCTTATACATCCATCATTAGAAGCAATGCAAATTGCTGAAATAGCTTCTATTAATAATAGGGTGTTTAGAACAGTAGGATCTCCTTTAGTTCTACCTAAACATCATACTTGTTTAATTACGCCTGTTAATCATGACACGATTAGGACAACTATTGATCACGTAAGTATTAAACATAAAAATGTAAATGCCATTCAATTTAGAGTAGCAAATGAAAAAGTAAGGTTTGCTAGATTTCGACCATTTCCTTTTTGGAAAAGAGTTCATGATTCATTCATATCAAGTGATGATGAAAGATGATTTTCAAATATGTTATCGAGAAATCAGAAACTGTTAAATCTTTCTTACAAAGAAATGATTACTCTAAAAAGACGATTAGCGCCATTAAACATAATGGCGCTTTATCTGTAAATGGACGTTCTGTAACAGTTAGAAAAGAGATGGCTATCGGAGATCACTTTGAAGTTCATATGCCAATTGAAACACCGAGTTCAAATTTGTTACCTTATCCAAAACCTTTAGATATCGTATACGAAGATGAATTTATACTTATAGTTAATAAACCTCAATTACAAAATTGTGCACCTTCAAGGGAACATCCTCATGAGAGTTTAGTAGAGCAAGTATTAGCTTATTTGATGAATAAAGATGAGCAGACAAATCCGCACATTGTCACTAGATTAGATCGTAATACATCAGGGCTCGTCTTATTTGCCAAGTTTGGACACATTCATCATTTATTTTCAAAGGTGAAATTTGAAAAAGAATATATATGTTTAGCTTATGGTCGTACTCAATCTGAAGGTGTTATAGAAGCACCAATTGCTAGAGACAACGAAAGTATTATTACAAGAAAAGTCTCTGACAAAGGAAAATATGCTAAGACTAGTTATTACACTATCGCTCAAAATAATAACTTGAGTTTATGTAAAGTGAAACTTCATACAGGGCGAACCCATCAAATCAGAGTTCATTTCCAATTTATGGGTCACCCTATAGTAGGGGATGATTTATATGGTGGCATACATCCTCTAGTAAAGGGGCAAAGTTTACAATGTTGTTCACTTAAGTTCGTTCATCCCATAAAACATAATAAAATCACAATAAATGTTGATTACAAACAATTAATTCAATTATTTAACGTGCTATAATAAATATGCTTTGGAGGTGTGAATATTGTCTAACGACACAGAGATTAAAGATAAAGTGCGCGAAGACGTATATGATGAAGAATTATTAAATAGATTATTAGATGGAAATGACATCGACCAATTTAGAGATGAATTTTTAGCAATGCATAATTACGATCAAAGTGAATACTTTGAAGACACGGATGATAATAATAGACAAAAAATATTTGAATTCTTATCACCTAAAGAAGTTGCTAATTTCTTTGATCAATTAGATATTGATGACGAAGATTACGAAGAACTTTTCGATAAAATTAATGCCAATTATGCAAGTCATGTATTAGAGGAAATGTCTTATGATAACTCAGTTGATATTTTAAATAAATTATCAAAATCTAAAGTCGCTAGCTTACTAACATTAATGGATAAAGATGAAGCTAATGAAATAAAAGCTTTATTACATTACGAAGAAGATACAGCTGGCGGTATCATGACAACGGAATATATCTCATTAAAATCCACAACACCAGTGAAAGAAGCATTAATGCATGTAAAAGAACAAGCACCTGATGCTGAAACGATTTATGTTATTTTCGCTGTTAATGAAGCGGGACAACTGGTAGGAGTTTTCTCTTTAAGAGATTTGATAACTGCTGAAAATGATTCTTATATCGAAGATGTGATGAGCGAACGTGTCATTAGTGTGAATGTGGCTGATGACCAAGAAGATGTTGCTCAGGTCATAAGAGATTATGATTTTATTGCAGTGCCAGTTGTTGATTATCAGAACCACCTATTAGGTATCATTACTATTGATGATATTTTAGACGTAATGGATGAAGAGGCAAGTGAAGACTACTCTCGTTTAGCCGGTGTATCTGATATTGACTCTACAAGTGATTCAGTTATCAAAACAGCCAGTAAACGACTTCCTTGGCTAATTGTCTTAACTTTCTTAGGAATGATTACTGCTACTATTTTAGGAAGTTTTGAAGATACATTATCTCAAGTCGCTTTATTAGCTGCGTTTATTCCAATTATTAGTGGTATGTCTGGTAATTCAGGTACTCAATCCTTAGCTGTTTCAGTACGTAATATTTCTACTGGTGAAATTAATGAACAAAGTAAATTTAAAATAGCTTTAAGAGAAGCTGGAAGTGGATTTTTATCTGGTTTAGTTTGTTCAGTGGTACTATTCTTAATTATTGTAGTTATATATAGACAACCTTTATTAGCACTAATAGTTGGAGGCAGCCTTACATGTGCAATGACTGTCGGAACATTAGTTGGCTCTATGATTCCATTAATCATGAATAAATTTAAAATAGACCCAGCTGTTGCAAGTGGTCCTTTCATTACTACTATAAATGATATTGTAAGTATGTTAATTTACTTCGGTTTAGCAACATCATTTATGTCATATTTAACTTAGGAGGTCGCATGGAGTTTTTATCATTAGTTATCGTAGTTGTTGCTGCATTTTTAACTCCTATTATCGTTAACCGACTTAACATTAATTTTCTGCCTGTGGTAGTGGCAGAAATCTTAATGGGTATTGTCATAGGTCATTCTTTCCTTAATATTGTGGAAAGAGATTCTGTACTAAACATATTATCTACTTTAGGCTTTATATTTTTAATGTTTTTAAGTGGATTGGAAATTGATTTTAAAGCATTTAAAAAAGATTCACGTTCTAGACAAGGAAAGAATAAACAAGAAAAGAATTTACCAAGTCATTTAAATTTAGCTTTAACTGTATTTGGTTTTATCATGTTGATTTCTATCATCTTGGCTTACGCTTTTAAATGGTTAGGTTTAGTAGATGATGTATTATTAATGGTCATCATTATATCAACTATTTCTTTAGGCGTTGTCGTACCAACACTTAAAGAAATGAATATCATGCGTACAACAATAGGTCAATTTATACTTTTAGTTGCAGTTTTAGCTGATCTTGTAACGATGCTTTTATTAACTGTTTATGGCGCTATTAATGGCCATGGAGGCAGTACGATATGGTTAACTGGCATACTCATAGTATTTACAATTATTTTCTACATACTCGGTGGCGTATTTAAACGCATGTCATTTTTACAAAAGTTAATGGATGGCACAACTCAAATTGGGATTCGTGCAGTTTTTGCATTAATAATTTTATTAGTAGCACTTGCTGAAGGTGTAGGTGCAGAGTATATTTTAGGTGCATTCCTAGCCGGTGTTGTTGTCTCATTATTAAATCCCGATGAAGAAATGGTGGAAAAATTAGATTCATTTGGATATGGATTCTTTATTCCAATATTCTTTATTATGGTGGGTGTAGATCTCAATATACCATCTTTAATTAAAGAACCATCTCTGCTCTTAATTATTCCAGTGCTCATCATAGCTTTTGTAGTGTCAAAGCTTATCCCAGTTTTATTTATAAAACGTTGGTTTGATACTAAAACGACGATTGCTTCAGCATTTTTATTAACTTCAACTTTATCTTTAGTCATAGCGGCTGCGAAAATCGCAGAACAACTTAAAACGATTTCAGCTGAGACCTCAGGTATATTAATTTTAAGTGCGGTCATTACTTGTGTATTTGTGCCTATCGTTTTTAAAAAGTTGTTCCCAATACCCAATGAGGTTAATCGTCGAATTGAAGTGAGTTTAATTGGTAAGAATCAGTTAACTATTCCGATTGCTCAAAATTTAACATCACAGTTGTATAATATTTCGTTATATTACCGTAAGGATTTAAGTGATAGCAGAAAATTATCTGACGAAATTACAATGGTAGAAATTGCCGATTATGAAGAGAATTTATTAGCTCGTTTAGGTTTATTCGAAAAAGACATCGTAGTATGCGCAACTAATGATGATGAAATTAATAGGAATGTAGCATTAATGGCAAAGAAATACGGTGTCGACCGTGTGATTTGTAGATTAGAAAGCTCTAATGAAGACGCGAAAATTAAAGCGCAAGGTATTGAGGTGTTTAGTAATTATCTAAGTAATAAAATTTTACTAAAAGGTTTGATAGAAACTCCAAATATGCTAAACCTTTTAAGCAATGTAGAAACATCTCTTTACGAAATTCAAATGTTAAATCATCATTATGAAAATATACAACTGCGTAATTTCCCGTTTGGAGGCGACATCATATTCGTACGAATAGTACGTAATAATGAATCATTAGTACCTCATGGTGATACACAACTACGTTATAAAGATCGTCTTATTGTGACTGGTTCGAAAGAATATGTCGATGAACTTAAACAAGAATTAGAATTCTATTATTAAAACTACAGCTTTAAATATCTTTAAGGTGGAAGTTAGAAAACAAACATTAGTATTAACGCCTATAATTGGATTTTAAACCAATCCAATTGTAGGCTTAATTATTATTAATCCAGTTTCGATAATTTATTGCGTTATTAGGAGTGTAGAACTTGAGTTACAAACTTCTCGATTTTCAATATTTTTATGATTGTTTTATCAAAGAATAAACAGCATTGTCTAAACATTAATCAAGGTCTAAAATACTTTATTATCAGGTACTAAAAGTGTTAAACTAATTATGGTAGATGGGTTATTTAAGAAACAATTTTATAACCGTTGAAAAAAGAATTGATTTTTTATTAAGGAGTTATACTGTAATGTTAAATTTAGAGAACAAAACATATGTCATCATGGGTATTGCAAACAAACGTAGTATCGGATTTGGTGTAGCTAAGGTATTAGACAAATTAGGTGCAAAGTTAGTATTTACATATCGTAAAGATCGCAGCCGTAAAGAATTAGAAAAATTATTAGAACAATTAAATCAATCTGAACATTATTTATATCAAATTGACGTACAAAGTGATGAAGATGTTATTAACGGTTTCGCTAAAATAGGCGAAGAAGTAGGAAATATTGACGGCGTTTATCATTCAATTGCGTTTGCTAATATGGAAGACTTAAGAGGACGCTTCAATGAAACTTCACGTGACGGCTTCTTACTTGCACAAGATATTAGTTCTTATTCTTTAACAATCGTTGCGCATGAAGCTAAAAAGCTTATGCCAGAAGGTGGAAGTATCGTTGCAACAACTTATCTTGGTGGTGAGTTTGCTGTTCAAAACTACAACGTCATGGGTGTTGCTAAAGCAAGCTTAGAAGCAAATGTTAAATATTTAGCGCTTGATTTAGGTGAAGATAATATTCGTGTGAATGCTATTTCTGCAGGACCAATTCGTACTCTAAGCGCGAAGGGTGTAGGTGGCTTCAATACAATCCTTAAAGAGATTGAAGAACGTGCACCATTAAAACGAAACGTTGATCAGGAAGAAGTAGGTAAAACAGCAGCTTACTTATTAAGTGATTTATCAAGCGGTGTAACTGGTGAAAATATCCATGTTGACAGTGGATTCCACGCAATTAAATAACAATGCATAATATTTGAAGCGGTTGAGTAATTGACTCAATCGCTTTTTAATATTGCTTATTAACGATACATTAAGTATGCCGTTGTTAGATTGAAGTGTTAGTGATATTGCATTAGTGGGTTTAGACGTTTTCAATAAAAAAACATCACTTACTCGAAAAAAGTAAGCGATGTTGAAACTGTTTATTTAATATCTTTAACGTCACTGTTAGCTTTATCAATAATTCTTTGACGATATTTAAAGATGTTGCTAACTAATGTTTTAATTACTGCATATAATGGAACAGCTATTAGAATTAATGTAAATCCACCTAAATCTCCTGCAGCTAAGATAACAACAATAATTGTAAGTGGGTGAATACTTAATGATTTACCCATAACATTAGGAGTAATTACGTTTCCTTCAAGTTGTTGTGCTATTAATGTAACAACACAAACCCATATAAATGTTGTTGGGCCTTCAATGATGCCAAGAATAGCCGCGGGTGTAAATGAGAGCCATGGACCTAGGAAAGGAATTAAATTTGCCACACCTGCAAATAATACAAGTAATGGAGTGTATGGTAATCCTATGATTGTATAACCAATGTAAAGAATAATACCTAGAATCACACTGACTGTTACTTGACCTTGAATATATGATTTTAAAGTGAAGTTTAAATCTTTTAATAAATCTACGATGAATACTTTTCGTTCACCTTTAAAAAATTTCCCTATAGCTGGAATAAATTTCTCATGATCTTTCAACATATAAATTAAGAAGAAAGGTACCATGATTAATAAGAAAACTGTTGAAATGAATGATGTAATGTAAGTGACTGAGTTAGATAAAACTGATGTTGCGCCATCACCTACAGATCTAACAGCCTTATTAATACGATGAGTCACATCATCAGGTAATTTGTCCATTTGTTTTAAAGAGAAATTAATAATATGTTCAGCTTCTTTTTGTAACGCTGGTGTCTGTTTAATTAAATTATTAATATTCGAAATAATAATCGGTGCGATAAATGATACCACAATTGCTATAATTGCAATTAACCCGATAAATATCGTTAAAATACTAGCCCAACGTGGAAATCCCCATCTTTCCAAAATATTTTGAAAAGGTAAACATATGTAAAATAGAAAACCACTGATTAGGAATGGAAGGAATACAGAGCCGATAATCGTCGCAATAGGTGTAAATACTTCATGTACTTCCATAAATAGTTTGATGAGTATGAACAGCATGATAATAAATATGCCGGTTCTAAACCAAACTTTATTTAACATAAACCTCTTTCCTCCTATAGTAATACTTTTATTTATTCTTAATAAGTATATCTTAAAACCATATCTTAAAAAAGGGAAAATACTTTATAAATCATAGTTAAAGACGCTATGAAACAGCTTTCGCTTAATTTTTTTAAAGGTTCTCCATATTTTGAAAATTAGTAATAAGATACTGAGGATTCTGCTTAAAACCATTTTAGAGAATTTAAATGTGTTGCAAGTCTTGATACAATGATAATACTACTATGAGGGGGCATACGCATATGACAGAGTTTAACGCTGGAAAAATAAATAAAAAAGTAATACACAGTGACATTCTAGATAGAGATGTGACACTCTCCATTTATTTACCTGAAGAATATACTGAGTTGTTTAAGTATCAAGTTATTATATGCTTTGATGGATTAGATTTCTTAAGATTCGGTAGAATTCAACGTACATACGAACAGTTGAGAAAGGATAATTCTATTCAAAGAGCAATTATTGTCGGGTTTCATTATGAAGATGTTGATAAACGACGAGAAGAGTTTCATCCATCAGGCAGTCGTTCACATTTGACAGTTCAAGCAATTGGTAAAGAAATATTACCTTTTATTGATTCTACTTTTCCAACTTATAAAGTAGGTAATGCTCGATTGTTAATTGGAGATAGTTTGGCTGGTAGTATCGCTTTAATGACTGCTCTAACATATCCAACTATATTTAGTCAGGCAGCAATGCTAAGCCCAATGTATGACGATAATGTTAAACAAAAAGTAGTTAATTGTGATAATAGAAATCAACTTACACTGTGGCACGCAATTGGCTTAGAGGAGGAAGACTTCACATTACCTACAAATGGTAAACGTGCTAATTTTCTTACGCCTAACCGTGAATTAGCTGACCTTATTAAAGATTATGATGTTGATTATTACTATACTGAGTTCGAGGGTGGGCATAGTTGGAAATCATGGAAACCATTATTAGGAGATATTCTTGAATATTTCTTGAGTGATGTCATTCCAGATTAAGCGTTCTCCCTAATATTTATACTCTATTAGTGAAGTCTATAAATATAAATCTTACTAAATGTAGATATTTCAGAAATGTAATTGTTTTCACTTTAAAAGTAACGGTTTTCAAAAAATTTTGATATAATGGAAATATGTTAAACAAAGGAGGAATTTAAATGATTCTAGGATTAGCATTAGTTCCGTCTAAGTCATTCCAAGAAGAGGTGAATGCTTATCGTAAACGCTATGATACGCATTATGCACAAATCATGCCTCATATAACAATTAAATCTCAATTTGAAATTGATGATAATGAATTAGATTCTATTAAAGAAGAAGTGAAAAAACGTATTAGTGACATTCAACCAGTTGATGTTCATGCAACGAAAGCTTCAAGTTTTGCACCAACAACTAATGTTATTTACTTCAAAGTAGCTAAAACTGACTCTTTAGAAAAACTTTTTGATCAATTCAATACTGACGAGTTTTATGGTAAGGCTGAACATCCATTTGTTCCGCACTTTACAATTGCACAAGGCTTATCAAGTCAAGAATTTGAAGATATCTATGGTCAAGTAAAATTAGCAGGGGTAGACCATAAAGAGACAATTAACGAACTTTCTTTATTACAATATAGTGAAGAAGACGATAAATGGACAGTAGTAGAAACATTTGAGTTAGGATAATTAATATAAATGATTGGATGAATTGTACAAGGGTGTCGATTCATCCTTTTTTTGTAGCGGATTTTTATGTTTTATCTCAAATGAAAAAAAGAAGTACATTAAGCCAAAGAAAAGCCTATCAATGAAAATTCATCAATAGGCTTCGAAATACTTTATTTCCTTTTTTGTCTACTACTTATAAAGTAATAACCATAGAATACAGCTAAAGATAGGAAAATCATAGCTGAGAAGTAAAATGTATTATTTAAATTATTTGTAAATTGAGTGATTAATCCACCAACTAATGGTCCAATCATAGATCCAAATCCTTGAACACTATTAAATACGCCCCAAGTTTCTTCTTGTTCTTCGGGATTAATATGACCAGCCATAAAAGTATTCCACGCAGGTAAAAGTATTCCATACATTAATCCAATAAAGAGACCTATTACCCAAACTAAGTAGATATTAGTTAACAATGATAAAGCAAATATTAATAACGTATATAATATGAAACCACCAAAGATAATGGTATACATAAATCCACGACTATTATTATCAATAATCTTTGATAAGAACAACATTGAAAATGCACAACCAATACCACCTATAATGATTGCAATAGTGTATTCAACCGTAGAAACTTTGATTACTTTTGTAGCGTATTTAGGAAGTATAGGCACTAATGCTGAAATTGCTGCACCTTGTAGTAATATCCCAGGAAATAATACGAGATGTCGTTTTGTAACATCAACGATTTGTTTAAGCTGTTCTGAGACAGGTTTCGTATTATAATTCGTTAATTGTATATTAACAAAATAATATAATACCCATGCGATAAGAACTACGAGAGACATCATGAAAGCAAAGTGAGTAGGGTGTACTTTGATTAACAAGTTCATTACGACCATGCCGACTAATAAACCTAGTAACCATGAGAAGTATACATACCCCATTTGCTTACCACGATTATTCTCTTCAACACTTGATAACATGATGACCCATATCGGACTAACGGCTATTCCTAGCATAATAGAACTAAATATGATTACGAATGGTGATGCTGGGAACCAGATGACTAGAAACAAACTTACAAATGCGAGTAAAAAGCCTGCAGTTAAAACAATCTTTGCACCAAATTTCTTAAGTAAAAATCCGATAACAAAATTTGTTGCTGCATCAGCTATAAAATGTATAGAAAATGCAAATGAAGTAATTGCGATTGCAATCGACGTCACTGTTGGCAAGAAGTTAATATAGCTAAGTATGTACATGCCTCGTGCAAATTCCATTAAGAATAAAATAACTAACATAATAACAAAATTTTTGTTATTGGAGTAATTATTTAACGAAGAATCTTGCATATAAAGGAACCTTTCCGTAGATTTCTTCTGGTTGAGATGAGTGACCAATTAAATCTAATAAATCTCTACATAGCTTCTGAGTAGAATAACTTACTTTTGATAATCGCATTTGATTTGTCATAGCTTCTAGTCTGTCTTCATGGTTTGTTAAATGAGATACGATATCGATGGCTTCATTTGGTGTGTCAGCAATTTTACCGAACCCTTTATCTTCGAAATAATGAGCATTTTCAAGTTCTTGACCAGGTGCTGGATTTAAGAAAATCATTGGGATACAACGTGTGAGTCCTTCAGAAATTGTAATCCCACCTGGTTTAGTAATCATTAATTGACTTGAAGCCATCCATTCATTCATATAGTTGGTATAACCCAAAATTAAAACGTTTGGATTATGTTTGAATTTTGCTTTTAAAGAGCGTTTCAGTTCTTTACTACGTCCGCATATCATCACTATTTGAGAGTGAGGACTTTTTTCTAAGATTTCATTAATCATATAATCGAAACCTTTAGAAACTCCAAATGCACCTGCTGACATTAAGATAGTTGGTTTGTTTGGATCTAAATGATGCTTAGACAACCAAGCTTCTTTATCAATGGAGTCTTCAAACTTATCAGCAATAGGGATTCCAGTTACTTTTATATGAGAAGCTGGCACGCCTGCTTCAACGAAATCATCTTTAGTATCCTCTGTAGCAACGTAATATCTTTGAGAATCTGGGGTAATCCAATTTTTATGCATGCGATAATCTGTCATAACAGTTGCAATTGGAATATTAATATTAAATTGCTCAGTAAGTACTGACATGACAGGTGTAGGGAATGTTAAAAGTATTAAATCTGGTTTTTCTTTTATGAGTAAGTTGATTAATTTATTTAATCCGTAATATTTATAAAAACATTTATCAAGCTCGTTAGGGCGGCTATAATAAAAACGTTTATACATATTTCTAAAATATTTAAAGCTATTGATATACCATTTTTTACAAATAGAAGTCATAATTGGGTGAGCTTCCATAAATAAATCATGTTGTATTACTGATAAATGATCTAAATTCATTTCATTCAATTGGTTGACAATACTTTGTGTGACTTGCATATGACCGTTACCAAATGATCCAGTAATAATCAATATCTTTTTATTTTGAGTAACCATTTATAGCCACCCTCCATTAATTTTTAAAATTTATAATAAGTGTAACGTATTTTCATACATTATAAAAGGAATTAAGCGACATGAAGTTGTCGCTTCTTAGCATGATAAATACAGTGTGCAACACATTTCAAATTCATGAATTAACTATGTAAACTAAGTAATTTAAATTTTTATTTATGCATTATACCACACTCATCTTCAAAATAAATTTTTAATTACTCAATCTAAACTTCGTACTAACACAAAATAAACTTATTAAAAACTTTATATTTTCTTAATTTACTTTCATACTAGCATTAATTAAGGGAAATGTATTGGGATGATTGGGGCTATAGAAATATTTTTAAGATATTTTTACTTAAGCTTAATAAAAATTGACTTAATTTTACAATGAAGAATATTTTTAATTAAATTTTTACCTCCTATTAAATATAGAAGGACTTTATTTTAATAACGAACCTCAATAAATAAGAATAAATTTATCAACACTAGTAAAATGTGTATAATAGAATTATTGTAAAAAAAGGAGCGATACATTTTGAATGCGAGTGCGTTGTTCGAGAAAATAAGAGTGAAAAATGTAATTGGAACACTAGATAAAAATGTAGATGATATTACTACTGATTCACGTACAGCTAAAGAAGGAAGTATTTTCGTAGCATCTAAAGGATATACGGTAGATAGTCATAAATTTTGTCAAAATGTAATTGAACAAGGTTGTAGTATTGTAGTGGTAAACAGGGAACTTGAACTTGATGGGGAAGTGACTCAAGTTGTTGTTCCAGATACATTAAGAGTAGCTAGTTTACTAGCACATACGTTATTTGATTTTCCAAGTCATCAGTTGACTACATATGGTGTCACGGGGACTAACGGAAAAACATCAATTGCAACAATGATTCATCTCATTTATAGAAAATTAAATAAAAATAGTGCCTATTTAGGTACCAATGGATTCCAAATCAATGAAACAAAGACTAAAGGTGCCAACACAACGCCTGAAACAGTTTCATTAACTAAAAAGATTAAAGAAGCAGTTGATGCTGATGCCGAAGCTATGACAATGGAAGTATCGAGTCATGGTTTATCACTTGGTCGGTTAAGAGGTGTAGAATTTGATGTTGCGATTTTCTCAAATCTAACACAAGATCACTTAGATTTTCACGGCACTATGGAAGCATACGGCCACGCGAAATCATTATTATTTAGCCAACTTGGTGAAGATTTAGCTAAAGAAAAATACGTCGTACTTAATAATGACGATGATTTCTCTCATTATTTAGCAAGTGTGACACCTTATGAAGTGTTTACATATGGCATAGATAACGAAGCTCAATTTATGGCTAAGAATATTAATGAATCGTTACAGGGTGTGGAGTTTGATTTAAGTACACCATTTGGAGATTATCGAGTTAAATCACCATATGTAGGTCGATTCAATATCTCTAATATAATGGCTGCTATCATTGCAGTTTGGAGTAAAGGCGCTTCTATGGAAGAAATTATTAATGCGGTAACTTCTCTTGAACCCGTAGAAGGACGATTAGAGGTGCTCGATCCTTCATTACCAATTGATTTAATTATTGATTACGCTCATACAGCAGATGGTATGAATAAATTGATTGACGCTGTAAAACCTTTCGTTAAACAGAAATTGATTTTCTTAGTTGGTATGGCTGGAGAAAGAGACATGACTAAAACACCTGAGATGGGTAGCGTAGCATGTCGTGCAGATTATGTTATCTTTACTCCTGATAATCCTGCAAATGACGATCCTAAAATGCTTACAGCTGAGTTAGCTAAAGGTGCAACTCATGATAATTATGTCGAATTTGATGATCGCGCTGAAGGCATTAAACATGCAATAGATGTTGCTGAACCTGGAGATACAGTAGTATTGGCATCTAAAGGAAGAGAACCTTATCAAATTATGCCTGGCCATGTGAAAGTTCCTCATAGAGATGATTTAATTGGATTAGAAGCTGCTTATAAGAAATTCGGCGGTGGACCTGTTGAAGATTAAGCAACTTCAGTATAATGAACTAATAATAAATATTTATTTCTATCAAAATAGCGATAGAGGCGTTATGTTGATAGCGATTCCTGACTTATTTTGGTCTGTAGAACTGCCCCTCGACTTAACTATTAATGAGTTACATGAAGAATTGTTAATGCAATTTTTTAATTTTTATACTGAAAATGAAGCCGATGCACTCGCACGTGACATTTGTGATTGGATAGCAACAAACTAAAAGGAGAATGATGAATGAATTTAAAGGAAGAAGTAGAGTCAAGAAAAACATTTGCCATCATCTCGCATCCGGATGCTGGTAAAACTACCTTAACTGAAAAATTATTATACTTCAGTGGAGCGATTAGAGAAGCTGGTACTGTTAAAGGTAAGAAAACAGGGAAATTCGCTACAAGTGACTGGATGAAAGTAGAACAAGAACGTGGTATTTCTGTAACTAGTTCAGTGATGCAATTTGATTATGATGATTATAAAATTAACATTTTAGATACACCAGGACACGAAGACTTCTCTGAAGATACGTACCGTACTCTTATGGCAGTAGATAGTGCTGTCATGGTCATTGACTGCGCAAAAGGTATTGAACCTCAAACTTTAAAACTCTTCAAAGTATGTAAAATGAGAGGTATTCCTATATTTACGTTCATCAATAAACTTGACCGAGTTGGTAAAGAACCATTTGAATTGTTAGATGAAATTGAAGAAACATTAAATATTGAAACGTATCCAATGAACTGGCCTGTGGGTATGGGTCAAAATTTCTTCGGTATTATAGATAGAGCGACTAAAACTATTGAGCCATTTAGAGATGAAGAAAATTTATTACATCTCAATGATGATTACGAATTAGAAGAAGATCATGATATTAAAAATGATAGTGCCTTTGAACAAGCTATTGAAGAAATGATGCTTGTTGAAGAAGCGGGCGAAGAATTTGATAATGATGCGTTACTAAACGGTGAGCTCACACCAGTTTTCTTTGGTTCAGCTTTAGCTAACTTTGGTGTTCAAAACTTCTTAAACGCTTATGTTGACCACGCACCGATGCCTAACGCTCGTCAAACAAATGAAGATGTTGAAGTAAGTCCATTTGATACAGACTTCTCAGGATTTATTTTCAAAATACAAGCGAATATGGATCCTAAACACAGAGACCGAATTGCGTTTATGCGTGTTGTTAGTGGTGCCTTTGAACGTGGTATGGATGTAACATTACAGAGAACAAGTAAGAAACAAAAAATAACACGTTCTACTTCATTCATGGCGGATGATAAAGAAACTGTTAACCACGCTGTAGCTGGTGATATTATTGGTTTATACGATACAGGTAATTATCAAATAGGGGACACACTTGTCGGTGCTAAGCAAAAATATAGTTTCCAAGATTTACCTCAATTTACGCCTGAAATCTTTATGAAAGTTTCAGCTAAAAATGTAATGAAACAAAAGCATTTTCATAAAGGTATTGAACAACTTGTACAAGAAGGTGCAATCCAATATTATAAAACGCTACACACCAATCAAATTATTCTTGGTGCTGTAGGTCAATTACAATTTGAAGTGTTCGAGCACCGTATGAAGAATGAATACAATGTTGATGTAGTAATGGAACCAGTTGGAAGAAAAATCGCGCGTTGGATAGAAAATGAAGAAGATATTAAAGATAATATGAACACTTCACGTTCTATATTAGTGAAAGACCGCTATGACAACTTTGTCTTCTTATTTGAAAATGAATTTGCTACTCGTTGGTTTGAAGAGAAATTCCCTGATATTAAGTTATATAGTTTATTATAAGTTTTGAGTTTAACTTTATTGACAACGGGGTATTCTTTAAGAACGTATTAAACGAAGTAGATACGATTTAGATTGTGTTACTTGTACAATCTATGTATACTATTATTAACAAATGAATACCTATGACAACTTTGTCAGAGGGGAGTAACTAGAGGATAGTAGAACTTTAATTATTAGCAACTACTATTTAACACTTTATCGTCATTACGAAGGTAAGTCTTCCGGTAAAGTGGGCAATACAATTGCTTAGTGAGACCTTTGCTATTATTTAGCATAGGTCTCTTTATTTGTATTTTTTAATAAAGGAGTTGTCCACTATGGATCCAAGTTTGATTTTACCTTATTTATGGGTACTCTTAGTGCTTGTGTTCTTAGAAGGTTTATTAGCAGCTGATAACGCAATAGTTATGGCTGTAATGGTAAAACACTTACCACCAGAACAACGTAAGAAGGCATTGTTTTATGGTTTATTAGGAGCATTTATATTTAGATTTATAGCCTTATTCTTAATTAGTATTATTGCGAACTTCTGGTGGATTCAAGCTGCAGGTGCAATCTATTTAATCTATATGTCTATCAAGAATTTGTGGGATTTCTTCCATAAATCAGAAGAAGAGCATCATAAAGACTCAGGTGATGATCATCACTATGATGATTCAGGAAATGAAAAGAAAGTTGGGCCTAAAGCATTTTGGGGCACAGTTTTCAAAGTAGAATTTGCAGATATTGCCTTTGCTATTGATTCAATGTTAGCTGCTTTAGCTATAGCAGTGACATTACCTAAGATGGGGATTCACTTCGGTGGAATGGACTTAGGTCAATTTATAGTAATGTTCTTAGGTGGCATGATTGGTGTCATTCTTATGAGATTTGCTGCAAATTGGTTCGTTGAATTATTAAATAAATATCCAGGTTTAGAGGGAGCAGCCTTTGCCATCGTTGGTTGGGTTGGTATTAAATTAGTTGTAATGGTTCTTGCGCATCCAGATATTGGCGTTTTACCAGAAGAATTCCCTCATGGTGCTTTATGGCAATCCATTTTCTGGGCAGTGCTTATTTTACTAGTGATTATAGGATGGTTTACTTCCGTCATTAAAAACAAAAAGAAGAATAAATAGTTTATTATTTAAACATTGCTCCACTCATCTAACCTTTTGAGTGGAGTTTATTTTTAACTTTATTGTATTGAACATTGCAGTTTTATAGTTAAAATATTAAAATTTAAACTATAATCAAACTCGATAATACTGTATTGAAAACCTTAGAAATAACTAAAATTTAATAATTTTTACATATTTAACTAATATAAGTGAATATAGGAGTGGGTCATCAATTGGATAATGATAAAAAACAAGTCATACCCCGTAGTCAGTATCGTCGAAAGCGACGTGAATATTTTCATAATGAAGAAAGAGAAGAACGTATTAAACGTGAACGAGAAGCTCTAAAACAGCAAGTTGCTAAAGAAAAACAACAATCCAAGGTTAACGAAGAACGCGTTAAAGATAATTTACGTAAAGCAAGAATTGAGAAATTAACTCAAGAAGAAATTCAACAACAACACGAAATAGCAAATCAAAGGCAAAAAAATAAACATGAAGAGACCAATCAAACAGATGCATTAAAACCTTCTTCAATGAGCAAAAAATCTTCTAATTCTAAAGAATTAGGTGATCACACTCAAACACATTTAACTTCAGAGGATAGACCACGAAGTGAAGTTGAAGATGAACAAGTAAATCATAATCATAAAGAAACAAGAGTGCCATATTCAATCACTAACCAACCGAAGGACATAGAGGGTGAAGACAAAACCGTTAAAACCGCTAAAGAAAATGATGACAACGTTCAACAAGAACAGTCTAATATAAATGAAACAACAGATAAAAAAGAGGTTAGCACTAAAGATAGTGATTATGAGAACAATAATCAGATAGAAACTTCTAATAATATAACAGATAAGAGAAAAAATAATGATAAGCGTCATTTAGATTCTGAACAAAACAAAGAAAAGCCATATTCATCTATAAATCATCATTCAGATGATAAGGAAAATGATGATGACAAAGGTAATGATAAATATTCAAAGAAAGATTCTCTAAAAACGAGTAATAAAAATGATAATTTTGAATACATCAAGAACGCAATAATTGCTTTCTTTAAAGAACACTGGCCAAAACTTTTAATTATCATAGGTATTATCTTATTATTACTTATATTAAATGCTATATTTACAACAGTTAATAAAAATGATCATACTAATGATAGTGCTTTTAATGGAAATGACAAGAATTATACAACTACAATGAAAAACGCTAATAACTCTGTCAAATCAGTAGTAACTGTTCAAAACAATGTATCTAATAATACTACTATTCCTAAAAGTAAATCAGGTTCAGATAATGAAATTGGTTCGGGTGTCGTCTACAAAAAAGTAGGCGACTCTATTTATATTTTAACGAATGCTCACGTAGTCGGAGATAAAGATAAACAGAAAGTTACATACAATAATAATAAGTCTGTTGAAGGAAAAGTGGTTGGCAAAGACAAATGGTCTGATATTGCTGTTGTAAAAGCTAAGTTATCAGATGAAAGTATGAAACCAATAACTTTAGGTGATTCAAATAACTTAGTATTGGGACAATCAATATTAGTTGTTGGTAATCCTTTAGGAGTAGATTTCAAAGGTAGTGTTTCTAAAGGGATTATTTCAGGTTTAGATCGTCATGTACCTGTAGATATAGATAAAGACAATAGTTATGATGTGTTGATGAAAGCATTTCAAGTTGATGCCCCAGTTAATCCAGGTAACTCTGGAGGAGCTGTAGTTGATAAAGATGGTAGACTTATAGGTATTATTTCGTTGAAGATAGATATGGAAAATGTAGAGGGTATGGCCTTTGCAATTCCGATTAATGATGTACGTAAAATAGCACAACAATTAGAAGACAATGGAAAAGTGCAATACCCTAACACTGGTATAAAAATAAAAAATGTAGCAGATATTTCAAGTGAAGAACGAGAGGAAGCCAACCTTCCATCAAGTGTTAACAATGGTGTGCTTGTTAATGATATTAAAGAAAATAGCTTAGGTGAAAAATCAGGGTTGAAAAAAGATGATGTAATAGTAGAATTAGATGGTAAAACCGTTGAAGATAATTTACGCTATAGACAAATTATTTTTAGCCATAGAGATGATTTAAAAACTTTAACAGCTAAAATCTATAGAAATGGTACAGAAAAAACTATTCAAATTAAACTGAAATAAACGTTGAGGTGAAATTTATGTCTATATTAAGTCAATTACTTAAGAAATCAAGTCCTCAACAAGGGATTGTTCTTTATTACCTCTTTGCCATTGTGGTTGCATTTTTATTATTAAATTTACCTTTTGTACATAAACATGGAGTTGATGTTAATCCTATAGATACATTGTTTGTTGCGGTTTCTGGAATTAGTGTGACAGGATTAACACCAGTAAATATAGTTGATACTTATTCTACCTTTGGACAAATAATCATTTTGATTATTTTAAATATCGGTGGAATAGGTGTCATGGCTATCGGTACATTACTCTGGGTAGTGTTGGGTAAGCATATTGGTATAAGAGAACGACAACTTATCATGTTAGATAATAATAAAGACACGATGAGTGGTACTGTAAAATTGATTTTAGAGATTGTAAGAACAATATTTGTAATTGAACTTGTAGGCGCATTATTATTAGCATTTTACTTTTATCGAGATAATCCTGATTTAAAACACGCTTTTATGCAAGGTGTGTTTGTATCGGTTTCTGCTACAACAAATGGTGGTTTAGATATAACGGGAGAATCTCTTGTGCCATATGCAAAAGATTATTTTGTTCAAACAATAGTTATGTTTCTAATTGTTTTAGGTTCGATTGGATTTCCTGTTCTTCTCGAACTTAAAGCATACATAAAAAATAGAGTAACTAATTTTAGATTCTCATTATTCACTAAAATAACAACGTCTACATATCTATTTTTATTTGTATTCGGTGTACTATCTATATTGTTATTAGAACATAACCATGCCTTCAAGGGATTGAGTTGGCATCAGGCTCTATTTGATTCATTATTTCAGTCTGCGACTACACGTAGTGCTGGCTTACAAACAATTGATGTGTCACATTTCAGTGATGCCACAAATATTATAATGAGCATATTAATGTTTATTGGGTCCTCTCCAAGTTCGGTTGGTGGAGGTATCCGTACAACTACTTTTGCTATTCTTATTCTTTTTATTATTAATTTTAATAATACTGCTGATAAAACAGGTATCAAAGCCTTTAATAGAGAAATTCATATTATGGATATTCAACGTTCCTTTGCGGTATTTACAATGGCATCAATTCTAACTTTTGTAAGTATGATTATTATTGCTGCTACTGAACAAGGTAAATTGACATTTATACAAATCTTTTTTGAGGTAATGTCAGCATTCGGTACGTGTGGCTTAAGTTTAGGTGCAACTGATAATATTAGTAATTTAACTAAAATTGTACTAATGATTTTGATGTTTATCGGACGAGTCGGCTTGATATCATTTATTATTATTTTAGCTGGACGTAAAGAACCTGATAAATTTAGCTATCCTAAAGAACGAATTCAAATAGGATAATTTTTATAAAATACTTCTGGTAAATGAATACTATTTATCAGAAGTGTTTTTATGTTTAGATAAGTTTTTATTAATTATTGTGTTTTGTTTTCCAAAGGCATGATTTGAATTACTTTTATATTAATTACACTACAAGATATTTACATGTTAAACTTACTTTAATGAGAGGAGTGGCTAGATGGAAAAAAATGAAAATATTACTGTAGATGTGATTGCAACCTCAGATATGCATAGTCACTTCTTAAACGGGGACTATGGATCAAATATCTACAGAGCAGGCACATATGTCAAAGATGCTCGTAAACAAAATAAGCATGTTATTTTACTTGATAGTGGAGGTAGCTTAGCAGGTTCGTTAGCAGCATTTTATTATGCGGTAGTAGCTCCTTATAAGCGTCACCCTATGATTAAATTAATGAATGCTATGCAATACGATGCCAGTGGGATAAGCCCTAATGAATTTAAATTTGGTTTGTCATTCTTAACGCGTTCAGTTGCGTTAGCCCGTTTTCCTTGGTTATCAGCAAATATAGAGTACACAGTGACGCGTGAGCCATATTTTTCAACACCATATACAATTAAAAACTATGATGATTTAAAGATAGCTATTGTCGGATTAACAGCTGATGGTTTAATGAAAAATGAATATGCTGAAATGGAAAATGATGTCAGTATTGAAAAGACGCTTCTCTCAGCTAAGCGTTGGATTAGATATATTCATGAAGTTGAGGAGCCAGATTTTCTTATAGTTATTTATCATGGTGGTCTTAATAAAATTAGTAATAAGAGTAAACGAAACGAAAGAAATGCGAACGAAGCTGAAAAAATTATGGAAGAATTAGGTGTCATCGACTTAATTATTACAGCTCATCAACATCAAACTATTGTTGGTAAAGATCATGAAACAGTTTATGTACAAGCAGGTCAAAATGCTGAAGAGTTAGTACATTTATCAATTCATTTTAAAAAGCGTACGAGTTCATATGAAATAGAAAATATCGAATCAAAAGTGATAGATTTAAATGACTATAATGAAGATCAAGATTTACTAAATGAGACGCATTATGATCGTAAAGCTGTCGAGTACTGGGCAGATGAAATTATATCTAATAACAAATTTAATCTAATTATTGATAGTATTGAAGACATTATTTGTCAGCCACATCCATTTGCTCAATTACTTCATGATGGTATCAAAGCTGCGTATGATTATAAAATCTCATGTGTGCACCTACCTATAAACGGAGAGGAAGGACTAGGTGGAGTTATTCGCAATAGGGATTTATATGAGGCATATCCACATCCAGACAAACCTGTTGATCTAACGGTAAGAGGGAAAAACATAAAAGATATTCTAGAGTATAGCTATTCCCATATAGAATTCGAACAAGGAAAATTAAGTTTAACAATTATTGATGAAACGTTGTTTACATTCTGGCAAGGTATTAATTATACAGTCGATATGAAACAACAGCCATACCACAGAGTTAAAATAGATAATATAGATGAGAATCAAATGTATAGAATCACCATGACAGATTATTGTTATAGAAATTACAAAGATTACTTGAAAGATGCGATTGTTCATGAAACTCACGATGAAACAATGGGGGGACTGATTAGAAATAATCTGAAAAATGCAGATTACAATGTTAAAGTAATGAATAATTTTAAAGTTAATCTCTAATTTGTCTCTCAATATATAACAACGTTATGATTAATAAAATTACTTCAACAAAAAAAGCATTTCTTAACCCGCAAGAGAAGGGTTAAGAAATGCTTTTTATCCATGAAATATTAATAACAATATTATAGCAACAATTTGTGCTATTGAAGTAGTTGCTATTCGTCTAGTATATTCATAACTTAATGATAAAATGATTTGAGTTACAAAGATAAAGAATACAATCCACCAATTATCAAGGTAGATAAATAATGAACTTGAACAGATTGCAACTATTAATATGCTTACCCATTTAGGTAAGTTGAAACGAATTAATTCTTTTTGTAAAACAGTTCTCATATATAACTCATGACACGGAATTACGAATATTAACGTAATGAGCATTTGCCATTTGAAATAAACGCCTGTTCTTGATAATTCTTTGATTAATGATGCGTACGATAATTCTGATGAAATAAGTGAAAAAATGAGTTGTACGATTATAAGTACAATACTTGTGATTATACCAATTCCAATTGAAGTTAATAATCGTTTAGATGCAATGTCTCTTTGATAAAAAACATAACTTATTCCTGCTATTAGCATAATGCCAGTGTATAAGTACCAGTACTCTTGGTGTTCACCCCACATCACAAATAAAATTGCGTGAAAGACGATGAAGCTTATAATAAACCAAATTAAAGCTTTAGAAACATTTTTCATTATAATTAACCTTCTTGTTCAACGATTTTATATCGCTTATGATTAATGACAGTTTTCTCAGGTAAATCTAATTCATTAAAGTTTTCCATAATTGTTAAGTCTACAATAACAGAATTGTCATTAATTTTCTCTACACGGCCTCTTAAACCGTCATAAAATTCTACAATATTACCTACTTCTGCAACAGTCATAATGACTCCTCCCTTAAATCATAGCTAGATAATATTGTACTAAAATTTACATAACAAATAAACTAATATCCTTAAAAAACTAAGATTGTTATATATAAATATGAAAAGTAAGACATAAATGAGTAAATAATTGGAATTTTTAATATAAATCATTCATAACTAGGGTAAGGGCATATAGAAAGATACTTTAAGGAGAGGAATGTTATGAAGTTTATTAGTAATAATAATATTACTGATCCCACGCTCAATCTAGCAATGGAGGAGTACGTTCTTAAAAATCTTCCAGCTGAAGAAAGTTACTTTTTATTTTATATTAACAGACCTTCAATCATTGTAGGCAAGAATCAAAATACAATTGAGGAAGTTAATAAAGAATATATTGATAAGAACAGCATTGATGTTGTGCGTCGTATATCTGGAGGTGGTGCGGTATATCACGATACAGGTAATTTAAACTTTAGCTTTATTACTGATGATGATGGCAATAGTTTTCACAACTTTAAAAAGTTTACATTGCCGATTGTGCAAGCTTTACAATCTTTAGGAGTTAATGCTGAAATGACGGGCCGTAATGATATCCAAGTTGGTGAAGCTAAAATTTCAGGGAATGCAATGGTAAAGGTTAAAAATAGAATGTTTAGTCACGGCACTCTGATGTTAAATTGTGAACTTGATGAAGTTCAAAATGCGTTAAAAGTTAATCCTGCTAAAATTAAATCTAAAGGCGTTAAATCTGTAAGAAAACGTGTGGCTAACATTGATGAATTTTTAGAAGAACCACTAAATATTAATGAATTTAAGCAAATTATTCTAAAGACTATTTTTGGGGAAAATGAAGTAGAAGAATATGTATTAACTGATGACGATTGGACTAAAATCAAACAGTTAAGCAACGAAAAATACCGTACTTGGGAATGGAATTATGGTAAAAATCCTAAATATAATTTTGAGCGTGAAGAAAAATTTGAAAAGGGATTTATACAAATTAAATTTGATGTTAAAAAAGGACGTATTGAACATGCGAAAATATTTGGAGACTTCTTTGGAGAAGGCGATGTAACCGAACTTGAATATGCACTTGAAGGTTGTTTACATGACTTCGAGCATATTGAGGAAGCATTATCCAATTATAATCTATACCATTATTTTGGTGATATTGATAAATATGAAATTATAAGATTAATGTCTTAAATAAAATAAAAAAGGTCTATTCTCTAAACTTAAATTAAAGTAGGGAATAGACCTTTTATAATGAGTGACTCGAATCTAATTTATTCACTGAGAAAAGCCTCCAATTTTTTATATTCATCTATGTACTGTTTGAAATCTTTCTCATTCTTATTAACAAGTGCTTCGTCGATAAGAGTCTCAAGTTTTTTCTTCCTAGCTTCTCTTAATGCTTCATCAATTACAAGTTCTACACCTAAATCATTAACTGTTGTTACAAAGTCTTCAAGTGTAGTGTATTTTACATTTGTATTATGATTCATGAAAATCACTACCTTTCCTATTTATTGATATATGAGTATTATACAGTTTTTAATTTTTGAAATCAATGAATATTCTGACATTTTAAAAGAAATATGTGTAAAAAGAAAATAAAAGTAGAACTTGACTTAATTTAAGGCTCGTATAAAATAAAATTAAGTTATTATTATTAAAAGAAAATAGTAACAATAATTTATTTTTTTGTGAAGTGAGGTAATCGAATGACTAATTTTAGTGAATCAATCTATGTTATTAGAAAAGGTGACATGTTAATTCGACCAAGGTATGATGAATATCAGCAAACTTCAGGTGCAGAAATTATAAGATTTGATAAATCACGAAAGGAAAGTCCATTTAAAGTTCAAAGAATTATCGAGAGGTCCTGCAAATTCTATGGTAATAGCTACCTAAGCAAAAAATCTGAAACTAATAGAATTACAGGTATCTCTAGTAAACCACCTATTTTACTTACCCCTTTATTTCCAACTTATTTTTTCCCAACACATTCTGATCGACAAGACGAAAACATCTGGATAAACATGCATTATATCGACAACATCAAAGAACTTAAAAATCGTAAAAGTAAAGTGATATTTGCTAATGGTGAATCATTTATATTAAACGTTTCATATCATAGCTTATGGCATCAATATACAAATGCGATTATTTATTATTATATGGTAGATAAACATGCACGTATGAAATCAAATAATCCAGAACAACCCATTGATTATAATCAATCATCGTTAAATATATTTGAAGCTCTCTCAAGGTATTCTCTTTTAGATGATAAGTAGACACCATTTTAATATTTTTATCTACACAAATTAAGATTAAAATTGTTTGTTTAATTTTAAAATATGCGGGGCGTTAATATTAAATTAGTGTAAATGTTCCGTATATTTTTTTAAGATTTCTCTTGAAAAACTGAACAGGATTGATATAATAATATTTGTGCTTGATAGAGATAAATTAAATTAATCCGCAGTAGCTCAGTGGTAGAGCTATCGGCTGTTAACCGATCGGTCGTAGGTTCGAATCCTACCTGCGGAGCCATATGGAAACGTACTCAAGTTGGCTGAAGAGGCGCCCCTGCTAAGGGTGTAGGTCGCGAGAGCGGCGCGAGGGTTCGAATCCCTCCGTTTCCGTTATTTGCTTATACCTCGTTAAATCTCGTAAAACAAAACGTTGATTTGACGGGGTTTTGTTATATCTTGTTAATTTTCGTTGAACCTCGTAATTCAACCTGAACGTCCCCGAAACGTCCCCGAGATTTCATAAAATATCTATTTACGTCCCCGAAATTCATCAAAACGTCCCCGTCATATTTTCTAAAAGTTTTACAGCTTTAATTTTTTCTTTTTGTTCAATTTCATCTAATAAGTGCGAATATACATCCATTGTTGTTTTGATATTCTTATGACCCAATCTTTTTGAAATATAATAAATAGATATGTCATTGTGTAATAGATAAGAACAATGAGTGTGTCTAATACTGTGCAGCGTATATTTACCGATTTTATTTTCTAAACAGAATTTCTGTAAAACTTTAGATACTGCGTTATGTGTGATTAAAGATACTCCTGTATTAAATAGTCGTGTGGATAGATTTACTGGCATTTGAGCTAGTGTTTTTTGCAATATTTTCATATCAGTATGTGGAACATCTACGGTTCTATCTGATGTCTCTGTTTTAGTACCCGGAAGATGTATTGTGCATTCTCTATAATTTAAATCAGTTGTACATAGTCGCTGAACCTCCCCGAATCTTCCACCAGTAATAATTAAAATGTAGATAAATACATATGATTGAATAGGTGTGTTAGATACATATTGTTTTAGTTTAATAAAATTATCAATGCTCATAAATTTTTCTTCTTCACGTTGGGGTGGTATAGTTCCTTTAGTAACAACTTTATATGTAGGATCTTTGTGGATTAACCCTTCTTGTATAGCGTCATCTATCGACTGTTTTAAGCAGTTATGAATTTTTCTTACCGTCTCTGTTGAATGATTAGCACCATACCATTTAATAAATTTCCGATAAATAGTCATGTTTAGATCAGACATTAAAATATCTTTGAGATTTTCTTTTTCTAAAAACTTTTTGAATTGGTTAATTGCATTTTTGAATGTGGCATATGATTTTTCAGTAACAACATCTTCTTTATTAACAACGATCCAATCATTGTAATAATCTATAAAAGAAGTTTTATTATTGATTATGAAGCCTTTCATTAATTTGTTACGAGCTATAGATTCAGCCTCCGTAGCTTCACGTTTAGTCTTAAAACCTTTCTTTTTATATCTTTTGCCTTCATATCCAAAGTCGTAATACCATTTACCATTCGGTTGTTTTCTTACTGACATTTCATTTCCCCCTCAAAAAAAGTAAAAAAATAATAAGGGTAGGCGGGCTACCCATATAATTATTCAGCTACTGAGTTTTGGACTTCTTGTTGTCTTTTTGCCCAACTCTCATATCCTTCGTTTTTGCCAACCCAACGCGGACCACCTACGTGTGCGTTAGGATTGTTCCAAACCTTTTGGCTTTCCTTAAGTGCTTGTTCATAGTCTTCGCGACCATAACCCATTTGTGACTCGTCGTGTGTAGTAGGTTTATTTTTATTCCATTCATTTATTTGTTCTTGCGTCATATAACCATTGTTATTTTGAGATTGTTGATTACTATTTTGTTGTTGATTATTGTTAGATTGTTGTTGTTGATTATTGTTAGATTGTTGTTGGTGGTTTTGTTGCGTTGGTTGAACTGTCTTACCCTGTGGACGTTCATTATTACTGTTAGCACTTTGAGTTTTCTTATTATCGTTTTTAGATGCGCTTTCAGATTCATTGTTAGCAGTATTATTATTACTATCATCTGAACTAGCTTCTTGTTTATCATCATTAGTGTTTTTGTTTGATTTATCCTTGTTTTCTAATTTTTTATCTTTCTTTGGATCATTAGATTTTTTGTGTTCAGATGTTTTGTTATCTTCTTTCTTCTCACTATCGTTGTAACCACATGCTCCTAATACTAATAAACTTGCGAAAATTAAAAATAAAACCTTTTTCATTCTACATTTCTCCTTTATTTATCTAAATGGTCAACAGCATATTGTGCTTCTTCTTCAGTGAATTTCTCTCCAGCATCAGAAATCAATTGATTATAAACTGCGTCTTTTGACATATTTTGTTGTTCAACATAGTCATTAGCTTTTTTCTTAGCGTTTTCTTTATAGTTAGCTTTCAAATGTTTGATCGCATAATTAGCGTCTTTTTCTTTGAATTTTTCGCCTGCATCAGATGTTAATTGATTATATATACCTTGTTTTGACATGTGCATAGTATCTGAATATATTTTCGCTTTGTTAAGTGCTGCTCTTTCTTGTGATGTTGCATTACTATCATTAGTAGAAGAATTATTTGCTATGTTGCCACCCATGCTAGCAGTACAAGCAGACATACCGATTATTATTAATATAAACAAAACTAGACAACCGCCACAACCCCATAGCCAACCTTTCTTTTTCTTAAGTTTACTTTGTTGCTGTTGGTATTTTTGGAATTCTTCCCATTGTTTTCGTTTTTGCTCTTGATTATAATTTTCTTCCATTCTACAAATCTCCTTTGTTTATATTTCTTTATATTTAAAAACCCTCAACGGATCAAATGTAATTAAGTATTCTCCGTAGTGAGTTCCAATACCATATTTATTTTTGTAATGATTCAATATTTCTAATACGTGTTCTTCACTTAATTGAACATATTCAGCTAGTTCATATAAGTTATTAACACCATAGTTATGCGCCTCCACAATAATGCGTAAAGGTAGAGCAGCTTCATATCCGTAACGCCTAGCGTAGTTTTCAAATTTGCGGTTTATATCTTTAGATTGATCTAAGATGTTTCCATATGTAAGTTTGTGATGTGCTAGTTCTTCGTATAGCACTTCGGCTTTGCGTGTTTCGGAAAGGTTGCGTTTAATTAGAATTAAATCGCCTAACCATAAACCGTGTGAGTCATTAGGCATAACATCTGTTTCTCTGATTTCTATATAGTCATGCTCTATTAACATTTTTTCATATAACCCCATAAAAACACCCTTTATTTACGTTTACTTCTTATAAAATCAGCATAATCTAAAACTCGTTGCCATTCGTCATCAGTTAATTCGCCTTCAAGATGAGCTGCACGATGTTGTGGTTGTTCATGTTGTTGTTCACTTTTATCAAAACCAAGTAAATATTCTGTACTGATACTAAGTGCTTTTGCAAAATCTTCTGAACGATTTAATGGGAATTCTCTAGTTAAATTTAAATAACGTGATACAGCAGATTTAGCAACTCCAACACGACGAGCCAATTCACTAAGTGACATATCTTGTTCTTTCATAGCTGATTTAATTATTGTGATTATTTCATCATTATTTCTCATTTTAAGTATCTCCTGAATAAATATATTGTTCTTTCATGTGAACAATTAGATTATATCATCGTTCCCAAATGAATACAATATATAGGTAGAAAAAACTTTTTTGAATTTTTATAAGTAAAAAGTGTTGACTAACGGGAACGACACATGTTAAGTTATATACAGTTCTCAAACGAGAACGAACGGAGGTGACAATATGATACTCAACTTAAAAAGATTGAGAGCAGAAAGAATAGCTTGTGGAATAACGCAAGATGAGATGGCGCACAAGATGGGGTGGAAAACAAGAACTCCGTACGCTAAAAGAGAAAACGGTATTGTAGATATTGGAGCGAATGAGTTTATTAAAATGGCCAAAATATTAGGTTATGAAACAAACAATTTGGATATTTTTTTTACTCAATACGTTCCCGAAAAAGAACGACAAACGACTTAAAGGAGGTGAGTTTAATTGAAAGAAATAGAAAACATTGAAATAAGAAAACTTAAGTTTGATGAGTATATCAACCAACTGGTTCCAGAAATGACGAAAAAAGAATTTAATGACCTAGTAGCTAATATCGAAATGCAAGGTCAACATACACCAATCCACATCAACTGGGATAACACAGTTTTAGATGGTCGACATCGGATTAAGGCCTTAAAAGAATTAGATGTTAGTACAGTGAAAGCTATTAGAGAAAATCTTGAAAAAGATGAAGCACTTAAATTTGTGAGAGATACCGCAGTGGAACGTAGAAATCTAACAGCTAATCAAAAATTGAATATAGTTCTAAGTGCTAAGGATTTAATTAGTGACATTCAAGAAAGGGCGAAAGAAAAAAGACGAAAAGCAATGAGTAAAGCTCATCAAAACAATCCGAATAACCAAAAAAGTAACAGTTTTGGTTCAGCTGAACCAAAACAGTCAGAAATTGCAAAAGAAAAGGTTTTAGATACTGGTAAAAAACCTAAAGTTAATCAATTCGATAAACCAGTTCACGAGAACAATGAAATTGCAAAACTAGCTGGCGTTAGTAAATCAACGGTGGTTAGAGCGAAAAAAGTTAAACGTGAAGATCCTGAAACTTACGAAAGAGTCATCAAAGAAAATAGTGGCTGGAATAAGGCCTATAACGAACTGCCATCAGTTAAAAACAAAGAGTATCAAAAGAACCTCAAAAATAAACGTATAGAGGTGGAAAGCGAAGTGCCTAATGAAGAACTAGAACTATTAGCTCAATCTCAAACTTTAATAAAAAGATTTCAAGATTTAGCATTATGCACTAAAAATTCAAGTGACATTGAAAAAGTAATAAATAAAGCTTTAAAAACAGATTTTGAAGATATTAAAGAAGCTTATTTCAAAGTAGAAAGATTATTTTCATTAATTGGATTAAAAATTGAAACAAATGGAGGAACTAAATGATGAAAAAATTAAATGATTTTCCAAGCAGAACAGAAAAGGTAGTAATTAATCAATTGGGAGTAGATGAAACATATCAACGACCAGTATCAAAAGCTAAAGTAAATAAAATTGTTAAAAATTTCAATCCTATCGGAATGGGACCAATCCTAGTATCAGAAAGAGAAGATGGAAGTCTTTGGATATTTGATGGTCAACACAGAGTAGAAGCATTAAAAATTCTAGGTGAATTAGTTTGGGAAGTAACAATTTATTCTGGAATGACATTAAAAGATGAAGCCACTGCATTTAGATTATTACAAGAAGGTTCTAAAGCGAATGCAGCTGAACGTTATGTAAGTGAATTGGCTGCTGGTGTAAAAGAAACTATAGCAATCGAAAATCTATTAAATCAAAACGGATTTACCGTTAAAAGAGGTAGTTCAAAATACACTATCCAAGCTGCAGATACTGTTAAAGAAATTTACAGAAAATATGGCCCTAAAAATCTTAAAGACACAGTTTGTTTGATTAGAGATTCATTAGGAACTCAACAAAAAAATTATATAGCTGTAGTTTTATTAGGTGTTTCAGAATTTATCGAACAATATCCAGAACATGATAGAAAATGGATCGTCAGAAAGTTAAACGAAGAAGGTTTAAATTCTTTCAAATATAAAATCGAAGATTATCATCGTTCTACTGGAAAAACAAAAAAAGTTGCGACTGTAAAGACGCTGGTACGAATTTACAATCACAACAAAACTAAAAGACTACAATTAGCAGATTAAATAACAACCTAATTATACCACATGAGGTGGTGTAGAGCCACCTCTCACATTCGAACAAACAAATTAAAGGAGGAAATTATAAATGACTAAAAAATTAACAATCAATTACGGAGTATCTGACCATTCAGAAATTAAAAAGGAAGTTAAAGAAATCGAAGAAGCGACAAAAGATTTAGATTTTGATGATATTCACATCGAAATTGGTGTAGCACCAAAACCTATTGTTGATGATTATCAAAAGTTTGAGGAGGAGCAATAAATGTTTTCTATAATCATAAGTATTTTAGCGATAATTGTTTCGATAATGACAGTGCTAATGATTTTAAACGATAAGTAAGGAGGCATAACATGAATGTTTTATACAAAACAACCCTCCTCATCACAATGGCAGTTGTGACGTGGAAGGTCATGAAGATTGAAGTAAATACTAGAAAAACGACAATTAATTTTACAAACAATAAAAATGTTAAAACTACTCGTCGTTTTGGTTCTTCTCAACAAAAGCTCTAGCATGTTCAAACGCCATTAAATATACAGCAAATGCTTCATCAAGCATATCTTGTTCGCTTTCATAATTACTTGGTTTGAATTCTTGAGTACTTAAATATGCATTTGCAAATTGTTGAGGGTCGAAATAAATTTTGTCCACATTGTACACCTCCTTTCATAAGGAGATAAAAATATTATACCAAACTGCACAATCGAACAAACAAATTAAGGAGGGCTAATAAATGCATGAACAAAATAAAAAAGTCATCTATTACTACTATGACGAAGAAAGTAATAGACGACTACTCTCGATAGGAAATTTGGATACAAATTTGTTAATAGATATCAAAGCAATTATAAAGTTTTATAAACAGAAAAATCCTAATATGGATAATCTTTACATTCAGATAGACGGTGTTGAATTTAAATTATTCTAATCCAAGTAGTTTTTTAGAAATAGATGAAGCTAGTTGGAATATTCCAGGATTAGCAGAAGAATAACCCACATTCGAACAAACAACTTAAAGGAGCGAATAAAATGAAAAGCTTAAAAATTCAATACGGAGTACCTAAAGCATCAAAAATCAAAAATGCAGTAAATGAAATTGAAGAAGCTATCGAAGATTTAAATTATGACGCAATCGATATAGAGATAGGTATAGCGCCTAAACCAATCATCGAATTCGATGAAGAAGAAGAGGGATAACCTATGACAAAGACTTGGTGGAGTATGGAAGATTTGGAAAATGAAACAGGACGTCGAAGACGTTGGTTAAAAGATAACATCTTAGATATACCTGCATTTAAAGAAGAAATTAAAAAGTTTGGTCATTATCCAATAAACAAAAATGATGAATACAGATTCGTAGGTAGCAAGATGAAACAATTTCTTGAGGATAACTTCAAAAAGATATTTGGATAGGAGGATTAAAGTGAGTAAATTACAAATAATTAAAATAGCACTCCTAACAGCACTTTTGATCGAGGGAGTTAGGAATGCTAAGAAAACTAATCTAAGAAAGAAACAGCAGAAATCTTTTGAACGTCGATTGCAACAATATCTACATTGACGCGTTCATAATTACCAACTATTGATACATCTTTTAAAAACAAAGTATCAATTTCTAAAGAAGAAGTCGGTTTTTAACGTCTAATAACATAGCATTGATTAAATTTTGATAATAATCATCTTCTTTATCTTTTTTTTGAAGGAGTACCAATATACATTACACCATCGACAACAATAAAAATATCTTTATTGAGTTTTATCGCTAAATCAAAAGAGTTAATTATTGTTTTTAAATTCATTCTATTCACCACCCACTATCGCAGTAGCGATAAAAGAATTATAGCACGATAACATGGAACAAAAATTTAATCGTAAAAGGGAGGCTACAAGATGAAGTACTTACTAAGTTACATGACGATGTTTATCGCAATGATCATCACATTAATTTTAGGAGGTGGTTTTACAACAATTATAGGCGTTGCGATCTTAGTTTTTATCGCAAGTACATTCTTTTGGAATGAGTGGTTAAAAGAGAACGAAAAAAAGACTGAAAGACGCGTAAACGTCAAACAGTCGAAATTAAGTAATTGGGATATTTTACATTACTAATATACAAGTGGAGGAGAAAAAATGCAAGAGGTAATCACAGTCAAGATGACTAGAGAAGAATACTCTCAACTAATCAAGAGCCAAACAAATTTAGATTTCTTGCAAAGCGATTACGATTTTTTAAACAAACGTTACGAAGATATGTGCGATAGGTATTTTGAACTTAGAAAAGATTTCAGAAAAGCTATAGAATCGTGCAAAACACAAAGTGAAACAATCAAAGTCATGGAGAAAACAATAGACATGCTGCATAAAGGAGTGATTGGGATTGAAAGAGACAGTGACATATATCATCAAGCGTAAAGATAATGATCTATATATTACTAACATACCTAGCCATAATTTCCCTGCGATTAAATACTCAACAGAGTTCAGAGATGCTAAGGAATTCAACGGAATAGATAGAAGTTCAATAGATATGACTGAACACAAAGCTATCAAACGTACGCACATAGAACAAGATATATATGAGGAGATTGAGTATGACTGAACAACTTAATTTATACCAAAAAATAGCTGATGTTAAAGCTAACATAGATGGCTTTACAAAAGATACGAAGGGCTACAACTATTCATATGTTAGTGGATCACAAGTATTACACAGAATACGCAACAAGATGATTGAACATAACTTGCTGTTAGTGCCTTATACAGAAAATGAAGAAATAATCGAAACTATAAACGCAAAAGGCAAAACAGAACACATCGTTAAATTGAAATTAACTTATAAATGGATTAACGCAGATAACCCTCAAGAAGTATTGGAGGTTCCTTTCTTTGCAGTAGGCCAACAAGATGATGTATCTAAAGCGCACGGTACAGCACTAACATATGCAGAACGTTATTTCCTAATGAAATTCTTCAATATTCCAACTGATGAAGATGACGCAGACGCAAAACAAAAGCAAGAAAAGTACAACAAAGTAAGTAGTCAAACAGTCGGCGTTCTAAAACAAGAAGTACTTAACTTTGTTGACCTAATGAAATCGCTAAATAAAGAAGTATCTCAACAGCAAGCAGAACAAACTTTTGGCATACAAGACTACACATCAATGTCTGAACAACAGGCAGTGAACACAATTACAAAAATTCAAAATATGGCTAACAAATATAAGGAGGCAAAAACAAATGATTAATCGTTTTATAGGTGTAGGAAGATTAACAAAAGATCCAGAATTCAGAACAACGCCAAATGGTGTCAGTGTGACAACTTTTACAATCGCAGTGAATAGAACGTTCACTAATGCTCAAGGAGAGCGTGAGGCTGATTTTATTAACTGTGTAACGTTCAGAAAACAAGCTGATAACGTAAATAAGTTTTTAACAAAAGGGTCACTTGCAGGCGTTGAAGGTCGCATTCAAACGCGTAGTTACGAAAACAATGAAGGTAGACGCATTTTTGTCACTGAGGTTGTGTGTGATAGCGTTCAGTTTTTAGATACAAAAAATAACAACGGAAATAATAACCGACAACAAACAGAACAAACGCAACAAGAGAAACCATTTGATAATGGCAACGATTTTCCTGACCTTCCTTTTTAATGGACTGATATAGATGGCGAAAATCAAAAAATACATTACACAGGATGACGGAAATACAACCGTTGTCATAGAAGGTGTAAACCTAGGAGATAAAGAAACTTTATTTCTCGATAACGGCTTAGAAGTTCAGTGCGATGTTGTCATTGAAGACCTATACAAAATATCAAGTGAACAACGTAAAAAGATATTTGCAATGTGCCGTGACATTGAATTGTACTGGGGCGAGCCAGTCGAATCATTAAGACAGAGATTTCAAACTGAATTAGAAATTATGAACGGTTACGAACATATAAGTTTAAGTAACTGCTCAATGAAATTAGCACGTGAATTAATAGAATTAATCATTGCGTTTATGTTTCATCATCAAATACCTATGAGGGTGGAAACGAGCAAGTTATTAAGTGGCGATAAAGCAATGTTGTACTGGGCTACAGTTAACCGTAATTGTATTATATGCGGAAAGCCAAATTCAGACCTTGCACATCATTATGCGATTGGTAGAGGTAAGAACCGTAAGACAATGAACCATTATGGATATGAAGTGTTAGCGCTATGCAGAGAGCATCATTCAGAACAACACAACATAGGCGTAGACACATTCGATAAGAAATTCCACTTAGAAAATAGCTGGATAAAAGTTGATGATAAATTGAACGCAATGCTCAAGGGAGTGAAAGACAATAGCAATATTTAGAACTATTAAAGAAAGCGGTGACTTTGTTACTGTACACAAATCATTCATATTTGATAGTGAATTAAGTGCTAAAGCAAAAGGTATTCTACTTTACTTTTTAAGTAGACCAGATAACTGGCAAATATACACATCAGAAGTAGTAAAACATATGAATGACGGTCAGAAGTCAATAAACAGTGGCATACAAGAATTAATCAAAAGGAATTACGTTCATAGAATGCAAAAAAGAACTGAAAACGGCATATTTAACGGATATGAATATTTAGTTTATGAACGACCTACCGAAATGCCATTTTCGGAAAACGGATTATCGGAAAACGGATTATCGGAAAACCGAAAAAGGCGAACTACTAATAATAATAGAACTAATAATGATTTTAATAATAATGATGATACTTATAATGATGGAAGAATATTGTTGAGCACCTCGACTGCGGATCAAATCCCGTACAAAAAAATCATTGATTATTTAAACGATAAAACAAACAAACACTATAAACACACTACTGGTAAGACAAGACGATTTATAGAAGCGCGTTGGAATGAGGAATTTAATTTAGATGATTTCAAAAAAGTCATTGATGTTAAAACAACGGAGTGGTTAGGAACAGAACAAGAAAAGTATCTACGACCTGAAACGTTATTCGGTACTAAGTTTGAGGGTTACCTTAATCAAGAGTTACAACCTAGTGGCGTAGATCAACTCGAAAGAATGAAGTACGACCCTAGCTACTGGGATTAGGAGTGATTGAATGCAATCAATGGAAAGCCTAGCCAGAAATATAAAGCCCAATAAAAACATTGTTGAAGAACAGCACAACCTATTATGTGAGAAATGTGGCAATCGTTATGACTATTACAAGTTTAGTAACGGACATGAATTTAAACATGGTTGTGATTGCTCAATGATACAAGCTGGTAAAGAGGCAGAAAAAAAACGTAAACAAAAATACATCAATAGTATTTTTAATCAATCCAACGTTAACTACTCGTTACACGACGCAACAGTTAACAATTACAAACCACAAAACGAACAACAAGCACACGCTAAAAATACGGCTATAGAGTACGTCAAAACATTCTCGGTGGATAAACCTAAGTCATTAATATTACAGGGCTCGTATGGTACCGGAAAAAGCCATATAGCCTATGCCATAGCAAAGGCAATAAAAAATGAAGGTTATTCGGTGGCATTTATGCACATTCCAATGCTTATGGAACGTATTAAAGCGACTTACAACAAAAATGCGACTGAGACGACGGATGAACTCGTTAAGTTATTAAGCAATATAGATTTGCTTGTACTAGATGATGTAGGCGTAGAAAACACAGAACATACACTCAATAAGCTATTTAGCATTGTAGATAACAGAGTAGGTAAAAACAATATCTTTACTACTAACTTTAGTGATAAACATTTAAATCAAGATATGAATTGGCAACGTATCAATTCGAGAATGAAACATAACGCTAGGACAGTAAAAGTGCTAGGCGATGACTATAGGGAGCGTGACGCATGGTAACGAAAGAAAACATCAAAGAGATATTAAAATGCAGTGATCTATACGCTCAAAAAATGATTGATTGGGCAGAAGATGATGAGGAACTAAACAACTTAATCAATAGAAAGTTAGAAGAAAAAGCATACAGACAACCGATTGTGGAGGTGTAGTGATGGGGCTACGTGAGGGATATAAAGACAAATATTACTTATACACCATAGACGGTTGGAAAATGTGTAGTGTCATACCTTTAGCAGAAGATGTATTCAACATCGGCAACTATGCAGGTATGCACTTTCAAAAGGTATTCAATGGCAATGTAACAAAAGAAGAGCTTAACAAGTTAAAACGTAAATATAAATTGTATCGCAAGGAAGAATTACAACAACAAACCACGATTGATGACTATTTATTTTGAGGTGAATCATGAGTAAATACAACGCTAAGAAAGTTGAGTATAAAGGAATCGTATTCGATAGCAAAGTCGAATGTGAATATTACCAATATTTAGAAAAAAAGATGAATGGCGTGAGATATAACCGTATCGAGATACAACCGAGATATGAGTTAATCCCTAAGTTTGGGGATCAGAGAAAAACCGAATACATCGCAGACTTTGCTTTATATCTTGATAACGACTTAATAGAAGTCATTGATGTAAAAGGTATGGCAACAACTACAGCAAAGTTGAAAGCTAAGTTGTTCAGATATAAATATCCTGACGTCAAGCTCACATGGATATGTAAAGCACCTAAATATACAGGTCTTGAATGGATTGAATATGACGAATTAATAAAAGTCAGACGAAAGAGAAAGAGGGAGAAGAATGGAAATTAGAGAGGAAATAATCACAGTAAACGCTACAGTGAAAATCAAAGGCAAGTTTCCGGCACGGCTTAATAAGCATTCTAATTTAGAAGATGAAAAAGAGAAATTACTCGATGTGATTGCGGAGAACCCAGAAAAAGAATTGATGAACGAGAATTTTGAATTTGTAGATTTAATTGAGGTGGACTAAATGAAAAACATTAGAGTAGGTAAACAAACTTTTGTGATGACTGAAAAAGATGAAATGAAAATGGAAGAAAGCGGAATAAACATGTTCTCTTTGAGACAAAGAATAAATAAGGGCTGGGATTTTTACGACGCAATTGAAGCGCCAGTCGGTATGCGTCGCAAAGAGTGGAATGCATTAAAAAGAATGGAACGAGCCGAAAGTTTAAAAGAACATATCCAAAGACGAAGAATGGAAGAACTAAGACGTAAGAAACCTCACTTGTTCAATGTACCCCAAAAACATACGCGTAGTGATTATTGCAGTTACTTAATGGAAAATGACATATTTCCAAAAAAGGTGGTTGGGTAAATGGAGGGAGTTTCATTTCATGAATTGCAGGTTGGCGATAACATTTGGTTTAAAAGTCCATATACCTCATTTAGCCACTGGGGGACTGTAGAGAGCCTTAATTATAATTTTGAGGGTAAATCATACGTGAATGTAAAAGTGGGCGTAGAAACGGTTCTGAGAGCTTATGAGAACTACACATTTATTAAGGAGGATTAACAATGATCTATTTAGGTGGCGACATGCTGAGTATAGGACAACAAATGCGACGTGAGTGGGAGAAACAAGAGTTACAGCGATTAGGTTTTAAAGTCTACGCACCACATGACGATAAAGACATAAACGATAAAGAAAATGCTAAGCAAGATAAACTAGCAGAACGTATTGTGGCTAACGATACATTAGGCATGGAAACAAGCGATGTAATGATATTTGACTACTTACCACATGCACAAGGGACAATTTGCGAAATGGGGTATGCACAGCACCTTAAAAGAACAAGTGAGAAAGATATTAAAATTTATGTTCAATGTACTGACATCAGACAAGGAACAGGTCATATACCAGACGAACAAGACAGAATGGAGTTCAGTATCAATCAATATGTGTATGGCGTAATTATGGATATTACTGACGGTAGAGGTATTCAAACGTTTGATGAGATAGCAGTAACTGTATTATCTGAAGATAATGATGTAATAAAAAACATGAATAACATAGTAACTAAAATAGTTATTAATAATTTGGAGCGTGGTAGTGATGACAATCGAAACTGAACGAATTTATGAAATTAGTAGAGAACAATTTTACGGTGTGTTTCAAAATGCTTATCCATATACTGCAGTAATAAGAGGGGAACAATCAGGTCAAATATCATGCCCTATTGCGATTATAGAGTGGGAAAACGAATTGAAAGAAGTATCACCACACCAAGTCAAATTTAAGGAGGACGAATAAAATGACTAACACATTAGAATTTAAAAAATTATCAGATAACGCAACAAAACCAACACGAGCTAATGAATTTGACTCCGGTTTGGACTTATATGTATCAGAAACAATCACTATTCCAGCGCATACAACAACAATAGTTAAAACAGATATAGCAATTAATTTACCTTATGGGTATGAGGCACAGGTAAGACCTAGATCGGGTAAATCACTTAAAACTAAATTACGTGTAGCACTAGGAACAATAGACAAAACTTATCATAAAGAAATAGGTATCATCACAGACAATATAGGTGATGAAGACATCACAGTAGAAAAAGGTGAAAGACTAGCACAGTTAGTTGTAGTACCAGTTGTATATCCTACACCCAAAGAAGTTAAGGAGTTTGAAAATGAAAGTGACAGAGGCGCATATGGAAGTACAGGAGAATAAAGATATATTAGAAAAAGTAAAAGAGGTGTTAGGGAAATGATAGGGCTTATCAAAGAACTTACAGATACATTTAGTATGAGCGAATGGAATGTAGTGTGGATTGACGATGAAGGTAAATCGCATGGTAAACGTTTTTACTGGAAGACAGAAGCTAGAGAGTTTTATGACAGTTTACCATATTATCAAAAACGATTAGAAAGAGTGAGTTGGTAAAATGACACAATTCTTAATCAGAGAATTTACGGATAGCACAGGTCATATCCACACAAACATTGAGAAAGCGCGCACAAACGAAACTCTCTCTATTGTGGAGGCAGAGAGTAAAGAACAGGCAATTAATAAAATTAAGGAGTGAACAGAATGATTAAACGCATATTAAAGATTTGGTTTACTATTGCTATGTATGAGTTAGGTAAGTGGTTGGGTAGAGAGTTGTATTACAAATTGAGTGCGAATGACGAAGTGGATAAGGCGCCGAATGATTATGCGAATGAAAGTGACCAATATGATATTAACGGAGTGAGACAATGACAGGTTGGATTGTACTTATACCTATCGTTTATCTCATTTGGATTGTAGTTAAGTCGGAGGAGGGTAAGAAGTGATAACAATTGAAAAACACGATATAAAAAAGCTAGAAGAATATATTAAGCACGTAGAACGGTACAGAAAAGAAATGAAAATATATGAATATGAAATTTTGGAAAATCATGAGCCTGAAAACATCGGCGCAGGTAAAAGCAATTTGCCAGGTAATCCAGTTGAAAGAGAATCTGTCAAGAAATTAAGTAACAAGAGATATAACACGTTAAGAAATATTGTTAACGGTGTAGATAAACTTGTGAATGAGGCAGATGAAGATACACGTGATTTAATCAATAAGAGATATTGGGAGTGTCCTATTGGTTGTTATCACTGGGAGGACTTAGCAGCATACTTCGGAACAAATAAAACTAGCATTTTACGTAGACGTGACGCGATGATTGAAACACTAGCCAATTACATAGGCTATGTGTAAGTGGACTTTTGATATATATAAGTCCTCTAAAAAACGAGTTATTATGATATTGTGAAGATGAACACTTCACAACATAAATCACCCTTATTAGATATAAGTCTTAAACCTTTCTAACATTTTTACTCCTTGAAAAAGTGTATTGAGTTATTATTTTCTCCTAAGTAGCCTATCCGATAGAAAAGTCGGGTAGGTTTTTGTATGCTGATATGACATTCGAAACGTGTGATATGAGTGTATAAACGCTTTAATATTCTTTAATTTGGAGGTGATTTGAGAAGTGAACTCAAAACAATTGAAAGCAATCGCATTAATGGTGGAGGGCAACTTAAATCAAAAGCAAATTGCCGAAGAGTTAAATGTGTCCGTTCAATCTATAATAGCGTGGAAGAAGAAGCCAGAATTTCAAGAGGAGTTACTTAATGCTGAACGTAATCTACTAAAAGGACTGACAAGCAAAGCGATTAAGACGATGGAAGATTTATTGACTGCTAAAAGTGAGTTGGTTAGATACAACGCAGCAAGTGACATCTTAGACAGAACAGGGCATAAGCCTACCGATAAAGTTGAGGCAGAAGTAATTACTCCAACCTTCGTAAGTGATGTGCCAGCCGATGACTGATAACAAAGTAAGTATCGCTAAAACCATCGGCGGTGGGTACAACGAGTTCTGGCACAACAAAAACTTTTATCGTGTTGTAAAAGGTAGTCGTGGTAGTAAGAAATCTAAGACAACTGCGCTTAACTTTATTTATCGTTTAATGCAGTACGAGTGGGCTAACTTGCTTGTAGTCAGACGTTTCAGTAATACAAACAAACAATCAACATATACAGATTTGAAGTGGGCTACTAACCAATTAGGTGTAACCCACTTATTTAAGTTTAACGATAGTTTACCAGAGATTACTTACAAGCCAACTGGCCAGAAGATACTATTTCGCGGAATCGATGATCCGTTAAAGATTACATCAATCACTGTGGATAAAGGGATATTGAGTTGGTGTTGGATAGAAGAAGCGTATCAAGTTGAAACCTACGATAAATTTGCAACACTTGTTGAATCTATTCGTGGTAGCGTCGATAGTCCTGATTTCTTCAAACAAATTACAATTACATTCAACCCTTGGAGTGAGCGTCACTGGCTTAAACCTACATTCTTTGATGAAGATACTAAGCTAAACAATACCTTTTCATACACGACAACCTATCGAGTGAACGAATGGCTTGATGAGGTCGATATTGCACGTTATGAGGACTTGTATCGTACAAACCCTAGACGTGCAAGAATTGTATGCGATGGGGATTGGGGCGTTGCTGAGGGGCTTGTGTTTGATAATTTTGAAGTGAAAGAGTTTGATTGGTTGAAAGTGTATAAACGAACACAAGAGAAAGCGCACGGAAGTGATTTTGGGTTTACTCACGACCCGACAACATTAATCAGCACCGTTGTGGACATAAAGAACAAAGAATTGTGGATATACGACGAACACTATGAAAAAGGTATGCTCACTGATGAGATATATCAAATGTATGTAGATAAAGGATATAAAGATGCGCTTATTGTTGCAGATAGTGCAGAGAAACGTTTGATTGCAGAGATTAAGCGTAAAGGTATTCCTAACATTAAACCATCAATTAAAGGTCAAGGTTCAATCATGCAAGGTGTTCAGTTCATACAAGGTTTCAAGATATATGTACATCCAACTTGTGTGCATACGATTGAAGAATTGAACACTTACACGTTTGACCAAGACAAAGAAGGTAATTGGTTAAACCAACCTATCGACAGAAACAACCATTTGCTCGATGGATTACGCTATTCCCTAGAACGTTTCCATTTGCCTCATAAACAAACGAAAGCAAACGTTAGGAAGAATATTAGCACAATCAAATCAATGGGCTTATAAGGAGGGATAACGCTTGTTAAAAGTAAATGAATTTGAAAGAGATGCAGAGTACCGACAACATCGAGATAAGATATATAGACGTGATGCAGTAGAAACATATCGTTACGACGGTAACTTAAACGATTTATTAGATGATTACGATTTTATAAGTGAATGTATTGAACATCATTTAGAAGCGCAGGTACCTAGATTGCAAATGCTTGATGATTACTATCAAGGACTTAACTTCAACATCTTGCGTAATCGTAGACGTAGAGAAAGACATTTAGCAGATAACCGGGCAGCACATGATTTTGCGTCATATATTGCTGATTTCATTAATGGCTATTGTTTCGGCCATGCAGTACAAGTACAAACAGAAGATGAAAGTACACAAGAGAAGATTAACGGACTACATAAGCTGAACGACATCGACACACATAATCGTTCAATCGGTTTAGACTTATCTATCTTTGGTCGCGCTTATGAGTATATTATCCGTAATCAAGATGATGAAGTGAGATTATACAAATCTGATCCACGCAATACATTTGTGATTTACGATAATACGATTGAACAGAATAGCTTAATTGCAGTGAGATATTGGCAAACAGCCATAAGGGAACAAGAAGATACAGACATTTATAATGTGGATGTTATTACACCTAACGCAACTAACTTCTTTATTGCGAATAAATCTACTAACTTGAAGTTAGAAGAACGTAGACCAGCAGAACCGCATTCATTCGGTAAAGTTACAATCACAGAGTTTAGCAATAATGAAAAGCGTCGTGGAGACTTTGAGAAAGTTATCCCACTTATCGACTTATACGACAATGCACAATCAGACACAGCTAACTACATGAGCGATTTAAACGATGCGATGTTACTTGTTGTCGGCAATATAGAATTAGATAGCAATACAGCACAATTACAAAAAGATGCGAATGTGTTCCACCTAGTGCCGCCTGAATATACAACAATGGACGAGAAAACGACTGAGGGCAATGTAGACGCTAGATACATCTATAAAGAATACGATGTAAATGGCGTTGAGTCATATAAAGACAGAATTAGTCGTAACATTCATATGTTCACTAATACACCAGATATGACTGATGAGAACTTCTCAGGCAATCAATCAGGTGAAGCAATGAAATACAAGTTATTTGGCCTAGAACAACGTACAGCAATCAAAGAAGGTTTATTCCGAAAAGGTTTGCGTAGACGTTACAAATTAATCGGTCAAATTATGAGTATCAATCGAGAGTTAAATAGCGATGCTATTCGTGACCTTACATTTACATTCACTCGTAACATTCCTAAGTCAATTAAAGATGAAATGGATATGTACTTACAAGCTGGTGGAGAACTAAGTAATCAAACATTAATGTCGCTAGTATCATTTATAGATAACCCTCAACAAGAAATGGAACGCATCGAAAACGAAGAAGATATCCAACTTCAAAAGTCAGATGAACGTATCTATAACAGACAGGGTATAGACAACCAAACTGATATTAAGGAGTGATAGTCTATGTCCTACTGGCAAGATAGAGCGAATGAAATCATTGACGAAGAAAGTAAGTCGGATTATGAGATTGCTCAAGAGATACAACGTATTGTCGATGAAATGAATGAAGATATCGAAAATGAGATCCATCGTTTCTATGTGAGATACGCAACAAGCGAAGGTATCACATTAACTGAAGCTAAGAAGAAGATTGATGCAGTGGATGTACAGATGTTCCAACAGAAAGCGAAGCAGTATGTTGAGAATAAAGATTTTAGTGACAAAGCTAATGCTGAATTAAGAGCCTACAACACGAAGATGTATGTAAGTCGTGAAAAGTTATTACAAGCACAACTAGGACTTATCGTTACTTACGCATACGCTCAGATAGAACAATCTATGTATAACTACATGGAGAGTGCTTATTACAGAGCATTAGAGCAACAAGCAGGTATCTTAGGGGAAACACTCCGAGTATCTATCAATGACGTTAAAACAATCATATTCACACCTTTTGAAGGGCATAAATGGAGTACAAGACTTTGGTCAGATATGGACGTTGTTAGAAGACACGTACAAAAGACCACACGCCATGTATTACTACGTGGTAGACACCCTTATGAGTTTGTGAAAGACTTGCGCAAAGATACGGGAGCAACCACTTACAATATGAAACGTTTGTTAATCACTGAAACTGCTAGAGTACAAACACTAGCTTCTAAAAAGCACATGTTAGAGCAACATGGACAAGATGCAGAATATGAATATCATGCAAAACTAGATAGCAAAACAACAAAAACGTGTAGAGGTTTAAACGGTAAAGTATTCAAAGTTAAAGATATGCAACCGGGTGTAAATGCACCACCTATGCATCCATTTTGTAGGAGTGCTGTCGCACCATACATCGATCCTGATTGGCGTGATAAGTTCTTTGAAGAGCGCGAAGGAAGATATTTCGGAGGCGTTGTTAAATAATTAAAAGGAGGTGTCGTAATTGGCAGAAGATAATAATCTTACAAATACTCCGCCAGTTACTAACGAAGGTGTAGCAAAAGAAATCGTTGATAATTCCGTGGGGGATTATGAAGATGCTGATTGGGAAGAAGAAGAAGTGCTAGACACTGATTTCAGTGATGAAGAAGATGGCATGTATGAAGATGACTTCATGGAAGATGACGACGAATTTGAAGAAGATGAAAACTGGGAGGAAGAGTACGACTTTTCTGATGACTTTGATCAAGAGGATATAGAATTCTTAGAGGGTCTAGGCGGTCCTGAAGATGAATTAGAAGAAGAGTACGAAGAAGATTACGAAACAGAGGAAGGCTTATATGACGTCACTGAACTTGATGGTGATACAATCGACGAGTACGACAAGTATGACGAAAGTTACTTACAAGACAGGCTAGATGATGTTTACGATGAATACAATCAAATCTTCAACAAAGAGCCTTCTGACATCATTAAAGATAGTATGACAACACAAGAAAAGATAGACAAAATTGTAGAAGCTATACAAGAAGGTGACAGTGGTGTATAACGAACGTATTGCTGCAGCCCTTGAGGGCATTCACAAAGAACTCAAGCGTTTGAATGAAACAAACCCTAGTAACCGAGCACAAGAGAAAAAGAAAGAACCTGAGAAGAAAGAGTTTAAATCTAAAAACTTCATCTGAGGTGGTACTTATGTCAAAGCGTGAAGCAGTTGGTCCTGGCGTTACCGCGCCAATATCTCGTTGGTAGCATACGTTAGCTACTTGACCTTAGTACGTCATTAAACTGCTCAATACTAAAAATACTGAGCGGGCTTAAATGAAATGTGAATATCAAATAATATCTAGCGCACTAATCGGGCTTAATTGACTGATTGGGGCGCTATTTTTATGCGATTAAACATTGACTTTAGGACTGAACGGGAGGACTTAAAAATGAAATTAGATGACAAATACAAATTAAACTTACAATTCTTTGCTGAAGATGGCGAAGGCGATTCTGGAAAAGATAATGATGATAAAGTGCCAGAAAACGATGACGATAATCCGAATAAAGAAAGTAAGTTTACGCAAAGCGAAGTAGACTCACAAATCAGTAAAGCGGTTGAAACTGCACTTTCTAAACGTGAGCGTAAGCACCAGCAAGAACTAGAGAAAGCCAAAGAAGAAGCTAAAAAAGAGGCTGAAAGCTACGCAAAGCTAACTGAAAAAGAAAAGAAAGAAAAAGAGTACGAAAAACGTGAGAAAGCGCTAGCTGAAAAAGAAAAGCAATTCAAGTTACGTGAATTAAAAGCTGATGTAGAAAGTGACCTAAAAGAAAAAGGTTTGCCTACTTCGTTTGCTGAGTCTCTTATTCATTTAGAAGATGCAGAACAAATTAACGAAGTTGTTAAAGCAATCAAACAAGACTTTGATAACGCAGTACAAGAGCAAGTCAAAGAAGCTACACGTCAATCTACACCAAGTAATCAAAGTAGTAGTTTTGGCAGACAACAAGCAAGTGGCAAATCTATTCAAGAACTTGCGAACGAAAATAGAATTATAAAATAACGGAGGTAATTAATCTATGGCAGATGTTAAACCACAAGTATTTAACCCTGATCATGTAATGATGCACGAGCATAAGGAAGGGGAATTGTTAAACGACTTTAACCAACCTATCCTTTTAGACGTATTACAAAACTCAAAAATCATGCAATTAGGTAAATATGAAGATATGAACGGAAAATCAGAAAAGGAGTTCACGTATTGGGCCGATAAACCGGGTGCTTACTGGGTTGGTGAAGGTCAAAAAATCAGAACTACTAAACCTAGCTTAGTAAGTGCTAAAATGCGTTCTCATAAATTAGGTGTCATTGTTGTTACATCTCGTGAGTTCTTAAACTACACATACTCACAATTCTTCGAGGCAATGAAACCACAAATCGCTGAACAATTCTACAAAAAGTTTGATGAAGCTGGTTTATTAAACGTTGATAATCCATTCACTCAATCAGTAGCTCAATCTGTTGAAACTTCTGGAAACAAAGTAACTGGAGAAATCAACTTAGATAACGTATTAAAATTAGAGGATAAATTATTAGAACACGATGTAGAAGCGAACGCATTCTTATCTAAAACACAAAACCGTACAGCGTTACGTGGCGTTCGTGATGAAAACACTAACGAAAGTTATTATGATCGTTCATCTAATTCATTAGACGGACTTCCAGTAGTCGACTTAAAATCTGATGAAATCAAAAAAGGTGATTTATACGCTGGAGACTTTAACAAAATGTTCTACGGTATTCCTTACAATATGTCTTATAAAATTTCAGAAGATGGTCAATTATCTACTGTACAAAATGAAGATGGCTCACCAGTAAACTTATTCGAACAAGAATTAATTGCTTTACGTGTGACTATGGATGTTGCATTCCACATTGCAGACGATAATGCATTCGCTAAATTAACAGGCGGTAAAGCAGCTGAAACTGTCTAATTAATCTAAGGAGGTCTGACACATGGCTTATTCATACGAAGTGGTACGACCGTTTGTAGATGCAGATAGTAAAAAGCCTTATGAAGTTGGCGATATCTACCCTACTGACATTACAGATGAACGTATTACTCAATTGCTACATGCTGATAATAAATTCAACAAACAATATATTAAATTAGTTGTAGATGATAAGAATACAAAAGCAGAATTAATTGAAATCGCACAAAAACATGGTATTGAAGTATCTGAAAAAGATACGAAAGCAGACATCTTAGACACATTGGAGGGATAATATGGCGACATTAGAGAATGTTAAGCTATTACTCTCTATCAACGATAATGTTCAAGATGAACTATTAAAAAGAATAATAGATAACACTGAAAAGCGTTTGATTAGCTTACTTCCTAGCGATATGGAAACTATCCCGGATAGATTGGAATACATCGTGGAAGAAGTAGCAGTCAAGCGCTTTAATCGTGTTGGTGCTGAAGGTATGTCACAAGAAAGCGTAGACGGGCGTTCTAATACGTTTCAAGCAAACGACTTTGATGAATATATGGATGTAATAGATCAATATACGCCACGAAACTCAGATAAACGTGGGGCAGGTATTTTCTATTGAGATATAACAAGAGAGTCGTGTTTGCTAAGGAAACAAAAGGACAGTACAACCCTAAAACAAGTAGAACTGAGACATACGAAAAGCGCTATGATGCAATATCATGTAACATCAGTCCGTTAAGTCCACAAAAAACAGTGGTGCAATACGGAGACATCAACAAAGACATCAATGTCATACGTTTAAACGGTCATTTTGAGCCTACTGTGACACATGCTTATATCAATGATGCTAAGTATCAAATAACGAAACGAATTGACTATGAACACGATACAGTGTTCTACGTTGAGGAGGTTAAGTGATGCGTTTTAAGAGTGGTGGAGATTTAGACGACTTAATCAGAGAATTTGACCGAATGAACAACACTATTGATGACAATGTAGATGAAGTATTGCACGATAATGCGGTGAAATTTAGTACAGACACAGTTAAAACTGCTAAAGAAGTAATGAACAAAGGTTATTGGACTGGTAACTTAGCGAGAATGGTCGAAGATGCTAAAGAAGGACATCTCAAGTATGGTATCACTTCAAAAGCTGGATATTCGGGAAACGGAATCCCGCCTATGTTGGCAACAGCATAGTGAACAACCGGGCAATATCGGGGGAACTCTTTAATGTATTGGTGTTTTTTGAAGTCGGAACATGGTATAATATACCTAAGAGGTGATACCATGATCAAAAGAGATGAAAAAGGAAATATTGTTGATAACCCTAGAATTAAAGACAAGACAGGTCAGAGATTCGGGAGATTGGTAGTTAAGGAAATAGATTTGAATAAAGCATCACGAAAAACATTTTGGATATGTGAATGTGATTGTGGAAATGTTGTTTCGATTAGAAGTGATACTTTAGGTTCAACAAAATCATGTGGATGTTTAAAGAAAGAACAAGATTTTAAGAACTTACAATTAAAAGACAAACAGCTACACGGATTGACAAATCACCCAGCATATACACGATGGAATGCTATGATGCAACGCTGTTATAGAGCTAATTCTGAAAGATATCCAAGATATGGTGGACGAGGTATTAAAGTTTGTGATGAATGGCATGATGTTAAAACTTTTATAAAGTGGGCTGAAGAAAACGGTTTTTCAGAAGAATTAAGCATCGAAAGAATTGATTTAAATGGTGATTATGAGCCTAGTAATTGTAAATGGATACCTTTAGAAGAACAACGATGGAATACTTCTTATAATGTTTGGTATGAATATAAAGGTTTGAGATTAACAACTATGCAATGGACAAGAAAATTAAACATACCTATTAAAGAAACATCTAGCTACCGAAAGAATGATATTCCTTTTACTGACATTATTAAAAAATACTGGAAAGACAACCCCGAGATAACTGACTAGATTGCGAAAGGCTAGTCAGCATCGTAGAGCATACCAGATGAATAAATATAATTCTGGCACGAGTGTCCGGCAACCAATAATGGTTGCTTTTTTTATTGGTTGAAAAGATATGCCGACCTTACTGGTGACAGTAAGAAGTAGAGGATAAAAAGCCTTTACGATAACAATATGATTCCTTGAATACGGCACCAGATACATGGAACCGGAGACGTTTATGTTCCCGGTCTACCAAGAGTACACAAAGAAAGTCAGAGCAGACCTCGAAAGATTAATTAACGGTTAGGAGGTATGCGATGCGTCAATCAGTTAGTCTACAACTGTTTAACTTTCTGTACTCAAAATTCACTGATCTAGGTGTTCCAGTTATCCGTACGAGTGAACTCAATCAAGAATTACCTTATCCATTCATCGCTATTCAAGATATTAAAGACGATATCAATCGTTTAACTTTTGACAGTTACGGTGGCAGCCCTACTGCAACTATCCATATCTGGTGCAAAGATGATGATAAAGGTAAGAATGATGAACTTTATATGCAGGTTCAGTCAATTCTGCTAGATGAGATACAACTAGACGGATATACATTAACTACACCTCACATGAATGTGAACGAAAGTACAGAGCAAGATACAAACCAAGTGTTGTCACATACAACGATAAATGTAGAGTACGCAAGTCATTAAGTTGGCTTGCGTTTTTTAATACAAAAAATTAGGAGGTAGAGAACCTATGGCAATTAAACAAGGTACTGATGAATTAGTCTTAATCCGTAAAGCCGGAGACCGTAAAGATGCAAATAAAGTAATGTGGGTAACAGAATTAGAACGTGAAACAGAAAAAGACAGAGATACAGAAGCTACTGTAGATGGTCCTGTTAACTCTGGAGGTACATTAGAGTCAACAGTTACGATTAACTGCTACATGAATCAAGATGACACGTTATGTGATGAAATTGAAGATGCTACCGAAGAGGATATCCCTTATGAGTTATGGGTTATCAACAAAAGAGTTAAAAACAAAGATGGAAAATATAAAGCAGAGTATCGTCAAGGATACTGGAATAGTATTGATCGTACTAACGACGCTGAAGATATCGCAGAATTTGAAACTGAATTTGGTGTATATCTTAGAAAAGTTCGTGGTTGGGCAACATTACCAGAACAAATCGAGAAAAACAAAGCTGCTTATGGCTTCCACGATACTGTTGCTGCAGATCCAGCTGATGATGGTCTTGTGTCAGAAATTCCTCAACCTAACGAACCAAGCACAGCAGAAACTGTATAATATCGAGGGCTAAATGCCCTCTTTTTCTTTTTGACTAAATTTAAAGTGAGGTTATTAAAAATATGGAAATCAAATTTAACGGTAAAACAATTAAACTATCATTCGGATTAAAGTTTTTAAACATCATTGATAAAGAAATGGGCATGGAAGCAGAACAAGTTAATTTTGGTAAAGGTACAGAAATGTTAGTACCTGCACTAGAAAGCCACAGTGTAGTAGATGTCGCTAAAGTTATTAAAGCTGCAACTGCACAAGAAAAAGGAGCACCTAAAACTGAAGAAGATTTAGAAGTTGTTGTTGAAGATATTATTGAAAATACAGGGCTTGAAGAGTTTTGTAACGAAGTCATCGAGGAACTGGGAAAGCGTGTTTTAACCCAAAACCTCGTTCCGAAAAAATACAAAAAGAACAGCAAGAAGTAGACGAAGAAAGATTAACGTTTGATCGTATAGTTATCTTGTGCATGAGCAAACTGAAAATTTATGACCTAGATGTTATTGAGCAAATGACACTTAGAGAATTCAACTATCGTATGTATGCATTAGAGTATGAACAACTAGATAAAGATATGGATATGTACAAACTCGCTTTTGCTATTAGAGACGCAGCTGCAGAGAAAAAGAAACGTGGCGGCAAAAAAGGCGAGACAGAATATCGTTTCAAAAGCGCAAACGATATCATGCATTATCAAGAAAACATTAAACGATTAGACAGGGGCGAACCTATGAAATTCGCTTCTGAAAGCAAATTTGAGGAGAATATGCCTCCTAAAGATTTACTTCAACAAATTGCAGAACTTAATAAATAAGGAGGTGGGAACACGTGGCAGAAGCTAACTATAGTATTAAAGCAACGATTGAAGCTAACGCTAAAAAGTTCAAAAGCGCTATACAAGTAGCTAAAAACACAGCAGAGCGTTTTAAAGGCACTATGGACAAAATTAAAGATAATGAAATTGATGCAGATGCATCAGGTGTAACTAGCGCAGTAAACAAAGCTAAAAAAGAAATAGAGTCATTTAATAACACTCGTGCAGAAGCTGACCTTGATATAGATATTGACGAAGTTAAAAGCAAAGTACAAATAGCTGAAGAATATGTACGCAAATTCGATGCATACAGAGGCGACGCAGAGTTAGACGCTAATATAGCAAGCGCGAAAGCTAATATTGAAGAAGCACAAGCATATTTAGAACGTTTCGACGGATCAAATGCTAATGCACATGCTGATGTTGACGCAAGAAGAGCTATATCAACGTTATCTAAGCTACAGATTGATTTAGATATGTTTGACGGAAATTCTTATAGTGCTCATTTAGATGCAGACGCAACTAAAGCACGTGTCGCTATAGCTGAAGCTAAAAAGTCGCTTAATAGCTTTGCGAGACAAAAAGCAAAAGCTACCGTCGAAGTTAACGAAGGCGCTGCTGTATCTAAGATTTTAGCGCTTAAAGCAATGTTACGTTCAATTCCTAACCGAATACACACTAGGATAGATGTTGATTCAGATAAAGCGCAAGGTGCATTTAGAGCAATGGTAGCTGGTATTGATAGTTCTATGAACTCATGGGACGCTTTAGCTACACGTATCAGAACAATTGGTACTGTAATTTCTAACATGATAAAGGGTTCTTTAATTTCCAATATAACGTTGGTAGTTCCTATCATTGCTTCGATGGTTCCTGCATTATTTGCTGTTCTTAACGCTATCGGGGTTGTAGCTGGTGGAGCTGCAGGATTAGCAGCTGCATTTGGTGTTGCTGCAGGTGGAGTTATGGGATTTGGAGTTATGGCTGCAAGTGCTATTAAAATGCTTAACGATGGAACTCTACAAGCTACAGCTGAAACGAAAAAGTACGAAAGTGCCTTACAAGGCGTTCAAGATGCTTGGCAAGGTATTATAGAGAAAAACCAAAGTCAAATCTTTAATACAATGGCTAATGGCTTAAACACGATTAAAGTGGCATTATCTGGTTTGTCTCCTTTCATTAGTGGCGTGTCAAAAGGAATGGAACAAGCGAGCGCTAAAATGCTTGATTGGGCTAAAAATTCTCAAGTAGCACAACAGTTTTTCGAAATGATGGGAACAACAGGCGTCAGAATATTCAATAATATGTTAAGCGCAGCCGGTCAATTTGGTAGCGGTATTATTAGTGTTCTCACACAACTAGCACCACTTGCCGAATGGGTTTCCGCAGGCTTCAAAAAAATGGGTGCTGCATTTAACCAATGGGCACAATCTACAAAAGGCCAAGAGGCTATTAAGTCGTTTATCGAATATACTAAACAGAATTTACCGTTAATCGGACAAATATTTGGAAATACCTTCAAGGGTATTTTTAACCTCATGAAAGCATTTGCGCCGAATACACACTCTATATTAGAATCTCTAGCGCAAATGTCTGAAAAGTTTGCTTCTTGGAGTGCTACGGTAGCGCAATCAGACGGATTTAAAAAGTTTATGGACTATATCAATACAAACGGTCCTAAACTCATAACATTATTAGGCAATATAATTAAAATCATCATTAATGTGGGAACGGCTATGGCACCACTAGCTGCAGCTGTATTAGATGTTGCTGTTGCGATTACAGATTTTATCGCTAAATTAACTGAGGCGCACCCTGCTATTGGTATATTGTTAGGCTTAATCGCTACATTAGCTGGTGTATTCATGACTTTAGGACCTCCTATCTTAGGTGTTATCGACTTTATCGGAACGTTCATTAAAGTATTTACGGGTGCTGGAACAGTAATAGAAGCACTTATGTCAGTAGCTTCGGCACTAGCCCCTGTTTTTGAAGCTATTGGAGTTGCCATTGCCGCAATAGATGCACCAATACTATTAATTATTGCAGGAGTAGCAGCACTTATAGCTATATTCGTTGCTTTGTGGAATTCATCTGAAACATTGCGTAATGCTTTAACAGACGCATGGAATGCAATAGCTAGTTCAGTTGGTGCTGCGATTCAAGCAGTGCTTGGTTTCTTAGGAGACTTGTTCGGTCGTGCTCAAGAAATATTAGCACCATTAGCACCTATGTTCCAACAAGTGTGGAGCCAAATTGTAGCAATTGTAGACGCTGCAGTTAATGTTATAGCACCAATGGTTAGACAAGCCTTTAATACGGTTGTTGCAGTCGTTAAAGTAGCTTGGGAAATCATTAAAGCAGTTATTAAAATCGCTATGGAAGTTATTTTAAGCACAATAGTTGCTTTACTTCAGTTGTTAACTGGAGATTGGCGTGGTGCTTGGCAAACAATGTCTAAAGCAGGTGCTGAAATTTGGAAAGCTATTGTTGAAATGGCTAAAAATATCTGGAGTATCTTAGGCGATTATTTAAAACAAACATGGCAAAATATTGTTGATGGCTTTAGTGCAATATTTGGTCCATTAGCAGGCATAGCAGGCTCGATTTGGAATGGAATAGTTAATATTGTAAAAACAGTTGTTTCTGGTTTAGGCGCATTCTTGACAGGTATTTGGACAGCTATAGTTACAAGTGCTCAAGTCCAATGGAGTATCATTGCTACAGTGGCACAAACTATTTGGTCTGCAATTGTGAACGTCATTGTAACGGTCGTGACAACGTTAGTAAGTATCTTAGCTACCATTTGGACGACTATTGTTACAGTAGCATCTACTATCTGGACAACGCTAGTTACAGTTGCGCAGACGATTTGGACAATAATTGTTACGACTATTACAACAATTGTTACTACGTTAGGAACAATTCTATCGGCAATCTGGACTGGAATAGTAACTGTAGCCACTACGATTTGGACTACATTAGTTACTGTAGCTCAAAATATTTGGACTTTAATAGTCACTACTATTACTACAATTATTTCTACATTAGTAACAATCATCACTACTGTGTGGACAACTATAGTCAGTGTTACATCGACGATTTGGTCGTCTTTAGCTTCAATCGCACAAACAATCTGGTCAAGCGTTTTAAGTATTATATCTGGAATTGTTGGTGTTATTGTTGCAATCGTCACTGGGAATTGGTCGTTATTACGATCTTCTACTGCATCTATAATGAGTGGCATTGCAGGGTTAATCTCAGCAGTGTGGAATTCAATTACAAGCGTAATATCAAGCGCTGTTTCAAACGCTGTTAGTACTGCAGTCAGTGGTTTCTTTAATATGTTAAGTTCAATTGGATCGGCTATGCACGGAATAGTAAGTTCGGTATTAAGTGGAATGATGAGTGTTGTCAATTCAGTTAGAAGTGGTGTATCAAACGCAGTAAATGCTGTTCGTAGTTTTGTAGGTGGAATGATAAGTGCAGGTCTTGATTTAATGCACGGATTAGTTAACGGAATTATGAGTGGTATGTCTTGGGTAGTCAATGCAGCGCGTAGCGTTGCAGAGAGAGCAGTGAGTGCTGCTAAAAGTGCATTAGGTATTCATTCTCCGTCACGTGTGTTTAAAGAAATCGGAGCCTATACAATGGAAGGTTTCGGAATTGGTATAAACAATGAAGGAAGAAACGTTATATCTGGAATGGGATCTATGGCTAAATCTGTAACAGATGCTTTCAACCCTCAACTTAATGTGCCTAATATACAAAGAGACATTAAAAACGCTAGTGCATCAGCTAATGCACAAGTTACACATACTCATGAATATAAGACAAATCCATCGCAACGTGTTGTAACCGTTAAAATGGACGTTAACAACGACGCTTTAACTCATATAGTCAACGGACAAAATGCAGATAGAGATGCCACATTCACATTCTAGGAGGTCAGGCAATGGATTTAGAAATTAAACAAAAAGATGGCACTAAATACAAGTTGTCTGACTTCGGTTTTCGAGTGAAAGATATTGTCATCGAAAGCCCGGAGATAGAGGACAACTACGAAACAAAAGAAAACACAAGTGGTCGTATGTTACTTAGTAGTCAGTACCGTAAAAGGAAAATTACGGTGCCTTGCTATGTTGTTAGTACAAAACTTAATGATATACCAAGATTACGAGATAAATTCTATGATTTAACAGTAAACACTGAGCCTGTATGGATTAGAGAACTTAGATATGCCGAAGAGCATAATTACAAATTTTTACAACCGACGGAAGATGACTATCAATCGTATGATAAATATGGTTATCCAGTATTCGATCATAATATGATGAACGATAATTACTATACTAGTGGTAAACAGTATCAAGTTAAATGTTCATCAGTAATAACACCTGATAACAAAGGCAATGTGATTAACTTCGACTTAGTTTTTGAAACAATTGAAATACCTTTTGCCGAGAGTATTGGTACTTCTTTAGATTTAGAGAACAAACCCAAAAAAGCGTTATGGTCTAATGACATGTTAGTACCATTTGACGAAGAAAGTGAAAAAAGAACATACACTTTTACTAATGCCTGGAATAACAGTGTTTATTACCACGGAAATGTACCTAACAACGAATTTAAACTCTATAAGAAAGTAACTATCGTTTTAGGTAAAAATGTAAGCAGTAAAGAAAGTTTCCAATTTACGTTGGGGAAATCTGATTATATGAAAATCAGTAATATTAGTTTAAAAAAAGGCGACAAGATAGTGTATGACGGAGTTCAAACGTGGAGAAACGGCACTCCAATTAATCATCGCTGTACAAACGCTCAACCTAAATTCTATCCTGGTTGGAATGATTTTGCTTTCAATCAACAGGTTAAGTCAGTAACTTTTGATATGAAATTTTATTATAAGTAGGTGGTTATTAAATGCCAGTATTATTTAGCCCTATAAGAGGAATAGGTGAGCCAGTTTATGTCACTACTACAACAACATCAAAATTAGGTTCTGAAACAGTTGTACAATGCAAATTACTTGAAGATAAATATAACTATAACGTTATACGAGGTATTGATAAACGCTGGACACTGACGCAGTTAACAGGACCTAATGACAAGAGAGAATACGTCGCTTATATTATCGATAGACAAACACATGGTAGAAATCAAGAAGTGTCTGTAACCCTTCGAGAAAAGCCGATTGATATTATCAAAAGAAAAAGAGTGTATGACAAAATAGATGGCCCTCATAAACCACCCGACTTTTTTGAAAAGATATTTAAAGGAACTGGACTTAAATTCAAAGTGCCTGACAATTTGTTTGTTTCTGAAATCAAAGATTCTGGCGAAGGAGAAAGTGTTGAGGATTTATTAAAAAAAGGATTAGAAGCATGGGATTTAGAGTTTGATATACATCATGATTACAAAACAAACACGTATACTTTTAAATTCACCCCGTATTTAGAGAAACAAGCAACTTATCATATCGATGATGAAATTAACGCAAACAATATGAAATTAGAAGAAGATAGCGGTCAGATGTATACCTATGTTAAAGGGTACGGTTCTTATACTGATGAAGAAGGTTTAGACGGTGCAGGTCTTATTGTTGAATTTGAGCACCCTAATATGAAAGATTACGGTAGATTTGATGCACCACCTGTTAAAGATGGTTCAATTACTGATCCTGATATTATGCGAGCTAGATTGCAAGCCGTTATTAGTGCATCTATAAAACGTTCTTTAACTTTGGATTTTATAGCCTTGCGAAAACATTATACTAATGCAGTTCCTAGAGTTGCAGACATTGTAAAAGTTAAGCACTCTATACTTGGCATCAATGAGTTTATGAGAATAGTTGAAGTTAAGACCATTAGAGACGCTGAAAATAAGATAGTAAAACAAGACGTAACTTTAGGAGATTTCAACCGTCACAACCGCTATTTAGAACGAATTAGTCAAGCAGCACAAGTTGTAGGTGGTTTAGGTGGAGGATTTGCTAATTCATATCGAACAACATACGCAAAAGCAAACGCAGCTATCACTTCTACAAGAAAGTCCATTGACTCTAACAAAGCATTGCATGGAAACGCTAATGGAATAAGAGCAATTGTAGAAAAAGACCACATACTAGAATACAACAGAAATGGTAAATTCCGAGTGTCTCATGATCGTGGTAAAACATGGCAAGTTATCGCAAGTGCTAAAAGTGGATTTAACAAATACGTAATACCAAAAGCAACAGATAAAGTGTCTGGACTGATGAGTAATAATGATAAAAGGAAAGTTGATAGACTTCATTATAATCGTCTCAAAATGCAAGGTGAAGATGGTAAGTATTACAATATTACAATAGATAAAGAAGGAAAACTACAAGTTAAGGAGGCGTAGCAATGCGAAAGACTATCTACACAAAACTAGATACTTTATTTAGTGCACGTTATGTTAGAGAAAATGAACTCAATTACATTGCTATAAGAGATATGCTTACTAATATCGAAGAAATATTAGAAAAGCATGGAAAAACTGAAAAGCGAGCACATAACGCTGAACAAATTGTATATACATTGCCTACTGGACCTAATGTTACTGTAGGTCAAGAGTTAGGTTATCAAAGTAAACGAATAAGAAACTTAGTTTTAGGGACTATCGGTAATGGGCTTCAAGAAGTGAGAGATAGTCGTACATCAATTGACGCTCAAAATTTCCCTATACTTTCAGAAAGACTAAGACATGATTTCACTAAAATAGATGGAAAAATAGATAAAGAACTAAATGTGGCTGATGACGCTACTTATCTATTTACCCCACCATTTATCGCTAGCGCAGAACAAGGTGTTAATGAAACACCTAATAATAACGATCCCGATGACAACAGAAAAGTGTTTTACGACAAATTTGTTGACAACAAGTATGTTACGAAAAAATATGTAGGTAAAGACCAAAGTAACCAGTATAATGTTTATGCTTATGATTTCAAACCTCAAAACTATACAAAAACCTTACTTATCACATCGTGTATACACGGGAATGAATACAGCGCATTTTATGCTTTAAGTCGCTTTATGGATTTAGTTGTCAATGAATGGAACAAGTATTCACAACTTGCTTATATACGTAAAAACGTTAGAGTGGTTATTGTTCCTATTGTTAACCCTTGGGGCTTTGCTAATCGAGAACGTGAAAATGTAAATAACGTCGATTTAAATCGTAACTTTGACTATCATTGGTCAAATGGTAGTGGTACACGTTCTACTGGTAAAAACTACAAAGGGTCTAAGCCATTTAGCGAGAGAGAAAGTAGAAATATGAAAGCGCTAGTGGAAAGTTTAGGTGATATTACTGCTCACGTAGATTGTCATAACATCGTTTCTCAGGTAAGTGACTATTGCTTATTCTATCCACGTTTCGCTAACCAACCTAACAATGTAATGACTGAATTACTATCTGAAATTTCAGATCATGGAGATTATGTCACATGGGGTTCAAGTACCTTAGCTTCTTTTAGTAACTGGGTAGGCATTAATCATGGTACAACTTCTTTCTTGCCTGAAGTATATGAAGGTAGAGCTGGAAAACCTAGAGGAGCACAAGAAATGTGGCGCTCGGTTTACTATTTAGGAAACATCATTGTTAAATTAGCTAAATTGGATACTAACAAAGAAGGGAGAATTGCTAATCAACCTATTGTGAAATCTTTGGTTTATAGTAGTAGATTTGATAAAAAGGATACTAAACCATTCTCTCTTATTGCAAAAAAAGATTACCAACGTATGCTAATGACACAACAAAGGTTCCAAGTTACAGCTAATGGGTTTGTAGAGTTAAACGGTTCTATAACTGTTGAAGTAGATAGAAACACAACTATTGCCGTTGCGCCTTATGTTGTTCAGAACTATCATCCATATAGTGGTAATGGTAAGAGTAGAAGGCGCCACTTATACAGAGTTAGAATGCCGGTTAAAAAAGGCTGGCATACTATACCATTACATGCTATCGCACCAGTTCAATATTCTACAACAAGTCCAGCTAAAGTTCACAGATCTAATGAAGTGATGGGGGTTGTAGATATTTTAAGAACAAAAGGTGTAGCTAAAGTTAGAAACATGATTATCAACCTCACTTTCACACCATCACATACACACACAGCAGTTCAAATTCTTAAATCTGGTGGTTATGGTAACCAAAAAGAAAAAACATTCCATCAAGTTTATCCTGATAAGCCAAGCGCATATACTAAGACAAACAAAATTATTCATAAAACTAAAAAGAAAAAATAAGGAGGCTTCATAATGGATGGATTTTACAAAGAAGCAAGAATAACGACTGTCGATGAACCTTATTTAAAACCGATATCTGACGAAGGTATCGGTTTTTATAATATGGATATAAATACTGCGGTATTAACCTTTCAAGTGCGTAGAGAAATAAACGGGGAAAGTTATCCCCTAGAGATTAGCGAAGCTAACACTGAGATAACAGCTTATTTTGTTTCCGATAACGGTTCTTCAACCGGAAGGGTTAAAGTTGAATATGTTAATCCTATGAAAGGCATTATACGTTTAACTTTAGACAGTAATTTTCTAAAAGCTTCTACCGACACTCATGTGACTGGTCAAATTTACATCAAAGCAGTTGGACGTAAAGACACAGTTGTACTTAACGAGTTTCGATTTTACGTAAAAGATGCATTAATTAATCAAATAGATGCTGATATTAAAATCAGATATATTAGAGAGATTGATGATCTTGTTGATTTAGTAAAAGACAGAATTGATACTGTATCAAAAGAATTAGAAAACGTTCAAAATGCTGAAGATGAATTCATGAATTTTGTAAATACTCAAAAGACAGAATTTGTTAAACAAGTTAAAGATTTGCGAGAACAAATGGAAGGTTTCGCAAAACAAACAGAAACAGAGTTAACAGACCATCTAAATAATATTAACGATAAAATTTTAGAGGTCAATGAACGACTAAACTCGGCAACTGAAGGAGTTATAACAGAAGAAAACTTAGACGAGCACCTTATCAACTACGCTAAAAAAGATGAAGTTAATCAGCAGTTATCTAAGAAGGCAAACGAAGATGAATTTAAGACGCTTTCTGATGGTTTAGATGAATTAATACAAAACAAAGTTAATGAAGCTATAAAGAGCGCTACAGGCCAATTATCAGCACTTACAGAAGCCGAAGGTTTTGCTATTAGGTTAGATAATGTTGACTTATCTACTATGGACAAAATTGATAAAACTGGTTTTTACTACCTTTACAACCCTACAAATTCTCCAGATCCCGATAATCAAAGCGGCTATGCTATCGTTATTGCAAGAAGTGACACATTCAAAAAAGTATTGTTTATGCCTTACAACAGACACAGAATATACTCTCGTAATATGATGGGCGAAACTACAAGATGGGGTTCTTGGTATGACGCTACAAAAGGTGTAGTTATTCCAGGATCTAATCCAGTTGTTTAGGAGGTAAGTTATAATGAATAAAAACTCAATAACTTATTCGTTAACCTTTTTAATGGTTTTAGGTTTTGGCGTTCTAATGTTTGAAAGAGGCTTCTTTTGGACAAGAGAACAAGAAGCTGTTATTAGAGACAGCGATTTTTATTTAGCACTACACCACATTATGCCTATTTGGATTTGGGGCGTACTTGCAATGATGTTTAGTGTTTTTATAATTGTTGCACCTTTCTTTTTGCCAACGCAAAAGATGAACAATGTGTTTAATTACCTAATTTGCATTGGGGGCTGGGGTAACGCGATTTTCTATTTTCTAATGACGTCAGCAAGTATGTTTCATGCTATTAATTGGCTTTCTCCTTTGCAATTTTCTACTTTCACTATGATTTGTGGAATTATAGGATTCTATGGGGGTGTGGAGATTGTCGGAAAAAGAAGATAAATATGTATTGCGTAGCGAGTGGTTACACAACACCGGTAAGATTTATGAACGGATCAACGAAAACGACAGAAAACATCTAGAGGCCTACAATTCTTTAAATTCGAAGATAGAACGACAAACAGGACTGCAAGAAAAACAATTTGAATCTCAAGAACGACAAGAAAAACACTTAGAAAAAATCAGTGATGTTGTCGAAAGGTTTGGCGATGAATTTAAAGACGTACAATACACCGTTCGTTCACATGATACTCAATTAAAAAACATCAATAAATCAATTTCCGACAAACAAAAAGGAAATGTACAAGTTGTTGTTGCGTTAATTAGTGGTGGTTGTGCAATTATTGCAGCAGCATTCGGTTTAGCCTCCGTAGTATTTTAAGCTGACACTTCGGTGTTGGCTTTTTATTTTGATTGAAGAAAGTAGGTGTGTGAATGGCTATACTACCTAAAAGCGGAAAACCAACAGCCTCGCAAGTTGTAGATTGGGCTAAATGGATGGCTAAAAATCATAAAGGTGTCGACATTGACGGTAGGTATGGGTTAAAGATAGCTCATGTAAAATAACGTGAATTGCTGGGAAACCCTTAGAACCTTAATAACTACAACGTAATCGGTAACGGTAAGCGTGATAGTTCAAAAATATTAAGGATTGGGTAATCAGCAGCGAAGCCTCTATGGTAACAGTAGAGGAACGTTCAACGACTAAGTGCTTGTAATTACAAGACAGTGCGTTAGAGAATAACCAACACGAAATACATCGGAAGATATAGTCTAGTCTCATGTGAAAGCATGAGGCTCTTTTTATAGAGCAATTTAACGTTATACAAGCGTATTAAGAAATTGATACAGGGAAAGGCGTTAAATTAAATATAAACGTTCAATGTTGGGATTTGCCTAACTATATTTTTCAAAGATATTGGCATTTTAGAACTTGGGGAAATGCAAATGCTATGGCAAATCGCAGTCAATACCCTAATAGATCATGGAAAATTTATAGAAATACTCCTAGTTTCGTTGCAAAGCCTGGAGATATAGCTGTATGGACCTATGGTTGGGCTGGACATACTGCAATAGTTGTTGGACCTAGTGACAAATCACACTTTAAATGCGTTGAATTAAAATTACTTAAACAGCGCCTATATTCAGAAATGAATATTAGCAAACCTCTCTAATTCATGGGAAACCTAAACAAGTAATGTTGTAGGCAATCATGAGCGAATCCTAGGAATAGGAACGTGCAACGACTATCGAAAACACACTAGACACTCGTTTGAGTGTCTTTTTTAGTGGAAGTGAGTAGAGTACATTCAAGTGAATGGAAATGGGAGGCAACCTTAAAGGTTGATGATATAGTCTAGTCTTCTATGGAAACATAGAGCAGTTCATAAGAGAACGGGCAATGATTAACGACCATTGTCGAATATAAACGAGATCAAAACTGGGTTGGATCAAACCAATGGAGTGGTTCGAGAGCAGCGTTTGTTAATCATAACTACAACGGTAATGGCGGGAACATTTATTTTGTTAGACCACCTTATAAAGCTGAGAAAAAACCTCCTAAACCAAGTGGTGGTTCTGACACTTCAAGCACCACAACAAAAGATAATAATAAAACAGTAACGATTAAGAAGAAACAAAAACATATCAATTTCACTATAGATGATGGCGAACCAACTTATCCTGAATTTATCCTGCACGATATTGTCCAAGGTAAAGATAGAGGTCATAACCCTAAAAAGGTGACTATAAGAAACGCAAATACAATGTGTTCAGTCCTCGACCTATACTTTGATAGAGAAAAATACCTTACTGATAAAGAGTATCCTCACTATTTCGTAGATAGAAACCATATATGGCAGACTAGATTAGAAATGTACGAAGTACCTAGTCACCCTGATAATATCGTTATTGAAGTGTGTCAAGATTTATCAGCAAGTAAAGATGATTTTATTGTCAACGAGATACACACAATGCTGCAAACAGTGTTCAGAATGAAATATCAAGGTATACCAGTCAAGCCATCTTCTATTGAAGTTGACACATCTAATATTTGGCGAAGCGTATACGAGCATGGAGATTGGGATATATCACTCAATGGATTGCCGCCTAAGAAAAACATAGACAAAACAATCAATGGATTACTATATCTATATAAAAACAGTAAGAAGTTACTTTCTGAAATTCCTAAAGATAAAGTTAAAACTAAAACTATTAAAGTTACAGTTCCAGCATCTAGTGTTAAGAAGAATACAACTACAACGACAAACAAAAAAGGAAGCAAAGAGCCTACTGTGGTTGTTTCAAGAAGTGCTTACTCATTCAAGAGAGCGGTAGCTATCCAAATGACTAAATCTCCTCAAATTAACTACGGTAACGGTTGGTATGGCGCAAGTTACTCGGCAACACTTAATGCTATGAATTCGCTTAAGATTTGGAATAGTAAAACTCAAAAATATCAAATGCTCAATCTTGGTAAATATCAAGGCGTATCAGTTTCAGCACTTAATAAGATATTACGCGGTAAAGGTTCTTTATCCGGGCAAGGTAAAGCAGTTGCTTATGCTTGTAAGAAGTATAACCTTAATGAAATATACTTAATTGCACATGCCTTCCTTGAGAGTGGTTATGGTACATCTTACTTCTCAAGTGGTCGTGCTGGTGTTTATAACTACTTCGGTATAGGAGCGTACGATTGGAATCCTAATTATGCAATTACTTACGCTAGAAATAGAGGGTGGACTACTCCCGCTAAAGGTATTATTGGTGGCGCTAAGTTTGTAAGACAAGGTTTTATTAGCAAAGGCCAAAATACACTTTATCGTATGCGTTGGAACCCTAGACATCCAGGTAATCATCAATATGCAACTGATGTACGCTGGGCACAAGTTCAAGCGACAACTATAAAAAATCTATATGACAAAATCGGTATAAAAGGTGTCTATTTCATTAGAGATAGATATAAATAGGGATAAGGCTGACAGCTCTTATCCCTAAATTTATTGTTGGAGAGGTGTTTTTATGGAAACGTACAAAACCGGTACAGTTAATACAATCATCAATGAAAATGGCGTTGATTTAGGCAGTATAAACGTTAATCTGTACACAATGGATAACAAGACATCTGTTATTGATATCCATATTAAGAAAAAGAACATTATTAATGAAAATCAAGAATACATCTCTGTGAATTTTAATCAGACGAAGTTCGAACCTGTATTACATGTTTTTGCCCAAGATGGTTCTATATTCACTAATGAGCCATTAGAAATAGTTAAAGCTGAAGAAGGCTTTGTAAGATATATTATCCCTGAATATATCACTAAACATGTAGGGCAAATGCAATGTAAATTATTCTTAGAAAATCCTGAAAATAACGATAGCACACATGTTGCTAACTTTTATTTTACTGTTAACGACAGCGGTATAACTAAAAGTGTAGGCAAAGAAATACGTGTGGAATTACTAGATGATATCGTAGAAAAAGTAATGAAAGACAATGTAGATATCTTCAAAGGACCTAAAGGAGATACTGGAGAACAAGGTCCAGCAGGACAAGACGGTAAAGATGGTAAAAATGGCATTAATGGTATCGATGGTATAAATGGTAATCCAGGACCTCAAGGTCCACCAGGACGAGATGGGAAAGATGGTGTTGACGGACAAGATGGTTCAGATGGAAAGTCGTTTGACTTTGAAAGTCTTACAGAAGAACAAAAAGCTGAAATTACACCTAAACTACCTGACTTTAGTAATTGGCAACAATATCAATTTACAAATAGTGATGGAACTAGAAAATGGCTTGGCACTTTGTCTCAACCTATAGAAACACTTGAACCTGGATTATATGAATGTTCCATACCAAGCGACTATAAATCTGTAAATGCCCCTGCTGATCCAAGCGGTGCGGGGTATATAGCAGAAATTAATGTTACAAAAGGACAGAGTGGAAGAAAGCATATTATTCTTATCCACAATTATCAAAATGATATTTGGTCTAAAACAATTCACACAGACGGTGACGACAGGGGCTGGGTTGCTGTTAATCCACAAGGTCAAAAATACAAACTGACAAACGATGATGGGACTAACTTTTCCAAAGGATATACAACGATAAATTTAAACAATGAAGACGAAATTAAAAAGATACCTCCAGGGATACGTTATATAACCAAAACGACTGGTTTGCCAACTGACGTAAGTTCTACAAATGGTTGGCTTTTTAAATTGGTTTGGTCAGACTCTCAACTATCTACAATATATTTCCAACCTTATAATTCTAGTCAATTATTACAAAGAGTAACTTATAACGGTTTGTCAGAATGGCGTTATATTAACCAACCATCAACTGACACAGGTTGGGTTCCATTACCTCTAGTTAACGGTGCAACTCCTGATGTATATAGTAACGTATATTTACCGGTTTCATATAGAGTTAGAAAGAATGGAGATAACAAGACAGTCCAAATCATTGGTAACATCAAAAATTTATCTACAGGCTTAGTGTTCGCTCAAATGCCTTCTGACATTACACCAGTCAGAAATATTGAATATAAATTAAATCAAAGAATAGGAACAAACAGTGCGGCAGCATATTTGGCTAGTGACGGTACTATGAAAGTTATAGGTGCTTTAGATTCGGAAAGCACTTATATGATTAATCTAACTTATATGGTTTAGGAGGACGAAAAATGATACAAATCTTTAGAAAAAGAGATGGTAAACCCTTTCTTATAGATGAAAGTAAAGAAGGTTACGACAAAGATTTATATACAGATATTATGCCACCAAGCAATTTATATTTGCCGGTTAAATTTGACGGTGGCGAATGGGTTGGTACACCATACGAGGAATGGAAAAAACAACAAATTGAAGATGATGAGCAACCTAAAAAAGAAGAACCAGACAACAATAAAGATGAATTGATCGCCGATTTATCACTCGAATTGTTACAAACACAAGAAGAACTTAAAGCAACACAAGAAGATGTCGCAAATTTAACACTAACAATCATGGGAGGGTCTGTTAATGCGTAATATCGGCATTAGATACTATAAAATGGGTTTCTATACAAATGAACAATTTGCATTATTTGTTAAAAGAGGATTTGTAACACCAGAGGAATATAAAGAAATGACTGGCGTCGACTATGACCCAGAAAAAGCACATGTATAAACCAGCCTATTAAGGTTGGTTTTTTATCATGGAGGTATTATATGTTAACAAATGTACTTAATTTAAATGATTCAAACGATGGTAATCGCATTAAGCAAGGTGACTTATCTATTATGCGTTACATTTTAACTGATTCAAATGATGATGACTTAGAAATTAAAGATAAACCTGCAAAGGCTTATCTGATCAACTCTAAAGGTGTTCAATACATCTATGAAACAAAAGTCAATAAAGAAAAATCTAGCTATGTAGTCGATTTAGTGATTGATAAAATTCTACCTTCAGACGTCTACACATTAGAAATATGGGTTGATAACCAATATTGTTTCCCTAGTGATAGTAAAACAAAAATACAAGTTGAGGAGAGTGCTATAGGCATGGGGTTCATAAATGTTGAAACTCACGACCTTTGGAAAGAGTTGACTGAATATGCTATACAACACGGATATTTAAAACAAACAGAAGTAAAAGGAGATTCATCTGACTTTGTGGTCAGTGACAAAGCACCTGAAGATACGAATAAAATTTGGATTGATACAAATGGAGGTCAAGAATAATGCAAGCGATACCTAAAATTTTTGATAAAGAAACGAACACATGGATTGAGCTTTTAGCTAAACCAGTAGCTGAAGAAGTAGTAAAAATTATGAAAGAGGACTATCTATCTAACAAAAAAACACTTGATTATTGGTTGTTAGAAAATTTAGATGTTCCAACAACGCCAATTAGACTTGCAGTATTCACTGACGGCAATGAATTAGATGAGTACATGAAAGGCTCTTTTGAAGTCGCTTTTAATAATTATATATTTGACTTACCTAATAGAAAAATATTCAATGTAGATAAGTTTTTAGAATTTTGTTCAGATACCGCAACGCCTAAACCAACTCAATTCCAAGTCAATGCAACTGTTACGATTCATGAAGATGAAGAAGATACAGTGATAACCTTGCCTAAATTAGACAACATTACAAATAATGTGGATATTTGCGAAATGTTAGCTAAAACATCTACTGGAACACTAGAAGCTAAATACATTTATAACGATCACCCAATTGAAGATAAAAAACTATTCTTTGAAAGTAAATAACATTTAACCGGCTTAGATGCCGGTTTTTTTATGGAGGTAATGAGATGAAAATAAATTGGTCTAACAGACTAAAAAACGGTGCAATTGTTTCAAGTTTAGTAGGGACAGTATTATTGCTTATCAAACAAGTTAGTGAAATTTTTGGTGTTGATTTATCACATCAATTAGAAAGCGTCAGTGGCATTTTAGGCACTATTCTAACGCTTTTAGCAGGTTTAGGCATTATTACTAATCCAAACACTAAAGGTGTGTCAGACGCGGGTATAGACCTAGATTTAAATGCACCACGAAATGAAGAAACACACCCAGTACAGTTTAAAAGTGAGTCAGGCGCAGTGAAACCTGAAGTTTTCGACACTAACGAACCGTTTACTGACGATTCTGATGAAGAAGAATTCGAATTTGATAATGGTGGAGGAGGAGCTCCAGATGAAAACACAATCTCAAATCAATAAACGTTTAAGAGATTATAAAAATGGTGTAGTAGATAGTCCATACAGAGTAAAACGTTGGACGAGTTATGACGCTTCCTTTGGTGCTATGGAACCAGGAGCAATTGACGTAGATAGATCTTATCACGCGCAATGTGCAGATTTACCTACGGACTATATATTATGGCTAACTGATAATAAGTATAGAGCATGGGGGAACGCTAAAGATTTCCCTAACAACAAATTCCCTAAAGGGTGGAAGATTGTAGAGAACAAGCCATCTACAATACCTAAAAAGGGTTGGATTGCAGTATTTACAAGTGGCACGTATGCTCAATATGGACATATAGGTATTGTATACAATGGCGGTAATACTACCAGCTTCCAAATACTTGAACAAAATTGGAATGGTTGGGCTAATAAAAAACCTAGCTTACGATGGGATAACTATTATGGTTTAACACACTTTATAGTTCCACCTATAGCAAAAGAAATAGAAGAACCTAAAAAAGATGTAAAATCAGCTCCTAAACAGTCAATTAAGAAAAGCAGTATCATCAAAGTTAACACTAATCATATAAAAGGCTGGACTATGACTAAAAGAGGCCGTAAACCTAAAGCTATAGTTATTCATAACGATGCTGGTACCATGAACTCAAAACAATACTATAACAATCTAGTAAACGCTGATTACAATAGATTAGCTAGAGGTATAGCTCACGCATACGCTGATAGAAACGGTATTTGGGAAGCTATATCAGAAGATAGAATTGCTTGGCATGTTTCTGATGGCGTTCAACCGGGTTCAGGTAATTTTGAAACTTATGGAATTGAAGTTAATCAATCATTGTATGTAAGTGATAAAGATTTCCTTAAAAATGAACAAGCAGCTCTTAAATTCGCAGCGCATAAACTTAAAAAGTGGGGGTTACCAGCTAACAGAAATACTGTTCGTTTACACAACGAATTTAGTTATACAGCTTGTCCTCATCGTTCTGCTAAATTGCATACTGGTATTGATCCAACAAAACAAGCATGGACTAAAGCGACACAACTTAAGTTAAAAGATTACTTCATTAAACAAATTAGGGCGTATATGAAAGGTGATACACCTAAGGTTACTACGGTCAAAAATAAACCTGGCAGTGCTTCTACTCCTGCTAACAGACGAGATATGAACGGTTGGAAAATCAACAAGTATGGAACTTATTACAAATCAGAAAAAGGTACATTTACTCCTAATACTGCAATTATCACAAGACGTGTTGGTCCATTTACTACGTGTCCACAATCAGGAGTTTTACAAGCTGGTCAGAGTATAATTTTCGATACAGAATGTCTCCAAGACGGCTTTAGATGGCTTTCTTACACTGCTTATGATGGTACAGATATTTGGTTACCTATAAGTACATGGAATAAAACAAATGATAGTTTAGGGAAATTGTGGGGGACAATTAGCTAATATGTTAAAATAAATATACCATCACGTCATTAAGGGTGGTCCTAGAGACTGCCCTATTTTTTTATGTAAAAGTTAAGTAAAAAACTTTCTATATAAACAATTGTGTAGTATGGTTATATTTGTAAGTTGTTGATTACTTACAAGTTATGTGTAAGGAGGTGAAAGCCTCGTGATAGACATAATAAAAACACTCCTAGAAAATCCAGTATTGGCAGTACTGGTTGTTCCAGAAGTGTTAAAACAACTTAGAAAATGGCATCTCGGTTATCTAGACCGAAAGCCAAACAACAAAGAATAAAATTATGTTCGGAGCCTAAAGGCTCCTCCTTACGCTTATATATTATAATATTATTTGGAGGTTTTCAATAATGACGTGGCAAATGTGTACATCTTTGCTGATATTAAGCCTACCATTATTACTCTTTATAGGAAGAAAGGCACACTTTTATTATTTAGATAAAAAGAATGGACGTAGATAATATGAGTGAATATAAAACAAAGATAATCGAATTGATCGAAAGTAATATAACGGGATATCAAATCCATAAAAAAACTGGTGTATCACAATATGTTATTTCGCAATTAAGACAGGGTAAGCGCGAGGTTGACAATTTGACATTAAACACTACCGAAAAGTTATATAAATATTCTAAAAAAACGTTATAATAAAATTGATTAATAACAATATTCGTATCGCTGAATTAGATAGTGAAGAGAACACATTTAAACACTACAAATAGCAAAATCATAAATTGTTATGGTTGAATAGATAATAAAATTTGGTATAATGATTACTAGGTTGTTATAACCTTTTTCAGTGTGATTGTTGAATTTTATATAATTTAACTTGCGCTACGGTTTACTTTAAAACCGTAGCGTTTTTTTATTTGAAAAACTAAAGTATTGTGTTATTATGTTAATCACGAACTTCATGATTCATACCTATTACTCCCTAAAAATTTTATATTTATTTGTCAAGTTTAATTCCCCTATAGTAAAAATATTGATCCCAATAAAGTATATTTTTATATTAAGCTTGATTCAATAAATAAGACTGCCTTACAAGGTGGTCTTATTTTTATTAGAAAATCACTTTAATAATATTAGCTACAAAATGAAATAAAATGCGTAATAATTATGGTATAATATACCTAGTATTAAAGTAATCGTTATGATTAGTGACATTTATTTTCTAATAAATTATATTTCCTAACCACGTCAATAAAAGGCGTGGTTATTTTTTATGTAAAAAAAGCGAAATTAATTTAAGAAAAATCAAAAAAGTGTTGATTTTATAGCTCAAACGAGCTATAATATATTTAGGAGGTGAGGGGATGAGACGAAAACGGAGAATAAAAAAAGAGCGTCACGACAAAAGAATGATGATAATAGCTTTAGCAGGACTTATTATTCAAATCATTTCAATCATCGTAACGCTACTAAAATAGGGAAGGGCGAAAGCCCTTTACCTCATTATATTATGGAGGTGTTAATTATGACAAGTAAAACTATTAGAAACATAACATTGATCTTAATGATAGCGACGATCATATTAGCATTAATCAATATAGCAATTTTAATTTTAAAATAATAAAAACCGTCTCATCCTAAATAAATGAACGCATACAATGAATTATATAAAGCTATTGAAAAATTAATTAAAAACACCGATATTTCAAGTTATCAAATAAACAAAGATACTGGCGTTAGCTATGGAAATATAAATGCTATGCGTCGAGGAGAAAGAAGTATTGAAAACCTCACTTTAAAAAATGCTAAAAAGCTTTATGATTATCAAACTCAAATAAAATAATAGACTAAGTAATAAATCTAAATAACGTTAATAAAAAGTTTAGTTTTATTTATAAAAAAGGAACGTTCCTGCGACGTTCCCGACAAGCTGTAATGACTACGGTTATAGTGTTTATAAACACCCTCCGTTTCCGTACAGACGCTTATAATGGTATAAATCCATTATAAGCGTTATTTTTTTGCCTTCTTATAAATCCTTTTGTATCAACGCTTTGAATGTGTTTTTTTTAAATTTTACTTCTTAATAGTTTTTATCCGTTTAAAAATTTTTAGTCAAATTGTGACTATGAGTATGATAATTAAGCTTTATTTTAGTCACAACATTTTCTGATTTAGTCACCAGAAAATCTCATTTAAATATTTAACTACTTCTTTATCTTCTTCGTTCTCAAATTCTTTAATTAAATTTGAATATATCTTGAGTGTTGTATGTATATTAGCATGACCAAATCTTTTTGAAATATATTGGATTGAAACGCCTTTAGTTAATAGGTAACCACAATGTGTAATCTCATTAAAGATAAATTATTAATAAGGCTTTAGTGAGGGATGAGTAATATGCTAAATAGTATTGATGAGTTAGTAGAGTGGACAATCTATATATGCACTAAGCGAAAATATCTTGAAACTAGATTAGATAAAATAAAAACATTAAGAATCTATAAGGGTTATTCCTATAAGCAAATGGGGATTACATTCAAGTATAAAAAAGCAGATGAAAGTATTCATCATCAAATGAGTATATTTGATATAATATAATAAATTTATTTAATTGGAGTGATTTTCATGAGGTATTTTAAATCAATAAAAAGAGTTTTAATTCCGATCAGTATTTGTACTTTGGTTATATTATTAATTGGATGTGGAAAAAGTAGCGATGGTCTTGCTGGCAGAGAGTTTAAAGGTGTAGTAGATGGAAAAACAGATGCGATATTTACTTTTAAAGATGATGGTACATTCAAAGTGGTTTCAGCACAAGGAAAACCAAATGCTGGGGAAGAATTTACAGGAAAATATGAAGTAAAAGAAGAAAATAGCAAAAAATATTTAATACTATCTTATTTTTCTAAATATATTTTTGGGTCAGATATAAAAAATAAAGAATATGTTGTAGTAGATGGAAAAAATAGTTATGTATACGAATTAGAAAAAGATGGAGATAATTATAAGTTGGAAGCTCCTAAAGAGGAAAAACTAAAAAATGATGTAAGACTTATTAGCGACGATAATTAATAGTATCTAAAATTTATAAAATAAAAGAATTTTTAACTTGACAAGCAACTTATTTATCGGCTACATTATCATTAATCAAATAAGTATTTTTATTTGTTTACAGAGTAAATAACTGTAGACAAATAAAAAAGGGGAATAAAGAAGATATATTGGCGTATATCATCTTTACATCATCTAACCACTAGGATAGTAGTGACTAGACTTATCCCCATAACAACAGAGTTTTGCTCAATCTTATATTGGCGTATAAGTTGAACAATAAGCACTTATATAAATATATTATATAGTTAAACGGCTTGCAATAGCTGTCATGAAATATATTATAAATAATTTTTCTATATTATATTTAAGGTTATGGATATAAATTTTACATTTATGGATAGGATTTAGCAATCACATGAAGTGGTTGTTAAGTCCTTTTTTTGTTCCTCTTTTTTATTTGTTTAACTGGGAGGTTGATTATGAGTAATACTGAAAGTGAAAATTTGTCCAAGGTTAGACAATTAATCTTGAATCAAAATAATCTAACCACTGAAGAAAAAGAAACATTATTAAACGAATTAGAAAACATGTATGAACTAAAAAAGAAAATGTCAAATTATGAGTTGATGCAGAGTAATGTAAATTTGTTAAAAATTTCCAAGGATTAATTTCAAATCGCTCAGGTAAAGAAATTAATATTGTGTCTGAACAACCCCAAAGTGAAGATTGTAAAGATTGGAACGATGTATTAGTGGAGAACCATTTTAATAATAAAGGAAGTCAACAAACTAAAGACTATTCAAATGTAATTGTTTCTGAGAAAAATGAATATACAGAATCATCTAAGCCTAAAAAGAATAAAAAAGATTTACAAACAATGAAATTATAACTTGATTTATAATATAAAAATGTTATAATATAATTAATCAGCGACTACGCGCGGATTTAAAACAATGAATACGTATATCATCAGTAGCCTTTACGATGGGTGAGCGGAGGCATCATAATTATAATACTCTATCCCCAACAGCTAGATATTAAATCTAGCTGTTTTTTTATTTTATTGAGGTAATACAAAATGAAAATATGCATCATAGAAACGATTTTTTGATAGAAAATTTATTAAATGGGAAAGCAAAACAGATTTTATACAACTATAAAAAAGGCTCTGGAAACAAACCATATTACTATAATCTAAAATATAATGATAATAATATTTTAATACCGTTTAGATCTAATTCAGAAAGGATTTCAACTAAATATAAACTAGAAACAAACCATATACAAACAGACCGTAAAAAACCTGCTATTGATTGTAGTAAAGTTTTAATATTAAAGGATAGCGAAATTGTAAATTTTACTAAATCTATATTTATCGAAGAAAAGCTATTTAAATTTGTAAAACGAAATAAAAAGGCTATCACTAAAAAATTTAATAATCATTTACGTGATTATATAGATCAAAAATCTAAACTTATAGATAATAAGACAGTACAATTTTCCACATTGCAATATTTTCATAAAGAATTAAATCTTGATGAAAAAATTATGAGTAAAAGAAAATCTGTTTTAATAAATGAACTAGAAAAAAATGGGGAGAGTAAGTTTTTTAAAAAACTAGTTAATACTGTCGAAAAAACTGAGTAAGTCACAAAACTATATAACTATAAATCTCTTTTGGAAATAGATGGTCGTTTAGACCCTAAAAGTAATTTTGATAATCCTAAACTGATATTAAATACTAAAGATAGTAAGAAGAAAATTGAAATAACTTTTGATGTATTCAATAAACTAATTGAAAATAATCCATATACTATTTTAGATAATTTAGAAGATGAAAAGAAAATCTTTGATATTAAACTCAGTGATAAAGAAGAATTAAATGATACAGTTAATGTTAAACCTATTAAACGAAAAAGTAGTGATTTATCTATAGATATATAAATAAAAGAAATTCTTTTTTCAGGGTAATATGAAATTTAAAATAGAACAGGTCTAAATAATCAAAACTATAAAGCACTAAAAGTAAGGTAACATTATTAAATTGCCCCATTATTAGTTTGGGGAACCGTAGAATACATTTATTTTACGAGTTGATCGCATACTAGCAATCATGGATTGCCTATTACAAGCCAGTTTAATCACGCAAGGGCATAAAATCTTTTTCTTAGTGGCGTAAAAGCCAGACGAAAAAATTTTTATGCAATTAACCTTGCATGAATTAAACGATAGGCTTGTTTTTTATGCTTATCAACAATGAAAAATAAATCATAAATTTCAAAAAATAAGGAGTGTTTGATATGTGTGAAGATAAAAATGTATTATATGTAATTTATGCAGATTGCCTAAATATTTTAAGATTAAGTCCTAACTGTTGATTATTAGTTCATAAATGTCTATATCAACTATTTAACCACGCCAATTAAAGGAGTGTTTTTTTGTCCTTGTATCAATTCATGTCAAAATAGTTATTTTTTTAATACTTAGTTACAAAACAAAACGCTAAAAACAGCATAATTGAGCCGTTTTAGCGTTTATTAAAAATCAACTTTTATTTTCCCTTTCCAAAATAGAATATTGCTTGCTACATCACGTGATTTTAAACATTGATATAACGAGTTTTATTATAATTTGCAAAAATAAAAGGGTAGCCATGCTTGTACTGAGCCCCCAAAAATTAATCGCCGTATTTTTGTTCATAATAGTTAATAGCGTCAAGTTTTTGTTGTGCGTCATTACCATCATAGGTACCTTGTAAAATTGCATTTCTTGTTTGTATTTCACCTGAAGATAAGCCACCTGCATTTTTACGCCATTCTTGGTTGGGTAAATTCATGTAAGGATTGTTAGGGTCGTAGTCGGCACCTTGTGAAGATTGCTGCATGCGATGTTTTTCTTCAGATGTTAAATCACTATCAGTTGATACAGGATTGTTTGCTAAGTATTCTTTATTGTTTTGTTGTTGATAATTAGCTTGTGATTCAGTATTTTGATATTGATTATCTGTATGTTGAATTTGTGACTGTTCATTACTATTTTGTTTATTTTCTTTATCTTTGATTAAAGATGTATCTTTATTATCTTTATTTTGGTCTTCAGACTTTTTATCTTTTGATTTATTTTTATTTGAATCTTTAGATTTTTTACTTGAGTTAGTTTCTGATATTTTATCAGAATTTTCTTTACTTGATGAATCATTATTATTGCTACAAGCACCTAATATTAATAAACTACTAAACAATAAAACTAAAAACTTTTTCATTTCTAAACTCCCTTAAATTTACATTTTATATATTCAACCACATGTAGTGGCTCTAAAGTAATTTAGTCATCACCCCAATGTGTGTAAACACCATACTTTTATTAATTATACACTAAATTTTGTTATATATAATCTTCAAGTATGTAAAACTTTAAAACAAAAGCTTTTTTAATGCCATTAGCTACATATTTATTAAATCCATATTGTATATTTAATAACTTACGTATAGCTTTCTTATTTTTAATATACATACTTCTAAACATTTATAAATATTAATATTAATTTATAGAATATAATGCTCAAAATAGCATGGTTAAGTTAATTTAGTGTTTGGTGAAACAATATTCATATTTTCATTCTATTTGAATAACGAAAATGAGTGGATTTTCTAATTTTTAGAAGATTATATAAAATTTACATTATATTATTACACATATGTAATAATAATGATAAAATATAGAAATATTTTTAAACTCGTATTAATATGTAACTGAAAAGAATTTAAATATTCTTTTAAAAAATTAAGGAGTGATTCGAATGAAAGTTGTTAAAGAAAAGAAAGAACTTTTTGATCTTGACGTTAAAGTAAATGCGAGAGACATGAATAATTCAGAATCAGGTCCACCTAATACAAGTTTAATATGGTGTACGGATGGATGCGCTAAACGGTAAAAACTTGTAATTCTCTAGTAAAAAGTGTTGATTTAAGTGCAATGTTTGAGCAGAGTTCCTTATAAAGGGCTCTGCTTTATTTTTAGAGGTGAATAAATGAAAAGTATTTTTAATACGTCTAGCTATTACATTATTAGAGCTCCTTTACTTCCTGTTTCCATTTATAATACTTATTTAAAAAATGATGAAATAGATTATTCCTCTTTTTTCCAAAACAAAATTATTGAAGAAACCATTTTGACTACGACATATCACTTATATCAAAGCTTAACTAATATCTCATTTGATAGTGAGAAGAAGAAAGCGCGTAATGCTAAAGAGAGCTTTTTAAAATATCTTATTAGAATGAGTACGAGGGGCACGCCATATGGATTGTTAAGTGGTGTATCATTGGGACAACTTGCTGAAAAAACAAATATACAAATACAAGAAGATGTTAATTACTATTATAAAAGCGTAAAAATAGATGGGTCTTGGTTAAGCAAATTAATTCATTTTTTAGAAAGTAATTATGATTATTATCAAGATAGTTACGTTATTTGGAATGAAAGAAATTACATTACCGACCAGCGTATATATTTGGATAATCAAACATGTCTCATTCAGGAAAATAATAAAGAACTAGTCTCAATCAAAAATAATGATTTGCTTAAATTCATTAAACAAAGCTTGCAAGAGGATTTAACATTTAAAGATCTAATAAAATTAATTTCAGAAAAATTTTTAATTAATGACGAGCAGGAAATAAAAAGTTTTATACAAAATCTATTAGACAAAGAAATAATATTTACTAGCTTAAGAACTGCTTTAAAAAAAGAAAACCCGTTAGATTATTTATTATGCTTTTATAGAGACTTTGATAATGATTTTATTAGATCACTTCAACTTATACATTTTGAAATGATGAAGTACCAAATTATGGAAATTGGGAAAGGTAAGAAAACCTTTTTAAGAATTCGAGAGTTGATGAGTCATTTATTTAAAGCTAAAGAGTATATTCAAATTGATACTAAAATTCAAACTAAAAATAATTATTTAAGTAAGAAAATTGCTAGAAATATTAGTGAAGCTGCATATCTACTATGGTTACTTTCTCCAGATGATTTGGGTATTAGCACTAATCATGATTTTCATTATAGTTTTTTAGAAAAATATGGTTTAGAACAAATTGTAAATTTAAAGGAATTACTTTCTGATATCAATGGTATGGGTTATTGCACTAAAGAAGATAAATCTATAAAAAATAATAGTCCTTTTTTGAAAGAAAAATATTATTACGCACTTTCTCATAATGAAGAGATAGAAATCACTGAAAATGAATTCTTAGACTTAGAAAAGAAAGACACTATTCCTATCGAGAGAGCGCCTTTATCTTCAGAAATATATAGTGAGTTTTATTATGGTAATAATATAAAAGGATATGATGAATTTTTGGTAATTAGTCCTATTGTATCTTCTTTCAATGCTGGCGCGACGATGGGGCGCTTTTCTCAGGAAATTGATAGGGACATACGTAAGCAATTAGATAACGAAATATATGAACAATATATTGAATATAGTAATGAAAATAACACTGAAGTTATTCATATAAATGAAATTCCTAAATATGCCAGAAATTTAAATATTAATCATTCTGGTACTACAAAATTTAAAGAACTTGACCTAGATATGCCATGTAGTTCAATTACATTAGACGATTTATATGTTGGAAGTACTTTTGATAAATTATATTTATTTTCTAAAACTTTAAATTCAAGAATCTTATTTATTACTCATTCTATGTTGAATTATGTTTTATGTTCTAATTTATATAGGTTTCTCAGAGAGGTGTCCTTAGGTAATACAAAATTTATCCAACCTATTAAAGACGATGGAATTGAAGGATTTAATTATTGTCCTAGAATTAGATATAAAAATGTAATTTTAAAGCCCGCAACATGGAAATTAAATAAAGATATGTTTTCAAGTAGTGAAAAAGAAAATTGGATTGAACAATTTCATAAGATCCAACAATTTTATAATATCCCTAATGATGTCAATATGGCTTTTGGCGATAATAGGTTAACGATTAATTTGTCTAATGATGCGCATATATCTATATTAAAAAAAGAAATTGAAAAGCAAGGTAGAGTTTGTCTTTTAGAGGATTTTATATCTAAGTCTAACAATGATAGAGTGATAGAAATTGTGACGCCAATATATAGAAAAGCTAAATCTAATGAAAAAAGTTTAATGATTCCTAAAAATATATATAAGCGATTGGAAACTAAAAGGGAATGGCTTTCAATACATTTGTATATTGATGAAAGCTATCAAAATGAATTTTTAATTCAATATATATTACCGTGTTTAAGAGAACTTTTTGATAATAATCACTTAGAAAGTTTCTTTTTCATTAAATATAGAGAAAATGATCATTTCATTAAGCTTCGTTTATTAAGTAAATCAAATGATTCAATACATTTATATCATGAGATGATGCAACTTAAACAAAAGTGGCTTAAAGAATCTGAATTATCTACTTATGCTATTGTAGATTATCAACCCGAAATCAACAGATATGGTGGTATTGAAACAATTGAGATCATTGAGGATTATTTTATGTATGATAGTTGGTTGGCAATTTATATCATTGATCAAACATTTAATTATCCTAAGGAATTTATTGTAGCAATAACTATTATTTTTTTAATAAATGAATTAAATATAAGCCAAGAAGAAATTGATGAAATTAGACATAACAATGTTGAAAATTTATATCGTAATAATGAGATAAGAGAATATAAAAATGAGATGGTTAAACTTACTAACCCTAGAGATAATTATTGCTATTTACATGCAAAGCTACCCAAACTTCATCAAATTTTATATAACAATTATAAAGAAATTGAAAAATTAAAAGTCGCTTTAAGTAGAGGTTTATCTACTCCTAGAGCACATATTATTGGCAGTTTGATTCATATGAGATGTAATAGAGTATTTGGCGTTAATCGAGATAAAGAGAAATTTGTACTTTCTATTTTTAATGAAATAGAGAAGACAAAGAAATACTGGTGTGGTGATATTATCAATGAATAAAGTCGAGGCAATGATGAAAAAAGAAGTTGAATTTTTATCACACTATGAAAATGCTACAGTACTAATTGAGAATAAGAGTGATTGTTGGAGTTCTTATACATTGTCCCATGGTTATCCTGGAGTGATATTGTTTTTAAATGAATTTCAAAATTTATACCACGTTAACTTTGATGAATTAATACATAAATATGTGTTGAGGATAGGCAAAGAATTAGAAAGAGGAATAGAAGGTTATTCTTTGTATAGTGGTATATCAGGTATAGCATTCTCAATTGATGTGGTATCTGATGGTCATTTACATTATCGAAATATTTTGCAGACACTAGATGATTATTTAATCGAGTTTATCAATAGAAAAATGACGTGTATAAATACAGAAGCTAATCCTAGAGAATATGATGTGGTAAGAGGTTTAGCGGGTATTGGTAGGTATTTGTTAAACAGAGTAGAAGCAAATCCGAAGGTTATTTCTAGTTTGATAGAAATAATGAATCATTTTAGAGATATACATTATTCAAAAAGACACTGGATTGTTTCTAAGGATAATCAATTTTTAAATATAGATAAAGAAAGGTTTTCTTTAGGAAATATAAATTTAGGTTTAGCACATGGCATATTAGGTCCATTCTCATTGTTGGCACTTAGTAAAATTAAAGGAGTGGAAATTGATAATCATTCAAGTTTACTTTCGGATATTACGGAATATTTATTTAAGACTGAATTTCAATATAATCAAAGTTGGCTTGATCGCTATGATTTAGCAGAAAAGTATTATCCTTCATACTCTATCAGAAATGGCTGGTGTTACGGGGATACTGGGATAATGAATACAATTTGGCTATTAGGTTTAGCTTTAAATAATGAAAATCTCATTGAGAAAGCTAAAAATTTAATAATTAAAATTATTAGATTGAATAATGATAATTTATTGAGTCCAACGTTTTGTCATGGTCTATCGTCTCATTTAACTATTCTAAATAATGTAAATAGATACTTTAATATACAAGAAGTTAATAGTTATCTAGAATTAATCCAGGAAAAGATATTGTCACATTATTCTTCTGAAAATCAGTTTATGTTTTATGATATCGAATTAGAAAATAACCAAAAACGTTTTAAAAATAAGGTAGGATTACTAGAAGGACAGATAGGTATTCTTTTATCATTATTAGATTATCAAGCCACTCATAGTAATTATTTAGAAAAAAGTTGGAAAAATATGTTTTTAATTAGCTAATAATTTCGTCTCGTTAAAGCGTTAACCAATAGTAAACATTTAAGATTTTAATCGTAGTATAATATTAAATCCTCAAAGTAATAGAATTTATAATACTTTGAGGATTGTTTCGTGTTTGTACTGACTATGAATTTAATTATCTATCTTTGATAACTAATTTGTAGCCTGTAGATCTTTTATTTATAATTTCCAAATTATCGCAATTTTGAAGATGGTATCTTAATCTGTGAATGTAAACATTTATAGTATTAGAATCTACATATTCTAAGGTATCCCAAACTTGAATTTTTAGATCTTTGCTGGAGACGTATTGGTTCACATTTTGGTATAGATAATTTAGAATTTGCAATTCAATGTGGGAGAGTGCATATTTTTTGTCCTTAAAAATAAATAATTGCTTTTCAAAATCGATGAGCAGCTTAGGTCGAAGGTAATGTAAGTGCTTCTTTATTTCGTTAATAATGAGACACTCTATGAAATAATGGTCTTCGTCATTGAGGATGACATATAAAGCTACACCTTTTTCATAAAAGTAATACTTTCGGTCTTTGTTATTATTTTTAGTGATTACTATGATAGGTATTGAACTTACTTTATTTTCTATCATCTGATTATATTCGTTACTAGTTTCCCAAATGATAAGCAAATCGGGTTTGGACTTCTTTGAATTAATAACAATGCAGTCATTAATGTCTAGTATTTTTTCTTTTTCTATTTCATTTATAGAAGGTAAAATTTGGATATTAAACACTTATAACTACTCACTCCTTTAATATATTGTAAAATATTTAATATGACTCTATAGAACTTACTTTCTCTATCTTTTTCTTTTAGCATATATTTCACCTCGATCATTTAAAGTAATTTTAATCATTCTTGCTATAAAAAGGAGACAAAACATTATATTTAGAAAATTCTGATTATTAATCATAATGACTACTTTTTTAGAATTATTAATTTGATTTTATGGATTATTTTACCTTAGTTTTTTATCTGAATTTCACATTATATATTGTAAGGGTTTTCACTACAATATTCCATAAAATTTTAAATAAAGATTTCGACATTTTTATTACATTACTATAATGAATATCTTTTAATTATTAATAGAAGTTTTTATTTAATAAAAAGTCGAACTAACCGTACGTGATTAGTTCGACATATTTAAAATATAGTGCTTCTCAAACAAATGTAATGTCCCCATTAATAAACTTCTTAGTATTTATTTTTCTTTATTCTCATTGTCATTGCCATTGTTAGATTTTCCTGATTTACCAGATATGAGGTTTCTAATGGCTTTAACAATATAGCCTGTGATTAAAATTCTAAAAACTCTTCTAATGATATCCATAATTATTCTCCCTTTATGATTGATTTATTATACATATTTACCCTTGATTGTAGCTTATTAAAAGTAATTTTAAGAATTTTTAAACATTCAACATTGAATTTACTCATCAACTTGATGCCCAGTTAGTAATAATTTTATTAAATCACAGAGATTATATATAATAACAGTGCAACCTATTTAAAAAGGGGAATGAATGATGATTAGAAGAGCGCGTCCAAGTGATAATAGGCAAATTGCTAAATTATGCTATATCATATGGAAAGATATGGAGTTAGAACTGACTCAAACGTTTACTAAAAAACGTGTGATTGAGGCGATAGAATTAAGCATTGTAAATGTTAAATATCGTACGTATTATGAGCATATTTGGGTATATGAAAAAGAAGGTGTCGTGGCTGGTTGTATTATAGCTTATCCAGGTGAAAAGGAGCTAGATTTAGAGAGACAATGGTTGAATTTACCACTTGAAGAGGATATTCGTGAACTAGGTACACCATTACCTCAACAAGAAGCTTACAATGATGAATTCTATATTGAAGCGGTGGCTACTTTTCCTGAATACAGAGGTCAAGGCATCGCTACGCAATTGTTAAAACATTTAATTGAGACTGATAAAAATGCGAAATGGAGTTTGAATTGTGATTATGAGAATGAGGGCGCTTTAAAACTCTATACTAAATTAGGATTTAAACAAAATGGAGATATTGATTTGTATGGGCATCAGTATCATCATATGACATTAAATTAAAAACTCGACATTGAAATGTAATTTCATTGCCGAGTTCATTTTCAAAAGTATTAAATTAAAGCCCACCTAAAAGTGCGCTAATATATATTCCTAATGCATATAAAAGACCAAATATTGTGTTGGTCTTGCCTGTAGCTGCCATAGCTGGCATCATAGTAGCTGGTGTATCGTTCTTATTAAAACGTCTTACAGCTTTAATTGGCATAGGGAATGATAATAACACTAATAAGTAAAATAGTGATCCTGGTGCTTTGAATAATGCTGTGAAAATAACGAATACATAAGCAACTATATACATGGCTGCCATGAAAATCACAGAGGCACGTTTACCTAATAAAATAGGTAAAGTTTTTCTGCCACTTTCTTTATCTTTAACACGGTCACGGATATTGTTTGCCATATTAATAAGTCCAATTGTAATAACGATTGGAATGCTAATCCAGAAAGCATAACCTTGAACATTTCCTGTTTGAATAAAGAATGATAACACTATAATAATCATTCCCATGAATAAGCCGGAAAATAGTTCGCCAAATGGTGTCCATGAGATTGGAATAGGTCCACCAGTGTAAAGATAACCAATTGCCATACAAACGATGCCGACTGGAATAATCCAGAATGAACTTTGTATAGCTAAAAAGATACCTAATAATGCTGCGATAATATAAAATGCAATCGCTATGTTCATGACAAGTTTTGGACTCATACCATTACGCACGATAGCGCCACCAATACCTACAGAGTTATGATCATCAAGACCTTTTTTGAAATCATAATATTCATTAAACATGTTTGTTGCAGCTTGTATTAATAAACATGCAAGAAGCATGGCTAAGAATAAACTAAATTTCAAATGGTCTTCACTACCTAGTAGATAAAGCTTTGCAGTAGCTGTTCCGACTAAAACTGGGATGACTGCTGCGGTTAAAGTATGAGGTCTCATCAATTGCCAGTATTTCTTAACAGTTGAATATTGTTGATATTGATCTGCCATAATATGCATAACCTCTTATTTATATAGTTTTAACATAAACATTTTAAAGGAATCGTAGATAAAGGTCAATTGACGTGAAAAATTGCATGTTTAGTTTAAGCAAGAATGATAACACATGAATTCAAAAATGATACAATATACTAATGAGTAAAATTCGAAGGAGAAAGAAGTGAAAAGAATGGCTGTGAATGTTAAAGAAGAAGACATTGTCGATAAATTATATGCGAGCACCAAGGACTGGGTGTCTGTTGAAACTGAATTAAATAGAACAATTGATCCAAGTACTTTATTTTATTTAACAGAACAAGATGCTGGCGATCGCTTTTATATGCGCTTAAATGACAATCATTCTTCATATTTTGGATATCATGCAGTTCAAAGGTTTAAAAATAACTTTGAAAATAAGCAGTCTATCTTTAAGGAATGGGAAAATTTAAAAAATGAGATCGAATTAATACATCCTAATACCAGTCAACATCACCTAAGATTATGTGGTGGATTTCAATTTTCAAGTCATAAATCAGATGATGAGTGGCGAGAGTACGGGTTAAATCACTTTGTATTACCTAAAGTATTGATATCTATTGAAGGGGACCGCACATTCATCACTTATACTACTGAACGCCAAGATTTTAATATTGAAACTTTTAAAGAGGTAGTTTCATATTTTGAAAATACAGAAGTTAATGAAACAGAAGATAGTCTTGGAGATGTTACACGTGTGGAAGACATCTACAAAGACGATTGGCGAGAACTTGTTGAAGAAGCGATAGAAACAATTGATGAAACTAAAAAAATTGTACTCGCGCGTAGACGTTTAATAAAATTTAATAAAGATATTAATATTCCTTACGTTCTAAATCAAGCTTTAAAAAATGAAAAGAATAGCTATATGTTCTTATTAGAATCTAATCAATCTATATTCTTTTCACAAACGCCTGAACAACTCATTAAAGTTCAGGATGGTGTACTATCGACAAAGGCTGTCGCGGGAACAATTAAACGTTCTCACAACGAAGTAGAAGACGAAGCGAATATTAAAGCTTTCTTAAAAGATAAGAAAAACTTAGGTGAACATCAATTTGTAGTGGAAAGTATCTTGAATGATATTAAACCTTTCGTACAAGATGTAGAGTACAATGAAACACCTAATATTTTAAAAAACGATCATTTATATCATTTATATACAGAGATCAAAGCCCATTTAAACGAAAAATCATACATTGGTTTAATTGATTGCTTACATCCTACACCAGCTCTAGGTGGTTATCCAAAGGATGAGGCATTAGAATTTATTGAGAATAAAGAATTTGGAACTCGAGGACTTTATGGTTCTCCAGTAGGTTTCATTGACGTTTATGATGATTGCGAATTTATTGTTGCGATTCGTTCGATGTTAATCAAAGGAGACCAAGCTACATTATTCGCAGGTTGCGGTATAGTTAAGAATTCTGATCCTGATAGCGAAGTCGCTGAAACAGCAGTCAAATTTTCACCAATGATGAATGCATTAGGAGTAGATAATTATGACAAATCATAGCGACGCATTGACGCAACAAGTTTTCACGTTCGCATCTGAATTATATGCATATGGCGTACGTGAAGTGGTAATTAGTCCAGGATCACGATCAACGCCGCTAGCCCTTGCATTAGAGGCACATCCGAAAATTAAAACCTGGATACATCCTGATGAACGAAGCGCAGCATTCTTCGCATTAGGACTTATTAAAGGTAGTAAAAAACCAGTTGCAATATTGTGTACGTCAGGTACAGCAGCAGCGAACTATACACCAGCAATCGCTGAAAGCCAAATTAGTAGATTGCCTTTAATCGTATTGACGAGCGATAGACCACATGAATTACGTAGTGTAGGCGCACCTCAAGCGATTAATCAAGTGAATATGTTTAGTAATTATGTCAATTTCCAATTTGATTTACCTATCGCAGATGGTAGTGAGCAATTGCTAGATACGATACATTATCAGATGCAAATTGCGAGCCAATATCTATATGGGCCGCATCGTGGTCCGATTCATTTCAACATGCCATTTAGAGAGCCATTGACACCTGATATGGATCGTGTTGATTTACTCACATCTGAGAATAAAACATTACCGCATTACCAGAAGAGTATTGCTGTTCATGATATTAGCGCAACATTACAGAAGAAAAAAGGCCTTATTATCGTAGGTGACTTGCAACATCAAGAGGTTGATCAAATTCTGACGTATTCTACAATTTATGACTTGCCTATTTTGGCTGATCCACTAAGCCAATTACGTAAAAATAATCATCCTAATGTGATTACCACGTATGATTTACTTTATCGTGCAGGTTTAGATTTAGATGTAGATTTTGTTATTCGAGTGGGCAAACCCGTCATTTCTAAAAAGTTAAATCAATGGCTTAAACGCACATCAGCTTATCAAATATTAGTACAAAATAACGACAAAATTGATGTCTTTCCAACACCACCGGATATTTCTTATGAAATTTCAGCGAATGATTTCTTTAGATCTTTAATAGAGGAAGAGAATGTTCAACGTAAAGATTGGCTAGAATTGTGGCAATCATTAGAAAGACAATCCCGCATTGAAATTAAAGATTACTTGAACCATGCATCTGACGAAGCAGCTTATGTGGGCGAACTTATTCATAAATTATCAAATGAAGATGCGCTTTTCGTTGGAAATAGCATGCCTATTCGAGATGTTGATAATTTAATGTTTGAAACCGAAGCGGAAGTTTATGCTAATCGTGGTGCAAACGGTATAGATGGAGTGGTATCAACTGCGATAGGTATGGCGGTTCATAAGAATGTGACACTTTTAATTGGAGATTTATCTTTTTATCATGATATGAATGGTTTATTAATGGCGAAGTTAAATGATATTCATATTAATATTGTGCTTGTGAATAACGATGGTGGTGGCATCTTTTCTTATTTACCTCAAAAAGATTCAGCTAGTGAATATTTCGAAAGACTATTCGGTACACCAACAGGTTTAGATTTCGAGCACACTGCATTATTATATGATTTTACTTTTGAACGCTTTGAAAACTTAACAGACTTTAAATATATGGAATTATCAGCGATGGGTTCTCATATATATGAAGTTTTAACGAGTCGAGAGAATAATTTGCAACAACATCAAATTTTATATAAGAAGTTGAGTGATATCGTTAATGTTACATTATAATTTTTTTAAATCTCAAAATGATAGCAAACAATTGCTTGTGATGTTGCATGGCTTTATTAGTGATTCGACAACGTATGACAGTCATATTGAGCAACTTCGTCAACATGTAAATGTATTAACCATTGATTTACCCGGACATGGTCAGGATACTTCAGACATGAGTGATACTTGGGATTTCCCGTATATTGCTCATGCGCTTGATGAGGTACTGAGTCAATATAGCATGTATGACGTGTGCCTTCTTGGTTATTCTATGGGCGGCCGCGTAGCGCTATACTATGCTTTAAATGGCAGTGTAGCGCTGCGTGGGTTGCTCTTAGAAAGTACTTCAGCGGGGATTCAATCGGAAGCGGATAAAGTGGAACGTGTTCAAGTGGATGCGGCTCGTGCGAAGGTACTTGAAATTGCTGGATTGGAAATCTTCGTGAATGATTGGGAGAAGTTGCCGCTTTTCCGGTCGCAGTATGAATTGGATGCTGAGGTACGGAAGGCTATTAGGGCGAATCGAATGAGTCAGAATCCTGTGAGGTTGGCTAAAGCGCTTCGGGATTATGGTACGGGCAATATGCCGAATCTTTGGCCACAAGTGTCGTCGCTTCGTGTTCGTACGTTAATTTTGACAGGTGAAAAAGATGAAAAGTTTGTTCAAATAGGACAGAAATTAAAAGAAGAGATACCTAATAGTCGAACTGTACAAGTTTCAGGTGTTGGACATACAATTCATGTGGAAGATAGTACGGAATTTGATACAATAATATTAGGTTTTTTAAGGAGGAGCAAAATGACTAGACAGTGGGAAACACTTAGAGAATATGATGAAATAAAATATGAATTTTTCGAAGGGATTGCTAAGGTAACGATTAATCGTCCTGAAGTACGTAATGCGTTTACACCTAAAACAGTAGCTGAAATGATTGATGCATTTTCACGTGCGCGTGATGATCAAAATATTTCAGTTATTATCTTAACTGGTGAAGGCGACAAAGCGTTCTGTTCAGGCGGAGATCAAAAGAAACGTGGTCACGGTGGTTACGTAGGTGACGATGAGATTCCTCGTTTAAATGTGCTAGATTTACAACGTTTAATTCGCGTTATTCCAAAACCTGTTATCGCAATGGTTAGAGGCTATGCCATTGGTGGCGGTAACGTATTAAATGTAGTTTGTGATTTAACAATCGCGGCAGACAATGCAATCTTTGGTCAAACTGGACCTAAAGTAGGTTCATTCGATGCTGGTTATGGTTCTGGTTACTTAGCACGTATCGTTGGTCATAAAAAAGCGAGAGAAATTTGGTACTTATGTCGTCAATACAATGCTCAAGAAGCTCTAGATATGGGCTTAGTTAATACGGTAGTACCTTTAGATAAAGTTGAAGACGAAACAGTTCAATGGTGTAAAGACATGATGAAACATTCTCCAACTGCTTTACGTTTCTTAAAAGCAGCAATGAATGCCGATACAGATGGCTTAGCTGGTTTACAACAAATGGCTGGAGACGCAACACTACTTTACTACACAACTGATGAAGCGAAAGAAGGACGCGATGCTTTCAAAGAAAAACGTGATCCTGACTTCGACCAATTCCCTAAATTCCCATAAGCGTTTAGTGAGAATATAGATAAATCCACTTGATTGATGTCGATCAAGTGGATTTTTATATTCATAGTTATCTTTTTTAGTTGAGAAATGCTTACCCTACAAGTATTTTATTTCATCTTATCAGGATAATTTTGGTTTAAATAGTTCTCTAGACGACGCATTCCTTCTTTGAGCATATCCATCTCATAAGCATATGAAATTCTAATATATCCTTTACCCATATCTGTGAACGATGAGCCAGGAACCATTGCGACATGTGCTTGTTCAAGTACATCTACGCAAAAATCGAAATCATTTTCAGTGAATTTCTTTATACTTGGAAAAATATAAAATGCGCCTTCCGGTTGAGCTGTTAATTCAAAACCAAGTGATTCAAGTTTATTTTTTAAATAATCACGACGTTTAATGTAAGCATCATTCATGTATTGTGGTGCCTCTAATCCTTCATTTAAAGCAGCGATACAAGCAATTTGAGCGGGAACATTGGCACAAATACAATTATACGCGTGCATAAACGTTAACTTTTCAATTAAGTATTCTGGACCAATGAGGAAACCTATACGAATACCTGTAGCTGAATGCGATTTACTTAAGCCTCCAATGAGTAACAATTGATCTCGAATTTCTTCGAATTCCGCGAAGGATGTATGAGCGCCTTTAAATGTATTTTCAGCGTAGATTTCATCGCTAATAATAAAAAGGTTTTTATCTACAAGTGTATCTACTATGGCTTTTACCTCTGAGCGTTCAAGTATAACGCCTGTAGGGTTAGTAGGGTAGTTAAGTAGAATAGCTTTGGTTTTCTCTGTAATATGTTTATTAATGAGTTCCGGTGTCACTTTAAATTCTGATTGTGTGGTATCCATGTAAATAGGAATGCCACCTAATGTTTCAATAAGTGGTATATATCCTGCGTATACTGGCCCTGGAATTAAAATTTCATCGCCGGGTTCAATAATACTTCTCAAAGATGTATCTAGCGCTTCACTAGCTCCATTAGTAATAATAATTTCTTCTTCACTATATTCGAACCCATATTTATTCTTGAAATAGTTACTAATTGCTTGTCGTGTTTCAGAGAGGCCTTTATTGTGCGAATAACTTGTCTTATCTTCTCTAATTGCACTGATGTAAGCTTCTTTAACAACGTCAGGCATTGGAAAATCTGGTTGTCCAATAGTTAAGTTCACACAATCATCAATGTGTTTCATTCTGTTTGAAAATTGACGTATACTTGGCGCTCTTAAAAATTTTGAATTTGTATTTAATGATAACTTCATTTTCGAAAAACACCTCTAAAAAAATACCAAAATGTAGTATTTGAATTGTTAAAATAGTCTCATAATTCTTTCAAATTATTACTATCATAACATATTTTAAGTACTACATTTCGGTATAAAAATACATCTATGAGTTATAATGAAATTGTTAGTCTTTGAAATCCGCTGGTTTGCGCAAGTTGATGACTGGATTAGTCCATTTACACACAAATCTTGATGATATTACGAACACGATAATCAGTGAAGTAACGATTAAGAATAAATATGTGAATATCGAAACTGTATCTTTAAATGGATAAATAGCAAAGCCTCTTAATATACCAATGACAATGCCATGTAACAAATATACAAACATCGTTCTACGTCCAATATATGTGTAGAAACGCTTCTTCTGTGATGTCAGATTTAAGAATGCACTCATAGTTATTAGAATAATGATGTAGTGTATTAATCGTTTAAATGGACTATACATATCACCACCATGGTTTTCAAGTGATATATAAGGCGAACTGCCAAGTAACCAATCGCCATTAATAGGGTGCAGAACATACCCTATAAAGAAACCAATAAGTATAATGATTGATAAGGGTACCCATTTTTTATTTCTTACTTTCATTGTTTGTTCTTTAGTGACTAAATGTCCTATATAGAAGATAGGAAAGAAGACGATTGTTCTAGAAATACTCATATAACTATCTATATTACCTGAAAATCCTGCAAGCACAGAAACTAATATAGCAACAGATAAAACAATATATGGATTGTATCTACGCACGATAACTAATACAACATGGAAGAAGAATAGCGTGAGTAAGAACCATAGGGCAAAGACCGGGTTAAATGGATCTAACTGTATAGCGTCTTCCTTGCCAGTTAAGTAATAATATATTGAAAAGAATGCGAAAAAAATGATATAAGGTACTAGTAATTTTTTAGCGATCTTCTCTAGGTAGTGTGGTTTATCAAGATTTTTCGCAAAATATCCCGAAATAAATAAGAATGTAGGCATATGAAAACTATAAATGAGTAGGTATAATGCTGATAAAAATTTATCTTCGGAAGTATAAGGTTGTAAAAGATGTCCAAAGACAACTAGAAATATTAAAAATGCACGGGCATTATCGAAAAAATAATCCCTATCTTTGATAGCTGTCATAAAGCGTCTCCTTTTTCTCTCTGAATAGACTTATTATAATTTAGTATACTTTTAGGTAGATATGCAACGAATTTGTGCAAAGTGTATAATAGTATTGTATATTTTATAAATAAAGCATATAATATTAACAACCTTAAATAGTGGAGTAGAACAACATGTATAAACAACTTGAAAAACTTATCACACTCACAAATAATGATTTAAATTTAGTAAACAGACGTTTCGGTCAACGTACAGATATAACCGCTGAACAGTTAGAATTATTACGTATTTTATATAATTATGATCGCTTATCACAATATGATTTAACTATGAAGATTAGCCGAGAGCAATCTATCGTTTCAAGATGGATTAAAAAGCTAGTACTTAAAGGTTATATTACAAGTCAACAATCTCATGAAGACTTACGTTGTAAAGAGTTAATATTAACTGATGAGGCTCGCGCACTTATTCAACAAATTAATACAGCAAGATGTGAATTAATCGAAGCGAGATGCCAATGTTTAACACCTAAAGAAATAGAAAGTCTTAATCAATTATTAGATAAACTGAACAGTAGACATATTTATATTTAGTTTAGTAATTATTTTAATTTTTGCTTTAAAGTGCAATATACATCTAAACAAATATTTGACTAAAAAGGTAAGTAACTTATAAGTAATATTTTATTACTGATATAAGTTGCTTATTTTTTTATTCATAACGAGACGTAAGTTCAAAATGAGTTAAAAATGGAAAAAGGGCACCTCTAAGTTATTTTACTTAAGAGATGCCCTAATTAGAATTACTAATTATTTATTGTATTGTGGGATTTCAAAGTATTTACCAACTTCACCCATTTTATCGTAGAAACCTTTAATAACTTGAGCGTTTAAATTAGCCCAGTTAATATCTGTAGCGTATTGATGTGTACCTGGATGTGCAGGGTTCCAACGCATTTTATAAAGCGTATTTTGTCCTGCTTTGACATAAGATTGACCAATAAATTTAGCTCCGCCAACAATAGCTTTGGAAACTGAATCCCAACCAGCTTCTTTTGCATATTTAATGCCTTCTATTAAAGGATTATCATCGTATGCGCCTATACCAAATACATTGTGATATTTTTTAGCTGATTTATTAGTGAATTTACCGTTAACAATGTCTCCACCTTTAGCTAAATCAGAAGTACCATTACCAGTTTCTATTAAAGCGTGAGATATTAAATAAATCTCATTAATACCATACTTTTTAGCAGCTTGGCTAAATGACGCGCCTTGTCCTTCTAGAACACCTTTACCTTCTAGCAATTTATTAAGTGCTGAAACTGGTAAATATTGTGGTTGGTCTAAAAGTAAGAATTGATATTTATACTCATCGTCTTTAGCTAATCTAATAGGATCCATAGCGTTTTTAATTTCATCATAATTAGCATCTTCCCATTTTCCTGCTGTTCTTTGAACTTGAGGGTTATAGTATGAATTATTTTGAATATTTGCTGCTTTTGTTAAAGTCATACCAGTTTTAACGTATCTGATTGACTCTTTAGACAAGTCAGTTGATTTAATCCATACATATTTACCATTTGTTAATTGACCATAATACCAAGTTACACCGTCGACTTTCATTTGTTTCGATACAAAGAATGGTTGATTGTAATAAGAGTTGAGTGAATAATGGGCGTTATTTGCAACATCATTATAGTAGTAACCCTTATTATTATTTACAACAAACGTGTAATGATATGGAGTAGCTTGAGCATCAGTACTATTTTGAGTTAAGTCTTTAGCTGCTATCCAACCTGTTCTGTTATCAACTGTTCCATATAAGAATAATTCTTTTCCAACATATACCGATCTAGCAGCACTAAACGCTTTATTTGAAATCATTTTTGATGAAAGAAGTTGTTGGTTCTTCGTGCCCCAAGCAATAGAATATAATCCGTTGTTTTCTGAATTAACTTTATATTTACCTGTAGATTTTGTTTGTTTACCTAAGTTTTGGCTTGTAACATCTTTAATGTTTACCCAACCTAAAGGTGTATTTTGAGTGCTGTCTTGAAGTAAAACATAAGTGTTGTTACCTTCAGTACGTTGTTTGCTAATAACAAAGGTACGGTTAGCATATTTAGCGCCGCTTTTAGCTGTTTTATCATAAACAGATGTTCTGATACCTGAATTATTAGCTTTAACCTGTGCTACTTTATTTATAGTTTGAGTTGTTGCACTTTGAGTTGCTTTAGATGTTGATTGAGTTGAAGCAGCTCTATTCGCAGTTGTGACTTTACTGCTCGTTTCAACTTTAGATTGAGTTGGTGCAGTTAAATAATATTTACTTACCCAACCAGATTTACCATTGACCGTTCCATATAAATAAGTAGCTTTGTCGATTTGTTGTTGTTTCGTAGCTTTGAATGTTTGGTTGCCAGAACCTGAAACTTTACTAGCTTCTTGATTAAATGTACCCCAAGGTACCGTATATAATTTAACGCCAGGTTTAATAGTATAAGTTGCGTTCACTTTAACAGGTGATTTCGCTGTGTTATACACTACATCACTTTGTTTAACCCAACCATATTTTTTACCAGTGTTATAGTCTTCAACTAGGTAGAATTTATCATTACCTAAAGTAGCTGATTTTGTAACAGCTAAAGTACGTTGTACTTGGTCTGTTTTTTTACCTTTATTGTCATAAACAGTTGTATAAACGCCATTATTTTTAGATTTAATTTGAGCAACACCGCTATTTGCAGATACAGTTAATTTATTATTACTAGTTGATGAAGAACTTGAACCACTTGATGGTTTAGTTGAATTGCTACTTGATGATGGAGTAGTTAAATAATACTTACTAATCCAACCAGATTTACCATTTACTGTACCGTATAAATAAATAGCTTTATCAATTTGTTGTTGTTTTGTAGCTTTAAATGTTTGGTTACCAGAACCTGAAACTTTACTAGCTACTTGGCTTGGTGTCCCCCATGGTACAGTGTAAAGTGTTGAACCTGCTTTCACATTGAAAGTTTGGTTTACTTTAACAGGTGATTTCGCTGTGTTGTAAACGACATCGCTTTGTTTAACCCAACCATACTTTTTACCGCTATTATAATCTCCAACAAGATAAAATTTATTATTACCTAAAGTTGCAGATTTAGTTACAGATAAAGTTTTTTGAGCTTGATCAGTAGAATGTCCTTTAGAATCGTAGACTGTAGTATATAATCCACTGTTGCTAGGTTTGATTTGAGCGACACCACTATTAGCTTTTACAGTTAATTTATCGCTACTTGATGAACTTGAACCACCTGATGGTTTAGTTGAACTTGAAGAAGTAGTACCCCAAGGTGCAACTTGTCCAGTTTTAATTAAGTATTTTTCATTAATTAGATCATAAAGTTCAGCATAACTGTAATTATGATTACTGAAATATTGATGAGGGTCTGCATGGTCTGTACCACCTAACCATCGGCTAATTGCATAGTGAGTCCATACTGTACCTTGACCATCATTCTCAGCGCTATCTGGTTTTAAACCATAATAAACAAGTTGAGTTGCAGCATAGTCTGCGTAGTTATTCATAGAGCGCGCAAATGAAGCGTAATCATGTGTATGAACAATTTCAACATTAATAAAACGCTCGTTACCAGCTGGACCTGCGCCCCAAGATAAATAATCAGTTGGCGCAGTTTCAACAATTCTATTGCCGTCAACAAATGCATGTACAAATGCTGATTCATAATTATTCTTCATAAAATTAATTTCGCCATCAATTGTAGAGTTCTCATTTGCAGTGTCATGTACTACGATTCCCTCAGGACGACCTACACCATATCTATAACCATATTTAGGGAAATATGAAGTATAGTTTTCTTCAATTTGAGGTGCTTTGAAATTGTTCTTACGAATATAATTATTGATTGACGAATTAACTTGAGGTGTGTATTTAGGTAAAGAAGAAGTGGCTTTAGATGTCGTTTTCTTATTTACTGAATACATCATTCTAGGTTTAGCTACTGAACTAAATGTAGTCACTTTTTTATCATTATTAGAAGTAGCTTTTTCATTAGTTGATTTGTTTGAACTAGTAGTAGCGGTACTGTTAGTTGATTTCACACTAGTTGTTGTAGCTTTATTAGTTGATTCATTATTTTTAGATTTATTAGATTCAGCTTTAGGCTCTGAACTATTGTCCTCTTTAGCTTGAGCAGTTAATGACGTGATTTGAGGCTGCTTATCATTATTAGTTCGAGTTGTATGAGAATCTGCTTCATTAGATGTTGAAGCTTGAACATTAGATACATCTGTATCTTCAGTCTCATCATCTTCGTCATAGTCAAAATTATACCCTGATTGATTAGTGCTACTTACTTTAGCGCTTGATTGATTAGTTTCTTCATCAGTTGGTTGTTGACTATTAGAATTTTTAGTTGTTTGATGATTAGAATGACTTGAATTAGAAATAGAAGTCTCACTATTGTCCTTTTCATTAGTTTTGTTTAATGATGATTGAGTAGTATCTAACTCTTTATTGTCATTACTTTGTGTTTGAGATGCATATTGCTCGTTTGTAGATGAGTTGTCTACTTGTTGACTCTCATTTGATTTTGAATCTTCAGTATTTGATGGGTGAGCTACTTCTTCAGATTGTGAAGTAACTTCATTTTTGTCCAAGCTAGATTCATGATTTTGTTGTTCAGGTTGTGAAACATCTTCATTATTATCTGATTTTAAGTCTTCTTTAGTAGAAGGACTAGTTGCATCTTGTTCATGTTGTTCATGTTGTTCAGATTGTGAAGCTTCCTTATGATCATCTTGTGTGCTAGCATCTTCTTTATTTGAAATTGTTACGTTAGCATCTTGAGTTTGTTGGTCAGTTTGAGCTGAATTGTTCGATTGATCTTGAGAAGTTTTACTTGAAGAACCGTTTAATTCATCTAGTGAGGCATCGTATGTATTTGAAGTGGTATCATCATTTGATTGAACTTTCGTAGGATCTTGATAAGTTTGAGTTCCTGAAACATTTTGTGCTGGTTGAAAGACTTTCTCTTTAACTTGTTCAGCTTGTTTAAGAGTAGCTTGGTCATCCAATACGTTTTTATTGTTTGTTTGATCTTGAGTGTTTTCTGCGGCGTGTGCGTGGTGAGCAGTGAAGGCAGTTCCAAATAACGTTAATGCAACCATTGACGGTAATTTGTAGTTGAATTTCTTCGTCATATTTTTATTTACTCCTCATAATATATTTTATTTTGTACCAATTATAATATTAGTTGTAATATCTGTATTACTTTTAACAGTTTTGTAATCAAACTTTAACCTATGACTAACTGATAATTATTTTAGTATTTATACAGTTAAAGCATTAATTACGCGTTTTCTATTCATTTTCATTAGTGTAAAATGCATATTAAATATTACATTTTTAAGTTTGTGCAAAGTTGAAAATTGAATATAAAAAGTTGTTATATTGCTTTATTCATTCTGATGTGTTCGATATTTTCTTCAATGAAAGTATTCCCGAATGCTTTATAACCGATTTTTTCGTAAAAAGTTTGCGCATGTGTTTGTGCATGCATAGTTAATTCGTCAAAGTTTAAATCATTAGCTAATTCTTCAATAGAGTTCATTAATAGTTTACCGTAACCCAATCCTCTATGTTCTTTAATGATAGCTACACGTTCCACTTTTCCTAACTTTTCTTTAATAGGTCTAATTCTAGCGGTAGCAAACGGATCACCATCTTTTGTATAACCAATTATGTGATATGATATTTCTTCAAAATTATCTATTTCATTCTCCTCAGGGACGTGTTGTTCTTTGACGAAAACTTTTTTTCTTATCATAAAACAATCATTCAACATGTCTTCATTAATAACTTTCTTAAACATTTAAAACCTCCAGTATCTCTAATAATTCCCAAAATCATGTAATTAAATCACAAATTGAACAGTTTTTTAATAAAAATTTCATTCTAGAAGAGATGGCACATCCAAGAATCAAAAAATTATTTATAAAAAAACCGCTAACATAGTTAAAAGCAATGTTAGCGGAAAGTTAGAGTTATATTAAAACACTCTGAATGTTTCATTTATAGAGCTTCTTTTCGTACAATGGCGCAATATTGCCAAAAAATTCTTAATTGCGCTATATTCCAGTTATTCATGCCCATCGTAAAGCCAGATGGTTTAAACAAGTTAACGTCTGTCACTTCAAGTGCAGCAGCGATTAGGTATTGTAAAGGTACGCTAATACTTTTCATAGTTTCAGTTATACCATTTTCATCATAAACCCATGTGAAAGGTAAGTCAGATTCGAATACATCTACTTTATTGAAAATCTCAGGAAGGGCGACAATATAACAAGCGCCGTCGACGACTGGATTATCGAAACTGTTTTTATAGTAAACAAGTAATGCTTCGTAGTTTTCTCTATGCTCATGATTGACATAGAAGAATTCATTACGAAATAGGGCCATGTCTTTACTATGAACAATTTGTTGTTCCAACATATTAAACATGCCATTAATATTAGCGACCTTTTCATATGTTTTGCGACTCATTGTATAAGCTCCTCTCCTAATTAAATAACTGCGATGTAAACATGATTAATAAATAGTTATTGAACATTCATATTAGCATCATCATTTAATGTGTTATTTTGCTCATTATTTTGTTGATATTGATTTTGGTAATTGTTGTCATCAGTTGTTTGATTATTATTACTTGTATCTTCTTGACCATCATTTTGATCGTTATTGTTGAATGTTGCTTCGTTATTTGAGTTATCATTCATTGTATCGTTGTTATTATTGTCATCATCGCTTGTTGTGTCTTTTTGATTTTGACGTAATAAACTATCACTTAACTCTGTTAATGGGACGAGTGAACCATAATGTTTGATAACTCTATGGTCTAAAAAGTCGTCTTTATCTGTTATTTTAGATAAGCCTAAATCAGAGCGCAAGATATTTGAATATTTCATTATACTTTTAACACTTGGATTATAGTAATAAATACCATCTAAATAATCGTCTTTACCTTCAAGTTGAGATGTTTTTATATCTGTGTTGCCTGTAAGATACATCTTAGCTAATGATTGAATTTCCTTTTTAGTGAGATTATGTTTAGCATTTTTACCAACGATTTCAACTACATTATCTAATTTATCAATTGAATCTAAACTTTGGGCTTTTTGGAAAAGAATTTTTATTAAGTCCATTTGTCTTTGACCACGTTTTAAATCTGAATCATGATGTCTTGTTCGAGCTACAGCTAAAGCTTGGTCACCATTTAATTTTTGATAGCCTTTTTTAATTTTTATTCTGCCGGTATCGTCACTATTTGGTTCATTTAAATTATAAGGCACATCATAATAAATACCGCCTAATTCATCAACAGCTTCAACAAATGCTTTCATATTAATTCGAACATAGTAATCTACTGGTACATTCATTGTCGCTTCAACAGAGTCCATAGCAGCTATAGGACCACCGTATGCATGAGCGTGAGTGATTTTATCATAATAGCCTACTTTTGGTATATAACTAATTGTATCGCGTGGAATACTTAACATTCTAATTTGATGTTTCTTTTGATTAAATGTTGATAAAATCATTGCATCTGATCTAGAGTGTTCAATACTTTGTCCGTTCTTTTCTCTGCCTTCATTATCATCTATTCCTAAAAATAAAATAGAAATAGGTTGCTTTTCAGGATTTACTTTTGAATCTCTTAAAGTGGATTGACGTTGCGCATTATGTTGATCTTGAGACTTTTCAAAAGCAGATTCTGAACTTTTATATAATTGAGTAGCAAATATGATTGGAACGACGACAAGAACGAATGTTAATAATATTAAAAAATACTTTAAAAATTTGTTCATCGTAAGTGCTCCTATTTTATTATTAAAATTTATATTTATGTGCTGAAATTTGTATATAGTTATGAGATACGTTTTTACTTTTGTATTTATGCACTATAGCCTTAAATTGTATTACTTTATAAGCAAAATTACAACTCATAGCTTCACATTAATTTTACAATCTTAAAACTAAATTTACATTATTTTTTCTATAAGTATGGAAATAAATTTCTGTAAAACCCTTTATGGTACTAAAGTACTATAGAATTATTTTTAAATAAGCGTATTATCTAATTAAAGTGATTTATCTATGTCATTAAGTTATAATAATGCATAGCTAATCAAATATATAAAATTTGTAAAAACAATTATCAAATACAATTTCAATTATCAAATTTTCACCATAGATTCGACGTGCTACTTTCCTTTACATTGATTGTTTATAAGAAAGGAGATTACTAATGAAACAAGAATGGATAAAACGTTTGGATGAAAGTTTAATTCAATCGTTTTATGAGCAACAGAACGAAAGAGAAATAGAAGAAGGGTTAACAACACAGTTATCTTTTGGGACTGCTGGAATTAGAGGGAAGTTTGGCATTGGTCCTGGTAGAATGAACGCTTTCACGGTAAGAAAAGTAGCTTTAGGCTTAGCAAAATTTATAAAAGCAAATTCTAATGAAGCAACTATTGTTGTCTTTTACGATTCTAGATTACTTTCAGAAGCTTTCTCTAAAGAACTATCTACAATATTAGCTGATAACGGAGTTAAAGTTATCACTGCAGAAAGCTATAAATCTACACCTGAACTCTCTCATGCTATAAGATATTACGGGGCAGATGGTGGGGTAATGATAACAGCAAGCCACAATCCCAAAAATTATAATGGTATTAAAGTTTATAATGAATATGGTGGGCAACTATTACCTAAAGACTCTGAAATTTTAAGTAGTTATATAGACGAAATTGAAAATCCATTAGATATAGAAATCGGTAGCTTTGATAAGTTAGTAGCTAAAGATCAAATTAATTTTGCAAGCAAAGATGTTAGAAATAATTACATAAATGAAGTTATTAGGGCTACGGGAAACATTGAAAAAAAGAATGCTAAAACAGTACTAACTAGTCTACATGGAACAAGTTTGCCTATAGTTTCTGACATTTTGGACAAACTCAATTATGATAATTATGTTATTGCTCAATCACAATCTATTCCTGACGGAACATTTCCTACACTAAATAGTCCTAACCCTGAGGACGAATCCGCATTTGAAGTAGGGAAGAAGCTAGCTGAAGAAAGTGATGCACAACTCATTATTGCTACTGATCCTGACGCAGATAGATTAGGGATAGTAGAACGTTTAGATAATGGAGAATATAAATTTTTCAATGGTAATGAATTAGGACTTATATTAATGAAATTAAGGTATCAAGACCTAATTGATGCTTCATATGAAGATTTATATATTGTTAAGTCCATAGTAACTAGTGAACTAAGTGAAAAATTGGCGGATGTTTTAAATGTTAATGTTTATAATGTGCTTACAGGATTTAAGTATATTTCGGAAATTTTAAATGATAAGAGCCATACTAATGAAAAACTATTGTTAGCATTTGAAGAAAGTAATGGCTATATGGTTGAACCATTTGTAAGAGATAAAGATGCTCTTCAAATCGTACCTTTAATCATCAAATTTAAAAATCTACTTTACGAAAATAATATTACTTTAAAAGATACACTTGATGATATATATCGTACAGTCGGTCATTATCAAAATGTTAATTTAAGTCCTGTATTTGAAGGTGCGGATGGGCAGCGTAAAATAGAAACAATTATAAATTCATTTAGAAATAAAGAAATACATCAAGTGTGTGGGTTAGATGTAAAAGCAATTGAGGATTATCAATTAGGAACAATTAAGTATATAGAAAGTGGGAAAGAAAAAGCCACTTACTTACCTAATGCAAACTTAATACGTCTAATATTTGATGAAGGTTTTATAGCTATTAGGCCATCAGGTACAGAGCCTAAAATTAAGATATATTTTTCACTAAACGTAAATAACATTGATAGTTTAATTAAAGAATTCCAAGAGACTTATATTGAATATTAAAGACATGAATGTGTGAGGCTAACAAGAAAAATGAAACTTAATAAATTTAAAATAATCTTTTTTATAATCGTACTAGTTACACTGATTGTATTAGTTGGAATATTAGGATTTAAATGGAGTAAACATCATGAAGTAGAAACGCAAGTATTAAAGAATCAAAGCGATAACACTAATTATATTGAAAAAAGAGATAAGTCAGTTAAAGCGCCTGAGAAGTTAAAAACAATAGTTGATAAAAAAGAACCAATGTATGGCCAAATTGATAAGTATTTAAAAGAAACGCATTTCAATGGTACAGTAGCTATATTTGATAATGGTAAATTGAAAATGAATAAAGGATATGGTTATAAAGACATTGAAAAAGGTAAGAAAAATACTGCTAATACAATGTATCTTATTGGTTCTTCTCAAAAATTCACAACGGGATTAATGCTTAAACAATTAGAGCTAGAACATAAGGTGGATTTAAATGCACCTGTAACGAAATATTTACCTTGGTTTAAAACAGATAAAGAAATAACAATTAAAGATTTAATGTTACATAAAAGTGGATTATACAAATACGAAGCTTCAACAAACATTAAAAACTTAGATCAAGCAGTATTATCTATTCAGAAACGTGGAATTGATGATAAAGTTTATCATAAACATAGTTATAATGATGCAAACTATTTAGTCCTAGCTAAAGTGATTGAGAAGGTAACAGGGAAACCATACGTACAAAATTATTACGAACGTCTTGGTAATAAATTTCATCTAGAGCATTCTGCTTTTTACGATGAGAAGCCATTACAAAATGAAATGGCTAAAGGTTATAAATTTAAGAATGATTCATTTTCATTCTTACGTCCTAATGTACTAGATCAATATTTTGGTGCAGGGAACCTATATATGGCACCTTACGATATGGGTAAACTTATTAATAAGTTACAACAAGATAAATTATTTAGCTCTAATGTGACAAATCCAATGCTACATGAATTTGGTACTGAAGAGTATCCTGAAGAATATCGATATGGCTTCTATGTTACGCCATATCTTAATAGAGTGAATGGCGTGTTCTTTGGCCAAACATTTACTGTATACTTTAATGACCGTTATGTTGCTATATTAGGTACTAATATTAAAAATACTAACGGCTTCGTGCCTAATGAAGATAAAATGAGACATATTTTCTATAATATTCTTAATCAAAAGAAACCTTATAATACACCAGGTGTTAAAGTTCAAGAAAAACAGCGTACAAATCATTAGATATTCACCTAAAAAGACGATTAGAATAAAAACCACGCATATTCAATAAAGATATTTTTAGCCAATATATTAAATCAGACTGAGAAATTAACTATTATCTCAGTCTGATTTTTTTAATATATAGTTCAATATATATACCTTACTATTTACAATAGCTCAGTGCGTTAAGGAATAAATCTTCGTAATCTTTATCTACAGGTGAGAGTACAACTGTACAATTAGGATATTGAGATTCGAAATCTACAACAGTTGCTCCTTTAGTGTAATGACCAGCTAATTCTATTTGAACATCTGCTTCTTTGACATTAAATGCTTGAGGTTGCAGTAAATACAAAATAGTAAACACATCATAAATTTTAACGCCATATTCGAAGTCTTCGCTTCGATAGTGTTGAAATAAATCATGTAACATTTGTCCTGTTTCATTTTGATTTTTAAAGCTTTTAACGTAATCATGTGTAAATATGGCTTCTCTAGCTAAGTCTAATCCTATCATTGTCAGAGGCAATCCAGAGTTAAATACCACTTGCGCAGCTTCAGGATCACAATAAATATTAAATTCTGCTAGAGGCGTGACGTTTCCTCTTCCTGTACTACCACCCATAAGAACAATTTCTTTAATGTAATCAGTTACTTCAGGATATGTAGAAAGGAGTATTGCTATATTAGTCAATGGACCAATTGCAATGATAGTCATAGGATTCTCGCTCTTTAAAATTGTTTCTTTCATAGCTTCAACAGCGTGGGTAGATGCCAAATCCTTTTGCGCAAGTGGGGGAAAGTCATAGCCATCCATACCAGATTCTCCATGAACTGGTGCAGCGTCGACAATTTCGTTTAATAAGGGTTTTGATGCACCTCTATGAACAGGCACATCACTATTAAAGAAATGTTTAAGCTTTAAAGCATTTGCGGTAGTCTTCTCAATACCTACATTCCCATTCACAGTAGTAATCATTTTTACATCAAATTCTGGATGACATAAACCCAAACTGATTGCTGCAGCATCATCTATACCAGGATCAGTATCAATAATTATTGGGGTTACCATTATATTAATTCGCCTCCTAAAAATGAACTTCCCATTAAGCGTATCATTGTATCATCATAATTTCGACAATAAAAAAAGCAAGCTAACATATATATGCTAGCTTGCGTGTTGATTAACTAAGCCATGAGCTTGATAATCTTTACCTCAGTTTTATAAGTGGTGAGAGTGACCACCTTGCATTACCCAATACGTACCAATAACGATAGCTAGGGTAATGATGATTGCGAAGATAACTTTGAATGATTGAACTCGACCATCTTTACCTTCAGTTAAGTGCATGAACATTAATAATTGAACTGCAGCTTGGATAAAAGCAAAACCAAAGATAATTGTTACCTTAGCATGGAATGTCATTGATGTGTATAGTGTTACGAAAACTGCTAAAAGCGTTAAAACGATTGAAGCAATGAAACCGACAGTATGTTTTACGATTGTATTCATCCGCTATACACCATCCCTATCATATATACGGCAGTGAAGATGAAGATCCAAACAACATCTAAGAAGTGCCAGTATAAACTTACTATAAATAATTTAGGAGCATTGTATGAATCTAAACCGCGAGTTCCGATTTGGATTAATAAACAAATGATCCAAACAATACCTACTGATACGTGACATCCGTGCGTACCTAATAGGATGAAGAAACTAGACCAGAAGGAACCGATAGTAGGATTTACTCCTTCTTGTGCATAGTGTGCGAATTCGTAAATTTCAAAACCTACGAATACAAGCCCTAATAATACAGTGATAATCATCCAAATCATCATTAAGTTCTGTTTCTCTTTACGCATGTAGTAAATTGCAATACCACAAGTGTAAGAACTTAATAATAATGAGAATGTCATAATTAGTACAAGAGGCAATTCAAATAACTCTGTAGTCATTTTGTGAGCGTAATCGCCACCGTGTTGCAAAGTTAATAACGTTGCGAATAGGGTACCGAATAACGCGAATTCAGCTGTAAGGAAAATCCAGAAGCCAAGTTTATTTAATTCGCCTTCATGACTACGTGAATCGATTGTATTAGTATCATGACTCATGACTTACAGCCTCCCTTTCTTTAATACGAGCTTCTCTTAAACGTTTTTCAGTTTCTGCAACTTCAGAAGCATGGATGTGGTAACCATGATCAATTTGGAAACTTCTCCAAATCATAGTTCCAAAGATACCTGCTAAGCAGATAATTGCAGGAACGAGTGTTTCAAAGATTAAGAAGAAACCACCGATTGTAAAGAAGATACCCATCCAGAAACCTACTGGAGTATCGTTAGGCATATGAATATCTTTGTAATTATGGTTGTCTAAGTAATGACGACCATGTTCTTTCATATCAACAAAAGTATCGTAGTCATTCCAATCTGGAGTGATTGCAAAGTTGTATTTAGGTGGAATAGCTGAAGCTGTTGACCACTCTAAAGTACGACCAAGTCCATCCCAGTTATCACCAGTTGCTTCACGTGGTGCTTTGATATGAGCATAGACGATACTTGCAACTAAGAATAGGAAACCAATTCCCATTAATAATGCACCGATAGTTGAGATGAAGTTTAATAACCACCAACCATCAGAAGGCATGTAAGTGTATAAACGACGTGGCATACCATCTAATCCGAGTACGAATTGAGGTAAGAAACAAACGTTAAATCCGATCATGAATAACCAGAAGCACCATTTGTTTAATGTTTCGTTTAATTTGTAACCCATCATTTTTGGATACCAGAAGATTAAACCAGCTAAGCAGGCAAATACTACACCAGTAACCAATGTATAGTGGAAGTGGGCTACTAAGAAATAAGTGTTGTGATATTGATAGTCAGCAGATGCCATCGCTAACATTACACCTGTAACCCCACCTAATAGGAAGTTAGGGATGAATGCTAGTGAGAATAACATAGGTGACTCGAATGTAATTCTACCTTTATACAATGTTAGTAACCAGTTAAATAATTTAACTCCGGTAGGCACACCGATTAACATTGTTGAAATTGAGAAGAATGAGTTGATTAACGCACCATTACCCATAGTGAAGAAATGGTGAACCCAAACTAAGAAACTTAAGAACGCGATACCTGCAGTCGCCCAAACCATGCTTTGGTGACCGAATAGGCGTTTACGTGCGAAAGTTGGGATAATTTCTGAATAAATACCGAATGCTGGCAAGATAACGATGTATACCTCAGGGTGCCCCCATACCCAGAAGAAGTTTGCCCATAACATCGGCATACCGCCATCTGCTACTGTGAAGAAGTGTGTACCGAACACTCTATCTGTAGTCATTAATGCTAACGCAACTGTTAAAACAGGGAAAGCTAAAATGACGATAAGCGTAGTAATAAATGTTGTTACAGTAAACATTGGCATTTGCATGAACTTCATTGTAGGAGTTTTACATCTAAGTATTGTTACAAAGAAGTTAATACCAGTCATTAATGTACCAAGACCAGAAATTTGTATTGCAACTAAATAGTAGTTGACTCCTGGTCCAGGACTAAATTCACCAGCAAGTGGTGCATAGTTAGTCCAACCTGCAGCTGGAGATCCACCTACGATAAATGATAGGTTGAATAAAATCATACCAGCAAAGAATAGCCAGAAACTAACGTTGTTCATTACAGGGAAGGCAACATCACGTGCACCGATTTGTAATGGAACGACGATATTCCATAAACCAAAGATGAAAGGCATCGCCATGAAAATAATCATGATTACACCGTGCGTACTGAAAATTTCATCATAGTGGTTTGCTTCCAAGAATTTATTATCTGGAATAGTTAATTGAGTACGAATTAATAACGCGTCAATACCACCACGTACGAACATTAATACGGCACAGATTAAATACATTACACCGATTTTTTTATGGTCTACGGATGTGAACCATTCTTTGTATAGATATTTCCATAATTTAAAATAGCTAATTACTGCGATAAGTCCGATAACTAAGAATGGGGCAGCAATTTGCGCCATGATAATCATCCAGTTACCTTTAACGAGTAATTCATCCCATGGAAAATTCATTAATGTCCACCTCCATGATCATCATGTTCTTTTTTTTGAAGTTTAGACGCATTTTCGTCTTTTGCTCCTTTAGAAATTTTTTCCATTTCTTTAGAGTTATGGTCCTCTTCTTTTTTGAACTCATTGTCATATTTTTCATTGTTGCCGAGAATAATAGGTTTCATACCATGACGTTCATAGTTCGCGTTTGTCACTTTGACCTTACGAGCTGGTTTAACAGGTTTATCTTTTACATCTTTATAAAGATCTTTTTCTTCAGTGAAGTTAGGATCTTTCTGAACGAAATTATAACGTTTATAAGCGTAGAAGATATATTCTGGATCAGCTGCTGGGTCAACAAACGCCATATGAGTACCATTGAATGTTAATTCTTTATTAGGTGTGCTTGGTAAGAGTTGTTTATCAAATGTATCTTGATTTAATGTTTTCTTACCTTTAGCTTCTTTAACCCATTTATCGAAATCATTTTGGCTTACAGAGTGAACTTTAAATGTTTGACGAGCAAATCCGTCACCATTGAAGTTAGAGTTACGACCTCTGAAGGTACCTAATTGATCTGCTGTTAAAGTCCAATTCATTGTCATACCAGTCATAGCATATTTCTGACCACCTAATTGTGGAATCCAGAAACTTGTCATAGTATCCATAGCTTGAAGCTTGAATACGACTGGACGATCTTTAGGAATTGTTAATGTATTAACAGTCTCGATGTGTTGATCTGGGTAAGCAAAGAACCATTTGTAACCAGCGCTTACTGCGTAAACCACAAGTGGGTCTTTGTCTTTTTGAGGTGGTTTCTCATAATCATATAATGTTTTAACTGTTGGTACAGCTAAAGCAATAACGATTAGGATAGGTACCACAAACCAAATTGTTTCTATTAAAGAATTGTGGTGCATCTTGCCTGATACTTCATTCTTATTATAACTGTACTTATAAATAAAGAATGCAAACATGGCAAGCACAACGACAACAATAACAAGCATGAAGATGATTGAGTAGATGATCAAGAACTTCTGACTACTTGCTACTGGCCCTTTTGCATTAAAAACTTCTATATTTGAACAGCCACTAAGTAAAATTAGTGTGCCAAATAATAGAAGCAAAGACTTAAATTTTGACACTTTTTTTGACCTCCTAATACTACAAATGTAGGGCTTACCACTAATTTTAGTTTATTACACAATATTTACAAGTACCTGTAAAAAAAAATTTGTTGTTATATGTAAAGAATAAGCATTGATATAAGGTATGACGGGGATTTTAAGATTTGTTAAAATTATGTGTACATTTTGTGAAATTAGACAAATTTAACAAAATTGCATGTAATACAACTTATGTATTGAGAAGTGTTATCAATTGAAGGGTTGAGGGGGATTTTGCAAATAAAAAAGTTGAGAAAATTCTCAACTTTAAATAGGAAAGATTCTATTTTACTTCAATATATCTCGTAGATGTTTTTTCTGCTCCATCAGAGTCAGTTACTATATATTTAACTTCATATTTTCCAACTTTAGATGTATCTACCTGACCGTCGACTTTGATTTTATGAGTTAAGTCACCATCTTCTTTATCATATGCGCTTATACCATTTAATAAATTATAATCTTGGCCTTTTTCAATTACAATATCATTGACCCCGCGTAGTTGAGGTTCGGTATTAGTAGTCGCTTCTGCATTCAAATTAGGCGTTACTAAGGTAGCTGAAACACCAAGCGCTGATAATGACTGTAGTAATTTATTCATAACTTAACCTCCGTCTGATAGTCATCTATGATTTAAATCTAATATACTTTATATTTAAGATTTATACATCATACTATGGTCTTAATATACCCCAGTTTTAATAAAAATTAAATATATTTTAAGTAAATTTCATTAAAGATTATGTAAATTGAAAGTTTTGTGAAGGTTTTAGCATTTTATTTATTTTTTAGAAAAATAGGAATAGAATTAACTTGCAATAAATTAATAGGCCTTTTGAGACCTTATGTGGGAGTGGAAATAATGTTAACGGAAAAAGAAAAAAGTATCATTAAAGAAACTGTTCCTGTATTACAGGATAAAGGTGAAATAATTACATCACATTTCTATAAAAGAATGTTTAAACAACATCCTGAATTAAAAAATATGTTTAATCAAACGAACCAACAAAAGGGTCTTCAATCAACTGCACTTGCACAAAGTGTTTTAGCTGCGGCAGTTAACATTGAGCATTTGGAAAATATTATGCCAGTAGTTAAAGAAATCGCTTATAAACACTGTGCATTACAAGTACCACCTGCTGGATATGATATTGTTGGTGAAAATCTGATTGCAGCTATAAAAGAAGTAGTGGGATTAGATGATGATCATGAAATTATTAAAACATGGAAGAAAGCCTATCAAGATATCGCTGATGTATTTATTTCAGTTGAAAAGGATATTTATAGTCAAATGGCTTGGGACGGTTTCCAACCATTTAAAATAGAAGAAATTAAACATATTTCTTCAGATATTAAGTCTTTCACAGTTGTTTCAGATAAACATGATTTAAGTCAATTTGTTCCAGGTCAATACATTACCGTAGATGTAAGTAGCGAAAAGATGCCGTATCGTGCAAAACGTCATTATTCAATAGTAAAAGGTGACAAACAACATTTAACATTTGCAGTTAAACGAGATGTGACAACTGAGCATGAAGGAGAGGTATCTACTATATTACATGATGAGTTAGTAGAAGGTGATTCAATTAATTTATCTGCACCAGTAGGTCCATTTAAAGTAGAAAACTTGAATAACGAACAATTATTCTTAGGATCTGGTATAGGAGTTACCCCTTTAGTACCAATGTTTAATGAAGCAGTTACAAATGGGTCTAAAGCTCAATTTATTCAGGTTACTAATGATGTTAACGATGCACCGTTTGAATCATTAATTAATGAAATTGCAACTACTAAAGAATCTGTTGATTATCACCTACATGATAAAAACTCAGAAGGCTATCTAGATGAAGAAAAACTTAAAGACTATATTAATGAAGAAACAGAAATTTATATTTGTGGAGGTACTCACTTCTTACAATCAATTATAAAAGCATTAAAAGAAATGAATGTAGATACAAATAAAATTCATTACGAAACATTCATTCCTAAATTAAGTGTAACTGTATAATATAATGAAGAAACCATCTCAGTATTTAAATGATTACTGAGATGGTTAATTTTTTTATTTAAAGAATGGAAAGTTATAGAGCGTAGAGATTTATTCAATTCCTCTGCGCATTTTTTCTGCTATAAGTGTATTATTTAGTACCATAGTAATTGTTAATGGTCCTACACCACCTGGAACAGGTGTAATTGCTCCGGCGATTTCTTTCACTTCTTCATATTCTACATCGCCTTTTAATTTGCCATTTTCATCAGGTGTATTACCAACATCAATAATTACTGCACCTTCTTTAACCACGTCTTTAGTTACAAGGCCAGGTTTACCTACTGCACTGACGATAACGTCTGCATCTTTTAAGTGTTTACTCATATCTTTTGATCGTGAATGTAAAATAGTTACAGTTGCATTCTTTTGTAGTAATAGTTTTGAAACAGGTTGACCAACAATATGACTTCTGCCTATTACAACAGCATGTTTACCTTCTAGATTAATATCCGCATGTTTTAAAATTTCCATAATTCCTAATGGTGTACAAGGTACAAAAGTTTGCTCATCAATATAGAGTTTACCAATATTTGAAGGATGGAAACCATCTACGTCTTTATCAGGATTAATAGATTCTAAAACTTTTTGTTCACTCACTTGTTCCGGTAGAGGAACTTGAACAAGAATTCCACTCACAGAATCATCGTTGTTAAGTCTGTCTAACTCTTTTAGAACGTCTTCTTCTGATGTTGATTCATCTAAATGTACAATTTCGGAAATCATTCCTATTTTTTCAGCAGCTTTCTTTTTAGATTTTACATAACTTTGACTTGCGCCATCATTACCAACTAGAATAACTGATAATTTTGGAGTGAAACCACGTTCTTTTAAAGATTCAACTTGTTCTTGTAATCCTTGACGATATTCCTTAGCTATTTGTTTTCCATCTAATACTTTAGCAACCACTTAAAACTCCTCCTTTAATTTCTTTAATATCTTAACTTTAACATTAATTATAAAGTAATTGATAGTCAAAAGACGTAAATTAAATTTAAAAATATAATTAAAGTTCGATTTTTGATTGAAAAACTATCCTATGATTGTTATGCTATATCTGTAATATACAACTAATTCTTATCACAATCCAAACTTTTGAAAGGGTGTAAAACGTGAGAGTAGCAGTCATTATGGGTAGTTCTTCAGACTGGGAGATTATGAAAGAGAGTTGCTTGATGTTAGATGAATTTGATATTCCGTACGATAAAAAAGTGGTTTCTGCTCATCGTACGCCACAACTTATGTTTGAATTCGCTAGTCAAGCAAAGCAAAACGGCTATGACATTATTATTGCTGGAGCCGGTGGAGCAGCACATTTACCTGGTATGGTAGCGTCAATGACTACTTTACCTGTCATAGGTGTGCCAATAGAGTCAAAAAGTTTAAAAGGGTTAGATTCTTTATTATCTATAGTACAAATGCCTGGTGGAATACCGGTAGCAACTACGGCTATAGGTAAATCAGGTGCAAAAAATGCTGGAATATTAGCAGCTAGAATGATTGGTATGACTGATAACACAGTTCATAAGAATTTGGAAAATTATGAAAAAACATTAGTGAATAAAGTGGAGGCAATGCAAAATGAGCTTCAATAAACTGAAATTCGGTTCAACAATCGGAATTATTGGTGGAGGACAATTAGGGAAAATGATGGCACAGTCCGCACAAAAAATGGGCTTTAAGGTTATTGTCCTTGATCCAAACGAAGACAGTCCATGTCGCTATGTTGCACATCAATTTATTCATGCTAATTATGACGACGAACAAGCATTAAAAGAACTAGGTGAAAGTTCAGACGTCATCACTTATGAATTTGAAAATATTTCTTCACAACAACTTAAACAACTTACAGAAAACTACAATATACCTCAAGGCTATCAAGCAATTCAGTTACTTCAAGATCGTCTTACTGAAAAGCAAACACTAAAAGATGCTGGAACACAAATCGTTCCTTTTCTACAAATAAAAAATAAACAAGATTTATATCAAGCTTCTAAGGAACTAGGGTATCCATTCATCGTTAAAACTCGCTTTGGTGGATATGATGGGAAAGGACAAATCCTAGTTGAAAATGAGTCAAATTTAGATGAAGCGATTGATTTAATTTCTAATCAAGAGTGTGTAGCGGAACAATACCTTGATATTGATAAGGAAGTTTCTCTTACAGTAACTATCGGAAATGAGCAACAAACAACTTATTTTCCATTACAAGAAAATGAACATAGAAATCAAATCTTATTTAAAACAGTCGTACCTGCTAGATCCAATAAAGAAAATGAAGCGCGTAAAGAAGTGGATAAGATAACCAATGCAATTCATTTTGTAGGTACATTTACTGTTGAATTTTTTATAGATAAAGAAAATAATCTTTACGTTAATGAGATAGCACCACGCCCTCATAATTCTGGACACTATTCAATAGAAGCATGTGACTTTTCTCAATTTGATACCCATATTTTAGCAGTAACAGGACAGAGACTCCCACAACAAATTGAAGTCTTGAAACCAGCAGTAATGATGAATTTACTCGGACGCGACTTAGATTTACTTGAAAATGAATTTGCAAATCATCCTGAATGGCACGTTCATATCTATGGTAAATCACAACGCAAACCAGATAGAAAAATGGGGCATATGACATTACTTACTGATGATGTGAATCAAACTGAACAATACATGTTAATGAAGTTCGAAGGGAGAGATAAATAAGTGTCATTATTATATGAAGGAAAAGCAAAACGCGTTTATACTACTGATACAGAATATCAATTGCGAGTAGAATACAAAGATGAAGTAACCGCAGGCAACGGAGCCAAAAAAGACACAATGGCCGGCAAAGGAAAGTTAAATAATCAAATCACATCAATTATATTTGATTATTTAACTCGTAACGACATCAATAACCATTTCATTAAGCAACTTTCAGAGACAGAACAAATAGTACAACAAGTTGATATTATCCCATTAGAAGTCGTAGTGAGAAACATCGCCACTGGTTCTATTACTAAGCGATTAGGATTTGAAAAAGGGCACGTGTTTGAAGAACCATTAGTCGAATTTTTCTATAAGAATGATGACCTTAACGATCCTTTAATTACTGATGATCATGTAAAACTACTTCATATTGCTAAAGATGATGAAATAGACAAGTTAAAACATATGGCAAAAGAAATTAATAAAGTATTGGTTCAACTTATGGAAGAAATGGAGCTAAGACTTGTCGATTTTAAAGTTGAATTTGGTAAAACACATGATGGCGAAATTTTACTAGCTGATGAAATTTCTCCTGATACATGTCGTATATGGGACAAATTTTCAGATACAAACTTTGATAAAGACGTTTATAGAAATGATACTGGCTCACTCATTGAAACTTATCAAACATTCTTGAATAAATTGGAGGATCTTAAATAATGAAAACAATCGAATTGCACATCACTTTACAACCACAAGTATTAGATACTCAAGGACAAGCTTTAAACAGAGCTGTACATGATTTAGGTTATACACAAGTGAATGACATACGCGTAGGCAAAGTTCTATACATGACGGTTGATGAAGCAACAGATGAAGCGGTTGATAATATCATTACGACATTAAGTGAAAAGTTATTCGCTAACACAGTGATAGAAGAATATAGCTATAAAGTGATTGAAGAAAAGGAGAATGCATAAGATGAAATTCGCAGTTCTCGTATTCCCTGGCTCTAACTGTGATAGAGACATGTTTAATGCCGCAATTAAATCTGGCGTTGACGCAGCTTACGTCGATTATCGTGAAACGAGCCTCGAAGGATTTGATGGAGTTCTGATCCCTGGTGGCTTTTCATTTGGTGATTATTTAAGATCTGGAGCAATGGCAAGTGTGGCTCCTATTATTAATGAGGTTAAACGTCTTGCAAAAGAAGGAAAACCAGTGCTTGGAGTATGTAATGGTTTCCAAATATTAACAGAAATTGGATTACTTCCTGGTGCGTTGCTTCATAATGATTCTCATCTTTTCATAAGTAGAAATGAAACTTTAAAAATTGTTAATAATCAAACTCCATTTACTCATTTATATGAAGCTAATCAAGAAGTCGTTTATCCTGTTGCTCATGGTGAGGGGCATTACTATTGTACAGAAGAGATCTTTAATGAACTTGAACAAAATAATCAAATTATCCTTAAGTATATTGATAATCCTAATGGTTCTTATGAAGATATCGCAGGCATTGTTAATAAAGAAGGAAATGTTTGTGGAATGATGCCTCATCCTGAACGCGCATTAGAAACACTACTAGGCACTGACAGTGGAGTGAAATTGTTTGAATCAATGGTTAAAAGTTGGAGGGAACAACATGTCTAAATTTATCGAACCAAGTGTTGAAGAAATTAAACTTGAAAAGCTTTATCAAGATATGGGACTTAGTGATAAAGAATACGATAAAGTAGTTGAAATTCTTGGTAGAGAACCCAACTTTACTGAGGTAGGAATCTTTTCAGTAATGTGGAGTGAACATTGTTCATATAAACATTCTAAACCATTCTTGAAACAGTTTCCGACTACTGGTGAGCATGTCTTAATGGGCCCTGGTGAAGGGGCAGGTGTAGTGGATATTGGAGATAATCAAGCAGTCGTATTTAAGGTGGAATCACACAATCATCCATCAGCTATAGAACCTTATCAAGGCGCTGCAACAGGTGTAGGTGGAATTATTAGAGATATCGTCTCAATAGGAGCGAGACCTATTAACTTGTTAAATAGTCTACGTTTCGGTGAACTATCAGTCAAACAAAATCAACGACTTTTAAAAGGAGTTGTGAGCGGGATTGGTGGTTACGGAAATTGTATCGGTATTCCGACTACAGCTGGTGAAATTGAATTTGATGATCGATACGATGGCAATCCACTTGTAAATGCAATGTGTGTAGGTGTCATCGACCATGACATGGTCCAAAAAGGTACTGCTAAAGGCGTTGGTAACTCAGTTATTTATGTTGGTCTGAAAACTGGTCGCGATGGTATTCACGGTGCAACATTCGCTTCTGAAGAACTAACTGAAGAAAGTGAAAGTAAACGACCTTCAGTTCAAATCGGTGATCCATTTGTAGGTAAGAAGCTCATGGAAGCAACACTTGAAGCTATTACGTTCGATGAACTGGTAGGAATTCAAGATATGGGAGCAGCAGGTTTAACATCTTCTTCATCTGAAATGGCTGCTAAAGGTGGAAGTGGTCTTCATTTAAAACTTGACCAAGTTCCTACTCGAGAACCTAATATTTCACCATATGAAATGATGCTTTCTGAAACACAAGAAAGAATGCTACTTGTAGTTGAGAAAGGTACTGAACAAAAATTCTTAGACTTATTTGATAAACATGAACTTGATAGTGCAGTGATTGGTGAAGTTACTGATACAGATCGATTCGTATTAACTTATGAAGATGAGGTATTTGCAGATATCCCAGTTCAACCACTTTCTGACGAAGCACCAGTTTATATACTTGAAGGTGAAGACAAAGAATACAATACGTCTAAAAATGATTATAGCAATATTGATGTAGAAGATGTATTTTCAAAATTATTAAAGCATCCAACGATTGCTTCAAAACGTTATTTATATGAGCAATACGATCAACAAGTTGGAGCAAACACGATAGTGAAGCCGGGTCTTCAATCTTCAGTTGTACGAGTAGAAGGAACTAATAAGGTAATCGCTTCAACAATTGATGGTGAAGCACGTTATGTTTTTAATCAACCATATGAGGGTGGAAAGATGGTTGTTGCAGAGGCATATCGTAATTTAATTGCGGTTGGTGCGACACCACTTGCAATGACAGATTGCTTAAATTATGGTTCACCGGAAAAGAAAGAAATTTACCAACAATTAATTGATTCAACTAAAGGCATGTCTGAAGCGTGTGAAGTTTTAAATACACCTGTTGTATCAGGTAACGTTTCGCTTTATAACGAAACGCGTGGTACGTCTATTTTCCCAACGCCAGTTGTAGGAATGGTCGGTCTTATTGAAGATATTAATTATTTAAACGATTTCCATCCCAAAGCTGGAGAAAAACTTTATTTAGTTGGCGATACGCGTAATGATTTCGGTGGAAGTCAAATCGAAAAGTTATTATATGGTTCTGTGAACCATGAATTTGAAGAGATTGATTTAAGCGATGAAGTTGAGAAGGGTGAATCCATTAAACAGGCAATTCGTAACGGCGTGGCTTCTCATGTTCAAACAGTAGGTAAAGGTGGTTTACTTCTTACCCTAGCTAAAATAAGTACATACTATAATCTTGGACTTCATGCACAACTTGATATGACTAATGCACAATTATTTAGTGAAACTCAAGGTCGTTATATTATCTCAGTTAAAGACGGTCAGACTTTAGATATGAATCAAGCTATAGAGATTGGTCAATTAACAAGTGATGGCACATTTAAGGTCTCTAATTCAGAAGTTACAATTTCGGAAAAGGTTTCAGACATTAAACATACATGGGAAGGAGCAATCGCTCAATGTTTAACAACTCAGGATTAAATGAGGAATGTGGCGTATTTGGAATCTGGAATCATCCTGAAGCAGCACAATTAACTTACATGGGTCTTCATAGTTTACAACATCGTGGTCAAGAAGGTGCAGGGATTGTAGTTTCGGATGATCAAACACTTAAAGGAGAAAGAGGACTAGGTTTACTGACTGAAGCAATTAAAGATACTAATATGGAAAATTTAAAAGGGTATCCACATGCAATTGGTCATGTACGATATGCAACATCTGGTAATAAAGGGATTGAAAATATACAACCCTTTTTATATCACTTTTATGACATGAGTGTCGGTATTTGTCATAACGGTAATTTAATTAATGCTGAATCTTTACGTCAAAATTTAGAAAAGCATGGTGCAATATTCCATTCATCATCTGATACTGAAGTCATCATGCACTTAATTCGTCGCAGTAAAGCACCAACCTTTGAAGAAGCACTTAAAGAAAGCTTACGCCAAATTAAAGGTGGTTTCACATTTGCGATACTTACTGAAGATGCACTCTATGGCGCAGTTGACCCTAATGCGATTCGTCCACTTGTAGTCGGTAGAATGGAAAATGGTGCATATATCTTAGCTAGCGAAACTTGCGCTATTGATGTTCTGGGTGCAGAGTTTGTACAAGATATCCATGCAGGAGAGTATGTCATTATCAACGATGATGGAATCGTTGTCAAAAATTATACACGTCATGTAAATACAGCTATTTCGGCTATGGAATATATTTATTTTGCAAGACCAGATTCTACAATAGCTGGAAAAAATGTTCATGCTGTGAGAAAAGCATCTGGTAAAAGACTCGCTGAAGAAAGCCCTGCAAAAGCTGATATGGTTATTGGAGTACCTAATTCTTCACTGTCTGCAGCGAGTGGTTATGCTGAACAAATTGGCCTTCCTTATGAGATGGGTCTCGTTAAAAACCAATATGTTGCACGTACATTTATTCAACCGACACAAGAATTACGTGAACAGGGCGTACGTGTTAAATTATCGGCAGTTAAAGATATTGTCGAAGGTAAAAAAATTATTCTTGTAGATGATTCAATCGTGCGTGGCACTACGTGTAAAAGAATTGTGAAAATGCTTAAAGATTCAGGAGCTGATGAAGTGCATGTGAGAATCGCTTCTCCAGAGTTCATGTTCCCTAGTTTCTATGGTATTGATGTGTCGACTACTGCAGAGTTAATTTCAGCAAGTAAATCACCAGAAGAAATTAAAGATTACATTGGTGCTGATTCACTAGCATATCTAAGTGTTGATGGGCTCATTGACTCAATTGGTTTAAATTATGATGCACCGTATCGTGGATTATGTGTTGAAAGTTTCACAGGAGATTATCCAGCAGGTCTTTACGATTATGAAAAGAATTACAAATCACATTTAAGCGATCGTCAGAAAGCTTATATAGCTAATAATAAACATTATTTTGATAGTGAGGGAAACTTACATGTCTAAAGCGTATGAACAATCAGGTGTAAATATTCATGCAGGTTATGAAGCGGTAGAGAGAATATCAAGTCATGTTGAACGTACAATGCGTAAAGAAGTCTTAGGTGGACTTGGAGGTTTTGGTGCTACTTTTGATTTATCTCAACTTAATATGAAAGCACCCGTACTCGTTTCTGGTACAGATGGTGTAGGTACGAAATTAAAACTTGCTATTGATCATGGCAAGCACGATACGATTGGTATTGATGCTGTAGCCATGTGTGTGAATGATATTTTAACGACTGGAGCAGAACCTCTATATTTCTTAGACTACATTGCTACAAATAAGGTAGTTCCATCAATTATTGAACAAATCGTCAAAGGTGTGAGTGATGGGTGTGAACAAACGAATACCGCATTAATTGGTGGAGAAACTGCTGAGATGGGTGAAATGTATCACGAAGGTGAGTACGATATTGCAGGTTTTGCAGTGGGCGCTGTTGAAAAAGATGAGTACATAGATGGTTCTAAAGTAGAAGCAGGACAAGCAATTATAGGTTTAGCATCGAATGGTATTCATTCTAATGGCTATAGTTTAGTTAGAAAGCTTATTAAAGAATCTGGCATCAATTTACATGATAACTTTAATGGAAAGACTTACTTAGAAACGTTTTTAGCACCCACTGAATTATATGTAAAACCAATTCTAGAATTGAAAAAACATGTAGATATTAAAGCAATGAATCATATTACTGGTGGCGGATTCTATGAAAATATACCAAGAGCTTTACCTAAAGGGTTGTCGGCTAGAATAGATACAACTTCGTTCCCAACATTAGACGTTTTTAATTGGTTACAGCAACAAGGGAACATTAGTACAGATGAAATGTATAATATCTTCAATATGGGTATAGGCTATACCGTTATAGTAGATAAAAAAGATGTATCAACAGCTTTAGCGGCTTTACAAGAGCTTGATGTGAAAGCTTATGAAATTGGTGAAGTGATTGAAGACGCTGATACGCCACTTCATTTAATGGGGGTAGAATCGTGATTAAAATAGCGATTTTTGCCTCAGGTTCAGGTAGTAACTTTGAAAATATCGTTAAACGTGTTAAAGATGGCGATTTGCAGAACATAGAAGTGACTGCACTATATACTGATAAAGCTAATGCTCAGTGTATAGAACGAGCTAGAAAATTAAATATACCTGTTCATGTTAACCAACCTAAAGACTTTGCTTCAAAGTCATCTTATGAACAACAGTTGCTTAAACATTTATCCGATGAAGGGGTTCAATGGATAGTTTTAGCAGGTTACATGAGATTGGTTGGTCAAGATTTACTTCAAGCCTTTGAAGGACGAATGTTAAATATACATCCTTCACTATTGCCTAAATATAAGGGGTTAGATGCAATAGGCCAAGCATTTGATAGTGGAGATACAGTGACAGGTTCAACCGTGCATTATGTAGATAGTGGCATGGATACGGGAGAAATTATTGAACAACAACAATGTGATATTAGAACGGACGACACGAAAGAAGATTTAGAAGAGAGAGTCAAAAATTTAGAATATGAACTTTATCCTAGAGTTATCGCTAAAATCATTAAATAGAGGAGTATCTAAGAAATGAAAAAAGCAATTTTAAGTGTTTCAAATAAAAGTGGAATTGTAGAATTCGCTAAATCATTAACTTCATTAGATTATGAATTATATTCTACAGGTGGCACTAAACGTGCGCTAGAAGATGCGGGTATCGCTGTAAAGTCAGTATCTGAATTAACTCAATTTCCTGAAATAATGGATGGTCGAGTAAAAACATTACATCCAGCTGTCCATGGGGGGATCCTAGCAGATCGTGATAAACAAGAACATCTCGATCAATTGAATGAACAACATATCGACCTTATCGATATGGTTGTCGTCAACTTATATCCTTTCCAAAAAACAGTAGAAAATCCGGATGTTACTGAAGCAGATGCTATTGAAAATATTGATATTGGCGGACCAACGATGTTGCGTGCTGCAGCTAAAAACTTTAAACATGTAACAACAATAGTACATCCTTCAGATTACAATGAAGTCATTGATAGAATTAAAAATAATCAATTAGATGAAGATTATAAAAAATCCTTAATGATTAAAGTATTTGAACATACAAATCAATATGATCATGCCATTGTAAGTTTCTTTAAAGGTGATAAAGAAACTCTTAGATATGGTGAGAACCCTCAACAATCTGCATACTTTGTAAGAACATCAAATAGTAAACACACAATTGCTGGTGCAAAACAATTACATGGTAAACAGTTAAGCTTTAATAACATTAAAGATGCGGATGCGGCTTTAAGTTTGGTTAAAAAATTTGAAGAACCTACAGCAGTAGCAGTTAAACATATGAATCCTTGTGGCGTAGGTGTTGGAGAAACGATTGAAGATGCATTTAAAAATGCATATGATGCTGATAATCAATCCATTTTCGGTGGAATTATTGCATTGAACCGTACTATAGATGCTAAATTAGCAGAAACATTACATTCAATTTTCTTAGAAGTAGTTATTGCTCCTAAATTTACTGAAGAAGCACTTGAAATTTTAACTCAAAAGAAAAATATACGTTTACTTGAAATAGATATGACCATTGATAACGCTGAACAAGAATTTGTTTCTGTTTCTGGTGGTTATTTAGTGCAAGATAAAGATAATAAGGATGTCACTCGTGAAGACATGACTGTTGCTACTGAAGTACGTCCAACTGAATCACAGTGGGAAGCAATGTTATTAGGATGGAAAGTTGTAAGTTCTGTAAAAAGTAACGCTGTGATTCTAAGTAATGATAAACAAACTGTTGGTATAGGTGCAGGGCAAATGAATCGCGTAGGTTCAGCTAAAATTGCTATCGAGAGAGCAATTGAAATTAATGATAATGTTGCGCTAATTTCTGATGGTTTCTTCCCAATGGGGGATACAGTAGAATATGCGGCAGAACATGGTATTAAAGCCATTATTCAACCTGGTGGCTCTATTAAAGATCAAGAATCTATTGATATGGCTAATAAATATGGTATCACAATGGTTATGACTGGAATGCGTCACTTTAAGCACTAAGTTTTACTTAAAGAAAGGAGTAAACTTATGAAAGTTTTAGTTATCGGAGCAGGTGGACGTGAACACGCATTAGCTTCTAAAATTAATCAATCCTCACTCGTTGAAAAGGTCTATGCTATACCAGGTAATGAAGCAATGGTTAACGTTGCTGAAATTCATAATGAAATAGCCGAGTCAAGTCATCAAGAGATAATAGATTTCGCTATAAATAATAACATTGACTGGGTGGTCATAGGACCTGAACAACCATTAATTGATGGCCTAGGAGATTTACTTAGACAACAAGGAATAAAAGTGTTTGGCCCAGGGCAAGCTGCTGCTCAAATTGAGGGTTCGAAGCTCTTTGCGAAACAACTTATGGAGAAGTATGACATTCCTACTGCAGATTATAAAGAAGTAACGAATCGATCTGACGCGCTAACGTATGTTAAAACGTGTGAATTGCCGGTAGTTATTAAGAAGGATGGTTTAGCAGCTGGGAAAGGAGTAATAATTGCCAAAACCCGAGATGAAGCTATCGAAGGTGTAGAAACGCTTTACACTAAAGAGCAAGGGCAAGTGGTTTTTGAGAGCTTTTTAGAGGGTGAAGAGTTTTCATTAATGACATTTGTTAATGGTGATTATGCAGTTCCTTTTGATTGTATCGCTCAGGATCATAAACGTGCTTATGATAATGATGAAGGTCCTAATACTGGAGGCATGGGGGCATATTGTCCTGTTCCGCATATTAGTGAGGATGTACTTCATCAAACCAATGAGCGCATTGCTCAACCTATTGCTCAAGCGATGAGTAAAGAAGGGTATCATTTCTTTGGCTTGCTCTATATTGGTGCTATTTTAACAAAAGAGGGTCCTAAAGTGATAGAGTTCAATGCAAGATTTGGTGATCCAGAAGCGCAAGTGTTACTCACGCGTTTAGAAAGTGATTTAATGCAACATATTATTGATTTAGAACAACGTCAACCAATTCATTTTAAATGGAAAGATGAAGCAGTTGTAGGAGTCATGTTAGCATCTAAAGGGTATCCAGGATCATATGATAAAGGATATAAAGTTAGTGGTTTCGACCCAGATTCTCATTATTTTGTTAGTGGTTTAAAGAAAGAGAGAGACCATTTTGTTAATGCTGGTGGTCGTGTGATCCTAGCCATTGGTGAAGGAGCTACGGTTAAGGATGCACAAGCTGCTGCATATAACAACGCTGAAAAAATTAAAAGCGATAATCTTTTCTATCGTAATGATATAGGCAATAAAGCAATAAAATAGTAAAAAAGGAGATGCACAATAAATGTTGCATCTCCTTTTTAATGTCTATCATTTAATTGATTAAACTTTATTAAATATAGTGAAATTTTTATCCTAATTTTCCAAAACGTACATCATGAATGCCAGTTAATGGTAAATAGCCTGATAGTATGAAAGATAGACCAATAATCATTAACACACAAACAATAAATACTACATCTTTATATGAGAAAGGTGTCTCGTAGTAATACGTTCTAGGGCCATCTTTAAAACCTTTAGATTCCATAGCAACTGAGAGTTGATGTGCACGTCGTATGTTTTGACTCAATAATGGAATAACTAAATGATTTAATCTTTTTAGTCCTTTATAATTTGAGGCATCAATCATTTGGTATCTCATTTTTAATGAGCGTCTCAATTGGATTAATGAACTTATAATTAAAGGAACCATTCGTATTGCTGCCATGAAGGCATAGGCAATTTTGGGTTTGATTTTTAGATGTTGCATTAAACTATAAAAAATCATAACTATTTGAGATGTTAATGCTATAAGAATCCCGAACATTGATACTGTGATTGTTCTTAAAGAGAGATGTAAGCCTCGTACTATACTTTCTTCACTAATTTGAACGATTCCAAATTTAACTAACATATGCTCACCATCACCATAAAGTATCATAAATAATGAGGATAGTAAGGCGAATAGGGTGGTAACTAGTATGAATATACCTGTAATTTTAAATTCTGTACCATTAAATAATAGTAAGAAAATAAACATGAGTAACACGATATAAATCATAAAATCGAAATTATGAATGAAGATAATAAAGAAAAAAAGTGCGATTCCTAGTATTAATTTCGTTATAATATTTACATCATCAACAAAGGTGTGACGTTTCTTCCATCTTTCAAACAACGTGCTCACCTTCAATCTCTTTAAGTATTCCATCTTCAACATGTAAACGACGTGTTGGATATCGACGAATGATTTCCGAATCATGTGTGACCATAACTATTGTTTGCCCTTGTTTAACGCGTTCTTGAAAAAGTTTAATAAGTTGGAACGTATTATGACTATCTAAACCAAATGTAGGTTCATCTAACAATACAATTTCTGCCTTTGAACTAAGGGCAGTTGCTACGCTTAATCGGCGTTTTTGTCCCGTTGATATTTCAAAGGGATGATGATTTTTAACCTGATCTAGATGAAGTAATTTAAGCAATTGAATAGTTTCTTGTTCAGCATTTTCAGGGTCTAAATGGTTATAATGAATGTAAACTTCATCATAAACTGAATTCGTAATAAATTGTAATTCTGGATTTTGATACACGAGATACATGTGTTTTGCTGCTTGTTTAATCTTTTTCAGTTCTTCATTATTATAAGTCATTCGACCTTTATATTTTATTAATTGAAGTATTGATTCGAGCAAAGATGTTTTACCAGCACCATTTTCTCCTGTTATAGTTAGCCATTCTCCTTTATGTAATTCAAAGTCATCAACAGAGAAGAGCGTTTGTTTACCACGTACGATTTGGCCTTGTTGAAATTCAAATAAACTATTGGAAGGTTGAATATCTAGTTTAATAGGACGTGGCGCATAATTCCAGGCTTTAGGATGCCACACGCCATACTCAGTTAATAAATGTTCGTAGTCATTAAGAATGTGTTGAGGAGTATCATCAGCTATGATTTTTCCTTCATAATTCATTAGTAGTACGCGATCGACATGTTGCCAAATATGTTCAACCTTATGTTCGACGATTAATACTGTTTGTTCATCCCACAATTCTATTAATTTCTTCCATAAATCCTCAGTTGCTTGAACATCTAACATAGCAGTTGGTTCATCTAAGAATAAGGTTTCCGCTCTTTGTAAAATGGTTTCTACGATAGCTAACTTCTGCTTCATACCTCCGCTTAGTTGATTTACATAAGTTTGGTCAGAGACTTTAAGATTTACAGATTCAAGTGCTTTTTTAATTTCATTATCCATTTCACTACGAGGGATTTTGCGGTTCTCTAACACAAAAGCTAACTCTTCATATACTTTAGGCATACAGAATTGTGTATCAGGATTTTGGAAAATGACACCACTTTGATGATCGACATGTAATTCATCATATTTCATTGGTAGTTCAATTAAATTAGGAACAATACCACTTAGTACATTAAGTAATGTGCTTTTACCCGACCCTGATGGGCCGAGTAAAAGCACTTTTTCCTTATCATTAATCTCTATATTTAAGTTATCAAAAATTTTTCTATCCCCGTTAGGGTATTTCAAGCGTAAATTTTTTACTTTTAACAATTAAAAAATCCCCTTATAGGTTATCGTAGTCATGTTTAGAAGCTGGTCTAAAGAGTTTAGTAACTCCCGTTTTATCAAGTGCTCTAACAAGCCAATAGGACACTAATCCTGTGATAACAATTCCGCTAATTGATCGGAATAGAATGAATAAGAATAAGTTCCATCCCGCGACTTCATTTAAGTAACCGTAAAAATAATCTACTGGGAAAGTGGCCAGTGCAGTGACCAAACCAGCAAGCATTGCTACTGCTGCAGAACGAGATTGATATTTAAAAATTGCGAAGATAATTTCGCATGCTACACCTTGTAATAAAGCATAGATAATTGTAGGTATATCAAATTTACCCATGACAATTGTTTCGCCAGCCCCTGCAGCTAGTTCAGCTAAGATTGCGATACCTGGTTTTGGAATAATTAAGTAGCAAACAACTGCTGCCATAAACCAAACACCATATGTAAGCTGCTCTAAGTGAATACCAGCAACTTGTGTAATATTGTAGAAGAACCACCATAAGTTATAGATGATTGCGAAGACTACAGATATTAATACAGTTACAAGTATTTCTGATAGTTTTAAACCTTTTGACATTGTGTCTCCTCCTAAAAAAACGCACAACCCTCCCTAGGAAAGTTGTGCGTCAGAAGATATATCTTAATGAAGTAAGTTCATCAGATTCTATAGTTAACTACACTTTCCTACGCTAGTATCTAGCTAGATCAGGTTCGAAGGGTTTGAGGATTTCCTCATCTCAGTAAATATACACCCCTAGTGCGTCGATATTTTAATTTAAATTAAATGTATGATTTTTCTATTGTATTGTCAAGGTAGTTTGAGGATTTTGAGGATATGGATAAATAAGTTAATAAAGTTTTTATAAAAAGCTCTCAAAGTATAAACTTTGAGAGCTTTTCAATGGCAAATATTTATAGTAATTAATCTAATGTATCTTGTACATCTTTTTTCGTTTGTTCAATATCATCAGTTTTTTCTTCATTTTGTTCTTTTAGTTTTTCTTCTGCCTCTTTAGCTTTTTCAGCAGATTTCTTTTCGAATTCTTCTTTTCCCATAGTATTTCCACCCCTTAAATAGGAATAATTGTTTACACAACAACTTTACCCCGTTATTCTATAGATAAACCCTAATAGGTCTATAGACGTATTTCATGGTTAATTTAAAGACAATTAGAAAATCTTCATATATAATAACGTTTGAGGTGAACAGTATGTCTTTTCTTAGGAAACACACCGAGATCATATTTAGCTACATTATCGGTATCGTTTCACTTTTCACAGGTCTCATCATTCTAATTAACTTACCATTGATTAAACAATTTAATGGTGATAAAAAAGTTAATACTCATGTACATAATGTATGGGAATTTCTTAATGCATTCTTCGCTGAAATTATAAAAGTGATGAGTAGGTTTATAGGTAGTTTCCCAGTTATAAGTGCCATTATTATTATTTTGTTTGGTATCTTAGTTATGCTTTTAGGTCATACTTTATTCAGAACTATTAAATATGACTATGACATATCCATTTTCTTCTTAGTTATTGGTATTATGTATTTTATTATTACACTAATATTAATGACTCAAGTTTATGGTTTCTTCGCAATTGTGTTTATTATACCGTTCATCGTTCACATCGGATACATTGTTTATAAAGATGAATTAAATAAAAATAATCGTAAAAGTCATTATATGTGGATTATCGTGACATATGGTATTAGTTATTTAATTACACAAATTTCTTTATACGGACGTATAGATGCGAATGAAATTGAATCTATAGATATTTTAAGTGTGAACACATTCTTCATTATTATGTGGTTATTAGGACAGATGTCTATATGGAATTTCTTATTCTTAAGACGATCATTACCATTAACTAAAGAAGAGTTAGGCGAGGAAGAACCTGAACTTTCTAGAACAAATAAAGGAAACGTATCTAATCAAACTAAAGTTCACTTAAAACAACTACAAGATAAGACAACAGAATATGCACGTAAGACTAGAAGAAGTGTAGATTTAGATAAAATAAGAGCTAAAAGAGATAAATTTAAGGAAAAAGTTAAAAATATTGTAGATATTCAAGAAGATGATATTCCTAATTGGATGAGAAAGCCAAAATGGATTAAACCAATGTATGTTGAGTTGTTCTGTGGAGCTGTTATTTTATTCTTTACATTTCTTGAATTTAATAACCGCAACGCCCTATTCTTATCAGGAGAATGGGAACTTTCTCAAACGCAATATGTAGTAGAGTGGGTCACACTCATATTATTACTATTCATAATCATCATCTTTATTGCTACAACTTTAACTTATTATTTAAGAAATAAATTTTATTACTTACAGCTCTTCATGGGTAGTATTTTATTCTTTAAATTCTTAACTGAATTTATCAATATTATGATTCACGGTCTATTGTTATCAATTTTCATCACACCAATTTTACTGTTAATGTTAATTGCAATGATTGTTGCTTATTCATTACAGTTAAGAGAGAAACCATAATTGATTACTAAAAGTCATTGTTATTGTTTATTCAATAACAGTGGCTTTTTTACATATAATTAAAGACTGATATTTGTTAAAATGATTTTGAAATTGTGCTTACGTATTAATTTTTGAAAAAAGAGAATAGAAAGTGAGGTAAAAGTAAAAAATGAAAATAGCAACATTGAATAGAGGTAAAGAAACTAAATATCTTAATCAATATCCTTTAATTGATGAGGAAGATATTTACCAACATGACCACCTTAAAGAAGGGGATTTAGTTAAAATTGTGACTGATCAACAACAGTATATCGCAACTGGCTATGTTGGCCGTCAACATAAAGGATTAGGTTGGGTATTAAGTTATGATGAAAATGAGGACATTAACACTCAATTCTTCGTAAAATTATTTGAAAGTGCATTAGAGGAAAGAGAATATTATTTCAACATTGATGGTACAAATGCTTTTAGACTTTTTAATGCTGAGGGTGACGGCGTAGGAGGCCTCACAATTGATAATTATGATAGTCATTTATTAATTCAATGGTATTCCAAAGGCATTTATAAATTTAGATATCTTATCATAGAAGCAATTAAAACAGTATTTGGTTATACGTCTTTATATGAAAAAATGAGATTTAAGGATACAACATACACAGGTGGATTTGTTGATGGTGAAGCCCCTGAGTTTCCAATTACTATTGAAGAAAATTTCACATTTTATAATGTAGATTTAGAAGATGGTTTAATGACTGGTATCTTTTTAGATCAAAAGGAAGTACGTAAAAAATTAAGAGACCAATTTTCTGAAGATAGAGATGTATTAAATTTATTTAGTTATACAGGAGCGTTTTCAGTTATAGCAGCTCAGAATGCACGTTCAACTACAAGTGTTGACTTAGCAAATCGTTCAAGAGGCTTAACGGAAGAAAACTTTGGTTTAAATGGTATTGATCCTAAATCTCAATACATTTATGTGATGGATACGTTTGACTATTATAATTACGCGGCACGTCATGGTCTTCAGTATGAAACGGTAGTCATTGATCCGCCAAGTTTTGCACGCAATAAGAAAAAGACATTCTCAGTTCAGAAAGACTATGGTTCACTCGTTAAAGGCGCCTTAAGTGTATTAGCTCCAGAGGGTTCACTGCTATTATGTACAAATTCAAGTGCATTTTCTTTAAAAGCGTTCAAAAATGTGATTAAAAAGACATTAGATGAAGAGGGGGTAGAGTTTGAAATAAGAGAGGTCATGGGACTTCCTAAAGATTTCAAGACTCATCCACATTACAAACCTTCAAAATATTTAAAAGCTGTATTTATAGATATTAAGCATTAAATTTTTAAATATTGGGTATAAGATTTTATTGAAACAATACTAAGAAAGGATGTATGAATTTGGGTATTAGAAGTAAATTCACAAATGATATCACTAATAAAGTGGGCAATGAACTTTTAAATATAGAAGAAATTAAAGAAAAAAATAATTTACCTAAGACTAAAGAAGAATTAGCGCGTCGCCGAGAACAGGCGTTAACGTTAGTTAAAAAGAAATCAATACTTTCATCAGGCGCAAGTATTGTACCTATCCCAGGATTAGACTTCGGTGTAGATATTAAATTAATGAGAGACATTATTGAGGATGTTAACAAAATTTATGGTTTAGATCATAAAGAAGTGAATTCGTTAGGGGATGATGTAAGAGAGAGAGTGATGTCTGCTGCAGCGATTCAAGGGAGTCAATTTGTAGGAAGAAAAGTTTCAGAAGCACTCTTAAAAGTTGTTATTAAAGATGTAGCGAAACGAGCAGCTGCTAAACAAACAAAATGGTTCCCAGTAATCGGTCAAGCTGTTTCAGCTTCAATTAGTTACTACTTTATGAATAAACTTGGTAAAGATCACGTTGAAAAATGTGAAAAAGTTATCAATAACCTATAGTAAGTGATATAATTTCTAATGTAACGTAAATAATGATATTGAAACCGGTTTTAAACGAATTGAATTTAACAATCGGTTTTGGTAAAGTTATTGTATAAAATATATGTTAGATTGTAATAATATTGAAGATTCTAACTATACGAAGGAGAATATAACTATGGAACAAAAATCATATGTAATTATCGACGAAACAGGGATTCACGCTCGCCCTGCTACAATGCTAGTTCAAACTGCATCAAAATTTGATTCAGATATTCAATTAGAATATAACGGTAAAAAAGTTAACTTAAAATCAATCATGGGTGTTATGAGTTTAGGTGTAGGTAAAGATGCTGAAATCACTATTTATGCTGACGGTAGCGATGAAACTGATGCTATTGAATCTATCAGTGATGTCTTATCAAAAGAAGGATTAACTAAATAATTATGTCTAACTTAATTAAAGGGATTGCTGCCTCTGATGGTGTAGCAATCGCAAAAGCTTACTTATTAGTAGAGCCAGATTTATCTTTTGACAGTAACGAACAGGTCACTGATGTAGAAGGCGAAGTTAATAAATTCAATAAAGCTATCGAAGCATCTAAAGTTGAATTAACTAAGATTAGAAATAATGCAGAAGTTCAATTAGGCGCTGATAAAGCAGCTATTTTTGATGCTCATTTATTAGTTCTAGATGATCCAGAATTAATTCAACCTATCCAAGATAAAATTAGAAATGATAAAGTTAATGCGGCTACAGCATTAAACGATGTGACAACTCAATTTGTTACTATTTTCGAATCTATGGATAATGAATACATGAAAGAACGTGCAGCAGATATTAGAGACGTTTCTAAACGTGTTTTAGCGCACATTCTAGGTGTAGAATTACCAAACCCAAGTATGATTGATGAAAGCGTTGTTATAATTGGTAACGATTTAACACCTTCAGATACTGCACAATTAAACAAGGAATTCGTCCAAGGCTTTGTAACTAACATCGGTGGTAGAACGAGCCACTCTGCAATAATGAGTCGTTCACTTGAAATTGCAGCAGTTGTAGGTACGCAAACTATTACTCAGCAAGTTAAACAAGGTGATATGATTGTTGTAGATGGAATTACAGGTGATGTAATTATCGATCCAACTGAAGACGAATTAATCGCTTATCAAAACAAACGTGAACGTTTCTTTGAAGATAAGAAGGAACTACAAAAATTACGTGACGCGGATACGGTAACTGTTGATGGTGTGCATGCTGAATTAGCAGCGAATATTGGTACGCCAAATGATTTACCAGGAGTTATTGAAAACGGTGCTCAAGGTATAGGTTTATACCGTACAGAATTCCTTTATATGGGAAGAGACCAAATGCCAACTGAGGAAGAACAATTTGAAGCCTACAAACAAGTACTAGAAACAATGGATGGTAAACGTGTTGTTGTACGTACTTTAGATATCGGTGGAGATAAAGAGCTTCCTTACTTAAATTTACCTGAAGAAATGAATCCATTCTTAGGTTATAGAGCAATTCGTTTATGTTTAGCTCAACAAGATATTTTTAGACCGCAATTACGTGCATTATTACGTGTATCTGCTTACGGTAAATTAAATATCATGTTCCCAATGGTTGCTACTATCAAAGAATTCCGTGATGCTAAAGCGATTCTTTTAGAAGAAAAGAAAAACCTTGAAAATGAAGGTTATGACATTTCTGACGATATCGAATTAGGTATCATGGTTGAAATTCCAGCAACTGCTGCATTAGCAGATGTCTTTGCGAAGGAAGTAGACTTCTTTAGTATCGGTACTAATGACTTAATTCAATACACACTAGCTGCTGATCGTATGTCAGAACGTGTATCTTATTTATATCAACCATATAATCCTTCTATTTTACGTCTTGTTAAGCAAGTAATAGAGGCTTCTCATAAAGAAGGTAAATGGACTGGTATGTGTGGTGAAATGGCCGGAGATGAAACAGCTATTCCATTATTACTAGGTTTAGGATTAGATGAGTTCTCAATGAGTGCAACTTCTATTCTTAAAGCTAGAAGACAAATTAATGGTTTAAGTAAAAATGAAATGGCTGAATTAGCTAATCGCGCTATTGAATGTGCTACACAAGAAGAAGTTATGGAATTAGTTAACAATAAAGCAAAATAATATAGCTTAATAATACAGCATGAGAGAGTGAATGCAACATTGCATTTACTCTCTTTTTAATCTGTAATTGAAATAAGCTGGCCTCAATTATTAAAAAATCACTCAACATCCTAGAAAAGATAATGTTGAGTGATTTTTATGACTAATTTTTACTATTTAAATTCAATGTAGAATTTATTTTGTCCATGTCTACACTATACATTGGTTCATTATTTAATAAAATAAAAGGCGTTGCAAATGCATCATAATCAATCATTTCATTACGATATTGATTATTTTTAATATTCTTTTCAATAAAATCAACGCCTTGCTCTGATAAATAATTTTTCACGAAAGTGCATGGTGGACAATCATCTTGGGTATAAATGACAATGTTCGAAGTCATATAGGTCGTCCTTTCATTAGTATTTCTCAAAATACTATATAGAAAAATGTTGAGAATTTCAAACATGTGAACATTATGTGTCTTGTCAAAAAATGTACATATAAATTTAAAGCAATTTAATTTTGTTCAAAGTCATGAGGTTTTATAATTTTAGACACTTGTGACTCCAATTATTAATAAAAATAGATAAAAAAGGTGATTTATATATGGATTCAGTTGAAATTAGCCGATTTCTCACTGGTATGACATTAGCAGTGCATATTATATTTGCCACAATCGGCGTAGGTATGCCTTTAATGTTTGCGATTGCAGAATTTATCGGTATTAGAAAGAATGATGCAAACTACATTGCATTAGCGAAAAGATGGTCAAAAGGGTACACAATTACAGTAGCCGTTGGAGTCGTGACAGGTACTATTATAGGCTTACAACTTTCGCTTGTGTGGCCAACATTTATGAAAATGGGTGGGCATGTTATTGCTTTACCTTTATTTATGGAAACTTTCGCTTTCTTCTTTGAAGCAATCTTCTTAAGTATTTATCTGTATACTTGGGATAGATTTAAAAATAAATGGACGCATTTTATTATTTCATTACCTGTAATTATTGGTGGTTCATTCTCGGCGTTTTTTATTACATCAGTTAACTCATTTATGAATACACCAGCAGGTTTTGAAATGAAAAATGGACGCATGGTTAATGTACAACCATTAGAGGCAATGTTTAACTCCTCATTTATTGTCAGAGCATTCCATGTAGTAGCTACTGCTGGCATGACGATGGCATTTATATTGGCTGCAATAGCGGCGTTTAAATTATTACGTAATAAACACTCTGAAGATAAAACTTATCATAAAAAAGCATTGAAAATGACAATGATAGTTGGTTTCTTATCAACGATATTATCGATGGTAGCTGGAGATCTTTCCGCTAAATTCTTGCACAAAGTGCAACCAGAAAAACTAGCTGCTTATGAGTGGCATTATGATACTCAATCACATGCTAACTTAGTATTCTTTGGTGTGCTCAATGAGAAGACACATGAAGTAACTGGTGCTATTGAGATTCCGGGATTACTTAGTTTCTTAGCAGATGACAGTTTCAAAACAAAAGTTAAAGGATTAACTGATTTTCCTAAAAATGATTTACCACCTATGATTGTTCATTATTTCTTTGATTTGATGGTTTCTATGGGTGTGTTCTGTTTCATTATTTCAGGACTATATATGTTAATTTTATTCTTCAAGAAATTACGTAAATTTAAAGTTAATAAAGCTATGCTATATGCAATACTTTTAACTGGCCCAGCCTCATTACTTGCAATAGAATTTGGTTGGTTCTTAACTGAAATGGGTCGTCAACCTTGGATCATTAGAGGTTATATGCGTGTGTCTCAGGCTGCTACACAAGCAGGTGGTATCACGTTAGTTACGATTCTCTTCGGTATATTGTATCTCGTGCTTATGGTAACAGCAGCTTATGTACTTATTCGTATGTATCGAAATAAACCTGCTTATCAAGATGTAGACAAAGTGATTGAAGAAAGAGGTGGAGCAAAATGATTTACGCATATATTGGGATAACAGTATTATGGATATTTTTATTTTGTTACATCATCGTAGCATCAATTGACTTTGGTGCTGGATTTTTCGCTTTACATTCTAGAATTACTGGTGAAGAGAAGAAGATCAATCACTTAATTCATCGTTATCTTAATCCAGTGTGGGAAGTTACAAATGTTTTCTTCGTCTTTTTCTTCGTTGGATTTATTGGGTTCTTCCCTGATTCTGCAAAGTATTTGGGAACCGTTTTATTAGTTCCAGGTTCAATAGCATTAATTCTTATCTCCATTAGAAGTAGTTTTTATGCTTTTGAAAATTACGGACAAGATACGAAGTTACCATGGATAGTTCTCTACGGTTTTACAGGATTACTTATTCCAGCATCATTAGCTACTGCACTAACTATCTCGGAAGGTGGATATATCAGAGAACATGGGTCTCATATAGATTTGAACTGGGTACAATTACTATTAAGTCCATTTGCCTGGTCTGTGGTATTCTTGGCTATCATTTCGGTTCTATATATTTCTTCAGGTTTCTTAACATTTTATGCTAGTAAAGCGAAAGATAAACCTGCATACCACTTAACAAGACAATGGCATATTTTCTGGGGCCCGCCTATGATTGTTATTTCATTGTTTGTATTTTTATCTTTAAGAATACAAAATGCAGATCATTTCAATAATGCTGTATTTAACTATTGGTGGATGTTTGTAATCAGTTTTATCTTCTTTTTAATTGCAGGTGTATTAACGATTCTTAAGAAAAATCATGGATTAGCTTTTGTCATGGTCATATTACAGATGTTCTTTGCATTCTTTGGCTATGGTATGAGTAAATTGCCATTTTTATTACATCCATTTGTGAAAATCACAAGTTCTCATGTTAATCCAGAAATGGGATTAGCATTAGTTATAGCCTTTATTTTAGGTTTACTTTTATTAATTCCATCGTTAATATTATTATTAAGATTATTTGTATTCGATAAAGAGTACGTAGAAGGAAAGAAATAATATAACCTTTGAGTATAAGGGGAGATATGTTGATATATTTTATCATCAAACTCTCTTTTTCTCTTTTATTTAATGGAGGACGCATATGGATAAAGAATACGTCGTTATTGGACTAGGTCGTTTTGGTGGCAGTATTGTTAGAGAACTTAACGCTTTAGATATGGATGTCATGGCAATTGATAATGATGAAAATCGTGTTAATGAATATAGTGATATCGCAACACATGCAGTTGTAGCTGATACGACTGATGAAGCGGTCATGAAAAGTTTAGGTATACGTAACTTTGATCATGTCATTGTGGCCATTGGTGAAAACATTCAATCAAGTACGTTAACTACTTTAATTTTAAAAGAGTTAGGTGTTAAAAAGGTAACTGCAAAAGCACAAAACGACTACCATGCTAAAATATTAAATAAAATAGGTGCAGACACTGTCGTTCACCCAGAACGTGATATGGGTAGACGTATAGCGCATAATGTAGCAAGTGCGAGTGTATTAGATTATTTAGAACTTGCTGATGAGCATTCAATTGTAGAGCTTAAAGCGACTGAAAAAATGGCTGGACAGACTATAATTAATTTAGACATCCGAGCACAATATGGCATAAATATCATTGCAATTAAACGAGCGAAAGAATTTATCGTTTCCCCAGATCCGAATCTTAGTATAGAGATTGGTGATATTTTAATCATGATTGGTCATGATAATGATTTAGGTCGTTTCGAGAAAAATATAGCCAAATAATCGGTGACGATAAATTAAGATATACGTTTTTTCTTTTAGCTTATAAATGAATTGAGTTAAAATTCATTTATAAGCTTTTTTGTATAGAATTATTTAATTGAGTCGGTTATACCCATCATACGATTTCATGCTAATCTATACATAAAAAAATAATAAAGCTTCAATCAATTTAAAAACAAAATAAAATATGAAATATTGTGATTGATTAAATCTATAATTTATTAAGTTTTGCGTAAACACTTGAGAAATAGAATATATCAATTAGGGAAGATAACAAAAATTTTAAAACAATGATGTTAACATTAAATTTGAAAAAATTAATAAGGAGAGTGGATATGTGTAAATTTGTTTTAAAATGCACATCATTGTTAGTAATTGTTTTGTTATTATGTAGTTGTTCGAACATAAAAAATGGCTCATTTAATAATCATTCAAACCGCACTAAATGCATAACAATTTATGGTGATTACAAATGTGCCTATTGTAAAAAAATTGAAAATACTATCGTTCCTAAATTGAAAAAAGATTATATAAAAAAAGACAAAGCGGAAGTTAATTTTGTTAATCTCGGTTTCTTAGGTAAAGACTCTATGAAAGCTGGACGAGCAGCATTAGCAGTCAAACTCATATCTGATAAAGAGTATTTAAAATTTAATCACTTAATTTTTAACGAACAACCTAAAAATAGCCATAAAACTTGGATTACTAATAGATTATTAGATAAGCAAATAGATAAACTTAACTTGAATGATGAAGAAATAAAAAAAGTTAAGAAAATGTATAAAGAAAAAGATAGTAAAGCATGGGAAATGGCTAATGATGATAAAAAAGTTGCTAAAAAGAAAAAAGTTAAGAAAGTTCCTTTAGTATACATAAATGGTGAAAAAGTAAAAAACCCATATAAATATAAAGAATATCAACGCATATTAGACAAAAAGACATCGTAAAATTATATATTCATGCAACAACTAGAGTGAAAACTAAAGGAGAAAAAAAGTTAATTAAAAACAAGCAATATATACTTAGTATTATCACACTCATGATTATAGACATTATCTAATTTAATAATGATAATGTTATCAAAAGCCCAATTGGTTACAGACTTATTTATTTAATTATGTTTATTTCATTTCTAATGATTGTAATAGGAACTACTGTTAGAAAGAGAAATAAATAAAAGGCAAGGACATGTGTCCTTGCCTTAAATATTTAAACAGATAAATTTTATAAGTTAAAATTATTTAGATTCATTTTTATCTTGTTTGTTATTTTTCTTATTAGAAGGTTTATTGTTACCTTTATCTTCATTCACTTTCATAATTACTGGTAAAATCATCGGTCTACGAGCTGTCTTTTCATATAGATAAGGTTGAAGTGTTTCAATAATTGATGATTTAATCTGATGCCATTGAATATCTTTGTTACCATTTAATTTAGATATCACGTCTGTTTTAATTTTACGTTGTGCGTCATAAATTAGTTGACCGGATTCGCGCATATAAACAAAGCCACGTGAAATGATATCAGGTCCTGATAATAACTTATTAGTATTAAAATCGATACTTACAACAACAATGACTAAACCTTCTTCAGAAAGTAGTTTACGATCTCTAATAACTACATTTCCGATATCTCCAATACCGCTACCGTCTACTAACACATTACCTGATGGGATTCTTCCAGCTTTACGAGCTGAATCATGTGTTAAAGCTAAGACATCACCGATATCGAAAATGAATACCTTATCCTCATCTACACCACATTCAACACCCGTTTGACCATGTGCTTTCAACATACGATATTCACCATGAATAGGTAAGAAATACTTAGGTTGAATTAAACGTAGCATCAATTGTTGGTCACCTTGTGAACCATGACCTGACGTGTGAATATTTGAAATCTTACTGTGAATGACATCCGCACCAGCTTTATATAAAGCATTTATAGTGCGATTGATACTTTTGGTGTTACCTGGAATAGGAGATGAACTGAATACTACAGTATCTTCAGGTATAATTTTGATTTGTTTATGTGTACCATTTGCAATTCTTGATAATGCAGCCATTGGTTCACCTTGTGAACCAGTACAAAGAATTAACAATTCGTGTTTAGGTATATTGTTAATTTTATTAGGTTCAACAAATGTTTCAGGTGGAGCTTTAATATATCCAAGCTCCATACCAATTTTTATGTTATTTTCCATTGAACGACCAAAAGTAACGATTTTACGATTATATTTTATCGCTGCTTCAACTGCTTGTTGTACACGATAAATATTAGATGCGAAGGTCGCAAAAATGATACGGCCCTTGCAATTTCTAAAAATCTTATCAACGTTTTGTCCAACTTCACGTTCGCTAAGCGTAAAATCAGGTACTAGTGAATTTGTTGAGTCAGATAACAAACATAGTACGCCTTCTTCTCCAAGTTTAGCCATTTTAGCTATATTAGCTGGCTCTCCAACTGGAGTGAAATCAAACTTAAAGTCACCAGTATGAACAATTTTACCTTCTGGTGTATCAACGATAACTCCGTATGCTTCAGGAATACTATGAGTAGTTAAATAGAATGATATTTCAAAATGCTTAGATTTTATTACACTACTCTCATCAATTTCATGTAACTCAGTAGTTCTAAGTAAATGATGTTCTTCTAATTTATTGCGTATGAGACCTAATGCTAATGGACCACCGTAAATAGGTACATTAATTTGTTTTAATAGGAAGGGCACACCACCTATATGGTCTTCGTGTCCATGAGTAATAAACAGACCTACAATTTTGTCTTGGTTCTGTTCTAAGTAAGTGTAGTCAGGAATAACATAATCTATTCCTAGTAAGTTATCATCTGGGAATTTAATACCTGCATCAATGATAACAATTTCATTCTTGTACTCGATGGCGTAGGTATTTTTACCAACTTCACCTAAACCACCAAGTGCATACACACCTACTTCATTAGAATGTAATTGCTTCATTATTCAGCATTCTCCACATTGAAGTGAGTTGAGTGTTCTTTCTCATAGTCTAAATGTGCGCCCTCTAATTTAGTAATAAACTCAATATTATAATTACGATCTTTCAAATAACGTCGAACCTGTTCTTCAGTTTGTCCTTCAACATAAATTGTTTGAGTGTTCTCACGAACGATGACTTCGTCTTTATTATGTTGATAAAATACTTTAAATACTGCCATTTTATATATTTCCTCCTAGAATAATTTCCATAATTTATTTACGACCCTAGTCATTAATACTCGGGTTATTAAAGAATATTCATGCGTACAATTAAGTCTTCAATAATCTAGTGTTCTAATATTTTATTTAGAAACATACCAGCTCAATCTAAACTTTAATATATATGTTCGTTTAATTTCACTGCCCAGTATGTTTTCTAGGGTAATAGTGTCGTTCCTAATTAGAAATTAGTATTGATATACTAAGATTTCAGTTAAGTTATATTTTACATGATGTATTTGAATAAATAAAGCAGTTTTATCTTACTAATTATTGAGTCATACGTATTATTATATATAGTAATATTTTTATTTTGAAAAATAAAAAATACACTTCATCAAGCGTGATAAGTTGTCAACTTGATAAAGTGTATATAAGTTTAATAATTTTACTTAAACTTCGACTGCATCGTCGTGAGGTTTAAGTGGTTCATTAGCGTCAATATAATCATAAAACATAACGCCATTTAAATGATCAATTTCGTGTTGAAACACAATTGCTGGATAGCCTTTTAATCTTAGTTTAACTTCATTACCGTCTATATCTTGAGCTTTAATTGTCACTCTATTATGACGGTGTACTAATCCTGGAATGTTTTCGTCAACACTCAAACAACCTTCGCCAGTTGGTAGATAAGCTTCCTGCACACTGTAGCTCATAACTTTAGGATTGACGAGCATATAATCATAAGATTTTCCATTACCATCGTCTGGTAAATAAACTGCTATCATTCTTTTAGCCACATCAATTTGTGGAGCTGCCAAACCAACGCCAGAACGTAATCCATAACGTTTTGCAGTTTCTTCATCTTGACTATTAATTAAAAACTCTCGCATAGAGCGTAAAGTTTCTTTATCTTCTTCAGAAAGAGGAAAACTTAATTCTTTAGCCTTCTCACGAAGCGTTGGATGACCGTCTCTAATAATATCTTTCATAGTTAACATGTCATACACCTTCCTTAAGTAATAATATATCAGATACCATAGAGATTAGTACATTAATAGGTATTTGATTTTGAATGAAGGTTTTATATTATATGTGGAACAGACATTTTAGACTATTCCATTTAGCTTCAATGAATCGTTTTATTAGTGTATATTGATTTATGAACAATAATTATTTAATATTACAAGCGAACAACTATGAGGAGGTAACAGTTAATGAAGTTCGGTAAAACTGTCGCAATTGTCCTAACATCAACAGTGTTATTAGCTGGATGTACAACTGACAAAAAAGAAATTAAAAAATATGACAACCAAGTTCAAAAAGCTTTTGACCAAGAAAAATCAGTAAATAGTACTAGTAAAAAAATAAATGATTTAGAAGAAAAGAAACAAAAATTATTTAAAAAAGTAAATGGTAAAGATCAGAATACAAGAAAACAAGCTGCAGAAGATATCGTAAAAAATGTAGAGAAGCGTCAAAAAGAATTTAAAAACGAAGAACAAGCATTGAATAATTCTGAAAAAGAATTTAAAAAAGCTAAACAGTATATGAATCATATTGATAACTCGGCTAAGAAAAAAGAAGTAACTCAACTTAATGATGCACTCAAAGAAAAATACGAAGCACATGATGCATATGCAAAGGCTTACAAAAAAGCTTTAAACAAAGAAAAAGAACTGTTTACATTCTTGAACCAAGATGGTGCTACACAATCAGAAGTAGACAGTAAATCTAAAGATTTATCAAAAGCATATAAAGATATGAATAAAAAATTCAATACCTACTCAAAAGCGATGAGAAAGGTTACTCAAGAGAAACAAGACGTAGATCAATTGAAATAAATTATCAGACTGATACAGTTGTGCGGAAAGTACTATAACAGACCGTGCAACTGTATCTTTTTCTATTGAAACAGAACTTTATGAAATCGTTTAACAGGAAAAATCATTTGTGATACAATTAGGGAGGATAAAATGAATTTCTATTTACATGGGAAAGGTATGGTGAATTGAATGGCTCCTAAGTTACAAGCCCAATTCGATGCAGTTAAAGTATTAAATGAAACTCAATCGAAATTTGAAATGGTTCAAATTTTGGATGAGGATGGTAATGTCGTAAATGAAGACTTAGTACCTGATTTAACAGATGAACAATTAGTAGAATTAATGGAAAGAATGGTATGGACGCGTATTCTTGACCAACGTTCTATCTCATTAAACAGACAAGGACGTTTAGGTTTCTATGCACCTACAGCAGGTCAAGAAGCATCTCAACTTGCTTCACAATATGCTTTAGAAAAAGAAGACTTCATCCTACCTGGTTATCGTGATGTTCCTCAAATTATTTGGCATGGTTTACCACTTACAGAAGCTTTCTTATTCTCTAGAGGACACTTCAAAGGTAACCAATTCCCTGAAGGCGTTAATGCACTAAGTCCACAAATTATTATCGGTGCTCAATATGTACAAACAGCTGGAGTAGCATTCGGTCTTAAAAAACGTGGTAAAAACGCAGTAGCAATTACTTATACTGGTGATGGTGGTTCTTCACAAGGTGACTTCTATGAAGGTATCAATTTTGCATCAGCGTATAAAGCGCCTGCTATTTTTGTAATTCAAAATAATAATTACGCTATTTCAACACCACGTAGTAAACAAACTGCTGCAACAACATTAGCTCAAAAAGCTATCGCAGTTGGTGTACCAGGTATTCAAGTAGATGGTATGGATGCTTTAGCTGTATATCAAGCTACATTAGAAGCGCGTGAAAGAGCTGTTGCAGGTGAAGGTCCAACAGTAATTGAAACATTAACTTATCGTTATGGACCACATACAATGGCTGGTGATGATCCAACTCGTTACAGAACCTCAGATGAAGACGCAGAGTGGGAGAAAAAAGACCCATTAGTACGTTTTAGAAAATATTTAGAAGCAAAAGGTCTTTGGAATGAAGATAAAGAAAATGAAGTCATTGAACGTGCTAAATCTGAAATTAAAACAGCTATTAAAGAGGCTGACAATACAGACAAACAAACTGTTACTTCTCTAATGGATATTATGTATGAAGATATGCCTCAAAATTTATCAGAACAATATGAAATTTACAAAGAGAAGGAGTCGAAGTAAGCCATGGCACAAATGACAATGGTTCAAGCGATTAACGACGCGCTTAAAAGTGAACTTAAAAGAGACGAAGACGTTTTAGTTTTCGGTGAAGACGTTGGTGTTAACGGCGGTGTATTCCGTGTTACTGAAGGTTTACAAAAAGAATTTGGTGAAGATCGAGTATTTGACACACCATTAGCGGAATCTGGTATTGGTGGTTTAGCGTTAGGATTAGCTGTAACAGGTTATCGCCCAGTTATGGAAATCCAATTCTTAGGATTCGTATTTGAAGTATTTGACGAAGTTGCAGGTCAAATTGCTCGTACACGTTTCCGTTCAGGCGGGTCTAAACCAGCACCAGTTACTATTCGTGCACCATTTGGTGGTGGAGTACACACTCCAGAATTACACGCCGATAATTTAGAAGGTATCTTAGCACAATCACCTGGTTTAAAAGTGATTATTCCATCTGGGCCATATGATGCGAAAGGCTTATTAATTTCAGCAATTCAAAGTAATGACCCTGTTGTCTACTTAGAACATATGAAATTGTATCGTTCTTTCCGTGAAGAGGTACCGGAAGAAGAATATACAATTGACATTGGTAAAGCTAATGTTAAAAAAGAAGGTAATGATATATCTCTAATTGCGTACGGTGCTATGGTTCAAGAATCTATCAAAGCAGCTGAAGAGCTTGAAAAAGATGGATACTCTGTCGAAGTCATCGACTTACGTACAGTTCAACCAATTGACATTGATACATTAGTTGCATCAGTAGAAAAAACTGGTCGTGCAGTAGTTGTTCAAGAAGCACAACGCCAAGCTGGTGTAGGTGCACAGGTTGCTGCAGAATTAGCTGAGCGTGCAATTCTTTCATTAGAAGCACCTATCGCTCGTGTAGCTGCAGCTGATACTGTATATCCATTCACTCAAGCTGAGAATGTTTGGTTACCAAACAAAAATGACATCGTTGAACAAGCTAAAGCTACATTAGAGTTCTAATTTAAACTCATTAATAAATTAAGTAGCTAACTATAGCAATGAGTAATGAATAAGTGTAAACTAGGTTGTAAGGGCTTCCTTAACTTGCAACTTTAGTATATAAGTATTTGAAATGATTTGATTAAGTAAAATCTTAGGAGGACAAGAACGTGGCATTTGAATTTAGATTACCCGATATCGGGGAAGGTATCCACGAAGGTGAAATTGTAAAATGGTTTGTTAAAGCTGGAGATACCATCGAAGAAGATGATGTCTTAGCAGAAGTGCAAAACGACAAATCTGTAGTAGAAATCCCATCGCCTGTTAGCGGAACTGTTGAAGAAGTTTTAGTAGATGAAGGAACTGTTGCAGTAGTTGGTGACGTTATTGTAAAAATTGATGCTCCTGATGCTGAAGAAATGCAATTTAAAGGTAGCCATAGTGATGACTCTTCTAAACAAGAAGAGAAACAAGAAGAAGCACCAGCTGAAAAAGAATCAACTTCATCATCACAATCTCAGGAAGCTTCAACAGCTTCTACTCAAGAAGCAGAAGTTGATGAGAATAAAACAGTTAAGGCTATGCCTTCTGTACGTAAATACGCTCGTGAGAATGGTGTAAACATTAAAGCTGTTACAGGCTCTGGTAAAAACGGACGTATTACTAAAGAAGACGTAGACGCATACTTAAATGGTGGAAGCACGGATTCAGCTTCTAACGAAAGTGCAGCTGCATCATCTACAGGTAGTGAAGAAACTAGTGCTTCAGCTAGTCAATCAGTACCAGAAGGTGACTTCCCAGAAACAACTGAGAAAATCCCTGCAATGCGTAAAGCAATTGCTAAAGCAATGGTTAACTCAAAACATACAGCACCTCATGTTACATTAATGGATGAAATTGATGTACAAGAATTATGGGATCACCGTAAAAAATTCAAAGAAATTGCAGCTGAACAAGGTACTAAACTAACGTTCTTACCATATGTTGTTAAGGCTTTAGTTTCTGCACTTAAAAAATATCCAGCACTTAACACTTCATTTAATGAAGAAGCTGGCGAAGTTGTACACAAACATTATTGGAATATCGGTATCGCAGCTGACACAGATAAAGGTTTATTAGTTCCTGTTGTTAAACATGCGGATCGTAAATCAATCTTCGAAATTTCAGATGAAATCAATGAACTTGCAGTTAAAGCTCGTGACGGTAAATTGACTTCAGATGAAATGAAAGGTGCAACTTGTACAATCAGTAATATCGGTTCAGCTGGTGGACAATGGTTCACTCCAGTTATCAATCACCCAGAAGTAGCCATCTTAGGAATTGGCCGTATTGCTCAAAAACCTATTGTTAAGGATGGAGAAATTATAGCAGCTCCAGTATTAGCGTTATCACTAAGCTTTGACCACAGACAAATTGATGGCGCAACTGGTCAAAATGCTATGAATCACATTAAACGTTTATTAAATAATCCAGAACTATTATTAATGGAGGGGTAAAAACATGGTAGTTGGAGATTTCCCAATTGAAACAGATACTATTGTAATCGGAGCAGGTCCTGGCGGATACGTTGCAGCAATTCGCGCAGCGCAATTAGGACAAAAAGTAACAATCGTTGAGAAAGGTAATTTAGGTGGTGTGTGCTTAAACGTTGGTTGTATTCCATCTAAAGCATTATTACACGCGTCTCATCGTTTTGTTGAAGCGCAACATTCAGAAAACTTAGGGGTTATTGCTGAAAGCGTGTCTTTAAACTACGAGAAAGTCCAAGAATTCAAATCATCAGTAGTAAATAAATTAACTGGTGGTGTTGAAGGATTACTAAAAGGTAACAAAGTTGAAATCGTTAAAGGTGAAGCATACTTTGTTGATAATAATAGCCTTCGCGTTATGGACGAAAAAAGTGCTCAAACTTACAATTTCAAACATGCTATTATCGCAACTGGTTCTAGACCAATTGAAATTCCTAATTTTGAATTTGGTGAGCGTGTTATCGATTCAACTGGCGCTTTAAATTTACAAGAAGTTCCTGGTAAACTTGTTGTTGTTGGTGGCGGTTATATCGGCTCTGAATTAGGTACAGCATTTGCTAACTTCGGTTCAGAAGTAACAATCCTTGAAGGTGCTAAAGACATCTTAGGTGGATTCGAAAAACAAATGACTCAACCAGTTAAAAAAGGCATGAAAGAAAAAGGTATCGAAATTGTCACTGAAGCTATGGCTAAATCTGCTGAAGAAACTGACAATGGCGTTAAAGTTACGTATGAAGCTAATGGTGAAGAACAAACTATTGAAGCTGACTACGTATTAGTTACTGTAGGACGTCGTCCAAACACTGATGAATTAGGCTTAGAGGAATTAGGTCTTAAATTCGCAGATCGTGGTTTATTAGAAGTAGATAAACAAAGCCGTACTTCTATTGAGAATATCTTTGCAATTGGTGATATCGTTCCTGGTTTACCACTTGCACATAAAGCAAGTTACGAAGCTAAAGTAGCTGCTGAAGCAATTGATGGTCAAGCTGCTGAAGTTGATTACATTGGTATGCCTGCAGTATGCTTCACTGAACCAGAATTAGCTCAAGTAGGTTACACTGAGGCTCAAGCTAAAGAAGAAGGTTTATCAATTAAAGCTTCTAAATTCCCATATGCAGCTAATGGACGTGCGTTATCATTAGATGATACTAATGGTTTTGTTAAATTAATTACACTTAAAGAAGATGATACTTTAATTGGTGCTCAAGTTGTTGGTACTGGCGCATCTGATATCATCTCTGAATTAGGTTTAGCAATTGAATCAGGTATGAATGCAGAAGATATCGCATTAACTGTTCATGCTCACCCAACTTTAGGTGAAATGTCAATGGAAGCTGCTGAAAAAGCAATTGGTTATCCAATCCATACTATGTAATTATTAAACCTTAATCACAATAGTTAAAGATTAATCATTATATACTGCTGAGACTCGTCATGTGCGGGTCTCAGCTTTTTTAATTATTTTTTGTATCGGTTGTTTTATAAAAATGGCTCCGATACACTGTACTTACATAATTATTACAGGAGGTTATTAAGACAATGGAATATCAATATCCTTTAGATTTAGATTGGACGAATGAAGAAATGATGCAAGTCATTCATTTTTTTAATAAAATTGAAAATTACTATGAATCTTCTGTTAAAGGTGAAGATGTAAAAAAAGCTTATAAAAAATTTAAAGACATTGTACCTGGCAAAGCTGAAGAAAAACAAATCTTTAAAGAATTTGAAAATAAAAGCGGATATAATAGTTATAAAGTTGTTCAAGAGGTAAATAAATATCCTGAACAGCAGAGATTTGGTAAAGAATCTTAATTGATTTTAGATACACTTATTATCTAAAAATTTATACTTACTTGTTTTCTAAAACAATTGAATAAAACTATTGCTTACAAAGCTATATTCTGTTACTTTTATAAAGCACTAAACAAAATGTTTGATATTAGTAAACTTAATGTAGCTTTTTTAGGTGGTTAAAAATATGGATATAGGATATAAATTAAGAAATTTAAGACGTATTAAAAATTTTACTCAGGAAGAACTTGCTGAACGTACGGATTTGTCAAAAGGGTATATCTCTCAGATTGAGAGTCAACATGCGTCTCCAAGTATAGAGACGTTTTTAAACATTTTAGAAGTTCTTGGGACATCAGCTAGTGACTTTTTTCAAGAGCGCCCAAGTGAGAAAGTGTTATATAAAAAGAAAGATCAAATTACATATGATGAATACGATCGGGGTTATATTCTAAATTGGCTAGTTACAGATTCAAATGAATTTGAAATGGAACCATTGATCCTTACATTGAAACCTGGAGCATCCTATAAAAATTTTAAACCATCTGAGTCAGACACGTTTATATACTGCTTAGAAGGTGAAGTGTCATTGCTACTTGGTAATCAAACTTATAAAGCGAGTACTGAAGATGTACTTTATTTTAAGGCTAGAGATAAACATCGCTTATACAATGAAACTCATGAAGAAGTGAAAATATTAATTGTTGCCACAGCTTCATATTTATAGGGAGGAATGTTTATGAATCCGTTACTTTCATTCAAATCTGTAAGTAAAGGCTTTGATGATGTACAAATTTTAGATGAAATTGATTTAGATATTGAATCAGGTTATTTTTATACATTATTAGGACCTTCTGGCTGTGGAAAAACAACAATATTAAAGTTGATTGCTGGGTTCGAGTATCCTGACAGTGGAGAAGTGATATACCAAAATAAACCTATCGGAAAGTTACCCCCAAATAAACGTAAAGTAAATACAGTATTCCAAGATTATGCGCTCTTTCCACATCTTAACGTTTATGACAATATTGCCTATGGCTTAAAATTAAAAAAATTAAGCAAGTCTGAGATAGATGAAAAGGTCATAGAAGCTTTAAAACTAGTGAAGTTACAAGGTTATGAACAACGACAAATTGAAGGCATGAGTGGGGGACAAAAACAACGTGTAGCGATTGCTCGAGCGATAGTAAACGAACCTGAAATACTTTTACTTGATGAATCATTATCTGCATTAGATTTAAAATTGCGTACGGAAATGCAATATGAGTTACGTGAACTTCAATCTCGTTTAGGAATCACTTTCATATTTGTGACCCATGATCAAGAAGAGGCTTTAGCATTAAGTGATTATATCTTTGTTATGAAAGATGGGAAAATTCAACAGTTTGGTACGCCTATTGATATATATGATGAACCAGTTAATCGTTATGTCGCTGATTTTATTGGTGAATCAAATATCGTTGAAGGAAGAATGGTTAAAGATTTCGTGGTGAATATTTATGGTCAAAACTTTGAATGTGTAGATATGGGGATACCTGAAAATAAAAAAGTAGAAGTTGTAATTAGACCAGAAGACATATCACTCATTGATAAAGAACAAGGACTTTTTAAAGCAACTGTAGATTCAATGCTATTTAGAGGTGTACATTACGAAATTTGTTGTATTGATAGAAAAGGCTACGAATGGGTTATTCAATCTACTAAGAAAGCTGAAGTTGGAAGTGAAGTAGGTCTATTCTTTGAACCAGAAGCAATTCATATTATGGTACCTGGTGAAACTGAGGAAGAATTTGATAAGCGTATAGAGAGTTATGAGGATGTAGACCATGCGTAATATCAATAAATTACTACTTGTTCCATATTTATTATGGATGGTTATTTTTATTATTATACCTGTAATTTTACTTGTTTATTTCTCATTCACTGACGTGCATGGTCATTTTAGTTTTACAAATTATGAACAAATTTTTTCGTTGCGTTATTTTAAAATGTTTGCGGATTCCATATGGTATGCATTTCTAATCACTCTCATTACTTTATTGATCAGTTATCCAGCAGCATACTTTATTGCTCAATCTAGATTTCAGAATATATTACTAATGGTAATGATTATTCCAACGTGGATTAATTTACTTCTGAAGACCTATGCTTTTATAGGGTTATTAAGTCATGATGGTATTATAAATCAAGCACTACATGTTTTTCACTTACCAGTATTTAATATGCTTTTCACAAGTGGAGCGTTTTTATTGGTTGCAAGTTATATTTATATCCCTTTTATGATTTTACCTATATTCAATAGTATGAAAGCAATACCTAATAACTTATTACAAGCCTCTAGTGATTTAGGTGCTAGTCCGTTAATTACTTTCAGAAAGGTCATCATTCCTTTAACTAAAGAGGGAGTAATGACGGGGATTCAAGTGACCTTTATACCTGCGTTATCACTATTCATGATTACGCGATTGATTGCAGGTAATAAAGTTATTAATATAGGTACATCGATTGAAGAGCAATTTCTAACAATTCAAAATTACGGTATGGGCTCTACAATTGCGTTATTCCTAATTATATTTATGGCCTTTATCTTAATCTTAACTAAATCTAAGTCATCTAATGGGAAGGGGTGAACGACGTGAAATGGTATGGAAAGATGTACATAGGTATTTTAATAGCAATACTTTATATACCGATATTTTTCTTGATGATATATTCATTTAACTCAGCTGGAAATATGATTCATTTTGAGCATTTCTCGTTAGAACATTATCGTACTCTCTTCCAAGATGATCGATTAATATCTGTAATATTTAACACGGTCGCGGTTGCCCTATTAGCTGCATCAGTGTCTACGGTAATTGGTACGTTTGGCGCGATTGCTTTATATTATTTACGCAATAAAAAATTCAAAGTAACATTATTGACTTTGAATAATGTACTCATGGTCTCATCGGATGTAGTTATTGGTGCATCATTTTTAATTATGTTTACCGCAATTGGACATTTTACTGGTTTAGGTTTAGGATTCTTTACTGTATTAGCATCACATATCGCATTTTGTATACCTATCGTAGTGATTATTGTGTTACCACAACTTTATGAAATGAACGATAACATGTTGAACGCAGCTAGAGATTTAGGAGCTAATGAATCGCAATTATTGAGTAGCGTCATTATACCTAATATCATGCCTTCAATTATTGGTGGATTTTTCATGGCTCTAACATATTCTTTAGATGACTTTACAGTTAGCTTTTTCGTAACAGGAAACGGATTTAGTGTCTTATCTGTGGAAGTTTATGCAATGGCTAGAAAAGGTATAAGTATGGAAATTAATGCTATATCGACTATATTATTTATAGTTATTTTATTAGGTATCATTGGATATTATTTAATGCAACACTTTGTTAAATGTCAAAAGACGGTGAAACGGGGTGTAAGTGAATGAAACGATTTCTACAACTTATCTTTTCTGCAGTAATTATTGGTATTTTATGTTTAGTTATGAGTCATTGGTTTAAATCTAAAGAGAACACCCATACGCAAGAAAAGATTTATGTTTATAACTGGGGAGAATACATTGATCCTAGTTTGATTAAAAAGTTCGAAAAACAAACAGGCATACAAGTTGTATATGAAACGTTTGATTCAAATGAAGCCATGGAGGCCAAAATACGTAATGGGGGTACACATTATGATGTGGCATTTCCAAGTGAGTACACCGTGCAAAAGCTTAAGCGTTCCAATTTGTTAGTTCCTTTAGATCATACTAAAATACCCAATATCAAAAATCTTGATTCTGATTATATGAATATGTCTTATGATCCTCATAATAAATATTCATTACCTTATTTCTTTGGTACAGTGGGTATTTTATATAATAAAGATAAATATCCTCATGATAATTTCAATAGTTGGAGTGATTTGTATCAATCTAAGTATAAAAATGATATTTTATTAGTAGATGGTGCTCGTGAAATGATGGGAATGGGATTAAACAAATTAGGTTATAGTTTGAATGATAACCATTCTTCTCATATTAAAAGAGCTGAAGTGGATTTGAAAAAGTTAGTTCCGCAAGTAAGAGGTGTCGTTGGTGATGAGATAACAATGATGCTTCAACAACATGAAGGTAACATCGCTGTAGTTTGGAGTGGTGTGGCAGCACCTTTAGTTCAAGGTAGTAATAAGTATAACTATGTCATTCCCAAAGAGGGATCTAATCTTTGGTTTGATAACATGGTTATTCCTAAAACTGCTCAGAATAAAGAAGGCGCATATAAATTTATGAACTTCTTATTAGATGAGAAAAATAATAAACAGAATACAGAGTGGGTAGGCTATGCAACGCCTAATAAAGCAGCTAGAGATAAGCTACCTAAAGAAGTTAGAGAAGACCATAGATTTTACCCAACAAAAAAAGAACAAAATCGTTTGGAAGTTTATAAGGACTTAGGCCAGAAAACACTTAGCGAATATAACGAAAGCTTTTTAAATTTTAAAATGAACTTAAAATAGATTGATGATAAATAGTAGTTATTTACTCATATTTCTTATATAATGATTTGATAGTAAAGTAAGGAGTTGTAGCGGATGTCAGGAGAGCAATACACACAAATTAAGCGTCCAGTCGGTCGGCTAACTGAAAAAGTACTAGGTTGGTTTAGTTGGGTATTTTTACTCATATTAACGATTGTAACGATGTTTATTGCACTTGTATCATTTAGTAATGATACATCGATTGCTAATTTAGAAAATTCATTAAATAATAATGAGTTGGTTCAACAAATTTTAGGTAACAATGATTTAAGTACAACTCAATTTGTTATATGGTTACAAAATGGTGTTTGGGCTATCATTGTTTACTTCATCATTTGTTTATTGATTTCATTCTTAGCTTTAATTTCAATGAATATTAGAATACTTTCAGGTTTCTTATTTCTATTAGCAGCTATAGTTACGATTCCATTGGTATTATTAGTTGTCACATTAATTATTCCAATTTTATTCTTTATCGTCGCTATCATGATGTTTGCTAGAAAAGATCGGGTAGAAACCGTACCAGCATACTATAATGATGATTATGGACAACCATACTATGATAATTATGAATACTATGATAAACGTAGACCACAGTCTACCTCTCATAATGACTATTACGAAGATGGGTACAATCACGGTTATTACGATGATTACGAACAACCACGTGATAATAAAGAATATAGAAACACACGTCGTAAACGCAGAAAAGAACGTCAACAAAGAGAAGCCTATGAAGCAGAGCACCAATATGAACCTCAACAACATGACGCTTATATGAATGATGAGTCAGAGAGTCATAATTATGATGAGACAGATGATAAATATGCTCAATTTCCAAAACGCGCTGTAGAAAGTGAATACAAGTCCACTCAGCAGGAAGAAGAAGAACCGGCGATTATGTCTAGACAGGCGAAATACAATAAGAAATCTAAAAAAGCTAAGCGTGATGAACAATTCCAAGAAGATTATTATCAAAATGAAGATGATAGTTACGGTTATGAGGATGGTTATGCTTACAACCAAGAGCCACAAGAACCTCAAGTTGATCCTAGAGAACTTAAGGCTCAACGCAAGAAAGAAAAAGCTGAAATTCGTGCGAAGAAAAGAGAAAAGAAAAAAGCTTATAATAAACGCATGAAAGAAAGAAGAAAGAATCAACCTAGTGCAGTCAATCAACGGAGAATGAATTACGAGGAACGTCGTCAAATGTTCCAAGGTGAACAACCTCAAGAAGATAATCAAGAGAACCAAGTTGAACACAAAGACGACACGGAAAATAAATAACACTATATAAGTGATTGACTTAGAATGAAAAGTCAATCACTTTTTTTTATGTGTTCGCTATAAGTTCTAATTTTTAGTATTATTGTTTTAAGAATGTAACTAAGAGGAGTGTAGCCTAATATGAATAGAAAAACAGAAACTATCTTAGCATGGATAGCTAATGGTTTAAGTATTATATATTTATTATTAACTTGTTTATCACTTTTAGTAATGAAAAGTGGTCAAAATCAACAACAATATAAAGATATAATGAAACAAATGTATGGCAATAATCAAAATGTATCCTCTGATATTTTGTTAGCCTCAATGATGATTTCAATTGGATTTTTAGCATTCTCTACAATATTAGGGATATTTGGAGCCTTAACAATCAAAGGGCGTAAAAATTTAGCAGGGGCCTTACTTATAGCTGCTGCAGTAACAGGTTTAATAACTATGAATTTCATTGCAATGATTTTATGGATTATTGCTGCTATTATGTTGTTTAGTAAAAAGAAAGACCACAACAATCATGCACATTATAATCAATCTCATAATAGAGATCAATTTAACGATAATTACCATGAAAACAAACAATCACATAATGAAGAATGGGATCCAGACAAAGAACTAAAAAATCACAAGAAAGATGATCCATACATTTATTAGGATTAAAAAAGGTAGAAATTTTACAATTTAAAATCTTTTTAAAGTAGATTATTTAAAGATGTAAATTATTCGACATACTTAATCTACTAAAAAGCACAAAGATGATTTTTAATTGAATCATCTTTGTGCTTCTTTTTATGAGTATATTGTATAAATTTTTTATAATTCTTGGAACGTTTGAATGATTAAGTAAACATTTAATCCACTTAGAATGACAATTAGCGTCCATGAAATAATATTAACCCACGTTTTATTAATAAAAGGTCCCATTAATTTTTTATTACTTGTAGCAAGTTGAAGCGGTATTAATGAGAAAGGTAATGCGATACTTAGAAATACTTGCGAAAATACAAGAAGTTGTTCAATTTTTTCAGAGTTGCCTTTAAAAATAATTAAACAAATGATAACTGGGATGACTGCAAGCGCTCGAGTAATCAAACGACGTAACCAGTTAGGAATTGATAATCGTAAAAATCCTTCCATCACAATTTGACCAGCCAAAGTACCTGTAATAGTAGAATTTTGTCCAGAAGCTAATAAAGCTACTGCAAATAGTGTACTCATCACGCCGCCTAAAGTTGCGCCTAATACGGGTTCAGTTTTTAAGGCATGATATAAATCGTAGAAACCACCTAAATCATTTGTTTTAGTTCCAAAAAATAGAGCTGCACCTAAAGTTAATAATAAACAATTAACTACAAAAGCTATAGATAATTGAAGGTTTGAATCAATTGTAGCGTACTTAATTGCTTGGGCTTTCTCTTCATTGTCATGTCGATCATATTTACGTGATTGAACAATTGAAGAATGTAGATATAAATTGTGAGGCATGATTGTCGCTCCAATAATACCTAAAGCAATATATAAAATGCCTTGATTAGTAACAATTTCTTTATGTGGTACAAAGCCATTCAATATATCAGTTAATTGTGGAGAAGATATAAAAACTTCAAATACAAATATCGCTAATACAGTAAATATCAATGTTCCAACGATGGCTTCAATTTTTCTGAAACCGAAGCGCATAATGAATAACAATAAGAAAACGTCGAATACGGTAATTAAGGCGCCGACAATTAATGGAATACCAAAAATTAAGTCTAACGCGATAGCACTACCAATAACTTCTGCGATGTCAGTAGCTATGATGGCTAATTCAGCGATAATCCAAAATATGATAGCTACAGGTTTACTTAAAAAATGACGTGTCATTTGCGCAAGATCTTTACCGGTTGCTATTCCTAATCTAACCGTCATACTTTGTAATAACATTGCTGCTAAACTTGAGATTAAAATCACGAATAGCAAGGTATAGCCATATTGTGCGCCACCCTGCATGGATGTAATCCAGTTGCCGGGGTCCATATAACCTACTGCCACGAGTAAACCAGGACCTAAAAATGCTAAAAACTTCTGACTTGCACTACTTTTATGGTCAAAATGAATAGTATTATTTATTTCGTCTAAACTTTGTTGTTGTTCATAGTTGTCGTCTTTTAACTTCAATCATATCACTCCTAAAATCTTATGAAAATATATTAACCTAAACAAAAAGTTAGGTCAACCTAAAAATATTGTGCGACTATAAAAAAGCTTGAATAGAATTGTAATCATTCCATTCAAGCTTAAAAATGAAGATGTATTATTGGTAAAATCTTAAAAACGCATCAAATGTTTCTTCAATAAACTGTAGAAAGGCTTTATCACTTTTTAATCTTTGATCAGAAGGCTGAATTTCTCGTGCTATGAAAAATTCACCTTTCTTAACATTAATTGCGCGATCAATAGCTTTGTGAAGATCGTCATCGTTCATATCTTTAATAAGTGTCTTTTCAGGTTTCATATGATCTAAGCAAACACTATAGTCTTCAGGTAAGTCTTTAATTTTATCGAAATGCTTTTTAAAGACTTTCATCTGATTGGCTTTATTTTTAGCCTCATGCATTACGCCGAACATTACAAATAATTGGTCTCTAAATAATCCAATTTGAAAATGTGGCAACATCTTATATCCACGTTTATTAGGAGCAAATGCTACCCACGTATCTTTTGGTGGATTAACACTACGACGCGCATGTTTAGCTACATGAGGGTAGAACTCTTCGCCAGTTTGAGTACTAAAATAATCTGCAAAGTATGTTCCTAAATTATTTAATTGAGGTCTAACATATTCATTGAGTGCTTCCATACGATTGTCTAGACCTTCGACATCGAAAGCTTTAAAATCTTTTGGAGCAAATGTATATTGAGTCATTTTATGCCTCCTAATAATTGATTACATATATTGTAGCATAGTTAAGGATTTCTAACCTAAAGTATAAGCTTGTTAATTAGGCGTTTGAATTCTTTAAAATAAGGTAAATCTATGTGTATTAATATAATTTTGAAGATGACATCATGTATAATGGTAAGTAATAGGAGATGATACGATGGCATTATATGATTTTGCAAAGGGAATAATACTAGAGGCTGGTAATAAAGTTCGTCATATGATGAAAGATGATCTGGATATAGAAATGAAATCTAATCCGAATGATTTAGTCACGAATGTTGATAAGGCCACTGAAAATTATCTTTATGAAACGATTCATCACAATTATCCTGAACACCGAGTTATAGGTGAAGAAGGGCACGGACATAATTTAAAAGATACACAAGGCATCATTTGGGTCATAGATCCCATAGACGGTACGCTAAACTTCGTTCATCAAAAAGAAAATTTTGCGATATCAATTGGTATTTACCATGATGGTAAACCATACGCTGGGTTCGTATATGATGTAATGAGAGACGTTCTATACCACACTAAAGTTGGTGAAGGTGCCTTTGAAAATAGCCATCAATTAAAGCCACTAGAAGATTCCGAACTTAAAACAAGTATCATTGGTATAAATCCTAACTGGTTAACTAAACCAATAATGGGCAAAGTGTTTGCGCCAATAGTAGAGGACGCTAGAAGTGCAAGAGCTTATGGTAGTGCTGCATTAGAAATTATAAGTGTGGCTAAAGGTCAACTCGCTGCGTACCTTACACCAAGATTACAACCATGGGATTTTGCTGGAGGCTTAATGATATTGAATGAAGTGGGAGGCGTAGGTAGTAACTTATTAGGGGACAGACTTGAAATGAACCACCCTAATTCTATTTTAATGGCTAACGCAAAACTTCATCGAGAGATCCTTAATAACTATTTAAGTGAATTTGAAGAGACGATTGCTAAACATCATGAACAACGATTTGGTAGAAAACGAGAAAAATAAAAGCAGAGACGACATTGAATCGTCTCTGCTTTAACTTGTTGATCTAACATTATAATGTTAGATTTCTATGTTACAGCCAGTTGTTTTCTCTGTATTTCTTTTTAACAGTGAAACCAACGCCAAATGTTGCAATGAGTAATATAAATGTTAAAATCATCCATGGAACATTAGCAGCACCTAATGCAAAACTAAAAGATACTAAGAAAATGACTGCTAAAATAGAGAATATCCAGAAGATGCCTTTTGATTTTTTTTGTTGCATCCCATACCCCACCTTTTACTTATCTTTTCACTAATATATGATATAATAAAACAGTTGTAATTAAAAGTGGGAGTTTACTCAAGAAAGGAAATTTATAAAATGACTAATTTAAGAGAAGATGTTCGTAATATAGCGATTATTGCGCACGTTGACCATGGTAAAACAACTTTAGTAGATGAGTTGCTTAAACAGTCTGGTATTTTCAGAGAAAATGAACATGTAGACGAACGTGCAATGGATTCAAACGATTTAGAAAGAGAACGTGGTATTACGATTCTTGCTAAAAATACAGCAATTGATTATAAAGGCACACGTATTAATATCTTAGACACACCTGGCCATGCCGATTTCGGTGGGGAAGTTGAACGTATTATGAAAATGGTTGATGGTGTTGTTCTTGTAGTTGATGCATATGAAGGTACAATGCCACAAACTCGTTTTGTTCTTAAGAAAGCATTAGAACAAAATTTAAAACCAGTAGTAGTTGTAAATAAAATTGATAAACCAGCTGCACGTCCTGAAGGCGTAGTAGATGAAGTATTAGACTTATTTATTGAATTAGAAGCAAATGATGAACAGTTAGATTTTCCAGTTGTTTATGCTTCAGCGGTAAACGGTACAGCAAGCCTTGAATCAGATAACCAAGATGAAAACATGCAATCATTATTTGAAACAATAATTGATTATGTTCCCGCTCCAATTGATAATCAAGATGAACCGTTACAATTCCAAGTCGCATTATTAGATTATAACGACTATGTTGGACGTATTGGAGTTGGTCGCGTATTTAGAGGTAAAATGCGTGTTGGAGATAACGTATCATTAATCAAGTTAGATGGCTCAATCAAGAATTTCCGAGTAACTAAAATATTTGGTTACTTTGGTTTGAAACGTGAAGAAATTGAAGAAGCACAAGCTGGAGACTTAATCGCTGTGTCAGGAATGGAAGATATCAATGTTGGTGAAACTGTGACACCTCATGATCATCAAGAAGCGTTACCTGTGTTACGTATTGACGAACCAACACTTGAAATGACTTTCCGAGTAAATAATTCACCATTTGCTGGTCGAGAAGGTGACTATGTCACTGCACGTCAAATTCAAGAAAGATTAGAGCAACAACTTGAAACAGACGTTTCATTAAAAGTAACTCCAACAGACCAACCAGATGCTTGGATTGTAGCTGGACGCGGTGAGTTACACCTTTCAATCTTAATTGAAAATATGAGACGTGAAGGTTTTGAATTACAAGTTTCTAAACCTCAAGTTATTTTAAGAGAAATCGACGGCGTGTTAAGCGAACCATTTGAACGTGTACAATGTGAGGTACCTTCTGAAAACGCTGGTGCAGTAATTGAATCTCTAGGTGCACGTAAAGGTGAAATGTTAGATATGATGACTACTGATAATGGTCTTACGCGTCTTATCTTTATGGTACCAGCACGTGGTATGATTGGTTATACTACAGAATTTATGTCTATGACACGTGGTTATGGTATTATTAACCATACTTTCGAAGAATTTAGACCTCGTGTTAAAGCTCAAATAGGTGGGCGTCGTAACGGTGCTTTAATCTCAATGGACCAAGGTCAAGCTACATCATATGCAATTATTAACTTAGAAGACCGTGGTGTAAACTTCATGGAACCAGGTACAGAAGTTTATGAAGGTATGATAGTTGGTGAACATAACCGTGAAAATGATTTAACAGTTAATATTACGAAAGCGAAGCATCAAACTAACGTACGCTCTGCTACGAAAGATCAAACTCAAACGATGAATCGTCCTAGAATTTTAACTTTAGAAGAAGCATTACAATTTATCAATGACGATGAATTAGTTGAAGTTACACCAGAAAATATTAGATTAAGAAAGAAAATCTTAAACAAATCAGCACGTGAAAAAGAAGCAAAACGCGTTAAACAAATGATGCAAGAAGATCAATAATATAGATAAAAGGTGCGGCTTAAGTTATGGGTAACTTAAACCGCACCTTTTTTTATAATTCATCTTTATCGATTGAATGATTTTCTGTTTTAGAAATGTATTCCATCACTTGTGGTTTGCGTTGTTTAGGTGTATCTAAACGACTTTTACAATCATCGCACATAAAGGTGCGAATAGGATTGTTTCTTAAGCGTTTAGCCTCAACTGTTTGTTCATCAATAAACACTTTTGTATCACAAATGATACATTGAACTTCTAGCACATTAAATCACCTCTATATGAGTTACATATTTGAATTCATATGTATACCCATCCTCTGGCACATAAACAAAGCTATCAACGGCATTGTCGCTATATAATCGTTTGCCATCTTTCGCGAATTGGAAGAATAAGTAAGGTAATAATTCAATTGGTATTTCGATAGCATCATTATCATTATAAAGTTTTATTGCTGTTGCTTTATCGTGTGGTTCAGCATTTTTGAAAAATGGTGTCATATTAATGACGAAAGATCCTTCTAAAACTGAACGCTTTTTATATTTAATTTCTGAATCAAGTGTAGGTGGATTGGTTTGTCCTTCTAAAATAGCTCGATTCCATTCAGTGTTATCTTCGAAGTTAACAGGTCTAGTACCGTCGAAAACCCCACGCTCTAAATCATCGATACTCACTTTTCTGTCATCGAAAATCCAAGTTGTACTATCCAAAGAGATAGGAAACTTAACTGCACCCTTAATTTGGATCATATATGCCCACTCCCTCATTTTTTATCTTTAATTATTTTAACATAAAATCATAGTGACTTAATTTAAATTCACTTGCTTTTTAATACCTATTAAGATAAACTTCTAATGTGAAGATATTAATTGAAATGATAGGGGGAGTATGTCATGGCTAACCAATCGAAATTAAATAATGCGGCATATGACCAGTTGAATAAAGATGCTGATAGAATCTTACATCTTATTAAAGTTCAGATGGATAACTTAACTTTACCTTCTTGTCCGCTTTATGAAGAAGTGTTAGATACTCAAATGTTTGGCCTTCAAAAAGAGGTTGATTTCGCTGTTCAACTTGGTTTAGTTGATAAAGAAGATGGTAAGCAATTAATGTTAAGATTAGAAAAAGAACTTTCTAAATTACATGAAGCTTTCACAAATGTTTAATGTTTTACTTCCAATAGATTTAGCATAACGCACGTATTTAAAGTGTCAATATGAATGCGTTAATAACATATATATTTACGACAACGTATAGACTTAATCGTACATATACGTCATCGTATGAGTGACTGAGATGATATCTGAACGTGATATCTTTCTCAGTCATTTTTGTTTCAGGCTTATCCTATAAAATAAGTTGATGCTTAACCTAATAATATTTGTTTAATTGAAGGGTTCAAGTATATAATAGGTAAGACAGCTTTTTAAAAAGTGAAGATAAATGAATTAAGTCAACGAAGTGATTAACTTTAAAAATTTAGAATTGGATGATCTAGTATATGAATAATTTTAAAAATATAATGCGGTATATTGGAAAAACTTCTAAATTTATCGATTATCCATTATTAATTACATACGTACTCCTGTGTTTGATTGGATTAGTAATGGTATACAGCGCAAGTATGGTAGCTGCAACTAAAGGTACTTTAACTGGTGGTGTAGCCGTTGCAGGAACTTACTTCTATAATAGACAACTTTTATACGTTATTATGAGTTTCGCTATAGTCTTTTTTATGGCATTTATTATGAATGTAAAAGTCCTAAAGAAGCCTAATGTTCAAAAAGGAATGATGATTGGTATTTTCGTACTACTATTACTGACTTTAGTTATTGGTAAAAATATCAATGGTTCCAAGAGTTGGATTAATTTAGGTTTTATGAATCTACAAGCATCAGAGTTACTAAAAATTGCCATCATTCTTTACATACCATTTATGATTGAAAAGAAAATGCCTGCAGTAAGACAGAACATCAAGTTAATCTTAGGTCCAATTCTATTCGTAGTAACGTGTTTGGTTCTTGTTCTTTTCCAAAAGGACGTTGGGCAAACGATGTTAATACTAATCATCTTTTTCTCAATTATTTTCTATTCTGGTATTGGTGTTCAGAATATGTTGAAGTGGGGATTATTAGTAGCTTTAGGATTTGTTATTATTGCATCGTTTATGTTGATACTACATATGGTTCCTAGTTATTTAGAAGCACGTTTTAGTACGTTAACAAATCCATTTGGACAAGAATCAGGAACAGGGTATCATATTTCTAATTCCTTAATGGCGATAGGTAATGGTGGGCTATTTGGACGTGGATTAGGTAACAGTATAATGAAATTGGGTTACTTGCCAGAACCTCATACTGATTTTATCTTTGCGGTGATATGCGAAGAGTTAGGTTTAGTGGGTGGCTTATTAGTAATTATTTTAGAATATTTCATTGTATATCGAGCATTCCAATTAGCTAATAAAACAAATTCTTATTTTTACAAATTAGTTTGCGTCGGTATCGCAAGTTATATAGGAAGCCAAACATTTGTTAATATCGGTGGTATTTCAGCTACAATCCCATTAACAGGTGTACCGTTACCATTTATTAGTTTTGGTGGTTCAGCAATGATTAGTTTAAGTATTGCCATGGGTCTTTTATTAATTACTGCTAAACAAATCAAACAAGATGATAAACGCCAAAAGCAACGTAAAATCGATATGAAACGCCGTTATAATTAAATAAGTTATTAAAGACAATCTATAGTTAAATGATTTTCAAGAAGTTGAGATCAAGCTACTATAGATTGTCTTTTTTATTATTTTAAAAATTAAAATAATGTAAAGCTTTTATTCTAAACTAGCACATATGTACTATTAATGATAAAATTATGTTATCGATAATAATAAGATTATCTGAAGTTATAGATTTGATAGTGTAGAGAAATTTCATGATCATTTTGTTGCATTGTAAAGTGTTACAAAAAATTAAATTATCTTTAACTTTGTAAATTACTATAGAATTATTCAATCATTTAAGATAAAATCTTATTATCTAATTAGTTAGAAAATTCAAAAAATATGAGGGGGTGTCTTCGCTTTTGAAACATATAAAGAAGTTACTTGTTGCTAACCGTGGTGAAATTGCCATCAGGATTTTTAGAGCAGCAGCAGAGTTAAATATCAATACAGTAGCAATATATTCTAATGAAGATAAAAGTTCATTACATAGATATAAGGCAGACGAATCTTACTTAGTTGGTAGTGATTTGGGACCTGCTGAAAGTTATTTAAACATTGAACGCATCATCGAGGTAGCGAAACGTGCAGGTGTAGATGCGATTCACCCTGGATATGGTTTTCTAAGTGAAAATGAACAGTTCGCACGTCGTTGTGCGGAAGAAAATATTAAATTTATAGGTCCCCATCTTGAACATTTAGATATGTTTGGAGATAAGGTCAAAGCGAGAACAACTGCTATTAAAGCCGATTTGCCTGTTATTCCAGGTACAGATGGGCCTATTGAAAGTTTTGAAGCAGCCAAACAATTCGCAGAAGAAGCTGGCTTTCCACTAATGATTAAAGCAACTAGTGGTGGAGGCGGTAAAGGTATGCGTATTGTACGTGAAGAAAGTGAACTTGAAGATGCTTTCCACCGTGCTAAATCAGAAGCTGAAAAGTCTTTTGGCAATAGCGAAGTTTATATTGAAAGATATATTGATAATCCTAAACATATTGAAGTACAAGTTATTGGTGATGAATTAGGCAATATTATACATTTGTATGAAAGAGATTGTTCGGTACAACGACGCCATCAGAAAGTTGTTGAAGTTGCGCCTTCAGTAGGATTATCAAACAGTTTAAGAGAACGTATTTGTGAAGCAGCTATTCAGTTGATGGAGAATATTAAATACGTAAATGCCGGAACAGTTGAATTTTTAGTCTCAGGTGATGAATTCTTCTTTATTGAAGTCAATCCACGTGTACAAGTTGAACATACAATTACTGAGATGATCACAGGTATAGATATTGTTAAAACTCAAATTTTAGTGGCTGATGGCGAGTCACTTTTTGGTGATAGAATTGCTATGCCAAAACAACAAGATATTCAAACGCTTGGATATGCGATTCAATGTCGTATTACTACTGAAGACCCATTGAATGATTTTATGCCAGATTCAGGAACAATCATCGCATACCGTTCGAGCGGTGGATTTGGAGTTAGATTGGATGCTGGCGATGGTTTCCAAGGAGCTGAAATCTCACCATATTATGATTCTCTATTGGTTAAATTATCTACACATGCGTTTTCTTATAAACAAGCTGAAGAAAAAATGGAACGTTCACTACGAGAAATGCGTATACGTGGAGTTAAAACCAACATTCCGTTTTTAATCAACGTGATGCGAAATGATAAATTTAGAAGTGGAGATTATACAACTAAATTTATAGAAGAAACACCAGAATTATTCGATATTGCACCTACACTTGATAGAGGTACTAAGACACTGGAATATATTGGGAATGTAACTATAAATGGCTTCCCTAATGTGGAACAACGTCCTAAACCAGATTACGAATCAACATCAATCCCGAGAGTATCTCAAGATCGTATTAATCAATTATCTGGAACGAAACAAATTTTAGATGACCAAGGACCTAGGGGGCTTGCTGATTGGGTACGAGCACAGGAAGACGTACTCATTACAGATACCACATTCAGAGATGCGCATCAGTCATTATTAGCTACTCGTGTAAGAACGAAAGACATGATGAATATTGCATCTAAAACTGCTGAAGTATTTAAAGATAGCTTTTCATTAGAAATGTGGGGTGGCGCAACCTTTGATGTGGCATATAATTTCTTAAAAGAGAATCCTTGGGAACGTTTAGAAAGATTGCGTAAAGCAATACCTAATGTCTTGTTCCAAATGTTATTACGTGCATCTAACGCCGTTGGTTACAAAAACTATCCTGATAATGTAATTAAGAAATTTGTACATGAAAGTGCTAACGCAGGTGTAGATGTCTTCCGTATCTTCGACTCATTAAACTGGGTCGATCAAATGAAAATTGCTAATGAAGCCGTGCAAGAAGCAGGTAAAATATCTGAAGGTGCAATTTGTTACACAGGCGATATTTTAAATGTCGAACGTTCTAATATCTATACATTAGATTACTACGTGAAAATGGCTAAAGAATTAGAAAGAGAAGGATTCCATATTTTAGCAATTAAAGACATGGCTGGACTGCTGAAACCAAAAGCAGCAAATGAATTAATCGGTGAATTACGTGCAGCAGTTAATTTACCAATTCATCTCCATACACATGATACAAGTGGAAATGGTTTGCTAACTTATAAACAAGCTATTGACGCAGGTGTAGATATCATAGATACAGCTGTTGCTTCAATGAGTGGATTGACAAGTCAGCCTAGTGCGAATTCTTTATATTATGCACTTAATGGTTTCCCACGCAACTTAAGAACTGATATTGAAGGTTTAGAAGAATTAAGTCATTACTGGGCTACTGTTCGTCCTTATTATGCTGACTTTGAAAGTGATATTAAATCACCTAATACTGAAATATATCAACACGAAATGCCTGGAGGTCAGTACTCTAATTTAAGTCAACAAGCTAAAAGTTTAGGTTTAGGTGGGCGCTTTGACGAAGTAAAAGATATGTATCGTAGAGTGAATTTCTTATTTGGTGATATAGTTAAGGTAACACCATCTTCTAAAGTAGTGGGAGATATGGCGCTCTACATGGTTCAGAATGATTTAGATGAATCATCAGTACTTAGCGATGGGTATAAACTTGATTTTCCTGAATCAGTGGTTTCATTCTTTAAAGGTGAAATTGGTCAGCCAGTAAATGGGTTTAATCGAAAATTACAAGAAGTTATTCTCAAAGGTCAACAACCACTTACTGAGAGACCTGGAGAATATTTAGAGCCTGTTGACTTTGACGAGATTCGTGAAGAGTTAGCTGAAAAGCAACAGGGTGAAGTGACAGAACAAGATGTTATAAGCTATGTCCTATATCCGAAAGTGTATAACCAATATATTCAAACAAAAGAGCAATATGGTGATCTATCATTACTTGATACACCGACCTTCTTGTTTGGTATGCGTAATGGTGAAACCGTTGAAATAGAAATTGATACGGGTAAACGTTTAATAATTAAACTCGAAACAATTAGTGAACCTGATGAAAATGGTAATCGTACAATTTATTATGCTATGAATGGTCAAGCACGTCGAATTTATATTAAAGACGAAAATGTGAAGACAAATGCTAATGTGAAACCTAAAGCTGATAAAACTAATCCTAGCCATATAGGAGCTCAAATGCCTGGATCTGTCACTGAGGTTAAAGTTGCTGTAGGTGATGAAGTTAAAGCAAATCAACCATTGTTGATTACTGAAGCTATGAAGATGGAAACTACTATACAAGCACCATTTGATGGTGTAATTAAACAAGTTACTGTAGTAAGTGGTGATGCCATTGCAACCGGCGATCTACTTATTGAAATAGAAAAGCTATCATAATATGCGAAACCCGCCCAATTGTGTGATGATTAAAAGTTTACACAATCGGGCGGCTTTTATATACGCTGGCAATAATGTATGACATATGTGTGGGTATACAGAACGCGCCCTTCAAGGTAAACTTATACTCATTATCCTTGAAGGGCGCGGGTAGCAAATAAATTTGTATTTTCCATTTAACTTAGAAATGAAGGTTAAAAATTTATAGTAATACTATTTCATACTACGTGTTGTTCTTAACATCAATAAGATGAAGTAGGCAATCATTCCAAATAAATATGTGATAAATAATGCATGGAATAATGCAATAATTAAATTTACATTTGTTATAACAGATAGCGCACCTGTAATAACTTGTAAAATAACTAAAATAAATGCAGCAGTATAACCATAGCGTACTGTGCGATTGTCTGAATAATTTTTAATAGCATGAATAAATGTGAACATAATCCACATAAATGTGATAAATGCCATACCTCTATGGGCGAATTGTACCCAATCATGCGCATTATGTGGCACAATATCATTAAATGGCACTGGCCATGCACCATAAGCAAGACTCGACTTAGTATGTCTTACTAATGCACCAGTATAAATTGTAAGGTACACAATAATTGCCATCAGCCATGTTAATGTACGAAGTGGCTTCTTAATAAATAATTCATCAGCTTCATATTTTTGGTCAACAGAAAATATGATTAGAGTCATTACGAATACTGATGAAAAACTAATTAAAGAAATACCAAAATGTAATGCAAGAACATAAGCATTCTGTTGCCATATTACGGCTGCGGCTCCTATTAGTGCTTGGACAAGTAAGAAAGCAACACTAATGATTGAAAGTGGTTTGATTTCTTTAATATATCCAATATTCTTCCATGCTGTGATGACTAACCAAAGCACGACGATAAGAGATAGACCTGATACAGCTCTGTGACTTAATTCAATAATCGTCTGAATTGGTAAATTTTGAGGAAGAAGTGCACCATTACATAATGGCCATGATGATCCACAACCATCTTCTGATCCTGTTTTAGTTACGAGGGCGCCACCCAATTGAACAAAGGTCATAATAATCGTAGCTAAAACACCTAACCATTTAAGGTTCTGCTTTCTAAACAATGATAAACACCCCATCATTAATTAAAGTACGCATTTTTTGCCATCTTTTGTCATTCATTTTAACGTTATTTATTGCATCACATATTGTGGTTATAAGACAAAAAAGACAATATAAATTGTTTTGACACTTGTTATTTTAGTACTTTAAATTAATGTACATATTTTTACTTTTAACTCATTATAACAAGAATACCATTTTTAATTGTGTCACAAAATCGACGATTTATAATGTCGCTAAAGTGTCACAATTTAATTTTATAAAACCTAGTCTTTTAATAAAATATACTATATCATTGTACTATATGAAAAATTCAAGGAGGGGAACTATGAGCAAAGAACACACTTTGTCACAGGATACGGGCCGAGTAACCTTCAAAGAATTACAACAAATCATTAAAATGGGCCTCGTTCAAGGTAACTTGATACCTGCATTTGCAGGCGCATGGCTTGCAGTTGTAATGACAAACCATTCCTTCCTATCGTCTATACCTCAAATATTATTGATGATTGTTGGCTCTACTTTAATCATGGGGGGCGCATGTGCTTTAAATAATTATTATGATCAAGATATTGATAGCATCATGCCTAGTAAACAAAGTAGACCGACTGTAAACGATAGAATCTCAGATAGAAACTTATTAATATTAAGCTTTGGTATGATGTTAATTGGTGAAGCTAGTCTTTTCCTATTGAACGTACCTTCAGGCGTTTTAGGTTTAATAGGTATTGTAGGATATGTTTCTTATTATTCAATTTGGTCTAAGCGACATACAACTTGGAATACAGTTGTTGGAAGTTTTCCTGGTGCTGTACCACCTTTAATTGGTTGGGTAGCTATCGATGGCAATATTAGCTTAGCAGCCATTGCACTATTTTTAGTTGTCTTTTGTTGGCAACCCGTTCACTTTTATGCACTTGCTATTAAAAGAAGTGACGAATATTCATTAGCTAATATTCCGATGTTACCATCAGTTAAAGGTTTTAAACGCACTAGAATTAGCATGTTCATTTGGTTAGTATTCTTATTACCTTTACCATTCTTATTGTCTGGCTTAGGTGTAACATTTGTAGTCATCGCTACATTACTTAATCTAGGATGGTTGGCATTAGGATTGACTACCTTCAAGAAAGATTCTGACCAAACAAAATGGGCGACAAAAATGTTCATTTATTCATTGAACTACTTAGTTGTATTTTTCGTACTTGTTGTTGTCGTTTCATTAATTAAAATGATCTAAATTTACTTAAGTAAGGATGAAACTTATGAGCGTACCCATTTTACCCACGATAAGTACTTCATGTATCGTCATTAGTGCAATCTTAGTGGCTATCGGATGGAGATTAATTTGGAAACGTCAAAATGATAAACATAAAAAAGTCATGTTATGGGCAGCAGTTTTTGCATTAACTTTCTTTATTATTTATGCTAGTAGAACAATTTTCATAGGGAATACTGCCTTTGGTGGTCCAGATTCAGTGAAAATCTACTACACCATCTTTTTAGTTTTCCATATCAACTTAGCTACTATTGGCGGTGTATTAGGATTAGTACAAATTATTTTAGCTTTTAATGATAAATTTAATATTCATAGAAAGATTGGACCGGTTGCATCGATTATTTGGTTCTTCACAGCAATTACTGGCGTGGCGGTGTACATTCTATTGTATGTACTTTACCCAGGCGGAGAAACAACCTCATTAATTAAAGCAACTCTAGGACTATAATTTATTTATTCGTTCTTTCTATTCAACTATACTGATAAAACTTCATTGTAGGTTTTGTCAGTTTTTTTAATTTTAGCTACAATACTAAACTAGAAAACTATAAATTAGCGTTGAAGGTTTAATCGCTTGTCTTGATAAATAATAGACTATTTTTGTACAATAAACTTAATTCTGTAGAGGTGGGTGAGTAATGAAAAAGCTAGTTATCAAAGTAGTAGGTGTTATTTTTTTAATTACTTTTTTAATTTATTTATTTTACTCACCACGTCTTAAATTTGATGTATTAGAGAATCCAAATAAAAGTAATAAAAGTAATCATTCAGAACAATTCCAAAAGTCTAATAAGAATGTTGAAAATCCTAAACCTAAACATGGCATTGGTACTTGGATTGGTAAGGATATTAAATTTATGACTAAACACTATGGTCAAGCTGATCGTACATATCCATTTAAATATGGTTATAAAAATTACATATTCAAAAAAGATAATGAATATTATATCGTAAGTACTAAGAAAGATATTATTACTTCAGTTTATGCAACCGGAAAAGACGTCAAAGTTGATCCGTTAACTATCGGTGAGAGTGCCTCACATCTATTTGAAAATACAAGCATTAACCCGGAACCAACGATACAATCTAATGGTAAGACGTATCGATTTGAAATGTCGGATGAAGACATGAAAACTCAAACATTAATTAAATATGGTAATGTCTACGCGCAAGTTTATTCTGACCAAGAATCAAACAAAATCTTAGCAGTTCGATTCTTAGATTCAGATACATTAGCGGCACTACAACCATATAAATTAAATACCGATGAAGGTGACACTTCAGATTCTAAAGATAAAGCAACACCGTTTGAACAGAACCCGAATCAACTCATTACACTTTATGAAGTAACTAATCAAATGAGAGAGTTAAAGGGGTTAAAACCTCTAAAAATTAATGACGATATTGCACATATAGCTTCAATTAACTTGTATGAAGCAACTGAAAAGGGTACTGATAGTGCCGAATTCACTGAGAATGCATTGACACAACAACTCGATGAAAACAATGTGTCCTACACATCAACGAGTCAGAACGTAGGGTATGATTTTGATGATGTACCAACTTTAATTCATAGTTGGATGAACTCAGATATCCACCGCTCTCGTATGTTAAATAATAAGTATGACGAAATGGGCGGAGAGGTTATGAAAGATTATTATTCATTAATTTTCTTGGAAAAGTAAAATACGAAAGGGTGAGAATATGATTACTGAAGAAACATTATCCATTTTAGATGAGATAGAAAATTTATCTGATATGATTGTTCAATCAGATGTATATCAAACTTATCAATATGCTAAAGATAATTTAGAAAATGATGACGAAGCACATTTACTTTATCAAGCATTTTTAAAGTCAAAAGATCAATACGATGATGTCATGAGATTTGGTAAATATCACCCTGACTATAAAAGAATTATGATGGAGACACGTCAACGTAAGCGTACATATGAAATGTTACCTGTTGTCATGGAATATAAGACAAAGGAAGTCGCATTACAGAATTTAATTGATGAAGTACTGACAAAAATTGCATTTGCAGTTTCGGAAAATGTGAAAATTGAAGCGGGGAATCCATTCTTCCAAACAGGTCATAATGGGTGTGCAACTGGTGGATCTTGCAATTGTTCATTATAAATATAGATAAAAAGAAGATACGAAGAGAGTATTTAATCTAGCAATAAAAACACTTTCGATGAATAAAAAAATGTCATCGAAAGTGTTTTTTAATTATGATTTGATTTATGATGATGCGTCTATGTGAAATGAAATGCTTTTATACAATGAGTTGAAAATCTAACTTTAGGATGCATATTATTTTATATAAAGTCTCTACTGTATCGATAAGTTTAAAGCAATAGTGTTTTACTTATTAAGTAAGGTTTCTTTAAATTGTTTAGCTAAGTCAGGGCGGTCTGTAACTAAGGTGTGAACGCCTTTATTATAAAGGTCTGTCATTAAATCAATACTGTTCACACCATAGAAACCTGGAACAATATTATTTAAATTTAGCCAGTCGATAAAGCGTTTAGACGTTAACGGCACACCTTTAAACTCAGTTGGCATTTGAAATGTATCAGCTTGAGGCGTGAATGTATTTCCAAGCATACTATTAAATTTCAAGAAACATTCAGCTACTTCAGCTTGACTAGCACCGACGGCTATTTCATCATTGCTATACTCAACAAAGCGTCGAATTTGAGTTTTATGAAAACTTGTTACGAGCACACGATCTTGCGCTTGATGTTTAACAATAGTATTGTACATCACCTCAGGAGCAAGTCGACCTTCATACGTATTAGGTGCATCTTTTAAATCAACATTGATATACATGTTTGGGTACATCTCTAATAATTCTTCAAATGAAAGTATTTTGGCATGAGGATCATTGCGATAAGGCGTAGCGCCATTAATATCTGTAAAATGATAGCCTGCGTCTAGACGTTTCAATTCTTCTAAAGTATGTTCGCTGACTTTACCTGAACCATTAGTAGTACGGTCGACAAGCGCATCATGAAAGACAATTAATTTACCATCTTGAGTTAAACGTACATCTGTTTCAAAACCGTCTAGTCCATATTCTACTGCATTGTCGAATGCTAATTGAGTTTGTTCAGGACGAACTGCCATCCCGCCTCTATGGGCAAATAAATAGGGTGCTTGTCCTGAAAAGAATGCTGGAATAGACTTAACTTGTTTAGGTGCTTTATTTTTATTAAAGTAAAACAAACTTCCTAAGATACCAGCGGTTGCTAAAGAACCTTTGACTAACCATCTTTTATTATTACTCATCTATGAGCCTCCTCTTTATTATTAGACATAGCTTAACAAATATTATCTTATTATTAAAAGTATAGTATCTTCATCTTGTATTATCATAATAGTATTCATTTTCATAAATAGTGTGCGTAAGGATAAACTTACATAGAGTGGTTAGGGTGTTTCAAGAACAATCATAGTCATTTCAATACAAACATAGACGTGATATGATTACTTATGTATGAATAATGGAGTGAGCAAGATATGAATTTAATTCCTAGAGTAAGTTTAATTATTTATTTAAAACATATTAAGCACGAACGACAAATAAGAAAATATGGACATATTGTTCATTCAAATAGACAAAGAAAATATGTGGTGATGTACGTCAATGAAGCAGATGCTGATTATGTAGTACATAAACTCATGCAGCTTAAATATGTGAGAGATATTGATGGGTCACCATATAAGTTTTTAAAGAAAACTTATGAGAAGGAAAAACATGAAGTGCTATAAACACTCATGTTTTATTGTAATGGTGGAATCCAACGTTGTAGACGTAAAACGCTGATAAGATAATTAAAATATAAGTCTATATCAGGATAAGTTTCTGGTGGTTGAACATCAATGCCTACAATTGGGATATTATACTTTTCAGCTTCAGTATTAATGATTTCAAATTTCTTATTTCCATCTGGATATGGATAGTTTAAAGCATTAACCATGATATACATAGCTTGGAAGTGGTTGCCAGATGTCGGATTCATAATCATTGCTACTGAAGATAGTTGTTTCTCAGATTGTGGCGAATGAAAGTAAATGATGCGATTGATACGAGGGTGATTGAACTCGATAAGGGTAGTGAATTCAAATAAATCTGTTAAACCTTCACCGATTTTGATAAACGATTGTTTCATAAATTAATCAGTCTCCTTTAATACAACAAATTATATTAAATAACTTATTGAAATGGAAGTGTGAGCGATGCGCGTAATTGCAGGTAAACATAAAAGTAAAGCGTTAGAAAGTCTTGAAGGACGAAATACAAGACCTACTATGGATAAAGTAAAAGAAGGCATTTTTAACAGTTTGCATGAAGTTTCAGGTTTAGGATTAGATTTATTCGCAGGAAGCGGAGCATTAGGCATAGAAGCTTTATCACGTGGTATGGAAAAAGTTATTTTTGTAGATCAAAACTTTAAGGCTGTTAAAGTCATCAAAGCTAATCTAAATCAATTGGATTTAATGCCTCAAGCTGAAGTATATAAAAATAATGCCGATAGAGCGTTAAAAGCACTTGCTAAACGTGATATTCAATTTGATGTCATTTTCTTAGATCCTCCTTACAAAAAGGGGTTAATTGATGAAGCAATTGAGCGAATTTCGGAGTTTAATTTATTAAAAGAAAATGGTATTATCGTTTGTGAGTTTAGTAATCATGAGGATATTAAATTTGAGCCGTTCCAAGTGATTAAGCGTTATCATTACGGTTTGACAGATACTTTGTTACTTGAAAAAGGAGAATAAAATGAGTAAGACGAGAGCAGTTATTCCCGGTAGTTTCGATCCTATTACATATGGACACTTAGACATTATAGAGCGAAGCGCCGATCGCTTTGATGAAATTCATGTATGTGTGTTAAAAAATAGCAGCAAAGGTGGAACATTTGATTTAGAAGAACGAATTGATTTAATAAGAGATTCTGTTCAACATTTATCAAATGTAGAAGTTCATCACTTTAATGGATTGTTAGTCGACTTCTGTGATCAAGTAGGAGCAAGAACGATTATCAGAGGTCTACGTGCAGTCAGTGACTTTGAATATGAATTACGTTTAACCTCCATGAATAAGAAGTTAAACAATAATATTGAAACAATGTACATGATGACAAGCACGAATTATTCATTTATTAGTTCAAGCATTGTAAAAGAGGTAGCAGCCTATAAAGCAGATATTTCAGCATTTGTACCACCAAATGTTGAGAAAGCATTAAAAGATAAATTTGATGTTTAAAAAATAACCATTTCAACAATTTTTACTGAACGAAATTCAATCAGTAAGGGTATGTGTTGAAATGGTTTTTATTTGCGTATGATAGGTGTGTTGAAATCTGTTTGAGATTGTTTGCTGATAAGATTATACACTTGTGTAGCTTTAATTTCATTTTGGAAATAGTGTGCATTTTTTTTATTTATATTAGTGATAAATTGACGCTCAGGAAATTTATTTTTTAAATATTTTAAGTAATTTCTACCAGTATCGTTCATTCCTAAAATTCTAACAGCGGGGATGTCTTTTTTTACATTATGAGCACGTACATTGATTAATACATTCATAAGCACACGTTGTATATGAGTATAAGTGTAACGTTTCGTTTTAAGCTTCTCCATTAGTTCTTTGAACGAGTAACTTTCTTGAACTATAGATTTTAAACGATTCTCAAAGCCTTCATTTACAGTGTATATTGATGCTAAAGCCTCAGTATCTTGCACCATAAGTTGATACTTAATGAAAGGGAATGTATCTTCGATTGAAGCATGAGGTTTATGATACAAAGCGTGTACTGATTCAGGAACCACACGTTTCCACTCATTATCGTTCTTTATTAAAGACTGACGAATAGATGTTCCACTTGCAAAGGTAGGATGCTGTATTTCAGAGTGGTGATGATGTGAACCTTCACGTTTAATTGTCATTGCTTTTATAATTGGTGCAAATCGTTTGATTGCCTTAAGATAACTTATACCTAACATGTTGTTCGGCGATTGAATAAGTTCATGATGATCAGTGAGTTCACTCAATATACGAGGGTAACTCTTTCCTTCTTTAAGTTTACTTTTAAAATCGGGGTGGCTTTCTAAAGTTGAAATAGTAGACGCAAGTTGTTGTAATTCTTCTATATTTGCACTTTCACTACCAAAAGAAATTTCATCAATATCTAAATAATGAGCTACTTTAATAGCCATTTCAGCAAATGTATCTCCTGAAGAGAGACTAGCTATTAACGGTAATTCCACGACTAAATCAACGCCAGTGAGGGCCATTTCAGCACGAGTAAATTTATTATAAATTGCAGGTTCTCCACGCATAACAAAGTTGCCACTCATCAACGCAATTGTTACATTTGAATTGGAGTGAAGTTGAGTTTGTTGTGAGTGATATAAATGTCCGTTATGAAATGGATTATATTCAGTTATGAGCCCAACACTTTTCATTTGCATTTCGTCCTTTCAATATTCATCATTAGTATTGTAACAGAACAATATATGTTAAGAAAAAATCTTGACAACTTTTGTTGGGAAAGTTAAAATAAATTTTGTGCTTGTTAGAGGTGAAGCCATATGAAATGGTCAATAACACAATTGAGAAAGTATCAAGGTAAGCCGTTTGAGTTTAACCAAAAGGCTCATTTTGATCATTTGAAAGAGTCATTAGATTTAATTGATCTATCAGAAATAAATGTTGAAGGCCTATTAACAGTGAAATCTAATGAAGTGATTGCAGATATGCATGTTACTGGTACATATACTATGCCATGTGCACGTACGCTAGAGCCAGTAGATGTGCCTCTAGATGTAACTACTTCAGAAGTATTTGACTTAGAAGGCTACGATGATTATACCGATGATGACGATCAAGAAGATGAACATTATCATCTTGTCACTGATGGTATGATTAATATCAAAGACATTGCTGAAGAACTTGTAATTATTGAAAAGCCTATGCGCGCCTTTTCTGAAAATAGTGATCAAATGCTAACAGAAGGTAATGGCTGGGAAGTCATTGATGAAGATCAATTAATTGAAGTTCAAAAAGAACAAGAAGATGATTCTGAAACTAAGCAAGTTGATCCAAGGCTTCAGAAATTACAACAATTATATGATAAAGAGCAATAGCAGTTTAATTAATGGTATAATAGTATTAATTGAACTGACATTTTAATTAAGTGTCTATTCTTAAGGAGGATTAATCATGGCAGTACCAAAAAGAAGAACGTCTAAAACAAGAAAAAATAAACGCCGTACGCATTTCAAAATTTCAGTACCTGGTATGACTGAATGCCCAAGCTGTGGCGAATACAAATTATCTCACCGCGTATGTAAAAACTGTGGTTCTTACAACGGTGAAGAAGTCGTTTCTAAATAATAAATTTATATATTTATTTTTATCCAGTAATCTGTCTAAGGTTACTGGATTTTTTATTTATTATAAACATCGACCTACAGCATTGTAGGGGATTGCTGTAGGCCGACGATAAATTATTGATTAATATTTTGTAAGATAGTGCTATTAATGTTTGTCACTTTTACGGTTCTTTCTATTTATGAGTAACGTACTACCTAAGAATGCTATTAAGCTTGCCCATATTGTTGTTTGAGAAGAATCTAAACCAGTATTAGGTAAAGTTTTAGATTTGTCAGTTGATTGAGATTTGTTTGACTTACTATCTTTAATAACTGTTACTGTTTGAGATTGGTCAGATTTTCTATCTTTAGTAACTGTTAAAGTTTTAGTTTTTGAAGAAGTCTTTGTAAGTTTTGTTGGACGCTTAGGATTTGGTTTTTCTTTTTTAGGAATTGGAATAGGTTCGAATTCTTTATTAGGTTCATCATTAATTATTCTAATATCATAATTTCCTTTATAGCCGATTTTGGGTACTTCAATACTTACAAATGCGTTATAAACCTTTTGACCCTTTACATAAGGGAACGCAACAGTACGCGTATCATGTTCTTTATCTCTTGCTATTGTAGTTACACGTTGGCCCTCAACTTTAAATTCTTTCCAATAAGAATCATTTTTAATTGTAAGAACTACAAGTTTGTTGCCTTTTTCATCTACAGCTACTTTGATAGGTTTTTGAACGTAATTTTCTATTGCAGAAGGTTGATCTTTTAATTTTTTCAGTATAGAAAAATCAACGGCTTTTTCATCTTTTAATACTGTAGGTGTAGTAATAGCACTTTCAAACTCTGTTGAATTTGGTTTTACTGATGATGTTGTGTTTTGAGTTTCCGCAGGTTTAGCTGTTGGTGTTTCTACAGGGTTAGTCGTTGCATTATTATTGTTTGGATTATTATTTGTAGGATTGTTCGTTTGGTTAGAATCAGCTTTTGGTTTCTCTATAACAGGGAAGTCAAGTGCAAGAGTTGTATCTACTTCATTACCAGTTTTATCTTGTTTAGAAACGACAGTTGTTTTAAGTTGGATTTTATCTAGTAATTTATCAGTAGTTAAAACTGCTTCTTTAACTTTATTACCTTGATCAGTTAATATTATGTTTTCACCATTATGGGTAATTTTAGAGAATTGATATTTAGTTCTCTTAGTGATAAGTGAATTACCATTTGCTTCTTTGACTTTAAAAGTATATTGATATTTGTCTCCAACTTTTTCTACTTTTACATCCTTTTCAAATAAATTAGCGTATGTTGAATCTTGGGCATTGTCTTTTTGATATTTCAAATCTCCTTTGATAGTTACAGGGAAAGCAGTTGGAACTTTAGCTGTTTCAACTTCATGATCTGGAACTGATGATTGGTCATTATTGTTTGTTTGAGTAGTAGTTTGTTGATTCTGTGATGATGGTGCCGGTTTAGTTGTTTTAGCTGGTTTAGATGGACGCTCTTTAGGGTCATTCCATAAGTCATTATTAAATTGACGCGCACTATCATAGTATAATTGAAGTGTTACGTCATGAGCTTGATCTCTACTTTTATTAGGATTATTAATATTTTCAGGATATTTAGTTGTTCCTGTGAGTTGAATTTTCTCTAATAAATCTTTAGAGGTTACGGTGAATTCCTTAATTTTATTCTTTTCATTAATTGTTTTAAGTTCTAATGGTTGGTCTTTATATTCTACTCTGAAAAGTTCAAAATCATAGAATTCTCCGCCGACATCAGCAATTCCAGGATGTAAGTGAACAGTATATTTATATAAATCATTTAATTTTTCAATTTTTACATTAGGATTTAAAGCACCTTCGTATAAAGATGATTCCTCATTATTAATTGCATTTCTAAAATGTCCACTTACAAAAATTGGTAATTCTTTATGTAATTTATTTTTATCATACACAACATCTTTATAAATATTTTTATACGTTGTTGCTTGATAATCTTTAGCAGTTACTTTTTTAGATGAATCACTGTTTTGTGATACATTTGAAGTACTCGTGTCTGTAGAAGTTGATTTATTTTCCGTTGAATCACTTGAAACACGTTTCTTCGCAAATTCATTATTTTGAATTCTTACATGATATTGACCATCATAACCAATATTTTTAACTACAACTTTTACAATCGCATTGTATACATCTTTACCATCTTCATAAGGGAAAATGATTGTACGTGTATCATTCGTTTTATCACGAGAAATAGTCACCACACGTTTACCTTCAACTTTTAAATCTTTCCAATATGAGTCAGTTTTAGTTTGCATTACAACGTATTTTTTACCATCAATAGTCGCTGTTTTAAAAGGATGTTGAACAAAGCCGTCCATAACTGAAGGATTATCTTCAGTACTTTCAAGTACTACGAAATCAGCATTTTTTTCGTCAGTTAAAGTTTTGGGAGTAGGTTTTACATTTTCAAACTCAGGTTTAGCGGACGTTACTTCTTGTTCTAAATCACTTTTAGCTTTGGCAAGTTTTTCCTTGTATTCTTGTTTTAAATTATCAGGTAGTTTATCTTGAATCTTTTCTAATTCATAAACTTGTCTTTCCAATGTTTTAGATTTTCTATAAGGTTCTAATAACTTCTCAGTATCATATTCCTGTTGAGTTTGGAATTGGGATGTATCATTCTGAATTGGCTTTTTAAATACTAATCTTGCGTCATAATATTCTTTGTTGGTACCACCACCCCATACTACTGTAGCAAGAACTCTGACTTCTTTAGTTCCATCTGTAACTGGAAATCTTACATATGCATAATCTTTTTCTGAATCAAATGAAACAAGGTTAACGGGTAATTTAGTATCGCCATTATATACTTCAAATTTTTCAAATGAATCTGCGGTCTGAACTTCAAATTCAACTTTTGCGCCATCTCTTGTAAATATGACATCAGCCGGGTTTTTTGTGCTCGCTTCTATATAGAAAGTTTTTTCACTACTACCTTCTAAACTAAATTCTATAGGGCGTCTGGGCCCTTCATCATGTGGTTGATTTGCGACTGCTGGATCTTTAATTGCTTCTTTTAAATTATCAGCAGAGTGAAATTTAGTTTGTGCATTTTGGCTAGTGTTTGAAGTGGATTGAGTTGTATTACTAGCATTATTATTTGAATTATTTTGAGAAGTTGATGTGCTCTGTGTATCAGATGAAGCTTGAGTAGTATTTTTCGGTTGAGCTTGATCACTTTGATTAGTTGAACTTGAGGTAGAAGCCCCAGTTGGGTGAGCTGTATTAGTGTTTTGTCCAGAAGAAGCAGCCGAATTAGTAATAGCTTGGGAAGTAGTATCTTCAGCAGCTTGAGCTTCATGATTGGTACCTAAGAAGATGGCAGTTCCTAACGTGATTGAAGCTACTCCTACGGTTAATTTACGTATTGAAAAGTAATTGGCATACCTCAATGAATGATTCTTATGTTGTTTGTTCATGGTGTTAACCACTCCTGAAAATAAATTTATAATTGATAAACCTTATCAATTAGCTTAGGGTTATTATACACTATTTATTTTTAATTTGAATACTATTTTAAAAATATTTTATTGATTTAATTTTATAATAAAAAACAAGTACATCGTATAATGATGTACTTGTAGTAAGTCATTAGATATTTTTATTGTTTTTTCTTTTAAGAAGTAATAATGAAGATAATAGGGCGATAAGACTAAATACTAGACTGTTACTATTTGATTCTTGTTTTGAACCTGTTTCTGGTAATTCTTTTGAAGTTTTAGATTTACTATTGTCTTTAACTACAGAATCTTTTCCTTTGGTTTCTTTAGAATCTTTATCATGTTTTTGGTCTTTCTTAGGTTTAGGGCCGTTGGAGTCTTTATGTATTTTATCGAGTTTTTCAGAATGTTTAGCAGCATCAAGTTGTTTATCTTTAGAAGTATCATCTTTTTTATTAGTTTTTACATCTTGCTTTTTAGTAGTATCGCTTACTTGAGCT
>NZ_JBYTCH010000001.1:564034-658493 GCF_058790135.1 Staphylococcus sp. FW104-15G4D
GGTTGTTTATCTTTAGAAGTATCATCTTTTTTATTAGTTTTTACATCTTGCTTTTTAGTAGTATCGCTTACTTGAGCTGCCGGTTTTTTAGTATCTTGTTTTTTGTCAGTAGCTGTTTGTTGATTTTTAGAAGCGTCATCTTTTTTAGCTTGATTATCAGTTTTATCATTTTGATTGTTAGTAACAGTATCGCTTACAGGCGCTGAAGGCTTTTGAGTCGTGTCTTGTTTTTTATTAGCATCAGGTTGTTGATCTGTAGAAGCGTTATCTTTTTTGTCCTGACTATCAATTTTAGTGTTTTGATTATTAGTATCAGTATGGTTTACCGGAGCTGATGGTTTTTCATTTTTAGCTTGATTATTACCAGCATCAGGTTGTTCTACATTCATATTATCATTTTGTTTAGCTTGGTTTTGAGTAGCCGTTGGTTCTGGGTCCTCAATAGTAGGGATGACACTTTCTAATTCAATATGTGTTGTATATTCATGATCATATTTTAAAGCAGGTATTACAATATGAACTTTACTAATAATATTATTCATACCTGGTGTTACTTCCATATTTACTGTTTTAGTATCTTTCTCAGTATTATCATCTACAACTGTAGTGGGTAATTCAGTTTCATTTTCATCGAAAAATCGAAAACTCTTCCACCATGAGGCGTTGTCTAAAGTGATTTGGAAGTAGTACTTATCATCTTTTTTTATTACTTTACCAGGATGCTGCACATATTGATCCATGTGAGAAACGTCGTTTGTTTTATCTTTTTGAACTTGGAAATTTAAAGTTTGAGAAAGTTCATTCGACTTTGAATTACTATTGTTTGTATTAGTAGTTGGCGCATTTTGCGTAGTAGCTTGGTTATTTTGAGTATTTGAATTTTGAGTAGCAACCGTATCGGCTGGTTTGGACTGCGCTTGTTGCGCTGATTGATTCGTATTTTTGTTAGTTTGGTCAATAGTTGTAGAGTTTTGAGTACCTTGACTATTATTGCTTTCAGCGGCTTGAGCTTCATGGTGTGCACCAATAATAAGTGCTGAACCTAATGTGATTGAAGCTACTCCAAATTTAAGCTTTCTAATTGAAAAGAAATTATTTAAAATGAGTGTGTTTTTCTTATGTTGATGTTTCATGTTGTGAACAACTCCTATGTAATTTTTATTGATATTATTTATCAATTAACACAAAGATATTATACACTAATATAAAATTAAGTGAATGATTTTTTAATAATTTCATTATTATATTTTAAAACATAAAAAACGAGCTAATCTTGATTAGATTAGCTCGCCATGAAATTTATAACTATTTAGATTCTTTTCTTTGTCTTCTTAATAGTAATAATGATGCAGCTAAAGTTATTGTGCCGAATACAGTAGTAGCGTAGTCTGATTCATCGCTTAATCCAGTTTCCGGTAATTCAGATTTATCTTTTGAACCATTTGAAGTTTTAACCTCATCGTTAACAACAGTTTGTTTGTTATCACTATCAGTGTTGCCAGTGTCTCCACCAGTTTGACCACCTTTGTCTTCACCAGTATTTCGTCCAGTGTCTCCACCAGTTTGAGTATCTTTGTTTGAACCAGTATTTCCGCTAGTGTCTCCACCAGTTTGGCCATTTCCAGGTTTTTGATCAGTACCAGGTTTAGGATTACCGTTTTCATTAGGTGTTGTTACTTCAGTATTTTGATCTGGATTAGCTGTACCAGGTTTAACACCAGCACCTAATTGGCCATTTTGTTCCGGAGTAGTAGGTTTAGCTTGTCCATTATTATTAGTATCTGGTTTTTCTTGATTATCTTGACCACTTGGTGTTGTTTGACCAGGAGTACCAGTTGAACCGTTATTAGTATCAGGAGCAGGAGTTCCTGTAGTACCAGTAGTACCTTGTCCAGATTGGTTGTTTTGATCAGGAGTAACTGTACCAGGTTTAGGATTACCGTTTTCATTAGGTTTAACTTCAGTATTTTGATCAGGATTAGCTGTACCAGGTTTAACACCAGCACCTAATTGGCCATTTTGTTCCGGAGTAGTAGGTTTAGCTTGTTCAGCATTATTAGTATCTGGTTTTTCTTGATTTTCATTGCCAGGAGTACTTGGTTTTTCTTGATTATCTTGACCACTTGGTGTTGTTTGACCAGGAGTACCAGTTGCACCGATATTAGTATCAGGAGCAGGAGTTCCTGTAGCACCAGTAGTGCCTTGTCCAGCTTGGTTGTTTTGATCTGGAGTATCTGTACCAGGTTTTTGATCAGTGTCAGTACCTTGGTTAGGAGTAGTAGCACCAGCATTATTGTTAGTATCAGGTTTAGCGACACCATTGTCATTAGGTTTTACTTCAGTATTTTGATCAGGAGAAGGCGTTACAGTAGTGCCTGCACCATTTTCACCCGTTTGAGTACCTTGACCAGGAGTACCTGTTTGAGGTGTGTTTTGGCCTTGTTGATCATTACCAGGAGTACTTGGTTTTTCTTGATTATCTTGACCACTTGGTGTTGTTTGACCAGGAGTACCAGTCGCACCGTTATTAGTATCAGGAGCAGGAGTACCTGTAGTACCAGTAGTGCCTTGTCCAGCTTGGTTGTTTTGATCTGGAGTATCTGTTCCAGGATTTTGATCAGTGCCAGGTTTAGGTGCAGTACCTTGGTCAGGAGTAGTAACCCCAGCGTTGTTATCAGTACCTGGTTTAGTTTGGTTTTCATTACCAGCTTGGTTTTGATTAGGAGAAGGCGTTACAGTAGTGCCTGTACCATTTTCACCCGTTTGAGTATCTTGACCAGGAGTACCTGTTTGAGGTGTGTCTTGGCCTTGTTGATCAGTACCAGGAGCGCTTGGTTTTTCTTGACCATTTGGCGTTGTTTGACCAGGAGTACCAGTTGCACCGTTATTAGTATCAGGAGCAGGAGTTCCTGCAGTGCCTGCAGTACCTTGTCCAGCTTGGTTGTTATTTTCAGGTGCAGTAGTTCCAGGAGTACCAGTCGCACCGTTATTAGTTTCAGGTGCAGGAGTACCTGCAGTGCCTGCAGTACCTTGTCCAGCTTGATTATCTTTATCAGCAGGTGGAGTCACAGTAGTTCCTGCATTTTGATTGCCAGCCTCAGGTTTAGCTTGTGTATCTGTAGTCCCTGTATTTTGAGCTGTCCCTGTTTCAGTTGTACCAGGTTTAGATTGAGTACCTTGAGTATCTTGTCCTGTAGTTCCAGGTTGTGGAGTTGTGGCAGCATCATTATTAGTATTACCTGGTTGAGTATCTTGATTGTTTGGAGCAGGTGTAGCTTGATTAGGTTTAGTTTCGCCAGGAGTACCTGCAGCATTTTGAGCATTACCAGCTGAAGTACCTGTTTGTTCTCCATGATCTTCTGTATTAGGTTTCTCTTGATCAGTAGTACTAGTACTTGGTTTAGCTGAACCTGTAGTGTCTGTATTAGGTTGTGTTTCAGGTTGAGATGGAGTAGGTGTTCCAGCACCTACAGTACCAGCTTGAGCACCTTGACCTGTACTATTGTTTTCAGTAGTACCTGGTTTAGATGTAGCATCTTGACCAGTCGTTGCCTCTGGTTTTGTTGAAGCTGCTGGGGAAGTTGCATCATTTTGAGGACTAGGAGTCACAGTAGCTCCATTACCTTGATCTGCTGTTTCAGCATGAGGTTTAGCTTGAGTATCTCCAGTAGCTGTAGTTGGCGCAGTTTGACCTGTGCCAGCAGTTTGAGTTCCTTGTGGAGTACTAGTAGCTTGGTTATCTTGTCCGGTAGTATTTGGACTAGGGTTTGTTTGTGTAGCATCGGCTTGATTAGTTTGAGTTCCTGTAGCTTCTGCAGTGCCTTGACCTTGGTGGTCGGCAGTGTTTGTTTTAGCTCCATCTTGACCTGTTTGTGTAGCAGCAGGAGTACCTGTACCAGCTTGATTATTTTGGTCTTGACTTGTAGTGCTCGGTTGACCAGCTGTGTTAACGGTACCTACAGCTTCTCTTTGCCAAGTATTACCTTCCGTGCCTTCTTCAGCATGTGCCTGTCCGAAGAAAAGGAATGAACCTACAATAATAGAAGCAGTACCAACCGTGAATTTTCTAATTGAATAGTGATTTTTCTGAGTGGGTTTGTCATTTGAAAAATTGTTAGGTTTGTTCATAACTTATTCTCTCCTTTGATAAGTAGTTGTCTCAGTTGTCTTTTGAGAAGTTATAGAATTAGAGTGAAATAAAACATTATCCAATGATAATGGTCAAACAATATATTAGCATATTTTTATAACTTTAAACAACTAATTAAAAATATTATCAATTTTATATTGACGTTGATAACTATTTTCATTTATTATTTTTACAAGAATTAGGGTGAGTAATTTATCAAGTTTTATCACTCTTATGGAGGTTGTATAAATGAAAGTGACTTATAAAACGTTAAGTTTTGTTTTAGTTTTAATAATATTTTTAGTGAATTGGGGACCTAATGTAAGTTACGCAGCCGAAGGTAAGTCTATTAATTTTGAAGTTTTAAAATATAATACAAATGATACTTCGATGGCAAATGACTATTTTGAGAAGCCTGCAAAATTAATTGAAAAAGATGGGAAGAAAGTACTTCAAATCACAGTTAATCATAGTCATTGGATTACTGGAATGACTATTGAGGGTAGCAAAGAGAAAATTATTAGCAAAGATGCTAGTAAAGACATGAGAACATCTGAATTTGTGGTAAACAAAGCTTCTGGTAAAGTAAACGGAACAATTGCAGTTTACATCAATGAGCCAGTAAATGGTAAGCCATTTAAATATGATCATCATTACAATATTACTTTTAAATTTGATGGTAAAGATGGTGGAGCGACTGGATCACCAAATATTGTCCAAGATAAATCAACTGCTGAAAATCCTCAAACTAGTGGTGGAATCCCTACATATACATATTTAATTCCTATAGCTTCTCTATTTGTATTAATTACAATTTCAGTTTTGTCATTCAAATTAAAAAAAGGTAATGAATAATGAAATATTGTAGTCGCTTAATGATGAAATTATTCGTTATAGCGTTTACTTTAGGAATATCTTTAAATAATGATACTTATCAAGTAAAGGCTGATGATAAAAATCTATCATCAGCCGATTATTATATTAAAGAAAGCTTTGAAAAAGATAAAAATCATGCGAAACGCCATAGTGATCATCAACAAATTAGAAATAAGATAGAACAAACGATAGAATTTTACGTTCGTAAACAGAATAATAGGGATGTTTCACATATGGATGAGTATGTAAAACATCCTGGTTATATTGTTAATGACGGTAATCAAACATATTTTGTAATGACTTTATTAAACAGAGAATGGTGGGAAAGTTATAAATTCTACCAACATGATAAAGAATTAAAAGTGAAGATTGTAAATGAGGATAAAGAACAAGATACGGTAACCATTCAAATACCCCTTATTAACATAAAAGAAGAAATAAAATCTCGTATCCACATTAAAATACCATCGATACATTACGACCATACGTATACCACTTATATCGTTATGAAACATAGCGAAAAGAATGATGAAAAGGTTAACCACAAAGACGCTCAGAATAACAAGTCTAATCAGTTTGATGATAAAGAGAGCCTAAAAAAAATTTTAAAAACAGAAGAAGGACAATTTAATGAAATAAAAAATGAGAATAGTCATCTAAAAGAGTCAAAACAATCAACTCAACAAGATATGTCGTCAAATCAGATTATCAATAGAGAAGAACAAAATAAATTTTCTAATTCAAATAGCAATCTATCAATTAAACCAAGTACAGATAAACCGAGCTCAGATTCATTAAATCGGACTAATTCAAATACTCCAGCTAGTTTAAATACAAATACTAATTCTAGGTATAGCCAATTGCCTCAACTTAATCCTTTTAAAAAGGAAAAAGATAAACCTAATCCAAGCTTCAATAGAGATGCTGATAAGAAGAAAGTTGCAAAAAAAGACCATAATGAGGATGTACTCCCTAATCATAGAAATACATACTATCTTCTTGGCTCTGTTATTTTATTGGCAATTTTAGCTTTAATCGCAACATATTTTGTTAAAAGAAAGAGTGAGTCGAAAAAATGAGAAAAACCCGAAAAATTTTTACTATCATATTATTTATCGTTTTACTCAGTGGTTGCGAGGCGGATAATAGCAATAAAAAGAAAGATAAAGCTGAATCGAAGGGTATTCGTATCGTACCTACTACCGTCGCTTTAACGATGACATTAGATAAGTTAGATTTACCTATTGTAGGTAAGCCCACATCTTATAAAAAGTTACCAGATCGATATAAAAATGTTCCAGAAGTCGGCCAACCGATGGAACCAAGTGTAGAGGCAGTTAAAAAAGTGAATCCTACACATGTTTTGAGTGTATCTACTATTAAAGATGAAATGAAGCCCTTTTATAAACAGTTAAACATGAAAGGTTACTTCTATGATTATGATAGTTTAGATGGCATGGAGAAATCTATTACTGAACTTGGTAAACAGTTTAATAGGGAGAAGAAGGCTAAAGAACTAAATCATCACCTTAATTCCGTGAAAGCGAATATTGAAAGTAAAGTTGCAAAACAAAAGAAACATCCTAAGGTACTGATACTTATGGGGATACCTGGCAGTTATTTAGTTGCCACTGATAAATCATATATTGGAGATCTCGTAAAAATCGCTGGTGGAGAGAATGTCATACAAGACCATTCTAAACAGTATATTTCTTCTAACACGGAACATTTAGTTAATGTTAATCCCGATATTATATTAAGACTTCCTCACGGGATGCCAGATGAAGTTAAGAAAATGTTCCAAAAAGAATTTAAACAAAATGATATTTGGAAGCATTTCAAAGCAGTTAAAACGGATCAAGTTTATGATTTAGAGGAAGTACCATTTGGTATCACTGCAAATGTAGACGCTGATGATGCTATGACACAGTTATACAATCTATTTTATAAAAAGTGATGGGGGAAATAATGTTACAACACTACTCTAAATTACTCTTTCTAATTTCAATTATTCTCCTATGTGTGACAGTATATGTGTCATTTATTGTTGGTACGATACCTATTTCTCTTAAAGATATATTAACCCAATTTACTACTGGTCATGTTTCTAATGTAGACACAATCATTGATTTAAGATTACCTAGAATCATTATCGCTTTATGTGTTGGTGCAATGCTTTCGGTATCTGGAGCATTATTGCAAGCAGTTTTGCAAAACCCTTTAGCTGACGCGCAACTACTCGGTGTTTCATCAGGAGCACTTGTCATGCGTATGATTCTATTATTGGTGACACCCCAATTATTTTTTGTCGTACCTTTACTTAGTTTTCTAGGAGGAATGATACCTTTTCTATTATTATTTCTCTTAAGTGTGAAATTCAAATTTCAACCGACACGTATGATATTAATCGGTGTAGCAATGTATGCAATGCTAACCGGAGTACTTGATTTATTTGCACAGAATCCATTTCTGAAAATACCTCAAGGACTAACTATGAAAACATGGAATGATGTTAAGATTATCGGAATATCAGCGAGTATAGGTTTAGTAATCACATTGCTTTTAACATCTAAAGTAAATTTATTAGCTTTAGAGGATAAGCAAGCTAATAATTTAGGCTTTCACATTACTAAATATAGATTAATCATTGGGGGCGTAGCTGTACTTCTAGCGAGTGCTTCTTCTGCAATTGTAGGTCCACTAGCTTTTGTAGGCTTAATTATTCCACATATTGTACGTAAGTTAATTGGTAGTAATTATAAAGAAGTGATACCACTATCTATAATTTTAGGAGGATGGTTTGTTGTTACAACTGATTTGTTAGGTAGAACGTTACATCCACCACTCGAAATACCAGCGAATGTCATTATGATGCTTATAGGTGGCCCAATTTTAATCTATCTTATTTGTAAGGGAGCTGTTAATGATGCGAGTTAAGGGGCTTCATTTTCAATATAAGAATGATTCGGAAATTATAAAAAATCTCTCATTAACATTTAGCTCTAGTGCAATTACTTCTATTATCGGACCGAATGGATGTGGAAAATCCACTTTGTTAAAGTTACTTTCTCGAAATTTGAAGCCTTCAAAAGGAGTTATATATTTAGATGAGTTAGATTTGAAAACATTTAGTAAGAAAGCATTTGCACGTAAACTTGCTACAGTACATCAAAAGATGAATATTCCGGAAGGATTCACTGTAAGACAATACATAGAACTTGGAAGATATAGTCATGAAAGTTGGTTGAAAATGGATGTTAAAAAAGAAACAATTGTTCAAAACATTCTTCAACAACTGAATTTAGTAAATCTTCAGAATAAAAAATTGGCGTCATTATCTGGAGGTGAAGCACAAAGAGTATTTTTAGCAACTGCATTAGTGCAAGAACCTCGTTACATCTTATTGGATGAGCCAACCACTTATTTAGATATTCATTACCAATATCAAGTTTTAGATACTATTCGTACTTTAAAAGATCATTATCATATTACTTTTATTATGGTACTTCATGATATTAATCAAGCAATAGAATATAGTGATGAAGTGATTTGCCTAAATGATAAAGGAGTTATTGCGCAAGGTGCGCCTCAAGAAGTGATTAATGAAACAATTTTAAAAGAAATGTATCAAATTGACGCTAAAGTTATAAATGACAGTGAATGTGGCATGATTGTTTGTAGAAAAAGGGTGAGGGATTCAAATGATTAAATTCGTTAGACTTATTCAAATTGTATTAATAGCAGTCATCCTTATCTTTAGTTATCAGTTGTTTAAAACTTATCTTGAAGACAAAGCGTCAGCTAAAAGGTATAAAAATTTACAACAACAATTTAAGTCAGAGTCCCTGTCTAACGAAAATGAGGTACGTCCACAATTTTCTAAATTAGAATCTATTAATAAAGATATTGTTGGATGGATACAACTTAAAGGGACATCATTAAATTATCCAGTATTACAAGGTAAAACCAATCATGACTATTTAAGAGAAGATTTTGATCATGAAAAGACACGTAAGGGAAGTATTTTTATGGATTATCGAAATTCTGTAAAAACTCCTAATTCGAATACTATTATTTATGGTCACCACATGGGTGATAATACAATGTTTGATGTACTAGAAAAGTATTTAAAGCAAAGTTACTTTGATCAGCATCAAAATATTCAATACGACACGAAATATGGTAAATATCAATTGCAAGTCTTTAGTGCATATCGCACTACTACGAAAGATAACTATATACAAACAGATTTTAAAACACCATCTGAATTTCAACATTTTATAGATAATACAAAGAAAAAATCGGAGATACAAACAAAAGTTCAAATTACTAATCAAGACAAGATAGTTACTTTGTCTACTTGCGAGGACGCTTATAACCAAACATCAGGAAGAATTGTTGTTGTGGCGAAGATAGTCAAAATAAATTAACAGAAAAGAGGAAAACATCATGAAATTTATGGCTGAAAATAAATTAAAATTAGATAAAGGAACAGCTCAAGATATAATAGAAAGGTTCTACACAAGACATGGTATTGAAACACTTGAAGGCTTTAAAGGGATGTTTGTAACAAATACTAAAGAACAACCAGATTATGATGAAGTAAAAATTTTAACATTATGGGAATCTGAACAAGCTTTTATTGATTGGTTACAATCAGATGTGTTTAAAAAAGCACATAAAAATGTTCGTCACCAATCAGCAGATGCATCAAGCCCAATTCTTGAAAATGTAGTTAAGAAATATGATATTGGATACCAATACTTTAAATAATGTGTACTGTAATTAAAAGAAGTAAGTGTGATTAATTGAAATTAAAAAAACTTGATTTCGATACAAACTAAAGCAAGTCGAGAGTTTGTTGTCTAAACATAATTGAAACAAATTATGTCAATTTCAAACCTTCGCTTGCTTCTTTTTATAGTAGTAATTAAATTTAAAAATTATAGTGGACTTTGAAATCAATTGATATTAGATTACAATATGAATACATTAACTTAAGAGTTGGAGAAATGATCATGGAACAAATTACGTCTGCTCAAAATAATAAAATAAAAAATGCAAATAAGTTAAAAAAGAAACGTGATCGTGATAAGACAGGTCTAGCTTTAATAGAAGGAATACACCTTATCGAAGAAGCGTATCAAAGTGGTATTGAAATAAAGCAATTATTTGTAATAGAACCTGACAGAACAGATGAGGACCTAATTGATTACGCGAATGAAACATATGAAATTAATATGAAAGTGGCTGAAGCTCTATCTGGTACTGTAACACCTCAAGGTTTCTTTGCGGTGATTGAAAAGCCACATTATAATGATACCGAAGCGCAACAAGTATTATTAATTGATCGAATTCAAGATCCAGGTAATTTAGGTACATTAATTCGCACTGCAGATGCTGCTGGCATAGATTTAATTGTAATGGAAAAGGGTACTGCAGACCCATATCAAGATAAGGTAATGAGAGCGAGTCAGGGTAGTATATTCCATATTCCTATTGTTATTAAGGGTTTAACAACTTACATTAATGAATTTGATGGCCCAGTGTATGGAACAGCACTCGAAGATGCAGTAAGCTTTAAAGAGATAGAGGCTCAATCACGATTTGCTTTATTATTAGGCAACGAAGGTGAAGGTGTAAACCAAGAATTATTACAACAAACAACACAAAATCTTATCATACCCATTTATGGTAAAGCTGAGAGTTTAAATGTTGCTATTGCAGGTAGTATATTACTCTACCAGTTGAAAGGTTGACCCTTTGTTCAAATTTCGGCTATAATAGTTGATGAATTTATTAAAAAATGAAGTATTCATTAGCTATACATCACTGAAACAATTAAATGATCAACCGATAAAAAGACGTAAATTATTTAGAAAGTTGAAAAGGGAGAATAACCGTGACTGAAAGTTATTCCAACTTGAAATAATTTTGTTCATCTTTTTGGTTACTTAAAGAAATTTAAGTCGGAATTGTCATTCCGTTATCAATAGATATACAAGTGTATGCTTAGGCATAAATTTGGGTGGTACCACGGAAAGCTTTCGTCCCAGTTCGATATGGGGTGAAAGCTTTTTTGATGTTGAAGTATTTGAGTTTTCATTTTCAAAAAATAAAATAGTGGCATTAAAAGGAGGAGTTCGGTCATGACTCAAAATGATACGATGGCGGAATTAAAACAACAAGCTCTCGTTGATATTAATGAAGCAGATAATGAACGTGCATTGCAAGATGTAAAGGTTAAGTATTTAGGTAAAAAAGGTTCAGTAAGTGGTCTAATGAAAAATATGAAAGATTTACCTAATGAAGAGAAACCTGCATATGGTCAAAAAGTAAATGAATTGCGTCAAACAATTCAGAATGAATTAGATGAAAGACAAAAGTTATTAAAAGAAGAGAAATTAAACCAACAGCTTGCTGAGGAAACGATTGATGTGACATTACCTAGTCGCCATATTGAGATGGGTTCAAAGCATCCTCTTACTCGCACAGTTGAAGAGATTGAGGATTTGTTCCTCGGTTTAGGTTATGAGATTGTAGATGGGTATGAAGTTGAACAAGATTATTATAATTTTGAAGCTTTAAATTTACCTAAGTCTCACCCTGCACGAGATATGCAGGATAGTTTCTATATTACTGAAGAAATATTAATGCGTACGCACACGTCACCAGTTCAAGCACGAACAATGGAGAAACGTGGTGGACAGGGTCCAGTTAAAATTATTTGTCCGGGTAAGGTGTACCGTCGTGACTCGGATGATGCGACACATAGTCATCAATTTACACAAATTGAAGGATTAGTCGTTGATAAAAATATTAAAATGAGTGATTTGAAAGGTACTTTAGAGTTATTAGCCAAGAAATTATTCGGTGCTGAACGAGAAATTCGTCTACGTCCAAGTTATTTCCCTTTTACAGAACCATCAGTCGAAGTTGATGTCTCTTGTTTCAAATGTAAAGGAGAAGGTTGCAATGTCTGCAAACATACAGGTTGGATAGAAATTTTAGGCGCTGGAATGGTACATCCAAACGTTCTTGAAATGGCGGGCTTTGATTCTAATGAATATTCAGGATTCGCATTTGGAATGGGGCCAGATCGAATCGCAATGTTGAAATATGGTATTGAAGATATTCGTCATTTCTATACAAATGATGTTAGATTCTTAGATCAATTTAAAGCAGTAGAAGATAGAGGTGACCAATAATGTTGATTTCAAATGAGTGGTTAAAAGATTATGTCAATGTTGATCAACCTGTTCAAGATTTAGCTGAAAGAATTACACGCACAGGTATTGAGGTTGATGACATTATCGATTATACGAAAGATATAAAAAATTTAGTGGTTGGTCATGTTGTGTCAAAAGCACCGCATCCAGACGCCGATAAATTGAATATTTGTCAAGTTGATTTAGGCGAGGATGAGCCGGTTCAAATCGTATGTGGTGCTCCAAATGTTGATGAAGGTCAGCATGTCATTGTTGCGAAAGTTGGAGGTCGTCTACCTGGTGGCGTTAAAATTAAACGTGCGAAGCTACGTGGTGAACGCTCAGAAGGTATGATTTGTTCGTTACAAGAAATAGGTATTTCAAGTCACGTTACGCCTAAAGCGTTCGAATCAGGTATTTATGTATTTCCAACAGAAGTGACTCCAGGTACAGATGCGCTTGAAGCATTATATTTTAATGATCAGGTGATGGAATTTGACTTAACTCCTAACCGTGCAGACGCATTAAGTATGGTGGGCACAGCTTATGAAGTAGCTGCTTTATACCAAACTGAAATGACAAAACCTCAAACTTCAAGTCAAGAAAGTGATAAATCAGCCAGTGATGAATTATCTGTTACAGTTCAAAATGAAGATAAAGTACCTTATTACAGTGCAAGAATCGTTCATGATGTAACGATTGCGCCATCACCAGTATGGATGCAAGCACGCTTGATGAAGGCGGGAATTCGCCCTATTAATAATGTGGTAGATATTTCTAACTATGTTCTATTAGAGTATGGTCAGCCACTTCATATGTTTGACCAAAATCAAATTGGTTCACAAAAGATTGAAGTAAGACAAGCAAATTCAAATGAAAAAATGACGACTTTAGATAACGCCGAGCGCGACTTATTAGATTCAGATATCGTTATTACAAACGGCAATGAGCCGATAGCTCTAGGTGGCGTTATGGGTGGAGACTTCTCAGAAGTTACTGATCAAACACGCAATGTTGTTATCGAAGGTGCGATCTTTGATCCAGTATCTATTCGTCATACTTCTCGTCGTTTAAACCTAAGAAGTGAATCATCAAGCCGTTTTGAAAAAGGTATTGCAACTGAATTTGTTGATGAAGCAGTTGATAGAGCTTGTTATTTACTAGAAAGATATGCAACAGGTACAGTGTTAAAAGATAGAGTAGCAGCAGGTGATTTAGGAGCAATGGTTACTCCAATCAATATTACTGCTGAAAAGGTAAACCAAACAATTGGATTTAACTTAAGTGACGATGATATCGTTAATATCTTTGAACAACTCGGGTTTGAAACCCAAAATCAAAATGGACAATTAACAGTTAATGTGCCATCTCGTCGTAAAGATATTTCAATTAAAGAAGATTTAATTGAAGAGGTTGCACGTATATATGGTTATGACGAAATTCCTTCAACGCTTCCTGTATTTGAAGATGTAACAAGTGGATCACTAACAGATCGTCAATATAAAACACGTACTGTAAAAGAAACTCTTGAAGGTGCTGGGCTTGATCAAGCTATCACTTATTCATTAATATCTAAAGATCACGCTAAGGACTTTGCTTTACAAGATCGTCCTACTATCGAATTATTGATGCCAATGAGTGAAGCGCATTCTACGTTAAGACAAAGTCTTTTACCTCATCTTATTGAAGCTGTGGCATACAATGTTGCGCGTAAAAACTCAGATGTTAAATTGTATGAAATTGGTCGTGTCTTCTTCGGTAATGGGGAAGGAGAGTTACCAGATGAAGTCGAATATTTAAGCGGTATTTTAACGGGACAATATGTTAATCATGCTTGGCAAAGTAAAAAAGAGTCAGTAGATTTCTATTTAGCTAAGGGTGTTGTTGATCGTGTAGCTGAAAAACTAAATATTAAATTTGATTATAGAGCAGGTCAAATCCAAGGTTTACACCCAGGTAGAACAGCTATAGTTTCGTTAAATGGAGAAGATATTGGTTTTATTGGTGAGTTACATCCAACACTTGCTGCAGAAAATGATTTAAAACGCACATATGTATTTGAATTAAATTATGACGCTATTATGAGAGTGTCTGTTGGTTATATTAATTATGAACCAATACCTAGATTCCCAGGTGTATCAAGAGATATAGCGTTAGAAGTGAATCATGAAGTTCCTGCTTCAGATTTAATATCTACTATTCATAATAATGGGGAAGACATTTTAAATGATACGTTAGTATTTGATGTATACGAAGGTGAACACTTAGAAGAAGGTAAAAAATCAGTAGCTATTAGATTGAATTATTTAGATACTGAAAATACTCTTACAGACGAACGTGTAACAGCAGTACACGACAAAATTTTAGAAGCCTTACAACAGCAAGGTGCTACAATAAGATAATTAACTAAAAAAGACCTATCCTTAAAATGAAATTTTTAATGAGGATAGGTCTTTGTATATTTAAGTATATTTTTTCTCGATTAAAGCTAGTGCTTTATCTCGATTTTTAAAATGTTTCTTAGATATAGCATCAAGTTGGCTTAAGCCAGATTTTTGAATGATTTTAGCCGCGAATAAGTCAACTTTATTACTTGCACCTTTTGGAACTTCCATTTTAATTTGTTGTGTTATTTGGTTCATATGTTTTACGAAAGCATATCGCGAGATAATACTAGCTGCTGCAATAGCTAGTGATTTTGATTCACCCTTAGTTTCAAATTGAGTTTTTTTAGGAAAAGGTAGTTCGGAAAGTGCATAATGCTGGTATACTTCCCGTTTAGCAAATTGGTCAATCACGATATAATCTAAGTGATCCACGTCAATTTTTTGAACAACATTTTTGATTGCTTCATTATGTAAAACGGCTTTAATTTTTACTTGTGACCAGCCCATCTTCTGACGCTCATTATACTTCACATTATTTAAAGTTAGTAGTGAGTGAGGGATAAAAGTAATAAGCTGTTCAGCTAGTTCAACAATTTTGTCATCTGTTAATTTTTTTGAATCATCCACGCCTAAGGTTTTTAAAACTTGTGCATTTTTCTCTGAGACGTATGCTGCACAGACGGTTAAAGGACCAAAGTAATCACCGCTACCTGCTTCATCACTACCTATGCAATTATATTTATTATATTGAATTGACGACTGTTTAGAGGTAGATGTTTTTGATTGAGAAGATGAATATATAGCTTGATTAGGTAACATGCGTTGAGCTACTAATTCTGCATTCTTTCCTTGGAACATGACCTTTCCTGAATGATATATATTAATTGTAGTGTTTTGGTATTTAGTTCGTGCTCTCATGCCTTGTGGCAATTGAGTTGTTTCAAATTGAATTTGTGATAATAATTGATCTATTTCACTTTGAGTTAATTTATGAACGACATTTCCCATAATAAGTAACCTCACTTTTAATTTCGTACTCATACATTCTATCAAATTTCATTTTCTATCTCATTGATGAATATAACAATATAACTATTAAATGATTTAACATGATACGATGTCTTAAATTGTTTGATAATAGCTACTTACATAATTTTTTACTCTCATGTATAATGTGTGTTGATAAGTAAAAATTGAAGTTAAATCATATAGCTATTTATTTTCAAGATTAAGAAAAAAATCTTGAAGTCTTAAATTATAGAAAGTTAAAATCATTTAAATATTAGGTCAGGAGCAATTAAACATGAGTGAATTTAAAAATAGAATAAATGTTACGATCAACGATCAACATTTCACAATCATTGGCGATGACAGTCCTGAGCATATTCGTTATGTTGCACATCTTGTAGATGAGAAAATGCAAGAATTAGGTCAAAAATCCGCAGGCTTAGATACTACTCGTAAATCGATTTTAACAGCGGTAAATATTATGCATGAGAAAGTTTTACTAGAAGAAGAAAATCGTCGATTACAACAAGAAATCAATCAATTTAAACAAAGTGAAGATTAGATGGTTGTTGATTTAGTTGTCATTATATTGATTTTCTACTTTATGATGATTGGTTTCCGTAGGGGGACGTGGTTGTCGACACTACATTTTATTTCTTCAATCGTATCATTATGGATTGCATCTCAGTTTTATAAGCCTATAGTGCAAAGGCTGATTGTGTTTGTACCATTTCCTAAAACGGTAGCATATGACACATCTTATGCAATTCATTTTAATCAATTGCAACAACGATTTGAAAATATTGTTGCATTCCTTATTTTAGCTACGCTAGCTAAGCTTATTTTGTATCTAATTATTGTTACATTTGATAATATAGTAGCGTATCAGAAACATCAATTAGTTAGTAGAATTATAGGAATTATTCTAGGTTTAATAATGAGCTTAATTGTGATTCAAATTGGACTATATTTTATTTCATTATATCCCGAGCCATTAATTCAAAATCAAATAGCACAATCGTTAATATGTAAAAGGATAATTTTAAATTTACCATACGTATCACAGGTTATTTTAAATTTATAAACTAATTATATAAGGTCAGGACTAGAGCTAACTTTAATGTTGTGTCCTGGTCTTCTTTTTATGGAGAGATGTATATGACTAAAAAAGATGTAATTCAATTGTTAGAAAAAATAGCAACATATATGGAGTTAAAAGGGGAAAACACATTTAAAGTATCTGCCTATCGAAAAGCAGCTCAAAGTTTGGAAATAGATGAGCGTCCTTTAGATGAAATTGAGGATGTTACCGAGCTTAAGGGTATCGGTAAAGGTGTGGGCGAAGTTATCAACGAATTTAGAAATCAAGGTGAGTCTAGCACCTTACAAGCCCTCCAAGAGGAAGTACCTGAAGGATTAGTCCCTTTATTAAAAATTCAAGGACTAGGTAGTAAGAAAATCGCTAAACTTTATAAAGAACTTCATATTATTGATAAAGAAAGTTTACAGAAAGCTTGTGAAGAAGGTGAAGTCAGTAAACTAAGTGGCTTCGCAAAGAAGACTGAACAGAATATTTTAGAAGCAGTTAAAGCACTAGGAGCCAAAAAAGACAGTTATCCGATTGATCAAATGAGAGGTCTGAATAATGAAATTATTGATTTCATTAAAAAGCTTAAACATGTAGATAATTATTCTTCTGCAGGAAGTTTTAGACGTTATAAAGAAATGAGTAAAGATTTAGACTTCATTATTAGTACGGAACAACCTCTAGAAGTTCAACAACAATTGCTTGATATTCCTAACAAAGTAAAAGAAGTTGCAGTTGGGGATACTAAAGTATCTTTAGAGTTATCTTATGATGATGAGACGATAGGTGTAGACTTTAGATTAATTGAGCCTAAAGCCTTCTACCATACGCTTCAACACTTTACCGGTTCTAAAGACCATAACATCCGTATTCGACAATTAGCTAAAGAACGTAATGAAAAAGTAAGTGAATACGGTATAGAACAAGCTGATGGTACATTACTGCAATTTCAAAGTGAAGAAGAGATTTATAACCATTTTGACGTAAATTGGATTGCACCTGCAATGCGAGAAGATGGCAGTGAATTTGATAAAGATTTAAGCGATATCATTTCTTTAGAGGATATTAATGGTGATATTCATATGCATACAACGTATAGTGATGGTGCTTTTTCAATTAGAGAAATGGTAGAAGCAAATATTGCTAAAGGTTATCAATTCATGGTAATCACAGATCACTCACAAAGTTTGAAAGTTGCAAATGGTTTACAGGTAGAGCGTCTCTTACGACAAAATGAAGAAATCAAAAAGTTAAATGAAGAATATGATGAAATTGATATTTATTCTGGTACAGAAATGGATATATTACCAGATGGTTCACTTGATTATGATGACGAAGTCTTAGCACAACTTGATTATGTGATAGCTGCTATCCATCAAAGTTTCAATCAATCTGAAGATGAGATTATGAAACGTTTAGAAGTAGCTTGTAAAAATCCATACGTGCGTCATATTGCGCATCCGACGGGTCGAATCATTGGACGACGACCTGGTTATAAACCTAATATAGAAAAATTAATGAAATTAGCTGAAGAAACAAATACGATATTAGAAATTAACGCGAATCCTAAACGTTTAGATTTAAATGCTGAGACTGTACGTAAATATCCTAACGTTAAGTTAACAATTAATACAGATGCACACCATACGAATCATTTAGAGTTTATGAAGTACGGTGTGGCTACGGCTCAAAAAGGTTTTGTAAAAAAAGATAGAGTGATCAATGCGTTATCACGAGAAGAGTTTAAATCACTCGTTGAAAATAATATTAAATTAAAGAAATAGAGGGATTGCATGAGACAAAAGACATTAGATGTTTTGGAATTCGACAAGATTAAATCCTTTGTTGCGGATGAAACAATAAGTGATTTAGGTCGTGAAAAAGTAGATGCAATGACACCAGCAACTGAATTTGAAACTGTTGAATTTCAAATCAATGAAACTGATGAAATTTCTCAAATATACAATAAACATCGATTACCAAGTTTAAGTGGTTTAGCTAAGGTATCACCACTTATTCATAGAGCGAATATTGGTGGCGTTCTAAATGTGACTGAATTGAATGTAATTAAACGACTTATTCAAGTTCAAAATCAATTTAAGACGTTTTACAACCAACTCTTAGAAGAAGATGAAGAAGTAAAGTACCCGATATTAGATGAAAAGATGAGTCAGCTTCCGGTACTAACTGATTTATTTCAAGAAATCAAAGATAAATGTGATACTTATGATTTATATGACCATGCAAGTTATGCACTACAAGGTATTAGAAGCAAAATTTCTAGTACTAATCAACGAATACGTCAGAATTTAGATCGTATTGTTAAAAGTCAGAGCAATCAAAAGAAGTTATCTGATGCCATTGTCACAGTTAGAAATGACCGTAACGTAATTCCAGTTAAAGCGGAATATCGTCAAGATTTTAATGGTATTGTGCATGATCAATCAGCCTCTGGACAAACTCTTTATATTGAACCCAGTTCAGTTGTAGAGATGAATAATCAAATCAGTCGTTTGCGTAACGATGAGGCTGTGGAACGCGAACGTATTCTTACTGAATTGACCGGTCAAGTAGCTGTAGAAGCCGATTCCATACTTATAGCTGAATCAGTGATGGGGCAAATTGATTTCTTAATTGCTAAAGCACGTTATGCACGTTCGATTAAGGGAACTAAACCTACTTTTAAGAAAGAGAGAACGGTTTATCTTCCCAACGCGTTTCATCCATTATTAGATAAAGAAACTGTCGTTTCAAATACGATTGAATTTATCGATGATGTTGAAACGGTGATTATTACAGGGCCAAATACAGGCGGTAAGACTGTTACTTTAAAGACACTTGGACTTATTATTGTCATGGCACAATCTGGTTTATTAATACCAACGCTTGATGGCAGTCAATTAAGTATTTTCGAAAATGTATACTGCGATATAGGCGATGAACAATCAATTGAACAGTCTTTATCAACTTTCTCATCTCATATGAAGAATATTGTTGAAATCTTACATGAAGCAGATAAAAATAGCTTAATATTATTTGATGAATTGGGCGCAGGGACTGATCCTAGTGAAGGTGCAGCGTTAGCAATGAGTATCCTAGATTACGTTCGCAACCTAGGATCACTTGTTATGGCAACAACCCATTACCCAGAGTTAAAAGCATATAGTTATAATCGCGAAGGTGTCATGAATGCTAGTGTGGAGTTCAATGTTGATACGTTAAGCCCAACCTATAAATTGCTCATGGGCGTACCTGGGCGTTCAAACGCATTCGATATTTCTAAAAAGTTGGGACTTGGCCTCAATATCATTAATAAAGCTAAAACAATGATTGGTACAGATGAACAAGAAATTAACTCAATGATAGAATCTTTGGAAAGAAATTCTAAGCGTGTAGATGAACAACGTATTGAACTAGATCGTCTTGTTCGTGAAGCTCAAGAAACTCACGATGCCCTTGCGAAGCAATATCAACAATATCAAAACTATGAACAATCATTGATGAATGAAGCGAAAGAAAAAGCGAATCAACGTGTTAAATCTGCGACTAAAGAAGCGGATACAATTCTTAAAGAATTAAGAGATTTACGTGACAACAAAGGTGCAGAAGTTAAAGAACATGAATTAATTGATAAGAAAAAACAATTAGATGACCAATATGAAGCGAAGTCAATTAAACAAAGTGTTCAGAAGAAAAAATACGATAAAATTAACGCTGGTGATGAAGTGAAAGTGCTCTCATATGGTCAAAAAGGTGAGGTGCTTGAACTTGTTGGTGAAGATGAAGCAGTTGTGCAAATGGGTATCATTAAAATGAAATTACCTATTGAAGATTTAGAGAAAACGAAGAAGAAAAAAGAAAAACCAGCTAAAATGGTTACACGTCAAAATAGACAAACGATTAAGACTGAACTTGATTTAAGAGGATATCGTTATGAGGAAGCACTAATAGAATTAGATCAATATCTAGATCAAGCAGTTTTAAGTAATTATGAGCAAGTTTACATTATTCATGGTAAAGGCACAGGCGCGCTTCAAAAAGGTGTTCAACAGCATTTAAAAAAACATAAAAGTGTCAGCAAATTTAGAGGTGGTATGCCTAGTGAAGGTGGATTTGGCGTAACGGTTGCAGAACTCAAATGATTAATGATTGATTAATTCAAGCACTGCATTTGATTTTTTGAGAAAATAACGTACAATAAACCCAGTATTATTAGTTAATAAAATGATGTGATGAAGCAAATGAGATAATCATACTTTAATTGAGCAATAGCAATGCAGTTGTTATTAAAGTCTGTTATAATTTGCTCATCATTTAAAAATTAAGGAGGATTGGCATTTATGGCAATCGTAAAAGTAACTGACTCTGATTTCGATACTAAAATTGAATCTGGCGTTAAATTAGTAGACTTCTGGGCTACTTGGTGCGGACCTTGTAAAATGATCGCTCCAGTACTAGAGGAGTTAGCCGGAGATTATGACGGTAAAGCTGATATTTTAAAATTAGATGTTGATGAAAACCCATCAACTGCTGCAAAATACGAAGTAATGAGTATTCCAACTTTAATCGTGTTTAAAGATGGTCAACCAGTTGATAAAGTTGTAGGTTTCCAACCAAAAGAAAACTTAGCAGAAGTATTAGATAAACATCTATAAGAATTATATGACTTAAGACTGGGGCATTTCATTATGTAAATGCTCCAGCTTTATTTTGTTTATAAATAATAATTATAAAAATTAAAAGAAAGGAGGAAAAAATTGGAGGACTATCAAAAGAAAATTAAGGAAAAATTGAATGTAGTGCCGTTAGAACCTGGTTGCTATTTAATGAAAGATAGAAATGACCAAGTGATTTATGTAGGTAAAGCAAAAAAATTAAGAAATCGCCTACGTTCTTACTTTACTGGTGCACATGATGCTAAGACGACCCGACTTGTTAGTGAGATACGAAACTTTGAATTTATTGTGACTTCAAGTGAGACTGAATCTTTATTACTAGAATTAAATTTAATTAAACAATATCAACCGCGTTACAATATTTTACTTAAAGATGACAAAAGTTATCCTTTTATTAAAATCACAAAAGAAAAGCATCCAAGACTGATTGTTACACGCACTGTGAAAAAAGGAACTGGAAAATACTTCGGTCCTTATCCTAATGCGTATTCTGCTCAAGAGACAAAGAAATTGTTAGATCGTATTTATCCTTTTAGAAAATGTGATAATATGCCTGATAAACTGTGCTTATACTACCATATAGGCCAATGTATGGGGCCGTGTGTTTATGATGTTGATTTAGATAAATATGCACAAATGACTAAAGAAATTACGGATTTTCTAAATGGTGAAGATAAAACGATTATTCATAATTTAGAGAGTAGAATGACAAAAGCTAGTGAAGATTTAGACTTTGAACAAGCGAAAGAGTATCGTGATATGATTCAACATATTCACAACTTAACGAAAAAACAAAAAATTATGTCTACTGATAATACAATTAGAGATGTCTTTGGATATAACGTTTCTAAGGGGTGGATGTGTGTACAAGTTTTCTTCATTAGACAAGGAAATATGATAAAACGAGATGCAACAATGATACCGATACAACAATCAGAGGAAGAAGAGTTTTATACTTTCATAGGACAATTCTATAGCTTAAATCAACATATCTTACCTAAGGAAGTTCATGTTCCAAAGAACCTTGATAAAGAGATGATTCATTCAGTTGTAGATACAAAGATTGTTCAACCTTCTCGTGGGGCTAAGAAAGAAATGGTTGATTTAGCTAATCACAATGCTGAAGTGCAACTTGAAAATAAATTCGAGTTAATTGCAAGAGATGAATCTAGAACTATTAAAGCTATAGAAGAGTTAGGAGAACGCATGGGAATTCAAACTCCTATTAGAATAGAAGCTTTTGATAATTCCAATATTCAAGGTGTGGATCCTGTTTCTGCAATGGTGACCTTTGTAGATGGTAAACCAGATAAAAAAGGATACCGTAAATATAAAATTAAAACCGTAGAAGGGCCTGATGATTATAAATCGATGAGAGAAGTAGTACGTCGGCGTTATACGCGCGTTTTAAATGAGGGCTTACCCTTACCAGATTTAATTATTGTTGATGGTGGTAAAGGTCATATGAACGGTGTGATGGATGTCCTTGAAAATGAATTAGGCTTAGACATTCCAGTTGCAGGACTTCAAAAGAACGACAAACACCAAACATCTGAATTACTCTATGGAGCAAGTGCTGAAATTGTACCGTTGAAGAAAAACAGCCAAGCCTTTTACTTACTCCATAGAATTCAAGATGAGGTACATCGTTTTGCGATAACGTTCCATAGACAAACTCGACAAAAAACAGGACTTAAATCAGTCTTAGACGATATAGATGGTATTGGCGCCAAGAGAAAAACTACACTTTTAAGAACTTTTGGGTCAATTAAGAAAATGAAGGAAGCAAATTTAGATGATTTAAAAGGTGCAGGCCTACCTGAAAAAGTTGCTAAAAACCTACAAAAAGCACTACAAAATAAATAAATTTCAAAAAAATGGGCATGAGAATTATTCTCATGCCCAAAAGTAGTATAAAAAATGTTACAATATGGTTAACAAAAGCTAATTTTTTTAAGGTTGTGTGGAAGCGTTTTCTAAATGAGAAATGTTATCAATTAAGTGTTGGTAACTTCAACTATGAGTCGTCACATCTTTATTAAAGAATTCTTTATAATCACTAGCCTTTTACTTTTTTAAGCCATACTTGTGTGGATTTATTTCTCATTTAATTAAAGTGTTTACACGTACAAGTACCAAATAAAGAAGTAAATGTAAGCTAGTCTTTTATATGGAATTTCAGGGCATATTGCATACAATTTTCTGGGAATTAGCAAATTTAAATATTTGTTTCACAGGGGGGACTCCTTTTGGCTCAATCAAAAAACGAATTTTACCTTAGACGACTACATTCGTTATTAGGTATTATCCCAATTGGTGCATTCTTAATTGTTCACTTATTGGTAAACCATCAAGCAACACAAGGCGCAGAGGCTTTCAATAAAGCATCTGGTTTCATGGAATCATTACCATTCTTAATTGTGGTAGAATTTTTACTTATTTATATTCCATTGCTATACCATGGACTTTTTGGACTACATATCGCATTTACTGCAAAAGAAAACATCGGTCATTATTCTCTATTTAGAAACTGGATGTTCTTCTTCCAACGTGTAAGTGGTATTTTAGCTTTCATTTTCATTGCGATGCACTTATGGCAAACACGCTTACAGAAAGCATTTTTCGGTAAAGCAGTAGATTACGACATGATGCATGAAACGTTAAAAAATCCATTATGGGCAATTTTCTATATCATTTGTATCATTGCGGTAGTATTCCACTTTGCAAATGGTTTATGGTCATTCTGTGTTACGTGGGGCTTTTTACAATCTAAAAAATCTCAACGCGTATTCACTTGGATTTCTTTAATTGTATTCTTAGTGGTTTCTTATATCGGTGTATCAGCTATTATCGCATTTATGTAACAACGATGATTTCAACTTAAGTCTTAGATTTTTAATATCAGGGGAGTGACATTTCTATGGCAGAGAAAAAAGTTATTGTTGTCGGTGGAGGACTTGCCGGTCTGATGTCAACAATTAAAGCGGCAGAACAAGGTGCACATGTAGATTTATTCTCATTAGTACCTGTAAAACGTTCGCACTCTGTTTGTGCCCAGGGGGGCATTAATGGTGCGGTTAATACTAAAGGTGAAGGAGATTCTCCGTGGATTCACTTTGACGACACAGTATATGGGGGAGACTTCTTAGCTAACCAACCACCAGTAAAAGCGATGGCTGAAGCAGCACCAAAAATTATACACTTATTAGACCGTATGGGCGTAATGTTTAGTAGAACAAACGAAGGTTTATTAGACTTCAGACGTTTTGGTGGTACGTTATATCACAGAACTGCATTTGCCGGTGCTACAACAGGACAACAATTATTATACGCTTTAGATGAACAAGTTCGTTCTTATGAAGTAGATGGATTAGTAACTAAATACGAAGGCTGGGAATTCCTAGGTATCGTTAAAGATGATGAAGATGCAGCAAGAGGTATCGTTGCTCAAAATATGACAACATCAGAAATTCAATCATTTGGATCAGATGCAGTTATTATGGCTACAGGTGGTCCTGGTATCATCTTCGGTAAAACAACAAACTCAATGATTAATACAGGATCTGCAGCATCAATTGTTTATCAAGAAGGTGCAATTTATGCTAATGGTGAGTTTATTCAAATCCATCCAACAGCTATTCCTGGAGATGACAAATTACGTCTTATGAGTGAATCAGCTCGTGGGGAAGGTGGACGTATTTGGACATATAAAGATGGTAAACCTTGGTACTTCTTAGAAGAGAAATACCCAGATTATGGTAACTTAGTACCTCGTGATATCGCAACGCGTGAAATTTTTGATGTATGTATTAACCAAAAATTAGGTATCAACGGCGAGAACATGGTATACCTTGATTTATCTCATAAAGATCCACATGAATTAGACGTTAAATTAGGTGGTATCATTGAGATCTATGAAAAATTCACAGGTGATGATCCTCGTAAAGTACCAATGAAAATCTTCCCAGCTGTACACTACTCAATGGGTGGACTATATGTAGACTATGATCAAATGACAAATATCAAAGGTCTATTCGCTGCTGGTGAGTGTGATTTCTCTCAACATGGCGGTAACCGTTTAGGAGCTAATTCTCTATTATCTGCAATTTATGGTGGTACTGTTGCAGGTCCTAACGCAGTTAAATATGTTCAAAACATCGAAACTTCTTATTCAGAGTTAGACGACAGTATTTATGAAAAACGCGTTAAAGAAGAACAAGAACGTTTTGACAAGCTGTTAAATATGCGTGGTACTGAAAATGCTTATAAACTTCACCGTGAGTTAGGTGAAATTATGACAGCTAACGTAACAGTTGTACGTGAAAATGATAAATTATTAGAAACAGATAAGAAAATCCAAGAATTGATGAAACGTTATGAAGATATCGATATGGAAGATACACAAACTTGGAGTAACCAAGCCGTATTCTTCACTCGTCAATTATGGAATATGCTAGTATTAGCACGTGTTATTACTATTGGGGCTTACAACCGTAATGAATCTCGTGGTGCACACTACAAACCTGAATTCCCAGATCGTAATGATGATGAATGGTTAAAAACTACAATGGCTCATTATAGAGGTAGAACTGAAAAACCAGAATTTACTTACGAGCCAGTTGATGTAAGTTTAATTCCACCACGTAAACGTGATTACACTAGTAAGTCTAAGGGAGGTAAAAAATAATGGCTGAACAATCAGTAAAAGAAACTCCAGAAACTCAAGGTAATCAACAAACAAAAGAACAGAATCAACAATCTAATCAAAAAACAGTTAAATTAATCATTAAAAGACAGGACAATAACGAATCTAAACCATATGAAGAAACTTTTGAAATTCCTTACAAAGAGAATTTAAATGTTATCGCATGTTTAATGGAGATTAGACGTAACCCTGTTAATGCTAAAGGTGAGAAGACGACTCCAGTCACTTGGGATATGAACTGTCTTGAAGAAGTATGCGGAGCTTGTTCAATGGTTATCAATGGTCGCGCAAGACAATCTTGTTCAGCAATCGTTGACCAATTAGAACAACCTATCCGTTTAGAACCTATGAGTACGTTCCCAGTTATTCGTGACTTACAAGTTGACCGTTCAAGAATGTTCGACAACTTAAAACGAATGAAAGCTTGGATTCCAATTGATGGTACGTACGATTTAGGTCCTGGACCACGTATGCCAGAGAAAAAACGTCAAACAGCTTACGAATTATCTAAATGTATGACATGTGGTGTTTGCTTGGAAGTATGTCCAAATGTAACGCCTAATAACAAATTCGTTGGGGCTCAAGCGATTTCTCAAGTGCGTTTATTCGACTTACATCCAACTGGTTCAATGACTAAAGATGAACGTTTAGATGCTTTAATGAGCACTGGTGGTTTACAAGAATGTGGTAACTCTCAAAACTGTGTGAATGCTTGTCCTAAAGGTATTCCATTGACAACTTCTATCGCAGCTTTAAACAGAGAAACATCATTCCATATGTTTAAATCATTCTTCGGTTCTGACCATAAAGTAGATTAATATCGATTATATTACGACTAAGACGTTAAAGTCTTAGTCGTTTTTTGTTTTAAAAAAATTTCCCATCAATATGAGTGTCTTTTTAAATTAGTATGCTTCTTAGAAATCATTTTCAAAATAGAAAGTAAAACTAGATTCGTAATAATAAACAGTATAAGTCCATTGTGATAAAATAAAGGTTAACTGAAAAAATAAGGATGAAGATATATGAATAAACCTATAGGTGTTATCGACTCAGGTGTGGGAGGTTTAACGGTAGCCAAAGAAATCATGAGACAATTACCAAATGAGACGATATATTATCTTGGTGATATTGGACGATGCCCTTATGGACCTAGACCTGGAGATGAAGTTAAACAGTTTACTACAGAAATTGCTCAAAAATTAATGGAATTTGATATAAAAATGTTAGTCATTGCTTGTAATACAGCAACAGCTGTTGCATTAGAGCATTTACAAACATTGTTGCCTATTCCTGTTATTGGAGTTATTGAACCAGGTGCACGAACTGCGATTATGACGACTAAAAATCAAAATGTTTTAGTATTAGGAACTGAAGGTACAATTAAATCAGAAGCTTATCGTACTCATATTAAAAAGATTAATCCTAACGTCAATGTTTATGGTGTGGCATGTCCAGGTTTTGTACCGTTAGTTGAACAAATGAGATATAATGACCCAACTATCACAAGTATTGTTATTCATCAGACATTAAAACAATGGAGAAACAGTGATGCTGATACTGTAATTTTAGGTTGTACGCATTATCCTCTATTATACAAACCTATTTATGATTATTTTGATGGTGAAAAAACTGTAATTTCTTCAGGATTAGAAACTGCACGTGAAGTAAGTGCGTTATTAACGTTTAGTAATGAACATGCGAGTTATACAGAACATCCAAAACATCGATTCTTTGCGACTGGTGATACCACACATATCAAAAATATTATTGCCGAATGGCTTAAAATGAATGTACAAGTTGAACAAATTACAGTAGGTGAGTAAGAGAAGGGAGTAAGTATAGTTATGTCAGATATTGTCATTGCATCGAATAACAAAGGTAAAATTAATGACTTTAAAGTTATTTTCAAAGAAGATAATGTCATAGGTATTTCTGAACTTTTACCAAATTTCGATGTTGAGGAAACAGGTACTACATTTGAAGAGAATGCTAAATTAAAATCAGAAGCTGCAGCCAAGGTGTTAAATAAGCGTGTGATTGCTGATGATAGTGGGCTTGAAGTGTTCGCACTTAAAGGTGAACCAGGTGTCTATTCAGCAAGATATGCAGGACTAGATAAAAGTGATGATGCTAATATTGATAAGCTATTGGCTAATTTAGAGAATGAATCTGATCGACGAGCACAATTTGTTTGTGTGATTAGTATGAGTGCACCAGGTGAAGAAACTAAAACATTTAAAGGCACAGTTTCTGGTGAAATTACTCATGCAAGACAAGGGACTCATGGATTTGGTTATGATCCAATCTTCTTTGTGCCTGATAAAAAGAGAACAATGGCAGAACTTACTGACGAAGAGAAAAGTGAGATAAGTCACAGAGGAAATGCGATTCAATTGTTGAAAGCGTATCTAGAAGGTGGTCAAAATGAGTAAGTGGATTATTATTAGTGATAATCATAATGAATCAGGGATTTTGTATCACGTGTTTGAAAAGCATCAAGATGCTGATGCCTTTCTACATCTAGGTGATTCGGAGTTTCAATATAATGATACGGAATTAAGTCTATATCATCGTGTTAAAGGCAATTGTGATTTTTATCCTGAATTTCCTGAAGAAGAGATAATTGAAGAAGAGGGTATGAAAGCTTTTTACACACATGGACATTTTTACGATGTCAATCGTACGCGTATGAAACTTGCTGAAAAAGCAAAATCTCTATCTTGCCAATTTGCATTTTATGGACATACTCATGTTGCTAAATATGAGAATATTGCTGGAGTACATGTTATTAATCCAGGTAGCATCTCACAATCACGCAGTAATATAGAAGAAACATTTGCTGAACTTATTATTAATGATACCGGCTCACAGGCTGAACTAAATTTTAGAAATAGAGAAAATAAAATAATAGATACAGTTTTGATAAATATTTAAACAGATAAGCATTAGAAAACGATACCTGCCCGTAAAAGGGCAGGTATTTTTTTAGATTACGACACTTTAGCATTGTTTAAATACAGTTAGGCACAAGTAATGGAAAATTTTAGCGGATTTAATGATTGTTATGCATTTTCTTTTTAGAAGAGCGATATTTAAGTAATTAAAAGATAGCGTAATTAAACTACGCATCTTTTGTGATCAATCTAATTAAACCATCCGCTTTGTGTAAATAATCTTTATTAACTAAAAAATGAGGGATACTACATTTGTAGTATCCCTCATCGTCTTAAAAGTATATTATTAGCGTCCTGGGAGGGATTCGAACCCCCGACCGATGGCTTAGAAGGCCATTGCTCTATCCAGCTGAGCTACCAGGACATTTTTTAACACAAGAATTATTATATCTAAATGGGGGAGTTTTAGCAATAGTTCTCTTATAAAAAATGTTTATATTTTTCACTATAGTAGTGCTTTTTATACTAGAATGTTAATTTATTGTAAAGATGCAAGGAATTTTTAACAATTGAATTGTAAACAATACACTAAGGAATTCCAAACTGTTGTGTAAACGTTTTCATTTCACAGTTTAGACCTTTAAATACCGACTTAAGAAAATATAAACAAATTGTGCTAAATCCGCTTTATAGTATAAGTAACAAAACGATAGATAAACAAACAACACAAGTTCATTCATCGTTTTAAATTAATTAACTCACGCATTATCACATTTTACTGAAGGAGTGTTTGTAATGGAAAAATTATTCGACGCAATTAGAAACACAGTCGATGCTGGAATCAACCAAGATTGGACAAAATTAGGAACTAGCATTGTTGACATCGTTGACAATGGTGTAAAAGTTATTTCTAAATTTATTGGTGCATAATTCAGATTATTAATATCGTTTTAATAATAAAGGAGAGATTATAATGCAAAAATTAGCAGAAGCAATCGCAAACACAGTAAAAGCAGGACAAGATCATGATTGGACAAAATTAGGTACAAGCATCGTTGATATCGTAGAAAACGGTGTAAGTGCATTAACTAAAGTATTCGGTGGTTAATTTTCGATAAATAAGAACTTAATTATAAATAAAATAAACTAAAGGAGAGACTATAATGACTAAATTAGCAGAAGCAATCGCAAACGCAGTAAAAGCAGGACAAGACCATGACTGGGCAAAATTAGGTACAAGCATCGTAGGAATCGCTGAAAATGGAATCAGCTTATTAGGTAAAGTATTCGGATTCTAATTTAATCAACTTACTCATTTTTTAATAAACTACTAAAAGGAGAGATTATAATGCAAAAATTAGCAGAAGCAATCGCAAACACTGTAAAAGCAGGTCAAGATCACGATTGGGCAAAATTAGGTACAAGCATTGTTGGTATCGCTGAAAATGGTATTAACGCTATCACTAAAATCTTCGGTGGTTAATTAGCGAATTTAATAATATTCTAAATCTAAAATATAAATAAAGGGAGAGATTTTAATGACTAAATTAGCAGAAGCAATCGCAAACACAGTAAAAGCAGGACAAGACCATGACTGGGCAAAATTAGGTACAAGCATCGTAGGAATCGCTGAAAATGGTATCGGTTTATTAGGTAAAGTATTCGGATTCTAATATATGATTAGATGGACCAGGGCAAGCGCTCTGGTCTTTTTTTATTTGCAGATTATTTGTTATTATTAAAAAGAATAAGAAGTTTGTTCATTAAAATTTGAAACGGGGATAAATTGTGACATATAAACATATCTTATTAGATTTCGATGGTACAATAGTTGATTTTTACGATGCAGAGGAAAAGGCATTTTATAATATGGCAAAACATTACGGTCATTTTCCGACTAAACAAGATTTCCAACATTTTAGAAAGGTCAATCAATCACACTGGGAAGCTTTTCAACAAAATGAATTGACGAAAGAACAAGTTTTATCTCATCGATTTATTAATTATTTCAATGATTATTACATAGAAGTAGATGGTAAAGAAGCGGATGAGATATTTAGAGATGAATTAGCTAAAGCGCCGCTTAAATTTTTCGATCAAACGATTGAAACTATTAACCAGCTGAAAGATAAACATTCATTATATATTGTTACGAATGGTGTGACAATCACGCAACAGCGTCGTATTGCTCAGACAAATTTTAATGATATATTTAATGGAATATTTATTTCAGAGCAGACTGGTTACCAGAAACCTATGCGAGAATTCTTTGATTACATCTTTAATGAGATTGGAAACATTAATAGAGAGGAAACAATTATAGTTGGAGATTCGTTGACCTCTGATGTTATGGGTGGCCTCAATGCTAATATTCAAACATGTTGGTTTAATTACCGTGAAAAAGAAAATAACTCTAATATACAACCTCATTACGAGATCAGTAATTTGTCAGAACTAATTAATATTGTTGAATAGAAAAAAGCCATTGAATGTATGCTAAATACATTTAATGGCTTTTTATATAACGTTAAGGTTTCCAAATTAATACATCGTGACCTTCAGGGTTTTTAGCTTCGACATCCTCAAAACCATGTTTTAAGAAATAGTCTTTTGAGTTGTTTCTAGCAATGGCTTTGATAGGTTTATTATTTTCTTTAGCAAAATCGATAAGCTTTTTAGCATAGCCACGACCTTGATATTTTTCAAGAACTTCTAATTTCCATAATAAAATGTAATCATCACAATCTGGGAAATAAGTTTCTTCAACTTCGCCTTTGTCGAGTAAAGCCATTCTTGCCGCTAATTTATCTCCTACAAAAATGCCATAAAAAGGTGAATCTGAACTTGCATCTATCATTTGACCTTTTAATTCTTCAACCATATAGAGATCTTTATTGCCGAACTCTCTAAAATCTTCAAAGAGCTCATCAGTTTTATAATTTATCTCTAGATGTTTTACCTCGCTCATATTTTCTCTCCCCTTTAATTTCTTTTCTCTATTATACCTTATTTTAATGTTAACTTTCATTTATTTAAAATTATAGAAAATTCCAGTTTTAAAATGAATATATAAATAAATTTAAGCCGTAAAATTGTCATAAATGAGTATAGTCTTTATACTATATGAGTAATAGTGATACTGAAGGAGTTAAAACATGAAGTGCAATGTAATAAAGTTAAATGAAGATGATCAGTTTATCTCTAAAATAAAAAATGGCGATTCTCAAATTGCGAGGTTTTATGAATATGATGCAAGTTTAAGAGATAGTTTCTCTAAAAGACTTAATACTCCAAATAATGGTAGAGAAGAGCAACTTTCTTCTGTTATAAAATCTTATATGAGTGATTTAGATTTGTCAGAATCACAAATTATGAATATTAAAGATTTAGCTGAGGGAGCTAAAGTAGTAATTGGAGGACAGCAAGCGGGATTGTTTGGAGGACCTCTCTACACTTTTCATAAAATTTTTTCAATTATTACTCTAAGTAATCAACTGACAAATCAATATAATGAAAAAATTATTCCCGTTTTTTGGATTGCTGGAGAAGACCATGATTTTGATGAAGTTAATCATACTTTTGTATTTAATCATAAGAAGGCAACGCTCGATAAGATTAAATATCATACGATGACTCCACCTGAAACTAGTGTTACTCGTTTTACTCCTGATAAAGAAGCTTTATTGGAGTCGCTTAATCAGTTTTTTAAAGAATTAACAGAGACTTCCCATAGCAATGAAGTGTATCAGTTATGTCGTAACATCATCTTACGCTACGAAAATTGGACTGATATCTTCAAAGGACTTCTACATGAAATTTTCAAAGAATATGGGGTATTATTCCTAGATGCTCAATTCACAGAGTTAAGGAAAATGGAAAAGCCTATTTTCAAAGATATACTAGATAAAAGTGAAAAATTGGATCAAGCTTTTCGAGACACACAATCCAAAATTGAAGCACAAGGATTAAATCCAATGATTCAGACAGACACTAATACTCATTTATTTATTCATGATGAAAATATGAGACAGTTATTAAAATATAAAGATGGCAGATTTATTACTAGTAAATCGGAGAAGTCATATTCAAAAGAAGATTTATTTAACATTATTGAAAATGAGCCCGAGAGAATATCAAATAATGTTGTTACTCGTCCAGTTATGGAAGAGTGGTTATTTAATACTGTTGCATTTATTGGTGGACCAAGCGAAATAAAGTACTGGTCAGAATTAAAAGAAGTGTTTAATTTACTTAATGTTGAAATGCCCATTGTTTTACCTAGACTTAGAATAAGCTATATGTATGATAGAACTAAAAAATTATTGAAACAATATAATCTGAAAACTGAAACTATCATTTCATATGGAGTAGAACAAGATAGACAGAAATTTGTACGTGAAAAAGCCTCTCAAGAATTAATAGATGAAGTAGAGCAAATGAAAGTAAAACAGCAACAACTAACTGAAAGATTGAAATCTCAAGTTGCAGGAAATCATGATAATGAATTATTGATAGAGAAGAATAATGAAATTCACCAAGAACAATATCATTACTTGTTAAAACGCTACTTATTAAATGTAGAAAGGGAAAATGATATTAGTATGCGCCAATTTAGAGAAATTAATGAAGTGCTCCATCCAATGGGTGGATTACAAGAAAGAATTTGGAATCCATTACAAATAATGAATGATTTTGGGAAAAATGTGTTCCATCCCTCCACCTACCCACCACTTCATTACACTTTTGATCATATAATTATAAAACCTTGATATAAAGGCGTTTGAACCCGTTTTATCTTTTTGATAAAACGGGTTTTTTTGTGTTTGAGCAAATAAATTGAACTAATTTTGCATAATTAGTGGAGGATAGTGGGGAGATGTGGTAAATTATAAATAAGGTGAGGTGATAAAAAATGTTCATGGGAGAATACGATCATCAATTAGATACAAAAGGACGTATGATAGTACCGTCCAAGTTTCGTTATGACTTAAATGAACGTTTTATTATCACTAGAGGCCTTGATAAATGCTTATTTGGTTACACACTTGAAGAATGGCAACAAATTGAAGAGAAGATGAAAACCTTACCTATGACTAAAAAAGACGCACGTAAATTTATGCGTATGTTCTTCTCTGGTGCTGTAGAAGTAGAATTAGATAAGCAAGGTCGTATTAACATACCTCAGAATTTGAGGAAATACGCTAATTTAACCAAAGAATGTACAGTAATAGGTGTGTCTAATCGTATTGAGATTTGGGACAGAGAAACTTGGAATGACTTCTATGAAGAATCAGAAGATAGTTTCGAAGATATTGCTGAAGATTTAATAGATTTTGATTTTTAAATGGAGGTATTCAAGTGTTTCATCACGTCAGCGTCATGTTAAACGAAACCATTGATTATTTAAATATTAAAGAAGATGGTGTGTATGTTGACTGTACGCTTGGTGGTGCAGGTCACGCCCTTTATTTACTTAATCAATTAAATGATGAAGGTAGACTTATTGCGATTGATCAAGATTTAACAGCCTTAGAAAATGCAAAAGTTGTTTTGAAAGAACACTTACATAAAGTCACTTTTGTTCATAACAACTTTCGAGAATTAACGAATATTTTAAAAGATTTAAACATTGAAAAAGTAGACGGCATCTATTACGACCTCGGTGTTTCGAGTCCGCAATTGGATGTCCCTGAAAGAGGATTTAGTTATCATCACGATGCGAAATTAGACATGCGGATGGATCAAACTCAATCACTATCTGCTTATGAGGTAGTGAATGAATGGTCTTATGAAGCATTGGTAAAGATTTTTTATCGTTACGGTGAAGAAAAGTTTTCAAAACAAATTGCAAGAAGAATAGAAGCTAATCGAGAACAACATCCAATAGAAACGACTTTACAACTCGTTGACATCATCAAAGAAGGTATACCTGCCAAGGCGAGACGTAAAGGGGGACATCCTGCTAAAAGAGTTTTTCAAGCAATTCGAATAGCTGTAAACGATGAATTATCCGCGTTTGAAGATTCAATTGAACAAGCAATTGAGAGTGTAAATGTTAATGGAAGGATTTCGGTCATCACGTTCCATTCTTTGGAGGACCGCTTATGTAAGCAAATTTTCCAAGAATATGAGAAAGGACCAGAAGTTCCGAGAGGGATACCAATTATTCCTGAAGGTTACTCGCCGAAATTAAAACGTGTAAATCGCAAACCGATAACTGCTACTGAAGAAGATTTAGACGAAAACAATCGTGCGCGTAGTGCAAAACTACGTGTTGCAGAAATTTTAAAATAAGGAGTAATTGAAATGGCTGTAGAAAAAATTTATCAACCTTATGATGAAGCAACTCAAACCAGTATTCCACAAAGACAACCGCAATCTCGTCCAGAAAAACAGACTGTTAAAAGAAAAGTAGTCGTACAATTAACTAGATTTGAAAAAGTTTTATACATAACGCTTATTACAGTAATTGCCATGATTAGTATTTATATGCTATCTTTAAAAATGGATGCGTATGATACGCGGGGAAAAATTGCAGATTTAGATCAAAAAATAGAAAAACAATCTAGTGAAAACAGCGCATTAAAGTCTGAAATCAAGAAAAATTCTTCATATGAACGCATTTACGATAAGGCTAAAAAACAAGGTATGAGCCTACAGAACGATAATGTAAAGGTAGTGCGTAGTAATGGCGAAGCGAAAAATTAAAATTAAAAAAAATAAAATAGGGGCAGTCCTTCTAGTTGGTTTATTCGGACTGCTCTTTTTTATATTGGTTTTAAGGTTCTCATATATTATGGTAACTGGTCATTCAAATGGTCAGAATCTTGTGATGAAGGCAAATGAAAAATACTTAGTAAAAAATTCTGAGCAACCAGAGCGTGGTAAAATTTATGATCGCAATGGGAAGGTTCTTGCAGAAGATGTTGAAAGGTATAAAGTTGTTGCAGTTGTCGATAAAAAGGCAAGTCAAAATAGTAAAAAGCCACGTCACGTAGTAGATAAGAAGAAAACAGCTAAACAATTATCTAAAGTTATAGATATGAAAGCTTCTGATATTGAAAAACGACTCAATCAAAAGAAAGCTTTCCAAGTTGAGTTTGGTCAAAAAGGAACTAACTTAACTTATCAAGATAAAGAAAAAATTGAAAAAATGAATTTACCTGGGGTTTCATTATATCCTGAGACAGAACGTTTCTATCCTAATGGAAACTTTGCCTCTCATTTAATTGGTATGGCTCAAAAAGACCCTGACACAGGACAACTAAATGGTGCATTAGGTGTTGAAAAAATCTTTAATAGCTACTTAAATGGAACGCAAGGTACTCTTAAATATATCCAAGATATTTGGGGTTATATTGCTCCTAATACTAAAAAAGAACAAACTCCTAAACGAGGAGACGATGTTCATTTAACGCTTGATTCTAATATTCAAGTCTTTGTTGAAGAAGCGTTAGATGGCATGGTAGAGAAATATGCACCTAAAGATTTATTTGCAGTTGTAATGGACGCTAAAACAGGTGAAATACTCGCTTATAGTCAACGACCTACCTTTAACCCTGAAACAGGTAAGGATTTTGGTAAAAAGTGGGCTAACGATTTATACCAAAATACGTATGAACCAGGTTCTACATTCAAGTCTTACGGATTAGCTGCTGCTATCCAAGAAGGTAAATTTAAACCTAATGAAAAATATAAATCTGGACACAGAGACATTATGGGTTCTGAGATCTCAGATTGGAATAAAGAAGGTTGGGGCAATATACCTATGACTCTAGGCTTCACCTATTCATCTAACACATTAATGATGCATTTACAAGATTTAGTTGGTGCAGATAAGATGAAGTCATGGTATGAACGTTTTGGCTTTGGTAAGAAAACAGATGGAATGTTTGATGGAGAAGCATCAGGCCACGTAGCTTGGGCTAATGAGTTACAACAAAAAACATCTGCGTTTGGACAATCTACGACTGTTACACCTGTACAGATGATTCAAGCACAATCAGCATTTTTCAATAAAGGTAATATGTTAAAACCTTGGTTTGTAAATAGTATTGATAATCCTGTCACTAAGAAAAACTTCTATAGTGGTAAAAAAGAGTACGCAGGAAAACCAATTTCAAAAGATACTGCTGATAAAGTTGAAAAAGAGTTAGACAAAGTTGTTAATAGTAAACAAAGTCATGCGATGAATTATCGCGTTAAAGGTTACGACATCGAAGGTAAAACTGGTACCGCTCAAGTAGCAGATTCAAATGGTGGCGGATATGTTAAAGGTGAAAATCCTTACTTTGTAAGCTTTATAGGTGACGCGCCGAAGAAAAATCCTAAAGTCATCGTTTACGCGGGTATGAGTTTAGCTCAGAAAAATGATGAAGAAGCTTACGAGATGGGTGTAAGTAAAGCATTTAAACCTATTATGGAAAACACACTCAAGTATCTCAATGTAGGTAAATCAAGTGATTCTGCATCTAAAGCTGATTACAGTAAGGTACCTAACGTTGAAGGTCAAGAAACACAAAAAGCAGAAGATAGTATGAATGCTCAGTCGCTCAAACCAGTTACTATAGGTAGTGGTAAGCAAATTAAATCTCAATCTGTCAAAGCAGGGACTAAGATTTTACCTCATAGTAAAGTAATGTTACTTACAGATGGTGATATCACTATGCCGGATATGACAGGTTGGACAAAAGAAGATGTACTCGCATTTGAAGACTTAACACATATTAAAGTTTCCACTAAAGGTAATGGTTTTGTAACTAACCAAAGTATTACTAAAGGCCAAGCGTTGAAAAACAAAGATAAAGTAGAAGTGACACTATCTGCTGATAAAACTGATGATAGTGAAGATGATTCAAATGCAACAGAAGCTAGTAAAAATTCGAAAGATGAAAGTAAGTCTAAAGATAAAAACTCTAAACAAGATTCAAGCTCATCTTCTAAATCAGAATCAAAGGATAGTTCAAGTTCTGACTCTAAAAAAGACTCCAATAGCAATTCAAAAAATAATTCAAGTTCCAGCGATGACAGCTGATTGAACTAAGCAGACAACAGAGGTTGGGATGATCATTTTAGGGATTAACTAAGAGATGGTCCCAACCTCATTTGTTTATGTTTAAAGATTTATATGAAAATAAACCGAAAACTGATAAACTATTAAAGGTTATTTACAATTAACGAATATATTAGAAAGTGAAGAAAAGGAGATTCATATGTTATTTATATATGCGATCATCGCACTACTCATAACATTTATATTAGTACCAGTGCTCATTCCTACGTTAAAAAGAATGAAATTTGGCCAAAGCATTAGAGAAGAAGGGCCTCAAAGCCACATGAAAAAAACAGGAACACCAACTATGGGTGGACTCACGTTTTTAATAAGTATTATTATTACATCTATTATTGCAATCATATTTGTCGATAAATCAAATCCTATTATTTTATTATTATTAGTCACTATTGGATTCGGACTAATTGGATTTATTGATGATTATATTATAGTAGTTAAGAAAAACAACCAAGGTTTAACGAGTAAACAAAAATTCTTAGCTCAAATTTTAATTGCAGTTATATTCTTTGTGCTAGGTGATGTTTTTCATTTAGTTAATTTCACTACAAATTTACATATTCCGTTTACTCATTTTGATTTACCACTCTCCTTCGCGTATGTAATATTTATAATCTTTTGGCAGGTTGGTTTCTCAAATGCGGTAAACTTAACTGATGGACTGGATGGCTTAGCTACAGGGTTATCTATCATTGGATTTGCTATCTATGCAATAATGAGCTTTATATTAGATTCCCCAGCAATCGGTACGTTCTGTGTCATTATGGTGTTTGCATTAATAGGCTTTTTACCTTATAACCTAAACCCAGCAAAAGTATTTATGGGTGACACAGGTAGTCTTGCATTAGGAGGAATATTCGCTACAATCTCAATTATGTTAAATCAGGAATTGTCGCTTTTCTTTGTAGGATTAGTTTTCGTTATTGAAACATTATCAGTTATGATGCAAGTAGCATCTTATAAATTAACTAAGAAACGTGTATTTAAAATGAGTCCTATTCACCATCATTTTGAATTAAGTGGATGGGGAGAATGGAAAGTAGTAACTGTATTCTGGACAGTAGGTTTAATTTCAGGATTAATAGGTTTATGGATTGGAGTGCATTAGAGTGCTGAATTACACAGGATTAGAAAATAAAAATGTTCTAGTAGTTGGCTTAGCTAAAAGTGGTTATGAAGCTGCAAAATTATTAGCTAAATTGGGTGCAAACGTCAAAGTGAATGATGGAAAGGACCTTTCCCAAGACGCACATGCAAAAGATCTTGAATCAATGGGGATAGAGGTAATAAGTGGTGAACATCCTCTTTCGCTACTTGATAATAATCCTATTATTGTCAAAAATCCGGGTATCCCTTATACTGTTTCAATTATTGATGAGGCAGTTCGCAGAGGTTTAAAAATCTTAACCGAGGTCGAATTAAGTTACCTTATTTCTGAGGCACCTATTATAGGTGTGACTGGCACAAATGGTAAGACGACTGTGACATCTCTAATAGGGGATATGTTTAAAAAAAGTGTCTTAACAGGTCGTCTATCAGGAAACATAGGTTATGTTGCTTCTAAGGTAGCTCAAGAAGTTAAAGCTGATGAATATTTGATTACAGAACTTTCATCTTTCCAATTATTAGGTATTGATGAATACAAACCTCACATAGCAATCATTACAAACATATATTCAGCACATCTAGATTATCATGAGTCTTTAGAAAATTATCAAAATGCGAAAAAACAAATTTATAAAAATCAAACTGAAGATGATTATCTCATTTGTAACTATCATCAAAGACATTTAATTGAAACAGAGAATTTAAAATCAAAAACACTTTATTTTTCAACACAGCAAGAAGTTAATGGAATATATATTAAAGACGGATTTATCGTATTTAATGGCGTTCGTATCATAAATGTTAAAGATTTAGTTTTACCAGGCGAACACAACTTAGAAAACATTTTGGCTGCAGTATTAGCTGCTATTTTGGCAGGCGTACCAGTTAAAGCCATCGTAGATAGTCTGACAACTTTCTCTGGAATTGATCATAGACTGCAATACATTGGTACTCACCGTACGAATAAATATTATAATGATTCCAAAGCAACTAATACTTTAGCTACACAATTCGCTTTAAATTCATTCACACAACCTATTATTTGGTTATGTGGCGGTTTAGATAGAGGCAATGACTTTGATGAACTTATACCATATATGAATAATGTCCGTGTAATGATTGTTTTTGGAGAAACACAAGAAAAATTTGCTAAACTAGGTAATAGCCAAGGTAAATATGTAATTAAAGCAACGAACGTTGAAGATGCAGTTGATAAAATTCAAGACATTATCGAACCTAATGATGTGGTGTTACTTTCACCAGCTTGTGCAAGTTGGGATCAATATAAAACATTTGAAGAACGTGGTGAGAAATTTATCGAGAGATTCCGAGCACACTTGCCATCTTATTAAGGAGTGTGAATGCTCATGGATGAAAATAATAAAAACAAAAATGATAAAGTTTCGCGCATTGAAGATTTTACTACATCTAAGAAAGACAATAATGATAAAGATGATGTGAGTCTTTTTAGAAGAAATAAAGATTTTCGTAATAGAAAAAGAAAACGTTTCGGTGACAGAGTTAATAACGATGAATATTCGAATGAGGAAACACAAGAAAATGATGTTCCCTATAATGATTCTCCAGAGATGGAAAGTACTAATGAAGATAAAAAGACTCAATCCGAAAATGAACATGATAAAGATAGTCTAAATCACGGTGATGAAGCAATACAACATCATAAAGACTCTCAAACAGAGATTAATGAAGACAATACAAATGAAGACATCGAAGATATAGAAGAACAATCTCAATCGGATAGTAAAAGTGATGCTTCTGAATCTAGTAAAGATGAGAGTGGTAAGGCGAATAAAGACGTTCATGAAGAGAAAAGTTATAAAAAAGGTTTTATAAATAAGATCCCTTTTATTAATAATAATAGTGATCACAACACAGAAAAAGATAAAAATGAACAACATAAACCTTTAACATTAGAAGAAAAAAGAGCGTTACGCCGAAAAAGACAAAAAAGAATACAGTATATCATTATTACTGTATTAGTATTATTGATTGTTATATTCTTACTTTATATGTTCACTCCTTTAAGCAAGATTTCTAATGTGAATATTAAAGGTAATAATAATGTTAGTAAAAGTAAAATCAATAAAGAGTTAAATGTTACATCTCATTCAAGAATGTACACATTTAGTAAGAGGAAAGCAATTAACAATTTGAAGAAGAATCCTTTGATCAAGGATGTTGAAATTCATAAACAATTGCCTAACACCATAAATGTAAAAGTAACTGAGTACCAAGTTGTTGGTTTAGAAAAAAATAAAGACAGTTACGTTCCAATTATAGAAGATGGCAAAGAATTAAAAGATTACAGTGATGATGTTTCACATGACGGACCAATTATCGATGGTTTTAAAGGAAATAAAAAAACACGAATCATTCAAGCTTTATCTGAAATGTCACCTGAAGTAAGAAGTTTAATTGCTGAAGTTAGTTATGCTCCAGAGAAGAACAAACAAAATAGAATTGAAATCTTCACTAAAGATGACATGCAAGTTGTCGGAGATATTACTACAATAGCCGATAAAATGAAATATTACCCGCAGATGTCACAATCATTAAGTAGAGATGATTCAGGTAATCTTAAGACTGATGGGTATATTGATTTATCAGTGGGTGCTTCATTCATACCTTATAATGGAGCAACAGGTGCTGAGTCTGAATCCGACCAGAATGTAACAAAATCTACACAACAAGAAAGTGAAGCTAAAGAAGAACTTCAAAGTGTTTTAAATAAAATTAATAATCAATCAAAAGATAATAATTAAAAAATTTCGTTAATACTATGTGTTTATAGTTCACAAGCTATTCAACGTATTGTAAACTAAACATAGTGTATTTTAATAGTAATTTGTCAGGAGGTGCCTATCTATGGAGGAACATTACTATGTAAGTATAGATATAGGTTCATCAAGTGTAAAAACGATAGTAGGCGAAAAATTTCACAATGGAATAAATGTGATAGGTACAGGACAAACCTACACTAGCGGTATCAAGAATGGTCTTATTGATGATTTTGATATTGCGAGACAAGCAATCAAAGATACAATTAAGAAGGCTTCAATTGCCTCTGGTGTAGATATAAAAGAAGTATTCTTAAAGTTACCTATCATTGGTACCGAAGTATACGATGAATCAAATGAAATTGAATTTTATGAAGATACTGAAATTAATGGAACACACATTGAATCAGTTTTAGACGGAATTCGTGATAAGAATGATGTAACAGAAACAGAAGTGATTAATGTCTTTCCTATTCGATTCGTAGTTGATAAAGACAATGAAGTTTCTGACCCTAAAGAATTAATTGCTAGACATTCATTGAAAGTTGATGGAGGCGTTATAGCTATACAGAAATCTATTTTAATTAATATGATTAAATGTGTTGAAGCATGTGGCGTAGATGTATTAGATGTTTACTCTGATGCATACAATTATGGTTCAATTTTAACCGCTACAGAAAAAGAATTAGGCGCTTGTGTCATTGATATTGGCGAAGATTTAACTCAAATTGCTTTTTATGAGCGTGGTGAGTTAGTAGATGCTGATTCAATTGAAATGGCTGGTCGTGATATTACAGATGATATTGCGCAAGGCTTAAATACTACATATGATACTGCTGAGAAGATTAAGCATCAATATGGACATGCTTTCTATGATTCAGCTTCAGAACAAGATGTATTCTCAGTAGATCAAATTGATAGTGAAGAACATGTTCAATATACTCAAAAAGATTTAAGCGATTTTATCGAACAACGTGTAGAGGATATATTCTTTGAAGTGTTCGATGTGTTACAAGAACTTGGACTTACTAAAGTAAATGGCGGATTTATTGTAACAGGTGGTTCTGCTAACTTACTTGGTGTAAAAGAATTACTGCAAGACATGGTAAGTGAGAAAGTAAGAATTCATACTCCATCTCAAATGGGTATTAGAAAACCTGAGTTCTCTTCTGCTATTTCGACAATTTCTAGTAGTATCGCTTTTGACGAGTTATTAGATTATGTTACAATTAGTTATCAAGATAATGAAGGATTTGAAGAGGAAGTTATCGAATCTGAAGATAAAGATAACGAATCTAAATCGAGCGGTTTTGATTGGTTTAAACGTAAATCAAACAAAAAAGAGAATCATGAGGAAGAACCTGAATCACCTCGTGAGGAAACATATGAAGACCGCAGAGAACATCACGAAGATGATTATCATCAATCAGAAGGTAAGGACAAAGAAGAAGGTAAATTTAAAAAACTAATGAAATCTCTATTTGAATGATTATTGGCCATTAAGACTAGGAGGAAATTTAAATGTTAGAATTTGAACAAGGATTTAATCATTTAGCTACATTGAAAGTCATCGGTGTAGGTGGCGGCGGTAACAACGCTGTTAATCGTATGATTGACCACGGCATGAATAACGTTGAGTTTATCGCTATCAATACAGATGGACAAGCGCTTAACTTATCTAAAGCGGAATCAAAAATCCAAATTGGTGAAAAGTTAACGCGAGGTCTTGGTGCAGGTGCAAATCCTGAAATTGGTAAAAAAGCTGCTGAAGAATCTCGTGAACAAATCGAAGATGCTATCCAAGGTGCAGATATGGTATTCGTTACTGCTGGTATGGGTGGCGGTACTGGTACAGGAGCTGCTCCAGTAGTTGCTAAAATCGCTAAAGAAATGGGCGCTTTAACAGTAGGCGTTGTAACTCGCCCATTCGGTTTTGAGGGACGTAAACGTCAAACTCAAGCTGCCGCTGGCGTTGAAGCAATGAAAGCTGCAGTTGATACATTAATTGTTATTCCTAATGATCGTTTATTAGATATCGTAGACAAATCTACACCTATGATGGAAGCATTCAAGGAAGCAGATAATGTGTTACGTCAAGGTGTACAAGGTATCTCAGATTTAATCGCTGTATCAGGTGAGGTAAACTTAGACTTTGCCGACGTTAAAACTATTATGTCTAACCAAGGTTCAGCATTAATGGGTATCGGTGTATCTTCTGGTGAAAATAGAGCGGTTGAAGCTGCTAAAAAAGCTATTTCATCACCATTATTAGAAACTTCAATTGTTGGTGCTCAAGGCGTACTTATGAACATTACTGGTGGAGAATCACTCTCACTATTTGAAGCTCAAGAAGCTGCTGATATTGTTCAAGATGCGGCTGACGAAGATGTAAACATGATCTTCGGTACAGTAATTAATCCTGAACTTCAAGACGAAATTGTTGTTACAGTGATTGCTACAGGTTTCGAAGATAAACCGTCATCTCAAGGTCGTAAAGCTACAAGTACTGGTTTCGGTTCAAGTGTTAATAGTAGTTCTTCTAACCAAAGTCATGCTACTCCTAAAGAAGACTCATTTGCTACAAACACTTCAACTAGCTCTCAATCTTCAGAAGGCGTAAGCGAAAGAAGTCACTCTACAAAAGATGACGACATTCCTAGCTTTATTAGAAATAGAGAAGAAAGACGTTCTAGAAGAACAAGACGCTAATTATATAAGATAATTTAGATAAAAAGCCATCAGAGTTTGTACTGATGGCTTTTTAAATTACAGTTTATGAATTACATAATATTACTAATTAATTTTCATGACACCAACATTAAGTATATATTTAAATTATTTATTCTTGTAACTTGTAGTTTAAATGGTAGAAAGTATGATATATAATAGTTTTATAATATACTTAATTGTCATGAATTATAATAATTGCTTTATTAACATTCTCAAATGGTGGTGAAACATAATGACTGAAAAGTTTATAAAGAAAGAACATTATTTAGATTATGATGTAAAACCTACTCATAGTATTAAGCTTGGTTTCACAACTAGAGAGAATGGACTGAGTCATTATCCAGAACACGCTTTTAACATGGCTAGATACGTGGATGATAATCAAGCTAATATTACTCAACATCAAGAAATTCTTGCAAATGAAATAGGCTTCGATAGAAATAATTGGGTTTTCCCAATTCAGACACATGGAAATAAAGTCACAGAAATTACTAAAGAACATCGAGGTATGAATATTGAAGAATTAACTGATGACTTATATGGGTTAGATGGCATTTTTACTTATGATTCCAATATATTATTAACCATGTGTTATGCTGATTGTGTTCCTGTTTACTTTTATAGTGAGAAGCATGGTTATGTGGGCCTTGCCCATGCTGGATGGCGTGGTACTTATGGTGAGATCGTAAAAGAGATGGTTAGAAAAATTGACTTTGATTTAAATGATTTACAAGTGGTTATTGGACCAGCAACATCTAATTCCTATGAAATCAATGATGATATCAAAGGTAAATTTGAAACATTAACAATTGACTCATCTAAATATATTGACTCGCGTGCAGCAGACAAACATGGTATTGATTTAAAAAAAGCCAATGCTTTATTACTTGAAGAAGTAGGCGTCCCATCAGATAATATCTATATTACTGAGTATGCTACTTCTGAAAATTTAGACTTATTTTTCTCTTATAGAATTGAAAAAGGTCAGACTGGACGTATGTTAGCATTTATAGGACGCAAGTAAAGTGAGGAGGAACGATAGTGAGTGTTAAACAAAATTTAAAACAAATTGAACAAGAAATAAGTGAACATTTAGAAAAAAGTTCTAATTCAGCACACCCTCACGTGATTGCAGTGACAAAGTATGTTACAATAGAGCGAGCTAAAGAAGCTTATGAAGCAGGTATTAGGCACTTTGGCGAAAATAGATTAGAAGGCTTCAAAGAGAAAAAAGCAGCATTACCTGATGATGTTGTATTTCACTTTATTGGTTCTTTGCAATCTAGAAAAGTTAAAGAAGTAATTAACGAAGTTGACTATTTTCACGCTTTAGATCGCCTGAGTTTAGCTAAGGAGATTAATAAGAGAGCAGACCATGTTGTATCTTGTTTTTTACAAGTTAATGTTTCTGGGGAAGAATCTAAACATGGTATAGCATTAGACGAAGTTAATGAATTTTTAAAAGAACTGAAAGCTTATGAAAACATCAAAGTAATTGGTTTAATGACAATGGCACCTCTAACTGATGATAGTGTGTACATAAAATCAATTTTCAATGATTTAAGACATAAAAAAGAAGAAATTCAACAATTCAATTTAGAACATGCACCTTGCACAGAATTATCTATGGGAATGAGTAATGACTATCAGATAGCAGTTGAAGAAGGTGCAACCTTTGTCAGAATTGGGACTAAACTTGTAGGAGAAGAGGAGTGAGCCCCTTGGCTTTAAAGGATTTATTTAATGGATTTTTTGTAGTAGAAGATGAAGAAGAAGTTGAAGCACCAGAAGAACGTGAAACATCTCAGACACGTGAGCGTGTACAAGAACGTGATGTTGAATCACGAAATGAAAACAATGTACCATCAACGCAATCACAAAACAGTGTAAACAAACAAAATGCAATCAAATCTGTGCCTCAAAAGAGCACAACAAGAAAAGGTGCAACTTCTGAAGAAAGGAATTATCGTATGAATAATAATTCAAAGAGTAATTCTCGTAATGTTGTAACTATGAACCAATCATCACAAAATTATGCGACACAAGAAAGCTCTAAAATGTGCTTATTTGAACCACGTGTGTTTTCTGATACACAAGATATTGCGGATGAATTGAAAAATAGACGTGCTACTTTAGTAAACTTACAACGCATTGATAAAGTATCTGCTAAACGTATTATTGACTTCTTAAGTGGAACAGTATATGCGATTGGTGGAGATATTCAGCGTGTAGGAACTGATATATTCTTATGTACACCTGATAACGTAGAAGTTGCTGGAAGCATAACTGATCATATCGAAAACATGGAGCAACATTACGAATAAGGAGTCTAATTATGGATATCGGTCTACTTAGTACTATATTCCGATTTATATTATTTTTGGTTCAAATTTATTATATAGGAATGATTATTTATTTCTTCACGTCTTGGGTTCCAAGCATTAGAGAATCAAAAGTGGGGGAATTTCTTGGTAAAATTTATGAACCTTTTTTAGAACCATTTAGGAAAATCATTCCTCCCATTGGCATCATAGATATTTCTTCTATAGCAGCTATTATAGTATTAGTATTATTTCAAAGAGGTTTAGTTTCAATTTTTAACATCATACTTACACATTTATCATAAAAATGAACTAGTTTGAATTTTATATGAGTATTTTAAGCGAGGCAAAGTATTTATTAAACTTTGACCTCGTTTTTGTCATGTGAAATTGAAGTTACCTTAATTGAATGTTGTTAAAATAAAATGTTAGGAGTGTCTCACATCGATATATATCAACATTTTAGAAGAGAAGAACAAGAATTGATAGATCAATTAATAGATAAGTGTAATCAAGCTGAAAATCACTATGCGCCTGTGCTCACTGCATTTTTAGATCCGAGAGGCCAATACATCTTAGAAGTCATCGTGGGGAGTTATGAAATGTTAAAAGTCAACTTTTATGGTGGTCCCTACGCTGAGAGAAAACGTGCTATCATAGCTCCATCATATTATGAGGCACAAGTAGAAGATTTTGAACTGTCACTATTACGAATCGATTATCCTGAGAAATTCGTTTCAATTCAACATCAACATGTGTTAGGCACCTTAATGTCTTTAGGTATTGAGAGAGAACAATTGGGGGATATTATAGTTGCAGATGATATACAATTTGTTTTGACAGAGCGTTTGGAATCTTATATTATGTTTGAATTAAATAGGATTAAAGGTGCCACAGTTAAACTTAATTCTATTCCTATAAAAGATATGATACAATCAAAAGAGAATTGGAAAATTCAAAGCACGACTGTTAGTGCAATGAGATTGGACGTTGTATTAAAAGATATGATCCATAAATCTCGTAATATAGCAAAGCAATTAATAGAAAAGAAAAGAGTCAAAGTGAATCATACTATAATTGATACACCTGACTTTCAATTAGAACAAAATGATCTACTTTCTATCCAAGGATTTGGCAGAGCTCAAATCACTCAAATTGGAGGAAGAACTAAAAAAGATAAACTACACATTACCTATCAGACATTATTTAAATAGTGATGAATTAAGGAGGATATATCATGCCTTTCACACCAAGTGAGATTAAAAATAAAGAGTTTAGTCGAGTGAAGAATGGTTTAGAACCCACTGAGGTTGCTAATTATTTAGATCAATTAAGCACTGAGATTGAACGACTTAAAGAAGATAAAAAGCAACTTGAAAAAGTAGTTGAAGATAGAGACACTAATATCAAATCTTATCAAGATGTGCATCAGTCTGTAAGTGATGCTTTAATTCAAGCTCAAAAAGTTGGAGAAGAAACAAAATTAGCTGCTAATAAAGATGCCGAAGCTACACTTGCTAAAGCTCAAGTTCAAGCTGATAAAATTGTAAATGATGCGATTGAAAAAGCACGTCGTTTATCATTCCAAACTGAAGATATGAAACGTCAATCTAAAGTATTTAGATCTCGTTTCCGTATGTTGGTAGAAGCTCAATTAGATTTACTTAAAAGTGAAGATTGGGATTACTTATTAAATTATGATTTAGATGCTGAACAAGTGACTTTAGAAGATATTCATCACTTAAATGATAATGATCTTACACCAGAAGAACGCGCTATGAAGGAAAGCCAATCTCAAGCAGAGAATAATAATGGAACAACTTCTACTTCTGAATCTTCACGTACGTCTAATAATCAATCAGAGACTTCTACAACTCATAGTAATTTATAAGCATTCTATTGATAAATGATTAATAGATAGAGACGCAATTGAAGAATTTTAAACTTGTAAATGTATTTATGTTAAAAATACATTTTCTTAATGACAATTTATTGATATGATATAAAAAGACAGACGCGTAAGAAACACTAAACATATTCCAGCGAGTTAGGAATGGTGAGAGCCTAACATATCGTTTGTTTCTTATATCACTGGCTTTTATTTTAATATGTTTATGAGAGAACTCTAAGTTGAGTTAAATAGGGTGGTACCGCGGTTTAGCCGTCCCTTTTAATTGAACTTAGAGTTCTTTTTATCATTAGAAGGAGTGAACAGTATGAATTTTAAAGATACTTTATTAATGCCCAAAACTGACTTTCCTATGAGAGGTGGTTTACCTAATAAAGAGCCTCAAATTCAAGAAAAATGGGATGCAGAAGATCAATATAAAAAAGCATTAGAAAAAAATAAAGGTAATCAATCTTATATCTTGCATGATGGTCCACCATATGCAAATGGTAGTTTACATATGGGACATGCACTTAATAAAATTATTAAGGATTTTATCGTCCGTTATAAAACAATGCAAGGATTCTATGCACCATATGTTCCAGGCTGGGATACGCATGGTTTACCAATTGAACAGGCTTTAACTAAAAAAGGCGTAGACCGTAAAAAAATGTCAATTGCTGAATTTAGAGAAAAGTGTAAAGAATTTGCACTTAAGCAAGTAGATATTCAGAAGAAGGATTTCAAACGTCTAGGTGTTCGCGGTGACTTTGATAATCCTTATATTACACTTACCCCTGAATATGAAGCAGCACAAATTCGTTTATTTGGTGAAATGGCAGACAAAGGTTTAATTTATAAAGGTAAGAAACCAGTTTATTGGTCACCTTCAAGTGAATCTTCATTAGCTGAAGCGGAAATTGAATATCATGATAAACGTTCTGCCTCTATTTATGTAGCATTTAACGTTAAAGACGATAAAGGAGTCGTTGATTCAGATGCTAAGTTTATTATCTGGACTACAACACCTTGGACAATTCCTTCAAACGTAGCTATCACTGTTCATCCAGAACTTAAGTATGGCCAATACAATGTAGAAGGACAGAAATTTATTGTTGCTCAAGCCTTATCTGAGACTGTAGCTGATGCTTTAGGTTGGGATAAAGATACAATTCAACTTGAAAAAGAATTTACAGGTAAAGAGTTAGAATATGTTGAAGCGCAACATCCATTCTTAGATCGTACGTCACTTGTGATTAATGGAGATCACGTCACAACAGATGCGGGTACTGGATGTGTTCATACTGCTCCTGGACACGGGGAAGATGACTATATCGTTGGACAAAAATATGACTTACCTGTCATCAGTCCTCTAAATGACAAGGGTGTATTTACTGAAGAGGGCGGCCAATTTGAAGGTATGTTCTATGACAAAGCGAATAAAGCTGTCACTGACTTATTAACTGAAAAGGATGCACTTCTTAAATTAGACTTTATTACACATAGCTACCCACATGATTGGCGTACAAAAAAACCAGTTATCTTTAGAGCGACACCTCAATGGTTTGCTTCAATTAACAAAGTAAGACAAGATATCTTAGATGCGATTGAAGAGACTAACTTTAAAGTAGATTGGGGTAAAACACGTATCTACAATATGATTCGTGATCGTGGCGAATGGGTTATTTCTCGTCAACGTGTATGGGGTGTTCCATTACCAGTATTTTATGCTGAAAATGGTGACATCATCATGACGAAAGAAACAGTTAATCATATCGCTGATTTATTCGCAGAACATGGATCAAATGTGTGGTTTGAACGTGAAGCGAAAGATTTATTACCAGAAGGATTTACACATCCTGGAAGTCCTAATGGTGAATTTACTAAAGAAACAGACATCATGGATGTATGGTTCGATTCAGGTTCATCTCACCGTGGTGTATTAGAAACAAGACCAGAGTTAAGTTTCCCTGCAGATCTTTACTTTGAAGGAAGTGACCAATATCGTGGTTGGTTTAACTCTTCAATAACTACTGCTGTAGCAACTCGTGGACAAGCACCTTATAAATTCCTACTTTCACACGGTTTCGTTATGGATGGTGAAGGTAAAAAAATGAGTAAATCGCTTGGTAACGTCATCGTTCCGGACCAAGTTGTTAAGCAAAAAGGTGCAGATATCGCACGTCTATGGGTAAGTAGTACTGATTATTTAGCAGACGTCCGTATTTCAGATGAAATTTTAAAACAAACTTCTGATGTTTATCGTAAAATAAGAAATACACTCAGATTCATGTTAGGTAATATTAATGATTATAACCCTGAGACAGATCGTATCCCTGAAAATGAATTACTCGACGTAGATCGTTATTTACTTAATCGTTTACGTGAATTCACAGCTAGTACTATCAACAACTATGAGAATTTTGATTATCTTAACATCTATCAAGAAGTTCAAAACTTTATCAATGTAGAATTAAGTAACTTCTATTTAGACTATGGTAAAGATATTCTTTACATTGAGAAGAAAGACTCTCATAAACGTCGCAGCATGCAAACAGTGCTTTATCAAATCTTAGTAGATATGACAAAATTATTAGCACCAATCCTAGTGCATACTGCAGAAGAAGTATGGTCACATACACCTCACGTTAAAGAGGAAAGTGTTCATTTAGCAGATATGCCAGAAGTTGTTGAAGTAGATAGAGAATTATTAGATAAATGGAATACTCTTATGGATCTACGCGACGACGTAAACCGTGCTTTAGAACAAGCTCGTAATGAAAAAGTCATTGGTAAATCATTAGAAGCTAAAGTGGTTATTGGCAATAATGAATCATTTAAAGCTGCTGAATTCTTACAAGAATTTAATGATTTACAACAATTATTCATCGTTTCTCAAGTTGAAGTTGTTGATTCAGTTGAAAATGGTGAAACATATAAATATGGTGATATTCGCATCGAACACGCAGAAGGCGAAAAGTGTGAAAGATGTTGGAACTATAGCGATGAATTAGGTTCTGTTGGAGAACTTGATCATCTATGTCCACGTTGCCAAGAAGTAGTGAAAACATTAGTTTAATTTCTAAATGATTGGTAACCATTAATCATAGACCTGAGGAGATTTTATTATAAAGAAGTCTTCTTAGGTCTTTTATACTTTAAGAAACAAATTGATTAGAAAAATTAAAGTAAGATTTATAAGACTTAAATGAGAAAATGTTGATATATTTAAAAATCTCTTTAAATTCACATCATAAATTAGAAATTTGAATTCTTAAATATATTTAGTCATAATGTTAAAATTATAGTAATGAAATCTTATATATAGACAACCATTCAGAGTACAAGTCATTGTTGAGAGGGTAGAATGATGTTTCATAGTAAAGATGCACATTTCGTTAATGGAATAATAATAAATGTACGTGATATAGAAGTTATAAGAGCCTTTTATGAAGAAGTTTTAGGATTTAATTTTGTTAATGAATCTATGAAGGCTGTTCAATATAAGGTTGGAGCAAACAATCAATATATAACTTTTAATGAAATTCAAAATGGTAGAGAGCCACTCATGTCTGAAGCTGGCTTATTTCATATAGGAATTAAGTTGCCAGAACTATCCTCTCTAGCTGATTTATTAGTACAATTAAGTGATTTTGAGATACCGGTTAATGGAGGAGAACAAAGTGTTGGAACATCACTCTTTGTTGAAGATCCTGAAGGTAATGCGCTTAAATTTTACGTCGATTATGACTTTGAAATGTGGAAATACGATGAAGATAATAGAGTGAAATTGGATATTAGACCAATTAACGTACCTCGATTGTTAAAAGAAGTTTCTAATGAAAAATGGCAAGGTGTACCTAATGAAGCGAAATTAGGTCATTTGCATCTTAAAACTATTAGAATCTCAGAAATTAAATCATATTATCTTAATTATTTCGGTTTAGAAGAGTCAGCTTATATAGACGATTTCTCATTATTTTTGTCCTCAAATCATTATTACAATCATTTAGCAATGAATCAGTGGTTATCAGGGACCAAGCGTGTTGATAATGAAAACACATATGGTTTAGCGTTAATAGATTTTCACTATCCTGAATCTACGCATTTAAATTTAAAAGGACCAGATGGCTTGTACTTCAGGTTTAATCGAATAAAAGATGAATAATTGAGTAAGCTAAATATTTACTAAAATTAAGTTGAGACACGATTAAGTCTCAACTTTTTGTATGATATTATTGCTCAACATTTCTAATAATTAGATTTATACTCAGCAATCTTTTTTTATGTCTTGGAGTAGGATATAATGTTAAGTGTTGTCAAAAGTGACGTTGAACTGAATGGAGGCACATGAATGAAAAAGAAATATTATATTGGAATCTCACTTCTTTTAGCATTTTTAATTATAATTTTTGACCAAATTTCAAAGTGGATAATTGCTTCATCCATGAAAATTGGCGATTCCTACGAAGTAATTCCTCATTTTCTTAATATTACTTCACATAGAAATAATGGAGCTGCTTGGGGAATTTTAAGTGGTAAAATGGGATTTTTCTATATTATCACATTAGTTATTTTAGTAGTTCTCGTGCTGTTTTATATTAAAGAAGCTAAATATAATTTATTTATGCAAGTTGCAATTACCTTACTCTTTGCTGGTGCGTTAGGTAACTTTATTGATCGCGTATTCAATGGTGAAGTTGTCGATTTTATAGATACAAACATCTTTGGTTATGATTTCCCAATCTTTAATATTGCAGATTCAAGTTTAACTATAGGCGTTATCTTCGTAATTATCGCATTATTAAAGGATACAACTAAAAAGAACTAAGGAGGTATACTTTTGGAAACACATGAATTTAAGATCACAGATGAAACACAAGTTGGTCAAAGAATAGATAAATTTCTATCTGAGTCGAATGATGCTTGGTCTCGTAGCCAACTTCAAGATTGGATTAAAGAAGATTTAGTTAAAGTTAATGATAAAGTGATTAAATCAAATTATAAAGTTAAATTAAATGATCATATCATTGTCACTGAAAAGGAAGTAGTAGAAGCAGACATTCAACCAGAAGATTTAGATTTAGATATCTATTATGAGGATGATGATGTGGCGATTGTTTATAAACCTAAAGGTATGGTAGTACATCCATCTCCAGGTCATTATACGGGCACACTTGTGAACGGCTTAATGTATCAAATCAAAAATTTATCTGGTATTAACGGTGAAATACGTCCTGGTATTGTTCACCGTATTGATAAAGATACTTCTGGTTTATTAATGGTTGCTAAAAATGACATCGCTCATCGAGGTCTTGTCGAACAACTAATGGCTAAAAGTGTTAAACGTAAATACACTGCGTTAGTTCACGGTAATATTCCGCATGATTATGGTACGGTAGATGCTCCAATTGGTCGTAATAAGAATGACCGTCAAGCAATGGCTGTAGTTGATGATGGTAAAGAAGCTGTAACGCATTTCAATGTAATAGAGCATTTTAAAGACTATACTTTGATAGAATGTGAATTGGAAACTGGACGAACTCACCAAATTCGTGTGCATATGAAATATATTGGCTACCCGCTTGTGGGTGACCCTAAATATGGACCTAAGAGAACATTAGATATTGGTGGTCAAGCATTGCATGCGGGTGTGATTGGTTTTGAACATCCAGTAACACATGAGTATATTGAAAGAAGTACTGAATTGCCTAATGATTTTAAAGATTTATTAGAAGATATTCGACGTAGAGATGCTTAAAAAAACATGATAAAGTTAAACATTACGAGCGATTTTGTCAACTTTTAGTTTAAAGAAATCATTGACTTATTTATTAAAAAGTTTTAGACTAGTAACAGTTTAAATATAAAAAACTTCGTCTTTAATTGCGAGTCCAGAGAGGCTTCGAAGACATGAATAATAGGAATAATCATGCATATAAATGTGTTTCGCTTAAGAAAGTATGCGCGTTCTTAATGATGAAATACTGTAAATATATACCTGAAAGTTAATTAACTGAGTATAATTAATTTTCTTGAAGTGTGCCTTAACCTCATGTCTTTATTAAAGATATGAGGTTTTTCTATTATAAGAGGTGAAACGATGTCTGAACGAATCATTTTAGATGAAGCCGCGATACAGCGTACAATCACTCGAATTGCACATGAGATTTTGGAATATAACAAAGGCACTGACAATTTAGTACTTTTAGGAATTAAGACACGAGGTGCATTTTTAGCGAATCGTATACAAGAAAAGATTCATTCTATTGAGCAGTGCAATGTACCAACCGGCACAATTGATATTACACATTTCCGTGATGATATTGATAATGTCACCCAGCAATCAGACATCAAAGCATTTGATATCGATGTTGACATTACTGATAAAGTGGTGATTATCGTTGACGATGTTTTATATACTGGTCGTACAGTAAGAGCTTCATTAGACGCTATATTGCTACACTCACGACCTGTTAAAATTGGACTTGCAACACTTGTTGATAGAGGCCATCGTGAACTTCCTATCCGAGCAGACTTTGTAGGAAAAAATATACCAACTGCGCGTGATGAATCCGTTTCAGTTTATTTAAATGAAATTGATCATCAGAACGCAGTCATAATAAAATAATATCCCTTTTAAAGCAGTACGAGAGACTGAAAAAGGTGGAGTAAACAAATTAAGCCATAGTTAAACGATAAAGCGATGATGTAAATCTTTAAGATTTATCATACCTTTACCATTGCTTAATGTAATACTTCGTTAGAAATGTAATCTTTGAGGTGTAAAACCTTATTCGACTACATTTCAATTAGTCTCTTTGCATTCACTGATGTAAAGAGATTTTTTTATGAAAGGAAATGAATGACATGGAAAATGAACAAATGTTTGAGCGCACTGTGAAGCCAGTGCTTGATGTTAGAGACAAACCTAAACCAGCACAATGGGCATTCTTAAGTTTGCAACATTTATTTGCAATGTTTGGCTCAACCGTCCTTGTACCATTTTTAACACATTTACCAATATCAGCAGCATTACTTGCTTCAGGTATTGGAACACTTATTTACATATTAATCACAAAGGCTAAAATACCTGCTTATTTAGGTTCAAGTTTTGCCTTTATCACACCGATTATTACTGGTCTAAGTACCCATAGCTTAGGAGACATGTTAGTGGCTCTGTTTATGAGTGGGTTGATGTACGTCATTATAGGTTTACTTATTAGATTAAGTGGAACTGGTTGGCTAATGCATTTACTACCACCAGTTGTAGTAGGACCAGTTATTATGGTTATCGGATTAAGTTTGGCACCTACAGCCGTTAATATGGCCATGTATGAGAATTCTTCAGATATGAAAGGTTATAACTTAAGTTATTTACTTGTAGCTCTAATTACACTCATAGTCACAATCGTAGTACAAGGTTTCTTTAAAGGATTTTTATCACTGATACCTGTATTAATTGGTATTGTAGTTGGTTATATTGTTTCTATTTTCATGGGCTTAGTAAAATTTGGACCTATTGCCCACGCCAAATGGTTAGATTTTCCACATATATATTTACCATTCAAAGATTACACACCATCATTCCATTTAGGATTGGTATTAGTCATGATACCCGTTGTATTCGTAACAGTAAGTGAACATATCGGTCATCAAATGGTTATCAATAAAATAGTAGGCCGTAATTTCTTTAAAGATCCAGGATTGGATAAATCAATTATTGGAGATGGGGTATCTACAATGTTTGCGAGTATTATCGGTGGGCCTCCAAGTACAACCTATGGTGAAAATATAGGCGTACTAGCGATTACTAAAATATATAGTATTTACGTCATTGGTGGAGCAGCAGTTATCGCTATCATTCTAGCTTTCATAGGTAAATTTACTGCGTTAATTTCATCTATACCTACTCCTGTCATGGGCGGTGTTTCGATACTATTATTTGGTATTATTGCTGCTAGTGGATTGCGTATGATAGTTGAAAGCAATGTAGATTTTTCAAGCAACCGTAACTTAGTCATTGCATCAGTAATACTTGTAGTAGGTATTGGTAATTTACTTATCAATTTAAAAGGTATTGGAATTAATTTACAAATTGAAGGTATGGCATTATCCGCACTTTCTGGAATTATTTTAAATTTAATTTTGCCAAAAGATAAAAAAGAAGAAAATTAAGATTTAATCCATTAGGAGGGCGCTATATGAAAAATTTATTATCTATGGAACATCTATCAACGGATGAAATATATGATTTAGTTACAACTGCAAGCCAGTATAAATCAGGTGAAAGAGCTTTACCGCAGTTTAATGATACGTATGTAACGAACTTATTCTTTGAAAATTCAACAAGAACAAAGTGTAGTTTTGAAGTAGCTGAACTCAAATTAGGATTAAAACAAGTGAGTTTTGAAACGAGTACCTCTTCAGTTAAAAAAGGCGAGTCGTTATATGATACTTGTAAAACATTAGAAAGTATTGGAGTTAATTTATTAGTCATTCGTCACTCTCAAAATGCTTATTACGAGGAATTAGAAAACATTAATATACCTATAGCAAACGCTGGAGATGGAAGTGGTCAACATCCTACACAAAGTTTGCTAGATATAATGACTATTTACGAAGAGTATGGGTCATTTGATGGGTTGAATGTGTTAATTTGCGGTGATATTAAAAACTCTCGAGTAGCCAGAAGTAATTATCATAGTTTAAGAGCATTAGGTGCAAATGTCATGTTCTCTAGTCCTGAAGAATGGGTAGATGAGACATTAGAGGCGCCATACGTTAATATAGATGATGTGATTGATCAAGTCGATATTGTGATGTTGTTAAGAGTTCAACATGAAAGACACGGCATTGCTGGTGAAGCTAATTTTGCGGCAGAGGAATATCATCAACAATATGGGTTAACTCAGTCAAGATATGATAAATTAAAAGATGAAGCCATTGTCATGCATCCTGCTCCAGTCAATCGAGGAGTCGAAATTAAAAGTGATTTAGTAGAAGCACCCAAATCACGTATTTTCAAACAAATGGAAAATGGGATGTATTTAAGAATGGCAGTTATAAGCGCGCTTTTAAAATAGGAAGGGGTTATTTTAAAATGAAATTAATCAAAAATGGAAAAATCTTAAGAAACGGAATTTTAAAAGATACTGAGATTTTAATTGATGGTAAACGTATTAAAACAATTAGTAGTAAAATCAATTCTTCATCTCCTAATATTGAAGTTATCGATGCTAAAGGAAATTTAATCGCACCAGGATTTGTTGACGTTCACGTGCATTTACGTGAGCCAGGTGGGGAACATAAAGAAACAATTGAAACTGGTACAAAAGCAGCTGCAAGAGGGGGATTCACTACTGTATGCCCAATGCCTAATACAAGACCAGTTCCAGATTCAGTTGAACATGTTAGAGAATTAAGACAAAGAATTTCAGAAACAGCTAAAGTACGTGTGTTACCCTATGCATCTATTACCAAAAGACAAGCTGGAAAAGAACTTGTTGATTTCAAAGAGTTAGCACTAGAAGGGGTATTCGCATTTACAGATGACGGTGTAGGTGTTCAACAAGCTAGTATGATGTATGCGGCTATGAAACAAGCAGCACGCGTTAAAAAACCAATCGTAGCACATTGCGAAGATAATAGCTTGATTTATGGTGGCGCAATGCATAAAGGTAAACGTAGTGAAGAACTTGGTATTCCAGGTATACCAAACATTGCTGAATCAGTGCAGATCGCTAGAGATGTCTTATTAGCTGAAGCTACAGGATGTCATTATCATGTATGTCACGTTTCTACTAAAGAAAGTGTACGTGTGATTAGAGATGCTAAGAAAGCTGGCATTCACGTCACTGCAGAAGTAACTCCACATCACTTACTTTTAACTGAAAATGATGTACCAGGCGATGATGCAAACTATAAAATGAACCCACCATTAAGAAGTAAAGAAGATAGAGAAGCATTATTAGAAGGTTTATTAGATGGAACGATTGATTGTATAGCAACTGACCATGCGCCACATGCAAAAGAAGAAAAAGATCAACCAATGACTCAAGCACCGTTTGGTATCGTGGGTAGTGAGACAGCTTTCCCATTATTATACACTCACTTTGTAAGAAGAGGTAATTGGTCACTTCAACAGTTAGTGGATTATTTCACTATTAAACCTGCAACAATCTTTAATTTAAACTATGGTAAATTGCATAAAGATAGTTATGCTGATTTAACAATTATAGATTTAAATAATGATAAAGAAATCAGAAGTGAAGACTTCTTATCTAAAGCGGACAATACACCATTTATCGGTGAAAAAGTTTATGGTAATCCGATTTTAACAATGGTTAAAGGCGAAGTAGTATTTGAGGAGGAAAAATAGATGCTTGAAAAACGTTATCTTGTACTGGAAGATGGCTCTTATTATGAAGGATATCGCTTAGGTTCAGATGATCTTTCAATAGGCGAAATCGTATTTAATACTGCAATGACGGGGTATCAGGAAACTATTTCTGACCCCTCATATACAGGTCAAATCATTACATTTACTTACCCATTAATTGGGAATTATGGTATTAACCGTGATGACTTTGAATCATTGACACCGACATTGAATGGTGTAGTAGTGAAAGAGGCAAGCACACATCCTAGTAACTTTAGACACCAAAAAACATTACACGAAGTACTTGTTCAATATCATATTCCAGGTATTTCTGGCGTGGATACAAGAAGTATCACACGTAAGATTCGCCAACACGGTGTATTGAGAGCTGGATTTACAGATAATAAAGATGACATTCAAGCGCTTGTAGAACATTTAAAAACTGCTGAATTACCAAGAGATGAAGTTCAAACAGTCTCTACTAAAACACCATACGTATCAACAGGTTCAGATTTAAGTGTGGTTTTACTCGACTTTGGTAAGAAACAAAACATTGTTCGTGAACTAAATACACGTGGTTGTAATGTAACAGTTGTACCATACAATACAACAGCAGAAGAAATTTTAGGCATGTCACCAGATGGAGTGATGTTATCTAACGGTCCTGGAGACCCAGATGAAGTTGAAGTTGCTATCGAAATGATCAAAGGTATCTTAGGTAAAATACCATTCTTCGGAATATGCTTAGGACATCAACTTTTTGCTTTATCACAAGGTGCCACTTCTTTCAAAATGAAGTTCGGTCATCGTGGTGCTAATCATCCTGTTAAGGATTTAAGAACAGGTAAAGTAGACATCACCAGTCAAAATCATGGCTATGCTATTGATCGTGATTCACTTGAAAATACTGATTTAGAGGTGACACATATTGCGCTTAATGAGGGGACAGTTGAAGGTTTGAGACATAAACAATTACCTGCTTTCTCAGTACAATATCATCCTGAAGCAAGACCGGGCCCAAGCGATTCAAACTATTTATTCGATGAGTTTATAACGATGATGAATGAGTTCAAAGAAAAGGAGCGTCATTTTAATGCCTAAACGCGACGATATTCAAACAATTTTAGTAGTAGGTTCAGGACCAATTATTATAGGTCAGGCTGCAGAATTTGATTATGCAGGTACGCAAGCATGTCTTGCTCTTAAAGAAGAGGGATATAGAGTCATCTTAGTTAACTCTAACCCTGCGACAATAATGACTGATAAAGAAATTGCTGATAAAGTCTATATTGAGCCGCTAACTCATGATTTTATTGCTCGTATTATTCGTAAAGAGCAACCAGATGCATTGTTACCTACTCTAGGTGGACAAACTGGTTTAAATATGGCAATTCAACTCCACGATAGTGGCGTACTTGCTGCGAATAATGTGAAACTTTTAGGAACTGAGCTTGAATCTATTCAACAAGCTGAAGACCGAGAAATGTTTAGAACATTAATGAATGATTTAAATGTCCCTGTACCTGAAAGTGACATTGTTAATACTGTAGAACAAGCCTTTGAATTTAAAGAACAAGTGGGTTATCCACTCATCGTTCGACCAGCCTTCACTATGGGCGGTACTGGTGGTGGAATCTGCTACAACGATGACGATTTAAAAGAAGTTGTAAGTAATGGATTACATTATAGTCCAGCTACACAGTGTTTAATCGAAAAATCAATAGCAGGTTATAAAGAAATTGAATACGAAGTCATGCGTGATAAAAATGATAATGCCATTGTTGTTTGTAACATGGAAAATATCGATCCAGTTGGTATACATACAGGGGATTCCATTGTCGTAGCTCCAAGTCAAACGTTGTCAGATGTTGAATACCAAATGTTACGTGATGTGTCATTAAATGTAATTAGAGCATTAGGTATTGAAGGTGGCTGTAATGTACAACTAGCTCTAGATCCACATTCTCTCAATTATTACATTATTGAAGTGAATCCTCGAGTGTCTCGTTCATCAGCTTTAGCTTCTAAAGCTACAGGTTATCCAATTGCTAAATTAGCAGCGAAAATTGCAGTAGGTTTAACTTTAGATGAAATGTTAAATCCTATTACTGGAACATCTTATGCAGCTTTTGAACCAACATTGGACTATGTTATTTCTAAAATTCCTCGTTTCCCATTTGATAAATTTGAAAAAGGTGAACGTGAACTAGGTACACAAATGAAAGCAACTGGAGAAGTCATGGCAATTGGACGTACTTACGAAGAATCATTACTTAAAGCGATTCGTTCACTTGAGTATGGTGTGCATCACTTAGGTTTACCAAATGGTGAGAGCTTTGATTTAGACTACATTAAAGAACGTATTGGTCACCAAGATGATGAACGACTATTCTTTATTGGAGAAGCTATTCGTCGAGGTACAACTTTAGAAGAAATCCATAAAATGACGAAAATTGATTATTTCTTCCTAAATAAATTCCAAAACATCATCAACATTGAACACGAATTAAAAGAACATCAAGGTGATTTGGAATATCTTAAATATGCTAAAGATTATGGCTTTAGCGATAAAGTAATCGCTCATCGTTGGGATATGAATGAAGACGATGTTTACCAATTACGAGTGAAAAATGATATTAAACCTGTATATAAAATGGTTGATACATGTGCAGCAGAATTTGAATCGACAACGCCTTATTATTATGGAACGTATGAATCTGAAAATGAATCTGTTGTAACGGATAAAGAGAAAATTCTCGTATTAGGTTCAGGTCCTATTCGCATTGGTCAAGGTGTAGAATTCGATTATGCTACTGTACATGCTGTATGGGCAATTCAAGATGCAGGCTACGAAGCTATTATTGTAAACAATAACCCTGAAACTGTATCTACTGACTTCTCAATATCAGATAAATTATACTTTGAACCATTAACTGAAGAAGATGTAATGAATATCATCAATTTAGAACAACCTAAAGGTGTTGTTGTTCAATTTGGTGGACAAACTGCCATCAATTTAGCTGACAAACTTGCTAAACATGGTGTTCAAATCATGGGAACTTCTTTAGAAGATCTAAATCGCGCTGAAGATAGAAAAGAATTTGAGGCGTTACTACGTCAAATTGAAGTGCCACAACCTCAAGGTAAAACATCTACATCTCCTAAAGAGGCACTCGAAAATGCGCGTGAAATTGGTTATCCAGTTGTTGTTCGACCATCTTACGTATTAGGTGGCCGTGCTATGGAAATTGTAGATAATGACCAAGAATTAGAAAACTATATGACACAAGCAGTTAAAGCAAGTCCAGAACATCCAGTACTTGTTGACCGTTATTTAACAGGTAAAGAAATCGAAGTAGATGCTATCTGTGACGGAGATACAGTGATTATTCCTGGTATTATGGAACATATTGAACGTGCTGGTGTGCATAGTGGTGACTCAATTGCAGTATATCCACCACAAACGTTAACTAAAGAAGAGATTGATACGCTCGAAGATTATACAATTAAATTAGCTAAAGGATTAAATATTATTGGCTTAATCAACATACAATTTGTCATCGCTCATGATGGTGTTTATGTGTTAGAAGTTAATCCACGTTCAAGTCGAACGGTTCCATTCTTGAGTAAAATTACTGACATTCAAATGGCACAACTTGCTATGCGTTCTATTATGGGACATAAATTAGCTGATTTAGGTTATCATCAAGGAATTCAACCATACTCTGAGGGCGTCTTCGTTAAAGCTCCTGTATTTAGCTTTAATAAATTGAAGAACGTAGACATTACGCTTGGACCTGAAATGAAGTCAACTGGAGAAGTTATGGGTAAAGATCTTACTCTTGAAAAGGCGCTTTACAAAGGACTTACAGGTAGCGGTGTAGAAGTAAAAGATCACGGAACAGTATTAATGACAGTAAGTGATAAAGATAAAGATGAAATCGTGAAAATAGCACATCGCTTAAATGAAGTTGGCTATAAAATTTTAGCAACAAAAGGTACAGCTGAAAAACTTGAAGACAATCAAATACCTGTTGAAGTTGTAGGTAAAATCGGTGGCGAAGATGATTTACTTACTCGTATTCAAAATGGTGAAGTACAAATCGTTATTAATACGATGACGAAAGGTAAAGAGGTTGAACGTGATGGATTCCAAATCCGCCGTACAACTGTTGAAAATGGTGTGCCATGTCTGACATCACTTGATACTGCAAGTGCATTGACTAACGTAATTGAAAGTATGACTTTCACGATGAGAAATATGTAATACAAAGAATGAATGATTGAAGGAGTATTTAAATGAGAAATTTACCAATCATTGCATTAGATTTTAAATCTGCAGAAGAAGTGAATACCTTTTTAGACCAATTTAATGAACCATTGTGTGTCAAGGTTGGTATGGAATTGTTTTACCAAACAGGTCCTGGACTTATTCAATCTCTAAAAAAGAGAGGCCATGATATCTTTTTAGATTTAAAATTGCATGATATCCCTAATACTGTAAGTAAAGCTATGGAAGGATTAGCGCGATTAGATGTAGATTTAGTTAATGTTCACGCAGCTGGCGGTGTGAAAATGATGGAAGAGGCTAAAAAAGGTTTAAGTAAAATTAATCCAAATACTAAAATCATTGCAGTAACGCAACTTACCTCTACTACTGAACAACAGTTGCATGAAGAGCAAAATATTCATACGACTATTGATGAAGCGGTACTGAATTATGCTCGCCTGGCTCATAAAGCTGGTTTAGACGGAGTGGTGTGCTCACCACTTGAAGCTGAGTTAATTTCTCGAGAATTAGGTCCTGAATTTATGAAAGTCACTCCCGGAATTAGACCTAAGGGCGCGGCTCAAAATGATCAACAGCGTATTACTACTCCCGAAGAAGCGCAAACTTTAGGATCTACACATATAGTAGTCGGGAGACCTATAACACAAAGTGATCGTCCTGTAGAGAGCTATCAAAATATCAAAGAAAGTTGGTTAGGTTAATGGCTAAAGAAATTGCAAAAGCTTTATTAGATATTGAGGCAGTCTCCTTGTCTCCGAATGATTTATATACTTGGAGTTCTGGGATTAAATCTCCAATCTATTGTGATAATCGTGTCACTCTAGGTTACCCGTTAGTGCGTAATGCTATTAGAGATGGTTTAGCACGCTTAATAGATGAACATTTTTCAGAGGTAGAAATTGTGTCTGGTACTGCAACTGCAGGTATTCCTCATGCTGCTTATATTTCTGAAAATATGGAACTACCAATGAACTATGTTCGTTCTAAAAGTAAAAGCCATGGTAAACAGAATCAAATTGAAGGCGCTAAAAGCGAAGGTAAAAAAGTTGTAGTTGTTGAAGATTTGATCTCTACTGGTGGTTCTTCAGTAACAGCTGTAGAAGCTTTAAAAGAGGCTGGTGCTGATGTACTTGGTGTGGTAGCAATTTTCACGTATGGTCTGAAAAAAGCAGATGATACATTCCACAAAGCAGGAATTCCGTTTTATACTTTAAGTAATTATAATGAATTAATTGAAGTTGCGAGGGAAGAAGGAAAAATTTCTGAAGATGATATTCAGACTTTAGTTGATTGGAGAGACAACTTGTCATAAGATAAGTTTATAAAGGGGGAAAGTGAATGACGCAAAGAGATGAAAATAATCATCTTTATATTACGATGAAGCATTGTAATGATTTTCTAAAAAGACAAGATGATTATAGATCCCCAAAAAACTTAAAAAGTATTGACGAAAGTGTTCGAGATTTCTCAGAATCAGTAAATGATAATGCGTTTACACATTCTGGTGATATATTTAAAAGAGCTAAAGAAAGTTTACGTCATAAAGGTCAATTATAGACGAAAATTAAATATGAAAATTTTAAGAGCCAAAGTACTTGGAATTTCAAGACTTTGGCTCTTTCTCATTAGCGTATAAATACTTTAGTGAGCAACCAACCGATTAGTAAAACAATTAATAATATTAAAATGGGTAAACCGTAGTGAATTAACATCTTCCGTAAACCTCCCTATATATAAAATATTATATTCATATTGTTATGTGAGAATAAGATTAGGGTAAGCGATCTTATAAATCATCAAATAAACGAAGACATAGTTTTTTCATCTGTATCACGATATTCTACAATATAAGAGTTATCATGTTAAAATAATATACGAGATACTTAAATTGGTAAAGTAATTAAATTTTTAAAACTAGGGGAGATATAAAGTGGAAATACCTAAAATAACAACATTTCTTATGTTTAACGACCAAGCTGAAGAAGCAATTAAGTTATATACAAGTTTATTCGAGGATAGTGAAATATTGACGATGGTCAAATATGATGAAGACGGCCCTGGTACTCCAGGATCAGTACAACACTCTATCTTTACTTTAAATGGTCAAGTATTTATGGCAATTGATGCTAATAATGGTGAAGAATTACCTATGAACCCTGCCATGTCATTATATGTCACTGTTAAGGATGCTATGGAAATGGAACGTTTATTTAGTGGTTTGAAAAAAGAAGGCGCTATTCTAATGCCTAAAACTGAAATGCCACCTTTTAGAGAATTTGCATGGGTGCAAGACAAGTTTGGCGTGAGTTTCCAACTCGCTTTACCAGAATAAGAATAAAATATTTTAAAAACTCCGTACGGTAACTTATCAAGGTTATCGTACGGAGTTTTTTATTAAGATTCTTTCATTTGTTGAATTTTATCATAGTCAGGTGTTGCATATAATGTTTTTTGATTATCATATGTCACAAAGCCAGGTTTTGCACCTGAAGGTTTGTGAACATTTCTAATTTCTGTATAATCCACTGGAATTTGACCAGAATTTCCTGCTTTAGAGAAGTAACCAGCTAACATTGCAGCCTCTTTAATTGTTTCATCGCTAGGACTATCATTTAAGATAACGACATGAGAACCTGGTATATCTTTAGTATGGAACCAAATATGAGATTTTTGTGCTTTTTTATTTGTTAAGTAGTCATTCTGCTTATTATTTTTACCGACTAAGATCGTATCTCCGTCACTTGAGCGATATGTTTGTAGTTGAATTTGCGCATTCTTTTTCTTTTTAGTATTTTTACGCTGTTTCATGAAACCTTGATCAGCTAATTCGTCACGAATATCATCTATATCGTCAACAGTAATATGTTCTAATTGTTGTTCAATATTTGAAAAGTAATCAATGTTTTCTTTCGTTAATTGAATTTGATGATCTAATTCATGTTCTCGTGTTTTTAGACGATTATACTGCTTATAGTAGTATTGAGCATTTACTGAAGGTGATTTGGTTGGATTGAGCGGAATGGTTACCTCTTCGCCAGTATAATAATTTAGTGCTGTTACCGATTCATCACCTTGTTTAATTCTGTAAATGTTTGCAGTGATTAATTCACCATAAAGTTGTTGAGTTTCTTTATCCTTAGCACTCTCATATTCATCAATTAACTTACTTAATTTATTTTGTTGTTTTTGCAACTGTTGTTGTACAAATCTTACTAAATCATTTGCACGTTGTTTAACACGTTCTCGCTCTCCTCGAGCATCATAATAACGATCGAGTAAATCGTTAAGTGAATCATATTCTACTACATCATCATAAAACTGATTTAATTTCATAAAATAAAAATCTTCCTTGCCTGTCTCATGATTTTTATGAAAAACAGGGGTCGGAGATAATTGAGTTTCAGCCATAACTTCATCGTATGCTTCAGGTAGCGTATCTTGCGTCATAAATTGTCGGCGACTAACTATTTCATTTGTAATAAGTGGGCTAAACCCTTCAAATGAATTTAATAATTGTTTAGAAATTTTACCTGAATTAAAATCAATATATTTTAGAGCCTCTTGTCCAGAAATTTCGTAAGGATTTAACTTATTTTGGCTTGGAGGAGCTTCATATTCAAACCCAGGCATTACCGTACGATATTGGTTAGTATTTGGTGTTAAATGCTTAAATCCTTCAATAATTTTACGATTTTCATCTACAAGAATAAGGTTACTGTGTTTACCCATAATTTCTAATATAATTGTACGATGCATTGTGTCGCCGATTTCATCTTTACTTTTTATATCAATTTCAACGCGACGGTCATTGCCAATTTGGCGTATATTTTCTATAAAGCCACCTTCTAAATGCTTACGAAAGACACGTGCGAACATAGGTGGATTAAATGGGTTATCATATTTTTTATCAGTAATTTGTAACCTTGAAAAGCTAGGGTGAATTGATAATAGTAATTGATGATTTTTGCGGTTTTGTCGTACTACCATAATAATAGTATCGTTTTCCGGTTGATTGATTTTATGAATACGGCCTGAAACTAAACTTTGAAGTGATTCAACCATCTTTTTAGTGAATAAGCCATCATATGCCATATTTATCTGCCACCTTAAAAATTTTCATTCATCATATTTTAACATGCGTTGTTTATACGGTCATTGTTTTAGTTTTATAAAATATAAAATGGTGAATAATAGAAGTAAAATAATTTAATTGATATGAAGGCATTAAGGCGTACTATTTATCAATATGAGAATTAATGGATTACATTAACTAAAGTTAATGCATTAAGAGTCACTAAATAGTTTTTAACTAGATTAAGGAATACATTAACTGAAGTTAATGCATTAAGGAGTACTATTTATCAATATGATAAAAGTACTCCTATACATTCTTTAGTTTGGTATGATATTATATTTAAATAATAGAAGAATAGCTTAGAGAGGTCGTAAGGCATGGATAATGAAAAAGGATTGCTAATTGTTCTTTCAGGTCCTTCTGGTGTTGGCAAAGGAACTGTTAGAAAACAGATTTTTGATGATCCCACTACTTCATATAAGTACTCTATATCAATGACTACTCGTAACATGCGCGAAGGTGAAGTAGATGGTGTAGATTACTTTTTCAAAACGAAAGAGCAGTTTGAAGAGTTAATTAAGGACGATCAATTTATTGAATATGCGGAATATGTAGGTAATTATTATGGTACGCCAGTTCAATATGTTAAAGATACTATGGATCAAGGTTATGATGTTTTCTTGGAAATAGAAGTTGAAGGTGCAAAACAAGTAAGAAAAAAATTTCCTGATGCATTGTTTATCTTCCTTGCGCCACCAAGTCTTGACGACTTAAGAGAGCGCTTAGTTGGCAGAGGCACTGAATCAGATGAGAAAATTCAAAGTCGTGTTAACGAAGCACGTAAAGAAGTTGAAATGATGAATCTATATGACTATGTAGTCGTAAATGATGAAGTTGAACTTGCTAAAAATCGAATTCAGTCTATAGTAGAAGCTGAACATTTAAAAAGAGAGCGCATCGAAGCTAAATATAGAAAAATGTTATTGGAGGCAAAAAAATAATGTTAAATCCACCGTTAAACCAACTTACTGCAAAAATTAATTCTAAATATCTTATCGCAACTACTGCCGCTAAAAGAGCGCGCGAGTTAGACGAAAAACATGAAACAGCACTTATTGAAAATTATCATTCAGCTAAACCAGTTGGTAGAGCTTTAGAAGAAATTGCTGATGGTAAAATTGAACCAGTCATTCCTGAAGAATACTTAGGTTAATATTTTTACTTTAATCTATAATTTTGACACACCTTATTAAGGACACATATTTGAGATGTGTGATCCGTAATGAATTAAGGTGTGTTTTTTTAATTATTAAACTTATTTGTGTATAATAAAATTAAATTTGAAGAACAGGTATCATGCTCTAATTAAGCATAGAACTTAAACATTTTAACCTTTTAAATGAATATTTTAAGTAAAGTATCAAGGAGATTATATAATGAAACACATTTTATTAGCTGTAACTGGTGGCATTGCAGCATATAAAGCGATAGATTTAACGAGTAAGCTAACACAAGCGGGTTATGAAGTGAGAGTAATGCTTTCTAACCATGCACAAGAGTTTGTCACACCACTTTCATTTCAAGCAATTAGCAGAAATCCAGTTTATACCAATACTTTTAAAGAAGAAACACCAGAAGAAATTCAACACGTGTCATTAGGTGACTGGGCAGATGCAATTATTATAGCGCCAGCTACAGCTAATACAATTGCGAAGTTAAGTGTTGGCATCGCTGACGACATCATTACATCAACATTACTTGCTACTGAAACACCAAAGTTTGTTGCACCAGCAATGAATGTGCATATGTATGAGAATCCTCGTACTCAACATAATATTGAAGTTCTCAGAGGAGATGGCTATCAATTCATTGAACCAGGAGATGGCTATTTAGCTTGTGGTTATGTAGCAAAAGGCCGAATGGAAGAACCATTGCAAATTGTGTCCGTGGTTAACCAACTTTTCAACAATGATAAAGTTTCGTCTGATAGTTCATTTTCAGGAAAGAGAGCTTTAGTAACTGCAGGCCCTACGGTTGAAGTGATTGATCCGGTGAGATATGTCACAAATCGTTCTTCAGGTAAAATGGGTTTTGCAATAGCTGAGGCTCTTAGAGATAGAGGAGCTGAAGTAACACTCATAACTGGTCCAACGCAGTTAACTGATCCTACGGGTATAAACGTGATACATGTTCAAAGTGCAGAGGATATGTTTAATGCCGTAAAAGAAAGATATGATGCACAAGATATTGTTTTTAAAGCGGCGGCTGTTTCAGACTATACACCCTCAGAAGTGCTTGAACATAAGATGAAGAAACGTGAAGGGGATTTATCTGTTACCTTCAAGCGTACTACTGATATCTTAAAGTATTTAGGTGATAACAAAAAACATCAATACTTAGTAGGCTTCGCTGCAGAAACTCAAAATATTGAAGCATATGCGCAAGATAAATTAGCGCGTAAGAATGCTGATGTCATTATCTCGAATAATGTAGGTGACCAATCTATAGGATTTAGTTCTGATGATAATGAATTGATGATGCATTTTAAGAATAAAGATGTGGTTAGTATAAAGAAGGGTAAAAAAGTAGAATTAGCTAAACAAATTTTAGATGAATTAGAAACTAGGTGGCAATGATGATTGCAAAAGTAATTGTTGATATACCATCCAAGAGTGTTGATTTTAAATTTGATTATATTGTGCCAACTCATTTAGAAAGTGTAGTTCAGGTTGGTGTGCGTGTAATTGTTCCATTTGGGCCTCGTACTATTCAAGGTTACGTGATGGATATTCAAGATAAGCCAGATGAAGATGTTAACATCTCCAAGCTTAAAGCTATTAAAGAAGTTCAAGATATTCAACCAGAGCTAACTCCAGAGCTTGTTCAATTAAGCGAATGGATGAGTCATTATCATGTCACCAAACGTATATCTGTACTTGAAGCAATGTTGCCAAGTGCAATAAAAGCGAAATACAATAAAGCTTTTGAAATAATTAAGGGAAATGATTTATCTAAAACAATTTTGAAGAAATTTAATAAAGATGGTCATTATTTATACAAAGACGCGCAACATAATAATGATTTAGACGACATGCTTTCTCTAATGAAAGAGGGATTGGTACAAGAAGTCACTTTATTGTCTCAAAATATTAAGAAGAAAACACAAAGAGCAATTGCTATAAAAGAAGAATTCAATGGGGACGATGTTCTAGCTCGACTTGAAAAGTATGCGAAACAATATGATTTATACGCTTTCTTATTAGAAGAATCGCATCGTACCATATTTTTAAAAGAGATAGAAGATATTGGGTTCTCTAAGTCTAGCTTAGATTCTCTAATTAAAAAGGGCTACGTTGAAAAATATGATGCTGAGGTTAACCGTGATCCATTTGCGAATCGTATATTTGAACAAGAAGATAAACGTCAACTTACCACTGATCAACAACTAGCTTATGAAGCTGTTAAAAATAAAATTGATCATGATGAATCTAGAACATTTTTACTACATGGTGTAACAGGTTCAGGTAAAACTGAAGTTTACCTACAAACCATAGAAGCAGTTTTAAACAAAGGTAAAGAGGCGATGATGCTTGTACCAGAAATTGCACTTACGCCTCAAATGGTTTTACGATTTAAACGTCGTTTTGGAGATGATGTTGCTGTACTTCACTCAGGATTATCTAATGGTGAACGTTATGATGAATGGCAAAAAATCCGTGACGGGCGTGCACGTGTAAGTGTTGGTGCACGTTCGAGTGTGTTTGCACCTTTTAAAAATTTAGGAATTATTATTATTGATGAAGAACATGAATCTACATATAAACAAGAAGATTATCCAAGATATCATGCGAGAGATATTGCACAGTGGCGTAGTCAATATCATCATTGCCCTGTCATACTCGGAAGTGCGACACCAAGTTTAGAAACATATGCAAGAGCGGAGAAAGATGTTTACGAATTATTATCATTACCAAATAGAGTGAATCAACAAGCACTACCTCATATTGATATTGTAGACATGCGTGAAGAATTAAGCGAAGGGAATCGTTCTATGTTCTCCAATGCGCTTAAAGAAGCTATACAACAACGCTTAAATAAAAAAGAACAAATCGTACTTTTCTTAAATAGAAGAGGATATGCTTCATTTATGTTATGTAGAGATTGTGGGTACGTTCCGCAATGCCCTAACTGTGATATTTCATTGACATATCACAAAACGAGTGATCAACTAAAATGTCATTATTGTGGTTATCAAGAAACACCACCTAATTTATGCCCAAATTGTGAAAGTGATCATATTAGACAAGTAGGTACAGGAACACAACGTGTAGAGGAATTATTATATCAAGAATTTCCAGAATCAAGAATTATACGAATGGATGTAGATACCACTTCTAAGAAAGGTGCACATGAAAGATTATTAAATGACTTTGAAGCGGGTAAAGGGGATATCCTCTTAGGTACACAAATGATTGCAAAAGGTTTAGATTACCCTAATATCACATTAGTCGGAGTGTTGAATGCAGACACCATGCTTAATTTGCCTGATTTCCGGGCAAGTGAACGAACGTATCAATTATTGACTCAAGTTTCCGGTCGTGCTGGGCGCCATGAAAAAGAGGGTCAGGTCATCATACAAACATATAATCCGGAACATTATGCTATTGAAGATGTGAAACTTAACGATTACCTCACGTTTTATCAAAAAGAAATGAACTTTCGTAAACTAGGGAAATACCCACCTTATTATTTCTTGATCAATTTTACAATTTCTCATAGAGATATGAAAAAAGTGATGGAAGCGTCAAAACACATTCACCAAATATTATTGCAACATTTAAGTGAGAAAGCTTTAGTATTAGGGCCATCTCCTGCAGCATTATCTAGAATAAATAATGAATACCGTTTTCAAATATTAGTAAAGTATAAAAGTGAACCACAATTACATCAGGCACTTCAATATTTAGACGATTACTATCATGACCAGTATGTAAAAGAAAAATTAGCACTTAAAATTGATATTAACCCACAAATGATGATGTGATATTAAAAAAGTGTATTAACATGATAAATATAAAAAGGCAATTTCTGTATTAACTTTACAGAAATTGCCTTTTTAAAATATATATTAGAAACAGCTATAAACTTCTAAATTTACATTGTAACATTACCATTTTCATCAGCTGGTCTGAATAGAGTTAAAATGGCACTGATAATAGCTAAAATATGAGGAATGGCTGTCCAACAGAATAAAAGATGCATAATACCCTGGAACGACTTACCAGCGTAAAATTTGTGGATGCCGAAGCTCCCTAGAAAAACAGCTAATAAAATATATATCACTTTATTTACTTCCATGATGGTCACCTCCGGTCAGAAATTTAAGTTATTATTAAACTTACCTTACTTAGTATTTTATTAGGTCACAATATAAAATCAATTATTTTACTTTCTCTTTAATCAAATTCAGACTAAAGTTGCAAGAAATTTAAATAATTAATCACACTTTCAAGAAAGGTCGCAATTTCAATTTAAGTAAGTTATAATGATATGATGAATTTTAATGAGGAGCCGTTAGCATGACAGTAAAGAAATTGGTTAAGTCTACACATCCGTTACTAAAAAAAGAAAGCAAGACCGTGAATCAATATGATGACCAGTTAAAATCATTGTTAAAGGATTTGGAAGATACTCTATATGAAGAAGAGGCTGCTGCAATTAGTGCACCACAAATTGGTGTGAATCAACGTGTTGCATTAATCGATATGGAACTTGAAGGGCTTCTTCAATTAATCAACCCAGTCATCAAAAGTTATTCTGATGAGGAAATTACAGACCTTGAAGGTTCAGTTTCTTTACCTAATGTTTTTGGTGAAGTAACTAGAAGTAAAATGATTGTTTTACAATGCAATGATGTAAATGGAAATCAAGTTGAATTGACTGCTTATGATGATGTAGCTCGAATGATATTACATATGGTAGATCATTTAAATGGTATCCTTTTTACAGATAAAGCGAATCGTATTTTAAATGAAGATGAAGTGGAGGCATATTTTGAAAATGAGTAAAATTATATTTATGGGAACACCTGACTTTTCAACTAAAGTACTAGAAATGTTAATTGCAGAACATGACGTGATTGCAGTAGTGACACAACCCGATCGTCCAGTTGGTCGTAAAAAAGTCATGACACCACCACCAGTTAAAAAAGTAGCGCTTGAACATAACATTGATGTTTATCAGCCTGAAAAACTTAAAGGTTCAGAAGAACTTGAAGAATTATTAACGTTAGATGCTGATTTAATTGTTACCGCTGCATTTGGCCAGTTACTACCTGAGTCTCTACTTAACGCACCACGTTTAGGAGCGATTAATGTACATGCTTCATTACTACCTAAATATCGTGGTGGAGCACCCATTCACCAAGCAATTATAGATGGTGAAGAAAAGACAGGTATAACGATAATGTATATGGTGAAAAAATTAGACGCTGGTAATATCATTTCTCAGAAAGCAATTAATATTGAGGAAGATGATAATGTAGGTACAATGCATGATAAATTAAGTTTCCTTGGTGCGGATTTACTCAAAGATACACTTCCTTCTATTGTTAATGAAACGAATGACAGCATCCCTCAAGATGACTCAGAAGCGACATTTGCTTCTAACATTAGTAGAGAAGATGAACGAATTAATTGGAATCAAAGCGCTCAAGATATTCATAATCACATACGTGGCTTATCTCCATGGCCAGTAGCATATACCACTATGGATGACAAAAATCTTAAATTATATTCATCTCACATTATCTCAGGTAAGAATGGTAATCCTGGTAAAATCATTGAAACGACTAAAAAAGCTATCATTATTGGAACAGGTTCTAATGATGCTATTGCATTAACGGATATGCAACTCGCTGGAAAAAAACGTATGTTAGTAGCTAATTATCTTAGTGGCGTTCAAGAGTCACTAGTAGGGAAGCAATTGATATGATGAATTCTGTAAGAGCCCATGCATTCGAAACTATCCAACATATATTAAATGAAGGCGCATATAGTAATTTAAAAATTAATGAAGTTTTATCTTCCAATATCATCGCTGATGTTGATCGGAATTTATTTACTGAGCTTGTTTACGGAACAATTAAACGAAAATATACATTGGATTATATTCTAAAACCTTTTGTTAAAACTAAAATAAAAGGGTGGGTACGCCAGCTTTTATGGATGAGTATTTATCAATATGTTTATCTCGACAAAGTTCCCGATCATGCGATTATTAATGAAGCAGTTGATATTGCTAAGCAAAGAGGTGGCCATCATAATGGTAATATCGTCAACGGTATTTTACGTTCAATGATGAGAAGTGAATTGCCTCATTTTCAAGAAATAAAAGATGATAAGAAACGAATTGCTTTAGAGTATAGTTTACCTAAATGGTTAGTTAATCACTGGGTAACGCATTATGGTCTTGTGACGACGGAAGAAATTGCTCAGTCATTATTAGCTCCTGTCAAGACAACAGTTAGAGCGAATATTTCACGTGGTTCTGTAGATGACATCATTAATAAATTGGAAAATGAAGGATTCAATGTTGAAAAAGATGGTATTTTACCTTTTTGTTTGCATGTAAGCGGGCAAACTATTGTAAATTCAAGAGCGTTTAAAGATGGTTATGTCTCCATTCAAGATAAGAGTTCGATGATGGTAGCTCATATCATGAAGTTAGGTAGAGATGATAAAGTATTAGATGTTTGTAGTGCTCCTGGAGGAAAGGCTTGTCATATGGCGGAAATATTATCTCCAGAAGGGCAAATTGATGCTACAGATATACATTCCCATAAAATTGATCTTATTAAGCATAATATTAAAAAATTAAAGCTAGATAATATTCATGCGTTCCAACATGATGCAACTGCACCTTATGATGGGCTGTACGATAAAATTTTAGTCGATGCACCTTGTAGTGGTTTAGGTGTGTTAAGACATAAGCCTGAAATAAAATATACTCAGTCTCAAGATAGTATTCAATCACTTGTTGATTTACAACTACAAATATTAGAGAATATTAAACATAATATTAAACCTGGTGGTACAATTACGTATTCAACATGTACAATAGAACAGATGGAAAATGAGAATGTAATTTATACATTTTTAAAACAAAACGAAGAGTTTGAATTTGAGCCTTTCCAACACCCTGTTACTGGAAAGCAAGTTAAGACATTACAGATATTACCACAAGATTTTGACTCTGATGGATTCTTTATAACTCAAATTAAAAGAAAGGAAAGTTAAGAATGATTACTGCAGAAAAAAAGAAAAAGAATAAGTTCTTACCTAATTTTGATAAACAATCGATTTATTCTTTGCGTTACGATGAAATGCAGCAGTGGTTGATTGATCATGGGCAACAAAAATTTAGAGCTAAACAAATTTTTGAATGGTTATATCAAAAAAGAGTGGATAGTATTGATGAAATGACGAATCTCTCTAAAGATTTACGTCAAGTTTTAAAAGATAATTTTGCGATGACTACGTTGACAACAGTAGTTAAACAAGAAAGTAAAGACGGAACGATTAAATTTTTATTTGAATTACAAGATGGTTATACAATTGAAACTGTATTGATGAGACATGAATACGGTAATTCAGTTTGTGTCACAACACAAGTGGGTTGTCGTATCGGTTGTACATTCTGCGCTTCAACTTTAGGTGGCTTAAAGCGAAACTTAGAAGCGGGCGAAATAGTATCTCAAGTACTGACAGTTCAAAAAGCTTTAGATGAAACAGATGAACGCGTCTCTCAAATCGTAATCATGGGTATTGGTGAACCTTTTGAAAATTATGATGAGATGATGGATTTCTTAAGAATCGTTAACGATGATAACAGCTTAAATATTGGGGCACGTCATATTACAGTGTCCACTTCTGGTATTATTCCTAGAATTTATGATTTCGCTGAAGAAGACATCCAAATCAATTTTGCAGTTAGTCTACATGGTGCTAAAGACGAAATTCGTTCTCGTTTAATGCCGATTAACCGAGCTTATAATGTTGAGAAATTAATGGAAGCAATTAAATATTATCAGGAACAAACTAAGCGACGTGTTACATTTGAATATGGTTTATTCGGTGGAGTTAATGACCAACTAGAACATGCAAGAGATTTAGCACATCTAATTAAAAATTTAAATTGTCATGTTAATCTAATTCCAGTCAACCATGTACCTGAACGTAATTATGTGAAAACTCCAAAGGATGATATTTTTAAATTTGAAAAAGAATTAAAGAGATTAGGAATCAATGCTACAATAAGACGTGAACAAGGATCAGACATTGATGCAGCGTGTGGTCAATTAAGAGCAAAGGAACGACAAGTAGAAACGAGGTAAAGACATATGTTAAACGCACAATTTTTCACGGATACTGGTCAACACAGAGAAAAGAATGAAGACGCTGGCGGTATTTTTTATAACCAAACTCAGCAACAATTGTTAGTTTTATGCGATGGCATGGGTGGTCATAAAGCCGGTGAAGTAGCGAGTCAATTCGTTACGTATGAACTTCAAAAACGTTTTGAAGATGAAAACCTCATTGAAATCCATCAGGCTGAATCATGGTTGCGTTCAAACATTAAAGATATCAACTTTCATTTGTATAACTATGCTCAAGAAAATCCAGATTATCATGGTATGGGTACAACACTCGTGTGCGCTATTGTTTATGACAAGCAAGTTGTGGTAGCAAATGTTGGAGATTCTCGCGCTTATGTTATTAATCAAAGACAAATAGAGCAAATTACAAGTGATCATTCCTTTGTTAATCATCTCGTTGTCACTGGTCAAATTTCTAAAGAAGAAGCTTTTAATCATCCACAAAGAAATATCATCACTAAAGTTATGGGGACTGACAAACGCGTGTCACCTGATTTATTTGTTAAAAGAACTAACTTTTATGACTTCTTGTTATTAAATACAGATGGATTAACAGATTATGTTAGAGATTACGAAATCCAGGAGGAGCTTAATCAAGATGACACAATTGAATCACATTGTGAACGTCTAATGCGTTTAGCGATGTCCCATGACTCCAAAGATAATGTAAGTTTCATACTGTCATCGATAGAAGGTGACAAAGTATGATAGGAAAGATGGTTAATGAACGCTACAAAGTAATTGATAAACTTGGTGGCGGAGGAATGAGTATTGTATATTTAGCAGAAGATACAATACTTAATCGTAAAGTCGCAATAAAAGCTATTTCTATTCCACCTCGTGAAAAGGAAGAAACCTTAAAACGCTTTGAACGAGAGGTACATAATTCTTCTCAGCTATCACATGAAAATATAGTGAGTATGATTGATGTAGATGAAGAAGACGAATGTTTCTACCTAGTAATGGAATATATTGAAGGCCCTACATTAGCTGAATATATACATAGTCATGGTCCTCTAAGTGTAGAAACAGCAATAAAATTTACCGAGCAAATTTTAAGTGGTATCAAACACGCACATGATATGAGAATTGTGCATCGTGACATTAAACCACAAAATGTATTAATAGATAAAAACAAAACATTGAAAATCTTTGATTTTGGTATAGCTAAAGCGCTAAGTGAAACATCCTTAACACAGACGAATCACGTGCTCGGAACAGTACAATATCTTTCACCAGAACAGGCAAAAGGTGAATCAACTGATGAAGGTACAGATATTTACTCTATTGGTATAGTGCTATATGAAATGTTAGTAGGTGAACCTCCGTTTAATGGAGAAACTGCTGTTAGTATTGCCATTAAGCATATTCAAGATTCAATACCAAATATTACTACTGATAAACGCGAAGAAGTACCACAAGCGTTAAGTAATGTTGTGCTACGCGCTACTGAAAAAGATAAACATAATCGTTATCATACCGTTCAAGAAATGTGTGATGACTTAACGAGTGCTTTACATGAGAACCGTGCGAACGAGGAAAAATATGAACTAGATAAAACTAAAACAGTTCCGCTCACTAAAGATGAACTCAATAAAAAGATAAATGATACTCATAACGATGATGATTTAAATAAAACAATGCAAATCCCTATTGTTAACGAACCTGTACGTCAGCAAGAATTTCAATCGTTAGAAGGTCGCTATTCACCACCACCTAAGAAGAAACACTCTAAGATGAAAATCACTGTCCTATCTTTAATATTTGCGTTATTGTTAGCGGGATTAGTTGGTTTTATAGGTATGGGTGTTTTTGGTAGTAAGTATGAGGAAATGCCAGATTTATCAGGAAAAACTGAAAAAGAAGCAGAGCAAATATTAAAGGATCATCATTTGACCATGGGTGACATATCTAGGAAATATAGTGATAAATATCCTGAAAACCAAATCATCAAATCTGAACCCAATAGCGGTGAACGGGTAGAAGAAGGAGAAGCGATTGATATTATTCTTTCTAAAGGTCCTCAAAAAGTAAAAATGCCAAATCTTGTAGGACTGCCTAAAGATGAAGCAGTTAAAAAGCTGAAAAATTTAGGTTTAAAAGATATTGATGTTGAACAAGCTTATAGTCACTCAGTAGACAAAGGTTTAATTTCAGAACAAAGTGTTGAAGCAAATAGTGAAGTTGCTCTAAATGATCATCATATTAAAATCTATGAGTCACTAGGTGTGCGTCAAGTTTATGTGAGTGATTTTGAAAATAAATCTTATTCATCAGCCAAAAAAGAGTTGGAATCTAAAGGATTTAAAGTACAAGCTACTCAAGAAAATGATGATAAAGTTAAAAAAGGAAATATTATATCTCAATCACCTAAAAATAAATCTGTAGATGAAGGTTCTATAATTAATTTAACAGTTTCAAAAGGCAAGTCAAATGAGGACGATGATGACAGTGATGATAGCGATGTGAAATCAACGTCTGAAACAGTTAAAGTGCCCTACTCAGGTAGTAAAGGTAAAAGCCAAACAGTAGAAGTCTTTATAAGAGACAAAGATAACTCTGGAAATTCCGCATCTCAAACTTTTAAAATTACTAAGGATAAAACAATAAGCATACCTTTAAAAATAGAAAAAGGTAAAACTGCGGGATACACTGTACGTGTTGATAATAAAATTGTTGCCGATAAAGATGTTGGCTACGATGACTAATAATAAAATATGAAATGAGCCCCTTTCAACTTTTGAAAGGGGCTCATTTGTATTATTCTGTATTTATTTCGCTTTCGTTTGTTCAATAGTTGTTTGACTACCTGCTTTCGTTCCGAATAGAAGAATGAGTAGTGAAGTAACTAATAACACACTTAGTGAAAGTGTCCAGTTATGCGTGATATCGTGGAAAATTCCAAATAAGAATGGGCCAATAGCAGCTAATAAGTAACCAATAGACTGTGCCATCCCAGACAATTTCGCTGCTGTTTGTCCACTTTCGGTACGTACAACAAATAATGTGTTAGCTAATCCAAATGCTAGACCACTTGCTACACCTATGAGTATGATGCCTAACCATACATATTTGTAATCAACGAATATTAAACAAAGTACACCTATCATGAATAGAACGCTCGTTAATAATGTTAAGGGTACTTGTGATTTCATTTTTGTAGCAACAATAGGTGTGATGAAAGTTAAAGGTATAATAGCGATTTGTAATATTGATACGTAAATACCTGAAGTTTGTATAGATATGCCATGATCCGTGAGTAATTCTGGTAACCAATTAATAATTGTATAAAAGATCAGAGATTGTGCTCCCATAAAAATGGTTACCCTCCAAGCCAATAAAGACTTCCAAATGTTGATTTGACTATGAACAGAGTTGGTAGCTTTAGGCGGTTGTTGCTTCAGTTGAAAAGTCCAAATTATAATTGTGAATAATGTAATAATAGACATTAGTCCTAATGCAATTGCATAGTTATAACGTGAGGTTAACGGACTTATGGCTGAAGAACTTAAACTTCCAACTACATTCATTACTACGGTATATAGCCCTGTCATGATACCAATATGAAAGGGAAATCGTGTTTTGACTATGGCTGGTGCTAATACATTGCCAAAGGCAATACCTATGCCAATGAGTGTTGTGCCAATATAAAGCCAACTCAATCCAATTATTGACCGTAATAAAATACCTATAAATATAAAGATTAAAGCTCCAAATATTGTTCGTTCTAATCCAAATGTATTGCCTATTTTTGAAGCAAAAAATGATACAACTCCAAATGCTATTAAAGGTACTACAGTCATTAAACTAAGCGCACTATTAGTTGTATGTAATGTATCTTTAATTGAAGGTAACGCCACGCCAACAGAGGTAATGGGTGCTCGTAAGTTTGCTGCTACCAACATGATACCAATTAATAATAAAAAATTAATGTGCCTGTCTAAATTTTGCTTAGGCATGACTATCCCTCCTTTTTCACAGATGTAAAAATCGTATCACTTGCTTAGAAAAGTGACAAGATAGTTTTATCGATTTTTAATCAAAGTATATACTATTGAGAAACGAAGTTATACGTATTATATTTATAACGATTTTGATATACTATGAATAGAAAAAAATCTAGAGAGGTGTCGATTTGAAGACTGGACGTATCGTCAAATTAATTAGTGGTGTCTACCAAGTAGATGTTGATGGTGTTCGATTTGACACTAAGCCACGAGGATTGTTTAGAAAGAAAAAATTTTCTCCAGTAGTAGGAGATATCGTCGATTTTGAAGTTCAAAATGAACAAGAAGGCTATATTCATCATGTTCATGACAGAGACAATGAACTCAAACGACCACCTGTCAGTAACATTGATGAGCTTGTTATTGTAATGAGTGCTGTTGAGCCTCAATTTTCAACTCAATTACTTGATCGTTTCTTAGTCGTAGCACATTCTTATGATTTAGAACCTCGTATATTAATTACTAAGAAAGATTTAACGACACAGGATAATCAAGAATATATTCAAGCTATGCTAGACCTATATCAAGATATAGGATATCCTACACAGTTTATTAGTAAAAATGATGATAGGGTCTCTATTGTAGATGAGTGGAATCATGGTTTAATTGTTTTAAGTGGACAATCAGGTGTAGGTAAAACTACTTTTCTTAACCATTATCGCCCAGAGTTAAACCTTGAAACAAATGATATCTCTAAATCATTGAATAGAGGTAAGCATACGACGAGACATGTTGAATTATATGAGAGAAATCATGGATTTATTGCTGATACGCCAGGATTTAGTGCGCTTGATTTTGATCATATTGAAAAGGATGAACTTAAAAATTACTTCGTTGATATTAAAGACGCGGGACAAAATTGTAAATTTAGAAATTGTAATCATATCAAAGAACCTAAATGTAATGTTAAACATTTAGTTGATGAGGGGAAAATTGCTCAATTTAGATATGAGCATTATTTACAGTTATTTAATGAAATCTCTAATAGAAAGGTACGATATTAATGGTTAAGGTTTTACCTTCACTTTTATCCGTTGATTTTTTAAATTTAAAAGAGGAATTAGATCGTTTAGAAAAAGCGAATGTTGATGGCTTACATTTCGATGTGATGGATGGGAAATTTGTACCTAATATTTCGATAGGTATACCACTTTTAGATGCAGTACGCAGTTATTCTAACCTACCAATTGACGTACATTTGATGATCGAACAGCCTGAAAACTATATTCAATTATTTGCAGATCATGGCGCAGATATGATTTCAGTGCATGTTGAAGCTACACCTCACATACATCGTGCAATTGAAGAAATTAAATTACTTAACAAGAAAGCTGGAGTTGTAATCAATCCAGGCACACCTGTAGAGTCCATTTTACCTGTGTTAAGTATTGTAGATTATGTTTTGGTTATGACAGTTAATCCTGGATTTGGTGGGCAATCATTTATTGAACAATGTATTAATAAAATCGAACAACTTAACCAAATAAAACATGAGAATAATCTTACATTTGATATTGAAGTTGATGGAGGCATTAATGATTCAACAAGTAAATATTGTGTAGAGCAGGGAGCAACAATGCTTGTTACAGGTTCATACTTTTTTAAACAAAATGATTATGCAAAGGTCACTAATGCATTGAAAGGCTAATTTATTATGAAAATTAATTTGTTATGTTCGGATCGATTATTGCCCACTCAATTATTTAAGTTAGAACAACAATCACAATGGGCCGGTATTGATAGAGGTGCATTGATACTAGTTGAAAATGGTATAGAGCCTGTATTTTCAGTAGGAGATTTCGACTCGGTTAATGAAGAGGAACGTCATATATTAAAAGATCAATTAAATATTCATCCAGTAAAAGCTGAAAAAGATGATACTGATCTCGCACTAGGCGTGCAAAAAGCCGTTCAACAAGGATATTCTACAATAACTATTTACGGAGCAACTGGCGGGAGATTAGACCATTTTATGGGTGTACTTCAAATTTTACAAAAGCCTGAATATTTAGAGCGTCATATTCATCTTCGAGTTATAGATGTTCAAAATGAAATTACATTACTTAACGAAGGTGAACATCAAGTTAAACAAGATAGCACCTATCCATACATTTCATTTATTCCATTAAATGATGAAGTAAGTTTGTCTTTAGAAGGGTTTAAATATAATTTGAGCAATGAACATTTAGAATTGGGGTCAACATTAACTATTTCTAATGAAATTACAACAAAGGTTGCAAAAGTCAATGTGGAAAAGGGCACTGTCTTACAAATGAGAAGTACTGATTAAAATTTTTATAATAATAAAAAAGACCTTAGAGGCAAATTGCCTTTAAGGTCTAAAAATGTGCTCCTCCACATAAGGACATTTTTTGTGCATTATATTTATTAAACTCTAGTAACTTTACCAGATTTTAAAGCACGTGCAGAAACCCAAACTTTTTTTGGTTTTCCGTCTACAAGAATTCTAACTTTTTGAAGGTTAGCGTTCCATCTGCGTTTGTTCGCATTTAAAGCGTGTGAACGATTATTACCAGTCGAAGCTTTACGACCTGTTACGTAACATTGTTTACCCATGAAAGTACCTCCTTTAATAAATATAAATACACATTACTACTTACATACTTTATTAAGATAACACATAAAGGGTAATTGAGCAATAAATATTTAAGCTAATTAAAATCTAATACGCTATATCTGTCATTATTATGGTATAATTGTAAGCTGTGGAGTTATATAGTATGATACTGTAAAGCAATAGTTGAAATTATACAATTAAATTATAATTTAGGTAGAATGATAACGAAATTGAAACGTTTAGTAATTGTTAATTTTTTACAATTGCTCTATTTTTTAGAAATTTTGAATTAATGAATTTAAAATATTAAGATAAAGCTTAAACACCTTTAACATAAACCATGAGAATTCCAGGAGGAAACAAAAATGACATTAGAAATTTCAAATGATTATGGCAAAATTGATATTTCAAATGAAGTGATTGCATCTGTAGTAGGTGGTAAAGCCGTTGAAAGTTATGGCATAGTTGGTATGGCATCTAGACAACAAGTAAGGGACGGTATTGCTGAAATTCTAGGACATGATAACTATGCTAAAGGCATTAAAGTAAGAGAAGAAAATGGCACGATAGATGTAGATATGTATATTATTGTGAGTTACGGAGTGAAAATTTCTGAAGTAGCAAGTAATCTTCAATCAACAGTTAAATATACACTTGAAAAAACACTTAATGTAAAAGTCAATTCTATTAATATTTTCGTACAAGGTGTACGTGTAAACGATACAGGCAAAAAGGTTTAGGAGGACATCGTGAAATGATTAGCAAAATAAATGGTAAATTATTTGCCGATATGATTATACAAGGGGCTCAAAATTTATCAAATAATGCAGATTTAGTAGATTCATTAAATGTATATCCTGTACCAGATGGAGATACTGGGACGAACATGAATCTAACAATTACTTCTGGTCGTGAGGAAGTAGAAAATAATTTATCTCAAAATATTGGTGAATTAGGAAAGACGTTCTCTAAAGGATTACTTATGGGGGCACGTGGTAATTCGGGCGTAATTCTTTCTCAATTATTTAGAGGTTTTTGTAAAAACATTGAAAATAATGATGAAATCAACGCACAGCAATTAGCTGAGAGTTTTCAAGCAGGAGTAGAAACTGCATATAGAGCTGTAATGAAACCAGTTGAAGGAACAATTTTAACTGTAGCTAAAGATGCAGCAGCTGCATCAGTTGATAAAGCTCAAGATACAGAAGATTGTATTGAACTTATGGAACATACTATACAAGCTGCCAAGGAATCATTAGACAATACACCTAATTTATTGCCAGTGCTTAAAGAAGTAGGAGTCGTTGACAGTGGTGGTAAGGGATTATTATGCGTTTATGAAGGATTTCTTAAAGGTCTAAAAGGAGAAAAAGTAGAAGCGCAAGCTCCTAAATTAGATACCGAATCACTTGTCAATGATGATCATGATTTCCACGGTGTTATCAATACAGAAGATATTGTCTATGGTTATTGTACTGAAATGATGGTTCGTTTTGGTAAAAATAAAAAACCGTTTGAAGAACAAGAATTTAGAAATGATATGAGTGAATTTGGTGATTCATTACTTGTAATCAATGATGATGAAATTGTAAAAGTTCATGTTCACACTGAACATCCTGGCGATGTATTTAATTATGGTCAACAGTATGGCGAATTAATTAAACTCAAAGTTGAAAATATGAGAGAGCAACACAGAGAGGTTATCCGCAAAGAACAAAGCGGACAAGAACAAAAGGATAATGCAGATGAACCTAATACAGTAGAAACAGCTGTGATTACAATTTCTATGGGTGAAGGTATTTCTGAATTGTTTAAATCTATGGGTGCTACACACATTATTAGTGGCGGACAGACAATGAATCCTTCAACAGAGGACATTGTCAAAGTTATTGAGCAATCACAATGTAATCGTGCAATTATCTTACCTAATAACAAAAATATTTTAATGGCAAGTGAACAAGCAGCAAATATCGTTGATGTTGATACTGTAGTGATTCCAACTAAATCGATACCTCAAGGTATTACTGCTTTATTCCAATATGACGAAGAATCATCTCTTGAAGATAATAAGAATCATATGGAAACAGCACTTGAGGCAGTTCAATCAGGTTCAGTGACTTATGCAGTACGTGATACTAAAATCGATGGTATTGAAATTAAAAAAGATGAATTTATGGGTCTAGCAGAAGACAAAATTGTAACAAGCGATGCTGATCAATTAACAGCAGTAAAAGGTCTATTAGACAAATTACTTACGGACGATAGTGAAATTTTAACTATGATAAGTGGGGAAGAATCTGATCAAGAAGTCACAGAACAATTAAGTGAATGGATTGAAGAAACTTATCCAGATGTAGAAGTTGAACAACATGAAGGCGGTCAACCAATTTATCAGTATTTCTTTGCAGTTGAATAGCAATTTCATACTTTTTATATAACAGTAATTTCTATTTTAAAGAGATAGGAATTACTGTTTTTTATGTTAAATTTTGTTTTGGAAAACTAAGTTAAAAAAGTATAATAAGAATTTTCATATAATTCCCAATTTAGCTAATATTGTGCGTGTTTAATATTGAGATTAATAGCTATAAGTCAGGGTATGCGAATAGTGGATAAAAATTTAAGTAAAGGGGTATTCTTAATGATTTTTGAAACTATGGAGCAAAAAGACTATGAACAACTTGTCTTCTGTCAAGATGAAGTAACAGGATTAAAGGCTATCATTTGTATCCATGATACTACATTGGGACCAGCTTTAGGTGGATGTCGTGTTAGAAATGATTATGAATCCGAAGAAGAGGCCATTGAAGATGCTATGAACTTAGCACGCGGTATGACATATAAAAATGCAGCTGCTGGATTAAATCTTGGTGGTGGAAAGACTGTAGTTATGGGCGCACCTGACAAACAGAATGAAGAGGCGTTCTACAGAGCATTAGGTCGCTATGTTAATACATTAAATGGACGTTATTATACTGCAGAAGATGTTGGTACTTCTGAACATGAAATGAATTTAATATATAAAGAAACACCATATGTATGTGGAACTAGTAAGTCATTTGGTTCAGCAGGTAATCCAAGTCCTATGACTGCCTATGGTATTTATATTGCATTGAAACGCACTGTAGCAGAAAAATTTGATGGAGATAAACTTGAAGGTAAGACAGTGGCTGTTCAAGGTGTGGGCCATGTATCATATGAGTTATGTCGCTTATTAAATGAAGATTGTGTGAAATTAATTGTCACTGATATTAATAAAGACAATGCACAACGAGCTGTTGATGATTTCGGTGCGGAATTTGTAGAACCTGATGATATATTCTCAGTAGATGCTGATATCTTTGCACCTTGCGCATTAGGTGGTGTCTTAAATGATGATACAATTCCACAATTAAAAGTAAAAGCTGTGTGTGGTTCTGCTAACAATCAATTAAAAGATGAAGATAAACACAGTAAAATGTTAGAAGAAAAAGGTATTCTCTATGCACCAGATTATATTGTTAATAGTGGTGGAGTTATTAATACTGCAGATGAATTGAATGGCTACAATGAAGAGAGAGCTAAAGAAAGTATTGAAAATATAGATCAAATTTTAAAACATATCTTCGACATTTCAAGTGAACACAATGAAACACCACTTGAAGCCTCTCAACATTTTGCTGAAACTAGAATGAAGCAAATTTCTCATATTAAAGATATTAGAAAATAAGAGAATAAACTTTAAATAATTTTTAGCACGACAATGATTGAATGTGAAACAATCATTGTCGTATTTTTTATAAATATATAATTAAATATTATAGGTATGGATAAGAGAGTTTTACAGAATTTAATATAATGAAGCGCAACGATATACAATATTATTTTATTTTAAGTGTTCTATTTAACTTAAAAAGTTATGACAAAAATTAATAATATAAACACTATTTACAAAAAATATACACTACTCTAAATAAAAATGTTATAGAATAAATGTATATTACAAATAAAAGAGGTGTGAAATGGAATCAATGATTCTCTTATCGATTCTAGTTATTTTTTGTTCAAGTTTTATATTTGTTCGAAAATATATGTCACAAACATCTAGTTTAAAATTCAAACGTGTCTTCTCACTAATAGCTATATTGGCTATTGTATTTTCAACATTAGGGCAAACGCTTAATGCACAACAGGCACATGCAGCTAATGGATTACATAAAGAGAAAGCAACTTTAGTTAAAGTGATTGATGGCGACACAGTGAAATTAAATTATAAAGGTAAAGTTTCAACGTTTAGACTATTACTTATTGATACACCAGAAACGAAAGATCCTAGAAAACCAGTTCAAAAATATGGTCCAGAAGCAAGTGCATTTACTACAAACATGATGACTAAAGCTAAAAAAATTGAAGTAGCGTTTGATAAAGGACAAAGAACTGACAAATACGGAAGATTATTAGCTTACGTGTATGCTGATGGGAAAATGGTTAACAATGCGGTTGTAAGACAAGGTCTTGCAAGAGTAAAATATGTTTATCCGCCAAACAATACGTATGAACAATTAATCAGAGCAAGTGAAGCTCGAGCTAAAGCTGAAAAACTTAATATTTGGAGTGAGTCCAACAGTGTAAAAACTTCTCTAACTTCAACTAAAAAAACTCATAAAGTAGTAAAACCGACATCAGCTAAAACAACAAGTTTACATCATTATTCAAAAAAATCTAAGACACCATCCAAAGCTAAGAGTACCACTAAGAAAGAATATTTTAAAAATTGTACTGCTTTAAGAAAGAAATATCCACACGGTGTAAAAAAAGGACATCCTGCTTATCGAGCTAAACTTGATCGAGATAAAGATAACTATGCTTGCGAAGTTAGATAAATGTAAAAGACAATTCTTTGAAAGCTATTAACATTTTCAAAAATGTTAGTAGCTTTTTGTATGCTGACTAAGAATAATATTTAGGATTCATTTTCAAAATAAATAACGCGTGTGAATCAAATAATTAGGATGAACATGATAGAATATACAATGACTATTGGAGAAAAACATTATAAAGTTTTAGGTGATGGATCATGACAAAAGTACATTTAATCGAAAGTCCTTACACTTTAGACAAAATTAAAGGAATTGGTCCGAAACGATTAACTATATTAGAAGAATTAAATATAAACACTGTAGAAGATCTTGTACTCTATTTACCTACACGTTATGAAGATAATACTGTGATTGACCTAAACCAGGCTGAAGATCAATCGACAGTTACTGTACAAGGAGAAGTATATTCGACACCAGCGGTAGCTTTTTTTGGTAGAAATAAGTCTAAATTAACCGTTCATATAATGGTGAACAACATTGCGGTTAAGTGTGTCTTCTTCAATCAGCCTTATCTGAAAAAGAAAATTGAATTACACGGTACCGTGACTGTCAAAGGCAAGTGGAATCGTGCTAAGCAAGAAATTAATGGGAATCGTATGTTCTTTAATGAACAAACAACTCAAGATGATGTTCAGTTAGAGCCTGTGTATCGTATTAAAGAAGGTATTAAACAGAAACAAATTCGAGATAACATTAGACAGGCATTAGAGGATGTCACGATACATGAGTGGTTATCAGACGATTTAAGAGAAAAGTATAAATTAGAAACATTAGAATATACACTACGCACTTTACATCACCCTAAGGATAAACAAAGTCTTTTAAAAGCACGTCGCACATATGCCTTTACAGAACTTTTTATGTTTGAATTACGCATGCAGTGGTTGAATCGTTTAGAGAAGTCATCAGATGAAGCGATTGAAATCGATTATGATATATCTAAAGTTAAACAATTTATCAATCGCTTGCCTTTCGAACTCACAGATGCACAAAAAACAAGTGTTAATGAAATATTTAGAGATTTAAAGGCACCTATTCGAATGCATCGTTTACTTCAAGGAGATGTAGGTTCTGGTAAAACAGTAGTCGCGGCAATTTGTATGTACGCATTGAAAACAGCAGGTTTCCAATCTGCTTTAATGGTACCGACAGAGATATTGGCTGAGCAACATGCTGAAAGTTTAATTGAATTATTTGGAGATACGATGAATGTCGCACTTTTAACTGGCTCGGTTAAGGGTAAGAAACGACGCATTCTGTTAGAGCAGTTGGAGAATGGCTCAATTGATTGTTTAATAGGGACACATGCACTCATTCAAGATGATGTAGTTTTTGAAAATGTTGGTTTAGTGATTACAGATGAACAACATCGTTTTGGTGTTAACCAGCGTCAAATGTTGAGAGAAAAGGGTGCTATGACGAATGTTTTATTTATGACAGCAACACCAATACCTCGAACGTTAGCGATTTCAGTGTTTGGAGAAATGGATGTTTCTTCTATTAAGCAATTACCTAAAGGTAGAAAGCCTATCATCACAAGTTGGGCTAAACATGAACAGTATGAGCAAGTCTTAGCACAAATGACGAGCGAATTACGTAAAGGTAGACAAGCATATGTCATCTGTCCATTGATAGAGAGTTCAGAGCACTTAGAAGATGTTCAAAATGTGGTTGCGCTATACGAATCGTTACAAGAATATTATGGCGCTGAAAAAGTTGGATTATTACATGGTAAACTAACCTCTGATGAAAAAGATGAAGTGATGCAAAGATTCAGTGATAAAGACATTGATATACTTGTTTCAACTACTGTAGTTGAAGTCGGCGTTAATGTTCCTAATGCTACATTTATGATGATTTATGATGCAGATCGTTTTGGTTTATCTACGCTACATCAATTACGTGGACGTGTGGGAAGAAGTGAACATCAAAGTTATTGTGTACTTATTGCTTCTCCTAAAACAGAGACAGGTATAGAGCGTATGACAATTATGACTCAAACTACAGATGGATTTGAACTAAGTGAGCGAGATTTAGAAATGCGAGGTCCAGGAGATTTCTTTGGAGTCAAACAAAGTGGACTACCAGACTTCCTCGTGGCAAACGTAGTAGAAGACTACCGCATGTTAGAAGTAGCAAGAGACGAAGCAGCCGAACTCATACAATCAGGACAATTCTTCCAACAACACTACACACAACTCAGAAACTTCATCCAAAACAACCTCCTACACACCAGTTTTGATTAGGGGCCCCCAGCACAGAGACTTTCGAGAGCGAAAGTCAACAGACAGTGCAAGTTGAGGTGTTCCCTACACAGAGCATTTCGTAAAGAAATGCAACGGGCCATGAAAGTAGGAAAATATATTAAAACTAAATTGCACTATGGTGATTATTGATGTTGTATAACCTTAGTTAATAATTTATTTCTAGAAATCGGTGATAGATATTCTTAATGAATTAAAAGCCACGTTGCAGTTATTTGTTGAGGAATTGAATAAGAAAGTGTTATGATATGTTAGGAATATTTAAGACTTGGTACTAAAATGAGGGGTGAAAGTTTGAAACTAAAGAAAGACGAACGCAGAATAGCTATTCAAAATGCAATTGATGCTAACCCCTTTATTACTGATAATGAACTTTGCGAAAAGTTTGGAGTGAGTATTCAAACAATTCGCTTAGACCGTACGCATTTAAATATTCCTGAGTTACGTAAAAGAATTAAGTTAGTGGCAGAACAAAATTATGGCCAAATTAGATCGATTGAAGCTAATGAAATTATTGGAGATTTAATACAAGTTGAGCCTGATATTGAAGCACAGTCTTTAATAGAAATTACTGAAGATACTGTCTTTGCTAAAACTCAAATTGCTAGAGGACATATTCTCTTTGCCCAGGCTAATTCTTTGTGCGTGGCATTAATACATAATCCAACAGTTCTGACACAAGAAAGTCAGGTTGAATTTATCGAAAAAGTGAAATTAAATGATACGGTAAGAGCAAAGGCTCAAGTTATAGATAAAACATGTAAGCACTATATTATAGAAGTTAATTCATATGTGAAAGATAAATTAGTTTTTAAAGGGAAATTTAAAATGTTTTATATAAGTGAGGATGAATTCAATGGTTAAAATTGCAGTTGATATGATGGGTGGAGATGATGCACCAGGTATCGTACTCGATGCAGTTAAAAAGGCTGTAGAAGATTTTAAAGATTTAGAGATAATTCTTTTTGGAGATAAAGAACAATACAACTTAAATCATGATCGTATTGATTTTAGACATTGTTCTGAAAAAATTGAAATGGAAGATGAACCTGTTCGTGCAATTAAACGTAAGAAAGATAGCTCAATGGTGAAGATGGCAGAAGCTGTTAAATCTGGAGAGGCTCATGGATGTGTTTCAGCCGGAAACACTGGAGCATTAATGTCAGCAGGATTATTTATTGTTGGTCGTATAAAAGGTGTTTCAAGACCTGCATTAGTAGTAACTTTACCAACAATGGATGGAAAGGGCTTTGTCTTTTTAGATGTAGGAGCTAATGCGGATGCTAAGGCAGAACATCTATTACAATACGCACAATTAGGTAATATCTATGCTCAAAAGATTCGTGGTATAAAGAATCCTTCAGTGTCACTTTTAAACATTGGCACTGAAGCAGCTAAAGGTAATTCTTTAACTAAAAAAGCTTATGAATTATTTGAAAAGGATCATTCATTTAATTTCCAAGGTAACATTGAAGCTAAAACGTTAATGGATGGTAATACAGATGTAGTTGTTACCGATGGTTATACTGGAAATATGGTATTAAAGAATCTAGAAGGTACAGCAAAATCAATTGGTAAAATGTTAAAAGAAACTATTTTAGGTAGTTTTAAAAATAAAATTGCGGGTGCTATTCTTAAGAAAGACCTAGACGCATTCTCTAAGAAAATGGACTACTCCGAATATGGTGGTTCAGTACTTTTAGGTTTAGATGGAACTGTTGTAAAGGCACATGGTAGTTCAAATGCTAAAGCATTTTACTCAGCCATTAGACAAGCTAAAATCGCTGGAGAAGAAAATATAGTTCAAACAATGAGAGAAACGGTAGGTGGTAAAAATGAGTAAAACGGCAATTATTTTTCCAGGGCAAGGTGCTCAAAAAGTTGGAATGGCAAGTGACTTATATAATGAAGAAACATGTTCAACTGAAATCTTAAATCAAGCACAAGAAGTACTTGATTTCGATTTATTAGAAACAATGTTTACTGATGAAGAAGGTAAACTAGGTGAAACTGAGAATACTCAGCCAGCTTTATTAACTCATAGTGTGGCACTGTTAGAGGCGTTACAAAATTTAAATGCTGATTACACAATGGGACATAGTTTAGGTGAATATTCAAGTTTAGTAGCTAGTGGAGTACTTTCATTTGAAGATGCGGTTAAGATTGTTCGTAAACGTGGACAACTTATGGCTCAAGCATTTCCTAATGGTGTAGGTAGTATGGCTGCTGTACTTGGATTGGACTACGAAGAAGTTGATAAAATTTGTAAAGATTTATCTAATGAAGAAGAAATAATTGAACCTGCCAACATTAATTCACCAGGACAAATTGTTGTTTCAGGTCATAAAACTTTAATTGATAAATTGGTTGAAGAAGGAAAAACTTTAGGCGCTAAACGTGTACTTCCTCTAGCAGTTTCAGGACCATTCCATTCATCTATGATGAGCGTGATTGAGGAAGATTTCGCTTCTTACATTAATGAATTTGAATGGCATGATGCCAAATTCCCTGTTGTCCAAAACTTTAACGCACAAGGTGAAACGGACGCGGAAGTGATTAAACATAATATGGTTAAACAATTATATTCACCTGTACAGTTTATAAAATCAACAGAGTGGTTGATTGAACAAGGTGTAGATCACTTTATTGAAATTGGTCCAGGTAAAGTATTATCAGGATTAATTAAGAAAATTAATAGAGACGTTAAAATTACTTCAATTCAAACACTTGAAGATGTGAAAGGATGGAATGAAAATGAGTAAAAGTGCTTTAGTTACAGGTGCTTCACGTGGTATTGGACGTAGCATCGCATTACAATTAGCTGAAGAGGGCTATAATGTAGCTGTCAATTATGCAGGTAGTAAAGATAAAGCAGAAGCTGTTGTTGAAGAAATCAAAGCTAAAGGTGTAGATAGCTTTGCTATTCAAGCTAATGTGGCGAATGGCGACGAAGTGAAGGCTATGATTAAAGAAGTTGTAAGTCAATTTGGTTCTGTTGATGTATTAGTAAACAACGCGGGTATTACTAGAGACAATTTATTAATGCGTATGAAAGAACAAGAATGGGACGATGTGATTGACACAAATTTAAAAGGTGTATTTAATTGCATTCAAAAAGTGACGCCTCAAATGTTACGTCAACGTGGAGGCGCGATTATTAATTTATCAAGTGTTGTTGGTGCAGTGGGTAATCCTGGCCAAGCAAACTATGTAGCAACTAAAGCAGGAGTGGTTGGTTTAACTAAATCATCTGCTCGCGAGTTAGCTTCACGTGGTATTACTGTTAATGCAGTGGCTCCAGGCTTTATTGTTTCTGATATGACTGATGCTTTAAGTGATGAACTTAAAGATCAAATGTTAGAGCAAATTCCGTTAGCACGCTTTGGTGAAGATACTGATATTGCTAATACAGTTGCATTCTTAGCTTCAGATAAAGCTAAATATATTACTGGTCAAACAATTCATGTTAATGGTGGTATGTATATGTAAAGTAACACTTCTTTCACGAAGTGAAAGTTAGTGTTACTTATGCAACCGTAAAGCGGTTGTAATCCATAAAATAAGCACGAATGACAAGAGAAACGGAAAAAATAAAATTTTCGAGAAAGTCATGAAGTGCAACTCCACTTCTTTCACGAAGTGAAAGTTAGTGTTACTTATGCAACCGCAAAGCGGTTGTAA
>NZ_JBYTCH010000001.1:658591-1198184 GCF_058790135.1 Staphylococcus sp. FW104-15G4D
AGAAAGTCATGAAGTTCAACTCCACTTCTTTCACGAAGTGAAAGTTAGTGTTACTTATGCAACCGCAAAGCGGTTGTAATCCACAAAATAAGCACGAATGACAAGAGAAACGGAAAAAATAAAATTTTCGAGAAAGTCATGAAGTGCAACTCCACTTCTTTCACGAAGTGAAAGTTAGTGTTACTTATGCAACCGTAAAGCGGTTGTAATCCACAAAATAAGCACGAATGACAAGAGAAATGAGAATAAAAGAAGTTTCAAGAAAGTCATGAAGTGCAACTCCACTTCTTTCACGAAGTGAAAGTTAGTGTTACTTATGCAACCGCAAAGCGGTTGTAACAAAAGGCGTATTAAGGCAATTACTTTTTAATGATCACAATGGACAAGCCATTGTGTAAGTATCACTAATCATTAAAATGAAAGTGATACTATATAAGCACTAAAGTGCTAAGCTATTTTAAGGAACGCCTGAGCTAAAGCTCATGCATAAGAAACGCTAAGCACTAAAGTGCTAAGTGTTTCTAAAAATTCTACTTGTATTTTAGAAAGTAAAATGGGAAAATATAGTAGTCTATGGATAGACACTTTTAAAGGAGGTGAATCGACGTGGAAAACTTCGATAAAGTAAAAGATATCATCGTTGACCGTTTAGGTGTTGATGCTGACAAAGTAACTGAAGATGCATCATTTAAAGATGATTTAGGCGCTGACTCACTTGATATCGCTGAATTAGTAATGGAATTAGAAGACGAATTTGGTACTGAAATTCCTGATGAAGAAGCTGAAAAAATCAACACTGTTGGTGATGCTGTTAAGTACATCAATAGCTTAGAAAAATAATAAACTTACATCTGAGTCGTCACTCACGTCGGCTCAGATTTTTTCTTTAGTTTTACTTTATTTTCACGTAAAATTAAGATGTATAAATATTTATTTTAGAGTTAGGAGGTTAGGCAGTGGCTAACCATAAAAAGAGAGAGATGGTCAAAGAATTTCAACAAAAATTTACCAACAAAATGAATGAGTGGGGTTTTAATTTTAATAATATCGATATGTATCAACAAGCGTTCTCACATTCGAGTTTTATCAATGATTTTAATATGAATCGACTTGATCATAATGAACGTTTAGAATTTTTAGGTGATGCGGTATTAGAATTGACGGTTTCACGCTATTTGTTTGATAAGCATCCTCATTTGCCAGAAGGTAATCTGACAAAGATGCGTGCAACAATTGTTTGTGAGCCCTCACTTGTAATATTTGCAAATAAAATTGATTTAAATGAACTTATTTTATTGGGTAAAGGTGAAGAAAAAACAGGCGGTAGAACTAGACCATCATTAATATCTGATGCTTTTGAAGCATTTGTAGGTGCTTTATATTTAGACCAAGGTTTAGATACTGTATGGAAATTTGCTGAGAAAGTCATTTTCCCATATGTAGAAGATGATGAATTAGTTGGTGTGGTCGACTTTAAAACACAGTTTCAAGAATACGTACATCGACAAAATAAAGGTGATGTGACCTATCGCCTTATTAAAGAAGAGGGTCCTGCCCACCATAGGTTATTTACTTCTGAAGTTATTTTAGAAAATAATGCAGTTGCAGAGGGTAAAGGAAAGACGAAGAAAGAATCCGAACAAAAGGCAGCCGAGCAAGCTTATAAGTCAATGAAGAAAAATGAGTCATTTTAATGTAGATGAGTGACATCTATAGAGAAGCATACGCATACATAATTATTAATTAATTAGAAATAGTAATAATGAGATTGTATTGTGACATGCTGATAAACTCAACATGAATGTGATAAGGAGAATAAGATGGTTTATTTAAAATCAATAGATGCCATAGGATTTAAGTCTTTTGCCGACCATACCAATGTCCAATTTGATAAAGGTGTGACAGCTATTGTTGGTCCTAATGGTAGTGGTAAAAGTAATATTACTGATGCAATTAAATGGGTATTAGGTGAACAATCAGCTAAATCGTTACGTGGTTCTAAAATGGAAGATATTATCTTTTCAGGAGCAGAACATAGAAAGGCTCAAAACTATGCTGAAGTAAAACTCAAATTAGATAATCATTCTAAAAAATTGCAGATTGATTCAGATGAATTAGTAGTCACTCGGCGTCTATACCGTAGTGGAGAAAGTGAATACTACTTAAATAACGATCGTGCTCGTTTAAAAGATATTATTGAAATCTTTTTAGATTCAGGTTTAGGAAAAGAAGCATTCAGCATCATCTCACAAGGTAGAGTTGACGAAATTTTAAATGCTAAACCTATCGACCGACGACAAATTATTGAAGAATCAGCTGGCGTATTAAAATATAAAAAGCGGAAAGCTGAATCTATTAACAAGTTAGATCATACTGAAGATAATCTAACTCGTGTTGAAGATATCTTATATGATTTAGAAGGTCGAGTTGAACCACTTAAAGAAGAAGCAGCAATTGCTAAAGAATATCAACAGTTATCCAAACAAATGGAACAAAGTGATGTTATCGTTACGGTACATGACATCGATCAATATACGGAAGACAACACTAAATTAGACCAACGTTTAAATGAGTTGAAAAGTCAGCAAGCAGATAAAGAAGCACAACAAGCTCAAGTAAATCAATTGTTGCAAAAGTTCAAAGGCGAACGTCAGCAAGTTGATTCTGATATTGAAAAATTAAACTATGAATTAGTTAAAACAACAGAAACATATGAACAACTCGCTGGGAAATTAAATGTATTAGAAGAACGTAAAAAGAATCAATCAGAAACAAATGCTAGATATGAAGAAGAGCTTGAGAACTTAAATGCTCAGATTGAATCGATTGATCATGAAAAGCAACAAAATGAAGAAACGTTAAATGAACTTAAAGATAAACAGAAACATTTAAATAAAGAAGTACAAGATCTAGAGTCAATTCTGTACGTATCTGATGAACAACACGATGAAAAGCTTGAAGAAATTAAGAATAATTATTATACGCTAATGTCTGAACAATCGGACGTTAATAATGATATACGTTTTCTTGAACATACGATTAATGAAAACGAGGCAAAAAAATCTAGATTAGATTCGAGACTTGTTGAAGCATTTAATCAGTTAAAAGAGATACAAAATAATATTAATGAAACTGAAAAAAGTTATAAAATTTCTAAAAAGGCTTTAACAGAAGCGGAACAACACATTCACCGTATTGAAAAAGATTTAACCAAATCTAAAAAACAGCAATCTGAATATGAAGATAAGCTGTATCAAGCCTACAGATATAATGAAAAATTAAAATCTAGAATTGATAGTTTAGCTACTCAAGAGGAGGATTATACGTATTTCTTCAATGGGGTTAAACACATTCTCAAAGCTAAAGATAACGAATTGAGAGGAATTCATGGCGCAGTAGCTGAAGTGATTGATGTTCCATCTCAAATGACTCAAGCAATAGAAACAGCTTTAGGTGCATCACTTCAACATGTCATCGTTGATAATGAGAAAGATGGGAGACAGGCGATTCAATTTTTAAAGCAACGCAATTTAGGGCGTGCGACATTTTTACCTTTAAATGTTATTAAGCCACGACATATTGCGTCAGATATTAAAGAGATAGCTCGTCAAACTGAAGGGTTTATTAATATTGCGTCAGATGCTGTAAATGTTTCTTCCAAGTACCAAAGTGTCATTGAAAATTTATTAGGAAATACAATCATCGTTAATGATTTAAAACATGCTAATGAATTAGCTAGAGCTATACGTTATCGTACTCGAATTGTAACTTTAGAAGGAGATGTAGTTAATCCTGGTGGTTCAATGACTGGCGGTGGTGCACGAAAATCGAAAAGTATTCTTTCTCAAAAGGATGAACTATCAAAAATGCGTCATCAACTTGAGGATTATCAACGTCAAACTGCTGATTTTGAACGTCATTTTAAAGAATTAAAAGACAAGTCCGAACAATTAAGTGAGCAGTATTTCGATGCGAGCCAACAATATAATACGTTAAAAGAAAAAGTGCATCATCATGAATTAGAGTTAGATCGTTTAAAAACACAAGAGACGCATCTTAAGAACGAACATGAAGAATTTGAATTTGAGAAAAATGATGGTTATCAAAGTGATAAAAGTAAAGAAACTTTAACGCAAAAACAGGCGCGTTTATCTGAAATCCAACAACAATTGACTGAATTAGAGAGTGAAATTGAACGTTATACTCAATTGTCTAAAGAAGGTAAAGAATCAACAACTAAAACCCAACAACAACTTCATCAAAAACAATCCGATTTAGCAGTGGTGAAAGAGCGAATAAAATCTCAAAAAGTCGAGATTGAACGTTTAGTTAAACAACAAGAATCAACGCAGCAACAAATTAAGACTGTTGAAGAGAAAATAAGGCTGTTTAATTCTGACGAAATGATGGGTGAACAAGCATTTGAGGATTTGAAATCTCAAATTCAAGAACAAGAAGAGGCACGTGATCAGCTTAATCAACAACATGAAGAACTTAAACAACAACGTATCAATCTAAATGAAACGATTGAGAATAATGAAAGTCAGCTACAAGTTTGTCATCAAGATATTTTAGCTATCGAAAATCATTATCAAGATATTAAAGCAAAACAATCAAAATTAGATGTGTTGATTAATCACGCGATAGACCATCTGAATGATGTATATCAGTTAACTGTAGAGAGAGCACGCGCTTTATATGAATCTAATGAACCTATTGAAAGTCTACGTAAGAAAGTCAAACTTACGAAAATGTCTATAGATGAGTTGGGTCCAGTAAACTTAAATGCTATTGAACAGTTCGAGGACTTAAATGAACGTTATACCTTCCTCAATGAGCAACGCACGGATTTAAGAGAAGCTAAAGAGACACTTGAACAAATCATTAATGAAATGGATCGTGAAGTAGAAGGACGTTTTAAAGAAACATTCCATGCGGTACAAGACCACTTTACAACTGTCTTCAAACAATTATTCGGTGGCGGACAAGCTGAACTACGTTTAACAGAAGACGATTACTTATCAGCAGGTGTTGATATTATTGTTCAACCTCCTGGTAAAAAGCTTCAACATCTTTCTTTATTAAGCGGTGGTGAACGCGCATTAAGTGCTATAGCATTATTATTTGCAATTCTTAAGGTACGTTCTGCTCCATTTGTTATACTAGATGAGGTAGAGGCAGCGTTAGATGAAGCAAATGTGATTCGCTACGCTCAATACTTAAATGAACTATCAGAACAAACACAATTTATAGTTATTACTCATCGTAAAGGAACGATGGAGTTCTCTGACCGTTTATATGGAGTCACAATGCAAGAGTCAGGTGTTTCTAAGTTAGTTAGCGTTAACCTAAATACTATAGATGAGGTTATGAAGGAGGAACAAGCATGAGTTTTTTTAAACGCTTAAAAGATAAATTTTCAGGTAAAAGTGAAGATGAGATTCAAAAAGAATTAACTGAAGATGTGGAATCAAACGAAACAAGTGATTCGGATGCATCAAGTGAATCAGGTGAACCCAATGTCACTGATACAATCGAAGAGCCTAAACCTAAGAAAAAACCAAAAAAATTAAGTGAAGCTGATTTCGACGAAGATGGTTTAATCTCAATTGAGGACTTTGAAGAAATTGAAGCCCAAAAAATTGGTGCGAAATTTAAAGCTGGTTTAGAAAAATCACGTCAAAATTTCCAAGAACAGTTAAATAATTTAATTGCACGCTATAGAAAAGTAGACGAAGATTTCTTTGAAGCACTTGAAGAAATGCTTATTACGGCTGACGTTGGTTTCAATACAGTAATGAAATTGACAGATGAATTACGCACGGAAGCGCAAAGACGCAATATTCAGGAAACTGAAGATTTACGTGAAGTTATTGTTGAAAAAATTGTCGAGATTTATCACCAAGAAGACGATCATTCAGAAGCAATGAATCTTGAAGATGGTAGATTGAACGTTATCTTAATGGTTGGTGTCAATGGTGTTGGTAAGACCACTACAATTGGTAAGTTAGCATATCGATATCAACAAGAAGGTAAAAAAGTGATGCTTGCAGCTGGAGATACATTCAGAGCTGGCGCAATCCAACAATTAAAAGTTTGGGGAGACCGTGTAGGCGTGGAAGTTGTAAGTCAGAGTGAAGGCTCTGATCCAGCAGCAGTAGTATACGATGCAATTAACGCCGCAAAAAATAAAGGTGTAGATATTTTAATTTGTGATACTGCAGGTCGTCTACAAAATAAATCTAACTTAATGCAAGAACTTGATAAAATGAAACGTGTAATTAGTCGAGCAATCCCTGATGCACCTCATGAAGCATTACTATGTTTAGATGCTACAACAGGTCAAAATGCGTTGTCACAAGCGCGTTCATTTAAAGACGTGACAAATGTTTCAGGTATTGTATTAACCAAATTAGATGGTACTGCTAAAGGTGGTATCGTTCTTGCCATACGTAATGAATTGCATATCCCTGTTAAATATGTAGGCTTAGGTGAAAAACTTGATGACTTACAACCATTTAACCCTGAAAGTTACGTATACGGTTTATTTGCTGATATGATCGAACAAAATGAAGATATTCCTGATGAATTAATTGATGAATCGTCGAATGAAACTGAAGAAGGTACTCAAGATGGGCCAAGATGATTTAGTTAAAACAATTAGAATGAATTATTTGTTTGATTTTTATCAATCATTATTAACTCAAAAGCAGAAAAGCTATTTGGAATTATTTTATTTACGAGATTATTCATTAAGTGAAATCGCTGATACATTTGAAGTGAGTAGACAGGCAGTTTATGATAATATAAGAAGAACTGGCGATTTAGTAGAAGATTATGAAACTAAACTAGGTTTATATAGAAGATTTGAGAAACGCCAAGAAATTTATGATTTAATGAAACAATCTCTTAATAATCCAGATTTACTAAAAGAATATATCGCTCAATTAGAAGAGTTAGAGTAGTAATAATTAAAAAAAGGAGGGCACTAGTAATGGCATTTGAAGGATTATCCGATCGATTGCAAGCCACGATGCAAAAAATGCGTGGTAAGGGTAAAGTTACTGAAGCGGATATCAAAACAATGATGCGAGAAGTACGATTAGCATTATTAGAAGCCGATGTTAACTTTAAAGTTGTTAAAGAGTTCGTTAAAACTGTTTCTGACCGTGCTTTAGGTTCAGATGTTATGCAATCTTTAACACCCGGCCAACAAGTGATTAAAATTGTTCAAGAAGAACTTACAAGCTTGATGGGTGGAGAAAACACATCTATTAAAATGGCAAATAAACCACCTACTGTTGTCATGATGGTTGGTTTACAAGGTGCCGGTAAAACTACAACTGCTGGTAAATTAGCATTATTAATGCGTAAAAAATATAATAAAAAGCCGATGTTAGTTGCAGGAGATATTTATCGTCCAGCTGCGATTGACCAATTACAAACTGTTGGTAAACAAATTGACATACCTGTATATAGTGAAGGTGACCAAGTTCAGCCTCAACAAATTGTTGAAAATGCATTGAAACATGCTAAAGAAGAACATTTAGATTTTGTCATCATCGATACAGCGGGACGTTTACACATTGATGAAGCGTTAATGAATGAGTTACAAGAAGTTAAAGAAATTTCTAAACCAGATGAAATTATGCTAGTTGTTGACGCAATGACAGGTCAAGATGCTGTCAATGTTGCGCAATCATTTGACGATCAACTAGATGTATCAGGTGTAACTTTAACGAAACTTGATGGTGATACACGTGGCGGTGCTGCATTATCTATACGTTCGGTGACTCAGAAACCTATTAAATTTGTAGGTATGAGTGAGAAATTAGATGGTTTAGAACTATTCCATCCTGAACGTATGGCTTCTCGTATCTTAGGTATGGGTGACGTGTTAAGCTTAATTGAAAAAGCACAACAAGATGTTGACCAAGAAAAAGCTAAAGATTTAGAGAAGAAAATGCGTGACTCTTCATTTACATTGGATGATTTCTTAGAACAATTAGACCAAGTTAAAAACTTAGGTCCTTTAGATGATATTATGAAAATGATTCCTGGGATGAACAAAATGAAAGGATTGGATAAGCTTAATATGAGCGACAAACAAATCGATCATATTAAAGCGATTATTCAGTCTATGACTCCTAAAGAACGTTCAAACCCAGAAACACTAAATGTTTCTCGTAAGAAACGTATAGCTAAGGGTTCTGGTCGTTCATTACAAGAAGTCAATCGTCTTATGAAACAGTTCAATGATATGAAGAAAATGATGAAACAATTTACTGGTGGCGGCAAAGGTAAAAAAGGTAAGCGAAGCCAAATGGAGAATATGTTAAAAGGTATGAATTTACCATTTTAATAAACATTTTTAAAACATCGGACAATTTTGTTGATTGTTCGATGTTTATTAATTGTGGAAACCCTAGCTAAAAGCTAGTGTGTAAGTCCCACTAACTAAATAAATATAAAGGTACGCCTGAGCTAAAGCTCATATACGCCGTGATTGATTGGGAATTATGCTTATAATACCCTAATCAATTGTGCGGGGGCGAGAAGACGAATTCATGATGAATTCTGTCTCGCTCCCATAACCAAATCTACGATTTATTTCATAAATCTAATAGAGGAACACCCTAGCTAAAAGCTAGTGTGTAAGTCCCACTAACTAAATAAATTTAGAAGTGGGGCTTTAGGTAAAGAAAAAAGTCTTTACAAACTTTTGTGTAACTGTTAATATTTATTCTTGTAGAAAATAAAATGAAAACACATAAAGGAGAGTAATTTAAATGGCAGTTAAAATTCGTTTAACACGTTTAGGTTCTAAAAGAAACCCATTCTATCGTATCGTAGTTGCTGATGCACGTTCACCACGTGATGGTCGTATCATCGAGCAAGTAGGTACTTACAATCCAGCAAATGTTAATGCACCAGAAGTTAAAATTGATGAAGAGTTAGCTTTAAAATGGTTACACGATGGTGCTAAACCAACAGATACAGTTCACAACATTTTATCAAGAGAAGGTATCTTGAAAAAATTTGATGAACAAAAAAATGCTAAATAATTAGCTTAAATTGTTGTAAGTCTGAGACATTATTAATGTCTCAGACTTTTTTAACTTTTGGATAGAATTAAACACATTTAAAAGAGGCATGACTTATTCTCTTTTTTCTAAAGTTTCTCTTATATATCATGCTTACATCGTAATTTCCAAACAATTTGAAATGATTGTTATATCACTTTTTATATAACCACGCATACGTGATAAAATATACATAATTCATTTTCAAAAAAGTTAAAAATAGATAGACTAGGAGGGGCGTTGAATGGAAGTAGAAGTAGGACAAATTGTAAATACACATGGAATTAAAGGCGAAATTAAAGTTAAGTCGAATTCAGATTTTACAGAAACACGATTTCAACCAGGTGAAAATTTAATTGTTAAACACAATAATGAAGATATCGAATATACTGTTTCATCTTATCGCATACATAAAGGGTTTCACATGTTAAAATTTGAAGGAATAAACAATATTAATGATATTGAACATCTCAAAGGTGATTATCTATATCAAGAACGTGATCATGAAGATATCGAGTTGGATGAACATGAGTTTTATTATTCGGATATCATAGGATGTACAGTTTTTGATGATACAGATACTCCTATCGGTCGAGTAATTAATATCTTTGAGACTGGCGCCAATGATGTGTGGGTTGTTAAAGGAGATAAAGAGTATCTTATTCCATACATTGAAGATGTGGTTAAAGATATAGATGTGGAAGGTAAATCAATTAAAATTACACCTATGGAAGGATTGTTAGATTAATGAAAATTGATTATTTAACGTTATTTCCAGAAATGTTTGATGGTGTGCTGAATCATTCGATTTTGAAACGCGCTCAAGATAAAGAAATTATTGATGTAAATACAATAAATTTTCGAGATTATTCAATCAACAAACATAATCAAGTGGATGATTACCCATTTGGCGGTGGGCAAGGCATGGTGTTAAAACCTGAGCCTGTTTTTAATGCTATGGAAGATTTAAAAAGAGATGACGATACGCGTGTGATATTAATGTGTCCTCAAGGTAAACCTTTTACTCAAGAGATAGCTCAAGAGTTAAGTAAATCGCAACATATTGTATTTATTTGTGGTCATTATGAGGGCTATGATGAACGAATCAGAGAGCATCTTGTTTCTGATGAAATTTCTATGGGAGATTATGTGCTTACAGGTGGAGAGTTACCTGCAATGACTATGACTGATGCAATTGTGCGCTTGATTCCTGGAGTGTTAGGCAATGAAGCTTCCCATCAAGATGATTCATTTTCAGATGGATTATTAGAATTTCCTCAATATACAAGACCAAGAGAATATAAAGAAATGAAGGTGCCGGATGTCTTATTATCCGGAAATCACGCTCACATTGAACAATGGAGACATGAACAAAAATTGATTCGCACTTACGAAAAACGACCGGATCTTTTAGAAAATTATGAGCTCAGTCAAAAAGATAAAGAAATTTTAGAAACGTACAAAAAGCAATTGAAAAACAAGTAGCGTTATGCTAACATAATTTAAGTGTGAAAAAACACTAAAAATCACTATGATCCGCTGCTATACTTTTGTCTAGGCAAGAACATAGGTTGAAGGAGAGAATTTATAATGAGTAATCATAAGTTAATCGAAGCAGTAACTAAATCACAATTACGTACTGACTTACCTACTTTCCGTTCTGGTGACACTTTACGTGTACACGTTCGTATCGTAGAGGGTTCACGTGAACGTATCCAAGTCTTCGAAGGTGTTGTAATTAAACGCCGTGGTGGAGGAATTTCTGAAACTTTCACAGTTCGTAAAATTTCTTCAGGTGTAGGTGTGGAAAGAACATTCCCATTACACACTCCAAAAATTGAAAAAATCGAAGTTAAACGTCGCGGTAAAGTACGTCGTGCTAAATTATACTACTTACGTAGTTTACGTGGTAAAGCTGCTAGAATCCAAGAAATTCGTTAATCAGCAAACTCGACATTTTCAACACAAGTTATTTGTAACTTGTAATAAAGATAAAGCTTTCAAACATCTTAATCAAAGGTGTTTGAAAGCTTTTTTGTTTCATTTGAATGTTAAGTACTTACAAAATCGTATAAATAAAACACACCATTGTCTTTAAGAATGATATGCCTCCTAAAAGTTGGACTGAAAATCTAAAATTAGGGGCGGACATTTTATAAGTAAATATTACAAATTTTAAATCAAGTTAAAAATAGTTCAAGACTATTTAAATGAATGTCTAAGAATGTCATATTTATACAAAATAACCCATCAACAACTCTGTTGATGGGCAATATTCTAACTTATATTTAATTATTACAATTTAACATTCACTAAAAGGAAATCATTTTCCTCTTAAAAACAGAATTAATATAATAAATCCTGCAACAATATAGTAAAATAATAAAAAATATATCGCATGTATTGGATTGTTGTCTACAATAATTCCTTTATTCCAAATTACTTTAGATATTGTGTACAGACATACAAAAGCCAATGGAAATGCGAATAATATGTATTTTTTCAAAGAACCACATCCTATTTCACTTTACTATTGGCATATCTACTACATTCATCATAAGTCCATGTCAAACTAGCTGCTAATCCAACTACAGTACCTTTACCGCCTAATTTCAATATTATTTTAGCTGCTTTTTGCCAACTTCCTGTAGTCATTGCGTCAATTAAAGTACCCGTAGCAGACACACCTAATATTTCAGGAATTTTATTGTAAAGGCAACCATTACGTACTTTCAGCCATTTCTTCGCATGTTTTTGTTCTGCTGGACTTGCATTTGGCGCATCATCTCCATAATTACCGGCGGCTCTTGATGCTGTTCCGCTATGTTTATATTGATTTGCATCTTGATCTGACAAAAGTAGTCCTTTTTTACTTAACCCATTTATTATTTCTGATTAATATTTGTTATTTTGCAAATTATTCACAATGGTAGATTTTTGATATCCTAAAATTTTACCTTCTGACTTTATTGAAGACTGTTCAAACGTAACCTGTAATGCTTGTGCTAATTCATCGACTTCTTTTTGATTATATTTATGCCCTTCCTCAGCTTTAGAAGAAAATGGAGAAACTACAGTTAATGCTAATACAAACGACAGCAAAGAGATTACAAATCTTGACAATAGTTTATTCATTTTTACAAACAAAACCAAAACTACAATCTTGGTATTTTGTGATACATTTTACTTTTATCATATTGTATAGTTAGGTTTTGTATTATTTCCTATATGTCTGAGTTAAGTTCTTAAACGTCCTATATTAGTTTTTGACTGTTGTTTTAAATAATATTATAAATTAATGTCCAAGCGTTATTTATCACCTGAGAGTTCGCTTTGACTATGTGTAGCATGACCTAGAAAGAAGTATATATGTTCAAAGAGAATCACATATTTCAAAGTATGTCTAAAAAAGGTAACTGGCTATATAATTTTTATAATAATACTAGAATTAAGTCAAAATTTAAAGACTTGTCTCCTAAACAACATTGGAAACAAATCTTTAAAATAACATACTGAACTAAGGTACAACTTTTGGGATTCAATACATAAGTTAACGCAGTTCAAATCAAAATGATTAAACTTTATTTTTTTCTTACTTTTTTAGTAAACATGATACTTAAAATGACTCCAATGATACTTAAAATAATTAACCAATAAAAATGTGACGGTGTGTAAGTCAATCTAATCGTTGTTTGTCCAGCTTTAGCTGGAATTGTAGTCATAATTCCGTTACCTTTTTTTACATCTAAAGGCTTACCGTTGGCTCTAGCTTGCATGCCATTTTCATAAGCTATAGGTAACACGATATATCCGTTATCGTTTTTATTTTTAGTAATCGTATAACCATTTCTCTCTTTTTTTACTTTTACTGAATGTAATTGTTTAGAAGCTTTTTTAAGTGTGTGATAATTTTCCCCATAAATTCCTTTAATCTTAAATCTATACGTACCTTCAGACATATGAATATTAAGTTTGTCTGAAGCTTTCACACGCATTGTTACAGGTGATACCACACGTCGATATTTATATGACAACGCATTTCGATTTTGACTATATTCATTTACGCCAATACTATGTTCCTTATCAGGAGTGAGCATTTCAACATCCATTTCGAGATACATGTCTTTATACTTTTTAGTTAAAGAATGAGGTAATGTGAGTTGAACGCCTCCATTATTTTTATCTACCTTTAGCTGATTTTTCTTTTTCCATTGTGAATCTTTTAATTGTAGTTGAGCATCATTTAATAGATTTTTATTAGGGCTAAACGTAGTGTTAACACTTTTCGTATTATTATCGAATACCACACCTTGAAGCATCGTTTGTTCTCTATCTAGAGGTGAGTTTAAGTTATTAGAATCATAGACTTTATGCGTAATGTGTGCGCTTGGATAAGAAATCGTATTCTTTGAGTGAATCCATTGATCTTTCCCATCTTTGATAAGATCTTTCTTTTTAAATCCATAAGGCATGTTTAAGTCATTAGGATGTCTTAATCTATCTTGTACATTCCATAAAGCCATCAAATTCGCTCGATTACCTAAATAGCGATATGTACTATTTTTATCTACAGGCATGTTGATTTGCATTGTTTTATCATAGTATTTTAAAATTTGACCGTTGAAAATGCTTGAATATAAAGATGTACCATTGTAGTGATATATAAATGGTGAGTTAAGTGCGTAAAATGAAAAATAATCTAATCTTTTCAAAGGATCTAGTTTATCACTAGTCATTTGATTAATTTTATTGTTTAATACTTTACTTCTATAACTTGAATCGTTAATAGTGTCCATCGTAGTTTGGTATGGTTCAATAGTTATTTTTTTTGAATCATTTACCATAATAACTTGTTCAACTAAAAATAGAATAACTAGCCCGATTGCTATCCATTTTCTTTTTAAAAGTGATTTCCTGTATAATAATAAGCCAATAACTATCATTATTATAATTGCAATATACATCCAATTTACAGAGCGATCAGTGTAAGTGATGTAAAAACAGCTATATAAAAATATAGGTATAGCTATAATTAAATAATTCTTTAGAGATAATTCGCTTAAATGTTGTATGAAAAGTGCAATTAAAGCGCCTGATGATAATGCTAAAAAGTAAACCCAACGTCTTTGAGGTAATGAGAATCCATTGAATGCACTATCAAACCATTGTGATAAAGAACCAATGAGTAGTAACCAAGTTGCAATGGCGAATAACTTATAATAATAATGTTGATATAGCTTGAATGAAAATAACGCAATAATTACAATAATAGAAATTGTTATATAAAAACCATCAGTAAATATATTATAATTTTTTTCAAATAAATTGGTTAAAAAGGTAATTCCAAATTTAGGATTCTGTGATCTATCATTATTTAAAAATGAAGAAACACCAGTATAAAGACCAAATAAACTTGATAAAACACTTAATAAAGTAGCGATAACTAATATGTAAAATTTTTGCCAACGATTAACAATATCTTGCGGATGTACTGCAAGGAGGCGATAAATAAAATAAAATCCTAATACAACCGCTTCATAATAACTAAAATAGAAATTAGTGAATAGTGTAAATGTAATTGCAAAGATAAACCATCCTAACTTGCGCTCTCTAAAAAATCTTTCCATAGCCCAAATTGACATAGGTAGCATGATAAGTAAGTTACCATAAAATGACCAAGTAAAATTATAATATGTCATAACGGTAGACATGCCATACAAAATAGTTGCAATAAACATAGGTGCGGGTTTGAATTTCAAATACATAAACAAATAAAAAGTAAAAATCAAAGTAATTACAGTTCGCACATATGCCATAACAAGTTGATTAGTTGGCCAAAAGCTAATGTCATGTGGATTAATATGAATAGTATGTTCAAGTCCCCAAATACATGCAAAATTGATCCACATAAGTGGTGACATTGAGTAGTAATATGCTAATGATTTCACATAATCTCCACCCAAACCAAAAGAGGCATCATAGAACCCTTTAAAAGAAGCAAAATGTTCATACAGATACATTTGGAAAGGCATCATTTGCCTAAAACCATCACCACTTCCACTGAAAACGTCGCCTTTTGTCATGTATTGATAGATAAATGGAAAGTAGAGTATTAATGAAAGGATACAGCTTAATATTAGGATAGATAGAAATCGCCTTTTAGGTGTTTGCCAAAACTTTTTAATCACGGTGAATCCTCATCTTTCTTTTTATTGAATTCGTATATCTTATATATATCATACTAAAAATAATACTTATAAATGAAATAAATATCATTGTTTTCCAATAAGGGGGCTGATATTTAATAATTATAGTTTGATCATTCTTGTTTACTGGAACACCAGTCATCATATAATTTACTTTGTGGATGTTAACTTGACGGCCGTCAATATAAGCACGCATACCAGCTCGATAAGGAATATTTATGGTAGCTAAACCTTTAGAGTGTTGACCGAGATTCACTTTCACACCATTTTTAATATCATTGTAATCCATATTAAAGTTTGCATTATGATGTGCAGTTTTGAGTGTCTTATAATTTTCTCCACTGAGATTGAGTAACTTAAATTTGAAACCGCCATTTGGAGATAATTTAATAGAAATATTGCCGTTTTTATCAGGTTGGGTCCGATAAAGTTGTGTGTTTATCCCAGTTTTGTAGACTGAATTATTATAAAGACGGTTATTAAAGTAATTATTAACATTTACAGTGTAATTACTGTCTGGATTACCTCGTTTAATATATAAAGTTATATAAAAGTCCTGATATTGCTTACGGATTTTTTTAGGTATATGAATGTTAACAATTCCTATATTATTTTTAACTTCTAACTGATTATTTCCTTTACTTTTAATATTCTTAGTAGTTATACGTGCATGTTTTAGTAAATTCTTACTTTGAGAATTGAAATCTTTGCCATTTGAATCTACAATCGCTCCTTTAAGCATTGCATGTTCACGGTCTATCGGTGTTTTTAAGCTTTGACTATTATATAGGTTATTAGTCACTTTAACGCTAGGTAAATTAAGCTGATTTTCATATATGTCATATTGGCCGCTCGATTTCACTTTTTTGAAGTAAGTAGGTATATTATTTTGATATTTTTTTAACATTACATATTTAATTGAGAATAAACTATCGATATTTTGTCTAGCATTAGTCGATTGATAACGACTAAGTGATTCCTCTGCTAAATTAATTTTCAAAGCATCATAATAGAAATCCAAGATATTGTGATGAAAGATACTTGAATAGAGACTCAAACCTTTAAAGTTTTGATACATCGGCGTATTGTCCTGCTCGTTAACCCGCCAATCAATACGTTGGTCATCCTTCTTACTATTCTTCATTTCTTTAACTAATGCTCTTTGTAAATCAGAGCTATATAGACTTGAATTCGCATAAAATGTATTCGCACGATCCTGATGGTCTTGGAAGTAAATTTGATTTTTTATAAAAACAAAACTCACCATCATACTTAAGGCAACAATTGAAATGATATAAATATATGTAAGTTGTATGCGAACCTTTCTCTCTTTTAAAAATAAAATTAATAATCCAATAATTGAAACTACCGGTACAAGTATTAACCATGGTAAGAATTTATGATAACAATAGGCGCTAATATAAATAATGAGTTGGGCGATCAAACTTGTAGTGATATATGATTTAACACTCACCGTTCTAAAGTACTTTACATATAGTCCGATTAATAAAGATGATGAAAAGGCTAAAATAAAATGCCAACGCTTCTGAGGTGCTGAAAATCCATTAAAAATTTGATCTATAAGTGGTATAAAAGTAAATATGATGAGTACTACGGTCATCAGTGCAAATAATCGATAATAGTAGTGTCTATATAATTTAAAGGTTAATATACTTTGAATTGTTAAAAATAAAATGACGATAAGATAGTTATCGAAGAATATGTTTGTATTAATATTCAGATGCTCAAAAGTTGGAACATTTCCAGAGAATGATACCCGTCTATTGTTTACGAAACTTTGTACGCTGTGAAAGAAAATAAATAAGCTATTTCCTAAAGCTAATACTGCTGGGATAAGTAAAGTGCACAAGGTTCTTATTCGTGTTGAATCATCATCAGGATGCCTAAACATGATTCTAATTAAGCCATAAACACTAGCAATAATTAAAAAATAGTAAGCAAAATAGAAATTATTTATTAATACTAATGTAATAGTTAAGATTAACAGACCACTTTTACGTTGTTGAATTGACTTTTCCATGGCCAATAAAAGTAAAGGTAACCAAATAAACACATCACTGAAAAATGGCCAATAAGCTGTAAATCTGAAATAGAGTGGTGAGATTACAAATAAAAATGCGGTAAATATACTCAAAATTTTATTTTTAAAAATGTATTGAGCATATAAAAATGTACAATAAAGCGCAATCGTCCCCTTAAAAATTGAGACGATTAAAGCGTTATTCATCCAAAACATCACTTGATGTGTATCTAAAGATATGAATAATTTTACAAACGAAATAATTAGAACATTAATGATAAATAATAAATTTGTTGAAAAATAATAACTTAAATCAGTGAAGAAATCCCCACCTAAGCCAAAGTTAGACGCATAAAATAGATTCCCTTGATGCCACTGATTGTAAAGATACATTTGTATTGGAACCATTTGTTCCATGCCATCATTTGGACCAGTTGATAAAATACCATCGTGATAAAAACGATATACGACATAACTATGTCCAATAAGTGATAGCACTATAAATAATACGGTATAACTTAAAACTCTTTTCATTAATTACTCCTAAATAACTTGATGCTTGTTATCTAATTCTCTTATTAGTTATTTAAATTGTAGGCGATAGCGTCAATGAATGAAAGTGATTTTGTTTAAGATATGTGATGTTTACACAAACTTAAATTTTGAGTTATTTAATGTTGTTATTCATTTTTAAAAATAAAAGATAAGCATGTTACACTTAAAGTGGTTGTATAAACAGAATTAAAGTATAATTAATAAGTCGAATTAATTATACGATTATTATAAAATGAACATGAAAGTAAGGTGATATTAATGGCGATACAATGGTATCCAGGACATATGGCGAAAGCTAAAAGAGAAGTGAGTGAGCAACTCAAAAAGGTTGATGTAGTATTTGAGTTAGTTGATGCTCGTATTCCATATAGTTCTAGAAATCCTATGATCGATGAAGTTATTAAACAAAAACCGCGAGTGGTTATTTTAAATAAAAAAGACATGACTAACTTAAAAGAATTAGAAAAGTGGGAAGGATTCTTTAAGGAACAAGGGTTCTTTCCGGTAGCAGTTGATGCTAAACATGGTAAAAATTTAAAAAATGTAGAGGCTGAAGCAATAAAAGCTACGAAAGAAAAATTTGAACGTGAAAAGGAGAAAGGGCTTAAACCGAGAGCGATACGTGCAATGATTGTTGGTATTCCAAATGTCGGGAAATCAACTTTAATTAATAAATTGGCAAAACGTAGTATTGCAGAAACAGGTAATAAACCAGGTGTTACTAAACAACAACAGTGGATTAAAGTTGGGAAATCACTTCAATTGTTAGATACACCAGGAATATTATGGCCTAAATTTGAGGACGAGGAAGTCGGTAAGAAATTAAGTTTGACTGGTGCAATCAAGAATAGCATCGTTCATTTAGATGAAGTAGCAATTTATGGCTTAAACTTCATGTTTGAACATGATTTAGAAGGTCTCAGACAACATTACAATATAGATGTAGACAAAGATGCAGAAATTTTAGAGTGGTTTGATGCGATTGGTCGTAGGAGAGGCCTTCTTCAAAAAGGTAATGAAGTAGATTATGAATCAGTCATTGAATTAATCATTAATGATATGAGAAATGCTAAGATAGGTACATATTGTTTTGATATTTTAAAAGAAATGAAGAGTGACTTATAAATGACATCAACAATTAAAGAAATACGTGATCAACTTGCATTAATTCAATCTATAGAAGAACTTGAAGCGCATGTAGCTAATAAAGATACCCGAAAAGGAGTTCAAAAAGCTATAGAATCACGTAAAAAGTATTTAATCAAACAACAAGAACTAGAAAACAATTATATTAGTATGAATCACTACGAAAATGAAATATTGAATCATGACAACGAGGCATTAATATGTGGAATCGATGAGGTAGGACGAGGACCACTCGCTGGTCCTGTTGTTGCTTGTGCAGTCATATTAAATAAAGGCCATCATTATCTTGGGTTAAATGACTCTAAAAAGGTACCAGCTAAACAGCGCTTAATTTTAAATGAAGAATTGAAAAATAATGTTACGAGTTACGCTTATGGAATTGCAACTCCACAAGAAATTGATGACTTGAATATTTATAAAGCTACACAGGTAGCCATGCAAAGAGCGATTAATCAATTAAGTATTCAACCTACACATTTACTTATTGATGCAATGAAACTCGATAATGATATTCCTCAAACATCAATTATAAAAGGAGATGCTAAAAGTGTTTCAATTGCTGCAGCTAGTATTATGGCGAAAGAATATCGTGATAATTATATGAAAGAACTAGCTAATGATTATCCTAATTACGGATTTGAAAAAAATGTTGGATATGGTACTAAACAGCATTTAGAGGCAATTGACACATTTGGTGTAATAAATGAACATCGCAAATCCTTTGAACCTATCAAGTCGATGTTAAAATAATTTGAATTTTAATTTAATTGCAAAAAATATGGTCTTTCAGTTTACAATAGCGCTTTCATTTTTTATAATTAAAAGGGAACTTAACCTAAGAAACAGGAGGATGGAAGATGAATATCCACGAGTATCAAGGTAAAGAAATATTTCGTTCTATGGGCGTAGCCGTTCCAGAAGGACGAGTAGCATTCACTGCTGAAGAAGCGGTGGAAAAAGCGAAAGAATTAGATTCAGATGTATATGTGGTTAAAGCACAAATACACGCTGGGGGTAGAGGTAAAGCAGGCGGTGTAAAAATTGCTAAATCACTTTCTGAAGTTGAAACTTACGCTAATGAATTATTAGGGAAACAATTAGTTACTCACCAAACAGGACCTGAAGGTAAAGAAGTTAAACGCTTATATATCGAACAAGGTTGCGATATTCAGAAAGAATATTATGTTGGTTTCGTAATTGACCGTGCAACAGACAAAGTTACTTTAATGGCGTCTGAAGAGGGTGGTACTGAGATTGAAGAAGTGGCAGCTAAGACACCTGAGAAAATCTTTAAAGAAACAATCGACCCAGTTGTAGGTTTATCTCCTTATCAAGCACGTCGTATTGCTTTCAACATTAATATTCCTAAAGAATCTATTGGTAAAGCAACTAAATTCTTATTAGCACTTTATAACGTGTTCATTGAAAAAGATTGCTCTATCGTAGAAATTAATCCACTAATAACTACTGGTGACGGACAAGTATTAGCTCTAGACGCTAAATTAAACTTCGACGATAATGCATTATTTAGACATAAAGATATCGTTGAATTACGTGATTTAGAAGAAGAAGATCCTAAAGAAATCGAAGCATCTAAATATGACTTATCATATATCGCTTTAGACGGTGATATCGGTTGTATGGTTAACGGTGCAGGTTTAGCTATGGCAACAATGGATACTATTAATCATTTTGGTGGAAATCCAGCTAACTTCTTAGATGTTGGTGGCGGTGCTACTAAAGAAAAAGTTACTGAAGCTTTCAAAATCATTTTAGGTGATGACAATGTTAGAGGTATCTTTGTAAATATCTTTGGTGGAATTATGAAATGTGACGTTATCGCAGAAGGTATCGTAGCAGCAGTTAAAGAAGTAGAATTAACTTTACCATTAGTAGTACGTTTAGAAGGTACAAATGTTGAGCGCGGTAAAGAAATCTTAAACGACTCAGGTTTAGCAATTGAACCAGCAGCTACTATGGCTGAAGGTGCACAAAAAATCGTTAAACTTGTTAAAGAAGCGTAAGGAAAGGATGGGAGCACTAAGATGAGTGTATTTATTGATAAAAATACGAAAGTAATGGTACAAGGTATCACAGGGTCTACTGCCCTTTTCCATACAAAACAAATGCTTGATTATGGAACACAAATTGTCGCAGGGGTAACACCAGGTAAAGGTGGACAAGTTGTAGAAGGTGTTCCTGTTTATAATACAGTTGAAGAAGCTAAAAATGAAACTGGCGCTAACGTATCAGTTGTATATGTTCCAGCACCATTTGCTGCAGATTCAATTTTAGAAGCAGCTGAAGCTGAATTAGATATGGTTATCTGTATTACTGAACATATTCCAGTTGTGGATATGGTTAAAGTTAAACGTTATTTACAAGGACGTAAGACACGTTTAGTAGGACCAAACTGCCCAGGTGTTATTACGGCAGATGAGTGTAAAATCGGAATTATGCCTGGTTACATCCATAAAAAAGGTCACGTAGGTGTTGTATCTCGTTCAGGTACTTTAACTTATGAAGCCGTACATCAATTAACTGAAGAAGGCATCGGTCAAACAACGGCTGTTGGTATCGGTGGTGACCCAGTTAATGGTACAAACTTCATTGATGTATTAAAAGAATTCAATGAAGATCCTGAAACTAAAGCAGTAGTAATGATTGGTGAAATTGGTGGTACTGCTGAAGAAGAAGCTGCACAATGGATTAAAGATAATATGAATAAACCAGTAGTAGGATTTATTGGTGGTCAAACTGCACCTCCAGGAAAACGTATGGGACACGCTGGTGCAATTATCTCTGGTGGTAAAGGTACTGCAGATGAAAAAATCAAAACATTAAATGATTGTGGTGTTGAAACTGCAGATACACCATCAGAAATTGGTACAACTTTAATCGAAGCAGCTAAAAAAGCTGGAATCTATGATGAATTATTAACAGTTGATAAATAATTGATAGATTTTTATTAGACTCGAACCTTTAATTAGGTTCGAGTTTTTTTATAGTCTTAGTGGAAGTGATATATATAATAGTAGAAACTCGTCACCGTTTAATGAATGATGAGTTTGGAAAATTACTCCTTACAATCACATTAAATTTAACACTTATATGTCTTTAAATAGTAATAACCAACTGGGTTAAATTGAGCTATAATACTTCTAAAGGAGTAATGCATAGTGATTCAACACACTTTATTGAAGCTCTATTGGGCTAATTTCGCCACAACGCAAGTTCATCAATTTATTAAAGAATATCCAGAAGTTATTTCAGAAAACGCACTAATTCAAAATAAGATGATTGAGGATTGGGCTAAAAGACAAACCTCATCCACAGTCAGGAGAAAATTGAGCTTATTTAAATCACTTAATACAGAAGTTATATTTCAAGAAATGACTAAAATGAACCTCAAATATTTAACTTACTTTGATAAACATTATCCTCAATTACTTAAAGAAATTTATGATTTCCCATATGTAATTTTTTATAAAGGAAATAAACAACTATTTAATTGTCCTCATACTTTAGCTGTTATAGGCTCAAGAAAGTCAACCTTATATACAACTCAAGCTTTGGAATATCTTTTCCCATCATTTAAATCACTAAAAATGACGATTATTTCAGGATTAGCATATGGTGCAGATAGTATAGCTCACCAAGTCGCACTAAAAAATAAACTTCCAACAATAGGCGTTCTTGGCTTCGGCCATTCATATCATTATCCTAAATCATCTTTAAAGACAAGAGAGAATATCGAACGAAAAGGACTAGTTATAAGTGAGTATCCACCTCATTCTCCCATAACCAGATATAAATTTCCTGAAAGAAATAGATTGATTAGTGGACTCGCTCGGGGTCTATTAATTACAGAAGCAGAGAAAATAAGCGGTAGTCAAATAACAGTAGACTGCGCTTTAGAACAAAACCGGAATGTATATGTTTTACCAGGATCAATGTTTAATCCTATGACCAAAAGTAATTTACTTAGACTTCAAGAGGGGGCACAAGTCGTTTTAGATGAATGTAGTATTCTTTCAGACTACATTTTCTAAAATAATTTTGAATATACCTCTATTTATAGTGAATGACATGTATTAAATTAGTTAAAGTTTTATGTGACAAAATTAATAATATTTGTAACAAAATGTGAATTTAAAAATTAAAACGTTGACAAACACAAAATTAAGCGTTTATCATTTATCTTTAGTAATTCAATTTGCAAGGGGGAAATCACTTTGGCGGATAATTTAGTCATAGTTGAGTCGCCTGCAAAAGCTAAAACCATTGAAAAATATTTAGGAAAAAGATACAAAGTTATCGCTTCAATGGGACACGTACGTGACTTGCCTAGAAGTCAAATGGGTGTCGATACTGAAGATAACTATGAACCAAAATATATTACAATTCGCGGTAAAGGTCCGGTTGTTAAAGATTTAAAGAAATATGCTAAAAAAGCTAAAAAAGTTTTTCTCGCTAGTGACCCCGACCGTGAAGGTGAAGCGATTGCCTGGCATTTATCAAAAATTTTAGAACTAGAAGACTCAAAAGAAAACAGAGTAGTATTCAATGAAATTACAAAAGATGCGGTAAAAGATAGTTTCAAACACCCTAGAGGTATTGAAATGGATTTAGTTGATGCTCAGCAAGCACGTCGTATTCTAGATAGACTCGTGGGTTATAATATCTCTCCTGTATTATGGAAGAAAGTTAAAAAAGGTTTATCTGCAGGACGTGTTCAGTCAGTAGCTCTTCGTTTAGTTATCGACCGAGAAAATGAAATACGTAATTTCAAACCAGAAGAATATTGGACTATTGAAGGGGAATTTAGATATAAAAAGTCTAAATTTAATGCTAAGTTCCTCCATTATAAAAATAAACCTTACAAATTAAATACAAAAGAAGACGTTGAGAAAATTACAACAGCTCTTGATGGAGATCAATTTGAAATTACGAATGTAAATAAGAAAGAAAAAACACGTAATCCAGCTAACCCATTTACTACTTCAACCCTTCAACAAGAAGCTGCACGTAAGTTAAACTTCAAAGCTCGTAAAACTATGATGTTAGCGCAGCAACTATATGAAGGTATTGATTTAAAACGTCAAGGTACTATCGGTTTGATTACTTACATGCGTACTGATTCTACACGTATATCAGACTCTGCAAAGTCAGAAGCTCATAACTATATTACTGATAAATATGGTAAAGAATATGTGTCTAAACGTAAGGCAACCGGTAAACAAGGTGACCAAGATGCCCATGAAGCGATTAGACCTACAAGTACTTTAAGAACTCCAGATGAAATGAAACCTTATTTAACTAGAGATCAACATCGTCTGTATAAATTAATTTGGGAACGTTTTGTGGCAAGCCAAATGGCTCCTGCAATTTTGGATACTATTGCACTCGATGTTACTCAAAATGATATTAAATTTAGAGCAAATGGTCAGACTATAAAATTCAAAGGTTTCATGACACTATATGTTGAAGCTAAAGATGATAAAGAAAATGATAAAGAAAATAAACTTCCTAAATTAGAGGAAGGCGATAAAGTTACAGCAACTCAAATTGAACCTGCACAACACTTTACTCAACCGCCTCCACGTTATACAGAAGCACGTTTAGTTAAGACACTAGAGGAACTTAAAATAGGAAGACCTTCAACTTATGCTCCGACAATAGATACTATTCAAAAGCGTAACTACGTTAAATTAGAAAGTAAACGATTCGTACCAACAGAACTTGGCGAAATTGTTTATGAACAAGTCCAAGAGTACTTCCCAGAAATTATTGATGTAGAGTTTACTGTTAACATGGAAACTTTATTAGATAAAATAGCTGAGGGAGATACGAATTGGCGTAAAGTAGTTGGTGATTTTTATAATAGTTTCAAGCAAGATGTTGAACGTGCTGAAGAGGAAATGGAAAAAATAGAGATTAAAGACGAACCAGCTGGAGAAGATTGTGAAGTCTGTGGTTCACCTATGGTTATTAAAATGGGAAGATATGGTAAGTTTATGGCTTGTTCTAATTTCCCTGATTGTCGAAATACTAAAGCTATAGTTAAATCTATCGGAGTAACATGTCCTAAATGTAATGAGGGTGAAGTAGTTGAACGGAAATCCAAGAAGAATAGAATATTTTACGGATGCTCTCAATACCCTGATTGTGACTTCATTTCTTGGGATAAACCAGTAGGAAGAGAATGTCCTAAATGTAACCACTACTTAGTAGATAAGAAAAAAGGTAGAAGTAGCCAGGTCGTTTGTTCTAACTGTGATTACAAGGAAGAAGTTCAAAAATAGATTAAATTAAATTAGGAGGAAAATGATGACTCAAACAGTTAATGTCGTTGGAGCTGGATTGGCAGGTTCTGAAGCGGCATATCAGTTAGCTCAGCGTGGTGTAAAAGTTAATTTAATTGAAATGAGACCAGTGAAACAAACTCCAGCTCATCACACTGATAAATTTGCTGAACTTGTATGTTCTAATTCACTAAGAGGTAATTCTCTGACAAATGCAGTGGGTGTGCTTAAAGAAGAAATGAGACGTCTGGACTCTCTAATTATTCAAGCAGCTGATAAAGCACGTGTCCCAGCTGGGGGAGCTCTAGCTGTAGATAGACACGATTTTGCTGGTTATATCACTGATACGCTTCGTAATCATCCCAATATAACAGTATTAAATGAGGAAGTTAATCATATTCCTGAAGGATACACAATTATAGCTACAGGTCCACTAACGACAGAACACTTAGCTCAAGAAATAGTTGATATTACAGGTAAAGATCAACTTTACTTTTATGATGCAGCGGCACCGATTGTAGAAAAAGATACAATAGACATGAACAAAGTTTACTTAAAATCTCGTTATGACAAAGGTGAAGCTGCTTATCTTAATTGTCCTATGACAGAAGAAGAATTTAATAGATTTTATGATGCTGTATTAGAAGCTGAAGTAGCACCCGTCAATGAATTTGAAAAAGAAAAATATTTCGAAGGATGTATGCCTTTTGAAGTAATGGCTGAAAGAGGTCGTAAAACTTTACTATTTGGTCCAATGAAACCTGTAGGACTTGAGGACCCTAAAACAGGTAAACGTCCATATGCAGTTGTACAATTGAGACAAGATGATGCAGCAGGAACACTTTACAATATCGTAGGGTTCCAAACACATTTAAAATGGGGCGCGCAAAAAGAAGTTATACGTCTTATTCCTGGATTAGAGAATGTGGATATCGTGAGATATGGTGTGATGCACCGTAATACATTTATCAACTCTCCTGACGTTTTAAATGAAAAATACGAGCTTGAGGGTCATGAGCATCTTTATTTTGCAGGTCAAATGACTGGTGTAGAAGGTTATGTAGAAAGTGCGGCAAGCGGTTTGGTTGCGGGAATTAATCTCGCTCATAAACTTGCTGGTAAAGGAGAAGTTATTTTCCCTAGAGAGACGATGATAGGAAGTATGGCCTATTATATTTCTCATGCTAAAAATGAGAAAAACTTCCAACCTATGAATGCTAATTTCGGCTTATTACCATCATTAGAAAAGCGAATTAAAGATAAAAAAGAAAGATATGAAGCTCAAGCAAATAGAGCGCTCGAATATCTAGATAATTATAAACAAACACTTTGATGAGCATAATAGTTCAACTGGGTAGTAAAATAATTACTACCTAGTTTTTTTATGGAATGATTCGATTGTTTTGTGGTGAATAGGTAATATTTAAATCTTGCATTATAGGTTTAATAATTCAAGGTTTTATAAATTCTTTTTGACATTAATTCTCTAAAGATTTTGAATTGATTACCAAATTACTGTATGCCCTATCATTCATATGCTACAATGCAATATGATGGAGGGGAATTATATTGAATGAAATCCAAAAAACATTTTTATACATGTTGAAGGTAGAAAGAAATTTTTCAGAATATACTTTGAAATCCTATCATGATGATTTGATTCAATTTAATGACTTTTTAGTTAGTGAACATTTAGATTTAGCTACATTTGAATATAAAGATGCTCGAAATTATTTATCATTTTTATATTCACATAATTTAAAAAGAACGACAGTATCGAGAAAAATTTCTACTTTACGTACTTTTTATGAATATTGGATGACTCAAGATGAATCAATAGTTAACCCCTTTGTTCAACTTGTACACCCTAAGAAAGAACAGTACCTTCCTCAATTCTTCTATGAAGAAGAAATGGAAGCTTTATTTCAAACTGTGGAGCAAGATAGTAAAAAGGGCATACGAGATAGGGTTATTATTGAATTATTATATGCAACAGGAATACGTGTGTCTGAATTAGTTAATATCAAAATTAAAGATATAGATATGAATTTACCTGGAGTGAAAGTTTTAGGTAAAGGAAATAAAGAACGTTTCATTCCCTTTGGTGAATTTTGTAAGCAGAGTATTGAAAGATATTTAGACGAATTTCAACCTAGAAAAACTAATGACCATGAATATCTTATAGTTAATATGAATGGTGCGCCTATTACTGAACGTGGTGTGAGGTATGTTCTCAATGATGTAGTTAAACGCACTGCTGGTGTCACAGATATACACCCCCATAAACTCAGACATACGTTTGCAACGCATTTATTAAATCAAGGTGCTGATTTGAGGACAGTTCAATCTCTTTTAGGTCATGTTAATTTATCAACGACAGGCCGCTATACTCATGTTTCAAATCAACAACTTCGCAAGGTTTATTTAAATGCACATCCTCGAGCAAAAAAAGGAGAGTAAGTTATGAGTAATACTTTACATGCAACAACTATTTACGCTGTACGTCATAATGGAGAAGCTGCAATGGCAGGTGATGGCCAGGTTACTCTTGGACAACAAGTTATTATGAAACAAACTGCTAGAAAAGTTAGACGTTTATATGAAGGGAAAGTGTTAGCAGGATTTGCTGGTAGTGTTGCTGATGCATTCACGCTTTTCGAAAAGTTTGAAACAAAACTACAACAATTTAGCGGTAATTTAGAACGTGCGGCAGTTGAATTAGCACAAGAATGGCGTGGAGATAAGCAGTTAAGACAATTAGAAGCAATGCTTATTGTTATGAATAAAGATGCAATTCTTGTTGTAAGTGGTACAGGCGAAGTTATTGCGCCAGATGATGATCTTATCGCTATTGGGTCTGGAGGCAATTATGCTTTAAGTGCTGGTCGAGCGCTTAAAAGACATGCTTCACAACTTTCGGCTAAAGAAATGGCTTATGAAAGCTTGAAAGTTGCTGCAGACATCTGCGTATTTACTAATGATAATATTATCGTTGAAACATTGTAGTTGAATTGCATAATGTGATTTTATTTTTAAGAATTAGGAAATGAATCTTAGTTACAAAGTAACAAGATGGAGGAATGTTATATATGGATACAAATGGAATTAAATTGACTCCAAAAGATATCGTATCTAAATTAAATGAATACATTGTTGGACAAGGTGACGCAAAACGTAAAGTAGCGATTGCATTAAGAAATCGTTATAGAAGAAGTTTATTAGATGAAGAAGCTAAACAAGAAATCGCACCTAAAAATATTTTAATGATTGGACCAACTGGGGTAGGTAAAACTGAAATAGCTAGAAGAATGGCTAAAATAGTTGGTGCACCTTTCATTAAAGTTGAGGCTACTAAATTTACTGAAGTAGGTTATGTAGGTCGAGACGTTGAAAGTATGGTAAGAGACTTAGTTGATGTAGCTGTTCGTTTAGTGAAAGAAGAGAAGAAAGCACTCGTCAAAGATGAAGCGATTGCTAAAGCGAATGATAAGCTTGTTAAATTGTTAGTTCCAAGTATGAAGAAGAAGGCTTCTCAAGGAAATAATCCTCTTGAAAATCTTTTCGGAGGTGCAATTCCTAACTTTGGTCAAAATAATGAAGAAGAGGAAGAGCCACCTACTGAAGAAATAAAAACTAAGCGTTCAGAAATTAAGAAGCAATTAGAAGAAGGTAAACTTGAACAAGAAAAAGTAAGAATAAAAGTAGAACAAGATCCAGCAGCTATGGGCATGCTAGGAACGAATCAAAATCAACAAATGCAAGACATGATGAACCAATTGATGCCTAAAAAGAAAGTTGAACGAGAGGTATCTGTTGAAACAGCAAGAAAAATACTTGCTGATGATTATGCTGATGAACTTATAGATCAAGAAACAGCAAACCAAGAGGCTCTAGAGCTTGCAGAACAAATGGGTATTATCTTTATAGATGAAATTGATAAAGTAGCAACAAATAATCAAAATAGTGGTCAAGATGTTTCACGCCAAGGTGTTCAAAGAGATATTTTACCAATCCTTGAAGGTAGCATGATTCAAACCAAGTATGGTACTGTAAATACTGAACACATGCTATTTATTGGTGCTGGTGCGTTTCACGTTTCAAAACCTAGTGATTTGATTCCAGAATTACAAGGTCGTTTCCCAATCAGAGTAGAACTTGAAAGTCTTTCTGTTGACGACTTTGTCAGAATTCTTACAGAGCCTAAGTTATCATTAATTAAGCAATACGAAGCGTTGCTTCAAACTGAAGAAGTGACTGTAAACTTCACTGAAGAAGCGGTCAAACGTTTAGCTGAAATTGCTTACCAAGTCAACCAAGACACTGATAATATTGGTGCTCGTAGATTACACACAATTTTAGAAAAGATGCTTGAAGATTTATCATTCGAAGCACCAAATATGCCACATGCTGTTGTAGACATAACACCACAATATGTTGATGATAAACTAAAAACTATCTCAACGAATAAGGATTTAAGTGCATTTATTTTATAATATAAATAGAAGGAGAAAAATTATGAGCTTATTATCTAAAACTAGAGAATTAAACACGTTATTACAAAAACATAAAGGCATTGCAGTAGACTTTAAAGATGTTGCACAAACGATCAGTAGCGTTACAGTCACAAACGTATTTATCGTATCAAGAAGAGGTAAAATTTTAGGGTCGAGTCTTAACGAGTTATTGAAGAGTGAGCGAATTATCAATATGTTAGAGGAAAGACATATTCCTAGTGAGTATACTGAAAAACTTATGGATGTTAAACAAACACAATCTAACATTGACATTGATAATGTTTTAACAGTGTTCCCTCCTGAAAACAAAGACGTTTTTGTAAACAGTAGAACAACTATTTTCCCTATATTAGGTGGAGGAGAACGACTTGGTACGCTCGTTTTAGGTCGAGTTCAAGATGACTTTAATGAGAACGACCTAGTTTTAGGTGAATACGCTGCAACTGTAATTGGTATGGAAATCTTACGTGAGAAACATAACGAAGTTGAAAAAGAGGCTCGTGATAAAGCTGCAATCACAATGGCTATCAATTCGCTATCTTATTCTGAAAAAGAAGCGATTGAACATATCTTTGAAGAGTTAGGCGGAAATGAAGGTTTACTTATCGCTTCTAAAGTGGCTGACCGTGTTGGTATTACTAGATCTGTTATTGTAAATGCATTACGTAAATTAGAAAGTGCTGGTGTCATTGAATCACGTTCACTAGGTATGAAAGGTACTTTCATCAAAGTTAAAAAAGAAAAATTCTTAGATGAATTAGAAAGAACAAAATAATTAATAAAACATCAAATATAAAAAAAGAGTGTCAGCTATATCATGAGCGATACTCTTTTTATATGTGATCATAAATATTATTCATTGTTCAGACACAAAGGCATTGCGTTTTTGGACAAGTTATGATATATTAATTGACGGCTATTAAGCCAATACACACATAATTAATGTAAATATAGAGGGTGCAAATCTTTGGATTTGTCTTTATATGAGTTAATTATGGAGGTAAATAACCAATAGGAGGAATTTTAAAATGGCAGTAATTTCAATGAAACAATTACTTGAAGCCGGTGTTCACTTCGGTCACCAAACACGCCGTTGGAACCCAAAAATGAAAAAATATATCTTCACTGAAAGAAATGGTATCTATATCATTGACTTACAAAAGACAGTGAAAAAAGTTGAAGAAGCATACAACTTCCTTAAACAAGTATCAGAAGATGGCGGTAAAGTCTTATTCGTAGGTACTAAAAAACAAGCACAAGAATCAGTTAAAGCTGAAGCAGAACGTGCTGGTCAATTCTACGTTAACCAAAGATGGTTAGGTGGAATCTTAACTAACTACAAAACAATCTCTAAACGAATCAAACGTATTTCTGAAATTGAAAAAATGGAAGAAGATGGATTGTTTGAAGTATTACCTAAAAAAGAAGTTGTTGAACTTAAAAAAGAATACGACCGTTTAATTAAATTCTTAGGCGGTATTCGTGATATGAAATCTATGCCTCAAGCATTATTCGTTGTTGACCCTCGTAAAGAGCGCAACGCTATTGCTGAAGCACGTAAATTAAATATTCCTATCGTAGGTATTGTTGACACTAACTGTGATCCAGACGAAATTGATTACGTTATCCCAGCAAACGATGATGCTATCCGTGCCGTTAAATTATTAACAGGCAAAATGGCAGATGCTATCTTAGAAGGTCAACAAGGTGTATCTAATGAAGAAGTAGCTGCAGAACAAAACATCAATTTAGATGAAAAAGAAGAATCTGAACAAGCAGAAACAACTGAAGAAAACACTTCTGTTGAATCAAACTAAGATATAGTTTAAATGGGTGATAAGATACTAATGCTTATCACCTTTTTTTAAAAGTAAAACAAATCGTAATAGAGTATTGGAAATATCACCTAAAATAATGGTAAAATTTGGGTATATCATAAATACAATTATATATTGGAGGAGAAATTAATGGCAATTTCAGCAAAACTTGTTAAAGAATTACGTGAAAAAACAGGCGCAGGTATGATGGATTGTAAAAAAGCGCTAACTGAAACTGATGGTGACATCGATAAAGCAATCGACTACTTACGTGAAAAAGGTATCGCGAAAGCAGCTAAAAAGGCTGACCGTATCGCTGCTGAAGGTCTTGTACACGTAGAAGTTAAAGGAAATGAAGCAGCTATCGTTGAAATCAACTCAGAAACTGACTTCGTTGCTCGTAACGAAGGATTCCAAGAATTAGTTAAAGAAATTGCTAACCAAATTCTTGATAGTAAAGCTGAAACAGTTGACGCTTTATTAGAAACTAAATTATCAAGTGGCAAAACTGTTGATGAAAGAATGAAAGAAGCTATCTCTACAATTGGTGAAAAATTAAGTATCCGTCGTTTTGCTATTAGAACTAAATCTGATAATGACGCTTTCGGTTCTTACTTACACATGGGCGGACGCATTGGTGTGTTAACTGTTGTTGAAGGTACAACTGACGAATCAGCTGCAAAAGATGTAGCTATGCACATCGCTGCAATCAACCCTAAATATGTTTCTTCTGATCAAGTAAGCGAAGAAGAAATCAACCACGAAAAAGAAGTATTAAAACAACAAGCATTAAACGAAGGTAAACCAGAAAACATCGTAGAAAAAATGGTTGAAGGTCGTTTACGTAAATATTTACAAGAAATTTGTGCTGTAGATCAAAACTTCGTTAAAAATCCAGATGAAACAGTTGAAGCATTCTTAAAATCAAAAGGTGGTCAACTTACTGACTTCGTTCGTTACGAAGTAGGCGAAGGTATGGAAAAACGCGAAGAAAACTTCGCTGATGAAGTTAAAGGACAAATGAAATAATCTGTCATAATTTTAACAAGAAAGAAGACACCTATTAAGTTTCCTTTCTAATAGTTTTAGAGCTATAGAAAGGAGCCATCCGTGTCTTCTTTACTTATATATTTTTACATATTTCTACTATAGAGAGGATAAGAAAATGGCTCAAACTTCTAAATATAAACGTGTAGTCTTGAAATTGAGTGGAGAAGCTTTAGCTGGAGATAAGGGATTCGGTATCAATCCAATTATCATCAAAAGTGTAGCGAAACAAGTTGCTGAAGTTGCTAAAATGGACTGTGAAATTGCAGTTATTGTTGGTGGCGGAAACATTTGGAGAGGTAAAACAGGCAGCGATTTAGGAATGGATCGAGGCACTGCTGACTATATGGGCATGTTAGCAACTGTAATGAATGCTTTAGCGTTACAAGATAGTTTAGAACAATTAGATTGTGATACACGTGTTTTAACTTCAATTGAAATGAAACAAGTTGCTGAACCATATATTCGTCGACGTGCAATCAGACATCTAGAGAAGAAGCGCGTAGTTATCTTTGCAGCTGGTATAGGTAACCCTTACTTCTCAACTGATACTACAGCAGCTTTACGAGCAGCTGAAGTTGAAGCAGATGTAATCTTAATGGGTAAAAATAATGTAGATGGTGTTTATTCAGCTGACCCTAAAGTTGATGAAAATGCCGTTAAATATGAACACTTAACTCATATTCAAATGTTACAAGAAGGTTTACAAGTAATGGATTCTACTGCTTCATCATTCTGCATGGACAATAATATTCCATTAAATGTATTCTCAATTATGGAAGAAGGAAATATTAAGCGCGCCGTTATGGGAGAAAAAATCGGTACGCTGATTACAAAATAAATTAGAGGTGTAAAAAATGAGTGACATTATTAAAGATACTAAAGCTAGAATGCAAAAATCTATCGACAACTTATCACGTGAATTAGCTAACATCAGTGCTGGTCGAGCTAATTCAAATTTACTAAATGGTGTAACAGTTGATTACTATGGTGCACCAACACCAGTACAACAATTAGCAAGTATCAATGTTCCTGAAGCACGTTTATTAGTAATTTCACCATATGATAAAACTTCAGTAGATGATATTGAGAAAGCAATCATCGCAGCAAACTTGGGCGTTAACCCAACAAGTGACGGTGAGGTCATCCGAATTTCTGTTCCTGCATTAACAGAAGAAAGACGTAAAGAACTAGTGAAAAACGTTAAAAAAATTGGTGAAGATGCAAAAGTTTCAATTAGAAATATTCGCCGTGACATCAATGATCATCTTAAAAAAGAAGAGAAAAATGGTGACATTACTGAGGATGACTTAAGAAGTCAAACTGATGACGTTCAAAAAGCAACTGATAACTCTATTAAAGAAATAGATCAGTTAGTTGACGATAAAGAACAAGATATCATGTCTGTTTAATCATGGGACTTGTCACTGAGTAGATTAAAATTTATAACTACTCTTCACATGATATTTATAAAGTGTCTAAGAATGAATTAGTGAGCTCGACTTTAGGTCATACTTCTTCAATACTTTATGAATCTTTATGTTTTAATAGTCTAAACTGTACCAAGTAGGACTTTGGTACAGTTTTTTTATTTGCTTATTCAATGGAATAAATGAGTATGATAAAATGGTAGATGATTGTTTAATTAACCTATACAATAAAACAGAGATGATCAGGCTCGGAGGAAAGACCATGTTTAAAAAGCTAAAATATAAAAATAAGACTGAAAATAATCTAAATAATGATTTAGATTTACATAATATTCCTGAACATGTTGCCATCATTATGGATGGAAATGGTCGATGGGCTAAAAAACGTAAAATGCCAAGAATAAAAGGACATTATGAAGGCATGCAAACAATCAAAACAATTACTCGAGAAGCGAGTAATATTGGTATTAAATATTTAACACTTTATGCTTTCTCCACAGAGAATTGGTCTAGACCTGAAAGCGAAGTTAATTATATTATGAATCTGCCTGTTAATTTTCTTAAAACATTTTTACCAGAGTTAATTGAAAAAAATGTTAAAGTTGAAACAATTGGATTCGGTGAAGGCTTACCCCAATCAACTATTGAAGCTATTAATCAAGCGAAAGAAAAGACGAAGAATAATACAGGATTAACATTAATTTTCGCTATTAATTATGGTGGACGTGCTGAAATTATTCAAAGTATGAAAGAAATATTTGAAGAGTTACAATCTGCGCATCAAAGTTCTGAAGCTATTGATGAAAATCTATTAAACAAACATTTAATGACTCGCGATTACCCTGATCCGGAATTACTAATTCGTACTTCTGGAGAACAAAGAATTAGTAACTTTTTAATTTGGCAAGCTTCATACAGTGAATTTATTTTTAATGAGAAGTTATGGCCAGATTTCGATGAAAATGAATTAAAAGAATGTTTAAAAATTTATCAATCGCGCCAAAGACGCTTTGGGGGATTAAGTGAGGAGTAAAGTATGAAAGTAAGAACATTAACTGCAATTATTGCCTTATTAATATTCTTGCCATTCTTACTAAAAGGTGGCATGATTTTAATGCTTTTCGCTTACTTATTAGCTTTAATTGCATTAAAAGAACTATTAAACATGAACATGATTAAGTTCTTATCTATACCAGGATTTATTAGTGCATTAGCCTTAATTATTATTATGTTGCCTCAAGATGCTGGGGAATGGGTACAAACTATACAACTTAAAAGCTTAATAGCTATGAGTTTTATTGTCCTTAGTTATACAGTGTTATCTAAGAACAGATTTAGTTTTATGGATGCAGCTTTCTGTCTTATGTCGGTAGCATATGTAGGTATTGGATTTATGTATTTCTATGAAACACGTTCAGAGGGATTACATTACATATTATTTGCCTTTCTAATAGTTTGGTTAACAGATACTGGAGCATATATTTTCGGTCGATTGATGGGTAAACATAAATTATGGCCTGTGATTAGCCCTAATAAAACGATTGAAGGTTTTATTGGGGGAATCATTTGTAGTTTACTCGTACCTTTAATTATGCAATTTTTCGTGAATTTCCATCTAAACATATGGCTGTTATTAATAGTTACAGTGATTTTAAGTATGTTTGGCCAATTAGGAGATTTAGTTGAATCTGGATTTAAGCGACACTTTGGTGTCAAAGATTCAGGCCGTATTTTACCAGGTCACGGTGGTATTTTAGATAGATTTGATAGTTTTATGTTTGTTTTACCACTATTAAATATTTTATTAATCCAAATTTAATTTGTGGTACAGTCTATAAAATAAAATAGATGTTATAATAAAGGAGTTATTGAGATATTGGAGAGAGTGCAATGTCTCTTAACTCCTTTTGAACACTATCACTGTATAAATCGTTAACTACAATTATACATATTTATTCGAGAATGAATCTAAGCGTATTATAATGTTTTATATTATTTGTTTATTCTAGTACTTAGATTTATTGAAAATTAAACATAATATCAATAGAGGTGTAGAGTATGAGCTATTTAATAACAATAGTTTCATTTATCATCGTATTTGGTGTACTAGTTACTGTACATGAATACGGTCATATGTTCTTTGCTAAAAGAGCAGGTATCATGTGTCCTGAATTCGCGATTGGCATGGGGCCTAAAATTTTTAGTTTTAGAAAAGATGAAACATTATACACAATACGTTTATTACCTGTAGGCGGTTATGTAAGAATGGCTGGAGATGGACTTGAAGAGCCACCAGTTCAACCAGGTATGAACGTAAAAATTAAATTAAATGAAAAAGATGAAATTACGCATATTATTTTAGATGATCAACATAAATTCCAACAAATTGAAGCTATAGAAGTTAAAAAATGTGACTTTAAAGATGATTTATATATAGAAGGTATAACATCTTATGATGAAGAAAGACATCATTACTCAATCGCTAAGAAAGCATATTTTGTTGAAAATGGAAGTCTTATACAAATCGCCCCTAGAGATAGACAGTTTGCGCATAAGAAACCATTACCCAAATTTTTAACACTTTTTGCCGGCCCGCTCTTCAATTTTATTCTAGCATTAGTGTTATTTATAGGTTTAGCTTATTACCAAGGTACGCCTACAAATACAATTGGAGAAGTAGTAAAGCATTCACCTGCAGATCAAGCTGGGTTACATAAAGGTGATAAAATTGTTGAAATCGGTGATCATAAAATTAAAGACTTTAGTGAAATAAGAAAAGTATTAGATGATAATAAAACTTCTAAAACAACAATTAAAGTACAAAGAGATCACCATTTAAAAACAATGCAACTTGAACCCAAAAAGGTAGAAAACAAAATTAGCAAAAACAAAAAGCAAACAAGTTACCAAATCGGATTTGCACCTAAGTTGGAGCATAGTATCTTTAAACCAATCAGTTATGGAATTTATAATTTCTTTGATAAAGGTAAATTAATCTTCTCAGCGGTTGTTGGTATGATTGCTAGCATCTTTACTGGTGGTTTTTCATTCGACATGCTTAATGGTCCAGTAGGTATTTACCATAATGTGGACTCAGTTGTAAAGTCTGGTATTATCAACCTAATAGGCTATACAGCATTATTAAGTGTAAACTTAGGTATCATGAACTTATTACCTATTCCAGCGTTAGATGGTGGTCGAATTTTATTCGTATTATATGAGGCTATTTTCAGAAAGCCAGTGAATAAAAAGGCTGAAACAGCTATTATTGCAACAGGTGCATTATTTGTTGTTATTATTATGATTATCGTAACTTGGAACGATATACAACGGTATTTCTTATAATTAGGGAGGAAAATAGAGAATGAAACAATCTAAAGTATTTATACCAACGATGAGAGAAGTTCCTGCAGAAGCTGAAGCACTAAGTCATCGTTTATTACTTAAAGCAGGTTTAATCAAACAAAGTACTAGTGGAATCTATAGTTATTTACCACTTGCAACAAGAGTTTTAAATAACATTTCTAACATCGTACGAGAAGAAATGGAAAGTATTGATGCCGTTGAAATTTTAATGCCCGCTTTACAACAAGCTGAATTATGGGAAGAATCTGGACGTTGGGGAGCTTATGGTCCAGAGTTAATGCGGCTCAAAGATAGAAATGGAAGAGAATTCGCATTGGGGCCTACGCATGAAGAGGTTGTAACTTCTCTAGTTAGAGACGAACTAAAATCATACAAACGTCTACCTCTTACCTTATTCCAAATTCAATCAAAATACCGTGATGAAAAGAGACCCCGCTTTGGATTATTACGCGGCAGAGAATTTATTATGAAAGATGCATATTCTTTCCACGCTGACGAAGAATCTTTAGATGCAACATATCAAGATATGTACAATGCATATAGTAAAATCTTCAAGCGTGTTGGGATTAACGCACGCCCTGTAGTCGCTGATTCAGGCGCGATTGGTGGTAATCACACTCATGAATTTATGGCACTAAGTGAAATTGGCGAAGATACAATTGTTTATAGTAACGAAAGTGACTATGCTGCTAATATTGAAAAAGCAGAAGTTATTTATCATCCTTCAGAAAAACATACTGAAATAGCTGAACTATCTAAAATTGCAACACCTAATGTCAAAACAGCACAAGAACTCGCAGATTTCTTAAATCGTCCGCTAGATGAAATTGTTAAAACAATGATTTTCAAAGTAGATGGCGAATTTATTATGATTCTAATAAGAGGGCACCATGAATTAAACGATGTTAAATTAAAAGCATATTTCGGTACTGAAAATGTTGAAATGGCATCACAAGATGAAATTGTCAATTTAGTTGGTGCAAATCCTGGTTCTTTAGGCCCAATTCATAATAAAGAAATTAAGATATACGCAGATAACTATGTAAAAGATTTAAATAATCTTGTTATAGGTGCTAATGAAGATGGCTATCATTATGTTAATGCTAATGTAGAAAGAGATTTTAACATTGATGAATATGGTGATTTTAGATTTATTTTAGAAGGCGAAATGTTAAGTGATGGTTCTGGTAAAGCTCAATTTGCGGAAGGTATTGAAGTTGGACAAGTCTTCAAGTTGGGTACAAAATACTCTGAAGCAATGAACGCTACCTTCCTTGATAATCAAGGTAAAGCACAACCATTAATTATGGGATGTTACGGTATTGGTATTTCGAGAACTCTTAGCGCCATTGTTGAACAAAATAATGATGACAATGGTATTATTTGGCCGAAATCAGTCACACCATTTGATTTACACCTAATAACAATTAACCCTAAAAAAGATGATCAGCGTGAATTAGGAGATCAATTATATGACCAATTAAATGGTAAATTCGATATTCTTTATGATGATAGAAAAGAACGCGCAGGTGTTAAATTTAACGATGCTGACTTAATTGGGTTACCATTGCGAGTTGTAGTTGGTAAAAGAGCTGAAGAGGGTATTGTCGAGATCAAACAACGCTTGAATGGTGAAAGTGAAGAGATTCACGTCAATGATTTAGAAAATTATTTAAAAGATTTATATGACAATTTAAAATAGATTTAGATTTTGAAAGTTAACTAGTTGAAGTAGGGCGGGGAATGAATTTTGAGTTTGAAATTCAAACCTGCTCTTCTTTATTGTTTTAAATATACAAATAATTTCTTATGAAAATTTATCAAATGAGTAGTATAATATGAATCAAATTTGCTATAAGATTTGACTGTGCAGCAATAGTAGTTCTTATCACATACATAATTAGAATTTAAATAAAAGTACAAGTATTAAAAATTTAAGGTGGTTATTATTTTGGCAATGACAAATCAAGAAAAATTCAAAGTACTTGCCGATCAAATTAAAATATCAAATCAATTAGAGACTGATATTCTAAATGAGGGTGAACTGACTCGAATTGATGTTTCTAATAAGAATAGAACATGGGAATTTCAAATCTCATTACCACGTTTCCTTTCACATGAAGATTACCTATTATTTACTCATGCAATTGAAGAAGAGTTTAAAGAAATAGCCACAGTTACCATCCATTTCTCAATTAAAGATACAACTAACCAAGACGAACATGCATTAAAATACTTTGCCCATTGTATTGATCAAACGAGATTATCACCTAAAGTTAAAGGTCAATTAAAACAAAAGAAATTGATTATGTCTGGTAATGTAATCAAAGTTTTAGTATCCAATGATATTGAACGTAACCATTTTGACAAAGCATGTAATGGAAGTTTAGTTAAAGCTTTTCAAAAATGTGGTTTTAATATAGACAAGATTATCTTTGAAACAGATACTACGAATCATGATGATGATTTAGCCTCATTAGAAGCTCATATTCAACAAGAAGATGAACAAAGTGCTAGAGAAGCTACTGAAAAATTAGAAAAAATGAAGGCTGAAAAGGCTAAACAACAAGATAACAATGAAAGTTCTGTTGATAAGTGTCAAATTGGGAAAACAATTCAAGTTGAAAACATTCGCTCTATTGATTCAATTATCGAAGAAGAATTCAAAGTAGCAATTGAAGGTGTTATTTTCGATATAAATTTAAAAGAATTAAAAAGTGGACGTCATATCGTAGAGCTTAAAGTTACAGACTATACAGATTCTTTAGTTTTAAAAATGTTTACTCGTAAAAATAAAGATGACCTAGACCATTTTAAAGCTTTAAGTGTAGGAAAATGGGTCAGAGCACAAGGACGTATTGAAGAAGATACATTTGTGCGTGATTTAGTCATGATGATGTCAGATATTGAAGAAATAAAAAAAGCACCAAAAAAAGACAAAGCTGATGAAAAACGTATAGAATTCCACTTACATACTGCAATGAGTCAAATGGACGGTATACCCAATATTGGTTCTTATGTTGAACAAGCTGCTGAGTGGGGTCATTCAGCTATTGCAGTTACTGATCATAATGTCGTTCAAGCATTTCCAGATGCACATAATGCTGCAGAGAAACACGGTATCAAAATGATTTACGGAATGGAGGGCATGCTTGTTGATGACGGTGTGCCTATCGCTTACAAACCTACTGATCGAGTATTAAAAGATGCTACTTATGTGGTATTTGACGTGGAAACAACTGGTTTATCTAATCAATACGATAAAATTATTGAGTTGGCAGCTGTCAAAGTTCATAATGGTGAAATTATTGATAAATTTGAGCGCTTTAGCAATCCTCATGAACGTTTATCTGAAACTATCATTAACTTAACTCATATTACAGACGATATGTTAACTGATGCTCCAGAAATTGAAGAAGTATTAACTGAATTTAAAGAATGGGTTGGAGACGCGATATTTGTAGCTCATAATGCCTCATTTGATATGGGATTTATTGATACTGGTTATGAGCGCTTAGGCTTTGGACCATCTACTAACGGAGTGATCGATACATTAGAACTTTCACGTACGATTAATACAGAATACGGTAAACATGGTTTGAACTTCCTTGCTAAAAAGTATGGAGTCGAACTTACACAACACCATAGAGCCATTTATGATACAGAAGCAACCGCTTATATTTTCATTAAAATGATTCAACAAATGACGGAACTGGGCGTTCACAATCACAATGAAATAAATAAAAAACTAACAAATGAGGACGCATATAAAAGAGCACGTCCATCTCATGTAACACTTATAGTTCAAAACCAAGAGGGACTTAAAAATTTATTTAAAATTGTGAGTGCATCCTTAGTTAAATACTATTATCGTACGCCTAGAATTCCACGATCTCTTTTAAATGAATATAGAGAAGGTATATTAGTTGGTACTGCTTGTGATGAAGGTGAATTATTTACTGCTGTTATGCAAAAAGACCAAGCACAAGTTGAGAAAATCGCTAAGTATTATGATTTTATAGAAGTTCAACCACCTGCATTGTATCAGGACTTAATGGATAGAGAATTAATCCGTGATAATGAGACATTAACAGAGATTTATCAACGGTTAATTGAAGCGGGAGATAGTGTAAATATTCCAGTTATTGCGACAGGAAATGCACATTATTTATATGAACATGATGCAATTGCACGAAAAATTTTAATAGCGTCACAACCGGGTAATCCTTTAAATCGTACTACATTACCAGAAGCGCATTTTAGAACTACAGATGAAATGCTAGATGAGTTTCATTTTCTAGGAGAAGAGAAAGCTTATGAAATCGTAGTTAAAAATACGAATGAATTAGCAGAACGTATTGAGAGAGTTGTACCGATTAAAGATAAATTATTTACACCTAGAATGGAAGGTGCAAATGATGAGATCCGTGAGTTAAGTTACTCTAATGCTAAAAAGTTATATGGGGAAGATTTACCACAAATTGTTATAGATCGATTAGAAAAGGAATTAGAAAGTATTATAGGTAATGGTTTCTCGGTTATTTACTTAATTTCTCAAAGATTAGTTAAAAAATCACTAGATGATGGTTATTTAGTAGGATCACGTGGTTCAGTAGGATCAAGTTTCGTAGCTACTATGACTGAAATAACCGAAGTCAATCCTTTACCACCTCATTATATATGTTCACATTGTAAAACAAGCGAGTTCTTCAATGATGGTTCAGTAGGTTCAGGTTTCGATCTTCCTGATAAAAAATGTCCTACATGTGGCAATGAACTCATAAAAGAGGGACAAGATATTCCATTCGAAACATTCTTAGGTTTCAAAGGAGATAAAGTTCCCGATATTGATTTAAACTTTAGTGGGGAATATCAACCAAATGCGCATAACTATACCAAAGTGCTATTCGGAGAAGATAAGGTTTTCCGTGCAGGAACAATTGGTACAGTTGCTGAGAAAACTGCTTTCGGTTTTGTAAAAGGATACTTAAATGATCAAGGTATTCATAAACGCGGAGCTGAAATTGATAGATTGGTTAAAGGTTGTACTGGTGTTAAACGTACGACTGGACAACATCCGGGTGGTATTATAGTAGTTCCTGATTATATGGATATTTATGATTTTACACCGATACAATTTCCGGCAGATGATCAAAGTGCAGCTTGGATGACAACTCACTTTGACTTCCACTCCATTCATGATAACGTATTAAAACTTGATATCCTTGGTCACGATGATCCAACAATGATACGCATGCTTCAAGACTTATCAGGTATTGATCCTAAAACTATTCCAGTTGATGATAAGGATACGATGCAGATTTTCAGTGGACCTGAAAGTTTAGGCGTTACTGAAGATGAAATACTATGTAAAACTGGTACATTTGGAGTTCCTGAATTTGGTACTGGGTTCGTTAGACAAATGTTAGAAGACACGAAACCAACAACCTTCTCGGAACTTGTACAAATTTCTGGATTATCACATGGTACTGATGTGTGGCTTGGTAATGCTCAAGAATTGATACGACAAGGTATTTGTGATTTATCAAGCGTAATAGGTTGTCGTGATGATATCATGGTCTATCTTATGTATGCAGGCTTAGAACCATCTATGGCCTTTAAAACAATGGAGTTTGTACGTAAAGGCCGTGGATTAACCGATGAAATGGTTGAAGCTATGAAAGAAAATGATGTACCTGACTGGTATTTAGATTCATGCCGAAAAATTAAATACATGTTCCCTAAGGCACATGCTGCAGCATATGTTCTAATGGCAGTAAGAATTGCTTATTTTAAAGTACATCATCCTTTATATTATTACGCAGCGTACTTCACAATAAGGGCTTCTGACTTTGATCTCATTACAATGATTAAAGATAAAACGAGTATACGTAACACTGTTAAAGATATGTACTCACGTTATATGGACTTAGGCAAAAAAGAAAAAGATGTTTTAACAGTTTTAGAAATTATGAACGAAATGGCACATCGAGGGTTCCGTATGCAACCAATTAGTCTCGAAAAAAGTCAGGCTTTCGACTTTGTTATTGAAGAAAATACGCTTATTCCTCCGTTTGTTGCAGTACCAGGTCTAGGTGAGAATGTTGCCAAACGGATTGTTGAAGCACGTGAAGAAGGACCTTTCTTATCCAAAGAAGATTTAAATAAGAAAGCAGGACTTTCACAAAAAGTTATTGATTACTTAGATGAGATGGGATCCTTACCAGGTTTACCAGATAAAGCACAATTATCTATTTTTGATATGTAGTTTTCCCTTGAAAATGATTGCTAATTATCAAATAGATTACCAAAATCAGGAAGTAGGTGCTAAACAATAGAATGTTAATAGCACCTCTATCCCGTCTACAACTTATGAAATTTGTTTAGTATCATGAGTTATGATATACTTTAATTGTGTAAAAAATGATTAAACTCAGGCAGAAGAGTGGGCATATACCCGCTCTTTTCTATTTGCCAAAAAAGGAGGCCTGTATGAGTAAAATTACTGAACAAGTAGAAACTATAATTCAGCCTATATTAGATGATTTAAAATTTGAACTTGTTGAAATTGAATATGTTAAAGAAGGTAAAGATCGCTTTCTTAGAGTATCCATCGATAAAGAAGGTGGCGTAGATCTTAATGATTGTACTTTAGCTTCAGAAAAAATTAGTGAAGCAATGGATGAAAATGACCCTATCCCGGAAATGTATTACCTTGATGTAGCATCTCCAGGGGCAGAACGACCTATTAAAAAAGATAAAGATTTTCAAAATGCTGTAAGTCAACCTATATTTGTTTCACTTTATGCACCAATAGAAGGTGATAAAGAGTGGTTAGGAATCTTAAAATCTGTAGATGAAGACAATATAGTTATGGAAGTAAAAGAAAAATCAAAAACCAAAGAAATTGAAATACCAAGAAATAAAATCGCTAAAGCACGTCACGCTGTTATGATTTAACGTGATGAGGAGGAAAAACTGTGTCAAGTAATGAATTATTATTAGCTACTGAATATTTAGAAAAGGAAAAGAAAATTCCTAGAGAAGTACTTATCGATGCTATTGAAGCTGCGCTAATCACTGCATATAAGAAAAATTATGACAGTGCAAGAAATGTAAGAGTAGAATTGAACATGGACGAAGGTTCGTTTAGAGTTATTGCTCGAAAAGAAGTCGTAGAGGAAGTCTTCGATGATAGAGATGAAGTAGATCTAAGCACTGCATTGGTAAAAAATCCAGCTTATGAAATTGGTGATATCTATGAAGAAGATGTTACTCCTAAAGACTTTGGACGAGTAGGCGCACAAGCAGCTAAACAAGCAGTTATGCAACGTTTAAGAGACGCTGAAAGAGAAATCCTATATGATGAATTTATTGATAAAGAAGAAGATATTTTAACAGGTGTGATTGACCGTGTCGATCATCGCTATGTTTACGTAAATTTAGGTAGAATTGAAGCTGTTTTATCTGAAGCTGAAAGAAGCCCTAACGAAAGTTACATCCCTAATGAACGTATTAAAGTTTATGTAAACAAAGTTGAACAAACAACAAAAGGACCTCAGATTTATGTTTCAAGAAGTCATCCTGGTTTATTAAAACGTTTATTTGAACAAGAAGTTCCAGAAATTTATGATGGAACTGTCATTGTTAAATCTGTAGCACGTGAAGCAGGAGACCGTTCTAAAATCAGTGTTTACTCTGATAATGCAGATATCGACGCAGTAGGTGCATGTGTAGGTTCTAAAGGTGCACGTGTTGAAGCTGTTGTTGAAGAACTTGGTGGAGAGAAAATAGACATCGTTCAATGGAATGAGGATCCGAAAGTATTCGTTAGAAATGCTTTAAGCCCATCACAAGTTCTAGAAGTTATTGTTGACGAAGAAAATCAATCAACAATAGTGGTTGTACCTGATTACCAACTTTCTCTAGCAATAGGTAAACGTGGTCAAAATGCGCGTCTAGCAGCTAAATTAACTGGTTGGAAGATTGATATTAAATCTGAATCTGATGCACGTGAAGCAGGCGTTTACCCTGTAATTGAATCTGAAGAAGTTGCAGATGAAATCGTAAACACTGGTGATGAAGATGTTGAATTTGATGACGTTAATTTAGAAGAATCTAATTTAACAACAGCAGAATTAGCTGCAGAGACTGATGAAGAAAAAGACTCTGATGCTGAAGAAGATAAAAATACAGAAGAATAGATTGGAGTGTTAACTTATGAAAAAGAAAAAAATTCCAATGCGAAAATGTATTATATCTAATGAAATGCATCCAAAGAAAGATATGATTCGAGTAGTCATCAATAAAGAAGGCGAAATCTTTGCAGATGCGACTGGTAAGAAACAAGGTCGTGGAGCATATGTTTCTAAAGATGTTTCTCTAGTTGAAAAGGCTCAACAAAAAGAGTTACTTGAAAAGTACTTTAACGCCTCTAAAGAAACACTAGAGCCGGTATATAAAGAAATTATTCGTTTAATTTATAGAGAAGAGATTCCTAAATGATTAAAGATCAAATATTTAATTTCCTGGGCTTAGCAATGAGAGCAGGAAAAGTTAAAAGTGGAGAATCTGTTATTTTAAACGACATTAAAACCAATAAGATAAAACTCGTAATCGTAGCAACCGACGCGTCTGACAATACTTTGAAAGTTATGAAAGATAAGTGCAATAGCAACCAAGTTCCATTAAGGAATTTTGGAACGAGGGCTGAATTAGGGGGAGCACTTGGTAAAGGCGAGAGAGTTAATATTGGTGTAACAGATAATGGTTTTGCTAAAAAGTTATTATCAATGATAGATGAATATCGTAAGGAGTGATTATATGAGTAAAAAAAGAATTTACGAATATGCAAAAGAATTAAATCTAAAGAGTAAAGAGATTATAGATGAGTTAAAAAGTATGAACGTTGAAGTGTCGAACCATATGCAAGCTTTAGAAGACGACCAAATTAAAGCTTTAGATAAAAAGTTCAAAAAAGAACAAAACACAGACGACAAACAAAATACTCAAAATAATCACCAAAAATCTAATAATAAACAAAATCAAAATAATAAAGGCAATCAATCGAATAAAGATAAACAAAATAACAAAGGTAATCAACAAAAAAACAATAACCAACAAAAGAATCAAAACAAAAAAAATGGTCAGAACAATAAAGGCAAGCAACAAAATAAAAATAATAAAAACAATAAAAATAACAAAAATAATAAACAGCAAAATCAAGCTGCAGAACCTAAAGAAATGCCTTCAAAAATTACTTATCAAGAAGGAATTACTGTTGGTGAATTAGCTGAAAAACTTAATGTTGAATCTTCAGGTATCATTAAAAAATTATTCTTATTAGGAATTATGGCTAACATTAACCAATCATTAGATGAAGAAACACTAGAATTAATTGCAGATGATTATGGTGTGGAAATTGAGCAAGAAGTAGTTATTGATGAAGAAGATTTATCTATTTATTTCGACGATGAAACTGAAGATCCTGATGCGATCGAAAGACCAGCTGTTGTTACAATTATGGGACACGTTGACCATGGTAAGACAACATTATTAGACTCTATTCGTCATACTAAAGTTACTGAAGGAGAAGCTGGAGGTATCACTCAACATATTGGTGCTTACCAAATTGAAAATAATGGAAAGAAAATTACTTTCTTAGATACTCCTGGACACGCAGCATTTACAACTATGCGTGCGCGTGGTGCTCAAGTAACAGATATTACAATTCTTGTAGTAGCTGCTGACGATGGCGTTATGCCACAAACAATTGAAGCAATCAACCACGCAAAAGAAGCAGATGTCCCTACAATTGTGGCAGTTAACAAAATTGATAAACCAACTGCAAATCCTGACCGTGTAATGCAAGAATTAACGGAATATGGTTTAATACCAGAAGATTGGGGCGGTGACACAATCTTTGTACCACTTTCTGCTTTAAGTGGTGATGGTATCGAGGATTTACTAGAAATGATTGGACTTGTTGCAGAAGTTCAAGAACTTAAAGCCAATCCTGACAAACGTGCAGTAGGTACAGTTATTGAAGCTGAACTTGATAAATCACGTGGACCAGCTGCTTCCTTATTAGTACAAAACGGTACATTAAACGTTGGTGATTCAATTGTAGTAGGTAATACGTATGGTCGTATCCGAGCAATGGTTAATGACTTAGGTAAACGTATTAAATCAGCAGGCCCTTCAACACCTGTAGAAATCACTGGTATCAATGATGTACCACTTGCTGGAGATCGATTTGTAGTATTTAGTGATGAGAAACAAGCACGTCGTATAGGTGAAGCGCGTCATGAAGCAAGCGTGATTCAACAACGTCAAGAAAGTAAAAATGTTTCATTAGATAACTTATTTGAACAAATGAAACAAGGTGAAATGAAAGATTTAAATGTAATTATTAAAGGTGACGTTCAAGGTTCAGTAGAAGCATTAGCTGCTTCATTAATGAAAATTGATGTAGAAGGCGTAAATGTACGTATTATCCACACTGCAGTAGGTGCAGTTAATGAATCAGACGTAACATTAGCAAATGCTTCTAATGGTATCATCATTGGCTTTAATGTACGACCAGATGCTGGCGCAAAACGTGCTGCTGAAGCTGAAAATGTTGATATGAGATTACACCGCGTTATCTATAACGTAATTGAAGAAATTGAATCTGCTATGAAAGGTTTACTGGACCCTGAATATGAAGAACAAGTGATTGGTCAAGCTGAAGTTCGTCAAACATTCAAGGTGTCTAAAGTTGGTACAATTGCTGGTAGTTACGTGACTGAAGGTAAAATCACACGTAATGCGGGTGTACGAGTAATTAGAGACGGTATTGTATTATTCGAAGGTGAATTAGATACATTAAAACGTTTCAAAGATGATGCTAAAGAAGTAGCTCAAGGTTATGAGTGTGGTATTACTATTGAAAAATATAATGACCTAAAAGAAGGCGACATTATCGAAGCGTTTGAAATGGTTGAAATTCAACGATAATAAATGTTTGAACTAATGAAATCTCCTCGCTATTTAGTAAAATAGGGAGGAGATTTTTAATAAAGCACATTGCTAAGAATAATATGATTTAATAAAATATTACTTGCTAAAGTAAATTTAATTTTAAAGAAAAATAAAATAAAGAGGTGAAATAAGATGAGTAATATGAGAGCTGAACGTGTTGGAGAACAAATGAAACAAGAAATCATGGATATCGTTAATAATAAAGTAAAAGATCCAAGAGTAGGATTTCTAACTATTACTGATGTTGAACTAACTAATGACTTATCTCACGCCAAAGTTTATCTCACAGTATTAGGTAGTAAAAAAGAGGTCGACAACACATTTAAAGCACTTGAAAAAGCTAAAGGTTTCATTAAATCTGAGCTAGGTTCAAGAATGCGTTTAAGAATTATTCCTGACTTAACATTTGAATATGATGAATCAATAGAATACGGAAATAAAATTGAACGCATGATTCAAGATTTACACAAAGAAGATAAATAAATTCTCAATTATAGTAGGTAGGCAGATTCATACAAATTTAAATGTATCTGCTTACCTACTTTTTTATATAAAAATAGTGGGCAATTATATCTAAAGAGATGTTATAATGATTGAGGTAAAATTAACTGTAGATTAAAGGTGTGACAACATGTATAACGGTATATTACCCGTATTCAAAGAAAGAGGTTTGACGAGCCATGATGTCGTTTTTAAACTTAGAAAAATATTAAAAATGAAGAAGATCGGACACACAGGTACGTTGGACCCTGAAGTGGATGGGGTTCTTCCAATATGCCTTGGTAATGCTACTAGAGTGAGTGATTACGTGATGGAAATGGGAAAAACATATAAAGCTGAAGTTACTCTAGGAGTAAGCACAACAACTGAAGATCAAACTGGGAATACATTAGAGGTTAAAGGAATTGATAAAGACGATGTTACAGAACGGGATATTGATCAAACGCTTGAGAAATTTTTAGGCGTTATCGAACAAATTCCACCAATGTATTCATCAGTTAAAGTTAAAGGAAAAAAACTTTATGAGTATGCCCGTAATAATGAAGAAGTCGAAAGACCTGTAAGACATGTTCTTATCAAAAATATTTATAGAACTTCAAATTTAACTTTTCAAAACAACCAATGTCATTTTGAAATTGAAGTGAGTTGCGGTAAAGGCACATACATCAGAACTTTAGCTACTGATATTGGTAAGAAATTAGGTTATCCAGCGCATATGTCACGTTTGACAAGAGTTTCCTCAGGTGGTTTTCAAATCGACAAAAGTTTTAAATTAAAACAAATTAAGGACATGCATGAGCATGATTCATTACAAGATAAGCTATTTCCTATAGAATATGGCTTAAAAGGATTGCAAGAGATTGAAATAAATGATGAAGCATTTAAGAAAAGAATTTTAAATGGACAAAAATTTAATGTTAGAGACATAGATCAAGAAATAGAGTCACAGTTTGTTTTTATTGATCAAATGTCAAAAAAAGCATTAGCTATTTATATGGTACATCCTGAGAAGATAAATGAAATTAAACCGAAAAAAGTATTTAACTAAAGGAGAAATACATTTATGAAAGTGATAGAAGTTACCCATCCCATTCAAAAAGATCAATTAATTAATGAAAATGTTGCGATGGCGTTTGGTTTCTTTGATGGCATGCATAGAGGTCACGACAAGGTGTTTCAAGCTTTGAATCAAAAAGCGGAAGAAAATAATCTTAAGAAAGCTGTAATGACATTTGACCCGCATCCATCTGTTGTTTTGAATCCCGAACGTAAACGTACGACTTATTTAACACCACTTTCAGATAAACTAGAAATGATTGAACATCATGACGTAGATTACTGCATAGTTATTAATTTTTCTTCTCGTTTTGCTAGCGTCACTTCTGAAGAATTTATTCAAGAATATGTAATTAATAATAATGTAAAAGAAGTGATTGCTGGATTTGATTTTACTTTTGGGAAATTCGGAAAAGGAAACATGACTGTTTTACAAGAATCTAATGATTTTAAAACTACAATCGTAGGTAAACAAGAATTGGATTCTGAAAAGATTTCAACAACCGCTATAAGAGAAGCATTAACTGAAGGCAATTTAAGAAAAGCAAACGAAGAACTTGGTTATCTTTATAGAATTAAAGGAACAGTTGTTCAAGGAGAGAAACGAGGCAGAACTATAGGCTTCCCAACGGCAAACGTTCAACCAAGCGACGATTATGTGTTACCAAAAAAAGGTGTATATGCTGTTAGTATGGAAATTGGTCCAGAAAGTAAAATATATAGAGGCGTGGCCAATGTAGGAGTTAAACCAACTTTCCATGATCCAGCTAAAGCTGAAGTCGTTATAGAAGTAAATATTTTTGATTTTGATGAAAATATTTATGGCGAACGAGTTACTGTGTATTGGCACTATTTCTTGAGACCGGAAGTTAAATTTTCAGGTATAGATCCATTAGTTGAACAAATGAATGAAGATAAAGACCAAGCAAAATATTTATTATCTGTTGATTTCGGTGATGATGTATCGTATAATATTTAAAGTTGAGGAAGAAACGCTAAGATAAATAGCTTACTTCTAAAATACCTTTTTCTTAGTAGGTCGAGTCTCCGACGCCTAACTCAGATTAAGGAGTTAAATTATATTAAGGAGGAAATTGATTATGGCAATTTCACAAGAACGTAAAGATGAATTAATTAAACAATACCGTGTACACGAAACTGATACTGGTTCTCCAGAGGTTCAAATCGCTGTTTTAACTGCAGAAATCGCTGCATTAAACGAGCATTTACGTGAACACAAAAAAGACCACCATTCACGTCGTGGATTATTAAAAATGGTAGGTCGTCGTAGACACTTATTAAACTACTTACGTAGTAAAGATATTCAACGTTACCGTGAACTAATCAAATCATTAGGTATCCGTCGTTAATCTTAATATAGAATTAGGAAAGCACCAGTTGAATGGTACTTTCCTTTTTTTATTATCGTACATAATAAAAAATATAAAAATATGTGAATAAATGATATGATGTAAGTAATAGAATTAAGAGAGGAGATTCATAATGTCTCAAGAGAAGAAAGTTTTCAAAACTGAATGGGCTGGACGTTCTTTAACGATTGAGACAGGACAATTAGCTAAACAAGCTAACGGTGCTGTTTTAGTACGTTATGGAGATACAGTAGTATTATCAACTGCTACTGCTTCAAAGGAACCTAGAGATGGTGACTTTTTCCCATTAACAGTGAACTATGAAGAAAAAATGTATGCAGCAGGTAAAATTCCTGGTGGATTCAAAAAAAGAGAAGGGCGACCTGGAGACGAAGCGACACTGACAGCTCGATTAATCGATAGACCTATTCGTCCACTATTCCCTAAAGGATACAGACATGATGTTCAAATTATGAATATCGTACTAAGTGCTGATCCAGATTGTTCACCTGAAATGGCTGCAATGATTGGTTCTTCAATGGCTTTAAGCGTCTCAGATATTCCTTTTCAGGGACCAATTGCAGGCGTAAATGTAGGTTATGTTGATGGAAATTATGTCATTAACCCTTCAGTTGCTGAAAAAGAAGTTTCTAGATTAGATTTAGAAGTAGCTGGCCATAAAGATGCTGTAAATATGGTAGAAGCAGGGGCTAGTGAAATTACAGAAAGTGAAATGCTTGAGGCAATCTTCTTTGGACATGAAGAAATTAAACGTTTAGTTGCATTCCAACAAGAAATCATTGATCATATTCAACCTGAAAAACAAGAATTTATTCCAGTTGAACGTGATGAAGCACTCGTTGAAAAAGTGAAAGCTTTAACTGAAGAAAAAGGATTAAAAGACACAGTTCTAACCTTTGATAAACAACAACGTGATGAAAATCTAGATGCGCTTAAAGAAGAAGTAGTTGCACATTTTATTGATGAAGAAGATCCAGAAAATGAAGCGCTTATTAATGAAGTGTATGCAATTTTAAACGATTTAGTGAAAGAAGAAGTAAGACGTTTAATTGCAGATGAAAAAATTCGTCCAGATGGTCGAAAAGTAGATGAAATACGACCACTTGATTCTGAAGTTGGCTTGTTACCAAGAGCACATGGTTCTGGATTATTTACTCGTGGACAAACACAAGCTTTATCAGTGTTAACTTTAGGCGCTTTAGGCGATTATCAACTTATTGATGGTTTAGGACCAGAAGTAGAAAAACGATTTATGCATCATTATAACTTCCCTAACTTCTCAGTTGGTGAAACAGGACCTGTACGTGCACCTGGACGTCGTGAAATAGGACATGGTGCTCTAGGTGAAAGAGCTTTACGTTATATTATTCCTGATACAGCTGATTTTCCATATACAATTCGTATAGTAAGTGAAGTATTAGAATCAAACGGTTCTTCTTCACAAGCATCAATTTGTGGTTCAACACTAGCTCTAATGGATGCAGGTGTGCCTATTAAAGCTCCTGTAGCGGGTATTGCAATGGGACTTGTGACTCGTGATGATAGCTATACGATTTTAACTGATATTCAAGGTATGGAAGATGCACTTGGTGATATGGACTTCAAAGTGGCTGGTACTAAAGAAGGTATCACAGCTATTCAAATGGATATTAAAATTGACGGTTTAACACGTGAAGTTATTGAAGAAGCATTAGAACAAGCACGTCAAGGACGCTTGGCCATTATGGATCACATGCTACAAACAATTGACCATCCTCGAATAGAATTAAGCGCTTATGCACCAAAAGTTGTAACTATGCATATTAATCCTGATAAAATCAGAGATGTTATAGGACCTGGTGGTAAAAAAATCAACGAAATTATTGATGAGACAGGCGTTAAATTAGACATCGAACAAGATGGAACAATCTTTATAGGCGCTGTAGATCAAGCTATGATTGATCGAGCGAAAGAAATTATTGAAGATATTACACGTGAGGCTGAAGTAGGTCAAGTTTATAATGCTAAAGTAAAACGTATTGAGAAATATGGTGCTTTCGTTGAGCTATTCCCAGGCAAAGATGCACTACTTCACATTTCACAAATATCTAAAGAAAGAATAAATAAAGTTGAAGATGTATTAAACATTGGCGATTCAATTGAAGTTAAAATCACAGAAATTGATAAACAAGGTCGTGTCAATGCATCTCATAAAGCTTTATTAGATGATTAGATTTAACTATTAAGGTTGAGTATTCTTAAATGAATGCTCAATCTTTTTATTTTATTGTAAAAAATAAAGTCAGTTTAAAAGTTTCATTTCAATTAGTTATTTTAATTTAAATGATAATTCAAAATGTTCAAGCGGTTCAACCGTGCAATAATAGTGTACATCACGCATATTTTAACTTATAATAAATGGTGAGTTTATATATGGACGGGTCATTATTTATAGGAGGTATCATTTTGAGTTTAATAAAGAAAAAAAATAAAGATATTCGCATCATACCACTTGGTGGTGTAGGCGAAATCGCTAAAAATATGTACATCGTTGAAGTAGACGATGAAATGTTTATGTTAGATGCGGGATTAATGTTCCCTGAAGATGAAATGTTAGGTGTGGATATCGTTATTCCTGACATTCAGTACGTAATTGAAAACAAAGATAAATTAAAAGGTATTTTCCTTTCACATGGTCATGAGCACGCAATTGGTGCAGTTAGCTATATTTTAGAGCAAATTGACGCGCCAGTTTATGGTTCTAAATTAACGATTGCACTTATTAAAGAAAATATGAAGGCCCGTAATATTAAGAAAAAAGTGCGCTACTATACAGTATCCCATGATTCAGTAATGAAATTTAAAAATGTGAATGTGAGCTTCTTTAATACTACACACAGTATTCCAGATAGCTTGGGGATTTGCATTCATACTTCTTATGGTTCAATTGTATATACAGGAGAATTTAAATTCGACCAAAGTTTACATGGTCAATATGCACCTGATATGAAGCGCATGGCTGAAATTGGTGATGAAGGTGTATTTGCTTTAATTAGTGATTCTACAGAAGCAGAAAAACCTGGCTATAACACTCCTGAAAATGTCATTGAACATCACATGTATGACGCATTCACTAAAGTTAAAGGAAGACTTATTGTTTCTTGCTATGCATCAAATTTTATTCGCATACAACAAGTTCTAAATATAGCTAGTAAATTGAATCGAAAAGTATCATTCTTAGGTCGCTCACTAGAAAGTTCATTTAATATTGCTCGTAAGATGGGATATTTTGATATTCCGAAGGATTTATTAATTCCTATCAATGAAGTTGATAATTATCCTAAAAATGAAGTTATTATTATTGCAACTGGGATGCAAGGCGAACCTGTAGAGGCTTTAAGCCAAATGGCTCAAAAGAAACATAAAATTATGAATATTGAAGAAGGCGACTCAGTATTCTTAGCAATCACGGCTTCTGCTAATATGGAAGTAATCATAGCTGATACTTTAAACGAACTTGTACGTGCAGGGGCACACATCATCCCTAACAATAAAAAAATCCATGCTTCAAGTCATGGTTGTATGGAAGAATTAAAAATGATGTTAAATATAATGAAACCTGAATACTTTATTCCAGTGCAAGGTGAATTTAAAATGCAAATTGCTCACGCTAAGTTAGCAGCAGAATCAGGTGTAGCACCTGAAAAGATTTTCTTAGTTGAAAAAGGTGATGTGATTAATTACAACGGTAAAGATATGGTACTCAATGAAAAGGTAAATTCAGGTAATGTACTTATCGATGGTATTGGTGTCGGAGACGTAGGTAATATTGTCTTAAGAGACCGCCATTTATTAGCTGAAGATGGAATTTTCATTGCTGTTGTCACGCTAGATCCTAAGAATAGACGTATCGCTGCAGGACCTGAAATTCAATCAAGAGGGTTCGTTTATGTTAGAGAAAGTGAAGAATTATTAAATGAAGCCGAAGAAAAAGTGCGTACAATTGTAGAAGCAGGTTTACAAGAAAAACGTATAGAATGGTCTGAAATTAAGCAAAATATGCGAGATCAAATTAGCAAATTATTATTTGAAAGCACGAAACGTCGTCCAATGATTATTCCAGTAATTTCTGAGATTTAATCTTAATAAATAACATTTGAAGAGGTTGGGACAATTGTGTATAGCAAATCATTTAAGTGATTTAAGATGATTATGCTCTGCAACGAGGTCTTCTTAATTTTTGTTCAAACATATCTAATTGGGATATAAGAATAATTGAGATGGCTTTAAACAATTAATTGTCCCTGCCTCTTTCATCTTATTAAATATATACATAATAGTTATTATTAGGCCATAATTAAATAACTGTGAAAGATTAAAAAAGAAGGTGTGAAATCTTGCCACAAACAAAGAAAAAAACAACGAATAGAAGGAAAAGTAATGCTACGCGTAAAAATAGTAAAAGAAAAAAACAAAATGAGAGCCCTTTACGCTACATCATTGCTATTGTCATAATTATTCTTGTCGTTTTAGGAGCTTTTCAATTAGGCATAGTTGGTCAAATGATTGATAGTTTCTTCAATTATCTATTCGGTATGAGTAGATTTCTGACTTATATTTTAGTGATTCTAGGTACAGTCTTCATTACATATTCTAAAAAAATTCCTAAAACGCGTCGAAGTATTGGTGCGCTTGTTTTGCAACTTGCTTTGCTATGTATAACGCAACTTTATTACCATTTTAGTAAAGGCGTGTCATCTGAAAGAGAGCCAGTATTATCATATGTTTATAAATCATATGAACATACACACTTTCCTAACTTCGGAGGAGGTTTAATAGGTTTTTACTTATTTAAATTATTAATACCTCTTATATCAATAGCTGGCGTTATAATTATTACTGTTCTACTAATAGCTTCAAGTATCATACTTTTATCAAACTTAAGACATAGAGATGTAAGTAAAAGCCTATTTGAAAGTATGAAATCATCTAGTAAAAGTGCTTCAGAATCGTTTAGAGACAAAAGAGAAACGAGTAAAGCTAGAAAAGAAGAGAGGGCTCAATTAAAAGCAGAAAGATCTGAAGAGAAAAAGAGAAAGAAAGAACAAGAAAGATTGCAACAAGAAAATGTCAAAGATGTTAGTGATCTTCCTGAAGTTCCGCAAAATAATGACATACCTATTTACGGGCACAGTGACCAAGAAGATAAAAGCAATAGTGCACCTAAGACACGTAAAAAGCGTATTTTTGATCATGAGGCTAATAGTAGTGAAATCACTTCAAACTCACAAGATATTAAACAGAGTGACAACAAAGGTAATGTTTCAAGTTCTAATGAAGACAATGACAATGATAGTAGTAACGCTGAAGGATCAATCTCTGAAGCTGGAGAAGTAGCAAATGTGGAGTATGTGGTTCCACCTTTATCATTACTTAATCAACCAGCTAAACAACAGTCTACTTCTAAAGCTGAAGTTCAAAGAAAAGGTCAGGTCTTAGAATCTACAATGAAGAATTTTGGTGTCAATGCGAAAGTGACCCAAATTAAAATTGGTCCTGCGGTAACTCAATATGAAGTTCAGCCAGCTCAAGGTGTTAAAGTAAGTAAAATCGTTAACTTACATAATGACATTGCTTTAGCATTAGCAGCGAAAGATGTTCGTATAGAAGCTCCTATTCCTGGACGTTCAGCAGTAGGAATCGAAGTTCCTAATGACAAAATTTCATTAGTATCACTTAAAGAAGTTTTAGAAGAGAAGTTTCCATCTCAACATAAATTAGAAGTTGGTATTGGACGAGATATATCTGGAGAACCTGTATCTATACAACTCAATGAAATGCCTCATTTACTTGTAGCAGGTTCTACAGGTAGTGGTAAATCAGTATGTATCAATGGAATAATCACAAGCATTTTACTTAATGCTAAGCCGCATGAGGTAAAACTTATGTTAATTGATCCGAAAATGGTAGAATTAAACGTATATAATGGCATACCTCATCTACTTATCCCGGTAGTAACTAATCCACACAAGGCATCGCAAGCGCTTGATAAAGTAGTTGCAGAAATGGAACGTCGTTATGATTTATTCCAACATTCTTCAACAAGAAATATCGAAGGATATAATCAGTATATTCGTAAACAAAATGAAGAGTTAGAAGAGAAACAATCAGAACTTCCTTACATTGTAGTTATTGTTGATGAGTTAGCAGATTTAATGATGGTCGCAGGTAAAGAAGTTGAAAATGCGATTCAACGAATTACTCAAATGGCTAGAGCTGCAGGTATTCATTTAATAGTAGCTACTCAAAGACCTTCTGTTGACGTAATCACTGGTATCATTAAAAATAATATTCCTTCACGTATAGCTTTCGCGGTAAGTTCACAAACTGATTCTAGAACTATTATAGGTTCAGGTGGTGCCGATAAGTTATTAGGTAAAGGTGATATGTTATATATTGGTAATGGTGAATCGACTCAAACACGTATCCAAGGTGCCTTCTTGAGCGATAAGGAGGTTCAAGATGTAGTGGACTACGTTGTAGAACAACAAAAAGCAAATTATGTAAAAGAAATGGAACCTGACGCACCAGTTGATAAATCAGAGATGAAAAGTGAAGATTCCTTATATGATGAAGCCTACTTGTTTGTAATAGAACAACAAAAAGCGAGCACATCTTTATTACAAAGACAATTTAGAATTGGTTATAATCGTGCTTCACGATTAATGGACGATTTAGAACGTAATCAAGTCATCGGTCCTCAAAAAGGAAGTAAACCAAGACAAATTCTAGTTGATTTAGATAATGATGAGGTGTAAAAATGTCGGAAATGAATGCGATTTATAGAGTTAAACAATACATTTTAAAGTTAATAAAAAATGGAGAATTGGATAATTCTGGTAAGCTACCAAGTAATTTATCAATTGCACGTGCACTCAACGTGAAAACGGACGATGTTTATGATGGAATTGGTGAATTAATTACCGAACAAATTGTAACTGATAATTTTGAAGAGGGGACTAGTGTTAAAAAACAGCCTCCCTTCTTTTATCCATTAGATAAGTTAGTAAGTATTAGTAATATGATTGAAGAAGCTGGGTATAAAGCAGGTATAGAATATTTAAATTTTGATGAACAACCAGCAACTATTCTTGATGCTGAATTATTAGAAATAAGTGATAAAGAACCTGTGACTATCATTGAAAGATTAAGAACGGCTGATCAAATACCAGTAGTTTACTGTTTAGATAAAATCGCTAAACAAAATCTAACTTGTACAGACTATCAAAAAAGTAGTGGCTCTATATTAAGAGCTATTAAAGAATCAACAGGACATGAGGTTAAACATGCAGAAATGGACTTAGAAGCAATTAGTTATGAACCTCATATTTCAGAAGTGTTAAACGCTTCTCCACATGAAGGTTTAATGCTATTAAAGGTAGTTCATTATGATGAGCAAGATCAACCTATTTTATATTCATTAAACTATATTAAAAGTAGTTTGGTTAAATTTAAAATAAATAAAAGCTAAGTAAATATTAAATGTTTTTACAGGAATGGGAGGTATGCCGTTTGGAAAATAATACATTAGACAATTCCAATATATATATTAACGTTTTACCAACTAAAAAATTTAAAACAACCATGGTGACCTTTAAATTTATGGCGCCATTAGATTATAAAACAATAACGGCGCGTTCAATTTTAAGTAAAGTCTTAGTACGTGCTACACAACAATGGCCTAACGATAAAGTGTTAAATAGACATTTATCATCATTATATGGTGCATATATCAATAGTTTTGTATCTAAATTTAAGGATAAACATGTGATTACAATTTCTTTAGAAATTGCTAATGAGCGTTATTTAAAGGACTCAACTCCATTATTTGAGAAGGGTCTTAAGACGCTTAAAGAACTTATTTGGAATCCTTTAATTATTGACGAACAGTTTAATGAGAACTATGTAGCACAGGAAAAATCTTTGCTCACTAAAAAGCTTGAAGCAATGATTGATAATAAAGCTCAATATTCATTTTTAAAATTAATGAATCATATGTTTGAAAATGAACCCTATAAATATTTAGCTACAGGTCAAGTAGAACAAATACCTCATGTTACTGCTAAAAACTTGTATGATACATATAAATCAATGTTACATAACGATGATTGTGCAATTTACGTAGTTGGAAATGTAGATAAACAAAATGTGATAGATACAATACAAGAAAACTTTAATATTAAACCATTCAAATTTGAAAGTAATAATCGACCTGAGCATATAGATCAAAATAAATCATCTAAATTTATCATTGATAATGATGAAGTGGACCAAGCTAAACTCAATCTTGGTTATCGTTTCCCAACTTATTTTGGGAAAGAGAACTATTATGCATTCGTAGTTTTAAACATGATGTTTGGTGGCGACCCTTCTTCAGTGCTATTCAATGAAGTTCGAGAAAAGCAAAGTTTGGCCTATTCTATACATTCACAAATCGATGGAAAGAATGGATTTTTATTTGTTCTTAGTGGAGTTTCGGCTTCTAAATATGAGATTGCCAAAGATACTATTTTAGATGAATTTGAAAAATTAAAGAATGGTAATTTTGATGATGGTAAATTAGAGTTGGCAAAGAAAATTATTATCTCTCACAGACATGAATCTACTGACAGACCTAAAAGTATTATCGAACTATTACATAATCAGGTGTTATTAGACAAACCTCAATCTGAAGAAGAATTCATCACTGCAATTAATGCTGTCACAAGAGAAGATGTTATAAAATTAGCTAATAAAGCTATGCTAGATACAATCTACGTTTTAACGAAAGGAGGTCAAAGTGAATAATGAAGGTACATAATTATGAATTGATAGATGAGAAAGTCTACGAACATGAACTTGATAATGGGCTAAAGCTGTTTATAATACCTAAACCAGGATTCCAAAAAACATTTGTGACTTATACGACGCAATTTGGTTCTTTAGATAATCATTTCAAACCTATTGGAAGCCAACAATTTGTAAAAGTGCCAGATGGTGTAGCGCATTTTTTAGAACATAAACTTTTTGAAAAAGAAGAAGAAGATTTATTTACAGCTTTTGCCGAGGAAAATGCACAAGCAAACGCATTTACAAGTTTTGACCGTACAAGTTATTTATTTAGTGCTACAAGCAATATTGAGAGTAACATTAAGCGTTTATTAGATATGGTTGAAACGCCTTATTTTACTGAAGAAACGGTTAATAAGGAAAAGGGTATCATTGCTGAAGAAATTAAAATGTATCAAGAACAACCTGGTTACAAATTAATGTTCAATACTTTGAGAGCGATGTATTCAAACCATCCTATTCGCGTCGATATTGCTGGTAGTGTGGAGAGTATTTACGATATCACTAAGGATGATTTATACCTTTGTTATGAAACTTTTTATCATCCATCAAATATGGTTTTATTTATTGTTGGTGACGTAAACCCTCAAAATATGATTGATTTAGTAGAACAACATGAGGCAAAGCGAAATAAGACCAACCAACCTAAGATTGAGCGTGCAGAAATTGATGAACCCATTGAAGTGAATCAACACAACGTTACAGAGCAGATGAAATTGCAATCTCCAAGGTTAATGTTAGGTTTTAAAAATCAACCACTTAAAGAAAGCTCGGAAAAATATGTACAAAGAGATTTAGAAATGACATTTTTCTATGAGTTGATTTTTGGAGAAGAAACGGATTTTTATCAACATTTATTAAATAAAGATTTAATTGATGAAACTTTTGGATATCAATTTGTGCTTGAACCTAGCTATAGCTTTTCTATTATTACCAGTGCAACACAGCAACCGGATGAATTAAAAGAATTATTACTTAATGAATTGAAGAAGTACAGAGGACAATTAGTTGATCAAGAAGCTTTCGACTTATTAAAAAAACAATTTATCGGAGAGTTTATTTCAAGTTTGAATTCACCTGAGTATATTGCTAATCAATATGCGAAATTATATTTTGAAGGTGTAAGTGTTTTTGACATGTTAGAAATTGTTGAAAATATAACACTCGAAAGTGTTAATGAAACATCTGAACTATTTCTAAATTTTGAACAACTTGTCGATAGTCGTTTGGAGATGAAACCATAATGAAAGCACTCGTACTTGGTGGTTCAGGTACTATAGGTTTAGCGATTGTTAAGCAACTCTTAAATGAAGGGTATCACGTAATTGTTCACTATCACTCTTCTAAATTAGAAGCCTTGAAACAAAAATTTAATCATAACCAAAATGTAGAATTCATCCAATGTGATCTATCTCAAAATCTAAATTTAGAAGATTATTTTGGACACATTAATGATTTGGATTGTCTTATTTATACTAGCGGCACTGCATTATATGGCATGTTACAAGATATGAGCGATGATGATATCGATAAGAATTACGCTCTTCACTTAAGACAATTTATACGTTTATCCAGATTTTTTGTAGATATTTTAAGAAGAAGTGAAAACGGCCGAATTGTAGTTATTTCTTCTATTTGGGGAGAAACAGGTGCAAGCATGGAAACTATTTACTCAGCTATGAAAAGTGCTCAAATAGGTTTCGTTAAAGCGCTTAGTCAAGAACTTGCGCTTACGTCAGTAACCGTAAATGCTATAACTCCAGGATTTGTTTCAGGTAATATGAGCAAGGTGTGGTCAGAAGAGGAAAGAGATTCAATACTTCAAGAATTACCTCAGAATAGAATGATTGAACCTGAAGAGGTGGCCCATGTCTGTGCGTATTTGTGTCACCCCATGTCTAGAAGTATTACAGGTACTGTTCAAAAGGTAAATGGAGCATGGTATTTATAAAAATTTAAAGTATTTTGTAAGTAATTTAGGTTTTGATTTTATATGAAAATAAATACAATTCCTAAGTGCGCGTTTCTTAATCGATGTTATAATGTTTTTAAATCATACTTTGAAAAAAGCTTTCAAGTGCGTGATTGAAAACAAGGGGTGGTTAAATCATGGTAGTAGCAGAAAGAAAAGAATGGTATCTTGAATATGAGATTACAATTAATCGTGCAGGATTACTTGGGGACATATCAAGTTTATTAGGTATGTTAGGAATTAGTATTGTTACAATTAATGGTGTTGATCAAGGCAAAAGGGGTTTACTTATCAAAACTGATAAACTAGAAAAAGTTGAACGTTTTGAACAAATAGTTAAAGAAATTAATGAAATTGACATTACCAAATTAAGAATACCAGAACTTAGAGATCGTCTTGCAGTTAGACATGGCAGATACATAGAACAAGATGCGGATGATAAAAAAACGTTTAAATTTGAGAGAGAAGATTTAGGTTTACTTGTAGACTTTTTGGCTGAACTTTTTAAAGAAGAAGGACATAAGTTAATAGGAATACGAGGTATGCCACGTGTAGGTAAGACAGAATCAATTGTTGCTGGAAGCGTATGTGCGCATAAAAGATGGCTGTTTATTAGTTCTACTTTAATTAAGCAAACAGTAAGAAGTTCTTTAATCAAAGGTGAATATGATTCAAATCATGTTTATATTATTGATGGCGCAGTGACGGCTCGTGAATCTAATCCTAAGCACCAAGATTTAGTTAGAGAAGTTATGACACTCCCTTCGATTAAAGTAGTTGAGCATCCAGATTTATTTGTAGAAGCGTGTAATTATAGCATGGAAGACTTTGACTATATCATTGAATTAAGAGAAAATGAAAATCAAGAAATACATTATGATGAAATGAAAAAACAGACGATTCAAAGTAAAAATAATTTAGATTTCGGTGATCCATTTGGTGGAGGATTTGGTTTCTTTGAATAGGTTTGAGGAGGGCTATGTGTGAAAACTGTTGGTGAAGCATTAAAAGGTAGACGTGAAAGATTAGGTATGACTTTAAATGAACTTGAGCAACGAACACAACTTAAGCGTCAAACTCTGATACATATAGAGAATAATGATTTTGATTTATTAGCCAAAAAGGATTACACAGAGGGATTTATTCGTAAATATGCTAATGTAGTCAACATTGAACCTAATCAACTTATTGAGGCTCATCGTGACGAAATACCAAATAATCAGAATCAAATTGATGAATTAATTGCTGCTTTCTCGAACGGTGAAGCTCCCTCGTATCGAAGTAAGTCAAAAGAAACGATGCAATTGATAATGCTAATTGGTTTTATAGTAATAGTTTCTTTAATACTTTGGATTCTTGCAGTGTTAATTATATAAATAAAGTTTAAGAAATGAGGATTTATTATGAATATACCGAATCAGATTACGGTATTTAGAGTTATATTGATACCCGTTTTCATACTATTTGCGTTAGTAGATTTCGGATTTGGAAAGGTATCTTTTTTAGGCGGGTATCACATTAGAATTGAAATTTTAATAAGTGCAATTATTTTTATTCTTGCATCGTTAAGTGACTTTGCAGATGGATATTTAGCACGTAAATGGCAACTTGTTACAAATATGGGTAAATTTTTAGATCCATTAGCTGATAAACTTTTAGTAGCAAGTGCTCTTATTGTAATGGTGCAATTAGGTTTTACGAATTCAGTTGTAGCTATAATAATTATTGCACGTGAATTTGCGGTTACAGGCTTACGTTTATTACAAATTGAACAAGGATTTGTAAGTGCGGCGGGTCAACTAGGTAAAATTAAAACAGCAGTCACAATGGTTGCGATTATTTGGATACTACTAGGTGATCCACTCGTTCATTATATTCATTTTCCACTCGGTGTGACATTACTTTATATAGGAGTGTTTTTCACTATCCTTTCTGGCATTGAGTATTTCTACAAAGGTAGAGAAGTATTTAAACAATCTAAATAACATACGAATTTACAAGACTAGGCTTTATAAAAGTAAGATTATAAAGTTTAGTCTTTTTTTGAACTCTTTTTTTAGATTTATTAAATCAGAAAATATATAATGAATTTATTGCGAAAAAAGATGATCAAAGGGGTGAAAGTTGATGAAAGTATCTATAATTGCTGTAGGTTCTGAATTACTTTTAGGTCAAATAGCTAACACGAATGGTCAGTATTTATCCAAACTATTTAATAGTATTGGTAAAAACGTGGTTGAGCATACTGTAATTGGAGATAATCCGGAAAGATTGGAATACATTATCAGACAAGGATTTGAACGTTTTGATACTCTTGTGTTAACAGGTGGGTTAGGACCTACTAAAGACGATTTAACTAAACATACTGTAGCTAAAGTTTTAGGTAAAGAATTAGTTACTGACGAGGCTTCTTTAGAATATATTGAGAGTTATTTCAAAGAGCAAGGACAAGAAATGACACCTAATAATAAACAACAAGCATTGGTTATTGATGGTTGCAAAGTATTACCAAATAAAACTGGTATGGCGCCGGGAATGTTAATTGAAAAGAATGATAAAAAGGTTGTGCTTTTACCAGGGCCTCCTAGTGAAATGAAGCCCATGGCAAAGAATGAGCTATTACCTTACTTACTAGATGACGATAGCGTCATTTTTTCAGAGTTATTAAGATTTGCCGGAATAGGTGAATCTAAAGTTGAGACCATACTCATGGATCTTATAGAAAATCAAACTAATCCAACTATAGCTCCTTTAGCTGGAACACATGAAGTTTATATTAGAATTACTGCCAATTCTGATTCAAAGAATGATTGCAAAAATCTTATTGCCCCCGTCAAGAGGGAAATACTCGATCGTATAGGTGATTATTACTATGGATCTGATGACATTACTCTTGAGGAGGCTGTGATATCTAAAATAAATGAAACGTTTGCTATATATGATGGAGTAACAAATGGTGCTTTATATACAAGACTTAAAAATGTAGATCAAAATGATGTACTTAATGGATTGTTACCACACAATGGTTTATTTATAGACACTACAGATAGTATCCACGACCAATTATTTAATGCAGCGCAATATGTAAAAGATTTATACCAAACTGATTTGGGTATTGTTTTATTACATGAAAATGAAGACGTCTACTTAGCTATGTACGATGGAGAAGTATTAAACGTTGATACTTTTAAAATGACTCAAAGTAGAAATTTATTAAGAAGCAGAAGTCAAAATTATGCGATGATTAAATTATTAAAATGGTTTGAAAATCGATGATTATTCTTTTACTGTTTTAAAAATAAGTACGTTTGTTCGATTTTATATCATTTATAATTATAATTACACGAACAAATATTCGCAGAATGCTTGTGTTTTGAATGGATAGCTTGTATAGTAAAGATAAGATATTAAAAAAGATTACTTTCGTAATTAGGAGGTCTCGCTTTGGATAACGAACGTCAAAAAGCTTTAGATACAGTTATAAAAAATATGGAGAAATCATTTGGTAAAGGTGCTGTTATGAAATTAGGCGACAATAAAGGTCGTAAAGTATCAAGCACATCAAGTGGTTCTGTAACAGTGGATAATGCCCTAGGTGTAGGTGGTTATCCTAAAGGAAGAATTATAGAAATTTATGGACCTGAGAGTTCAGGTAAAACAACAGTTGCTTTACATGCAATTGCAGAGGTTCAAAAAAACGGTGGAGTAGCTGCATTCATTGATGCTGAACATGCACTTGATCCTGTATACGCTCAAGCTTTAGGCGTAGATATTGACAACTTATACTTATCTCAACCTGATCATGGGGAACAGGGACTTGAAATTGCTGAAGCATTTGTTCGAAGTGGTGCAGTTGACATCGTCGTGGTTGACTCAGTGGCAGCATTAACTCCTAAAGCTGAAATTGAAGGTGAAATGGGAGATACACATGTTGGTTTACAAGCAAGATTAATGTCTCAAGCTTTAAGAAAACTATCTGGTGCAATTTCTAAATCAAACACAACTGCAATCTTTATTAACCAAATTCGTGAAAAAGTTGGTGTGATGTTTGGTAATCCAGAAACTACACCAGGTGGACGTGCATTAAAATTCTATAGTTCTGTAAGATTAGAAGTAAGAAGAGCTGAACAACTAAAACAAGGCCAAGATATCGTAGGTAACAGAACTAAAATCAAAGTTGTTAAAAATAAAGTAGCACCTCCATTCAGAGTAGCTGAAGTAGATATTATGTACGGTCAAGGTATTTCTAAAGAAGGCGAATTAATTGACTTAGGTGTTGAAAATGACATCGTTGGTAAATCTGGTGCTTGGTACTCTTATAATGGTGATCGAATGGGTCAAGGTAAAGAAAACGTTAAAACTTATTTAAAAGAAAACCCTCAAATTAAAGAAGAAATTGATCGTAAATTACGAGAAAAATTAGGTATATTCGATGGAGACGTTGAAGAAACAGACGCTGAAGAAGAAGCACCTAAAACTTTATTTGATGAAGAATAATTTTTATTCAAAAGCATATATGTAAGTTTAAAATGGATGGCTTTTTGCTATCCATTTTTTTAGACTAAATTTTCACAATAACTAAGGATTTTAAACGTAGGATAAGGAATTTCATACCTTGACACTTCTCTGTCGAAAAACGTACAATTAGTGTGTATGATTCTTATATAATTTCATATAATCATATTGATTTTGATATACAGAGCAAACCCTAGATAAAGGAGGTGTTTATGTGAATTTATTAAGCCTCCTACTCATTTTGCTGGGGATAATTCTAGGCGTTGTTGTAGGGTATGTCGTTGCCCGAAATTTATTACACCAAAAACAAGTTCAAGCAAGACAAACTGCCGAAGATATTGTCAATTATGCTAACAAAGAAGCTGACAATATTAAAAAAGAAAAATTACTTGAGGCAAAAGAAGAGAACCAAATTTTAAGAGAACAAACAGAAAGTGAACTGCGTGAAAGACGTGGGGAACTTCAAAGACAAGAAACCCGACTTCTTCAAAAAGAAGAGAACTTGGATCGAAAATCTGATCTTTTAGATAAAAAAGATGAGATTTTAGAACAAAAAGAATCAAAAATTGAAGAAAGACAACAACAAGTAGATGCAAAAGAGAGTAGTGTTCAAACATTAATAATGAAGCATGAACAAGAATTAGAACGCATCTCCGGTCTCACTCAAGAAGAAGCTGTAAATGAACAACTTCAACGAGTTGAAGAAGAACTGTCACAAGATATTGCAATACTTGTTAAAGAAAAAGAAAAAGAAGCGAAAGAAAAAGTAGATAAAACAGCAAAAGAATTACTTGCTACTACAGTACAGAGATTAGCAGCCGATCATACAACTGAATCAACTGTATCAGTTGTTAATTTACCTAATGATGAAATGAAAGGTCGTATCATAGGTAGAGAAGGTCGAAATATTCGTACATTAGAAACGCTTACTGGTATAGACTTGATTATTGATGATACTCCAGAAGCGGTTATTTTATCAGGCTTTGACCCAATTCGACGAGAAATAGCTAGAACAGCATTAGTTAACTTAGTTTCAGATGGTCGTATTCATCCTGGTCGTATTGAAGATATGGTTGAGAAAGCTAGAAAAGAAGTTGACGATATTATTAGAGATGCAGGTGAACAAGCTACATTTGAAATTAATGTTCATAACATGCATCCTGATCTAGTTAAAATACTTGGCCGATTAAACTATCGTACTAGTTATGGCCAAAATGTGCTTAAACATTCTATTGAAGTGGCGCACCTTTCAGGTATGTTAGCTGCAGAGTTAGGCGAAGACGTTACTCTTGCTAAGCGTGCAGGTTTACTTCATGATGTTGGTAAAGCTATTGACCATGAGGTTGAGGGAAGTCACGTAGAAATAGGTGTTGAATTAGCTAAGAAATATGGTGAGAATGAAACAGTAACTAATGCTATTCACTCACATCATGGAGATGTAGAGCCAACTTCTATTATTTCTATTTTAGTTGCGGCTGCAGATGCCTTATCAGCAGCAAGACCGGGTGCTCGTAAAGAGACACTTGAAAACTATATTAGAAGATTAGAAAGATTAGAAGCTTTATCTGAGAGCTATGATGGAGTTGAAAAAGCATTTGCAATTCAAGCAGGTAGAGAAATTCGTGTAGTTGTCTCACCTGAAGAAATTGATGATTTAAAATCATACAGATTGGCTAGAGATATCAAAGATCAAATCGAAGAAGAATTACAATATCCTGGTCACATCAAAGTGACAGTTGTTCGAGAGACTAGAGCAGTAGAATATGCAAAATAATTTTAGAGCCACTTACCGGTAAATCGGTTAGTGGCTCTTATGCTTGAATCAAAGATTCAAGTATGACAATGAAACTTACCGAGACATCGGTTAGTGGCTCTTATGCTTGAATCAAAGATTCAAGTATGACAATGAAACATACCGAGACATCGGTTAGTGGCTCTTATGCTTGAAACGAAGATTCAAGTATGACAAAAAACTTACCGAGACATCGGTTAGTGGCTCTTATGCTTGAATTAAAGATTCAAGTATGACGAAAGGGTTTGGCATAAAATAAAAAATCAACATAATCAATTGATTATGTTGATTCCTAAAAACTTATTTTTTAATAATTAGTTTTTAAATTATTAAAAAATAAGTTTTTAAATTATTTTAATTGTAGGTCTGCATCATTGATTTCTTTAATGATTTCAGCTGTATCGTAACAATTAGTAGCAATGTTTGAATATTTTTCAGCTAAACGGTAAGCATTAATATAGAGTGTTAAGCTTTCTTTAGCAATATCTTCTGGTTCATCAGATTTTGCTGGATTCGCGTTTACTACTAATTCTGCAAATTTTTCAGGATCAATATTAATAGACATGTATGATTTACAACTCCTAGAATTTTGTTAATTTCATATTAACATATTAAATAAATACAAAAAAGAAAAGTCTTTTAATATTCAGAATAATTAATTTGTACTGGATACTTTAATTATATGACGGTATCTATTAAACTGTTTATGAGAGGATGAACGATTTATGAGAATATTGTTTATTGGAGATATCGTTGGAAAAATCGGTAGAAAAGCAATTTCTACATATTTACCAAAAATAAAACAAAGTTATCGCCCTACAGTCTCCATTGTAAATGCTGAAAATGCAGCACATGGCAAAGGGTTAACAGAGAAGATTTATAAACAATTATTAAGAGAAGGCGTAGATTTCATGACTATGGGTAACCATACTTATGGTCAAAGAGAAATTTATGACTTTATCGATGATGCACATCGAATGGTTCGTCCGGCTAATTTTCCAGAAGAAGCGCCAGGAGTTGGAATGCGTTATATTCAAATTAATGAAATAAAATTAGCTATTATTAACCTACAAGGACGTTCATTTATGCAAGATATTGATGATCCCTTTAAAAAGGCGGATCAATTGATAGAAGAAGCAAGAAAAGTCACTCCTTACATCTTCGTCGACTTTCATGCAGAAACAACTTCTGAGAAAAATGCTATGGGTTGGTATTTAGATGGTAGAGTGAGTGCAGTAGTTGGAACACATACTCACATTCAGACTTCTGATAATCGCGTCTTACCAAACGGGACTGGCTATATCACTGATGTGGGTATGACAGGATATTATGATGGAATTTTAGGTATCAATCGCGAAGAAGTGATTAATAGATTTATTACAAGTTTACCTCAAAGACACGTCGTACCAGATGAAGGGCGCAGTGTTTTATCTGGCGTCATTATTGATTTAGATAAAGAAGGTAAAACAACACAAATTGAAAGAATATTAATAAATGACGACAATCCTTTTCAGGGATAAACCCCTGTCTTAATAGTGTTTAAAGGTTATCGTCCATTAGTATGAATTTAATTTTGTACCACTGTTTACATAGTAAAACGGTGGTTTCTTTTGTTATTATTAAATATGAATTATATCCACAGGAGGCATGTGATATGAAATCACAACTATCATGGAAAGTGGGCGGACAACAAGGTGAAGGTATCGAATCTACTGGAGAAATCTTCGCTACTGCAATGAATAGGAAGGGATACTTTTTATATGGTTACAGACACTTTTCAAGTCGAATTAAAGGTGGTCATACTAACAATAAAATAAGAGTATCAACTACGCCTGTTCATGCCATTAGTGATGATTTAGATATCTTAATTGCATTTGATCAAGAAACGATTGAGTTAAATCATCATGAAATGAGAGAGGATAGTATTATAATTGCGGATTCTAAGGCTAAACCGACGAAACCAGAAGGCTGTAAAGCGCAACTTATAGATTTACCGTTTACAAGCACTGCTAAAGAACTTGGGACAGCACTGATGAAAAACATGGTGGCTATTGGAGCTACTTCAGCGCTTATGAATTTAGACACAACTACTTTTGAAGAATTAATTACGAACATGTTCTCTAAAAAGGGAGAAAAAGTAGTTGATATGAATATCGAAGCGCTTAACGAAGGTTATCGTTTAATGAAAGAACACCTAAGTTCTATTCAGGGAGACTTTGAATTAGAAGCAATTAATGAAGATCCTCACTTGTATATGATAGGTAATGATGCAATTGGATTAGGAGCAATATCAGCAGGTTCTAAATTTATGGCTGCTTATCCTATTACTCCAGCATCTGAAATTATGGAGTATATGATTGCGAATCTTCCTAAAGTCGGTGGCACTGTTGTTCAAACGGAAGATGAAATTGCTGCAGCTACAATGGCTATAGGGTCTAACTATGCTGGTGTAAGAGGGTTTACAGCAAGTGCAGGTCCTGGTTTATCATTGATGATGGAATCAATTGGTTTATCAGGAATGACTGAAACACCATTCGTAGTCATCAACACTCAACGTGGCGGACCTTCAACAGGTTTACCTACTAAACAAGAACAATCAGATTTAATGCAAATGATATATGGTACACACGGTGATATTCCAAAAATTGTAGTTGCTCCAACTGATGCTGAAGATGCATTCTATCTTACAGTAGAGGCATTCAATTTAGCAGAGGAATATCAATGTCCTGTCATTATTTTAAGTGATCTACAACTTTCTTTAGGTAAACAAACAGTTAAGTCATTAGATTATAATAAGATTCAAATTAAACGCGGCGAATTACTTCAATCTGATATAGAACGTGAAGAAGATGATAAAGGCTACTTTAGAAGATATGCCTTAACAGGTAATGGAATTTCACCTCGTCCTATTCCGGGTGTAAAAGGTGGCGTTCATCACATCACTGGTGTTGAACATAATGAAGAAGGTAAACCTAGTGAAGCGGCTTCTAATAGACAAGCACAAATGGAAAAACGTATGCGTAAAACAGAAAATCTAGTTATAGAAAAACCTATTGAATCTAATGAAAAATATGATGAGGCAGATTTATTATATATAGGTTTTATTTCTACCAAAGGTGCTATTAACGAAGGCGCAGAACGTTTGGAATCTCAAGGTATTAAAGTTAATACTATACAAATTCGTCAGTTACATCCATTCCCTAAAGATACGATTCAACATGCAATCGATAAAGCATCTAAAGTGATTGTAGCTGAACATAATTATCAAGGTCAGTTATCTAATATTTTAAAAATGAACACAAAAGTAGAAGAAAAATTAGTGAACCAAACTAAATATGATGGTACACCTTTTTTACCTCATGAAATTGAAGATAAAGGATTAGAGATAGTCAAGGAAATTAAGGAGTTGGTTTAATTGGCTACATTCAAAGATTTTAGAAATAATGTTAAGCCAAATTGGTGCCCAGGATGTGGAGATTTCTCTGTACAAGCGGCCATACAAAAAGCAGCGGCCAATGTAGGTTTGGAACCTGAAGAAGTTGCAATTATTACAGGCATTGGATGTTCTGGTAGATTATCAGGATACATTAATTCTTATGGTGTTCACGCTATACATGGACGTGCCTTACCTTTAGCACAGGGTGTTAAAATGGCGAACAAAGATTTAACTGTTATTGCTTCAGGTGGCGATGGAGACGGTTATGCAATCGGTATGGGGCATACGATTCATGCATTAAGAAGAAACATGAATATGACATACATTGTCATGGATAATCAGATTTACGGTTTAACTAAAGGTCAGACATCACCTTCTTCAGCAGTAGGTTTTGTAACTAAATCTACACCTAAAGGGAATATTGAGAAAAATGTAGCCCCATTAGAATTAGCACTTTCATCAGGTGCTACATTTGTAGCACAAGGTTTTTCAAGTGATATTAAAGCATTAACTAAAATGATTGAGGATGCGATTAATCATGATGGATTTTCGTTTGTTAATGTATTCTCACCTTGTGTAACATATAACAAAGTTAACACTTATGATTGGTTTAAAGAGCATTTAACTAGCATTGATGATATTGATGATTATGATAATTCAGATAAACAGTTAGCTATGCGAACAGTTTTAGAGCACGAATCGCTAGTTAAAGGTATTGTCTATCAAGATACTGAAACGCCTTCATACGAATCTCAAATTAATGAACTTGAAGATGAGGCTCTAGCTAAAAAAGATGTTCATATTTCAGAAGATACGTTTAATGATTTGACAGCTCAATTTATATAAATTTTTGTTATCTGAGTGCCTACATGGGGTGCTCAGTTTTTTTATGATGAAAATCTATATTTTAATTCTTGATTAAAAATATTTAAATTACGTAAATGACTTTTTAAATTATTTATTTTGGGAATATGCAAAATAAACAATCTTATTGGAGGTAGTCATGGATAGATTTAAATCAATGAAAGAATTAGAAAACGTAACTGTGGAAAATGAAGATTGGGAAATTGAAACAGATGATAAAGATAGTAGTGTATCAATCTTAGCGATTCACGGTGGTGGTATTGAACCAGCTACGACTGAGTTAGCACAAGTGATTGCTGATAAAGGGAATTATAATTATTTTTCTTTTAAGGGACTACGTAGTAAAGGCAATAATGAATTGCATGTTACATCTACAAATTACGATGACCCACAAGCTATTAAAATTGTTGAAAAAAGTGAAAGAGCGATAGCATTGCATGGTTGTAAAGGTGAAGATAGTGTAGCTTATCTTGGAGGCAATGATCAGCAACTTATTGATATATTAAGTGATGCATTATCAGATGTAGGTATAAAGGTACAAGAAGCGCCGAATACAATGGCTGGAAAGCAAGATGAAAATATTATTAATTTAACTAAGAATAATGCTGGCGTTCAAATCGAGTTAACTTCAAGTCTTAGAAAAGAATTATTTGTGAATAACAAAAGTTCTCGTAAAAGTCGTGAAGACCGAGATAACTGGGGTGACTTGATGTACGACTTTGCAGATGCAACAATTAAAGCACTACAACAAGTTTAGTCTTTAGCGTATACTTACTTTATGAATGTTAAAATATGAGTATATGATTGTATAAATAAAAGGAGTGATATTGTAGTGCAAGATACTTTAATGAGTGTACAAATAATTCCTAGAACTTCAAACAATGAAGATGTGATTCCTTATGTTGATGAGGCAATTAAAATTATTGATGAATCAGGAATGCATTATAGAGTAGGGCCATTGGAAACAACTGTTCAAGGAGAAATGAGTGAGTGTCTTATTCTAATTCAAAAACTTAATGAGAGAATGGTTGAATTAGAATGTCCAAGTATTATTAGCCAAGTTAAATTTTATCACGTCCCTGAAGGAATTGATATTGAGACATTAACTGGCAAATATGATGAAGAATAAACTAAGTATCACATAATAAACTAATGTTAAATTTCTTATAATAGGTTAGAGACAAATTAAGCTTAAAAGGTTTGATTTGTCTCTTTTTATATGTCATTTTTGAAAAATAAAACAAAACGTCTTTTTGCACTTTAACTTTAAATTTAATATAATGTAGTAATGATTATGGGCTTATAGAAAGGATTTTTCAAAGTGAATGAAGAACAAAGAAAAGCTGGTACGATAAACATTTTAGCTGAGCGTGATCGTAAAGCTGAAAAAGACTATAGCAAATACTTTGAACAAGTGTATCAACCACCTAGTTTAAAAGAAGCAAAAAAACGTGGGAAACAAGAAGTACAATATAATAGAGACTTTCATATTGATGAAAAGTATAAAAACATGGGTAACGGTCGTACTTTTTTAATTAAAACGTATGGTTGTCAAATGAATGCACATGATACTGAAGTTATGGCGGGGATATTAAAGGCTTTAGGTTATAGTGCGACAACTGATATTAATCAAGCAGATGTAATTTTAATTAATACTTGTGCTATTCGGGAAAATGCGGAAAACAAAGTTTTTAGTGAAATTGGAAATTTAAAACATCTTAAAAAAGAACGTCCTGATTGTCTAATCGGGGTATGTGGATGTATGTCTCAAGAAGAATCAGTAGTAAATAAAATTCTAAAATCTTATCAAAATGTAGATATGATATTTGGTACACATAACATCCATCACTTACCTGAAATTTTAGAAGAAGCGTATTTATCTAAAGCAATGGTAGTAGAAGTTTGGTCTAAAGAGGGAGATGTTATTGAAAATCTTCCTAAGGTAAGAGAAGGTAGTATAAAAGCTTGGGTTAATATCATGTATGGATGTGATAAATTCTGTACATATTGTATCGTACCTTTCACGAGAGGTAAGGAACGTAGCCGTCGCCCTGAAGATATTATTAATGAAGTAAGAGAATTAGCAAGAGAAGGCTATCAAGAAATTACTTTATTAGGTCAAAATGTAAATTCCTATGGTAAAGATATCGAAGATCTAGATTATGGACTTGGTGATTTACTAGAAGATATATCTAAGATTGATATACCAAGAGTAAGATTTACAACAAGTCACCCTTGGGACTTTACGGATCGTATGATTGAAGTTATAGCAAATGGTGGTAATATAGTTCCTCACATTCACCTACCAGTTCAATCAGGGAACAATGCCGTTTTAAAAATTATGGGTCGTAAATATACTCGTGAAAGCTATCTTGATTTAGTAAATAGAATAAAAACTGCAATTCCTAATATAGCGTTAACAACAGATATTATTGTAGGATATCCTAATGAAACTGAAGAACAATTTGAAGAAACGCTATCGTTATATGATGAAGTAGAATTTGAACATGCTTATACTTATCTATACTCTCAAAGAGATGGAACACCAGCTGCTAAAATGAAAGATAATGTGCCTACTGAAGTGAAAAAAGAACGATTACAAAGGTTAAATAAAAAAGTAGGTGAATACTCTCAAAAAGCTATGAGTAAGTATGAAGGTAAAATCGTTACAGTATTGTGTGAAGGAGCAAGTAAAAAGGATGACACAGTATTAGCTGGTTACACTGATAAAAATAAACTAGTCAACTTTAAAGCTCCTAAAGAAATGATTGGAAAACTTGTTGATGTTAAAATCGATGAAGCAAAACAATATTCATTAAATGGAACATTTGTGAAAGAACATCAAAAGGCAATGGTGGTTCATTAAACAATGTATTCAAAAGAGGATATCTTAAAACATGCAGATATACTAGCGCAACGCATTAATGACCTAGATGTTGTAAAAGATTACCAATCGATTGAACAGCAAATCCATAATAATAAAACAATTGAAAGTAAGATGAAAAGTTTAAAAAATCAACAAAAACAATCTGTCAACTTTCAAAATTATGGGAAAGATACTGCCTTCCGACAATCTGAAAATCAAATTCATCATATTGAAGATGAAATAAATAATTTACCAATAGTCGAAGAATTTCGTTCTGCACAATACGATGCGAATGATTTATTACAAATGATGATCAAAACAATGGAAGATAGACTTAATGAACATAACAAACGAGAGCATAAGGAATAAAAGCTAATTGAGGAGTAAATGCTATGAAAATAAGGAATTTGACTATAACTGCATTTTTAATCGCAATCAACGTTGTATTAAGTAGTCTTATTGTAATACCTTTAGGACCTATAAAAGCAGCGCCTGTTCAACATTTTATTAATGTTTTATGCGCTGTGTTTGTAGGACCGTGGTATGGATTAGCTCAAGCGCTTATTTCTTCAATTTTAAGAATTAGTTTTGGAACAGGTAGTCCTTTTGCTTTCCCGGGTAGTATGATTGGAGTTCTCTTGTCTAGTCTATTCTACATGTATAGAAAACATATTTTCATGGCATCAGTTGGAGAAGTTTTAGGAACTGGTGTCATAGGAAGTTTAATGTGTATACCTTTAGCATGGTTTATGGGAATGGAAGACTTCTTTGTAAAACCATTAATGATAGCGTTTATGGTTTCAAGTGTAATTGGTTCTCTAATTAGCTATATAATACTTATTATTTTAAAAAGACGCGGGTTATTAGATAAATTTAAAAAGAAATAATTAATTATCATGTACGCTTTATTATTAAGGGATTAAATAAATGGGGTAACTCTGTTTAATTCGTATAATAGAGCGTGCTTTTTTATTCACTTTTTGATTAAGCGAGTTACATATTTATATGTTAAAATGTATGAGTTAAAACAGTGCGTAAAAAATTTTAAAAATAGAAAAATATTTATGAATAAGGGTTGTGAAAATAGAAATGGCGAATGTAACACCGATGATGCAACAATATTTAAAAATAAAATCAGAATATGATGATTGTTTATTATTTTTTAGACTCGGCGATTTCTATGAAATGTTCTTTGAAGATGCCAAAGAAGCCTCAAGAGTACTTGAAATCACCTTAACTAAAAGAGACGCTAAAAAAGAAAATCCAATCCCAATGTGTGGCGTACCTTATCATTCAGCAGATAGTTATATTGAAACCTTAATTAATAATGGGTATAAAGTAGCGATTTGTGAACAGATGGAAGACCCTAAACAAACAAAAGGCATGGTTAAAAGAGAAGTTGTAAGAATTGTCACTCCTGGTACAGTCATGGAACAAGGTGGCGTAGATGAAAAACAAAATAACTACATTCTTAGTTTTGTAAAAGATGAAGAAATAGCACTTAGTTATTGTGATGTTTCTACTGGAGAATTTAAGTCTACCCATTTTCAAGACGAAGCGACGTTATTAAATGAAATAACGACGATAAATCCTAATGAAATTGTTGTTAATGAAGCATTATCTGAAGAACTCAAACGCCAAATTAGTATGACTACAGAAACAATTACAGTACGTGAGACTCTATCAAATGAACAATACGAGACTAATAAGCTTACTCATAATCTAATGTATAAATCTGTACAATTATTACTAGATTATATTCATCATACTCAAAAGAGAGACTTATCTCATATAGAAGAAGTTGTACAATATGCGGCTGTTGATTTCATGAAGATGGACTTCTATGCCAAACGTAATCTAGAACTAACAGAGAGTATTAGACTCAAATCTAAAAAGGGTACTTTACTTTGGTTGATGGATGAAACAAAAACACCAATGGGTGCTAGAAGATTAAAACAATGGGTAGATAGACCTTTAATTAGTAAAGACCAAATTAATGATCGATTAAATATAGTTGAAGAATTCATTAATCGTTTTATCGAAAGAGATACCTTACGTAATTATTTAAATCAAGTTTATGATATTGAAAGATTGGTAGGTAGAGTCAGTTATGGCAATGTGAATGCCAGAGATTTAATTCAGCTTAAGCACTCAATATCAGAAATTCCACATATTAAAGAATTACTTAATGAATTAGATGCTCAAACTACTACTCAATTTAGTGAACTTGAGCCGTTAGATGATCTTTTAGAACTATTAGAAGAGAGTTTAGTAGAAGAACCTCCAATTTCAGTTAAAGATGGTGGATTATTCAAGACAGGTTTCAATGAACAACTAGATGAATACTTAGAAGCTTCTAAGAACGGTAAAAATTGGTTAGCAGAATTACAGGCTAAGGAACGTGAGCGTACAGGTATCAAGTCTCTTAAGATAAGTTTTAATAAGGTTTTTGGTTATTTTATTGAAATCACACGTGCTAATTTGCAAGGATTTGAACCTAGCGATTATGGCTACAATCGCAAACAAACATTATCCAATGCAGAGCGTTTTATTACAGATGAATTGAAAGAAAAAGAAGATATCATTTTAGGTGCCGAAGATAAAGCGATTGAATTAGAGTATCAATTATTCGTTAAATTGCGTGAGCACATTAAAACTTACACTGAAAGGTTACAACAACAAGCTAAAATTATTTCTGAATTAGATTGTCTACAGAGTTTTGCTGAAATTGCGCAAAAATATAATTATGTAAGACCATCTTTCAGTGATGATAAAACCTTACATTTAGAGAATTCGAGACATCCAGTGGTTGAGAGAGTTATGGATCATAACGATTATGTGCCGAACGATTGTAGTTTAAACAATGATACATTTATTTATCTCATAACTGGGCCAAATATGTCTGGTAAGTCAACTTACATGAGACAAGTAGCAATTATTAGCATTATGGCACAAATGGGAGCATACGTACCTTGTGATTCTGCTATATTACCTATATTTGATCAAATTTTTACTAGAATAGGTGCAGCTGACGACTTAGTTTCAGGTAAAAGTACATTTATGGTAGAGATGTTGGAAGCACAAAAAGCGTTAACTTATGCTACAGAAAATAGTTTAATTATTTTTGATGAAATTGGTAGAGGGACATCTACTTATGATGGACTTGCTTTAGCACAAGCCATGATTGAGTATGTAGCACAAACTTCTCATGCTAAAACACTATTTTCAACTCATTATCATGAATTAACTTCACTAGATCAAATGTTACCATGTTTAAAAAATGTACATGTAGCTGCTGATGAATATCAAGGAGAACTGATATTCTTGCATAAAGTTAAAGATGGAGCCGTCGATGATAGTTATGGTATACAAGTAGCTAAATTAGCTGATTTGCCAGAAGAAGTAATAAGTCGAGCTCAAGTAATACTAGATGAATTTGAACAAAAACCATCTAATCAAATTATGCCTAATGAATTACCAAATAATCATACAAATGATGAAAATGTAAAAAATGAGCATCACAATAGTGACGACAAATCAATGATCAAAGATTCATTTGAACAAGCTGCATTTGATTTATTTGATAATAGTGAAGAACAAAGTGAATTAGAATTAGAAATTAAAAATTTGAATTTATCCAATATGACGCCTATAGAGGCACTTGTGAAATTAAGTGAGTTACAGAATCAATTAAGATAGAGGTAGGTGTAAGAAATGGGAAAAATAAAAGAATTACAAACCTCATTAGCTAACAAAATTGCAGCCGGCGAAGTTGTAGAGAGACCCAGCTCTGTAGTTAAAGAATTATTGGAGAACGCGATTGATGCAAAATCCACCGAGATAAATATTGAAGTGGAACAATCAGGTATTTCTTCAATTAGAGTTGTTGATAACGGCACAGGTATTGAGCAAGATGATTTAAGTCTTGTCTTTCATAGACACGCAACAAGCAAATTAGATGTTGATGATGACTTATTCCATATTAGAACTTTAGGATTTCGTGGTGAGGCTTTAGCCAGTATTTCATCAGTATCTAAAGTGACATTAAAGACGTGTACAGATAATGAAAATGGCTTTGAAGTATATGCTGAAAATGGTGAGATCGTTAATCGTAAGCCAGCAAAAGCTAAAAAAGGTACAGACATATTAGTTGAATCCTTATTCTATAATACACCAGCGCGCTTAAAATATATTAAAAGTCTTTATACAGAATTAGGGAAGATAACTGATATTGTTAATCGAATGGCGATGAGTCATCCTGATATTAGAATCTCTTTAGTGTCTGATGGCAAAACACTAATAAGCACGAACGGTTCAGGTCGTACGAATGAAGTGATGGCAGAGATATATGGAATGAGAGTTGCTAAAGATTTAGTACATATTTCAGGAGATACAAGTGATTATCATCTTGAAGGTTTCTTTGCAAAACCTGAACATTCAAGAAGTAACAAGCATTATATTTCAATTTTTATTAATGGTAGATATATCAAGAATTTTATTCTTAACAAAGCTATTTTAGAAGGATACCATACATTATTAACTATAGGCAGATATCCAATTTGCTATATCAACATTGAAATGGATCCTATTTTAGTAGATGTTAATGTACATCCAACTAAGTTAGAAGTTCGTTTATCAAAAGAGGACCAGTTATATGATTTAATAGTTGAAAAAATTAGAGAGGCATTCAATGATAGAATTCTGATTCCACAAAATGATTTAGACCGAACGCCTAAAAAGAATAAAGTCCTTGAATCATTTGAACAACAAAAAATGGATTTCGAAAAACGAAATTCTGAAGTGACAAATGACGACTTAACAACCGCCCATCCTTCATCTAATAAGGACCATTACAATACTAATGATTCAGAAATTAGAGAAGGTATCAATAATTACCAAGATACAAATACTACTTTATCAAACCATGAAAATGAGCAAGGATTTACCTCTCATAATATACAACGTTCCGAAGAGGATAATTACTCTCAAGTTCAAAAAGACATACTTAATGATATGGAGGACGATTACCTTTTAAATACTGAATCAACCTCTAATAACGAAGAAGATATTAAAGGTACAGTGAGTCAAGATCCTAAGCGACGTGTACCATACATGGAAGTTGTGGGCCAAGTTCATGGAACGTATATTATTGCTCAAAATGAAAATGGTATGTTTATGATAGATCAACATGCAGCGCAAGAGAGAATAAAGTATGAATATTTTAGAGATAAAATAGGAGAAGTATCTAACGAAGTTCAAAATTTACTTATACCTCTTACATTTCATTTCTCAAAAGATGAACAAATGATTATTGACCAGTATATAGATGAATTAGATAAAGTTGGAATACACCTAGAGCATTTTGGTGGTCATGATTATATTGTAAATAGTTATCCAGTATGGTTTCCAAAAGCTGAAGCACAGGAAATAATTAAAGATATGATTGAGTTAGTATTAGAAAATAAAAAAGTAGATGTGAAAAAGATAAGAGAAGATGCAGCGATTATGATGTCTTGCAAGAAATCTATTAAAGCAAATCATTATTTAAAAAATAACGAAATGTCAGATTTAATTGACCAACTAAGAGAAGCAGAAGATCCATTTACGTGTCCGCATGGTAGACCAATTATAATCAATTTTTCAAATTATGAATTAGAAAAACTATTTAAACGAGTGATGTAGAGGAGCTGTTATCTTGAAAGAAAATATTTTACCAGCTATTAGAAACATGAGAGATCTTGAAAGATTAACGAAGACGAACTATAAAGCTTGTGTATTGTTAGATATGCATATCGGCCATTTGAAAAGTATTATGGGGTTACTAAAGCAATATAATATAGAGTGTTATATTCATATCGATTTGATTAAAGGATTGAGCCATGATGAATTTGCTTGTGAATATATCATTCAACAATATCAACCAAAAGGTATCGTTTCTACAAAAACAAAAGTGATTAGGAAAGCCAAATCATTAAATACCTTAACGATATTTAGAGTGTTTATTATTGATAGCCAAGCACTAACTAGAAGTATAGAGTTAATTAAAAAAGTCGAACCAGATTTTGTCGAAGTATTACCAGGTATAGCTAGTAAAGCGATTAATCAAATTCAAAAAGAGACTACAACATCAGTTATTGCGGGCGGATTAATCAATGATGAAGCAGAAATTCAAGAAGCCATATCTAGTGGAGCTAAATATGTTACTACAAGCTATCAAAAGCTCTGGTAGTTACAAATTATGAGTTGTTTAAAGAATGATTTTCTTCTTTGAGCAACTCTTTTTTTATAAAAAATTATCAATAAAACTAAAATATTTAATAAGTGTTTTGGTTATCAATAATATTTCATCACTATTTTTATAATTATAAATACTAATTATGACAATTATTTTACAAAGTTATTGACAACGCTTACAACACAATAGTAAAATTGTATCAAGTTTAAAAGTTAATAATAGAACAGAGACTGGGAGATTTCTACGAGCTTAATATCGCTATGGTAGGGGTCTCTCTGTTTTTTGGGAGGAATTTATATGAATGCTTATTTAGCAGAATTTTTAGGAACTGCGATTCTAATCCTTTTCGGGGGTGGCGTATGTGCAAACGTCAACTTGAAGAGAAGTGCAGGCAACAACGCTGACTGGATTGTTATCGCAGCGGGTTGGGGACTTGCCGTGTCAATGGGTGCTTACGCTGTTGGTAAATTCTCAGGTGCACATTTAAACCCAGCTGTAACTATAGCTCTTGCCATGGATGGCGGATTCAGTTGGGCTCAAGTACCAGGATATATCATTTGCCAGATGTTAGGTGGTATCGTTGGTGGTGCACTCGTTTGGTTAATGTATCTTCCACATTGGAAAGTCACTGAAGAACCTGACGTTAAATTAGGCGTGTTCTCTACAGCACCTGGTATCAAAAATTATTTCGCCAACTTTTTAAGTGAGATAATCGGTACAATGGCTTTAACTTTAGGTATTCTATTTATTGGTGTGAATAAAATTGCTGACGGATTAAACCCACTTATTGTTGGCGCTTTAATTGTAGCAATTGGTTTAAGTTTAGGAGGCCCTACTGGTTATGCAATTAACCCAGCTCGTGATTTAGGCCCACGTATTGCCCATGCAATATTGCCAATTGCAGGAAAGGGTAAATCTAATTGGTCATATGCTATAGTGCCTGTGTTAGGTCCTATTGCAGGTGGTATGCTCGGTGCAGTCATTTACGAAGTATTTTATAAACAAACATTTAATGTAAGTTGTGCCGTTGGAATTTTAGTAGTAGTAATCACTCTAGTATTAGGGTTAATTTTAAATAAATCTTCAAAAAAAGGTGACATTGAATCAATTTACTAATAGTAACAATATATTAGATAATTATAATTATCGGGATTAAAATTTCTCAATTATGTGTATAGATATAATGGTTGATACTTTATAAATAGTTTTAAAATGTTAACTTTATAAAGCTTATTATTAATCACATCAAAAGGAGTCAAAACCTATGGAAAAATATATTTTATCAATCGATCAGGGAACAACAAGTTCACGTGCAATCTTATTTAATAAAGATGGAGAAATTAAAGGTGTTTCTCAACGTGAATTTAAACAACATTTTCCACACTCAGGTTGGGTAGAACATGATGCTAACGAAATTTGGACTTCAGTTCTTTCAGTAATGGCTGAAGTTATGAATGAAAATGATATTCAATCTGAACAAATTGAAGGTATCGGTATTACTAACCAACGTGAAACAACAGTGGTTTGGGATAAAAATACCGGACGACCAATTTATCACGCGATAGTTTGGCAATCACGTCAAACGCAAGATATTTGTACTGAATTAAAAGATCAAGGTTATGAAGAAACATTCAGAGATAAAACAGGTTTACTATTAGACCCTTATTTTGCAGGAACTAAAGTAAAATGGATTATAGATAATGTTGATGGCGCAAGAGAGAAAGCAGAAAATGGAGACTTATTATTCGGAACTATTGATTCTTGGTTAGTTTGGAAGTTGTCAGGTAAAGCGGCTCATATCACTGATTATACGAATGCTAGTCGTACTTTAATGTTCAATATTCATGATTTAAAATGGGATGATGAACTATTAGACATTTTAGATGTTCCTAAACAAATGCTTCCTGAAGTTAAAGAATCAAGCGAAGTGTATGCTAAAACTATAGATTATCACTTCTTCGGTCAAGAAGTACCTATTGCCGGTATCGCTGGTGACCAACAAGCTGCATTATTTGGTCAAGCTTGTTTCGACCGTGGAGACGTTAAAAACACTTACGGTACAGGTGGCTTTATGTTAATGAACACAGGTGAAGAAGCGGTTAAATCAGAAAGTGGATTATTAACAACTATTGCATATGGCATTGACGGCAAAGTGAACTATGCGCTTGAAGGTTCAATCTTTGTTTCAGGTTCAGCTATCCAATGGTTACGTGATGGTTTGAGAATGATTAATTCTGCACCTCAAACTGAGAACTACGCTTCACGTGTGGACTCAACTGAAGGCGTTTATATGGTTCCAGCATTTGTAGGCTTAGGTACGCCTTATTGGGATTCTGATGCTAGAGGCGCATTCTTCGGATTAACTCGCGGTACTGAAAAGGAACACTTCATCCGTGCAACATTAGAATCACTATGCTATCAAACACGTGATGTTATGGAAGCAATGTCAAAAGATTCATCTATTGAAGTACAAAACTTACGTGTAGATGGTGGTGCAGTTAAAAATAACTTCCTAATGCAATTCCAAGCTGATATCGTTAATACAGCAGTTGAAAGACCTGAAATTCAAGAAACTACTGCTTTAGGTGCTGCATACTTAGCAGGTTTAGCTGTAGGATTCTGGGACGATAAAGAAGATATTAGAGAACGTTGGAAGCTTGAAACTGAATTTGAACCAAAAATGGAAGATGAACAACGCACTAAGTTATACAAAGGCTGGAAAAAAGCTGTTGAAGCAACTCAAGTATTCAAATTAGAAGATTAAGACAAATTTTTTAAAGGAAAAATGAGCAATAAATGGACTTGATTTTCTTAAATGTGATATACTTTATTTAAGTTAATAAGAAAATCGAGAAACGAGAGATCTGTTCGTACAAAACAATTAAATGTTGTTGTGGGATAGGTGTCTCGTTTTTTATTTATTTCTAGGAGGCGTTTAGATAATGGCATTATCTACATTGAAAAGAGATCATATCAAGAAAAATTTAAGAGAAAATGAATATGACGTTGTTATCGTCGGTGGTGGTATTACAGGTGCAGGTATTGCTCTTGACGCCAGTAACCGCGGTATGAAAGTAGCATTAGTTGAAATGCAAGATTTCGCACAAGGTACAAGTTCTAGATCTACTAAACTTGTTCATGGTGGTTTAAGATATTTAAAACAATTACAAGTTGGCGTTGTTGCTGAAACTGGTAAAGAACGTGCAATTGTTTATGAGAATGGTCCACATGTAACTACACCTGAATGGATGCTGTTACCAATGCATAAAGGTGGTACATTCGGTAAATTCTCAACAGCTATCGGTTTAACAATGTATGATAGACTAGCTGGTGTTAAAAAATCTGAACGTAAAAAAATGTTATCTAGACAAGATACACTAGATAAAGAACCATTAGTTAAACAAGAAGGTTTAAAAGGTGGCGGTTATTACGTTGAATACCGTACTGATGACGCTCGTTTAACTATTGAAGTTATGAAAAAAGCAGCTGAAAAAGGTGCAGAAATCATTAACTATACTCGTTCAGAACATTTCACTTATGATTCAAATAAAAAAGTTAATGGTATCGAAGTATTAGATATGATTGACGGAGAAACATACGGTATTAAAGCTAAAAAAGTAATTAATGCTTCTGGTCCATGGGTTGATGAAGTGAGAAGTGGTGACTATGCGCGTAATAATAAACAACTACGTTTAACTAAAGGTGTGCACGTTGTTATCGACCAATCTAAATTCCCATTAGGCCAAGCAGTTTATTTCGACACTGAAAAAGATGGTCGTATGATTTTCGCTATACCTCGTGAAGGTAAAGCATATGTTGGTACAACTGATACTTTCTATGATAACGAAAAAGCAACACCATTAACTACACAAGAAGATAGAGATTATCTCATTGATGCAATTAATTACATGTTCCCAAGTGTTAATGTTAAAGATGAAGATATCGAATCAACTTGGGCAGGTGTTCGTCCATTAATCTTAGAAGAAGGTAAAGACCCATCTGAAATTTCTCGTAAAGATGAAGTTTGGGAAGGTGAATCAGGCCTACTTACTATTGCTGGTGGTAAGTTAACAGGTTATCGTCATATGGCACTAGATATTGTTGACTTATTAGCTAAACGTTTAAAACAAGAACATGGACTTAAATTTGAACCATGTGCAACTAAATATCTTAAAATTTCTGGCGGTGACGTAGGTGGTAGTAAAAACTATCAACACTTTGTTGACCAAAAAGTTGACGCAGCCAAAGGATTTGGTATTGAAGAAGATGTTGCACGTAGATTAGCTAGTAAATATGGTTCTAACGTAGATCATTTATTCAACATAGCTCAAACTGCTAAACAACAAGATAATCATTTACCATTAGAAATTTATGTGGAATTAGTTTACGGAATTCAACAAGAAATGGTTTACAAACCAACTGACTTCTTAGTACGTCGTTCAGGTAAATTATACTTCAATATTCAAGATGTTTTAGATTATAAAGATGCTGTTATTGACGTTATGGCTGACATGCTTAACTATTCAGATGCTCAAAAAGAGTCTTACACTAAAGAAGTAGAAGAAGCAATTGATCAAGCACGTACTGGAAATAATCAACCAGCAGTTAAAGAATAAACATGTTGAATTAAAACGTATGAATATCTAATAAACTACTTGTGAATGTTGGCTCTCGCTTTCATTCATAAGTAGTTTTTTAATTTGCAAATTTTGTGCCATCATTTTCTAAAAATAAATGATTAATGAGGGTAATGTTAATATGCAAACGATTTGATTACATCAATGTCTCACGGTATATTATTTATAAAATGGTTTAAATAAACGCATTGAATTAAACCTAAATTTGAAGTTAGAAAGATCGGGGGCATATGTTGTGAGTCAAAGTCAATTTAAAATTACTGTTGAAGATGGAACAATGATTGAAGTTAAAGTTGATAAAGCGAAGAAAAATACTATCGGTATTATTCATCTTTTTCATGGTATGGCTGAACATATGGACCGTTATGACGAGTTAGTAAATGCGTTGAATATACAAGGATACGATGTTTTAAGACACAATCATCGTGGTCATGGTAAAGATATTGATGAAGTTGAACGGGGTCATTTTGAGAGTATGTCTCAGATCGCTGATGATGCGTATGAGATAGTTGAAACACTATATGGTACTGAACTTATAGTTCCTTACGTTGTCCTTGGACATTCTATGGGCTCTATTATTGCAAGATTATTTGTTATGAGATACCCAGAATTTGCAAATGGATTAATATTAACAGGTACTGGCATGTTCCCGAAATGGAAGGGTGTTCCGGCGACTTTCGCTTTGAAACTCATTACGATGATTTTAGGAAAACGCCGTCGAGTAAATTGGGTGAATAAATTAGTTAATAAATCATTTAACAAACGAATAGACAATCCCTTAACTGAAAGTGATTGGATATCTACAAGACGTGATGAGGTAGAGAAATTTGTTAAAGATGAATACTGTGGTTTCAAAGTATCTAATCAGTTAATTTATCAAACTGTAAAATTTATGATGCTAACAATAGAACCTAAATGTCTAGATAAACTTAACAAACAATTGCCAATTTTATTGATTTCAGGAAAAGAAGATCCATTTGGTGATTATGGAAAAGGAATCAAACAATTAGGTAAATTATATAAAAAATCAGGTATTAAGCACATTACTGTACAGCTATATAAAAATAAAAGACATGAAATTTTATTTGAAGACGACTATCAAACAACGTGGCAACATATGTTTGAATGGATAGAGAAACAAATTTTAAAGAAAAATAAAGTGAGTGAATAACGAAATGACGAATCAACATAAGCCATTTATTGTTGTTATTGTTGGACCAACAGCATCAGGTAAAACTGAATTAAGTATTGAAGTTGCCAAAAAATTTAATGGAGAAATCATTAGTGGCGATTCAATGCAAGTATATAAAAATATGGATATTGGAACAGCTAAAGTAACACAAGATGAAATGGATGGTATCACGCATCATATGATAGACATCTTAGAACCAGATGAGTCGTTTTCGGCATTTGAATTTAAAAAACGTGCAGAAGCATGTATTGAAGATATTACAAATAGAGGTAAATTACCTATTATCGCGGGTGGCACGGGCCTTTACATACAATCATTACTTTATAATTATGCATTTGAAGATGAAACTATTTCAGAAGAGCAAATGAAACGTGTTCAAGCACAACTTGAAGAATTAAAACACTATAATAATGGAGAATTGCATCAGTATCTAGCATCTTTTGATAGTGACTCTGCAGAAGATATTCATCCAAATAATCGAAAAAGAGTACTTCGAGCGATAGAATACTATTTAAAAACAAAAAAACTTTTAAGTTCTCGCAAGAAAGTGCAACAATTTACTGAAAATTATGATACATTATTATTTGGGATTGAAATGTCGCGCGAAACATTATATTTTAAAATAAATAAACGTGTCGATATTATGTTGGGTCACGGATTATTTAAAGAAGTGCAAGACCTCGTAGAACAAGGTTTTGAATCAAGTCAAAGTATGCAAGCAATTGGATATAAAGAACTCGTACCTGTAGTAAAAGGTCATATACAGATGGATGATGCTGTTGAAAAACTTAAACAGCATTCACGTAAGTATGCGAAACGACAATTAACTTGGTTTAAAAATAAAATGGACGTTCGTTGGTTAGATAAAGAAAAAATGTCACTTCAGATGATGTTAGATGAGATTACAACCCAAATAAATAAAAGGAGTTCTAAACATGATTGCAAACGAAAACATCCAAGATCAAGCACTAGAGAACTTTAAAGCAGACAAAACTGAGGTCACTGTATTCTTTTTAAACGGCTTTCAAATGAAAGGTGTTATTGAAGACTTTGACAAATATGTCGTAAGTTTAAATTCTCAAGGCAAACAACATCTGATTTACAAACATGCGATCAGCACTTTCACAGTTGATAATGAAGCAGAAGAATCAACTGAAGAAAAAAGTGAAGAATAGAAGTTGTAATCAAAGTGCATTAATAACGCCATTTTGTTGAAAGTAAAATCTAATCGTTGGTTTTACTAATCAATGAAATACATTTAATTATTGAAGATAATGTTTTAAAACACTAAGCACTTTAGAACAAATCAAGGGAATGTTTGTAATAAAAAAATGCTTCATGCAATGTGTTGATTGAAGTTAGTCTTAATTTCAATAATTACACATTACATGAAGCATTTTTCATTGTAGTTATACTCTAAATTACTCTTACTTATTAATTATAATAATTTTTCAATTTCACTTGCGATTTGGTCTGGTTTTTTCTGAGGAGAAAAGCGTTTAATAACATTACCCTCACGATCAACTAAGAATTTAGTGAAATTCCATTTTATTTTTTCATTTAACATACCTTTTGCAGCATCAGTTAAATAACGGAATAAAGGATGTTGATTGTCGCCTTTAACGTCTACTTTCTCATGAATAGGGAAAGTAACGCCATAATTAATTTTACAATTTTGAGCGGCCTCTTCTCCTGAACCAGGTTCTTGTCCGCCAAATTGATTACAAGGGAAACCTAAGACGATAAAGCCTTTATCTTTATAGTTATCATATAACTTCTGTAATCCTTCAAATTGTGGAGTAAAACCACATTCACTAGCAGTGTTTACGATTAGCATTACGTCGCCTTTATACTGTTCTAATTTATAATTTTCACCATTATTTTTTTGTACTACGAAATCATAAATTGTTTCCATATTTATCACCCTTTCGATTTACTTCAAATTTAACATAATTTAACCGTATAGTCTTTGTTTATACTCTATGATAGAATGTTTTGAGTAACTTTTTAAAAGGAGATGTATATCATGGCACAGCAACCACATACGACTAAGAAGAAATTAGAGACTGCTGTTTTAATCGGTGTACATGCTCAAACGGATAATCAATTTAATTTTGATTCAACTATGGAAGAATTAGAAGCTTTATCTCAAACTTGCCGTTTAAATGTTAAGGGACAAATCACTCAAAATAGAGAACAATTTGATCATAAATATTATGTAGGTAAAGGTAAAATAGAGGAAATTAAAGCTTTCATCGAATTTCATGATATAGATGTTGTCGTTACAAATGATGAATTAACGACGGCTCAATCTAAAACATTAAATGATAATTTGGGCATAAAAATCATCGATAGAACCCAATTGATTTTAGAAATATTCGCATTAAGAGCAAGAAGTAGAGAAGGTAAATTACAAGTTGAACTTGCACAACTTGATTATCTTTTACCACGATTGCAAGGTCATGGAAAGAGTCTTTCTCGTTTAGGCGGTGGCATAGGTACAAGAGGTCCAGGTGAAACAAAACTTGAAATGGATCGACGTCATATTAGAACACGCATGAATGAAATCAAGCATCAACTACAATCAGTAGTTGAACATCGTGAAAGATATAGAAATAAACGAGAACAGAATCAAGTTTTCCAAGTTGCCTTAGTTGGTTATACGAATGCTGGAAAATCATCTTGGTTTAACGTTTTAGCGAATGAAGAAACCTACGAAAAGGATTTACTCTTTGCAACATTAGACCCAAAAACACGTCAAATACAAATAAATGAAGGGTTTAATCTTATTATTTCAGATACAGTAGGTTTCATTCAGAAATTACCTACAACACTTGTTGCTGCGTTCAAATCTACGCTTGAAGAAGCTAAAGATGCAGATTTACTATTACACGTTGTTGATGCGAGTCATCCTGAACATCGTACGCAATATGATACAGTTAATCAAATCATTGATGATTTAAATATGGATCAAATACCTCAGGCTGTCATTTTCAATAAAAAAGATTTATGCACAGAAGCTCAAGAGGCTCCAGTTGCTAAATCGCCATATGTATTTGTATCTAGTCGTGATGAAAATGATAAAGATAAAGTTAGAAACTTAATGATTGATGAAATAAAACATCATTTAGACTATTATGAAGAAACAGTTGATAGTACAGATGCAAATCGATTGTACTTCTTAAAGCAACACACACTAGTTGATGAACTTTATTTCAATGAAGACAATGAGACTTATAGTATTAAAGGTTATAAAAAATAAAGAAGGAAGAAAAATCATGGAAGAAATGACCAAATTAATTGAAGAAGTTGAAACGACTTTAGCACCATTCTTCAAAGATATTGAGAAAACTGCGTTAATCAATCAAGAAAAAGTATTAGACGCATTTCACCATGTCAAAGCTACAGAGAGTGACTTGCAAGGATCTACCGGGTACGGTTATGACGATTTTGGTAGAGATCATTTAGAAGAAATTTACGCTCACACATTTAAAGCTGAAGATGCCCTTGTCAGACCACAAATCATTTCAGGTACCCATGCAATTACGCTAGCTCTGCAGAGTACTTTAAAATATGGTGACGAGTTATTATATATCACTGGAAGTCCATATGACACTTTACTAGAAGTGATAGGTGTGAACGGGAATGGTATAGAAAGTTTAAAAGAACATGGTGTGCACTATAACGAGGTCAAATTGAAAAATGGTAAAATTGATATTCCTTCTGTACTTAGTGCAATAAATGAGAAAACGAAAGTTGTTGCTATTCAACGTTCTAAAGGTTATGATCAACGCCCGTCAATTCCGGTGGATGAAATTGAAGAGGCGATTGATACAATTAAAACACAGCATCCGAGTGTCATTATATTCGTAGATAATTGCTATGGAGAATTTGTTGAAGATAAAGAACCTATTGAAGTAGGGGCTGACTTAATCGCAGGTTCACTCATTAAGAACCCTGGTGGTGGACTAGCTAAGATAGGCGGGTATATAGCAGGTCGTAAAGATTTAATTGAGAGATGCGGTTATCGCTTAACTGCGCCAGGTATTGGTAAAGAAGCGGGAGCATCTTTAAATTCTTTACAAGAAATGTATCAAGGATTCTTTTTAGCTCCTCATGTAGTCAGTCAAAGTTTGAAAGGCGCATTGTTTACCAGTCTTCTTCTTGAAAAGTTAAACATGAAAACGACACCTAAATACAATGTAAAACGTACAGACTTAATCCAAACGGTACAATTTGAGACGAAAGAACAAATGATATCTTTCTGTCAAAGTATACAACATGCTTCTCCAATTAATGCACATTTTAGTCCAGAACCTAGTTATATGCCTGGATACGAAGATGATGTCATTATGGCAGCAGGTACCTTTGTACAAGGCTCCTCTATAGAATTATCAGCGGATGGTCCTATTAGACCACCATATGAGGCATACGTACAAGGTGGACTTACTTATGAACATGTTAAATTAGCTGTAACACGAGCAGTTACACAACTGCGAAAACAAAACTTGATATAAAGATTAATGTAACTCTCTAAATAAACTTGATTTAGAGAGTTTTGTATTTGTTTGAACTTTTTGTCAGAAAATTATAAAATTATTTTAAAAAGTATAAGTTGTTGCCTGAAATTAATTAAAAATTTTGAATGAATTTGGTAGTAGAAATATTGATATGACAGGTTTTTGATATTTTATGTTAGAAAACCTTACATACTTTTGTATTATCGATAAAACTATGCTAAATTAATGACAAGTTCAAAAGTAGAGGAGAGGTTCAAGTGCAGTCTAACGATTCAATCAGACGTAACATGGCCGTATTCTCTATGAGTGTAGTGAGTAAATTAACCGAACTAAGTCCAAGACAAATTCGATACTATGAGACACATGAACTCATTACACCTGAAAGAACTGAAGGTAACAAAAGGTTATTTTCAATGAATGATTTGGATAGACTTTTAGAAATTAAATCTTTAATTGAAAAGGGTTTTAACATTAAAGGTATTAAACAAATCATTTTTGATGATCAAGATCACTTATCGACAGACGAACAAGAGACTAGAAAAAGAATGATTGTAGATGCAACACAGAAACCGCGTAGCGAAACATTACCAATAAATCGTGGTGACTTATCAAGATTTATTAAATAAAATTTGGAGGATTAAAACCATGCCAAAACGTAGTTTTACAAAAGATGATATTCGTAAGTTTGCTGAAGAGGAAAACGTAAGATATTTAAGATTACAATTTACTGATATTTTAGGAACAATTAAAAACGTAGAGGTTCCTGTTAGCCAATTAGAAAAAGTTTTAGATAATGAAATGATGTTTGATGGTTCTTCAATCGAAGGATTTGTAAGAATTGAAGAATCTGATATGTATTTACATCCAGATTTAGATACTTGGGTAATTTTCCCATGGACTGCTGGACAAGGTAAAGTTGCACGTTTAATCTGTGATGTATTTAAAACAGATGGTACTCCATTTGAAGGTGACCCTCGTGCTAACTTAAAACGAGTTTTAAAAGAAATGGAAGATATGGGATTCACAGACTTCAACTTGGGGCCTGAACCAGAATTCTTCTTATTCAAATTAGATGAAAAAGGTGAACCAACATTAGAACTTAATGATGATGGTGGTTACTTCGACTTAGCACCTACAGACTTAGGTGAGAATTGCCGTCGTGATATCGTATTAGAATTAGAGGATATGGGCTTTGATATTGAAGCAAGTCACCATGAAGTTGCACCTGGTCAACATGAAATTGACTTTAAATATGCAGATGCTGTAACAGCATGTGATAATATTCAAACATTCAAACTTGTTGTAAAAACTATTGCTCGTAAACATAATTTACATGCGACATTTATGCCTAAACCACTATTTGGTGTTAACGGAAGCGGAATGCACTTTAACGTTTCACTATTCAAAGGTAAAGAAAATGCATTCTACGATCCAAATGGCGAAATGCAATTAACAGAAACAGCTTATCAATTTACAGCAGGTGTTCTTAAAAATGCACGTGGTTTCACTGCAGTATGTAACCCTCTAGTAAACTCTTATAAACGTTTAGTGCCAGGTTACGAAGCACCATGTTATATCGCTTGGAGTGGTAAAAACCGTTCTCCATTAGTACGTGTACCTTCTTCAAGAGGATTGTCAACTCGTATTGAAGTACGTTCAGTTGACCCTGCAGCTAACCCTTACATGGCTTTAGCAGCAATCCTTGAAGCAGGATTAGACGGAATTAAGAATAAACTAGAAGTACCAGAACCAGTAAATCAAAATATCTACGAAATGAATCGTGAAGAACGAGAAGCAGTTGGCATCCAAGACTTACCATCAACATTGTATACTGCGTTAAAATCAATGCGTGAAAATCCTTCAATCAAAAAAGCTTTAGGAAATCACATTTACAATCAATTTATTAACTCTAAATCAATTGAATGGGATTATTACCGTACTCAAGTTTCTGAATGGGAACGCGAGCAGTACATGAAACAATACTAAAGCGCTAAACAAAATAGGGGAACCACATTAGGGGTAAGAGCTGAGGCGAAACTGTCTCGGCTCTTTTTTGTGTTGTTAATAATAATTTTAAAGGTGTGAAATGGTCTAGAAGAGTATGGCAAGATATGGCTATAGTTCAAAAAGAAGTGGAAAGAACGACGAGTAATGTTACTTAGAGGGAGACATCCCAATGAGTATATAAAGGATTTTAAGAAACTAACTAACACTACTACTTATAAAGCAAGTAGATTGTTAGTTACTGAATCTGCACGTGTTCAGGCTGAATCACAGAAGCTAACTTATCTTAAAGATTTAGGTGAAGATGGCGAGTACAAGTATGTAGCAAAAATTGACAAGAAAACATCTAAAATATGTCACACATTAAATGGCAAAGTATTTAAAGTTAAAGATATGATACCTGGAGTTAATGCTCCACCTATGCACCCTTGGTGCAGAAGTACTACAGTACCGCATGTGGGAAACTGGCGGGATAAATTCTTTACTGAACGTAAAGATAAGTATCGGATACAGGACAATGTAATAGAAAAAGAAAAATTACAAGAAAAAGCGAAAAAAGAAATGCTTGATATGATACGTAGTGGTAAAATAAAGATAGAATTGAATAATGAAAAGCAAGAACGCCATATTTTAAATACAAAAGCATACTATAATAAGAAATATAATTCTTCTATCTTGCCAAGTTATATTACGCTGGATCCCAAGGAGATTGAAAAAATAACTAAAAAAGAATTTATTAATTTTCCTGTTTTATTTGATGATGAAGGGAAATTTAGAAATAAACAAATTATTAACTACAACAAGATAATCGGCAAATCTTATGTAAATGATGAATATATTGAAACAAAATTAGGTAAAGTTCATTATTCTAAAACTGGTTTTCATGTGGTACCTTACATTAAAAAGGAGTGATTAATTTGAATTTACAATATTACTTAGGAAAAATTGTCAAATTAACTCTTACTAATAATAAAGTATTAGTTGGAAAAGTGACAGATTTTGATGATAAATATGATAATTTTGATGGATTTAATTCAATAGAAATAGATACAGGTAGTATTTTATACGATATAACAGAGAATAAAATTAAGTCAATTGTTTTAAACTGAAAGCATCCTTTCTACCCATATAAATAGAAAGTGGTGCTATTTTTATACACTTTTTTAACCTTCTACAGAAGGTTATTTTTTATGTCCAAAACGTGCTGATGACGTTATAAAAGCAAGTATGGAATACGCAGTCGACAGACTATAAACGGAGGTATATCTCATGGAGAACAATCAAAGTAATATTACTGAAGAAACGAAGCATAATGAGAATTTAGAAACAACTCATGAACAATCACAGCAAAAGGAGCACACATTCTCCCAAGCAGAAGTATCTCAAATGATTAAAGATCGTTTAGCTAGAGAAAAAATCTGATGAACGTATTAAGGATGTCATCTAGGAGGCTGAAAAACTGGCAAATCTGAATGGGAACGCGAGCAGTACATGAAACAATACTAAAGCGCTAAACAAAATAGGGGAACCACATTAGGGGTAAGAGCTGAGGCGAAACTGTCTCGGCTCTTTTTTGTGTTGTTAACAGTAATTTTAAAGGTGTGAAGTGGTCTAAAAGATTATGGCAAGATATGGCTGTAGTTCAAAAAGAAGTGGAAAAAACGACGAGCAATGTATTACTTAGAGGGAGACATCCTAATGAGTATGTATCTGAGTTTAAAAAGCAAACAAATTCCACTACTTATAATGCAAGTAGATTGTTAGTTACTGAATCTGCACGTGTGCAGGCTGAATCACAGAAGTTAACTTATCTTAAAGATTTAGGTGAAGATGGCGAGTACAAGTATGTAGCAAAAATTGACAAGAAAACATCTAAAATATGTCACACATTAAATGGCAAAGTATTTAAAGTTAAAGACATGATACCAGGTGTGAATGCGCCACCGATGCATCCTTGGTGTAGAAGTACCACAGTGCCACATGTCGGCAGTTGGCGAGACAAGTTCTTTAAAGAGCGTGAAGGTAAGTATCGAGTAGAACAAAAAGAAGAAAATAACGAGCTTAAACAAGCTAAAGTGTTAGGTAAGAAAATTAATATTACTGATCAAGCGATTGATAAAGTAAGATATGTTGATATTCCAACACATACAAAAGAAGAAAATCATTTTATACAAGAACAACATAAAAAATTACTTAGAGATGCTAAAGAAAACAATGATAGTAATGAAGTTGCTTATTTGTTAAAAGATGGTAAAGTTACCAAGTTATATGGTAATCAAGATACAGTTTCATTTTATCCTGGAGAAAAGGGGACAGAGTTATTATTTAAAAGTAAACCTAATTCAATCATTATGTTACATAATCATCCAGGACAATCAGGTTTTTCATTGAATGATATTTCTTTATTTATAAGGTTAAATTCTATCAAAAGTATAACAATAGTTACAAATTATGGAAAAACTAAATATCTGACAAAAGGTGAAAACTATTCAAAAGAAGCAGCATTAAGTTTGTATAAAGAATTGCTAATAGATGTAGGAAATCAAGTAGATAAAAAAATAGTTGATAAATTTTTAAAGAAAATATATAATTTTGGTATAATTAGTAGAAAGTAGTGAATTTTTATGGCTATATATCAGTTAGATGGAGAATGTAACATAAAAGAATTAATTAAAGATATTGAAAAAAGTCTTGAAGAAGAAAGAGCATACAAAAAAACGAAACAATTAGAAAAAGAACAGTCAAAATCACAAGATAAATAGCATCCTTTCTACACAAATATATAGAAAGTGGTGCTATTTTTATACACTTTTTTAACCTTCTCCGGAAGGTTATTTTTTATGTCCAAAACGTGCTGATGACGTTATAAAAGCAAGTATGGAATACGCAGTCGACAGACTATAAACGGAGGTATATCTCATGGAGAACAATCAAAGTAATATTATTGAAGAAACGAAGCATAATGAGAAATTAGAAACAACTCATGAATAATCACAGCAAAAGGAGAAAACATTCTCCCAAGAAGAAGTATCTCAAATGATTAAAGATCGTTTAGCAAGAGAAAGAAGAAAATCTGATGAACGTATTAAGGATGCCATTCAAGAGGCTGAAAAACTGGCAAATCTGAATGGGAACGCGAGCAGTACATGAAACAATACTAAAGCGCTAAACAAAACAGGGGAACCACATTAGGGGTAAGAGCTGAGGCGAAACTGTCTCGGCTCTTTTTTGTGTTGTTAATAGTAATTTTAAAGGTGTGAAATGGTCTAGAAGAGTATGGCAAGATAGTGCCGTAATTCAAAAAAGTAGTGGAAAGAACGGCTAGTAATGTGTCACTTAGGGGAAGACATCCTAATGAGTATGTAACTGTTTATGAGAAACATACTGTTACAAATACTTATAATGCAAGTAGATTGTTAGTTACTGAATCTGCACGTGTGCAGGCTGAATCACAGAAGCTAACTTATCTTAAAGATTTAGGTGAAGATGGCGAGTACAAGTATGTAGCAAAAATTGACAAGAAAACATCTAAAATATGTCACACATTAAATGGCAAAGTATTTAAAGTTAAAGACATGGTTCCAGGCATCAATGCTCCACCAATGCATCCATGGTGTAGAAGTACTACAGTACCGCATTTGGGAAACTGGCGGGATAAATTCTTTAATGAACGTAAAGATAAGTATCAGATTAAAGATTACCTTAGCGAGTCAGGTGCACTTAGTAACAAAAATGATAAACACGGTGTTAAAAGAAGAAAGCACGCACAAACGTATTATAATTCAGTAAAAAATCGTGATAAACTGGCAGAGATAAAAACTATTGCAAACAATGTGAATATGAATGAAAAAGCGATTAAAAGAGTTTATGAACACCTATTTGAGAACAAGTATCTACTAGACAATGGCATTAAACAATTTGACCCTGATTTTTATATGGCTCAAAGTTGGTAAAGATTGAGAAAAGGGAAAAATATTAAATCTATGGATGTAATAATGCTAAAGCACGAAGCACTTGAACACTTTTTAATGAATAAGTATAATTTAAGTTATAAAGAAGCACATATACTATCTGAAAAAAATACAATTACAGCGCATTAATTAAATAGAGGTGAGATTATTTGCTAATTTTAAAACTTCAAGAAAAAAATAACCAGACTGTTATATATAAATATTATCCTAATGATAATGAAAATATTAAGCCAGGTGTTATTCATGTGAATATAGACAGTCTTCAAATTATCAATGCTGAAAAATCTGAGATAGAAGATAAAGAAAAAGATAATTATTTTATACATGCTATCGAAAGAATAGAATTGAATACCAGTAAAAAAATGTTTCCCAAATCTGAACTTGTAGCTTGGGGATAGAGCACCTAACAAAGATATAGATTAAGGTGCTATTTTTATAAACTTTTTTAACCTTTTACGGAAGGTTATTTTTTATGTCCAAAACGTGCTGATGACGTTATAAAAGCACGTATGGAATACGCAGTCGACAGACTATAAACGGAGGTATATCTCATGGAGAACAATCAAAGTAATATTATTGAAGAAACGAAGCATAATGAGAATTTAGAAACAACTCATGAATAATCACAGCAAAATGAGAAAACATTCTCCCAAGAAGAAGTATCTCAAATGATTAAAGACCGTCTAGCTAGAGAAAAAAGAAAATCTGATGAATGTATTAGAAATGCAATTAAAGAAGCTAAGAAACTGGCAAAAATGAAACCAGTTCAATGCTCAATGAGTCCGGTGTTCAAATTTTAATAAATTAACCATAATAAAAAGATCTCGTCGCATTCTCACAATAATCAATCATTAACCTTTTATTTCCAAAGTAAATTAAGAATAGACGAAATCTCTTCAAATTTAAATAGCAGTATATTAAATTAACTTCAACAACTGTTCTACATTTTCTTCAGTAGTTGCCCAACTAGTCGCAAATCTTACAACACGGTGATTATCATCATATTTTTCCCACACTGCGAATTTAACTTTCTTCTCTAATTCTTTTATTTTATCGTTACTGAGTACAAAGAATTGTTGGTTCGTGGGTGAGTCAAAATAGACTTGATATCCATTTTCTAAAAATCCGTTTTTGACTTTCTTAGCCATATCAATCGCATGTTTACTAATTTTAAAATATAAATCATCTGTAAATAACTCTAAGAATTGGATACCAGTTAATCGACCTTTAGCTAGTAAAGCGCCATGGTGTTTAATAATGGTTGTAAAGTTTTTTGGCTCATTATTCTTAGTGAATACAATTGCCTCACCACATAGTGCACCTATTTTAGTACCACCAATATAAAAGATGTCACAATATTTAGCTACATCTTCAATAGTGACGTCGGTATTTTCACTCATCAACCCGTAACCGAGTCTAGCACCATCCATAAATAATGGTATCTCATGTTGACGACAAACTTTGGCTAAACTATTTAATTCCTCTTTTGTATATAGTGTGCCATATTCTGTAGGATGAGAAATATAAACCATCCCAGGAAATACCATATGTTCTTTTTTGAAGTCACTATAAAAAGTTTCTAAGTAAGCTTCAACACCTTTAGCGGATATTTTTCCTTCTTCTGATGGGATGGCTAAAACTTTATGGCCACTAAATTCAATCGCGCCACCTTCATGAACCGCCACATGTCCCGTATCTGCTGATATAACACCTTCGTAACTTTTCAACATAGAATTGATAACTACTTGGTTTGTTTGAGTTCCGCCAACTAAAAATCTTACAGTTGCCTCAGGACACTTGATAGTTTCTCTAATTTTATCAGCTGCTTGTGATGAGAAGTCATCAAAGCCGTATCCAGCAGCTTGAACCATGTTTGTATCAATAAGTCGTTTGAGTACTTTCTCATGTGCACCTTCTAAGTAATCATTTTCAAATGAAATCATTAACTTTCCCTCCTAAGTTAAATCCAATCTTCAATATTATTCAATACATCTTGATGATTCACTTTTATTAGAAAAATAAATTCTCATTTTTAGGGGTAGTAAACAAGAAATGATTAACTAATAAAAATATCAAAAGATAGATAATTCTGAATATTCAATCGAATGTTGTTATTATACATCATGATAACTAAAATTAAAATATATTCCGAACAACCTATTTAAATAAGTGGCAATTAAACAAATTGTTTCTGTAATAATTGAATTTTTATATGAAAAGTTCTATCATTTAATCAACATAAAGAAAGGGGAATGTACCTTATGCAACAAATTAAATTCAAAACATTTACAGAAGATTCTATTGAAAGTTTGGAAAAAAGCGTTAATGATTTTCTTAAGTCAGATGAAGGTAGTGCATATAGCTTATTAAATATCACTATTAAACAAATTGAGGAGCGAAAGTTTCCAAATATAGAAGAAGATTATAACGCAATAGTAACTTTAGTTACTAAAGAATAATATAAGAGAAATATCCACTTGATATGATTCAGGTGGAAATACATATAGGAGTTAACATTCATGAATTTAGGATATTTTGGTACTATTTTAGCGATTTTATTAGTCCTAGGATTTATCATTAATTTGATACTTGCTTTTATTATCATTTTCTTGGAAAAGGACCGACGAAGTGCAAGTTCCACATGGGCATGGCTATTTGTACTTTTCTTATTACCAATAGTAGGTTTCATTCTTTACTTATTCCTAGGTCGAACTGTTTCTAAGAAAAAGCTAGAGAAAAATAATGGGAAAGAGTTGGATGCTTTCCAAGATTTAGTTAAAGCACAAGCAAATAGCTTTGAAAAATTAAATTTTAATTCTCCAAACGACCAAGTTACAAAACATCATGATTTAATCCGAATGTTATTGATGAAACAAGATGCTTTTTTAACAGAGAATAATAAAATTGAATTATTTACGGACGGTCATCAACTATTTGATAAAGTTATAGAGGATATCTATAACGCTAAAGATTATATTCATCTGGAGTATTATACATTTGAACTTGATGGCCTTGGAAATCGTATTATCGATGCATTAGAAACTAAACTTAAAGAAGGCTTAGAAGTCAAATTATTATATGATGATGTAGGTTCGAAAAAAGTGAATATGGCTAAATTTAAAAAATTTAAGTCTCTAGGTGGAGAGGTTGAAGCCTTTTTTGCCTCTAAATTACCTATCATCAACTTTAGAATGAATAACCGAAATCACAGAAAAATTATTATCATAGATGGTCAAGTTGGCTATGTCGGTGGTTTTAATATAGGTGATGACTATTTAGGTCTAGGTAAATTAGGTTATTGGAGAGATACACACCTACGTGTTCAAGGTGATAGTATTGACGCACTGCAACTAAGATTTATTCTAGATTGGAACTCACAAGCACATCGACCACAGTTCGAATATGACCAAAAATATTTCCCTAAAAAGACTGGGGAAAAAGGAGATAAAGCATTACAAATTGCATCGAGTGGACCAGCTTTCGATCTTCACCAAATTGAATATGGTTATACAAAAATGATAATGAGTGCAAGAAAATCAATTTATCTTCAAAGCCCTTACTTTATACCAGATCAATCTTATATTAACGCGCTGAAAATGGCTGCAAATAGTGGGGTAGACGTCAATTTGATGATTCCATGTAAACCTGATCATCCATTTGTATATTGGGCTACATTTTCAAATGCAGCTGATTTGTTAGATAGTGGTGTAAAAATTTATACTTATCAGAATGGATTTATACATTCTAAAATATTGATGATCGATGATGAAGTTTCATCTGTAGGTAGTGCGAACATGGACTTTAGAAGTTTCGAGTTAAACTTTGAAATTAATGCCTTTGTGTACGACAAAGAAATTGCACAACAATTGCGTCATGCTTTCGAAGAAGACGTGAAGAAATCAAAACTTCTTACCAAAGAAAAATATGAGCAACGTCCACTTTCAATTAAGTTTAGAGAAGATTTAGCTAAGTTAATTTCACCAATTTTATAAACTAATAATTAAGTAGAATCCTCGTTCGAAAGAGCGAGGATTTTTAGTTGCTAATAACTTTATTATGTAAACTAAAAAATAAATGACAAATGTCACGTACTAATAATGACAAAATGAACTAAATTATGTACCTAGTAATTGATAAATTGTATATATCCTAAAGAAAAGGCGTGATTATCATGATAAAGATTAACAATTTATCTAAGTCATTCAAGAAGACTAGGGTACTCAATGATATTAATTTAGAAATTAAGGAACATTCTTGTACAGCTTTAATTGGTAAAAATGGTGCAGGAAAGTCAACGCTTATAGATATATTAATTGGTAATATGCAAGGTGATAAGGGGGAGATTATCGATAAGTCTAGAATGATCAATCATCATAAAATGGCAATCTTATTTCAAAAAACTAATTTTCCTAAATTTTTCAAAGTAAAAGAATTATTTAAACTTCATCAGTCTTTTTACGCAAATTCGATATCAACATCACGTTTTTTAGATATTACTCAATTTAGTGAAACCCAAATGAATCAGATGGCAAATCAGTTATCTGGAGGACAAAAACGTATTCTTGATTTTGCATTAACACTCGTTGGTCAACCTGAATTTTTAATACTAGACGAGCCTACAACTGCTATGGATATTGAAACAAGAGAACATTTCTGGAGAATGATTGAGGATCTCAAATCAAAGAATGTCACGATTCTTTATACATCTCATTACATTGAGGAGGTTGAGCGAATGGCTGATCATGTAGTTTTACTAGATGAAGGTCGAATTCAATTAAGTGATTCTCCTGAACAGATTAAAAATCAACAGACTTATTCCACAGTAGTTTTACCACCAATTTGTAAAGATATGGTTGAAGAGTTAGAGAATGAGTTTGAAATTGCAAAGTATAAAAATAATTATGAAGTGAGAACGAATCACGTTGATACAGTTATACAAAAGTTAATTGATCGTCACATTGATTTAAACCAAATTGAAATTCATAAAACTTCATTATTAGATATTATGTTTTCGAATAATAGTGATCAAGAAGGAGTGACTTTATAATGGTAGCCACATTTTTTAAAACTGAATTTAAAGTGATGTTTAGAAAGAAGCTATATTTATTCATGTCTATATTTCTACCATTAGCATTCTATCTTTTATTTACTTCGTTGTTGGATTTACCTGAAGAAGCTAAAGAACCGTTTTATAAGGAGTATATGTACAGTATGACTGTATTTAGTTTATTAAATTTTTGTATGTTGTCATTTCCTCTAGACATGATTGAGGAGAGAAACAATGGTTGGTATAAACATTTGATGTCTACTCCTTTAAAGCCATCACAATATTATTTAGTAAAAGTCTTAAAAACCATGTGCCAATTTTTAGGAGCGATTATAGTTATTTTCACAGTGGCACACTTTTATAAAGATGTAAGTATGAATTTATCAGATTGGTTACTATCTGGAGTTACTTTATGGGTGGGAGCAAGTTTATTCTTAACTTTAGGACTGATTATTGCACAATTTAGTGATAGTCAAAAGGCGAGTAGTGTAGCAAATTTACTTAATATGGCTATGGCTATAGTAGGTGGTTTATGGTTTCCGATTAATACTTTTCCAGATTGGTTACAGACCATTTCTAAAAAAATGCCTACCTATCACTTAAAGCAAATGTCGTTAGATTTAGGTAAAGATAAAGGTATCAATTATGAGTCACTTGGCTTTTTACTTGTGTATAGTATAATTTTCCTAAGTATTGCTTTACTGATTAATAAAAAGAAAGATGTGTCTTAAATGAGATCAAAGCGTGGTTTTGGAGTAAGGATGGGTGAAATTTCTTCACTTATATATTTAATATTTCCGATATTTGGATTATTTTATAGTGAACATCAATATAATATTTTGGTGTATAGTATTATTTTATCTATCTTTACTATCTCGTATCTAATCCTTGTCCTCTTTCACACTAAGATAAATAAAAATCACTTATATATCTTTTTGCTTATCCATTATCTCTGCATCATGTATTTTGTTTATGCTTATGAACCATTATTGAGTATGTTCTTTTTTTATAGTGCATTTGCTTTACCCTTCATTTTCGATGTGGGAGTGAAATCAAAAGAATTTATAAGTTTTATTACTACAATGATTATATGTGCCTTTTTAACCTATATTACGCATCATGAATATGTGTATACGATGATAATTTACTACATCGTCATCTTGATGATTGCGTTTGGTAATTTTCAAGTGCGTAAAGATCGTAGGGTGCGTAAAGAACTCGAAGAGAAGAATAAATATATTAACGTACTTATAGCAGAACAAGAACGAAATCGTATTGGTCAAGATCTTCATGATACTTTGGGTCATGTGTTTGCAAGTTTAACGTTAAAATCTGAACTTGCCACTAAACTCCTTGATACCGACAAAGAGGCGGCTAGAAATGAAATGCGAGCAATTAATGAGTTATCTAGAGAGACACTTAATAAAGTACGCACTATTATAGATGACTTGAAAGTCCAATCATTTGAAGAGGAAGTTTTATCAGTAGAATCTATTCTTCATGATGCAAATTTGAATTTTATTTTCAAAAATAAAAGTGCTGCGAGGTCATTAAACCCGGCCAAGCAATCCATACTATCGATGATATTAAGAGAAGCGATTAATAATGTAATTAAACATGCACATGCCACAGAAGTTGTAGGGAAAATTAAAGAAAAGCAACACGAAATCACATTGATTGTGAGTGATAACGGGGTAGGTATCGATGACGATGACGCGAGTTCACTTAAAAGTATTAGAGAACGTACCGCATATTTAAATGGAGAAGTTAAAGTTCAATCAAATGAAGGCACTACAATAATAGTCAGAATTCCTAGGAGTGAATTAATGTGATATCACTAATAATAGCTGAAGATCAATTAATGTTAAGACAAGCCATGGTACAACTTATTGAAATGCATGAGGATATGAAAGTTTTAAATGATGTCGAGAATGGTGAAGAAGCACTTCAATTAATTGAAAATAAAGAACCCGATGTAGCCATCTTAGATATAGAGATTCCTAGTATGACTGGGTTAGAAATTTTAGCTCAAATTCGAGCTAAAGGGATAAATACTCGTGTAATTATAGTGACAACATTTAAGCGACCTGGTTATTTTGAGAAAGCTGTAGCTAACGATGTAGATGCCTATGTGTTGAAAGAACGTTCTGTAGAAGATTTAGTCAATACTATTTATAAAGTTATGAATGGTGAAAAAGAATATAGTACCTCATTGATGACTACTTTATTTAGTGAGTCAAATCCATTAACGCATAAGGAACAAGTTGTATTAAAAGAAATAGGCAACGGTTTAAGTAGTAAAGAAATTGCTGAAAAATTGTACTTGTCTAATGGTACTGTTAGGAATTATACAAGTACGATTATTGATAAAATGTGCTCTGAAAATCGCTTTGATGCATGGAAAAAAGCAATTGCTAAAGGATGGATATAAACTTTGATAGAATATATTACTTTTTAATTATTAATTTCGGACGGTCAGTTTTATCTACATAATTAGATAATAGTGATAAAATTTCTACAACTTTGTGTGTGGGTGTTTCAATACTCAAGGTGTGTTGAAATATTTTTCCTTTAGCTGTTTTTACTTTATACGTCACAGAGTTTGTGTCGATGATACAATCTAAAATTTCCATCGTTTCGTACCTCCAATCATAAGTGTTGTAAATATGTTAGTCTTAATAAATTGTTAATAAATTTAGACTTTATCTACTTACAACTTTAATGTCGGAGATACATTTATAAAAATTATTCTTCTATAAAATAAAGCTGAATAGTTTAGTTGTAAAAATAGATATTATATTATTTCTGTAACTATACCACTTTAGATAATTATTACTCCTAATTTGTGAAATATTTTAAATTTGATTTTAGCTAAATATATTTTTGCAAAAGCCTTATTAATATAAAAAACCATACGCTATGCGTATGGTTCGTAAAAATTCTATTATCATTAATTGTATTTTTTAATTTATAACGACTTCTCTTCCTAAGGATAGTCTAACTTAAGAGAAGCCATTTGAACTTTCCCTTTGAAGTTTAAAGTTTCCTTAGACCATTTTACCTTCACTTTTTCCTTTTATTTAGTGTTGATTGAATAATGTATACAATGAAACCAACTAAAATGCCTAATAATATGGCTACTACAACACTTACTATAATAGGTAATTTAAATACTATTTGTAATACTACGCCTATGATTATTGCTACAATAATTGCGATTAAAGATATTTTACTTTCATTAGATGAATCCATCTATTTCACTCCTAACATTACATATTATAGCATGAGCTTACATTTTGAAAAAATAACTATTAGAAGAAGCTTTTGATTCATCAGTTTAAATTTCATGTTGACTACAAAGTGAATTTTATTTAACATAAATCAGAATATAACGTGAAGTAAGGTGACATCTATGAAATCAAAAAAAGGATTATCGCTAATTGTTGTTGCATTAATCGCAATAATAGTAATACTATTTCAATTTATTAACCATGATGGGCCATTCGGTGCTCATCAATCAACGGAAGAAAATCAAAGCGCAGATTTGAAAGGGAAGGACAAAGTCTACGTTGAGCGTGTAGTGGATGGAGATACTTTTCTTGCTAAGAAAGATGGTGAGCGCATTAAAGTTAGAATGATTGGTATGGACACGCCTGAAACGGTTAAACCTAATACTCCTGTTCAACCCTATGGTAAAGAAGCGTCAAATTATAGTAAGAAAGAGTTAACACATAAATATGTTTATTTAGAGTATGATAAAGAAAAAAATGATAGATATGGTCGAACTTTAGCTTACGTTTGGCTAAGTAAAAATAGGATGTTTAATAGAGAGCTAGTTGAGAAGGGGTTAGCTAGAGAGAAATACTATTCTCCAAATGGTAAGTACAGACAAATTCTTAAAAAAGCACAAGAAGAGGCGAAACAAAATAAAGTGAACTTATGGAGTTAATATATTTAAAGGCCAAGAGGATTTATTAGCAATCTTCTTGGCCTTTTTAATCTATGAAATGTTATTTAAAACTCTCAGATATATCTTGGACTTGTTCATCATTGAGAGGGTGCTTAGAAAGTTGTATAGCATCTTCTATGACCTTTTCAAGAGAAGATTGAGTAGATACTGTATCCACATATTTATCACTTTCATCTGAACCTTCAATAATATTTACGCTACCATCACTGAAATAAACAACGCCGATACTTTGTATCTTAAATCGATAATCTGATTCAATTTGATCTTTAAGTGCTTTAGCATTGTTTGCAGCTTGTTGGTATGGATCTTGATCATAAAACTCGTATATCACACGATTATCTTGTAAGATTTCTGTAAATGTATAGACACCTGTACGTGTCGTATTGAATTGGCTATGATATCTACTACTTACATAATGACCTACTATTTGATCAGTATCATAGGGTTGATTCTTTTCTTCAAAATGTTTATCTGGAACGTCGAAATGGTAGAAAGTTTTTTGATTCCAATTTTTTACGTCGACATTGATGAGTCCTACATCAGTGACAATAATAAAATCAAATGATCTTGCATATTCAAATAATGGGTGTTTCACAGCTAAATTATTTGTAGAAACAATTGAATATGTTTTTAATCGACCGTTGTTTTTAAAGCGATCCAAAATCTTTTGTAACTCACGCTTAGCATTTTTAAAAGCATGGTGTCCTACATCGTTATTAGAACTTAACATTTGATTCTTTAAAGCTAAATTTTCTTCGCTTAAAGTTGAATTTTTAGCAATTAATTGATTTCTAGCGTATTCTTCAGTCTCAACTCTATCTTTCATATATCTTTGATTTAAGACAATAGCTATAATCAAAATAATAATAATTACAGATAAAATGACCGTTACAGACATAAATATTCACCCAAATCTTAAGATTTTAAATTCTAATTTCAAAACAAATTATATACGTCTTAAAATTTGAGTTCAATCATTATGAGTACAAATAATGATTAAACTTTCTTGCGCTATATTTAATGTTTACAAAATTTTAAGAAATCGAAATCTTTACTCAATATCTAAAAGAACGTAATATAACTCTTTTTGTTTTTATGTATATATGAAAAGGCTATACTTTATAAATATATTAATTTTAATTTACTAAATGTTCACAATTCTGCGTTTGATAATTGTATATTTCGAATGTATAATTAAATTTATGAAAGCGCTTGCTTAAGGAGGTGTACGAATGAAACTTGAAGCACAAAAACCAGTCGACCAAATAGTTAAGATATTAATGGATACATCTACTCATATTTTTAAATTTCATGGTGAAGTTGCGATGCAGTTGTTTTTGAATGATGAGTTTAAGTTACCTAATAAAGTGGATATTTGCGTTGAACGCAAAAAATTAATTGAAATCGTCAAAGTTATACCTAAGGATTTCACTATAGAATATTATGGTAAGGCAAATGGGGTTTCGAAGAATAAAAAACTTTCATTATCTGAAGTTGCCCATGTAGAAGTATTCAAAGATGGAAATATGGTTCTCAATATTTTCGTTTATGATGTAGTAAATGATCAGTGGATATTCAGATTAGATAATAAAATCCGTTTACCAAAAAATAATATTTATTTTCACTCATTAAACTGGAATGTAGATTATATAAAACCTGAAATAGTTTTAATGTATGATTTAATGGATAATCAAAATTATCATCAATTTTCAAATTATAAGGCTGTGATTGATTCACTAAGTTATTATCAATTTTATATTTTAAAATTAGTAGTAGGGAAAAAACGTATTGAAGAAGCGGTAATAAATAATAGAAAAATATCATAAAAAGATTTCTACGACATACACTTAATATAGACTAAAGTAGTATATGTATTGTAGAAATCTTTTTATCTTTTATGAACATAAATTTTTTAAACAAATACCGTGGTAACAAAATTCATAAGTTGATAGGACAGCTTTTTCTGCATCTTCAACTCGTATACCGAACATCATTGATATTTCAGAAGCCCCTTGGTTAATCATTTTTAAGTTAATATTAGATTCTGAAAGTGCATGAGTGATTTTACTTGCTGTACCAACTACTTGATTCATTCCTTCTCCAACAATCATTAAAATTGCTAGGTCGTGGTCAACGCTAAGTTCATCTACTTCACACCGTTTTCTGATTTCATTTAAAACTTGACTTTCTTTACCTTTGATTTGATTCGTACGCATAATAATACTGATATTATCAATACCAGATGGCATATGATCAAATGAGATATTAAACTCCTCTAATACGGCTAGAATCTTTCGTGTAAATCCTACCTATCTATTCATCAAATATTTCTTAATATTGATAACTGTAAAGCCTTTGTCGCAACTTATACCACTAATTACATTGTCCGAATTTACTTCTCTATCATGTCGAATATAAGTACCTTTATCATTTGGGCGATTCGTATTTTTTATTACAACAGGTATCCGATCCTTATATAAAGGTTGTAGCGCTTCATCATGAAAAACTCCAAACCCTGCATATGAAAGTTCTCGCATTTCTCTATAAGTAATCTCTTCAATTAACTCCGGCTTATCTATAATTGTTGGATTTGCTTTGAAAATACCTGACACATCAGTGAAGTTTTCATAAAGAGATGCTCTTACACCTCTAGCAATTATAGCACCGGTAATATCTGAACCGCCTCGGGGGAAGGTTACAATATAATTTTGTTTAGAAATTCCAAAGAAACCAGGGATAATAAGCTTTTCTTTATAATTACGTAATTTATAAATCTTTTCATATGAAGAATCTATAATTTGAGCTTGTTGTGGCAAATCCGTCACAGTGAGTCCAGCTTCTTTAGGAGAAACATACCGTGTAGGGATACCTTGACTATTATTGTAGCTTGCAATCAATTGCGCATTGAAATCTTCTCCACATGATAATAAAGCGTCGTATAAACGTGAAGGTTTATCATAAAGTTGGTTAATGTAAAGTTCTAACGTTTCATCAATGGTAGTTAATATTTCATCATCCATATCTAACTCTTTTACAATGTCAGCATAGCGCTGAATAATTTCTTTTTTCTTATTTTGATAATCTAAACCATTGAGTACTTTTTCATATAAACGAATGAGTAAATCAGTTGTTTTGGTATCATTATTACTCCTTTTACCTGGGGCAGAAACAATAATTATCTTGCGCTCAGGGTCTCCATTTACAATATCTAATACCTTTTTAATTTGTTTAGCATTGGAGACAGAACTACCTCCGAATTTAGCAACTTTCATGAGTTATCAACCTTTCTAAAAAATCAGAAAATTCTATTCAGTTTTCTGATTAAGCATGGTACTATAGATTTATATTTTCAATATTAAGAACTTTACAAAAATTAAGAATAATTTTATACTAAACCATTATTTAGTATTTTTCAACTGTACAATTGTTTTTCTCAAAAGCACAATAGGAGGTATGATACATGAAAGAATTAAATATTGCATTACTTGGTCTAGGAACTGTTGGATCAGGTGTTGTCAAAATTATTGAGGAGAATAGGCAACAAATTAAAGATACCATCAATAAAGATATTGTCATTAAGCATATTTTAGTACGTGATAAATCAAAAAAGCGTCCATTAAATATTAGCCAATATCATTTAACTGAAGATATTGATGAGATATTAGGGGATGAATCAATTGATATTGTTGTTGAGGTAATGGGAGGTATAGAACCTACAGTCGATTGGTTAAGAACTGCACTTAAAAATAAAAAACATGTGATAACTGCTAACAAAGATTTATTAGCAGTTCATTTAAAATTATTGGAAGATTTAGCAGAGAGTAATGGCGTAGCCTTAAAATTTGAAGCAAGTGTTGCGGGCGGTATTCCAATTGTTAATGCGATTAATAATGGTTTAAACGCTAATAATATTTCAAAATTTATGGGTATTTTGAACGGAACTTCTAATTTTATTCTTACAAAAATGACCCGAGAACAGACAAGTTTCGAGGATGCTCTTGATGAAGCTCAAAGATTAGGATTCGCCGAAGCGGATCCTACAGATGATGTGGAAGGTGTCGATGCTGCGCGTAAAGTTGTCATTACATCTTATCTATCATTTAACCAAGTAATTAAACTTAATGATGTGAAGTTAACGGGTATTAGTGGAACAACATTATCAGATATAAATGCTGCTGATCAATTAGGCTTTAAAATAAAACTAATTGGTAAAGGTACATATGAAAATGGCCATGTTCACGCTTCAGTTGAGCCAACGCTTATTCATAAGTCACATCAACTTGCAGCTGTTGAGAATGAATATAACGCTATTTATGTTATAGGTGATGCTGTAGGAGACACAATGTTTTATGGTAAAGGCGCTGGTAGTTTAGCCACGGGAAGCGCTGTTGTAAGTGATTTACTCAATGTAGCATTATTCTTTGAATCGAACCTTCACACGTTGCCACCTCATTTTGAATTAAAAACTGATGAAACGAGAGAGATGATGGATGGGGAAGAACCTGTTGTAATCCAAGAAAAGTTAAATTACTACATTGTTTTACAAAATAATCATTTAACAGTTGATAAGATTGAAAATGATATCAAAGCACTGTTGCCATTCCATAAGTCACTTCAAATTGCTGAAAGAGATGAGAATACAGTAGCAGTGATAATTATAGGATTGGATCAATCTCCAGAGTATGTTCTTAATAAATCAGGATACGAAGTCGAAAAGATTTATCCTGTAGAAGGAGTTTAATAAATATGAAAAGATGGCAAGGATTAGTACAAGAATTTAAAGAGTATTTACCAGTTAATGAAGAAACACCACAAATTACTCTAAACGAGGGTAGTACACCACTTATTTATTGTGAAAAGTTATCTGAAAAACTTGATATAGAATTGTATGTGAAATATGAAGGTGCCAACCCTACAGGATCATTTAAAGATCGTGGCATGGTTATGGCGGTCACTAAAGCTAAAGAACAGGGTAAAAAGATAGTGATATGTGCATCTACAGGAAATACATCAGCTTCAGCAGCGGCTTATGCAGCGCGAGCAGGTTTAAAAGCAATAGTAGTTATACCTGAAGGTAAGATTGCACTCGGAAAATTATCACAAGCTGTAATGTATGGTGCAGAAATTGTCTCAATTGAAGGCAACTTTGATGAAGCACTAGAGATTGTTAAAGAAATTGCTAAAGAGAACAGCGATATTGAATTAGTGAACTCAGTGAATCCTTTTAGAATTGAAGGACAGAAAACTGGGGCATTCGAAATCGTTGAACAATTAGAACAAGCTCCAGACGTATTGGCAATTCCTGTTGGTAATGCCGGAAATATTACTGCTTATTGGAAAGGTTTTAAAGAATATAATGAGAAAAAAGGTAGTCAATTACCTCAATTGTTTGGTTTCCAAGCAGCAGGTGCAGCGCCAATTGTTCAAAATAAAGTCATAAAAAATCCAGAAACAGTTGCTACAGCCATCCGTATCGGTAACCCAGCAAGTTGGCAGAAAGCAGTTAAAGCATTAGAGGAATCTAACGGATTAATAGATAGCGTAACAGATGATGAAATACTTGAAGCTTATCAATTAATGACTACAAATGAAGGTGTGTTTAGTGAACCAGCAAGTAACGCATCAATCGCAGGTTTAATTAAACTTCATAGAGCAGGTAAACTTCCAAAAGGTAAAAAAGTAGTGGCAGTTTTAACTGGTAATGGCTTAAAAGATCCAGATACAGCAATCTCCTTATTGGACAACCCAATTCAACCTTTACCTAATGACAAGGACAGTATCATAAAATACATTAAAGGGGCAATTTGATATGGAAGAAGTTTTAAAACTTAAGATTCCAGCTTCAACTGCTAATTTAGGCGTAGGTTTTGATTCTATAGGAATGGCATTAGATAAATATTTATACATGTCTATTAAAGAAATTAAAGGACATGCTTGGGAATTCTTATATTATAGTCCTGAATTAGAAACGTTACCCAAAGATGAAAGTAATTATATATATAAAGTTGCACAAGAGGTTGCAGAAAAATATAAAGTAACATTACCATGTTTACAAATTGAAATGAGAAGTGATATCCCACTAGCTAGAGGATTAGGTTCCTCTGCTTCAGCGCTAGTGGGCGCTTTATATATTGCAAACTATTTTGGTAATATTCAATTATCACAATATGAGTTATTGCAATTAGCTACTGAAATTGAAGGTCACCCTGATAATGTTGCTCCAACTATATATGGGGGATTAATTTCTGGCTATTATAACCCAGAGACAAAAGTTACAGATGTCGCACGTATAGATGTTCCTAAGGTTGATATTATTCTAACGATTCCACCGTATGAATTACGTACAGAGGACTCTAGAAATGTTTTGCCTGAAACCTTTTCACATAAAAAAGCAGTACAAAATAGTGCGATTAGTAATACTATGATATGTGCCTTAATTCAACATAAATACGGCTTAGCTGGTAAAATGATGGAACAAGATGGGTTTCATGAACCGTTTAGACAACATCTTATTCCAGAGTTTGAGGAAGTACGCCAATTATCGCGAGAACACCAAGCATACGCAACTGTCATCAGTGGTGCAGGTCCTACAATTTTAACTTTGTGTCCTAGAGAACGTAGTGGCGAATTAGTAAGAGCATTAAGAGATCGAATCACTCATTGTACCTCTGAGCTTGCTACAATTAATGAGAAGGGCGTTATAGAAGAAGTTGTGTACCTAAAGTCCTAAACTATTGTAAAATATAGATAAGAATGATTTTTTGATTAAGTCACGGAAGGAGTTCTTTTACTATATGAGTAAATTTAAAATGATAGTTTTGGATATGGATGATACTTTAATGAACAGTGACAATGAAGTGTCAGCCGAAACTAAATCCTATTTGATAGATATTCAAGATAAAGGATATAGCGTAGTTCTAGCATCTGGTAGACCTACGGAAGGGATGATACCCGTAGCTAGAGAATTACAGTTAAATCACAATGAGAGTTTTATAATTAGCTACAACGGTGGCAAAACAATTAAAATGTCCAATGAAGAAGTTGAAGTAAGTAAACCAGTTTCTAAAGACAATTTTGATTTAATTGTAGATTATTGTAGAGAAAGAGGATTTCTAGTTTTAACGTATGATAACGGTTATATCATTCATGATAGTGATCACGAATATATGAATATTGAATCTGAATTGACTGGTTTACCAATGAAAAGAGTCGAAGATATTAAATCATATATTAATCATGATGTACCTAAAGTTATGGGTGTAGATTATGTAGGTAATATTACTGAAGCACGTGTAGATCTTAATGGTTTCTTCAATGAGGACATAGATGTAACGACAAGTAAACCATTTTTCTTAGAATTTATGGCTAAAGATGTCTCTAAAGGAAATGCAATCAAAGCATTATGTAAGAAAGAAAATATTAATTTAGAAGAAGTAGTAGTGTTTGGAGATAGTTTAAACGATCAATCTATGTTTGACGTAGCTGGTTATTCAGTTGCGATGGGTAATGCTAGTGAAGAACTTAAAGAAAGCGCTGATGTAGTTACCTTAGATAACAATTCAGAGGGGATTCCTCATATGTTGAAGAAATTAATCTAACTTAAAATAAAATTACTAAAAATACAGGTTTTAACATATTTAAATGGACTGGGAAGAAGAGTTATTCATACCAGTCCATTTTTGCGTTATTCCATTTTGACAATAGCTTGAGTGTTTATTTTATTTAGCAGTATGTGTCCAATCATGTTTCCCTTTATATCTTTTTATGTGTGCATAGACTTGGTCAGCAGCATAATCAAGATTAGTATATACAGTAATAGTAAAAGCTGATTGATTGTCTTCGAAGGGTTCTTCTAAAAATACATCTTTGAGATGTGTAAATAAATCATTCATTTGATCATGTTTTAAACTAGGGTATTCCCTTAGCGTGTGCTTTAATAAGTTGCCATTTTTTTCTTCAAGGGCTTGAACCACAATGACAAAACGTTCATCTTGTTTTATAACATCATCGAATAAGTTAGTTTGTCCAACCATGTTATCCACCTCTAAACCTTTTTATTACTTATATTATACATGATTACTTTTCAACATAAAATATTCAAAGCTGTCGTAAAAGAAGTTTATTTTTAAAAAAAGAATAAAGTAAATTAATGAAAGTAATAAAATAAAAAGACGACAATTCTTATTAGGAATCATCGTCTTTGTAATTAATTTTTATAATTATGTGGAGTTAAATCCATTTCTTCTAATTTAACAAAATGAGTGCGTTTAATTAATTTATGCACGAAATAAATAATTGAAAGGATAATGATAGGTGCAAAGTTTCTTAAAACGCTTAATAAATCTCCAGTAATAATACTACTGTAAGAATTACCTAATAATAAAAACAATAACGTAATAATTACAATTATTGGACCTACTGGATAAAATGGTGCTTTATAAGGGAGTAATTCATCAGGATTTTTACCTTGTCTTTTAATTGCCCTACGCAATCTAATCTGAGACCATATACTAGATCCCCATACTACAATAACCATTGAACCAATGATGTTTAATAGATTAAACACAGCATTTGCATTGAAATTTGCATATATTATAACAAGTGTAATAAGGATGTAAGTTGTAACTAAAGCACGCATAGGTAATTTAGTTTGTTTGTTTAATTTGCCGAAAAATTTAGGAGCCTGACCATCGGCACTTAGAGAAAATAGCATTCTACTCGTTGTATAAATACCTGAATTTGCTGCTGATAACAATGAAGTCAAAATAACTGCATTAATAACTGATGCAGCAAATGCGATTCCAATTCTATCGAATACAATAGTAAATGGACTTTGTGAGACCGATTTATGCTCATTTAATAATAATGGATCAGTATAAGGTATAATTGCAGCTATAACTGCGATAGATAACACATAGAATAATAAAATTCTCCAGAATACTTGTTTTATAGCTTTTGGCATTGATTTTTGAGGATTATTTGATTCACCTGCAGTAACAGCGACGACTTCAGTACCGCCTACAGAGAAACCAGCTACAAGTAATACGCTTAATAATCCTGATATACCCCCAACAAATGGTGCTTGACCTTTAGTATAATTATCAAAGCCGTAAGAATGACCACCTAATATACCAAATATCATTAATATGCCAACAATGATGAAAACAATGATTGTTATTACCTTGATGAGTGATAACCAAAATTCAGTTTCTCCAAAAGCTTTTACTGAAAATATATTAATCAAGAAAATAAAAGTTAAAAATATTAAACTCCATGCTAGGGGACTAAGTACTTTAAATATATCCCAAAATTGGAGGACATTCGATGCCACAATAATGTCTACACTTGTTACAAGTGACCACATTCCCCAATATAACCATCCCATCGTGAAACCTAGAGATGGATCTACAAAGCGAGTTGAATAAGAACTGAATGATCCTGATACTGGGTAAAAAGTTGCTAGTTCTCCAATAGATGACATTAAAAAGTAAAGCATAATTCCTATTAGAATATAAGCTAATATAGCGCCACCGGGACCTGCTTGCGAAATCACACTAGCAGTTGCAACGAATAAACCTGTTCCGATAGCGCCACCAATTGCAATCATGGATATGTGTCTCGATTTGAGTCCACGTTTCATATTGTTATCTTCCATAAGGTGTCTCCCATCTATTTAAATATATCCACCATTTTAATCTTTTTAGGTATAGTATTCAATAACTTTTTAGCACTTTAAAGCGGAAATATTTAAAAATTTTCTGAAATTTAAATTTAATTAGGAATTGGGTTTAATTACTACTTAAAACGGGTTTATTTAAAATATATATTAGATTATAATTATTACAAATTAGAATTTGTGAGGGGGAGCTAGCCATGTCTAAACAAGATGGTAGATTAACTGGTCTATTTGGTGCACCAGTATCAGATAGAGAAAATAGTATGACAGCAGGGCCACGAGGTCCATTATTAATGCAAGATGTTTATTATTTAGAACAAATGTCACATTTTGACAGAGAAGTAATTCCAGAGCGACGTATGCACGCTAAAGGTTCTGGCGCATTTGGTACTTTTACTGTCACAAATGACATTACTCAATACACAAATGCTAAAATTTTCTCTGAAGTTGGTAAACAAACAGAAATGTTTGCACGTTTCTCAACAGTTTCAGGTGAACGTGGTGCGGCTGACTTAGAAAGAGATATACGTGGATTTGCGTTGAAATTTTATACTGAGGACGGTAACTGGGATTTAGTTGGTAATAATACACCAGTGTTCTTCTTCAGAGATCCTAAATTATTTATTAGTTTAAATCGCGCTGTTAAAAGAGATCCACGTACTAACATGAGAAGTCCTCAAAACAACTGGGATTTTTGGACTGGCATTCCAGAATCTTTACATCAAGTAACAATTTTAATGTCAGATCGTGGTATGCCTAAAGGTTTCCGTAATATGCACGGTTTCGGCTCACATACTTATTCAATGTATAATGACGCAGGTGAACGTGTATGGGTGAAATATCATTTTAGAACGCAACAAGGTATCGAAAATTATACTGATGAAGAAGCTGCTGAAATCGTAGGTGGAGATAGAGATTCATCTCAAAGGGATTTATACAATGCCATCGAACGAGGGGATTATCCTAAATGGAAAATGTATATCCAAGTGATGACAGAAGAACAAGCAAAAAATCATCCACATAATCCATTTGATTTAACTAAAGTATGGTATAAAGATGATTATCCATTAATTGAAGTAGGCGAATTTGAATTAAATCGCAATCCTGAAAACTATTTCTTAGATGTAGAACAGGCTGCATTTGCACCAACTAATATAGTACCAGGGTTAGATTTTTCTCCGGATAAAGTGCTACAAGGGAGATTATTCTCTTATGGAGATGCTCAGAGATATCGTTTAGGTGTCAATCATTGGCAAATCCCTGTCAATCAACCTAAAGGTGTTGGCGTTGAAAACTTATGTCCATTTAGTCGCGATGGGCAAATGCGTTTCTTAGATAACAACCAAGGTGGCGGTCCGCACTATTATCCAAATAACCAAGGTGTATATGATTCACAACCTGAGTTTAAAAAACCATCATTCCCTGTAGATGGTGATGGATATGAATATAACTTCCGTCAAGATGATGATAATTACTTCGAACAACCTGGTAAGTTATTCAGACTACAATCAGATGATGCTAAAGAACGTATCTTTACTAACACAGCTAATGCAATGGACGGGGTGACTGAAGACGTCAAAGTACGCCACATTCGTCATTGTTATAAAGCTGATCCTGATTATGGTAAAGGAGTAGCAAAAGCTTTAGGTATCGATATTAATCAAATTGATTTAGAAACTGAAGAAGATGAAACATACGAAAACTTTTAATAATATAAGTGTAAAAGATGAGATTGCACGTTGACATCAATTATGATAAAATTTTAAATCGTAAGAATTCCTAACAACATTAGAAAGGGTGTTTAACGTGCGCGTAAATATTACTTTAGCTTGCACAGAATGTGGCGATCGTAACTATATTACAACTAAAAATAAACGTAACAATCCAGAACGTATTGAAATGAAAAAATATTGTCCTAGATTAAACAAATATACGTTACATCGTGAAACTAAATAATTTCTTATCTTTCAAATACGACAATTTGAAATTTATAGTCTCTCCTATAATGAAATAGGAGAGACTTTTTTTATTGAAAAGATATAAATCAGGTTTAGTAGCTTTAAAATTTTTCCTTGTATAAATTAAAATTTATGTTATTCTATAAAACGTAATAATTACGATTTATGAAAAGAGGTTAAATTAAATGGCAAAAAAATCTAAAGTAGTTAAAGAACAAAAAAGAGAAGAACTTGTAAATAAATATTATGAATTACGTAAAGAACTAAAAGCAAAAGGTGATTATGAAGCGCTTAGAAAACTCCCTAGAGATTCTTCACCTACGAGATTAACTAGAAGATGTAAAGTAACAGGACGTCCAAGAGGCGTTTTACGTAAATTTGAAATGTCTCGAATTGCTTTCCGAGAACATGCACATAAAGGTCAAATTCCTGGTGTGAAAAAATCAAGTTGGTAAAAATGAATTTATGTCTTTTGTCCATTTACATTAGTAAAAAAACAATGTACAGTTAATAAGGATAAAGAATAACTGAATAATATGTGTAAATTTAATATAATTATTCGGTTTTAAAGCGTTATCCGATTAAAATTTTTAATTGTAAGGGGCAAATTACAAAAATGAAGATTTTTGACTATGAAGATATACAATTAATACCTAATAAATGCATTGTTAACAGCCGTTCTGAATGTGATACTTCAATTAAATTTGGACCACGCACATTCAAATTACCAGTAGTTCCGGCTAACATGCAGACAGTAATGAATGAAGAGCTTGCACAATGGTTCGCACAAAATGATTATTTTTATATTATGCATCGCTTTGATGAAGAAGCTAGAATTCCATTTATTAAAAAGATGCAAGATGAGGGGCTATTCGCTTCTATTTCTGTTGGAGTAAAAGAAAATGAATTTAAATTCATTGAAGAACTTGCTTCAAAATCTTTAGTTCCAGAATATATCACAATTGATATTGCGCATGGCCATTCAGACTCAGTCATCAATATGATTAAACATATTAAAAACCACATACCTAAAAGTTTTGTTATTGCAGGAAATGTTGGAACACCTGAAGGCGTTAGAGAGCTTGAAAATGCTGGTGCTGATGCAACAAAAGTTGGTATTGGTCCAGGTCGTGTATGTATAACTAAAATTAAAACAGGATTTGGTACTGGAGGTTGGCAATTAGCTGCACTTAACATTTGTAGTAAAGCAGCTCGAAAACCTATTATTGCTGATGGTGGTTTAAGAACTCATGGTGATATAGCTAAATCAATTCGTTTTGGTGCATCAATGGTAATGATTGGTTCGTTATTCGCTGCACATGAAGAGTCACCAGGAGAAACTGTTGAACTTGAAGGTAAAAAATATAAAGAATATTTTGGAAGTGCCTCAGAATTTCAAAAAGGTGAACATAAAAATGTTGAGGGTAAAAAAATGTTTGTTGAACATAAAGGTTCACTGAAAGATACTTTAATTGAAATGCAACAAGATTTACAAAGTTCAATATCTTATGCCGGTGGAAAAGATCTAAAATCACTAAGAACTGTAGACTATGTTATCGTGAGAAACTCAATTTTCAATGGTGATAGAGACTAAGTTTAAATAGTAGGTGTAAAAAATTAAAAGATTTCTATTATTCTTTGTAGTTTTATTATGTATCATTATTTTCACACCCATTAAAGAAGCTAAGCCATTAGTAGATTTTCAAAAAGAAGTTCGACAACAAGTTGATACATGGATTAACCACGATTCAAATGTAAACGATAAATCATTATCTGTTCCTAAAAAACAAGAATTTGCACTTAGTAATATCCAAATGAATATGTCTAAGCAAGCTGTTGAAAGTAAATTAGGTCATCCGAAACGTATGACTTCTAATGAATATGGAACTAAGTGGTACACATATTATAATAAATATTATGATAACTTTATTATGATTAGTTATATTAAAAACCACGTCAATGCCATGTACTCAAATCAAAATATTATATCTTCAAAATCTAAAATTAAGTACGCTACTCCTAAACATACTGTAAGAGAACGGTTAGGTAATCCTATAGAATATATTAGTAAAGGGCGATATCGTTTTGAGGTAAAAAATAATGAATATGATGTTTTCCATAAAGATCACATTTATACAACAGTTTTTTACGATAAACATGAAAAAAATGGAGTGACTGCATTATTACAAGTAAGTGAAAATATGGAAAATCGCTTGCGTCAACAATATGGCGTGCCATCTAGAGAATTAGAAAAAAGCTTTGAATTACAAAATTATGATTTAGTTAACTCGGAAAGAAAGCAACATGGCTTAAATACACTAAATTATTCAAGTAAAATTTCTAATACTGCTAGAAAGCATAGTAAAAATATGTCTGAAAATAACTTTTTCGATCATACAGATAATAAAGGGGATTCTCCTTTTGATAGATTGAAAAAAGATCGTATTGATTTCAATGCGGCAGGAGAAAATCTTGCTTATGGTCAAATCAATAGTATTTATGCTCATGAAGGATTAATGAATTCACTAGGTCATAGGAAGAACATACTAAATACGCATTATCGAAATTTAGGCGTAGGTGTAGATTTTAATAAAGAGAAGCAACCATTTTGGACTGAGAATTATACAGAATAAGAGTTTATCTTAAGTAGATAAGGGTAAATTAAATTCGTAAGGATGTAGATAAACATGAAAACGAATAAAGATAAACAACCCGATATACTTGATAAAATAAAAGATGTATTAAACAAAGATTCTAAACAGAAGACAAGGTAGTTCAATAAGAACTACCTTGTCTTTTAGTATTTATATGAGATTTTTATAGAGGTCTTGATATAGGAGGGCTTAAATAGAGAGAAATTGATAGTTACATTTCTCTGTATAACCCTATGACTTTACCAACAACAATAACATTATCTAAATAAATAGGATCCATAGTACTATTTTCAGGTTGTAATCGGTAACGGTTTTTCTCCTTATAGAAGCGTTTAACAGTAGCTTCTTCGTCTTCAGTCATTGCTACTATAATGTCGCCGTTTTCAGCTATCGTTTGGCTTCTAACAATCACTTTGTCACCGTCTAGAATACCAGCTTCAATCATACTTTCTCCTACTACATTTAATATGAAAATGTCACTATTATGTGTTGAAGTTAAATGTTCAGGTAGTGGGAAATACTCTTCAATGTTCTCAACAGCTGTAATAGGAACACCGGCAGTAACTTTACCTATTACTGGTACGTGAATCGTTTCTTCAACATTAACTTCCTCTAGTTGTTCACTAACAATTTCAATAGCTCTAGGTTTAGTAGGGTCTCTTCGAATATAACCTTTTTCTTCTAATCTTGATAAATGTCCATGTACGGTTGAACTAGATGCTAAGCCCACTGCTTCGCCAATTTCTCTAACACTAGGTGGATAACCCTTAGTTTGTACAATGTGTTTAATGTAATCATAAATCTCACTTTGACGTTTAGTTAATTCTCTCATATATAGGCACTCCCTAATTTTATTTAAGTACATTATAGCATTAATTATCTTCGAAAACAAACGTTTGTTCGTTTTAGTGTTGACACAGAACATTCGTTCTGATAAATTAAATATACAAACAAACGTTCTAGGAGTGAGATTAATGTTAATTAAGACAAAACAAAAGTTTTTAATATATATAGCTGTAGTACTCATCTCTTGCATGGTTTTCCTAACATTCTTTTTAAGTGTAAATCAAAGTGCGCATTCAGAACAAACGTACGAAATGACAGATCATGAAATTCATCAACAGGATAATAATAAATCAAACTATAAAGTTGAAGACAAACAAAATAGCGAACAAAATGACACTTCAGTGTTCGCTTTAGTTAATTAGTAATTTATTAAAAATATGATGAGTAAGTATTGTTAATGAGCGTAACTATTTGGTTACGTTCATTTTTTTGATATATTCTACACAAGAATTTAAAGTAGGAAATCATATATATTTTAAGAGTCTTACACATTTTGTTTTAAAATTAACAAGGAGCGTGACGATAATGTCTAAGGAAGATTTAAATATAGATAGAATCAATGAGCTAGCTAAAAAGAAAAAAGAAAAAGGTTTAACAGAAGAGGAAGCTAAGGAACAATCTAAATTAAGAAAGCAATATTTAGATTCATTTAGAAAAGGGTTCAAGCAACAGCTTGAAAATACTAAAGTAATAGATCCTGAAGGAAATGATGTTACACCTGAAAAGCTTAAAAAAATTCAATCTGAGAAAAACAATAAATAATGGAAGTAGGTTGTTCAAGGTAGTTCTTGAACAATTTGTATGAGCTGATTTATCAGATTTTTCTTTATCATTTTAATTTAAAATAAGTTATAATTATATTTAGATATTATTTAAGAAGGGAAGACACAACGATGTTTAACGAAAAAGACCAATTGGCTATCGATACAATACGTGCACTAAGTATTGATGCTATCGAAAAAGCAAATTCTGGACACCCTGGTTTACCAATGGGAGCTGCCCCTATGGCGTATACATTATGGACACGTCATCTTAATTTTAACCCCCAATCTAAAGATTATTTTAATAGAGATAGATTCATTCTTTCAGCAGGACATGGCTCTGCTTTACTATATAGTTTATTACATGTATCAGGTAGTTTAGAATTAGAAGAACTAAAACAATTTAGACAGTGGGGTTCTAAAACTCCAGGTCATCCAGAGTTTAGACATACAGATGGAGTAGAAGTAACAACTGGGCCACTAGGTCAAGGATTCGCAATGTCAGTGGGAATGGCACTTGCTGAAGATCACTTAGCTGGTAAATTTAATAAAGATAATTTTAATATGGTTGATCATTACACATACGTTTTAGCTTCAGATGGAGATTTAATGGAAGGTATTTCACATGAAGCTGCTTCATTTGCGGGCCATAATCAATTAGATAAGTTAATCGTTTTATACGACTCTAATGATATTTCACTTGACGGTGATTTAAATAAATCATTCTCAGAAAATACACAATCTAGATTTGAAGCATATGGTTGGAATTATATTTTAGTTAAAGATGGCAATGATTTAGAAGAAATTGATAATGCTATTAATAAAGCTAAATCACAACAAGGCCCAACTATTATTGAAGTTAAAACTGTTATCGGTTTTGGTTCTCCAAATAAAGCTGGTTCAAATGGAGTACATGGCGCTCCGCTAGGTGAAGATGAAAGAAAACTTACTTTTGAAGCTTATGGACTTGATCCTGAACAACGATTCAATGTACCTGAAGAGGTTTATGAAATCTTCCAAACTTCTATGTTAAAACGTGCTAACGAAAATGAAGATGCTTGGAAAGCTAAATTAGAAGATTATAGCAAAGAATATCCTGAATTAGCAGAAGAATTTAAGTTAGCAATTAGTGGTAAATTACCTCAAAACTATGAAAAAGAGTTACCTAAATATGATTTAGATCATAAAGGAGCATCTAGAGCAGATTCTGGAGAAATTATTCAAAAACTTAGTCAAACAGTACCATCATTCTTTGGGGGTTCTGCTGATTTAGCAGGGTCTAATAAATCTAATGTCAAAGAAGCTAAAGATTATGATAAAGAAACACCAGAAGGTAAAAATGTATGGTTTGGTGTACGTGAATTTGCGATGGGTGCAGCAGTGAACGGAATGGCTGCTCATGGTGGATTACATCCTTATGCAGCGACATTCTTCGTATTTAGTGATTACTTAAAACCTGCATTACGTTTATCAGCTATCATGGGTCTTAACTCAACATTTATCTTTACACATGATTCAATAGCTGTAGGTGAAGATGGTCCAACACACGAACCAATAGAACAATTAGCGGGCTTACGTGCTATTCCGAATATGAATGTTATTCGACCTGCAGATGGTAATGAAACACGTGTAGCATGGGAAGTAGCATTAGAATCAGAACAAACACCAACTTCTCTAGTTTTAACACGTCAAAACTTACCAACATTAGATATTGCTGAAGAAACTGTAGAAGCGGGAGTTCGTAAAGGAGCTTACGTAGTATTTGAATCAGAGAAAAATCCTGAATACTTATTATTAGCATCTGGTTCAGAAGTTAGTTTAGCAGTAGAAGCTGCCAAAGATTTAGACAAACAAGGTAAAGGTGTTAGAGTTGTATCAATGCCAAACTGGTTTGCATTTGATAAACAATCAGATGATTATAAAGAATCAGTATTACCATCCTCAATTACAAAGCGTGTAGCAATTGAAATGGCATCTCCATTAGGTTGGCATAAATATGTTGGAACAGAAGGCAAAGTTATTGGTATTGATGGCTTTGGCGCAAGCGCACCTGGTGATTTAGTAGTTGAAAAATATGGATTTACTAAAGAAAATATATTAAATCAAATTCGCACATTCTAATAAATTTAATAATTAGAGAAGGGTTACTAGCTCAAGTTTATTAGCTAGTAGCCTTTTATTTTTACATAAATTTAATTGTCAATTTGTTAAGAAAAACAAATATTTGTTATCATTGCTAATGGTAGGTATCAGTTATCACTTTAAAGTGCCTCTTGAAATAACAAAGTGAATTTAGTAAAATTCAGTAGGATAAAGAAAGTGGGTGAAACAATGGCAACTTGGTTAGCAATAATTTTAATCATTTTAGCACTTATCGTAGGATTAATCGGTGGTTTCTTTTTAGCAAGAAAATATATGATGGATTACCTCAAAAAAAACCCACCTATCAATGAAGAAATGCTACGTATGATGATGATGCAAATGGGCCAAAAACCATCTCAAAAGAAAATCAATCAAATGATGACAATGATGAACAAAAATATGGACCAAAACATGAAAGGCAAATAAAGCCTATAAGTTCAGGCGTCTCAGTGTTTACAATAACCACTGTGACGCTTTTTTATTACTTATTAAGATATGATGATTAATTTTATTTATGAATTAGTAATTTTTAAAGGCAAGTTTTTTAATGATTGATTAAAATATATTGTAAATCGTAACTTAAAAACAAAAGAGTATTAAAAAAGTTAAAATTATTAAGTTACACAGCAATAAGTTTGGTTTACTATTTAATTGGGGGCGATAAATAATGACAAGTCGTAATAAGGAATTACTCAAATTAGGTTTTAATATAGTAAACTTAACTATCTATATCGTTTTAATCTATTTATTAATTAAATTATAGACGGGTTACTTATATATTAGTGATCAAACCTTCAATAACACATGCCTTAGCAAAAAATAATTTGCTAAGGTATTTTTAAAACTGTATGGGAACTTAAATTAGTTATTGATAAAACTGGTTTTTAAATCTTTAGAATTTTAGAAAGTTTAAAGTAGTCATTGATATAAGGATAGTGATATACTATCATATGATGAATTAAGAGTATTAAGTTTATGTCATAAGAAGGTGTCAAATTGGCTTATTTAATTTTTTCTATTGTCGTTGCTTTTTTAATGGGCGCAGTAGTAATTGTAATAAGAATGAAAGCACAAAAGTTTCCAGTTAATGAGAAAAAAATCATTTTACCTCCATTCTTTATGGCTACTGGGGCTTTAATGTATATTATTCCATATTTCAGATTAACAGGTATGGAAATGTTAGAATCACTAATTTTAGGTGTACTATTCTCAACTGTTTTAATTTTCACATCAAGATTTGAAGTCAAAGGCAGTGAAATTTACATGAAGCGTTCTAAGGCATTTCCAGTAATTTTAATTTCGTTATTAGTTATTAGAACTATTATTAAAATCTTTATTAGCAATGAAATTAACCCAGGTGAAATAGCTGGTATGTTTTTCTTACTAGCGTTTTGTATGATTGTACCTTGGAGATTAGCAATGTTTTATAAATATAAAAAGTTAAAAAAATCACTAGTTAAGTAGTGTATTGGCCACTTGTCATATTATTTGATGAGTGGCATTTTTTACTTGAAAGTTGATATTAAGAATATTAAAATATAAATACGAACAAATGTTCTTCTTAGGAGGATGATTATGAAAATTATACATACTGCTGATTGGCATCTTGGTAGAATCTTGAATGGTAAACAGTTATTAGATGATCAAAAATATGTATTAACTAAATTTATTAATCATATGGAAAAAGAAAAACCTGATGTCATAGTTATAGCAGGTGACTTATATGACACCTCTTATCCGAGTAAAGAAACTATGAGTTTACTTGAAAATACAATTGCAGAGTTAAATATAAGACTTCAAATACCTGTAATTATGATTAGTGGGAATCATGATGGAAAAGAAAGATTGAATTATGGGTCATCATGGTTTGAACATAATCATTTGTTTATAAGAACCAAACTTAAGGATATACATAAACCTATAGAAATAAACGGGGTGCAATTTTTTGCTTTACCTTTTGCGACAATAAGTGAAGTACAACACTTTTTCGAAGATAAAGAAATCAACACTCATCAACAGGCTTTAAATCGCTGCATAGAATATATGTCTCAAAATATAGATGAAAATAAAGTGAGTATTTTAATTGGTCATTTAACTATTAAAGGTGGTAAAACATCTGATTCAGAGCGACCTTTAACTATAGGAACTGTAGAGTCAGTTGAAAGACAGTCATTTGATCAATTTGAGTATGTTATGTTAGGGCATCTACATCATCCTTTTAGTGTAAATGAAAAAAACATTAAATATAGCGGCTCATTACTACAATATTCATTCTCTGAAGTGAATCAAGCAAAAGGTTATCGCATAGTTAATATCGATGAAGTTAATCATGTAGAAGATACATTTAAATCTATTGAACCTTTAAGAGAATTAGAGGTTATAGATGGGGATTATGATGATGTTATTGAAGAACGAGTTTCTGTGAAAAATAAAGATAATTATTTTCATTTTAAACTCACTAATATGTCACATATTAATGATCCAATGATGAAACTTAAACAAATTTATCCTAATACATTAGCATTAACTAATCATACATTCGAACATATTGAAGAGTTTAATAATGTAGAGATAAAGAAACAAGATGATCAATCTATAATTAAGTCGTTTTATGAATCAATGACTAAAGAGGAAATTAGCGAAACTCAATCTAATAAGATAGCTGAAATTTTAAATAATATTATGAGAAAGGAAGTCTAATAAATGAAACCATTAAATTTGAAGTTAAACAATTTTGGACCCTTTCTTAATGAGACAATAAATTTTAGTCAAATTGAAAATAATGAACTCTTTCTAATAAGTGGTAAAACCGGGTCTGGTAAGACAATGATTTTTGATGCTATTGTGTATTCATTATTTGGAGAAGCTTCAACTAAAAATAGAAAAGAGGGTGACTTAAGAAGTCATTTTGCTAGTGGTAAAGAACCTATGAGTGTGACATATGAATTTAAACTAAATAATCAAATATTTAAAATTCACAGGGAAGCTCCTTTTATTAAAGAAGGTAATACTACTAAAACTCAAGCAAAACTTGATATTTATGAGTTAATTGATGATGTTTATGAACTAAGAGAAAGTAGAGTCAATGCAGGTAACCAATTTATCACTCAAATTATGGGCGTGAACGCTGAACAATTTAGACAATTATTCATTTTGCCTCAAGGTGAATTTAAAAAGTTCCTACAATCAAATAGTAAAGAAAAACAATCTATTTTAAGAACGTTATTTAATAGTGAAAGATTTGAAGAAATACAAAAGTATTTAGTAGAAAGCGTTAAAAATGAAAAATTACAAATAGAAAATAGATATAATGAAATAGATTACTTATGGAATGAACTTGCTACGTTTGAAGATGATTATTTACTTAAAATAAAAAATATAGAGAGCTCGCAAACCGAGAAAATTTTAGAACGTTTACCAAAATTTATAAATCACGGTAAAAAAATATTATCTAACTATAAAAAGCGAAAAGATATGTTGGACCACGAAGTTGAAAAAGTTACAAATGAATATACATTTAGTAAAGAGTTGAACCAAAATATAAACTCTCTAGAAGAGAAAAAGAAATCATTCGAACTCCTCAAACAAAATCAAGATAGTATTGATCATCTTAAGGTTGAACTAAAGAAAATAAGAGAATCTAATGTTTTGATTAATTATTTCAAAAGGCAAAAAGTTGTTAATAAAGAGATTGAGGAATTAGAGACTGAAATCACTAAATCAAAATCTAAAGAAGAAGAATACGAAACTCAAATTAATAATGTAGAAAAGACTCTTAAATCTTTAGAATCAGAAGCACCAGAAGTTAACAAAGCTAACAAATATCTTGAACAAACTTATAATTTTTACAATAATCTTGATGATTATATTAAAGTCTTTGAGCAAAAGCCTATTTATCATGAGGAATTAAATAAGTTAGAAAAAAAGTATTCCGATTCAAAAGAGCAAAAAGAAAATCTTCTGAATCAAGCTAAAGGAAAATCAAGAAATTATGAAATAGTTGATCAATATATAGATGAGATAAATAAAATCAAAACTTTAATCGATGATACTGAAAGGTATTTGAAAAGTGAAGAACAAGTTCGGAAAATTAAACAAGAACAATCTGAAAATGTAAGACAAATTAAAGATTTAAAAGACAAATATGCAAACTTAGAGCATATCATTTCACAGGTTGATGCAACTAATATTGATTTAAACAATAAGGAGACATTTGTTAAAGAAATTCAAACGGCTCTTTCAATTGGAGATACATGTCCAGTTTGTGGTAACGAGATTCATTCACTTGGAGAACATATTAATTTTGATTTGATTGCTCAAAATAAAAAGCATTTAAAAGAGCTTGAGGATAGTAAAATCTCCATCAATGAGAATATCATTAGGTTAGAAAGTAAAAATGAAGAATTGACTAAACGAAAAGAGGACATCAATTTTAAAGATCAAGAAATTCAAGATTTAGATGAACTTAAATCGAAGTTAGAAGAGATAGAGAATGCTAAAAGGCTTCAACAAAAAGAAAATAAATTTTTAGAGTCAATTAATGAAGAAGAGAAGAATTTAAATCAAAATCTTCATACATTTGAGCTAGACCTAAATAATAAAAAAGCGCAACTTGAACAATTAGATATTAAATTAAATGATTTTAAGAGAAATACACAGTTTGAATCGTGTACATCATTTAAGCAGTACTACGAGAATAAAAAGCAAGAGACTCAAACTTTTAATGAGCGTAAAGAAACTATAAAAGACCAACTAAATGAACTTAAGAATAACTTAAATATAGAGTCAACTAATGTTAGGCATTACAATCAAAATTTAGAAGCTAGAGTTGAAGAAGAAAATCAGCTTACTATTAACATTAAAGATGAGATGAATCGAAATGGTTTCGAAACTTATGAAGAAATTGAAGAAGCAATAAGTTTAAGTGAAAATAAAAGTAATATTGAAGAAAAAATTAATGACTATAACAAACAGTATCAAACCTATGAGATTGAGATTAGCCAATTGGAAAAACTTGTTGACGGTAGAGAACTTACTAATTTAGAAGATATTGAAACGCATCTAAAAACAAAAAAACAAGCATTAGAGCAAATTAATTCAGAAGTTGCAACAATAGCATATAAGCAAGAAGCAAATATAAAAAATATTGATAAAATTGAAGACTTAATCAATACATTAAATGAAGAATTAAAAGAGCAAAAAGAGATATTTTTACTAACGGAAATTCTCTCAGGCAAAAATAGTCATAAACTAACACTAGAAAATTATGTGCTCATTTATTACTTAGAAAAAATTATCTTTCAAGCTAATCAACGTCTATTAACAATGAGTGGAAATAGGTATCAATTGATAAGAAGAGAAGCTATTTCTCAGGGCTTCAGTGGTCTTGAAATAGATGTATTTGATTTTCATTCTAATAAGTCTAGACATATTAGTTCTCTTTCTGGAGGGGAAACATTCCAAGCTTCTCTTGCATTAGCATTAGGTTTAAGTGAGATTGTTCAACAAGAATCTGGTGGCATTAATTTAGAATCAATGTTTGTTGATGAGGGATTTGGTACTTTGGATCAAGAAACATTAGAAACTGCCCTTGATACTCTAATTAACTTGAAATCTTCCGGTAGAATGGTGGGAATTATTTCACATGTAAGTGAACTAAAACAGAGAATACCACTTATTTTAGAGGTATCTACTAACCAGTATCAAAGCCAAACTAGATTTAAAAGAAATTAGTAATATACAAAACAGCCGTTATGAGATAATCATAACGACTGTTTTTATAATATTATTAATTTTTCTCTCTAAGTAAATCTCTAATTTCAGTTAATAAAACTGTATTTTCTTCAACTTCTTCCTCTTCTTCTTCTTTTTTCATAATAGTGTTAGCTATTTTTACGAAAATGAAAAGGGCAAAAGCAACAATTATAAAATCAATAATAGATTGTATGAAAAGACCATACTTTATTCCCCAGAAAGACCAATCTTTAGCGAAATCTACTGAACCGAAAATTTTGCCAATTAATGGCATAATGATGAATTGAACTAATGATGTAACGATTTTATTAAAAGCCGCACCCATTACTACAGCGATAGCTAAATCTAATACATTTCCTTTAAGGGCAAAGTCTTTAAATTCTTTTAACATATACTTAATTCCTTTCTAATTAAAATATAAAATCAATTATACAACATATAAATATTTTAGCAAATACTATATTTAAGTAAATTTGATTATGAAAAAGACGTTTGTTATGCTAAAGAGGTGCATTAGTAAAATTAAATTTTTTAAGATAAAAAAAGAATTTTTTAATTTTACTACTTTGAAAATTTAATATTCGGATGAAGGGAGTAATTAATTATGAATTCTTCTTCTCAAGAGAAGAGAAACAAGAAGTTTTCATCAGTGTTTATCTATAGTTCAATCATTGTTGCAATTGTAGTAATCATTGGTGCCATTTGGCCTGATAAGTTCGACTACATTACTAACAATGCTAAAATGTGGATTACTGATAAACTTGGATGGTATTACTTAATTTTAACTACTATTATTGTTTTCTTCTGTATCTTCCTAATTTTCAGTCCAATTGGGAAACTCAAACTAGGTAAACCTAATGACAAACCAGAATTTAATACTATTTCTTGGTTTGCAATGTTATTTAGTGCAGGTATGGGTATTGGATTAGTGTTCTATGGTGCAGCAGAGCCAATGGCTGACTTTGCCGCTCCACCTACAGCAGATCCTAAAACTACAGAAGCTTATACAGAAGCTCTGAGATCAACATTCTTCCACTGGGGATTCCATGCTTGGGCTATCTATGGTGTAGTAGCATTAGCTCTTGCTTATGCGCAATTCCGTAAAGGTGAGCCAGGTTTAATTTCAAGAACATTAAGACCTATTTTAGGTAATAAAGTTGAGGGACCTATAGGAACTTTAATTGATGTTCTTTCAGTATTTGCTACATTAGTAGGTGTAGCAGTTTCACTAGGTATGGGAGCCTTACAAATTAATGGTGGTTTAAACTATTTATTTAATGTTCCTAACAACACATTTGTACAAGGGATTATTATCGTAATTGTTACAATCTTGTTCATTGCAAGTGCATGGTCAGGTTTAAGTAAAGGTATTCAATATTTAAGTAACTTAAACATTAGCTTAGGTGCTATTTTAATGATTATCACTTTAATCATTGGCCCTACAGTTCTAATTTTAAACATGATGACTAGTTCAACAGGTAGTCTATTAAATACTTTCTTATTTAATAGCTTTGATACAGCAGCGCTTAATGGACAAAAACGAGATTGGATGTCAACTTGGACACTATACTATTGGGGCTGGTGGTTAAGTTGGAGTCCATTCGTAGGTGTATTCATTGCCCGTGTTTCAAAAGGGCGTTCAATTCGTGAATTCATTTCAGGTGTTTTACTTGTACCAGCACTTGTAAGTTTCGTTTGGTTCAGTGTATTTGGTGTGCTTGGTATTGAAACAGGAAAAAAACATCCTGAACTATTCAAAATGTCACCTGAAACACAATTATTCGGTGTATTCAATCACATACCTATGGGTATAGTATTATCAATTATTGCATTATTACTAATCGCATCATTCTTTATTACATCTGCAGACTCAGCAACTTTCGTATTAGGTATGCAAACAACATTTGGTTCACTTAACCCAAGTAGTATGGTTAAAGTGACATGGGGAGTTGCTCAAGCACTTATTGCATTTGTTCTATTATTAGCAGGTGGCGGTGATGGTTCTAAAGCCTTAAACGCTATTCAAAGTGCTGCAATTATTAGTGCCTTCCCATTCTCGTTTGTCGTCATAATGATGATGATTAGTTTCTATAAAGATGCAAACCAAGAACGTAAATTCTTAGGATTAACATTAACTCCTAACAAACATCGTTTACAAGACTATGTGAGATATCAACAAGAAGATTATGAATCAGATATTCTTGAAAAAAGAGAATCTAGAAGAAATAAAGAAAAAGAAGAATAATTCGTAATTAACTTTAAAGCCTATAAGTGTGAATTGACTTTCATACTTATAGGCTTTTTTATTAATAAATTTAAATGGGATTGATAACCATTCTCAATTAATAATATTTACTTATTGCACCATAAGCTAATGATAACTTTTTCTTATATAACCTGATTAAAAATGCGAAATGAAAATAAAGCGTTTTCTAATGGTACACAGTTGTTTTGATAAACATATAATAATACAATTTAATTAACGGCATATAAATATATAGAAATATCAAGGGGGATAACAAATGGCTTCTAATATTAAAGAACAAGCAAAGAAACAATTCCAATTAAATGGCCAATCATACACTTACTATGATCTGAAGACATTAGAAGAACAAGGTTTAACTAAAATTTCTAAATTACCTTACTCAATTCGTGTTTTACTAGAGTCTGTATTACGACAAGAAGATGATTTTGTAATTACTGATGATCACATTAAAGCGTTAAGTGAATTTGGTAAAGATGGTAATGAAGGTGAAGTACCATTCAAACCGTCACGAGTTATTTTACAAGACTTCACAGGTGTACCTGCAGTCGTAGACTTAGCATCATTACGTAAAGCAATGAATGATGTAGGCGGAGACATCAATAAAATCAACCCTGAAGTGCCAGTTGATTTAGTCATTGACCACTCAGTTCAAGTAGATAGCTATGCGAATCCTGATGCATTAGAACGAAATATGAAATTAGAATTTGAACGTAACTATGAACGTTACCAATTCTTAAACTGGGCTACTAAAGCTTTTGACAACTATAACGCTGTACCTCCAGCAACTGGTATCGTACACCAAGTTAACTTAGAGTACTTAGCAAATGTTGTACATGTACGCGACGTTGATGGTGAACAAACTGCTTTCCCAGACACTTTAGTAGGTACCGACTCTCACACTACAATGATTAATGGTATTGGTGTATTAGGTTGGGGTGTAGGTGGTATCGAAGCTGAAGCTGGAATGTTAGGTCAACCATCTTATTTCCCAATTCCAGAAGTTATCGGTGTTCGTTTAACTAACTCATTACCTCAAGGTTCAACAGCAACTGACCTCGCTTTACGTGTAACTGAAGAATTACGTAAAAAAGGTGTTGTTGGTAAATTCGTAGAATTCTTTGGTCCAGGTGTTCAACACTTACCTTTAGCTGACCGTGCTACAATCGCGAATATGGCTCCAGAATATGGTGCAACTTGTGGTTTCTTCCCTGTTGATGAAGAATCACTTAAATACATGAAATTAACTGGACGTAAAGATGATCATATTGCACTTGTAAAAGAATACTTACAACAAAACAATATGTTCTTCGACGTTGAAAAAGAAGATCCAGAATATACTGATGTTATTGACTTAGATTTATCTACAGTTGAAGCTTCATTATCTGGTCCAAAACGTCCTCAAGACTTAATTTTCTTAAGTGATATGAAAACTGAATTTGAAAAATCAGTTACAGCACCAGCTGGTAACCAAGGCCACGGTCTTGATAAGAGCGAATTTGATAAAAAAGCTGAAATTAAGTTTAATGATGGCTCTACATCAACTATGAAAACTGGTGACATTGCTATCGCTGCGATTACATCTTGTACTAACACATCTAACCCTTACGTTATGTTAGGTGCAGGTTTAGTTGCTAAGAAAGCGGTTGAAAAAGGACTTAAAGTTCCTGAGTTTGTTAAAACTTCATTAGCTCCGGGTTCTAAAGTTGTAACAGGTTATTTAAGAGACTCTGGATTGCAAGAATACTTAGATGACTTAGGATTTAACTTAGTAGGTTACGGTTGTACAACTTGTATCGGTAACTCTGGTCCATTATTACCTGAAATTGAAAAAGCAGTTGCTGATGAAGATTTATTAGTTACTTCAGTTCTATCTGGTAACCGTAACTTTGAAGGTCGTATTCATCCATTAGTTAAAGCTAACTACTTAGCTTCACCACAATTAGTTGTTGCTTATGCATTAGCTGGTACTGTAGATATTGATTTACAAAATGAACCAATCGGAAAAGGTAAAGATGGTGAAGATGTATACCTACAAGATATTTGGCCTTCAATTAAAGAAGTTTCAGATACTGTTGATAGTGTTGTTACACCAGAATTATTCTTAGAAGAATATAAAAATGTTTACAACAATAATGAAATGTGGAATGAAATCGATGTTACTGATGAACCTTTATATGATTTCGATCCAAACTCAACATATATTCAAAACCCAACATTCTTCCAAGGTTTATCTAAAGAGCCTGGAACTATTGAACCACTTAAAGATTTACGCGTAATGGGTAAATTCGGTGATTCAGTAACAACTGACCATATCTCTCCAGCAGGTGCTATTGGTAAAGATACACCAGCAGGTAAATATTTATTAGATCATAATGTTCCAATCCGTGACTTTAACTCTTATGGATCTCGTCGTGGTAACCATGAAGTAATGGTACGTGGTACATTTGCTAATATTCGTATTAAAAACCAATTAGCTCCAGGAACTGAAGGTGGCTTCACTACTTATTGGCCAACTGAAGAAATCATGCCAATTTATGATGCTGCTATGAAATATAAAGAAGATGGCACAGGATTAGCTGTTTTAGCTGGTAATGACTATGGTATGGGATCATCTCGTGACTGGGCAGCAAAAGGTACAAACTTATTAGGAGTTAAAACTGTTATCGCTCAAAGTTATGAACGTATTCACCGCTCTAACTTAGTAATGATGGGTGTACTACCATTACAATTCCAACAAGGTGATTCTGCAGAGTCATTAGGTTTAGATGGTAAAGAAGAAATCTCAGTTGAAATTTCTGAAGATGTTCAACCACATGATTTAGTTAAAGTTAAAGCTAAAAAAGAAAATGGCGAAGTAGTAGAATTTGAAGTAATTGTACGTTTCGACTCATTAGTTGAATTAGATTACTATCGTCATGGTGGTATCTTACAAATGGTATTAAGAAATAAATTAGCTCAATAATCATTTAATGCTAACTAGCGTTAAAGTTAAATTAAGTTAAACAATTGCCGTGCTAACATTTGTGTTGGCACGGCTTCTTTGTGTTATCCTTAAGTTAAAAACAGAAATGATGAGTTGAAAGAAGGACTAAAGTTTATGATTTATAGTTTGACAGAAATAGAAGCAAGATATCAGGAAACAGATAAAATGGGAGTTATATATCATGGGAATTATGCCACATGGTTTGAAGTCGCGCGTACTGATTACATAAGAAAACTTGGTTTTAGTTATGCTGATATGGAGAAGACAGGTATTATATCACCAGTTACTGATTTAAATATTAAATATAAGAAGTCAATTTTTTATCCTGAAAAAGTAACTATCAAAACTTGGGTTGAGAAATACTCAAGATTGCGTTCTTTATATTGTTATGAGGTTTATAACGAAAAAGGAGAATTAGCTACAACTGGTTCAACAGAATTAATATGTATGAAAGCTGATAACTTTCGACCTATACGTTTAGATCGTTACTTCCCTGATTGGCATGCTACTTATAGCAGAGTTGCTGAACTGAATAAAGAAGGAAAAGAAGCTGAAGTAACAAACGGCATTAACAACCTATAAATGACTTAAAATAACCCGCTTCTGACTTAGTCAAAAGCGGGTTATTTTATTTTTTAGTATATGAGATTTCATCTTCATGATCGACGACATCTACTAGTATTACATCATCTTTGAAGTACCATAAATCCTTTTCCGCTACGACAATATTTAAACCATCATAGCTTTGTTCAAAGCCTATTTCTACATCATCTCTTCTATCTACACTGAAAGCGGGGCTAAAGCCTTGTTTAAGTTGAAATTCGCCACCATATCTTACATAAAATTGAAGTACTTTATTTTCTTCAGGTAAATCAAGTTCATCTTTGAACCATTCAACTGCCTCTTTAGTTAGTTCGATATCCATTTTTATACCTCCAATTTTAATTAGCATTTAAAGTTTATTGCTATGTTAAAGGTATACGCATTATAGCACAATTAATATAACCGCTACATTTATACTGATTCACTTTAATCAGAGTTGATAAATTGATTATAAAAAAACACTAGAAGTCATTAACTTCTAGCGTAAAAATTAATTTTAAGTTACATCCATTTAATTTTAGGCTCTTCACCTTTGAAAATTCTAACAATGTTAGTTCTATGACGAATGATTAGTATGATTGATACTAGTGCACTCATTCCCAATAATATATAGTCATGAATAATGACCGAGCCTATGACGCAACAAATTGCAGCAATAATACTTGATAAAGAAACATATTTAAATATCTTTAATATTCCAAAGAATATAATTGCTAAAACGAGTAGTAGTAAAGGATTTACACCTAATACGACACCTGCACTTGTAGCAACTGCCTTCCCACCATTAAATTTAAGATAAATAGGATATACATGTCCCAAAATTGCAAATAATCCTACTATCAATCCATTCGTAAAGAATGTACTGATTATGCCATCAGCATGAACAGGGAACCACAACGGGAAAAAGACCGTTATAAATCCTTTAAAGATATCTAAAAATGTAACTACGAAACCAGCTGGCCTCCCTAAAACACGAAAGCTATTTGTTGCTCCAGTATTGCCACTGCCATACTGTCTAATATCTTTTTTAAAAAATAATTTACCAATGACTAATCCACTTGGAAATGCGCCAATAAGATAACTTAAAACTAACATGACGACAATCATCATAAAAACTTACACATCCTTTAGTGACTTAGCTTCATTCTACCATATTCATATTCGATTAGAACATTCATAATTCAAATTATTGGAATAAAGCAATCAAAACAATTTGATTGTATAAATGATACTTGCAATTTAAGTCAATTTATATAAGAATAACTATTGTATAGTTTTAAAAACGAACGTACGTTTGTAGGAGGGCGAAATCATTGGCAGTGAATAAACAAAATACTTATTCAGATGATTCTATTCAGGTACTTGAAGGCCTTGAAGCTGTTAGAAAAAGACCTGGGATGTACATAGGGTCAACTGATAAACGCGGATTACATCATCTCGTATATGAAGTTGTCGATAACTCCGTCGATGAAGTTTTAAACGGTTATGGTGATGAAATCACTGTAACAATTAATCAAGATGACAGTATTTCAATTGAAGATAACGGTCGAGGTATGCCAACGGGTATCCATGCGTCTGGTAAACCAACTGTTGAAGTAATTTTCACAGTATTACATGCCGGTGGGAAATTTGGTCAAGGTGGTTATAAAACTTCTGGAGGACTTCATGGTGTTGGTGCATCTGTAGTTAATGCATTAAGTGAATGGTTAGAAGTTGAGATACATAGAGATGGTAATATTTACACTCAAAGTTTTAAAGACGGTGGTATACCAGCAACAGGACTTAATAAAAAAGGGAAAACTAAAAAGACAGGTACTAAAGTTACATTTAAACCTGACCCTGAAATTTTTAAGGCCACAACGTCCTTTAACTTTGATGTTTTAAGTGAACGCTTACAAGAATCGGCTTTCTTATTGAAGAATTTAAAAATTACGCTTAATGATTTGCGTAGTGGTAAAGAGCGTGAAGAAGTTTACCATTATGAAGAAGGTATTAAAGAATTTGTAAGCTATGTTAACGAAGGTAAGGAAGTACTTCATGATGTTACTACATTTTCAGGGTTAGCGAATAATATCGAAGTTGAAGTGGCTTTCCAATATAATGATCAATATTCTGAAAGTATTTTAAGTTTTGTAAATAACGTTCGTACTAAAGATGGCGGTACACACGAAGTAGGTTTTAAAACTGCTATGACTCGTGTGTTTAACGATTATGCGCGTAGAATTAATGAATTAAAAGATAAAGACAAAAATTTAGATGGTAATGATATTAGAGAAGGACTCACTGCAATTATTTCTGTTCGTATCCCAGAGGAGTTACTTCAATTTGAAGGGCAAACTAAATCTAAACTAGGTACTTCTGAAGCGAGAAGTGCTGTTGATTCAGTAGTTTCTGAAAAGTTGCCTTTCTATTTAGAAGAAAAAGGCCAATTATCTAAATCTTTAGTTAAAAAAGCAATTAAAGCACAACAAGCTCGTGAAGCAGCACGCAAAGCTCGTGAAGATGCGCGCTCTGGTAAAAAGAATAAACGTAAAGATACTTTGTTATCAGGTAAATTAACTCCTGCACAAAGTAAAAATACAGATAAAAATGAACTATATCTTGTGGAGGGTGACTCAGCAGGTGGATCTGCCAAACTAGGTCGTGATCGTAAATTCCAAGCAATCTTACCACTTCGAGGTAAAGTTATTAATACTGAAAAAGCACGTCTAGAAGATATCTTCAAAAATGAGGAAATCAACACAATTATTCATACTATTGGAGCAGGTGTTGGTAACGACTTCAAAATAGAAGATAGTAACTATAATCGCGTGATTATAATGACCGATGCCGATACTGATGGTGCGCACATTCAAGTATTATTATTAACGTTCTTCTTTAAATATATGAAACCATTAGTACAAGCTGGTCGTGTCTTTATCGCATTACCTCCCCTCTATAAATTAGAAAAAGGCAAAGGTAAAACTAAGAAAGTTGAATATGCATGGACAGATGATGAATTAGAAAAATTACAAAAGCAACTTGGTAAAGGATTTACGTTGCAACGTTATAAAGGTTTAGGTGAAATGAATCCTGAGCAATTATGGGAGACAACGATGAATCCTGAGACTCGTACATTAATTCGTGTTCAAGTTGAAGATGAAGTACGTTCTTCTAAACGTGTAACTACACTAATGGGTGATAAAGTTGCACCACGTCGTGAATGGATCGAAAGCCATGTTGAATTTGGTATGCAAGAAGATCAAAGCATTTTAGATAATAAAGAAGTTCAAGTTCTTGAAAACGAAGAATATATTGAGGAGGAAACGAATTGAGTGAGATAATTCAAGACCTATCCCTTGAAGATGTTATCGGTGACCGCTTCGGACGTTATAGTAAGTACATCATTCAAGAACGTGCATTACCAGATGTACGTGATGGATTAAAACCAGTACAACGAAGAATTTTATTCGCTATGTATTCAAGCGGAAATACATTTGAAAAGAACTTCCGTAAAAGTGCTAAAACAGTCGGTGACGTTATTGGACAATATCATCCTCATGGTGATTCTTCCGTATATGATGCTATGGTGCGTCTAAGTCAAGATTGGAAACTTCGACACGTACTTATCGAGATGCACGGTAATAATGGTAGTATTGATAATGATCCACCAGCTGCTATGCGTTATACAGAGGCTAAGTTAAGTCAATTGTCTGAAGAGTTATTAAGAGATATAAATAAGGAAACAGTAGCCTTCATACCAAACTATGATGACACTACTTTAGAGCCAATGGTTTTACCGTCAAGATTCCCTAATCTTTTAGTAAATGGTTCTACAGGTATATCTTCAGGGTATGCGACTGATATTCCACCACATAACTTAGCAGAAGTTATTCAAGCTACTTTAAAATACATCGATAACCCTGATATTACTGTAAATCAGTTAATGAAACATATTAAAGGACCTGATTTTCCTACTGGGGGAATTATTCAAGGTATCGATGGTATAAAGAAAGCTTACGAAACTGGTAAAGGTAAAATAGTCGTACGTTCAAGAGTGGATGAAGAAGAATTAAGAAGTGGTCGTAAGCAACTTATCATTACAGAAATTCCATATGAAGTGAATAAAAGTAGTTTAGTTAAACGTATTGATGAATTACGAGCTGACAAAAAAGTTGATGGCATCGTGGAAGTACGTGATGAGACAGATAGAACTGGCTTACGTATCGCAATTGAATTAAAGAAAGATGTTAATAGTGAATCAATTAAGAATTATTTATACAAAAATTCTGATCTTCAAATTTCTTATAATTTTAACATGGTTGCTATTAGCGATGGTCGACCTAAATTAATGGGATTACGTGAAATTATTGAAAGCTATTTAAACCACCAAATTGAAGTCGTAACTAATAGAACACGTTATGATTTAGATCATGCGGAAAAACGTATGCATATTGTTGAAGGTTTAATGAAAGCACTATCTATCTTAGATGAAGTCATAACTTTAATCCGTAATTCAAAAAATAAAAAAGATGCAAAAGATAACTTAGTTGCTGAATTTGATTTCACTGAAGCACAAGCTGAAGCTATTGTAATGTTACAACTGTATAGATTAACAAATACTGATATTGTAGCATTAGAAGAAGAACACGCTGAATTAGAAGCTTTAATTAAAAAATTAAGAAATATTTTAGATGATCATGATGCACTATTAAGTGTGATTAAAGACGAACTTAATGAAATTAAGAAAAAATTTAAAGTGGATCGTTTATCAACAATTGAAGCTGAAATTTCTGAAATAAAAATTGATAAAGAAGTCATGGTTCCTAGTGAGGAAGTGATTTTAAGTGTTTCACATCATGGCTATATCAAACGCACATCTACGCGTAGTTTCAATGCAAGCGGTGTTACTGAAATTGGCTTAAAAGATGGAGATCGTTTATTAAAATATCAAGAAGTGAATACTCAAGATACTGTCTTAGTGTTTACTAATAAAGGGCGCTACCTGTTTATTCCAGTACATAAGTTAGCAGATATACGTTGGAAGGAACTCGGTCAACACGTTTCACAGATTGTTCCTATAGATGAGGATGAACAAGTGGTTGATGTTTATAATGAAAAAGACTTTAACCATGATGCATTCTATGTCATGGCAACTAAAAACGGTATGATTAAGAAAAGTAGTGTTAGTCAATTTAAAACTACAAGATTCAATAAGCCACTTGTAGGTATGAAAGTGAAGGACCATGATGAAATTGTCAACGTGATACGATTAGAATCTGATCAATTAATAACAGTACTTACACATAAAGGTATGTCGCTTACTTACTCAACTAGTGAGTTATCTGATACAGGTTTAAGAGCTGCAGGAGTTAAATCAATTAACCTTAAAGATGAAGATTATGTTGTAATGACAGAGAGCGTTTCTGACTCAGATTCTATCTTAATGATAACGCAACGTGGTGCTATTAAACGTATTAGTTATAAAGTTTTACAAGTCGCTAAACGTGCACAACGTGGTATTACCTTATTGAAAGAACTTAAGAAAAACCCACATCGTATTGTTGATGCTGCAGTGGTTAAAGAAGGACAAAAAACTTATACGGTTTTCTCTAACAATCACGAAGAATCTGGTAATATTAATGAAGTGCATCTCTCAGAACAATACACAAATGGTTCATTTATTATAGATGTCGATGATTTTGGTCAAGTAGTAAGCATGACCTTAGAGTAAATTAAGTATATGCAACCATAGCATTAAATGATAAAATAAAGTTTAATAATATTAACTAAAGTAAGCGCAAGGGATTTATGTCTATTTAAAAGAATCAAAATAGGACTTAATGATTTAAATTAGTATATTTATTAAGTTTTTAGATTCTAAATGGGAACATAAATCTCTTGATGCGTTAAAGAGAATAAATTTATTAAGATGAGAGGGATTCAATTTGCAAGATTTCGATAATTTGATTCCTGGCTGGTTTAAATCTTTTGTTCAGGTCGGGAATGATTTGATTTGGTCGCAATATCTAATTGGACTTTTATTAACTGCAGGCTTTTTCTTTACTATAAGTTCTAAATTTGTTCAATTAAGAATGTTACCTGAAATGTTTAGAGCGCTCACTGAGAAACCTGAAACGCTAAGTAGTGGTAAAAAAGGTATTTCGCCTTTCCAAGCATTTGCTATTAGTGCTGGATCTCGTGTAGGTACTGGTAATATTGCCGGAGTAGCTACAGCTATTGTATTAGGTGGACCTGGTGCAGTATTTTGGATGTGGATTATAGCTTTTATTGGTGCGGCTAGTGCATTTATGGAAGCAACATTAGCTCAAGTATATAAAGTGCATGATAAAGAAGGTGGTTTCCGTGGGGGGCCAGCATACTATATTACTAAGGGTCTCAACCAGAAATGGTTAGGTATCGTATTCGCAACATTAATCACCATCACATTTGCATTTGTATTTAATACTGTTCAATCTAATACAATTGCAGAGTCATTAAACACACAATATCATGTTAGCCCAGTTATCACTGGTATTATATTAGCTGTAATTACTGCAATTATTATTTTTGGTGGCGTAAGAAGCATCGCAACATTATCCTCACTTATAGTACCTATTATGGCAATCATTTACATAGGAATGGTTTTAGTTATCTTGTTATTAAATATAGATCAAATAGTTCCAATGATTGGTACTATCATTAAAAGTGCTTTCGGTTTACAACAAGTGACTGGTGGTGCTGTTGGTGCAGCGATACTTCAAGGTATTAAACGTGGATTATTCTCAAATGAAGCAGGAATGGGTTCAGCACCTAATGCTGCAGCCACTGCTGCTGTCCCACACCCTGTTAAACAAGGTTTAATACAGTCACTAGGAGTATTCTTTGATACTATGTTAGTTTGTACAGCAACAGCTATCATGATTCTTCTATACTCTGGATTAAAATTTGGTGAAAGTGCACCTCAAGGTGTAGCTGTAACTCAATCAGCTTTAAATGAACATTTAGGTTCAGCAGGTGGTATTTTCTTAACAGTGGCTATAACTTTATTTGCTTTTTCATCAGTTGTAGGTAACTATTATTACGGACAATCAAATATTGAGTTCTTATCTAAAAACAAAGCCATTTTGTTTGTATTTAGATGTTTAGTAGTTGTGTTAGTATTCATTGGAGCAGTTGCAAAAACTGAAACAGTTTGGAGTACTGCAGACTTATTTATGGGTCTAATGGCCATAGTTAATATTATATCTATTATAGGATTGTCCAATATCGCTTTCGCTGTAATGAAAGATTATCAACAGCAACGTAAAGAAGGTAAGAAACCTGTATTTAAACCTGAAAATCTAGAAATTAATTTATTTGGTATTGAATCTTGGGGATCTCAAGCTAAAATACCACGTAATGATAAATAATATAGTTAGAGTAACGACTTGACGCAAGAATGCCTCTCAAGTCGTCTTTTTTTAAATTACATGATTTATATTCGTTAGTATGAATGTAAATATCAACACTTTAGTAACTCGCTTTTCATTTTTAAAAAATAGAATTATAATCTTACTAATGATAAGAGAAAGGTGATTATAATGGGGAATTACGAAATAACGAAAACACTAAATAACAACGTCCTCATATGTAAAAGTAATAATCATGAAGTTGTGTTAATTGGCAAGGGTATTGGTTTTAATAAAAAAGTGGGAATGATGCTTGATGAGAATGCTTCAATTGAGAAAGTATATAAATTAGAACAGCAACAGCAGAAAGAACATTATAAAACGTTGGTCGAGATGGGGGAAGACCATGTTGTCCAAGCTGTTATCGAATCGGTCAATATGATTTCTGAGACCTCGATTCGAACTGATGATAAAAGCTTAGTTGTTGCTCTTACAGATCATATTATCTTTGCATATAAAAGACTTAAGCAGAATCAAGTTATTTCTAACCCATTTGCAATAGAGACGCAACATCTATACAGTGATGCATATCAAATTGCTAAGCGTGTCATTGATAAATTGAATCAGACGTTAGATGTTCGATTCCCTGAAGATGAAATTGGTTTTATAGCTTTACATATTGCTTCTAATTCTGAAGATTTATCAATACATGATATATCAGTTATCAATAAATTAATTAATAAAAGTATGACGATTATTGAAACAGATCTTGATCATGAAATTGATAAAACGACAACGCAATACCAACGTTTTATTAGACATATACAGTTTTTAATTTATAGGTTAACTAAAGGGGAAAATGTGGATGCGCAAGACAATTTTATTTTAATGGTTAAAAATCTTTATCCACAATGTTTTAATACGGCTTATAAAATTTTAAAAATGATACAACGTCAGTTTGATGTGATTATCAATGAGTCCGAAATTGTATATCTTGCGATACATATACACCATTTTGAAGCTCAAATTAAAATCGAATAATATGTAACGTTTATTATTCGATTGTGTTTGGGTAAAAATGATTAACTTTATTCATTTTGTGTTATCATAAATATTGTATTTTTAAATATTTTGTTTATGAGTCTAAATTATTTTAAATCATAATTTTATTTGATTTATAAATGTGAGGTATGGTGATCTTGATGTCAAACGAAAATAAATCTAGTGAAAAGAAAAAACATATATTTAGTTTTTCTGAAACAAGATTTATGAGATTTTTAGGTGGCAATGATCTTATATATGGTTTAGTTGCACTTGTTTTATTAGGTATTGTAATCTTTATTTTCGATAAAGTTTCCTATGTATTTGAACCATTTATTATTATATTTAATACAATTGCTGCACCTATTATTGTTTCATTAATCTTATTCTATCTATTTAATCCATTAGTTAACTTAATGGAGCGTTATCGAATTCCTAGACTGTTAGGTATTACAATTATTTATGTAGCAGTTGTGGGAATCATTACATTAATTGTTAATTTACTTATTCCTATCATTGGTTCACAAATTGAAGGATTAATTAAAAACTCTCCGCATTATTTAAATAAAATTACTCAATCAATTGAGAAGATAACTACTAACTCTTTCCTATCTAGTTATATGAGTCAAGTTAATGACTGGTTAGAATCAGCTCAGAAAAAAATTCCTTCAATGTTATCAGAGTACTTTGATGGATTTGGGCCTAAGCTTGCATCTTTCGCTGAAGCCGTTTCAAATGTTGGTGTTGTCATAGTAACGACGCCATTCATATTATTCTTTATGCTAAAAGATGGTCATCGTTTTAAAGATTATACAACAAAAATTATGCCACCTAAATTTAGAAAGGATTTTCATGATTTACTTGAAAAAATGAGTGTTCAAGTAGGTTCTTACATTCAAGGTCAAATCATCGTTTCTTTCTGTATAGGTGTATTACTATTAATTGGATATTCAATTATCGGTCTTAAATATCCTTTAGTATTAGCGAGTATTGCAGCAGTCACAAGTGTTGTTCCATACTTAGGACCAACGATTGCAATTTCACCAGCTATTGTAATTGCGATTATCACATCACCTTGGATGTTACTTAAATTAGTTATCGTTTGGACACTTGTTCAGTTCTTTGAAGGGCACTTTATTTCTCCAAACGTTATGGGTAAAACACTCAAAATACATCCATTAACAATTATCTTCATTTTGCTATGTGCTGGTAATTTAATGAATGTCGTGGGTGTAATTATTGGTATTCCATTATATGCGGTCCTTAAAGTACTAGTATCTCATATATTCTTACTATTTAAACGAAGATATAATCGTTACTATGGTGAAGATGCTGGAGATTATAGTATTAAACAAGAAGAAGAAATTACAGATTAATATTTATAGAATCCCCTTAAATAGGGGATTTTTTTATGAATATTTTTTATTTTAAGTTAATATTCAATAAATAGCTCTCATTTATGCTTACATTTCCCATAAATGAGAGCTAAAATTATGTGTCTAAGTCAGAGAAATAATTTTAGCATTACAATAATGTTAGGTACTTATCTATCAATATATATTCTATAAAACCTTTCTTTATGATATATTTTTGTCATGTAATAGATTTAAATTAGAATTGAAGTGAAAAAATGACGCAAGAAGTGAAAAGTAAATTATTATCTATTTTGAAATTTATCTTTGCCACAGCGTTATTTATTTTTGTCATTTTCACATTGTATCGTGAATTAGCTCATATTAATTTTAAAGACACTTTGATGCAATTTGGCAAAATAAATAGATTGTGGCTTGTTTTATTATTTGCAGGTGGGGGAGCATCGCTCATTCTTTTGTCACTATATGACATTATTTTAGTGAAATCGTTAAAGCTTAACATGTCAGTGACTAAAGTATTAAGAGTTAGTTATATTATCAATGCTCTCAATGCTATCGTAGGTTTTGGTGGCTTTATCGGTGCAGGAGTCAGAGCCTTCGTTTATAAAAACTATACAGATGATATTAAGAAACTCGTACATTATATTTCGATTATCTTGATTTCAATGCTCACTGGACTTAGTCTCTTGTCCATATTAGTTGTTCTACACGTTTTTAACGCTTCTCATATGATGGATAAAATTACATGGGTACGCTGGATTTTATATGTTGTAGCACTATTTTTACCTGTATTTATCATTTATACTATCGCTAAACCAGCGGATAAATCTAATCGTTATATGGGTGTGTATTGTACACTTGTATCTTGTATCGAGTGGATGGCAGCAGCTACTGTTCTTTACTTTGCAGCACTTATCGTAGGTATTCATGTATCATTTATGACATTTATCGGCATCTTCGTGATCGCGGCGTTATCAGGATTAGTTAGTTTTATTCCTGGTGGTTTTGGTGCCTTCGATTTAGTTGTTTTACTAGGACTCAAATCTTTAGATGTTTCAGAAGAAAAAATATTATTAGCATTACTTCTATATCGATTTGCATATTACTTTGTTCCAGTCATTATTGCACTCATACTATCTACATTTGAGTTTGGAACAACTGCTAAAAAATATCTTGAAGATTCGAAATATTATGTTCCTGCTAAGGACTTTACGTCATTCTTGATGTCCTATCAAAAAGACATTTTAGCTAAAATACCTTCATTTTCACTCGCAATATTAATATTTTTAACTAGCATCATTTTCTTCATTAATAATTTAACGATTGTTTATGATGGACTATATGATGGAAATCACTTTGCTTATTATTTAACTTTATCTATCCATACTAGTGCTTGTTTATTATTAATTTTGAATGTGAGAGGTATTTTTAAACAGAGTCGTCGTGCGATTATTTATGCGATGATTTCTATTATTTTAATTGCGGGAGCTACAATTTATACTTACGCATCTTTCTTATTATTAACTTGGCTTGTAGTCATGTTTATTTTATTAGTTTTAGCTTATCGTCGTGCTCAAGTGCTTAAGCGTCCGTTCCGTTTTAGAAAATTAGTTCTCATGCTTATACTCAGCGTGATTGTTTTATATCTAAATCATATTTTAATTGCGGAAACATTATACGCATTAGATATTTATCACATTGAAGTAGATACATCATTATTAAGATATTACTTCTGGGTTACTATTTTAATTGTGATTATTCTGGTTGGTCTCATTGCATGGTTATTTGATTACAAATTTGACCGTCCTCATCAAATTACAGATTTATCAATATGTGAAGCTATTATTCATGAATATGGTGGTAATTACTTGAGCCATCTTGTTTATAGTGGTGATAAAGATTGTTTTATCCATGAAAATGAAAAATCATTCCTCATGTATCGTTATAAATCTAATGCCTTAGTTGTATTAGGAGATCCTATAGGCGATGCAAATACGTTTGAATCATTGTTAGAATCATTTTATCAATATGCAGAATATAGAGGTTACGACATTATTTTCTATCAAGTTAGTGATAATTATATGCCTTTATATCATCATTTCGGGAATCAATTTTTCAAACTAGGTGAGGAAGCTATTATTGATTTAACATCATTCACTACCTCAGGTAAAAAGCGTCGTGGCTTTAGAGCTACACTCAATAAATTTAATGATTTAAATATTTCTTTTGAAATTATTGAACCACCATTTTCACAAGATTTCTTTAACGAACTCAAATATGTTAGTGATAGATGGTTAGATGGTAGAAATGAAATGCACTTCTCTGTAGGTCAATTTACACAACCATATCTTTCTAAAGCGCCTATAGGTGTAATGAGAGATGAACATGGTAAGATGATTGCATTCTGTAGTTTAATGCCTACGCACTTTAATGATGCAATTTCTGTCGATTTAATTCGATGGTTACCAGAGCTCGATCTACCTTTAATGGATGGACTGTATTTACACATGTTGTTATGGGGTCAGGAAAAAGAATATAAAGCCTTTAACATGGGAATGGCCACCCTCTCTAATGTTGGTACTTTACATTACTCTTATTTAAGAGAACGTTTAGCAGGGCGAGTCTTTGAACATTTTAATGGATTATATCGTTTCCAAGGTTTAAGACGTTATAAAGAAAAGTATAGTCCTAACTGGGAACCAAGATTTTTAGTTTATCGTAAAGATAGCTCTCTATGGGAAAGTATGTTGAAAGTGATGAGAGTCATTCGACATAAATAAAAATAATAGCGATAGTACTGAATTGTAACATTCAGCACTATCGCTATTTTTTGTCCATTATTTATAATAATTCGCTCTATCTTGTTGTTCTTTAGCGTAACGTTCGGGATTCTTTTTATAGAAATCTTGATGGTATTCTTCAGCTTCAAAGAAAGTTGAAGCGGGTAAGACTTTTGTAGCTATTGCTTTGTCTGCATTTAAAGTATCTTGAAGTGCTTCGATATATGATTCGGCAGATTTCTTTTGATCTTCATTAGAGTAAAAAATGGCTGTTTGATATTGGGAACCTCTATCTTGAAACTGTCCATCTTCATCTAGTGGGTCGATTACTGAAAAAAATATTTCCAATAGTTTATGATATGAAAAAAGTGCTACATCATATTCAATTTTTACTGTTTCATAATGACCAGTGTTACCACTTTTAACATCTTCATACGTTGGATTCTCTGTATGTCCACCCATGTAACCAGAAGTTACTTTTTCGATACCGTCAAATGTATCAAAAGGTTTGGTCATACACCAAAAACAACCACCGGCAAAGTATGCCGTATTAATATTCATTCATGACATCCTTTCATTGGACCTTAGTACCATTTATTAAAAAAACTCTTGCAATTTGAATACTTTTTATATAACGTTAATACATATTAATTATAGTATATAGATATGTAATTTTGAAGATATAAGGTAGGTAAATATGACAGAACAGAAGGAACATAGAGAAACAGAGTATCGACGTCACACTGGCACAACATCGACACCTTCTAGGCGACGAAATAAAAAAAGACTACGCAAATTACCTTTTATCATTTTAATCATTCTCATCATTCTTATTTCAATAATTGTCTATATCACTCATCAATATAATAGTGGTATGAAGTATGCGAAAGAGCATGCTAAAGATGTAAAGATGCATCAATTTAATGGAGCCGTTAAAAATGATGGCAAAATATCTGTATTAGTACTTGGAGCAGATAAAGCTCAAAGCGGTAAATCTCGTACAGACTCAATTATGGTTGTACAATACGACTATATTAATAAAAAAATGAAAATGATGTCTGTAATGAGAGATATTTACGCAGATATCCCTGGTTATGATAAATACAAAATTAATGCAGCTTATTCACTTGGTGGACCTGAGTTACTAAGAAAGACACTTAATAAAAATTTAGGTATCAATCCTGAATATTATGCGGTAGTAGATTTCACTGGATTTGAGAAAATGGTTGATGAACTTGAACCTAATGGTGTACCTATAGACGTAGAGAAGGACATGTCTGAAAATATAGGTGTTTCATTGAAAAAAGGTCATCATAGATTAAATGGTAAAGAGCTATTAGGTTATGCGAGATTCCGTCACGATGCTGAAGGAGATTTCGGGCGTGTTCGCCGTCAACAACAAGTTATGCAAACTTTAAAACAAGAGTTAGTAAATTTTAATACCGTTGCAAAACTTCCGAAAGTTGCAGGTATTTTAAGAGGATACGTTAATACTGATATGCCTAATTCAGCTATTTTCCAAACTGGATTAAGCTTTGGTATTCGTGGTGATAAAGATGTTAAATCACTAACTGTACCTGTTAAAAACACGTATCAAGATATTAATACTAATAATGATGGTAGTGCGCTTCAAATTGATAAAGAAAAAAATAAAAAAACAATTCAAGACTTTTTCGATGATTAAAACTAAGATGATTAGAAAAAATAAGTGATAAAATAATTGAATCCCTGAGATGATAGCTTCTATGGTAAATAGCTTTCATTTCAGGGATTTTGCGTTTTATTGATCTGATTTTCTTACTCCACCAACGGCGTAATGGCTCTTTTTCATTTCTTCGATTACGACGTGGATGGCCTCTTTGTTTGCTCCAGTAGTTTTTTCTACTGCATCTGTAACCTCATTCACTAAATCTTTTAATTGATCATCTGTACGTCCTTCTAATAACTTTACATTTACGATTGGCATATCATGCATCCTCCTTAATTAATTAGAAATGTCTTCTTTAGTATATCACGAAATTAACGATAGAGATTTAAATTAAATAGAACATTCGTTCTTGTTTGCATTGAATAAGAACACGTGTTCGTATATAATAGATTTCGTAAGGGAGGCATAGTTATGTATGACTATAATCTATTAGAGGATAGAGATGTATTATGCATTGATCAGAAGAGCTTTTTTGCGAGTGTGTCATGTATGGAGAAGGGCTTGGATCCTTTAGAAACCAAGTTAGCAGTAGTAGCTGATACGAAAAGGCAGGGGTCAGTAGTGTTGGCTGCTACACCGAAATTGAAAGAAATAGGTATAAAAACGGGATCTAGATTGTTTGAAATACCACATCGAAATGATATTTATATCATTAACCCAAGTATGAGAAAGTATTTAAATGTTTCTGTTGCTATTTCAAAAATTGCACTACGTTATGTACCACCTGAAGACTTACATCAATATAGTATTGATGAATTTTTTATGGATGTCACAGATAGTTATCATAGGTTTAGTTCTACAGTTTATGCGTTTTGCGAACGATTAAAAAAAGAGATACTGGAAGAGACAGGTATCCATTGCACTGTTGGTATAGGTTCTAATATGTTATTAAGCAAAATAGCAATGGATATAGAAGCAAAGCATACAGAAGATGGAATTGCAGAATGGCGTTATCAAGATATACCTGATAAGTTATGGCCTATTCAACCGTTAAGAGATTTCTGGGGTATTAATAAACGTACTGAAGCGAAATTAAATAAGAGAGGGATATTTACAATTGGCGATTTAGCACAATATCCTTATCGCTATTTAAAGAGAGATTTTGGTATTTTAGGCGTAGATATGCATTTACATGCTAACGGTATTGATCAAAGTAAAGTAAGAGAAAAATACAAAGTAACAAATCCTTCAATATGTAAAAGTCAAATTTTGATGAGAGATTATCGATTTGAGGAATCAAAAGTAGTCATGCAAGAACTCATTGAAGATGTAGCAAGTAGATTAAGAGCACAGAAAAAATTAGCGCGTACGATACATTTTTCATTTGGTTATGCCGATGATGGAGGTGTACACAAGCAGTATACTTTAGAAGATCCTACAAATTTAGAAAGAGATATTTTTAAAGTGATTAATTATTTTGCGAATCGATTATGTGATAAAAATGCTTTGTATAGGACGCTAAGTGTATCTTTAACACAGTTTGTAGATGAACAAGATCGACAGTTAAATTTATTTATTGATGAGTATGAGCGTAAACGAGATGAAAAACTAGCTAAAACAATTGACCATTTACACCTAAAATATGGTAGAGGTATCGTTTCTAAAGCGACATCTTATACTGAAGCAGGGACTAAGCATGGTCGATTAGGACTTATGGCTGGCCACAAAATGTAGGTGATTAACGTTAAAAATTTAGAAATAATCCCCTAAAGCGATGATTGATATGTTATTCATCACACTTTAGGGGACTTATATTATTCAATATAGGTATCGAAATTTTTTAAAGCTTTGATACCACGTTCTCGATCTTCAGGATTTTTAAAGCTTATTTGCAATGCGCCATAGATATCTTCACGGACTTCTAAAATTTTAAGGTTGCTTATAGAAATGTTATGTAAACTTAAGATATGTGTAACTTTGCTTATCATACCCGGTTTATCCGGAATGTCTACATATAGATCATACGCCACAGATAGGGCACCTCGTTGTTTAGCGGGTAGGCGATCACGATAATTTTTAGCTTTAGCAAAGAACTCGTAAATGTTTTCATCATTGTTAGAATTTATCATCTTTTCAAATGCTGTAATTTGATTTTTTAGTTCATTTAACAAAGACAAAATATGCGTTTGGTTATTTAAAGTGATATCTTTCCACATTTGAGCATTACTACTGGCAATTCGCGTAATATCTCTAAAACCTCCAGCAGCTAATTTTTCTACTAATTCATGGTGATTTATATGATTGGCACTCAAGTGTACTAAGCTAGATGCGATAATATGAGGGACATGACTAACTACACCAGTTACAAAATCATGTTCATCAGCATTCGTTGTAATAAACTTAGCTAAAGTATGCTTGAATAAATTTTGTAAATATTTAGCTGCTTCTTGATTTTCTTTTTCATTAAATACAAGAATGTAATAGGCGTTTTCAAATAAATGCTTTTTAGAGTTTAATACTCCAGATTTATGACTTCCTGCCATAGGATGACCACCGACTAAATGAATATTGTTATCTAGTAGTTGTTGTTCAAAAGTTTGAATAGTAGATTTAGTGCTTCCGGTATTGGTCACTATCAAATGAGGCTTGGTTTTATAATTGGGAAGTTCTGATAAATACTTAATTGTTTGTTCTACAGGCGTTGCATAAACAATGACATCAGCTTTTTCAACTGCGGTTTTGTAATCAGTTATTTTTTTATCAATAATACCAATGGACAATGCTTTATCTAACTGTGTTTCATTAGCGTCAAAAGCCATAATTTGTACGTCGGAATTATAATATTTTAAATTACTAGCTAAACTACCACCAATAAGACCAAGGCCAACAAATAATATGTGTTGCATAAACAATCACCTTATTTCGAAATTTTCAGAATAGTATTATTGTAAATGAGAGAAGAAAAGTAAGCAATACTCTAAAATAGTAATCTATAATTGTTAGAGTATAAAGGTGGTTTAGTTTAAAATAAAAAGTGATTTAAGAAAAAAGGGGGATAATATGAGCGGAATTTTAGAAACTATAAAAACATTAACTGAAATCAATAGCCCATCTGGTAATGCTGACGAAGCGATTAATTATGTCAAAAACTATGTTGAAGATCTAGGTTATCATACAAAAGTTACTAATAAAGGCGGACTCCTTATTACTGTTGATGGTACAAATGAAAATAAACAGCGGTGTATAACAGCACATGTTGATACATTAGGGGCAATGGTTAAAGAGATTAAAGAAAATGGCAGATTAACTTTAGACTTAATAGGTGGATTTCACTTTAATGCTATAGAAGGTGAGTATTGTGAAATTCAAACCCAAAACGGTCAAACATTTTCAGGAACAATTTGTCTACATGAAACGAGCGTACATGTTTACAAAGATAACCACAATATTCCAAGAGATAAAGAGCATATGGAAGTAAGAATTGATGAAATAACTCATAATGCTCAAGAAACAAAAGATTTAGGCATAGAAGTAGGTGATTTCATATCATTTGATCCTAGAACAGTTATCACTCAATCAGGATTTATTAAGTCTAGACATCTAGATGATAAAGCGAGTGTCGGAATGATTCTAGAACTTTTGAAAAAGCTCAAAAACGAAGGTACAAAATTACCACATACAACACAATTTTATATTTCTAACAATGAAGAAATAGGGTATGGTGCAAATTCAAGCATTTCAGAAGATATTGTCGAATTTATAGCTTTAGATATGGGAGCGCTAGGAGATGGTCAATCTTCAAATGAATATACTGTTTCAATTTGCGCAAAAGATGGATCTGGTCCATACCATAAAGCACTAAAAAATCATCTAATTAACCTTTGTAAAATTAATGACATACCATACAAAGTAGATATTTATCCATATTATAGTTCAGATGCTTCAGCAGCTCTAAAAGCAGGATCTGATATTCGTCATGGTTTATTCGGAGCAGGTATTGAATCCTCACATGCAATGGAGAGAACACACTTAGATTCGATTAATGCCACTCAAGAATTACTTTATGCTTATTGTTTGTCGCCAATCAATGAATAAAAAAAACAAGTTTATATTGACAAAGTTAACATTAATATGTATGATACTGAATAATTAGAAAAATCAGACAATTTGAATGAATAAGTAGTTACTGCATGTTGTAGCACTAAGAAAGCTAATGGTTGATGTAAATTAGCACAATGCAATAAACGAATTGGGCTTTCAAATTACAATTAAATAATTTAAAAGTGAACAAATAAAATTGTTAACTAAGGTGGCACCACGGTAACGCGTCCTTATTGCGAGATAAGCGTTATTGTGGTGTTTTTTAAGCAAAATGTAGTATTTAAAGAATAGGTAGCAACAGAAAGTTAGTGGTTGATGTAAACTAACACCTACTTTGAAGAAATTGGGTTTTGTGAAATAAAAAATAAATACAAAGAGTGAGTTTTGAATATTACGAATATTCGGCTAATTAAGGTGGTACCACGCGTCAGCGTCCTTTTTCATAAGGAGGCTGATTTTTTAATGGAAAGGAGAAGAAATATGGATGTAGTTTATAAAAAGTTAAATGCGCTAATGACGCCAGAAGCTTTAGCACAATTAGGAGAAGCAAAAATTATATTTGAAAGTACAAATCAAGATAAATTAAAAGGAAGATACTCCATCGTTGTCTTAGAAGACTATGGTTCAGTTACTCTTGATAATAATCAATTAATTATTAATACAAGAGAAAAAATAAAAGTGGTGAATGAACATCCGTATGATTATTTAAAAAGTTTAGTCAATCAGTACTACGCGAATATTGCAGATGATCAATTGAAGCATTTACCTTTTATTTCAGGTTTTATAGGGACGTGTAGTTTTGATCTTGTAAGGAATGAGTTTCCTAAACTTCAAGAAATTGAATTAGATGATCATCGGGATCATGACGTTAAATTTTATCTGGTAGAAGATACTTATGTTTTTGATCACTATAAAGATGAGTTGTATGTGATTTCAACAAATTTATTCTCAAATACTTCTAAATCTCAGTTGGAAGCAAAAGTTAAACAAAGAATTGATGATTTAAAAAACATCAATTTAGCTCATGAAAGAATAAAGTTGAAACAACCTGAACGACAAATTGAGACAAATATAGGAGAACAAGAATTTTTAAAAATAATAACAGAATTAAAAAAGAAAATCGCAGAAGGGGATATGTTCCAAGTTGTGCCTTCAAGAATTTATTATTACAAGCATAACTTTGTAACTCATTTGCATCAATTAAGTTTTCAACTTTATCAAAAATTAAAGAGACAAAATCCTAGTCCATATATGTATTATATGAATAAAGATATTCCTATAGTCGTAGGCAGTTCACCTGAAAGTTTCGTTAGAGTTAAAGATGGATTGGTTTATACCAATCCAATAGCTGGAACTACTAAACGAGGTGCTAATAAAGATGAAGATAAGAAAAATAGTCACGCTTTACTTAAGGACGAAAAAGAGATAAGTGAACATAGTATGCTTGTAGATTTAGGTAGAAATGATATTCATAGAATTAGTAAAGTAGGAACTTCTAAAATCACAAAGTTAATGGAAATTGAGAAATATGAACATGTCATGCACATAGTGAGTGAAGTCGTAGGTGAATTAAAGGAGAATTTATCTCCAATGAGTGTCATTGCAAGTTTATTACCCACAGGTACAGTATCGGGGGCACCAAAATTAAGGGCCATTCAAAGGATTTATGAAGCTTATCCGTTTAAACGAGGGATTTATAGTGGGGGAGTTGGCTACATCAATTGTAATCATAATTTAGATTTCGCGCTTGCTATACGTACTATGCTCATAGACGACAAACAAGTAAACATTGAAGCAGGTTGTGGTGTAGTTTATGATTCCATACCTGAGAAAGAACTCGAAGAAACTAAACTGAAAGCAAAGAGTTTACTGGAGGTGACTCCATGATTTTAATTATAGATAACTATGATTCTTTTACCTATAATCTCGTAGATATAGTATCAAAACAAGCAGATGTGATTGTTAAATTTCCCGATGACAGTGAAATTTATGAACTTAAAAATATCTCAGCAGTTATTATTTCTCCAGGTCCAGGGCATCCATTAGATAATAATTTATTGATTAAATTAATTGAATATTTCGAAAACAAACCGATATTAGGTGTCTGCCTAGGATCACAAGCATTGACTTGTTATTACGGTGGAGAAGTTATTCAAGGACTAAAAATTATGCATGGTAAAGTGGATGATTTAGAAATAGTGAAATCAACACCTTTGTACCAAGGTTTACCTAATCATTTTAAAATAATGCGATATCACTCATTAATAAGTAATCCTAAAACATTTCCATCCGCTTTAGAAATTACTGGTCAAACGATAGATTGCATACAGTCATTTCAACATAAATACAAAAAACATTATGGAATCCAATATCATCCTGAATCCTTTGCAACAGAACATGGAGAAAAAATAATTAACAACTTTGTAAGACTAGCAATGAAAGGTAGTTAAAAAATGAAATTATTAAAAGATATTGAAGATAATAGACAGTTAACGGAAGAACATATGAAGGAATTTATCGATACTCTTCTTAATCCAAATGTGAAGGAAGACAATAAACTTAAGTTATTAAAGTCTTACACTAAAAAGGAAATGCAACAAATTGAACTAACCTATTTAGTTAAACATCTTATAAGCACAATGTATCCAGTTCAACCCTATTATGAAGGAGCGATGTGCGTTTGTGGTACTGGAGGAGATGGTTCAAACAGTTTCAATATATCAACAACATTAGCATTCATAGTAGCAAGTGCCGGCGTACCGGTAGTTAAACATGGCAATAAAAGTATCACATCGTATTCAGGTAGTACTGATGTTCTTCAAGCAATGGGGATTCAAACAAGTGAAGTAGCTAGTGTGATAAAACAATTAGATACAAAAGGTCTCTCTTTCATTAGTGCCACTGATTCTTATCCAATTATGAAATACATCCAACCCATTAGGAAGCAGATAAAGTCTCCTACAATATTTAATTTAGTAGGGCCTCTTATCAACCCATTCAAACTTACTTATCAAGTGATGGGTGTCTATGATGTTACACAACTAGGTAAGATTGCTCAAACTATCAAAGATTTAGGTAGGAAGAGAGCTATTGTCGTTCATGGTGCAAATGGTATGGATGAGGCAACGCTATCGGGAGACAATATCATTTATGAAATTAACCAAAATAAGCCAATCAAACAATATATAATTAATGCTAAAGATTATGATTTAGCTGTTGCTGACAATGATGTGCTCAAAGGGGGAACACCTGAAGAAAATAAAAATATAGCCATAAATATATTAAATGGAAACGATCAATCGAGTAAAAGAGATGTCGTTATACTCAATGCAGCAATTGCTTTATACGTGGCTGAAAAAGCAAAAGATATTCACTCAGGTATTAAACTAGTACGTCATCTTATAGACAGTGGTCAGGCTATGAAACAGTATTTAAAGATGGGGGTGTAGTGATGACGATACTTAATGAAATAGTTAATTATAAAAAGTCACTACTTAAAGAAGGATATTATCAACAAAAATTAGAAGAATTAGAATATGTTGATGTTTCTAATAAGAAGAAATTAATAAATGCATTGAAAAATGAAAAAAAGTTATCGGTTATTGCAGAAATAAAGTCTAAAAGTCCAACGCTAAAACAATTACCTCATAGAAACTTAATAGATCAAGTAAAAGAATATGAATTATATGGTGCAAATGCAATTTCAATCTTAACAGATGAAAAATACTTTGGTGGTAGTTTCGAAAGATTGAGTGAACTCACCGTCGAAACATCTTTACCAGTACTGTGTAAAGATTTTATAGTAGATAAAATTCAAATTGACGTAGCTAAAAAAGCAGGTGCTTCTATTGTTTTGCTTATTGTTAACATTCTCACAGACAAAGAGTTAAAAACTTTATATGATTATGCAACAGAACTTAACTTAGAAGTTTTAGTTGAGGTTCATGATAGAAATGAATTAAATAGAGCACATCAATTATCGCCAAAAATAATTGGAGTTAATAATCGAGATTTGAAACGGTTTGTTACTAACGTGGAACATACGAACCAAATTTTAAAATTTAAAAAGAAAAGATTTCATTATATTTCAGAAAGCGGTATTCATAGTACTCATGATGTTGAGCACATTTTACAGTCAGGTATAGATGGCCTACTAGTGGGTGAATCATTAATGAAATGCAACGACTTAAGTCAATTTTTACCAAGCTTAAAAATGGAGAAGATTCATCAATGATTTTAAAATTTTGCGGGTTTAAAAGTGAAGAAGATATCGAAAAGGTTAAAAATCTAAATGTTGATGCAATAGGGTTTATCCATTTTCCTAGAAGTAAACGACACGTGAGTATGAATCAATTAAAATTACTGTCCAAACGAGTTCCAGACCATATTTATCGCGTGGTAGTCTTGGTAAATCCAACATTAGACTTAGTTAAGCAAGTCTTCAATGAAACTAATATCAACGTAATACAACTTCATGGAAGTGAGTCTATTCAATTAATAAAAGCAATTAGAAAGTTAAGTCCTACGATTAAAATTTTTAAAGCAATTCCTGCTGATAAATATTTAAATAGAAATATTGAAAAATATGAGAAAACCGTTGATTTATTTATTATTGATACGCCATCTCAAAATTATGGTGGAACAGGTAATACATATGATTGGAATGTGCTTAGTAATATTCGAAAATCACGTTTTTTAATAGCTGGCGGGTTAGATATAAATCATATTAGTAAACTAAAATACCTTAAATTAGGTCAGAGCGGTTACGATATTGCTAGTGGGATTGAGACAGATAATATTAAAGATTTAGCAAAAATGACGCAAATTATAAAAATAATTAAAGGAGATGAAAGAAATGAACATACAAACAGAAGCTGACGAGCTAGGGTTTTTCGGTGAATATGGTGGCCAGTATGTCCCTGAAACACTGATGCCTGCAATCATAGAACTCAAAAAAGCTTATCAACAGGCTAAACAAGATGAATCATTCCAAGAGGAGCTCGCAAATTATTTAAAAGACTATGTCGGAAGAGAAACACCACTTACTTACGCTAAATCATTTACCGAAGATTTAGGAGGAGCCAAAATATATTTAAAACGTGAAGACTTAAATCATACTGGGGCACATAAAATTAATAACGCTTTAGGTCAAGCATTGTTGGCGAAGCGTATGGGAAAAACAAAATTAGTTGCTGAAACAGGTGCTGGGCAACATGGTGTGGCGAGTGCCACAGTAGCTGCTTTATTCGATATGGAGCTCATCGTTTTTATGGGAAAAGAAGATGTTAAAAGACAACAATTGAATGTATTTAGAATGGAACTTCTAGGCGCAAAAGTTGTTTCAGTAGAAGAAGGACAAGGAACATTGTCTGATGCTGTCAATAGAGCTTTAAAATATTGGGTAAGCCATGTAGAGGACACACATTATTTATTAGGTTCAGCCTTAGGACCTGATCCTTTTCCTACAATGGTTAGAGATTTCCAAAGTGTGATTGGAAACGAAATAAAAAGACAAATTAATCAAAAAGAAGGGCGTTTACCAGAGGCTATAGTTGCATGTGTAGGTGGGGGTTCTAATGCGATAGGGACCTTCCATCCATTTATTAATGATGACGTAAAACTTTACGGGGTTGAAGCTGCAGGTAAAGGAGTTAACTCAAATAAACATGCATTAGCTATAGGAAAGGGAAAACCTGGTGTTCTACATGGATCTTGTATCTTATTCAAGATGAGGATGGACAGATAGAGTTAGCCCATTCAATATCTGCAGGACTAGATTACCCAGGAATAGGTCCGGAACATTCATATTATAATGATATAGGTAGAGTGAAATATGTAAATGCCTCTGATGAAGAAGCCATGGAAGCTCTAATAAGATTCTCTAGAGCTGAAGGTATTATTCCTGCAATTGAAAGTGCTCATGCGATTAGTTATGTTGAAAAGTTAGCTCCAAAAATGAGAAAAGATGAAATTATTGTTATTACTGTCTCTGGTAGAGGGGATAAAGATATGGAAACAATTAGAAATTATACTGAAAGTCGTGGTGATATAGATGAGTAAGTTATTTATTCCTTATATAATGGGAAATTTAAAGTTTATTGAGAACTTAAAGATACTAAGTGAAGCAGGTGCTGATATTATAGAAATTGGTGTTCCTTTTTCAGATCCAGTAGCGGACGGTTCAACAATCATGAACGCTGGAGCAAAAGCCGTTGAAGAAGGCGTGAATATTAATTTTATATTTGAACAGCTAATTAAAAATAAAGAGACTATAACTTCTAAATATGTTTTAATGACCTATTATAATATTATCTCATCATTTGGGGAGAATGAATTTTTAAATAAATGTGAGGAAGCAGGTGTATATGGTTTAATCATTCCAGATTTGCCGTTTGAACTAACCCAAAAGTTTAAAAAAGATTTCCCTAATGAGAAAGTTAAATTAATCTCACTTATAGCAATGACTACTTCTGAGGAAAGAATTAAAAATATTGCTAAAAAGGCAGAAGGTTTTATTTACACGGTTACGATGAATGCTACTACTGGAGAAAATGGTCAGTTTCACCCTGAATTAAAAAGAAAAATCGAATTAATTAAAGGTGTCACAGATGTACCTGTGGTTGCTGGATTCGGTATTAGAAATCAAGAACATGTGAAAGATATTGGACGTATAGCAGATGGCGTTGTCATCGGCAGTGAAATTGTAAAAAGATTCGCTGAGAGTGATCCTAGTGAGATGTTTCAATTTTTAAGAAGCATAAGAAAGACACTCGATCAAATTTAAAATGGCAGTTAATAGGTTGGGATAAATGGGTGTTCCAACCTTTTTTTAATTTTGAGGGGATAGCTATATTAAATTTATATTTGAATATTTCATAGCTAATCAGGGTAAATTAATTTTATAACAAGTTAAAGAGGTGAAAGTGAATGAGTAAAAAAGTATTATTTGTTCTAACTAGTACGAGTCAGTATCCTGATGGTACGGAAACTGGTTTATGGTTAGAAGAAGCCGGAGAACCTTATGATATTCTTAGAAACGAAGGGATTGATGTTGATATAGCGTCAATCAAAGGTGGTAAGGTTAACTTAGACCCTAACTCCACTTCAGATGAGTTATTAAACAAATATACTTCATTTACTTCGCAGTTAAATCATACACCAAGTATTGAAGACATTGATGTTGATGAGTATGAAGCAATTTATTTACCAGGTGGTCATGGCACAGTTTTTGATTTTGCTAATAATGAAAAATTGGCAAATATTTTAGTACATTTTAGAGACCATGATAAAATTATTTCATCAGTTTGTCACGGACCAAGTGCATTTGTTGGTGTTAAAACAAGTAATGGTAAATATCTTGTTGATGGTATACGCTTAACCGCTTTTACTGATAGTGAAGAAAAAGCAATGGGACTGGAAGATAAAGTACCATTTTTAACGCAATCTAAATTAGAAGAACAAGGTGCTCATTTCATTACAAGTGATGATTTTACTTCACATTTAGAAGAGGATCGTAAGTTTATTACTGGTCAAAATCCTCAATCAAGCGAAGTCATTGGTAAAGCACTTGTAAATGCATTAAAATAAAACTGGTTACAAAATAATATGGGCTCAAACCTTTGTTTAGTCCATATTATTTTTTACATAATTATTCAAATCTAAAGTTGATTACCAATTTAGTGCAATTTTTAAATTAGTTAATATTTTAGTTTTGGGTTTAACTATTGTATACTTGTTAAGATTAGAAGTATAGATAACATATATAATCATAAAGTTACATATAATGTATATTTAACAACAATCTATCATACTTAATGTTAAATAAAGAGAGTTATAAAGAGATTAATAGGAGTTATGATAATGAAGTTTACGAATTTAACAGCCAAAGAATTTAGTGACTTTACTGATCAAATGCCTTATAGCCATTTTACTCAGATGGAAGGTAATTATGAACTTAAAGTTGCTGAAGGAACGGATTCACATCTTGTAGGAATTAAAAATAATGACAATCAAGTGATTGCTGCATGTTTATTAACTGCTGTACCTGTAATGAAAATTTTTAAATATTTTTATTCAAATCGCGGGCCAGTAATTGATTATGATAATAAAGAACTTGTTCACTTTTTCTTTAATGAACTAAGTAAATACGTAAAAAAGTATAACTGTCTTTATCTAAGAGTTGACCCTTATCTTCCATACCAATACTTAAATCATGATGGTGAAATTATTGGAAATGCTGGCCATGATTGGTTTTTCAATAAAATGGAAGAATTAGGATTTGAACATGAAGGCTTTCATAAAGGCTTCCATCCTATATTACAAGTAAGATACCATTCTGTTTTAGATTTAAAAGATAAAACATCTAAAGATATTCTTAAAGGAATGGATAGTTTAAGAAAGCGAAATACTAAGAAAGTACAAAAAAATGGTGTTAAAGTTCGTTTCCTATCCGAAGATGAATTACCTATTTTCAGATCATTTATGGAAGATACTACTGAAACGAAAGAATTCGCTGATAGAGATGATAGTTTCTATTATAATAGATTCAAACATTTCAAAGACAGAGTGTTAGTACCATTAGCATATATTGATTTCGATGAATATATCGAGGAACTTAATAATGAAAGAGATGTTCTCAATAAGGATTTAAATAAAGCGCTTAAAGATATTGAGAAGAGACCTGACAATAAGAAAGCTTATAACAAAAAGGATAATCTTCAACAACAATTAGATGCAAATCAACAAAAAATTGATGAAGCTAAAAATTTACAACAAGAACATGGTAATGAATTACCTATTTCAGCAGGATACTTTTTCATTAATCCTTTTGAGGTTGTATATTACGCCGGTGGTACTTCAAATCGTTATCGTCATTATGCTGGTAGTTATGCAATTCAATGGAAAATGATAAACTATGCTTTAGAACATGGTATTGATCGTTATAATTTTTATGGAGTTAGTGGGGACTTCAGTGAAGACGCTGAAGATGTAGGAGTAATTAAGTTCAAAAAAGGCTATAACGCTGATGTTATTGAATATGTAGGTGATTTTATAAAACCAATCAATAAACCTATGTATGCAATCTATAACGCACTTAAAAAGTTAAAGAAATAGATTTTTTAGGAAGGGAATTATCTAATTATGAAATTTACAGAGTTAACAGTTAAAGAATTCGAAAACTTTGTACAAAATCCATCATTAGAAAGCCATTATTTTCAGGTGAAGGAAAATATTGCTACGCGTGAAGCAGATGGATTCCAAGTTGTATTATTAGGTGTTAAAGATGATGACAATAGAGTAATTGCAGCAAGTCTTTTCTCTAAAATTCCTACAATGGGAAGTTATGTATATTATTCAAATCGTGGTCCAGTTATGGATTATTCAGATTTAGGTTTAGTTGATTTTTATTTAAGAGAATTGGAAAATTATCTACACCAACATCAATGTTTATACGTAAAATTAGATCCTTATTGGATATATCAAGTTCATGATAAAGATATCAATCCTTTAACTGAGAAGAACGATGCTTTAGTTAACCTCTTTAAATCACATGGTTATGACCACCATGGTTTCACAACTGAATATGATACTTCTAGCCAAGTAAGATGGATGGGCGTTTTAGATTTAGAAGGTAAGACACCTTCTTCACTGAAAAAGGAATTTGATAGTCAACGTAAAAGAAATATTAATAAAGCGATAAACTATGGAATTAAAGTAAGATTTCTTGAGAGAGATGAATTTGATAAATTCTTAGATTTATATCGCGAAACTGAAGCTAGAACAGGCTTTGTATCTAAAACAGATCAATATTTCTATAACTTCATTGATCACTATGGCGATAAAGTTCTTTTACCATTGGCCTATATAGACTTAGATGAATACATAGAAAAAGTTCAACATTCTTTAAATGATAAAGAGAATCGTCGTGATGATATGATGGCTAAAGAAAATAAAAATGATAAGCAATTAAGAAAAATTGCCGAATTAGATAAACAAATTGAGCATGACAAAAAAGAATTACTAAATGCTAGTGAGATTCGTCAAACTGAAGGATCCATTCTAAACTTAGCAGCAGGTGTATACTTCGCTAATGCATATGAAGTCAATTATTTCTCAGGAGGTTCTTCAGAAAAGTTCAACCAATATATGGGACCTTATGCAATGCATTGGCATATGATAAATTATTGCTTCGATAATGGTTACGCAAGATATAACTTTTATGGTTTATCTGGTGACTTTACTAAAGATAGTGAAGATTATGGTGTTTATCGCTTTAAGAGAGGATTTAATGTTCAAATTGAAGAATTAATTGGCGATTTTTATAAACCAATTAATAAAGTGAAATATTGGTTATTCACGACATTAGATCGTATACGTAGTAAGGTTAAAAAATAAATATCTATATTTGAGAGCATATTGGGGTAGAGCCAATATGCTCTTTTACCATATTAGAGAAGGGTTGGAAAACTCTAACTGGTTAGTGTAGGTAGAATATAAATCTTAGTTGTCGAAATCATGTTGTTCCCTACACATTTAATAATAGCATATTATTTTTATTGCACAATAATGCTCTTAGATTAATTTTAAATAAAGTTTTTATATCTATAAGAGTTGCTATTATTATAATCGTTTAAATAAAGAGAGAATAACAAATTTGAATGATGAAGTTTTTATAAAAAGCTAAAAATGAAGTTTATACAACTGATCTTTTCTAAATTTTTTTGGAAGTTTGTTAATTTAATCGACAGTATACTAAATATTTTTAAAGCGAAGTATAGTATATAGGTGATTATAAAAGCATTATGTAAACTAAGGGGATTTCATCTAATCTAAAGCACCTTATAACAAGTGATTGAGAGGCAATTTGGGGCATACATCAATTAAAAAAGTGATATTAAAGTTTGTTTTAATTAAATACAGCAAATTTATGGTGATTATTATCCAACAATGGCTTGTAATTTAGCAAATTAAGTATATAAACAAACGCTTATGGCAGATATTTACGCCTTAACTCTATAGCGATAAGTTATAATAAGCTCGTACGATTGCATAGCGCATAATAATCTTGGAGATTTAGTGGCTGTGTTAGAAGAAATAATTCAAATTAATTCAGCACACATTTAAAATACTAATAATAACCATAATTATAATAATCAGTTGTATATATGCGCGCTGGGATGTTTTTAATCTTTTAGTTTACATAATATATATTATAGGAAGTTATGTATATTTGTTCAGGGGACCTTACCTGTTGTCTATAAAATATCACTTACTTGCGTTATTTGTTGTTTAACTATTTGTTTTATTTCTCTATTGTCTTACATTATTAATAAGCTAGATTACAATCATTACTCAACACATATGTTTCTAAAATCTCATCCTTTATGATATTAGTTAATAAAAATTGCAACTATATATTTATTCACACTTTTAAATCTAATGAGTAGCTATAGTTAATCATTTTGATGTATTTTGTATGCTATACTGAATTCATTATTACTAAATTTGGAGTGACTCGATAATGAATTTTATTTTTGATATAGATGGTACGATTTGTTTTGATGGTCATCATGTTGACCAATCTATTAAACATCGGCTTGTAAAACTCAAAAATGCTCACAATAATGTAATATTCGCATCTGCACGTCCTATAAGAGATTTGCTACCAGTAATTCCTGAATTTGCGGATTATACTTTAATTGGTGGAAATGGAGCTATTATTTCTCAAAACGGACAAATCGAAATCATTTCGGAAATAGACGTTCATGATATCACGCTTATCAAACAAATCATTAAGCAATACAATTTAACGTATATCATTGATGATAAATTCAATTACTCGACAAATCTAAATGCTGATACTGAATTATATCAGCGTATAGACCCTAATCGTACGGCACAATCTTTACATATGGATGCTATAAAGGATCCGATTAAGGCTATACTTTTAAATATTAAATCTGAAGAATTTGATACTATTGCTAATACTTTAGAAACTGAATCCATTGGAGTTGAGCTTATACAGCATTACAATGAGTCATATATTGACGTTACTGCTCAAGGTATAGATAAACATACGACGATTCAGTACATATTAGGTGCTGATGCGGATTATATCGCATTCGGCAATGATCATAATGATATACATATGTTAAATAATGCTTCTCATGGTTATTTCGTCTCAAATGCTAATGTAGAGTATCAATCTTTTTTAAAGAACCCTAATATAGAAGTTATAAATAATACTAATGAAGCAATTTGTAATGTATTAGACAAATATCTTTAAGAGGTATTAATCGTAGAACATAAAAATCAATATAAAACTCCCCACTCAATATCAAGCATGTATTATGTGGGGAGTTTCTATTATTCAAATGTTTCAATTAATAATTTAGTGTACTCATTACGTTCAGAATCAAATAATTCATTTGTTTTGAAATCATCAACAATTAATCCATCTTTTAAAACGATAATTCGATTTGTTAAACGTTGCAACACTGATAAATCGTGTGATATAACAATCATCGTTTGAGGTATGTCAATTTCGGATTTCAATAAGAAATCAATTACCTTTTGTTCTGCGATAACATCAAGATTTGATGTTATTTCATCGCATATCAAGATGTCTGGTTGAGCTAGTAAAGTTCTTATAATATTTAATCTCTGCAATTGACCGCCGCTTACCTCATTAGGATACTTTTGCAACAATTGATGAGATAAGTGAAAAGCATCTAAATGATTTAAAATTTGTTCTTTTATAAATGAAGCTTTAACTTTTTTGTAATAAATAAGGGGCTCCTCTAATGATTGTTGAATTGTATAGTGTCTATCAAAACTTTCAAATGCATGTTGATATATAGGCAATACACGTTTGGAATCTACAGTAACTTTACCTCTTATAGATTTGAATTCATTTAATATTAGTTTAACTAGGGTAGTTTTACCTGCCCCGCTCTCACCTAGAATACCTATCTTTTCATTTTCTTTAATGTCTAAATTAATACCATTAAGTACTGGATGATTTTTACTATATTCATAATAGACGTTTTGTAATCTTATCATTATTCATTTATCTCCCTTTGACTCAAGGTATTTCTGTTTTCTAATAATTGTTTTGTATAGGAATGAGATACTCTATTTTCTAAGAGGTTGCCAACTTTACCAGTCTCTACCACTTCCCCACGTTTCATAACAGTAAAATAATCTCCATAACGAAGGACATGATTCATATTATGTGTAATAAGGAGTACCGTATTACGATGATCTTTAACAATGTGTTGAAGCAGTTGCATTATTTTATGACCATTAACCACATCTAATGAAGCTACAGGTTCATCTGCGATAATAAGTTTAGGATCTAGCATTAGTACACTAGCAATATATACGCGTTCTAGCTGACCACCTGAAAGTTCAAAGCTATATTTTTTTATAATATTAGAATCATCTAAATTCACCCATTTTAATGCATTCTTTATCTTTTCTAATGCTTCAGAACGACTTGCATCATAGTGAGTACGGTATATTGCGATGAGTTGTTTTTCTAAACGTATATGTTCGTTAAAGCTTTGAGCGTAATTTTGAGAAATATAACCAATGTCCTTACCTAAAAATTTTTTTATGTCACGAGCCTCATTATTCTCAAATTGATATTCCGTAAAACTCATATCAAGACCTTTAGGTAAATAATTTAACAGTGCTCTAGCTGTGAGACTTTTACCTGCCCCACTTTCTCCAATAATTACATTTAAGATTCCTTTGCGGACATCTAAGTTTAGGTTTTTAATTAAACTTGTACCATTTAGATCGCTAATGTTAAGATTTTTAATTTTTAAAAGAGTCAAACTCGGCACCTCTCTTCTCTAATAAGCGGTCTCGAATTGCATCACCAGTAAGATTGAATAACAATATTGTGATTGAAATAAGTGTGGCTGGTGCAATAATCATAATAGGATGAGACGTGATGAAATTTCGTCCTGCTTGAAGCATAGCTCCCCATTCAGGAGAAGGCGGTTGTGCCCCTAATCCTAAGAATGATAGCGAACTAATGTATAAAATAATTTTACCGAAATCAACTACCATAATGACCAAAATAGATGGTATGACCTTTGGTAATAAATGTTTAAATAGAATATTAAAAGTTGAAACATTGAATAGTTTAGCCATTTTGATATAGGAATAATTCATTTCAGAATTAACAATCCCTCTCGTTACACTTGTATAATTCATCCATTTAATAAGTGTAATCGCAATGACTAAATTCCATATACTTGGATGAAAAAAGCTTGCTAAAGCAATCATTATGACAAACTCTGGAATACTTAAACCGATATCGATAACCCTCATAATGATTGAATCAATAATCCCTTTTTTATAGCCTGCCAAAAGACCCAATGGCACACCTATTAAAATAGTAAAAAGTAACGTAAGTAAGGTAATGAATAAAGTTGTACGAGCGCCTATGATAAGACGGCTAAACAAATCGCGACCATAATCGTCAGTACCTAATAAATGTTTGAAGCTTATAGGTTTAAACGTCTCTGATAAATGAACATTGAAAGCTGCGTCTGGACTTACAAATAATTGTAAGGCAATGATTATAAAGATATAAATACCAAACACATAAAAAATATAATTACGGTTGGCTAGTTTACGCTTCATGACGATCACCTTCTTGTCTATGCTGGCTTTGGCGAGAGGATTTGAAAATATTTATTCCGTCTTTAGTGTTATAACGTTGTTTAGGATCCATCATCAAACTTAAAATATCTGCAATCGTATTGATAATCACTACGAAACAGCCTATAAATAAAACGCAACCTTGTATTAAAGGATAGTCTCTTGATTTGATGCTATCTACTAAAATGTAACCTAAACCTGGAATATCGAATAAGTTTTCAATGACTACAGTGCCCCCTATTAAACTACCTACTGATAAACCTAATAATGGGATAATGGGAAGTAATGAAGGTTTAAAGATGTCGTTAAATAAAATATAACGTTCTGACATGCCTCGTAACCTAGAAGCTTCCACAATTGGACTTTGGTATTGTTCTAATAAATTAGATCGAATGAGTCGAATATAATATGCACACATTCCAATGCTCATTGTAAGTATAGGTAATACATATATGGCTATAGACCCCTCCTCCGATGTTGGTAAGAGATTGAGTTTTTGATTAAAAATAAATAATAAAATTAATCCAATAAAAAATGAAGGTAAGCTTACCGAAAGAGAAGTAAAAACACGTATCAAATGATCTAAAGTTTTGTGATAGTTTAATGCCGCAAAAATACCTAATGGTATAGAAATAATCATAGAAACAATTAGAGTGCCAAAGGTAATAATCAATGTTGGGCCAATATAACTTGCGATTTCTTGTGTTACTGGTTCATTAGTTTGAAAACTTGTACCTAAATTGAAGTGTAATAAATGACTCATCCAGTGCCACCATTGAACAAATATAGAGTCATTTAAACCTAATTTCTGTTCTGTTGCTTGAATTTGGGATTGAGAAACCTGAGTTGTATTAAGATGAAGGATTTTATTAACAGGATTACCTGGTGATAATTTCATCAGAATGAATGTGAGCGTTGTGATTACAAACAGAACAATCATCATTTGCAATATTTTGGAAATGATTGTTTTAAACATCATAGAAGCATCCTTCCACTTTAAATGAATTAAATATTTATATAATAAAATTTAACATTAAATTGTTTTTGTTATCATCTTTCTATTATTATAGTAGTGATTTTAAAAAAATAATAGTAAGAGCGTTAAATAAAAAAGACTCAACACTTTCGAATTACCAAATGTGCGGAGTCTTTAAAAAATTTTATTTACGAAAACGATGTCTCGACTTTTTAAAATCGTCATCATCTTCATATTTACGAATTTCTTTCTCAAGTTTATTTTTCTTACGCTCACGTCGCCATTTACGAGTAAAGAACCACAATAAGAAACTTATGATTAAACTCATTATAGCTAAAAAGGCAGCATAACCTAATAAAGGTTGATAAGAAATATCATGGAAATTTGGAATAAAGAATGCTAATAATGCTAAAACTACAAACGTAATGATTGCGGCCGAAAACCATTTATGTAAAACAAGAGTACAGAATACTGTTAACAAAATCATTGCTAAGATAGTAATCCATAAATAATTAGGCATATCAAAAATTGTCATTATACTATCTCCTCATTCTCTAATTAATAATAATTTTATTATACTATTGATGTGCATTAAACTACTCAGGCTCAAGTAGGAAAGTTTTATAAATCACGCTTAATTCTAACCTATTCATGATACAAGATTAAATATTTAATTCCCTGCTTATATATTAGATAAACAAACAATTAGATAACCACATGAAATGTTATTCTGAATTGAGTTTTGTATAATATAAGTAATTCTAATTTAAGGAGTGTGTGACTGATGACACAAGGTCTACCTTTAAGAAAAGATGTTCCAAAGCAAGAAACATGGGACCTCAAAGATCTTTTTATTAATGATGAAGCATTTTATGAAACTTTAAATCAAGTACTTAAGTCTTCTAAAGAGTTTAATTCTAAATATAAAAATCAACTTACTAACATTGAGAATGTCGAACGAGCGTTGAAAGATTATGAGGACATTTTAGTGCAATTAGATCGCCTATATAATTATCCTGAATTAAGAGTTAGTGTTGATACTTCTAATGAAGAAGCACAAAAAGTAAATGCTAAACTCAATACGATGTCTGGAAAAATTGCTGGTTTATTATCATTTGTAGATTCAGAAATCTTGGCATTGTCCGAGGAAACGTTAAATGAATTACAAGAAAATACTAATTATCCTCACTTTATTAAGAGATTACATGATAGAAAGCCGTATCAATTATCAACTGAAGTAGAACAAGTACTTGCCACATTAACACCTACCTTAAGAAGTCCGTTTGAATTATATGGCACTACTAAAAGTTTGGATATAGACTTCGAGTCATTTGAACATAATGGTGTTACCTATCCATTGGATTACGCAACTTTTGAAAATGAATACGAAGATCATCCAGATGTTGAATTTAGAAGAAAGAGTTTTAAAACATTTAGTGATGCTATACGTAAATATCAAAATACAACGGCAGCTACATATAACATGCAAGTGCAACAAGAGAAAATTGAAGCGGATTTACGTGGGTATGACTCCGTAATAGATTATTTACTTCAAGAACAAGAAGTTACGCGTGATATGTTTGACCGTCAAATTGATGTCATTATGAGTGATTTAGCTCCTGTAATGCAGAAATATGCTAAACTCATTCAACGTGTACATGGTCTTGATAAAATGCGCTTTGAAGATTTGAAAATATCTATTGACCCAAGTTATGAACCTGATATATCTATTGAAACTTCAAAAGAATATATTTATGGAGCGCTTAACGTTTTAGGTGATGATTATTTAAATATGTTAGAAACTGCTTACAACAATCGTTGGATTGATTTCGCACAAAATAAAGGTAAAGAGACAGGCGCTTATTGTGCGAGCCCTTACTTTACGCACTCTTATGTGTTTATCTCTTGGACAGGCAAAATGGCTGAAACTTTCGTTCTTGCTCATGAGTTAGGTCATGCAGGACATTTTAAATTAGCACAAGACCATCAAAATTTACTGGAATCTGAGGCATCAATGTACTTTGTTGAAGCGCCTTCTACAATGAATGAAATGTTAATGGCTAACTACCTATTTAACAGTAGTAATGATCCTAAATTCAAACGTTGGGTGATTGGTTCAATTCTATCAAGAACTTATTACCACAATATGGTAACGCATTTATTAGAAGCTGCATATCAACGTAAAGTATATCAATTAGTAGATGAAGGAGAATCACTCACAGCTCCGATCCTAAATAAAATTATGCTAGATGTGTACGAAACATTCTTCGGTAATGTGGTTGAAATGACTGATGGCGTCGAACTAACATGGATGCGTCAGCCACATTATTATATGGGTTTATATTCATACACGTACTCTGCTGGTTTAACTATTGGTACAGTTGTATCTCAAAAAATTAAAAATGAAGGTCAACCAGCTGTAGATAACTGGTTAAATACATTAAAAGCTGGCGGTAGTATGTCTCCAGTTGAATTAGCTCAAACTGCCGGTGTTGATATCACTACTGAAGCTCCATTAAAAGCTACAATAAAGTATATCTCAGAGTTGGTGGATGAATTAGAGAGATTAACAGATGAAATTGAAGCTGAATAAAGAATAATTGAATATGAAAAATCGCCCCTACAGGATATAATTTATCCAATAAGGGCGATTTTTTTATTAGTCAAATGTATCGTAATGCTCTCCGGTTAAATAATAATAGACACTTTCGGCAATATTACTAATGTGATCTCCAATGCGTTCTAAGTGTCGAGCGGCTAAATGTGCTTGACCAGCAACGAATGGATCATTATCAATTAAGTATGTTGTGTTAACGATATTAATATATAAATCATCAATGTCTTTATCTCTTTCAATAATTTCCTTAATTAATGTTAAATCCTCGGTTTTAACTGCTGTATTTAAGTCTTCTAGCATAAGCATTGCTAACTTACCCATCGTCTTTAAACGTGTAAACACATAATCATCGTTAATCTTCACTCTTAAACGTATATGTGCGATGCTTGCAGCATTGTCCCCCATTCTTTCAAAGTCAGTAGAAATTTTTAATGCTGCCATCATCATGCGTAAATCAGTAGCAATTGGTTGCTGTTTAGTGATTAACATAATGACTTTTTCATTAATCTCATAATCTAATTGATTAATTTCCTTATCTTTCTCAATGGTTTCTCTAGCAAACGTTCTTTTTTCTTCACTTAACGACACTAATGCATTTTTGATATTAAAATAAACACGAAGGCCAAGACGACGTAAATCTTTGATTAACTCATCTAGCTGACCTTCGTATTTATGTCTAATGATTGCCATATATAATTATCCGAAACGTCCTGAAATATAATCTTCTGTTTGTTTATCAGAAGGATTAGAGAAGATTTTATCAGTGTCGTCGTATTCGTTTACATAACCATTAAGGAAGAATGCTGTTTTATCAGATACACGTGCAGCTTGTTGCATGTTATGTGTAACCATAATAATTGAATAATTTTGTTTTAAGTCTTGGACTAATTCTTCAACTCTTAAAGTTGAAATTGGGTCTAATGCTGATGTTGGCTCATCCATTAAAATTACATCCGGTTCAATTGCTAGGCATCTAGCGATACAAACACGTTGTTGTTGCCCCCCTGATAAGCCATAAGCATTAGTGTGTAATCTATCTTTCAATTCATCCCATATTGCAGCGCCACGTAATGATTTCTCTACAATTTCGTCTAAAACTTTTTTATTTTTAATACCATGTGTTTTAGGACCGTAAGTAATATTATCGTAAATTGATTTAGGGAATGGGTTCGGTTGTTGGAAGACCATTCCTACATTAGTTCTTAGTTTCTCTTTAGAATATTTAGCATCAAAGATGTTTTGATCGCGATATAAGATTTTACCAGCTGTTTTAACAGAAGGTACAAGCTCAACCATACGATTTAAAGTTTTGATGTAAGTTGATTTACCACAACCTGATGGTCCGATAATTGCTGTTACATTATTTTCTAAAATATCTAAGTTAATGTTTTGTAACGCATGATTTTCACCGTACCACAAATCTAAATTTTGAGTAGAATATACGATGTTTTTTTGACTATCAGGTGTCTTGTCTTTTTTATCATTTTCAGTAGTAATAATCGTAGACACAGAGCCATTATTTTTCTCTGTTTGCTCATTTAATTTATTTTTTTCTGCGACTTGTGAATTAGCCATAATTAAAAACTCCTTCTATATATAGTCGAGGCTTTATACGTATCACCCTCGACTATTTGAATAACTATTTCCCTATAAGTTTAATTAATATTTTTTACTGAATTTATTACGTAAAAGAATTGCTACTGCATTCATTGCTAATAAAATAATTAGTAAGACGATAATTCCTGCTGATGCAACATTCTGGAATTCAGCTTGAGGCATTTTAGCCCAAGTGTAAATTTGAGTTGGAAGTGCAGAGAATTGATCTAATAAGCCAGAAGGTGTAGCTAAAAGAATAGTTGGGATACCAATAACAACTAATGGTGCAGTTTCACCTAATGCACGAGATAACGATAAGATAAACCCAGTTAAGATACCAGGTAATGCTGCAGGTAATACGACTCTTCTAATCGTTTGCCATTTATTAGCACCTAATCCAAATGACGCTTCTCTCACCGAACCAGGTACAGCTCTAATAGCCTCTTGACTTGAAACGATGATAACTGGAAGAATCAATAATGACATTGCCAATGCAGCTGCTAAGACACTATTACCCATACCTGCTGCTCCAACGAAAAGTGTGTAACCTAATAAACCGAATACGATTGAAGGTACACCAGCTAAGTTTGAAATACTTATTTTTACAATACTTGTAAAAATATTGTCCTTTGCATATTCTTCAAGATAAATCGCTGTACCAATTCCAAGAATGATAGTAATTGGAATAATAGTAACAATTAACCAAATGGATCCAACCAATGCACCTTTAATACCGGCATCTGCAGGTGTTGAAGATGAGAAATTCGTAAAGAATTCAGGTGTTAAATGTCCTGCCCCTTTAATAATTGTTTGTGCTAGTAAAGCAACTAATACTACGAGACCGATGACTGTGCATAGAAAAAATAATCCTTTAAATATTTTATTCTTAGTACCACGAGTAGAAATGTTTTTATCTACCTTATTTTTATCTATTAACGCTTTATTAGTAGGATTTGTTGTTGAACTCATATTAATACTCCTCTCTGAATCGTTTTGAAATCCATTGTGAAAGTAGATTCATTATTATAGTGAAGATAAATAGAGTAAATCCTACCGCATAAATACTGTAGTAGATATCTGAGCCAAATGGCGCGTCACCAGTTGCAACTTCAACAATATAACCAGTCATTGTTTGAATGGAACTAGTTAGACTTAATGAAGATGTAGGTGTACTACCAGCTGCTAATGAAACAATCATAGTTTCACCAATCGCTCTTGAAACACCCAATACTATTGATGCGACAACACCTGAAGTGGCTGCAGGTAAGACAACTTTAGTAGCAACTTCAAATTTAGTTGCACCAAGACCATAAGCGCCTTCACGTATTTTATTAGGTACAGAAGACATTGCATCTTCACTCAAACTTGTAATAATAGGCACGATCATAATACCAACAACTATACCGGGACTTATAGAGTTGAACTCGCCTAAACCAGGAATAATACTTCTTAAAATTGGTGTTACAAAAGTTAAGGCAAAGAAACCGAATACTATCGTAGGTATACCTGCTAATATTTCTAGGATTGGTTTGATGATACGACGTGTTCTATCACTTGCATATTCATTAAGATAAATTGCAGCGCCTAGTCCAATTGGAACTGATACGATAGTTGCAATGAAAGTAATTTTTAATGTACCTATAATCAATGCCCAAATGCCATATTCAGGATTTGAACCCGTAGGATTCCACGTTCCTGTTAAAAAGAATTTAGAAAATGGTACACGTGTAAAGAAAGTGATTGTCTCAGTGAGTAAAGTAAATAAAATAGCAATAGTGGTTAAGATTGATATAGCTGAAATAATACCCAAAATGATAGGAACGATTTTATCACTTGCCCCACCCTTTTTAGCATTATTCTTGGCTATCATTTCTCTAACATTTGTTTGTGAAGCCATGTAAATCCCTCTTTCTAATTTCTCCCAAAATAATTTAAAAAAGATTGGGAATTACTTTAGGGAATGATGAGTTCAAATGAATCAATTGTTTATAAAAACTCAATAATCTTCCCTGAAGAAAAAAGTACAGACAAAGTGGTTGTTCTCCACTTTGTCTTATACTTTTGCAAATTCCCAACCCTTTTATATTAAGTACACTAATTTTTATTTTTTGTCGTCTGATTTTTTATCTGATTTCTTGTCTGATTTTTTATCAGATTTTTGATGTTTATCTAAAAACTTATTTAACTCTTTTAATTGAGATTTATAAGTTTTCTTAGGAGCAGCTACTTCATCTTTAGCTTCAGCAGATTTACCTTCATCTTTAAGAACGAATTTCATGAATTCAGACATTACTTTGTTATCTTTTAATGATTTATCTTTAACGTAGATGAATAATGGTCTACTTAAAGCATATGAACCATTTTTGATTGTTTTCTTAGTTGGTTCAGTTAATTTGCCGTTATCATCTTTGATCTTAACTTCTTTTAATTTGTCTTTATTTTGTTCGTAGAACGCATAACCGAAGTAACCAATACCTTCTTTGTTTTTAGTTACAGAGCTAACTAATTGGTTAGTATCAGCATTTTTCTCAGCCTTGATATCTTGTTTGTTCATTACTTCCTCTTCGAAGAAGTCGTATGTACCATGACTTGAGTTAGGTGATACAGCATTGATTTTTTTATTTGGCCATTTAGAATTTACATCTTTCCAAGTTTTAGCTTTTCCAGAATAAATATCTTTTAATTGAGATTTAGTTAATGATTTTACGAATTTATTATCTTTATTTACTGCGATAGTAACAGCATCTTGTGCAATTTTAAATTCGTGGTATTTAATACCTTTATCTTCTAATTTTTTCTTTTCTTCGTCTTTAATAGGTCTTGAAGCGTCTGAGAAATCAGTTTCGCCAGCAATGAATTTTTGGAATCCAGCACCTGTACCAGCTTGTCCAGAAGAAATTTTAGCGTCTTTGTGATTTTTCGCCCATTTTTCATTTAATTTTTCGACGATAGGAGCTACAGTAGATGAACCTTCACCTTTTGCAGAACCTTTAAGATCACTTCCGCTACCAGAACCTCCATTATTACCACCGCAAGCGCCAAGTAAGAATGAAGCACCTAATACAGTAGTACCGACTAATTGCCACTTTTTCATTGAAACATCCTCCTAGTATAAATAACCCTAATGTTATATGTATTTCTTACAGCTTTTATAATACATACCTTTTGTTAATTAAAAATAGAGTAATTGTAAATCTTTTGTTAAGAGTGTTTAAAGGTTGGTATAACGCGCTTTATAGAGGTATAGATGAAGTTTATATTTTTGAAAATTACTTTAACTCATAAATACAATAGTTGTTATATAGAAAACATACAGGTGTGAGTGTGTATAGTGGCAATATCACAAATTAAAAATTGTACTTAGATAGTCAGACAGATCACAAGCCCCCGCTTATTAAAGATGTTTTATACTTAATTCTCTATTTAAAATAATTCGATAAAAAAAGCTTATTCCTAGAATTTTAGGAATAAGCCTTTGCATTAGATTTGAATTTTTCTAATTCTATTCTTAAATTAACTACATTAAAGTATGTTGTACATCAATCATTACTTACTAATATATACTTCTTATTCTTCTACTCTACTCCAACCTTTTTTAGTAAGCGTGATTTTACCAGTTTCAATATTAATTATTTTCTTCTTATATAAATGACCAATAGCACGTTTGAATGAGCCTTTACTCATATTGAACACTTCTTTAATGGCTTCAGGACTGGATTTATCCCAAAATGGTAATTCGCCATCATATTCTACGAGTAGATCGAAAATAACTTGTCCATCATCGTCTAAACGTTCATGAGCTAGCGGTAAGAATGAACCATTGAGTTCACCTTTATCATTATGTCCGATGATACGCACTTCAACTTTCTCTCCTAAACGAGGTTCTTGCTTACGTTCAGATTCATGGACGAAAATTTTGTAGCCATCTTCACTCAATAAGAAACTTCCTACTCTTAATAAGCGATATGCTCGAGCTTCAATCATTTCATTTTGTTTACTATCATCCATTACTGGTGTGAACATACCTTCAACAATTGTTTCACTAGCGAGGCGTCCAAACATTTGATTGTTACTATCAATTCTTAGAGTAACAAGGAGATAATCTCCAGCTTGAGGCCATAATTCTTTGATTTTTGGTAGGTCTTCCCATGGAACTAACACTTCACGAGGAAGCCCTACATCAATACGTGCGCCGTCACGGTCAGTTTTTAAAACTTTTGCAAAATCATATTTATCTTTGGTGATATCAGGCATATTTTGAGTTGCAAATAGTTCACCTGAACGGTTTGGATAAACAAAGAAACTATACTCTTCCCCTATTTCAAATTCGTCTTCATCGGCTACCTCTGATTGATTAAGTTTAACTTGTTCCCCATTGGGTCCCTTTAATAGATAAGTTGAGCCTTGTAAGCCCTCAACTTCTAAAAATTCTATTGAACCTACGATATCTTTATCTAATGCCATTATTTTCTCCTTATGCTAATGTAATTTCTAAATTTTATTATTGTTTCTTCTATATAAATAGTTATTTTCAAAATTAAAATAAATGATTCACTACGATAAAATTCCTTTTAATTATAACATGAGTCACTTATTCTATCATTACTATGTCAACGTGGTCGAAACTCCTACTATTATATGATATAATTTCTCCGTTAGAATAACGATAAAGGAGCAAATGCATGTTACAAGTAACTGATGTAAGTTTACGTTTCGGAGATCGTAAACTATTTGAAGATGTAAATATAAAATTTACTGAAGGTAATTGTTATGGCTTAATTGGTGCTAATGGTGCTGGTAAATCAACATTTCTTAAAATTTTATCTGGCGAAATTGATTCGCAAACAGGTCATGTTTCATTAGGAAAAGATGAACGTCTAGCAGTATTAAAGCAAGATCACTTCGCATATGAAGATGAACGCGTATTAGATGTCGTAATTAAAGGACATGAGCGTTTATATGAAGTTATGAAAGAAAAAGATGAGATTTATATGAAGCCAGATTTTAGTGACGAAGATGGTATTCGTGCTGCAGAACTTGAAGGTGAATTTGCAGAAATGAATGGCTGGAACGCAGAAGCCGATGCTGCTAACCTACTTTCTGGTTTAGGTATTCAAGCAGATTTACATGACAGAAAAATGTCTGAACTTGAAAACAATCAAAAAGTAAAAGTATTATTAGCGCAAAGTTTATTTGGCGATCCCGATGTACTTCTACTAGACGAGCCTACTAACGGTTTAGATATCCCTGCAATTAGCTGGTTAGAAGATTTCTTAATTAACTTTGAAAATACAGTTATCGTTGTATCCCACGACCGTCACTTCTTAAATAACGTATGTACGCACATTGCTGACTTAGACTACGGTAAGATTAAACTATATGTAGGTAATTATGATTTCTGGTATCAATCAAGTCAGTTAGCCCAAAAAATGGCTCAAGAACAAAATAAGAAAAAAGAAGAAAAAATTAAGGAATTACAAGATTTCATTGCACGATTCTCTGCGAATGCTTCTAAATCAAAACAAGCTACAAGTCGTAAGAAACAATTAGAAAAAATTGAATTAGATGATATTCAACCATCTTCAAGAAGATATCCATATGTTAAATTTACTCCTGAACGTGAAATTGGAAATGATTTATTAACTGTTGAAAATCTATCTAAAACAATTGACGGCGAAAAAGTATTAGATAATGTTTCATTCACAATGAATCCTAACGATAAAGCTATTTTAATTGGTGATAGTGAGATTGCCAAAACAACATTGCTTAAAATTTTAGCTGGTGAAATGGAACCAGATGAAGGAACATATAAATGGGGTGTCACTACTTCCCTTAGCTACTTCCCTAAAGATAATTCAGAGTTCTTTGATGGTGTCGACATGAACTTAGTTGATTGGTTAAGACAATATGCGCCTGAAGATGAACAAACTGAAACATTTTTACGTGGTTTCTTAGGTCGTATGCTATTTAGCGGAGAAGAAGTTAAGAAGAAGGCAAGTGTTCTATCCGGTGGCGAAAAAGTTCGTTGTATGTTAAGTAAAATGATGTTATCAAGTGCTAACGTTTTATTACTAGACGAACCTACAAACCATTTAGACTTAGAAAGTATCACTGCAGTTAATGATGGATTGAAATCATTTAAAGGTTCTATCATCTTCACTTCATATGACTTCGAGTTCATCAATACAATTGCAAACCGCGTTATTGATTTAAATCAACCAGGTGGTTTATCTAAAGAAGTTCCTTATGAAGAATATCTTCAAGAAATTGGTGTTTTACAAAATAGTTAATAAATTTTCTTTAACTCTAGAGCATCTTCATGATTCTCTAGAGTTTTTCTTTTGGAAATTGATATTTAAGCAATCAATAATAAAGTTTTATTTATAATAAATCACAAATTGTGTTATCTTACTCTTAAATTTTCAGTATATTTTTAAAAATCTAACATATTGGTTTACAGAGATATACACTCTATGTATAATAAACTCATATCAATTGAATAAGATTTTGATGAGGAGCATCAATCATGAGTAAATTTTAGTATTTTGTCTGCTAACAACTAATTTTGAAAGGGTGCGATGCCGAAACAATTCATAATAGCAGTTATGAGTCGTTGGACTTTTTGGTTAAGAGCTGAAAGTTTGTCATTATTACTAAATAATGGAGTGCATCACTTGTACATAAATGTAGAGCAAGTTCGCGCATTCCGAACTTGTTCTTTTTTTATATCGTGTGAGCCTCCCCTAATTTTAGGAGGACTGAAATTGAACAGAAGTGTTTTGAAATTTGGCGGGTCTTCCGTCAGTGATTTTACAAAGATAAAAAATATTGCTGAAATGCTTAAAACACGAGTTGAACAGGGAGAAGAATTAATCGTTGTAGTTAGTGCAATGGGTAAAACAACTGATCAATTAATGGAAAATGTGTCAACGTTAACTTCTACACCTAAAGATCAAGAACTTGCCCTACTACTTACTACGGGTGAACAACAGACAGTCTCCTATCTTTCAATGGTACTTAATGATATTGGTGTAAAGGCCAAAGCAATGACTGGATACCAAGCAGGTATTAAAACGATTGGTCATCATTTGAAAAGTAAAATTGCAGAGATTAATCCAGATACATTTAATCAAGCATTTGAAAATAACGATGTACTGGTAGTAGCTGGTTTCCAAGGTATAAATGATGAGTTTGAGCTTACTACTTTAGGCCGTGGAGGTTCTGATACTACTGCTGTGGCTCTAGCAGCAAGTAACCAAATCCCTTGTGAGATTTATACTGACGTTGATGGAGTTTATGCAACAGATCCAAGAATATTAAGCCATGCTAAGCGTTTAGAATACGTGTCATATGAAGAAATGATGGAAATGAGTGCGCTTGGTGCTGGAGTACTTGAAACTAGAAGTGTTGAACTTGCTAAAAACTATGAAATCCCCCTTTATTTAGGGAGAACTTTATCAAATGTGAAAGGAACGTGGATTATGTCTAGATCAGATTTATTAGAGAAAAAAGCTGTTACAGGAGTAGCTTTAGATACGCATATGATGCACGTCACAATTAGTTATCCCCTACCTGACAATCGCTTATTAACTCAGTTATTTACTGAATTAGAGGAAGGTTCTGTCAATGTCGATATGATTTCGCAAATCGTTAATCTCGAAGGATTACAGCTATCATTTTCGATTAAAGATAGTGACGTTAATCAAATTTCATCTATATTGGAAAATCTATCCACTCACTTTGAAGCCTTAGATTATAAAATCAATGAAGAATACGTCAAAATTTCGTTAATTGGATCAGGTATGAGAGATATGTCTGGAGTAGCATCTAAAGCATTTATCACTTTAATCAATTCTGAAATTCCATTCTATCAAACAACGACTTCAGAAATTAGTATTTCATATGTTATTGATGCAGAAAATGGTCAAAGAGCGGTAGAAGAATTATATAACGCATTCGATATCTAAAATTGATATGATATATTTATAAAGAATTTTCTTAAAATTAACAATATTACAAATGGAGTGACTTTATTATGACAAGATTAGCAGTAGCCGGAGCAACAGGATTAGTAGGAACAAAAATGTTAGAAACATTGGATCGTAAGAATATTCCTTTCGATGAATTAGTACTCTTTTCATCAGCGCGTTCAGCGGGTAAGGAAGTAGAATTCCAAGGACAAACATATACTGTTCAAGAGTTAACAGATGAAGCAGCAAGTGAACACTTCGACTACGTGTTAATGAGTGCTGGTGGAGGTACGAGTGAACATTTCGCCCCACTATTTGAACAAGCAGGTGCTATCGTCATTGATAACTCTAGTCAATGGAGAATGACCGAAGATGTAGATTTAATTGTTCCCGAAGTGAATGAACCTAAACTAACTCGTGGCATTATTGCTAATCCTAACTGTTCAACAATTCAATCCGTAGTGCCACTTAAAATTTTACAAGATGCATATGGCTTAAAACGTGTTGCTTATACAACATATCAAGCGGTTTCAGGCTCAGGTATCAAGGGTAAAAGAGATTTATCTGAGGGGCCTAATGGAAAAGCTCCTGAAGCGTACCCTCACCCTATTTATAATAATGTGTTACCACATATTGATGTTTTTCTTGAAAATGGCTACACCAAAGAAGAGCAAAAAATGATTGATGAAACAAGAAAAATTTTAAACGATAAAGATCTGAAAGTTACAGCTACTTGTGTACGTGTACCAGTGCAAGACAGTCACAGCATTGAAATTGACGTTACTTTAGATAGAGAAGCTAACGTTAAAGATATCCAAAACCTTTTCGACCAAGATAGCAGAGTTGTACTTGTAGATAATCCTGAAAACAATGAATACCCATTAGCAATTCACTCTACAGGTAAAGACGAAGTCTTTGTAGGCCGTATTCGTAGAGATGATTCATTAGATAACACTTTCCATGTATGGTGTACATCAGACAACTTACTTAAAGGTGCGGCATTAAACGCAGTTCAAGTATTAGAGCAAGTTTTAACTATGAAAGGAGAACGATAATATGACACACATGTTTGAAGGCGTTGGCGTAGCTCTAGCTACACCATTTACTAATAATGAAATTGATTTTGACGCATTAGAAAGACATGTAAAATTTTTATTAGAAAATAACACACAAGCGATTATAGTTAATGGAACAACAGCTGAAAGCCCTACTTTAACAGATCAAGAAAAAGAACAAGTACTTGAAACTGTAATTAAATTAGTTGATAAACGTGTACCTATCATTGCTGGAACTGGTACGAATAATACTCAGAAATCAATTGAAGCCTCTAAAAGAGCTAAAGAAATTGGTGCTGATGCAGTGATGCTTATTACGCCCTATTATAATAAAACAAACCAACGAGGATTAATTAAACACTTTGAGACTATCGCAAATGAAGTAAAATTACCGGTTGTACTTTATAACGTACCATCACGGACGAATATGACGATTGAAGCAGAAACTGTTGAAACATTAAGTCACAACCCTTACATTGTTGCACTTAAAGATGCGACGAATGACTTTGATTATATGGAAGAAGTTAAAAAACGCATTAATGAAGATGAATTTGCATTATATAGTGGCAATGATGACAATGTTGTTGAATTCTATCAACGTGGAGGTAAAGGTGTTATCTCAGTTATTGCAAATGTTATCCCTCAAGAATTTCAAGATTTATACGATGCTAAACAAAGTGGAGAAAATATTTCAAGTCAATTTGAACCTATTGGGCAATTATTAGACTCATTATCTGTGGATGTTAACCCTATTCCTATTAAGGCACTAACGGCACATTTAGGTTTTGGTAATTATGAATTAAGATTACCACTTATCCCATTAGATGACGCAGAGCGTAATGTATTAGAGCAAGCTTATTATCAGTTTAAAGCAGGTGAACATTAATGAAGATTTTACTTATAGGCTATGGAGCGATGAATCAACGAGTTGCTAGACTAGCTGAAGAAAAAAATCATGAGATTGTAGGAGTCATAGATAGAACTCCTAAAGATTCAACACCATACAAGCATTACAATAGTATAGTTGAAGCTCAAGACGTTGCTGATGTAGTGATTGACTTTTCAAACCCTGAATTATTAATACCATTACTAGATGAGTCATTCAATTTACCGTTAGTTATTGCTACAACTGGTGAGAAAGATACGCTCATTCAAAAGCTACAAATATTAGGTCAACATATGCCTGTATTCTTTAGTGCAAATATGAGTTATGGTATACACGCCCTTACTAAGATTTTAGAAACTGCCGTACCCCTACTACAAGATTTTGACATTGAATTAACTGAGGCTCATCACAATAAGAAAGTAGATGCTCCTAGTGGTACATTAGTTAAATTGTATGATGTGATCAAAGAACTTAGAGACCAAGTAACGCCAGTATATGATCGTCATGAGAATACTGAGAAACGTACGAAAGATGAAATTGGTATTCATGCTGTGCGTGGAGGAACAATCGTTGGTGAACATGATATTTTATTCGCTGGCACAGATGAGACAATCACTATTTCTCATAAGGCACAATCTAAAGACATTTTCGCAAATGGTGCCATTGGTGCCGCTGAAAAGTTAATTCATAAAGAAAATGGATATTATACTTTTGATAATTTATAAAAGTAAACAAAGGAGAGGTTTAAACTATGGTACAACATTTATCAGCTCAAGAGATTATTCAATATATCAGTGATGCAAAAAAATCTACACCTTTAAAAGTTTATGCGAATGGTAATTTTGAAGGCGTAACTTTCCCAGAAAGTTTTAAAGTATTTGGATCAGAACATTCTAAAGTTATCTTTTGTGAAGCGGATGATTGGAAACCCTTCTATGAAGAAAATCAAACAAAAATTGAAGATTTAGAAATTGAAATGGATCGACGTAATTCAGCGATTCCGCTTAAAGACTTAACAAATACAAACGCACGTATTGAACCAGGTGCATTCATTCGTGAACAAGCGATTATTGAAGATGGTGCTGTAGTTATGATGGGCGCAACAATAAATATTGGTGCGGTAGTTGGTGAAGGTACAATGGTTGATATGAACGCAACACTTGGTGGTCGTGCGACAACTGGTAAGAATGTACATGTTGGTGCAGGTGCTGTATTAGCTGGAGTAATTGAGCCCCCTAGCGCGTCTCCAGTGGTAATCGAAGATAATGTCTTAATTGGTGCTAATGCAGTTATTCTGGAAGGCGTTCGCGTTGGCGAAGGTGCAATTGTTGCTGCGGGTGCTATTGTAACTCAAGATGTTCCAGCTGGTGCTGTTGTAGCTGGTACCCCTGCTAAAGTAATTAAACAAACATCTGAAGTTGAAGACTCTAAACGTGAAATTGTCTCAGCGTTAAGAAAGTTAAATGATTAATAGCTTGTATGTTTTAATCATTTTCATATAAATGAATGTTAAAGGTTGAAGCAAATGATGATGTTGAACACTCGTATATGTAGGTTCGCACGTTTGTTTCACCTTTTTATTATAAATAAGTAAAAAAGCGTCATCATTACATAATGAATTAAAACAATTTCATATAAGGGATGATTAATATGAGTGAATTAGAATTTGTAACAAAACATAGAAGACATTTACATCAATATCCAGAATTAAGTTTACATGAGTTCGAAACAACGAAGTATATTAAAGAATTTCTTGATAATTTAGGCGTTGAATATGATTGCCCTCTTGAAACCGGAGCAATAGCGTATTTAGAAGGTCAAAGTAATCATACGATAGCATTTCGTGCTGATATCGATGCTTTACCAATATTTGAGGAAAATGATATCGACTATCGAAGTAAAACGGACAATGTGATGCATGCATGTGGTCATGATGGTCATACAACAGCATTAATGTTATTTGTAAAACGTTGCAAAGCGATGGCGGATAAAGGTGAACTTCCCCACAATGTTGTGTTTATCTTTCAGCCTGCTGAAGAAACTGGTGGTGGTGCTAATCGCTTAATTAAAGCAGGCGCCTTTGAAAAGTACCCTATCGAAGCAGTATTTGGTATTCATGTGAACCCGTTCGCTGAAGAAGGTAAAGTAGTGATTCGTGATGAAGAAATCACTGCAAGTGCGACTGAGTATCGCTTTTATTTAAATGGTTTATCAAGTCATGTGGCTGATAAAGAGCAAGGTCATTCATGTGGTGAAGCGTTACAACATGTCTTAGCACAAGTAGGACAAATACAACAGTACCATCTTAATGGCTTAAAACGTAATATAGTTCATATGGGACATTTTGAAGCTGGTGAAGCTATAAATACAGTACCGAGTCATGGTTATCTTGAAGGTACAATACGCACGTATGATGTAGATGACTTAACTGTGGTTAAACAACAAATGTATAAAATAGCAGAAAGTGTCCAATTACTATTTAATGTAGATTGCCAAGTAAAATTTGAAGAAGGTTATCCTCCTACTATGAATAGTCCTGAACTTCGGGAAAGTGTAGAACAAGCCTTAAATAAGGCTAATCTAGAAGTCATTGATAAACCTACCCCATTCTTATTTGGAGAAGATTTTAGTTTTTATGGACAACAATTAGCTCCTGCATATTTTGTATTTGTAGGCACTCAGAATAAAGCTAAAGGTTATATTACAGGTTTGCATACCTCTCATTTAAATTTTGATGAAAAGATTTTAATTGATGTAGCGAATTATTATGAACAATTATTAAGAAATTACAAAGAGGTGTAAGTCAATTGACAGCAATTTGGTCAGTAGATACAGAAGTGTTTTATCAGAATGCTGTAAAAGTTAGAAATGAACAATCAATAATGGCAGTAGTAAAAAATAATGCTTATCATTATGGATTAGAATTTTCAGTTAAAGAGTTTTTAAAAGCAGGCATTCAAACATTTAGTACAACATCATTAAAAGAAGCTATCCGTGTGAGAGAAATCGCACCTCATGCAACTATATTTCTAATGAATGCTGTGTATGAATTTGATACAGTAAGAGAGTATGAAATTCATATGACACTACCCTCTTTAACTTATTATTATGAACACAAAGAGGATTTAAGAAATATACATGTGCATTTAGAATTTGAAAATCTTTTACATCGCTCAGGTTTCAAAGATTTAGAAGAGTTGCATGAAGTTTTAGAAGATCATGCTCAAAATAAAAGTGATAACAAAATGATTATTTCTGGTATATGGACTCACTTTGGATATGCTGATGAGTTCGATGTTCCAGAGTATGATATTGAGAGACAGGCATGGTTAAATGTTCTAAATACTTTGTTGGATGAAGGTTACTCATTTGATATGATACATGCACAAAATAGTGCAAGTTTTTATCGTGAAGGTCAAGTAGTCCTACCTCACCATACCCATGCACGTGTAGGTATTGCACTTTATGGTTCTAGACCTTATAGCAAATTAAAAGAATCTGAAATTCAACAATCCTTGACAGTTAAAGGTAATGTGATTCAAGTTCGTGAAGTTAATGCTGGAGATTATTGCGGATATAGTTTCGCTTATGAGGCTACTAAGAATCAAACACAATTGGCAGTGGTTGATATTGGGTATGGGGATGGCATCCTTAAATCTAGAGCTCAGCATGAGGCAATGATTAATGGTAAACGTTATCCAATTAGAGCTCTAATGATGAGTCATATGTTTGTTGAAGTGGATAATGAAGTTCATGCACAAGATGAAGTAGTATTATATAATAACGATATACGCATCGATGAATTTACTTTTAAAGGTGTGGGCGCAAACTCTGAACAATTAAGCGCTATGAATCATGATTCTCTAATAAAGGAGTACATATAAATGGTAGTCAAATATAATGAGTATGGCGAATTAACAATGGGAGGTACAAGTTTAAAGACTGTAGCTCAAAGCTTTGGTACCCCTACTATCGTATATGATGAAGATCAAATTCGTAATCAAATGCGCAGATATCATAGTGCATTTGAGAAAAGTGGTTTAAAATATAATATTTCTTATGCTTCTAAAGCATTTACTTGTATTCAAATGGTTAAATTAGTGCAAGAAGAAAATTTACAATTAGATGTGGTGTCTGAAGGAGAACTTTATACTGCTCTAGAATCTGGTTTTGATGCAAATCGTATTCACTTTCACGGTAATAATAAAACTAAGCGAGAAATTCAATACGCATTAGAAAATAATATCGGGTACTTTGTTATAGATGCATTAGAAGAAATTGATTTAATTGATAAATATGCAAGTGATAAAGTGAATATCGTATTACGTGTCAATCCTGGCGTGGAAGCACATACACACGAATTTATACAAACTGGTCAAGAAGATAGTAAGTTTGGTCTATCAATTAAACATGGATTAGCTTTAGAAGCGATTAATAAAGTAAAAGCTTCTAAACACTTACAATTAAAAGGAGTTCACTTCCATGTAGGGTCTCAGATTGAAGGTACCGAAGCTATGATAGAAACTGCTAAGCTTGTGCTTCATTGGTTATCTGAAAATGAAATCAAAGTAGAATTACTTAATTTAGGTGGCGGTTTCGGTATCAAATATGTTGAAGGTGATGAAAGTTTCCCTATTGAAGAAGGTATTGCAGAAATTACTGATGCAATTAAAGAAACTGCTCATTCACTTAATTATGAAGTGCCTGAAATTGGTATAGAGCCTGGTCGTTCAATTGTTGGTGAAGCAGGAATTACTTTATATGAGGTCGGTACTATAAAGGAAATACCTGAAGTGAATAAATATGTTTCAGTTGATGGAGGTATGAGCGATCATATCCGTACAGCCTTATATGATGCTAAATATCAAGCTTTATTAGTTAATCGTAATGAGGAAGCAGATGATACTGTGACGATTGCAGGTAAACTATGTGAATCCGGTGATATTATCATTAAAAAAGCTAAGTTACCCTCCTCTATTAAGCGTGGAGACTATTTAGCAATTTTATCAACTGGTGCATATCATTATTCAATGGCATCAAATTATAATCAAATGCAGAAGCCATCAGTATTCTTCTTAAAAGATGGAAAAGCACGTGAAGTGATAAAGCGTCAGTCACTAAGACAATTAATAATTAATGATACGAAATGATAGTAAAAATGAGCAAGCGAAACTCACCTACTATAATATAATTTTAATTTAATGAAAGATGAATTTTAAAACGCCTTGGATAGATGTTGTCTCAACATTTCCAAGGCGTTTTAAGTTCTATTGAAATGAACAAGATTTAAAATTGAATTTTCCTGAATATCGTAATTGCTAAAACATAAAAAATAATTATATAAACAACAGTAATAGTGCTCATTGCTAATAAGCTGAAAATGAAATCTTTATCGGTATTTAAATTTGTAAAATAAGATTTACCATTAAATGAAACGACCACGGTAACCAAAATAAAAACGACCAATTGAAACTTGTAATAATTTAAAAGGATTTGGCATAATATTGTTTCCTTTCTCCTACTTATCACTTAAATTATAAAAAAATTGATTAATAAATCAATAAAAATTATATTGCAGACTATATTATTGTAAAGATGTTTTGTTTCTTTTTGTGCATAAAAAAAGAAAGAAATTAACATCAATTTCTTTCTGAGCTACTGTATGTATTGATATAAAAAACACCCTACATCTTGGTAAGGTGTTAGTTAAAGTCAATAATTATAATCTATTTATTATAGTTTAACAACGTTTGCAGCTTGAGGACCGCGATCGCCTTCAACTACTTCAAATTCAACTGATTGACCTTCTTCTAATGATTTGTAACCATCTTGGTTGATTGCTTAGAAATGTACGAATACGTCGTTTTCTCCTTCAACTTCGATGAAGCCGAAACCTTTTTCAGCGTTAAACCATTTAACTGTACCTTGTTTCATATTTCTGAAACCTCCAAGACTAAATTCTTTCAATATGCGTTATTCGCATATTACAAAAAATACGTGTGCTTATATGTATGATAAATCCAAATATTCTTTGCAATATGGAATAAAACAATTGCTTAATAATCATTATAGTTTAGTCATAGCTAAATTGCAATACAATTATAGAAAATTATCATTTAATCAATTTTTGGAAGATTAAAATAAACCTCATTATTTTTTAAAATAATAAAACTATAAAATATTTGTAAATCTTCATCGCAATCTTCGCAAAAATTTAAGTCACAGTTGTTATAGAAAGCATAAATGTTATGTTTACCTACTACATAATTATCGAAACAATCCTTACAGTCTTGAAGAAGTTTTGTGTATTTTTCAAGCATTTCTTCGTATGTGTTGAAGTTTAGTGTTTCGATAACTTTTTCAGGCCAATCACTAAATAGCCACCAACCTTCGTAGTCAGCTCTCATTTTTGCAACTGTCCACATGTTTAAAATCCCCTTCCACGGTTAAACCTTTAAACTTAATTGTAACTTTTCAGAATTCAAAATCAAGTTTCAAGACTCATACTTTTGGCCGATAAATCATATAGCAAATATTAGTTTTTTACAACTAAAGTACGTATAATGAAGTTATGAGGTGATATTATGGAACGTAAACATATTCAAGTTTTTGGAACTGTTCAAGGTGTGGGCTTCAGATATTATACTGAACGCATTGCTAACCAATATCACATTAAAGGTACAGTCCAAAATGTTGACGATTATGTAGAAATATATGCTCAAGGTGAAGATAAAGAATTAGAACAATTTATTCAATCTGTAATTAAAGGTGCTTCACCTGCGTCATCAGTAACCGATTATAATATTAAAAATCTAGATATTGATGACTCATTAACAGAATTTAAAACTATATAGACTTTAATATAAAGGAAGATGACATTTGAGATATAACATTTCACGTTTATTTGGAGTGTTAGTAGGCATACCAGTAGCATTTATTGTTTGGATGGTTACTGTTTTCGCATGGGATTTATCATTCCTGATTGATGCTATCGTTGGTGCAGGTGGTTTTCTATTATCGTACTTCCCTACTCAAAGGCTTACTTCACGCAAATATCTTAATGAAATCGGATTGTCACGTAGAGATTATAGATATGTTAGAACTCAGCTTAATCAAGCCCAATTAAAAATTAGAACTATTTTAAAATCATTTATGAACATCAGATCTATAAAAGATTTTAGACAAGTCAATGATATTTACCGTATATCACGTTCTATATATACAAGTATCAAACAACGTCCGGGTATGTTTTTCAAAGTAGAGGGTTTCTTCTATTCTCATCTAGATAATGCTCTGAATCTAGTAGATTCTTATACTCGCCTTTCAAGGATGCCACGTAAATCAAAAGAAGAAAAACAAAAGCTTGAACAGACGCGTATTACTCTAGATGAAGTTAAACGTACACTAATTGCTGATTTAAAAAGATTAAATGAAGAAGATTATGAACGATTAGATGTTGAAATGGAATTAAACAAATTAGAACAAGAACGTCGCAAAGATGTATAAGAGAAATGGAGAGATGAATGAGATGACGCATGAAATTAATAGCAATCAATCACATCCACTCGATCAATATATTGAAGATAATACAAATACTAATCCTACAGTAGCTCAAGACTTCAACCCTCAATTTAGTGATGAGGACAAGAAAAAAATAGAAACAATTAGTCAACAAATAAAGCCTTTAGACCATGATGGCTTATTACAGTTTGGTACTAACTTACAACAAAGTATGTCTCAATTTTCACATCAAATGCTAGATGAAGTTCAATCTAAAGATATGGGGCCTGTTGGAGATTCATTAAGTCAATTAATGGGCAAATTAAAGTCAGTTAATCCTAATGATTTAGATCCAAATAAACAATCTAAACTTAAACGTATATTTAGAAGAACAAAAGCTTCAATTAATGAAGTCTTTTCAAGAATGCAATCAGTAAGCTCTCAAATTGATCGTATTACGATTCAACTAGACAAACATAAAGGGAATCTAACTAAAGATGTTGAATTATTAGACGGTTTATATGATCAAAATAAAAAATACTTTGACGATGTAACTTTATATATTGCTGCTGCACAACGTAAGAAACAACAGATTCAATCTGAAACAATACCTGAACTACAAGAGAAAGCTCATAACTCAGGAAATCAAATGGATATTCAAGCTGTGGCGGATATGGAACAATTTGTAGATCGTTTAGATAAACGTATTTATGACTTACAATTGTCTAGACAAATTGCTATTCAAACAGCTCCTCAAATTCGTATGATTCAAAACGTGAATCAAGCATTAGCTGAAAAAATTCAAAGTTCAATTCTCACAAGTATTCCTTTATGGAAAAATCAAATGGCAATTGCCTTAACCTTAATGAGACAACGTAATGCAGTTTCAGCTCAGCGTGCCGTAACAGATACTACAAATGATTTACTCACTCAAAATGCTTCAATGTTAAAGCAAAACGCTATTGAAACTGCCACTGAAAATGAGCGTGGCATCGTTGATATTGAGACTCTGAAAACAACTCAAAATGACATTATAGAAACAATTGAACAGACATTACAAATCCAACAAGATGGTCGTCAAAAGCGACAAGCAGCTGAAAAAGAGCTTAATGGCTTAGAAAACGACTTGAAGCAACATCTATTATCAATGAGAAAAGAATAATAATTGAAAAAGGCACTCGTATTCTTTAGTGATGGTTAAAATCACTTATGGTACGAGTGCCTTTATATATATTTAAGTTTTAGTTGTTATTATCTTCTTTTTGATAAACTATAAAATCTTGTTTAACGAAATATGAAATAATATAACCCAAGATAGTTGCAATTACCGCGATTGGAAACCATTCAAGTGAATGTTGTTTAAGTGGTAAATGGTCTATAAATGAAATTTTAAACCATCCTTGAGTAGTAATAAGACTAAATATAGATTCTATTGCAACAATAAGTAATGGTATTTGTTGCGCAATTGGTTTCGTCGGTATAAATCGAGCCACTAATATTAGTAAAACAACTGTTATAGCTATTGGATATACAATACTTAATACAGGTACTGACATAGATATAACTGAATTTAATCCTTGATTGGCTATGATAAAGCTTATTAATGTAAATAATATTACATAAACTTTATAAGAAATTTTAGGGAAAACTCTGTGGAAATATTGACTCACTGAAACAATAAGACCACAAGCTGTAGTGATACAAGCTAATGCAACGATAATTCCTAATAGATATTTACCGAAGGTACCAAATCCCTTCGCAGCCATAGTAGTTAGTAAATATGTACCAATATTTTGATCATTAGCAGTGAGTTCTTTCATCTTTCCTGAAGTAATATGCATATGATTTCCAATAAATCCTAATGAAATATATATAAAGATTAAAGCTGTAGCAGCAATAAGTCCTGCTATCACTGTTTGCTTAAATATTTTATCAGAATGTTTAATTCCGGTAGCTTTAATAGCGTTAACAACAATCATTGAAAATGCAATTGCAGCGATTGCATCCATTGTTAAATAACCTTGAGTAAACCCTTGTGAAAAACCGGAAAAACTTGAATGGAATAATTTTGTATTACCTTCTCCGGGAGCATTACTTCCAAAGTCTATAAATCCTTTTATAATCATAGCTAATATAGTTATTAACAACAATGGAGTTAACAATGAACCAATGCGATCTATCATTTTATTAGGATTAAGACATAAATAAAGCACAATTAAGAAGTAAATAATAGTGAAAATTAATAATGCTATATTCCCATTAGTGTTAGCGATTGGCGTGACAGTCATTTCAAATGAAGTCGAAGCTGTACGCGGAATCGCGAACAAAGGTCCTATTGTTAAATAGATAACAATTAAAAAGATTAAAGAGAATTTTGGTGAAATTTTATTAAAAGCACCGATATATCCTTGATGATCTAGTGCCCCAACAACGACACCTAGTAATGGTAACCCAATACCAGTTAGTGCGAATGCGAGTATAGCTGGCCAAAGGAAATGTCCACTATCAAGGCCTAGATTCGTTGGAAAAATAAGGTTCCCTGCGCCAAAAAACATAGCGAACAAAGTAAAACCTATAATCCAAGTGTTTTTATTCATAATGCTGCTCCTTTTTATCTAATAATGCAACATTAAACATTCTATCATAATCAGGAATTATAAGTCTATATAATTTCAGAAAATTTAAAAACTTATACAAATTTAATTTGTGATTATTTAAAAGATAAGGTTGAATGTCATTTATCAACTATTAAATACATACAATTAATTTTGATGTTTAATTAGTGTGATTATTAAAATGATTTAAGTAAAAGTTTCTTCAATAATGGAGATAAAAGGCTTGGTAAGTGCTCAACGCCTTCTACAAATATTGAGAATTGTCCATAAATATTATGAATCGTTTGTTCAATATCTTCAGTAATAGCTTCTTGACTCAGAAATACATTAAAGACTTCAATACCAAATTTACGAGCAGTTTCTACGGCTTCATACGTATCTATAATGCCATCTTGGCTATAGTTAAATGCAGATGGTTCTCCATCCGAAAATACAATTAAAAAACGTTGTTGATGACTACGTTGTAGTAGTCTTTCACTAGCTATCCGAATAGCTACACCATCACGATTATCATCTTGAGGTTCTAAAGACATGATACGTGGGCCTTCTTTTTCAAAAATTGAATAATTATAATTGATAATTTCATCTATAATATTTGGTTGTTCACGATCATCTGCTTCAAATGCATCCTCATTAAAAGCTAAAATTTCGTGTTTAATGTTTAACGATTTCAAAGTTTCATGGAATAGGACAACGCCCTTAATGGTCTCATCCATTTTATCGTGCATGCTTGCAGACGCATCAACTAACAATGTGAACGTTGCATCAAATGTTTTACTTAAATCCTGCTTTTTATAAAATAATTTATATTGATCATCGATAAACCAATTGATTAAATCTTTTTGAAGACGCCCTTTAGTTAGATTATGACGTTCATCTTGATGCTCTCTATCGATTGTCTTTTTAATAATTTGAATAAGATCCTTGATTTCAAATTGAACATCATTTTTAGAATGTTGATAGTCTAAAATATGTTGCGGTTGGATGTTTGGAACCTTCCATTCAACTTTTACATTTTTATTAATTCCTTCTAGTGCAAATGCTTGATTCTGACCTATGAAACCACCTTCATCATGGTCTAAAGTATTTTGAGAGCCCTTGCCTTTCTTAGTCATCATATCTGTCATATCGTCTGTGGAATCCCCTTCACGAGCAGTATCATTATCTGCTATCACTTCGCTGTTTTCTCCTTCGTGAAGTTCCATCTCTAAGTAAGCGCCACCTTTAGTTTCGCTATCCGCTGCTTTAGTTTCTGCTTCAGCTGTTTCAACATCTTCTTCAGATTGATGTTTATCGTTACCATCTGTATTACTCGCGTCAGTTCTTTTCAAGTCATCAAAGGTGGTTGCTTGAATGTCTTCATATAGTTTTTGAGGTAAATAATAATATTCATTTAACATATCTTCTTTAAGTAAATCATCTATCTGATACATTATACGTTCAGCCAGATACATGTTATCTTCTGAGGTTTTGTTTTGGAAAATATTTGGCAAATACTGATACATATTCACTAGTACATCATCAAATGTCGGATGAATTGATGGTACATCATAGAAGTTTTGACTAAGAAAAGCACGTTCTAAATTGAGAAATAGCAAATCTGTGAATACAGTTTTAGTTTTATAAACATTGATTTGTGAATCAGTAAAAGCTAACCGAGTATCCAAGCGTAGATCTATATACTTAGCAGTGCTAGGACGTTCTTTTCGAATAAGTTCAAGAATACGTACATCTTCAAGTAACTTAAATAATTGATGGAAAAATTTAGTATGATGAAAATCATCATTATGTAAAACATGATTAACAATGTCTATATCCATATGTTGATATCCATATGCAGCGAGTAAAACATCAGTTTTTAAGCCGGCTTGCTCAATATGATGCGGACGGTGTGACCAAAACCAACTTGTGATTAGGGTATTGCTGAAAGGATTGTAAAAAGGAAACTTTTGTATTTTCACTTGTGTTTGTTCATTTTTTAATAATAGACGAGCTAAGTCTTGTAACATCATTACCTGCTTAGCATCTAACTGTTCATCGTTGAATTTTATAAAACGATCACTCATAAGTATCCCTCTTTAAAAATTTAACTCAATCGCATTAATAATTGCTTGTTGTTCACGCTCATCTTCTAATTTATCGATAATTGTTCTTTTAATTGCACGTTCGATTGGAATCACTGTAGCTAAATCACTTAAATCTATGAGGGCACGAATACTAGCAGCTTCCTCAGAAATTTGTCCTTGTTTAGTCATTGTTCTTAAGTCCTCATTAAATTTAATGATTTGTTCAATTACTTTGTCATCCTGTAATCGACTTTGTTCTTTTATAACAGTCTTTAAAATATCTCCATCTATATAATCTACTTCTATAACGATAAAACGGTTTTTAAGTGCCTCATTCATTGGTAATGTGCCTACGTAACCTTCATTAATTGCTGCTATCACATTGAAGCCAGGTGCAGCTTTAATGACCTCACCTGTATATGGATTAGTAATTTGACGGCGATAGTCTAAGACACCATTAAGAATCGGAAGCGTTTCTGGTTTAGCCATATTAATTTCATCGATATATAAAATGTGTCCTTGTTTCATAGCTTTAATTACAGGCCCATCAATGAAGACAATTTCTTGTTGCCCCTCTTCGTTAGTTTGAATTGTCTTAAATCCAAGCAAACTTTCGGTATCTAAATCGACAGAACAGTTAACCTGATGCATTGGACGTCTAACTTCATCGCTTAACGTTTCAGCAAGTTTTGTTTTTCCTGAACCTGTAGGTCCCTTAAGTAAAATATTCTTATTTAATTCAAATAGAACTTTCGCATCTTTAAATACTGATTCATCAGAATTTTTATAAATTGATTTAGTCATAATTTCCCGTCCTTTATGTATAAAAAGAGACTAAGACAATTAAGTCATTATTGACCTGTCTTAGTCTTATTAATAATTAAATACACGTACTGTTACTTTACGTAATAAAACTTAAACTTCTTTGAAGTAATCTTTATAATAGCCACCTACTAAACCAGAATTATCAACGATTTGATAATACTCTTCGGTTTCATTAACAACATCATATTGTTTACCTACAGTCAACATATCAGCAACTGTAAATTTCTTCGCATCTGTATTCGTAACTTCTACCTTTTTAATAGGTGTACGTTCTTTCCAAGTTTCATGTAACATTGTATAACCTTCCTCTATTTAAAATGGTTTACTTTTCAAGGGTGAAAATAAATGAAATACCACTACTTTCGGTGATTCTTAACGATTCAGATTCCTCTTGTTCCAAAGTTTGATATGGTATTCCTATTTCATCTAATTGTTCTTTGGCTTGAACAAATTCATTTCGGTGATGTGTAGAAAATTCAACTTGTTCAACTGGTCCATACTCTGAAAGTTGTATTTCCTCATGTGCTTGGTATAGGTGTAATTCTCCGCCTAAGCCACCTTCTCCAATTTTGAAAACTTGGATATTTTCATTAGCATCTTCACTTGGTAGATATTCAGCAAATAAATCTAATCCAAATACTCTCGTTAAAATTGATGTAGTGATTGATAATTCATTGACTTTAAGAATAACTGGTCCTAAACCTTGAATTTGGTGAAGAGGATTTACAGAACTATCAAAAGATGGCATACCTAGCCCGACTCCAGTATTGTGTTCATTAGAGTAGATATCATAAGCTTGATGATTATCATCTTCAAAACTAAAATGTTTATTGCCATTGAGTTCAGTAAATGAGCTATAATTAATATTATGATTTGAAAGTATGTTTTGATATTCATCTAGCCCTAAATCAGATGGTGTACGTAGTCCTATGCTATCAATATGTTGATTGCTATAGTCCTTATTAGGAATTTCAACAAAGTGAATGCGAGTACCTGGACTTAAGTTAGCATCTCCAAATCTTAAAGCATTTTCATTTTTATCGGAATATTGTAATCCTAGAATATTTCCAAAAAGTTCTTTCGTTTTAGACAGGTCACTTGTTCCTATAGTGACACTTCTAAGTCCGCTCATAAACTGACACCCCTAGTTTTTGTCTTTACAATCCTTATTATAACGTATTTTAATGTGAATGAATATGATGAACCCTCATTCTATTTGAGTTAATTTATGATTCAGTGTTGTCATTAATTTGAAAGTTATCATTTCGCATTGGATAAAATATTTGTATATATTAAAATATAATAAAAGACATGTATAAGGAGGCGTACATATGTCTAATTTGTGGATAATATTTGCGATTACAGTTTTAATAGCTGTTTATTCAGGTATACAGGTATTTACTAATTTAAATAATAAGCAGAAGTCTAGTTTTAAATATTTCACAATTGCATTTATTGTTTGTGTCATTCTTGCAATTATTGAAATCATATTCCTAGCTCGATAATTAATAATAGCGTCCTAACCTATTTGGTTAGGACGTTTGTTTTTGATCTAATTTAGAAAAGATGATGAGATTGAGTATGAATAAAATGATAATGTATATTAACGTCCATAAAGTTAGTAATAAAAGCACATCATAATTGGGGTTGTCAGAATGATACAACTTTATTAAATCACCTATTGGTGGTATGAGCCATAAAATATATTTAATAAATGGATAAGATTGTATTAAAATCGGACGTAATATACTTACCACTCCAATTAGACTAATAAGCAACCACATGTATTTTTTAGAAATCACATTAAGATTTTTAATTAAAGTGGAAATTAAAATACATATCATACATACAATAAGATGTAAAAGTATGGCTAATACCCCTTGTTTAAAAGAAATTTGATTTTTGAAACTACCTAATAGTAATGGATATATTATTGAAAATACAATTAATACACAATTAATTAAAAATATAAATAACCATTTAGCTATGAGATACTTGAGTTTAGATTCTAGTTGTATAAATAATAAGTATTTTTCATTTAATGACTCTAAATTTAATATATTTAAGGTTAACCAACATGTAATAATAAATAATCCTAAACAGCTAGATGCATAGCTAGATAATATAGGTTGTTCATTATATAAATATTGAAGAAAAATCCAAATTACAAAAATCATCATTGGAGGTATAAATTGGTATGAGCGCAAGTAATTTTTAAACTGATATTGTATATAAGCAATCAAAAGTGGTTCACATCCTTAATTTCAATGATCTCGCACTGATGAGTAATTAATTGCATTAGCAATTCATTTAAATGTTGCTGATGCGTTTTTATATACACCTTATTGTTTTCAGTATAGATGTTTGTGATATTTTTATAATTAGTTAAGCGTTTAGTAATATTTGAGTCATAGTTAATGACTATAACTTTAGCAGCAGTATTAGAAAGATTATTTTCTACTTTGAGATTACGAAATTTACCGGTCTCAATATTCAACGTATGAGTGATGATATGGTTGTGATGATGAAATTCATGAGAAGTCATGATAACAGTAGCAGATAATTTTAACTCAGCTAAATATTTTAATAGAAAATCTGTTGTCTCTTGATCTAATCCAGAAAATGGTTCATCTAATATATATATGTCTGCACTTTTAGTGAGGCATTGTATAATATTTACTTTCTGCTTAGTACCTTTAGAACAGTCTTTTAATTTACGATTTAAAAATGGAGTAAGATTTAAATGTTCGATAAAATAATGAACTTGATTTCTTGACTGTTTATATGAGTTAAATTTTGATAAGAATCTCAAATATTCCCTGATAGTTAAATTTAAGTTTCCAGGAAAAACATCTATTGCATAACTGACACTTCCCGAAATGAATAATGATCCTTCATAATGATTAATTAATCCAGTAATTATTTTTAACGTGATACTTTTTCCAGAACCATTATGTCCCTCGATTAAAGTTATTGAATTCTTAGGAATATTGAAATTAATATTATGGATAATCATATGATTATTTATCTTCTTAGTTATATGATGCCCTTCTATTATGTTATAAGACATATTAAACTCCCAATAATTGTGACTTATCTTTATTTCTATTTATCTTAGCATTAATCATAATAAACTTAATCATACTTAAGTTATATTCAAGTAAAAAATACAACGACGCTTAACGACGTTGTACAACCAAAACAAAGTATGCAATTTAATTAGAAATATGCCTCAATGGCTTTATACATTACAGGACGTTCCCCTATTTTTTCAACAATATTTACAAAAATTAAATCATTTAATAAGTTTCTTGTTGTTTGACTCGTAGTATTTAAATATTTTGAAAGCTCTTGTACAGTTATATAATCTTCTGAAGAAAAATATTGAATTTGAGCAAGAATGAACATTATAATTTTATGTTTTTCAGATAAAGTTGTTAGTTTAGAGTCTCCATTAATTTTTTTGTTAGCGTAGTCTAATTGAGTTTTTTTAATTTCTAAATCTTCAATTAAATTTTCTTGCCCCTTTAGGATTTGCCTTAAATTCTCTCATACTTCGCACAATTTCTTGTTTATTACTTTTAATACCTTCTATTTGATTAGTGGAATACAATTCATTAACGATGATATCTCGATGTAGTGACTCAGTAGCTACATTCGGTAAAGTGTTAAGTAAATTAGTGAAATTCGAGTTATTCTTTTCAATCGAAGAAACTAAATTTATTATTTCTGATGTAGGAACATAATATAAATTAAAGTATTCATTATGTTTATAGGGCTTAATTTTAAGATCTAAAACTTCCACATTAGGTGATTCTAATCTTTTCTGATATTCGTTCTCATGATCTTTAGAAAACTTATAAAAATTTTTATACATTAACTCCAAAATGATCACCTCATAAGTTATAGTTTCATAAAATTCTATCGCTTAAATTAGTCTGATACTATAATTATATTTTGAAATGCTAAACTTTTATTCTATGTTGAAGTAAAACGCGAAATGAAATATAAAATAGCTAAAAAAATACAACGGTGTCAAACACCGTTGTATGAGTATTAATAGATTGTATTAAGTTCAGAATTATGATTCTAGTAGTAAATCTTCTGGATTTTCAATTAATTCTTTGATTGTTTTTAAGAATCCAACTGCTTCTTTACCATCAATGATTCTGTGGTCATAGCTTAACGCTAAGTACATCATTGGACGATTTTCGATAGTATCTTTGTCAATTGCAATTGGTCGAGTAATGATTGAGTGCATACCTAAGATAGCAGCTTGGCTACCGTTGATAATTGGTGTACTCATCATTGAACCGAAGATTCCACCATTAGTGATAGTAAATGAACCATTAACCATATCGTCTAGGCCTAATTTTTTATCACGTGCTTTAACTGCTAAGTTCGCAATTTCTTGTTCAATTTCAGCAAAGTTTTTCTTATCACAATCTCTAACGAATGGTACTAATAAACCATCATCAGTAGATACGGCAATACCGATATCATAGAATTGTTTTGTAATCATATCTTCGCCGTCAATTTCAGCGTTAACTTCTGGATATTTCTTAAGCGCTGCGACTGCTGCTTTAGTGAAGAATGACATGAAACCAAGTTTAGTACCGTCATGATCCTTCATAAATTGTTCTTTTTTACGTTTACGTAATTCCATAACATTAGTCATGTCAACTTCATTGAATGTAGTTAACATTGCTGTTTGGTTTGACACTTCTAATAATTTTTTAGCAGCAGTTTTCTTACGACGAGACATTTTCTCACGTATTACTGGCTTAGACGGATTATCGTTAGATTTTTTAGAGCCACTATCTTGTGATTTGCTTTCGCTTTGAGATGGTTGGCTAGCTTGTTTTTGACTGTTATCAACGTCGTCTTTTCTTAAAACGTCATTTCCTTTACCAGAAACTTCGCTTAAATTAACACCGTTTTCGCGTGCATGACGACGAGCAGAAGGTGTAGCATTTACACGTTGATTACTGCTATCTTGATCGTCTTGTTTATTATCTGAAGATGATTGTGATTGTTGTGATTTATCTTGAGATTCACTAGCATCTTTAGATTCTTCTTTTTGTGGAGTTTCATTTGAAGAACCACTTGATGCGTTACCACTGCCTTCACCAACTACGGCTACAGCTTGACCTACTTCAACTGTATCTCCTTCTTCAGCTAATTGTTCAGATAGTACGCCTGCTTCCTCTGAAACTACTTCAACGTTAACTTTATCTGTTTCTAATTCTAAGATAGCTTCACCTTTATCGACGCTATCTCCAACGTTTTTTAACCATTCTGCAATGGTACCTTCTGTGATTGATTCAGCTAATTCTGGAACTTTTACCTCTGGCATACTTTATTTCCCCCTAGTTAATTATTAATGCTACTTTCAATAATTCTGTTTTGAACAAGTTTATGAATTTCTCCATCACCTTCAGCAGGTGCTGCCCTCTGTATTCTACCATGATAGCTAAGGTCATATCTATCAGCAACAAGTGCTCTAAGATAAGGATAAACGAATAACCATGCACCTTGGTTTTTAGGCTCTTCTTGAACCCATGATACTTCTTCAAGATTTGGTAATGATTCAAGTACTTCTTGAATTTCTTCTTCAGGGAATGGATATAATCTCTCAACTGCAACAATTAAAGTAGATTCGTCAGGATTTTTCTCTAAATGTTCTTTTAAGTCTATAAACATTTTACCTGAAGCTAAAATCACTTTCTTAACTTTTTCTGCATCATGTTCTTCGGTGATAATAGGTTTAAAACCACCAGAAGTAAATTCATCGATAGGTTTAGCAACAGTTTTATTACGTAATAAACTTTTCGGTGACATGACGATTAATGGTCTCATTTCTTGAGAATCAAGACTTGCTGCTTGAGCACGTAATAAGTGGAAGTAGTTACTTGAGCTAGATAAGTTCACTACTGTGCTATTATTTTCAGCGGCAAGTTGTAAGAATCTCTCTAAACGAGCTGAAGAGTGTTCAGCACCTTGACCTTCATATGAATGAGGTAAGAATAATGTTAAGCCTGAACGTTCTCCCCATTTGGCACGAGAACTAGATAAGAAGTTATCAAAAATCATTTGTGCCATGTTAGAGAAGTCGCCGTATTGTGCTTCCCAAATGTTAAAGCTATTTTTATTTTCAACATTATAGCCATATTCGAACCCAACAACTGCTGCTTCTGAAAGCGGTGAGTTGTGAATATCAAACGTCGCTTGCTGATTTGGGACATGATGTAATGGAGTGTATGTGTCGCCATTCTCTTCATCATGCAAAACAGCGTGTCTATGACTGAAAGTACCACGTTCACTATCTTGACCAGTTAAACGAATTGAAGTGCCATCTTGTAAAATAGTTGCAAAGGCAAGTTGTTCTGCTTGAGCCCAATCAACTAAGCCGCCTTCTTTTTCAAATGGTTCTCTACGTTTTTCAAGTACTTTGTTCAATTTTTTAAGAACGTGGAAATCTTCAGGATAAGTTAGCATAGCGTCATTAATTTCTTTTAAGTGATCAAATGAGAAGTCTTTGTCATCACTTTGCAATGGCAATTGAAGTGACTCAGGTTTTTCCATGTCTGGATTATCCATCTTATCAGACTTATCAATTTTATCATGCGCTGCACGCATTTCTTTTTGAACACTATCAATAACGTCATTCATTTCGTCTTCAGAAATGATGCCGTCTTCAACTAACTTTTTACCATAAAGTAATTCAACTGATTCATGTTTACGAATATTATGGTAAGGAACTGGGTTTGTAATTGAAGGCTCATCCATTTCATTATGACCATAACGACGATAACCAACTAAATCGATAACAACATCTTTATGGAACTCTTTACGGAATTCCATTGCGATATCTATCGCTTCGATTGTTGCTTCAACATCATCAGCATTAACGTGCAAGATTGGAACATCGTACCCTTTTGCAACGTCAGTAGAATATGTTGTTGAACGGCCATCAGTAGGTTCAGTTGTGAAGCCAATTCTATTATTAGTAATAATGTGTAATGAACCACCAGTAGTATACCCTTTTAAGCTACCTAAGTTCATTGTTTCAAAGTTAATACCTTGTCCTGGGTAAGCAGCATCACCATGAATGATAATTGGCATGGCTTTATGGAAATCAGTTGAAGGAGAACCTGCTTGATGCGTCTCATCTTGTGCAGCACGTGTTCTACCTTCAACAACTGGAGCAACAATTTCCAAGTGACTTGGGTTGTTAGCTAAAGAAATACGTTGTTCAGTGCCATAAGAATCTGTTGTCTTCACGCCACCTAAGTGATATTTTACGTCTCCAGTCCAACCTGAAGTAAGTTCTAAGCTACCGTCTTCTGGTAAGAATTTCATCGGATCTGTATGCATGAATTCTGAAATCATCATTTCGTATGGTTTCTCAAGTACGTGAGTTAATACGTTTAAACGACCACGGTGAGCCATACCGATTTGTATATTTTTAATTCCCTCGTTACCCGCTAAAGTAATTGTATGCTGAAGCATTGGTACTAACGTGTCTACCCCTTCAATTGAGAAACGTTTTGCACCTACAAAGTTTTTGTGTAAGTATTTTTCAAATCCTTCAACATGTGCTAATTTTTTGAAAAGTTCTTTTTTCTGATTATTGTTTAAATTCGCTTTATAAGGCGTTTCGATACGTCTTTTCAACCAAACTCGCTCTTTGTTGTTATTAATGTGAGTGTACTCAAAAGCAATTGGCCCTTTATAGCGTTTTTCCATACGAACTATCGCTTCATAGGCATTGTCATAAATATCTTCAAAGTGTTCTGATACAATACCAGCTGATATTTGTTCCAAAGTTTGTTGATCTAAATCAAAATCTTCAATTCCTAATTTAGGGACATGTTTACGCTCTGGAGGATTAACTGGATATATGCCTGCTTTTAAATGTCCGTATTGTCGAATGTTATCAATTAAGCGCATTACACGTTTAATAGTGCTATCTCCCGCTTGTGAACCACTTCCTCCAGTGGCCGGTTTAGCCTCGACATGAGCTTCACCTGTTTTAATTGTACTAAATAAGACTTGTAAATCTTCTGGAACTGATGATGGATCTTGTAGGTAATCATCATACAAATCTAGCATTAAACCGAGATTTGCACCGAAGTTTACAGGTGCCTCTGTAACTTCTTTTTTGTCCTTAGTCATTTTTACACCCTCCACAAAAATGTTGAAACGCTTACAAGATAATAATAGCATTATTTCAAATTTTGTTAAAGTGCATTTACCTATTAATATACAAAAAGCAGAACCAAATATAGATCGGTTCTGCGTTATTTTGAAAATTGCATTGAGTTGCGTATTTGAAGTTGTATTTTATACCAATTTTTAGCAATCTAAATTCTCTAATTTCTTTTGAATTCAAACGGTTCTAACCTTACTTTATAAAGGGAAATTAATCTTAAATGTCGTAAATTTTTGAACTTCACTTTCTACCTGGATCGAACCACCATTTAATTGCACAATTTTCTCGGCGATTGATAAACCTAAACCATTTCCACCCTGACTACGGGCACGAGATTTATCAACTCTGTAAAATCTATCGAAAATGAAATCTAAATCTTGTTTAGGAATACCCATGCCGTGGTCTGTAATTTCGATACTGATGACTTTGTTCTTTAGAGAGGTATTGATCATTATATATTTATTATCAGTATCATACTTCATTGCATTATCTAGGAAAATAAGTAGTAATTGTTCAAATTGATGTCTATTCATTTTCATTTGTATTGGCTTATTGGACAAGTGCGTTTCAAATTGGTAATCAGGATGTAAATGTCTTAATGACTTCACGCGTGATTGAATCTCATTGTTAATGTCTACATTTTCAGCTTCAAGAACATGACTATTCACACTATCTTTAGTCAATAAGAGTAATTCTTCGACAAGTTTAGTGATTCGATTGACTTCCTCTATAGAAATATCTAGAGATTCTTCAAGAATTTCTGGGTCTTTCTTCCCCCACCTCTGAATTAAGTTGAGATGACCTTGAATGATTTGTAAAGGTGTTCTTAATTCGTGAGAAGCGTCTTCAACAAATTGTCGTTGCTGATTAAATGATTCTTCAATTTGGTACATCATGTCGTTAAATGTAACGATAAGATTATCTGTCTCTTCGTAATTAGTTGTTAATTCTAGTTTCTTTTGGAAACCATCGCGCCTAATTTGATTCATCTTGTTCGACATAGTCACAATGGGTTTTGTGATTTGAGATGAAAAGATATAACTAATTCCAGCAGTTATCACAGTAGCGATTAAACCGAATGCTAAAGCTACTATATATAGTGAACGTACAAGATTATCATAATTTTGTAGAGAATGTACTAGTACACTGTATCCATTAAAATCTTTCGAATGAATGGGTTCAGTGATTACTAAGTAATTAATGCCATGACTATTATAGATGTTTATACGTTCTGGATGGTTCATATCAAATTTCTTATTGTAATTAACGATATTGTCATTTGATGTTTGAATTAACTTCTTCCCTTTTTCATCATATATAATGACTTCTTGAAAGTTTTCTAATGAAGCATTTAAATCAAGTGCTGATATTTGAGCCAAAGATTTAGAATGAAATAAATTCGCAATATCAGTAGAACTTCTTTCAGCTTCATCAAGTTCGCTATTTCTAAGAGTATCTTTTAAGAAAAAGATAATAATTAAGCAAAATAGTAATATAGTGGTAAACGTAATGAGTGTCGTTATGATCATCCATTTATATTTTAATTTACGACGTTTGATCATCTAATCACGTATCCTACGCCACGTACAGTTTCGATAGATTTCTCCTTATTAAAAGGCTTTAATTTATTGCGTAAATATCGAATATAAACATCAACAACATTTGTTTCTACTTCGCTGTTAAATCCCCATACGTGGTCTAAAATTTGTTCACGCTGCATCACGTGATTTCTATTTTCAGCTAAAACATATAACAAATCGTACTCCGTCTTCGTCAGTTCTAGTTGAGTACCATCTACAGTCACCTTGAAGGCATCTTTATCAATAATAATGCCGTTAATATCGATAACATTTTTCTGCGGTTGTCTACGTAAAATAGCTCTTATACGAGCGAGCAACTCTTCAATATCGAATGGTTTGACGATGTAATCATCTGCACCATAATCTAATCCGGCTACTTTATCATATGTTTCACCTTTAGCAGTAATAATGATGATAGGTGTTGATTGTTCTTGGCGAATTTGTCTACAAATTTCTAAGCCATTAATATTAGGTAACATTAAATCCAATATAATAAGATCATATGATTTATTAAGTGCTTTATCTAAACCCGTACGTCCGTCATATTCTATATCAACGTTGTAATCTTCATGTTTAAGTTCAAGTTCAATAAATCGAGCAAGATTCTGCTCATCTTCTACGATTAAAATATTTGTCATATTTGCACCTCATGCTACATCTTAACTAATCAAGTATGAATGAAAAAGATGTAATCCCTAATTGTTATGAATTGTTAATAATTAATCTATATTTACTTGATTCATTTTACCACATATCAATTGTAATTGATGAAACATTATAATGAGGTTATTGCTGAAAATGATAGCTTTTCAACATTGTTATGACAATGGTTTTATACATTTATAGGGAATTTATAGAAAAAGTTTATATTTCTAATTGACAATGATTCTCAATCGTGTATAATACTAGTTGAAAATGATTATCAATACCGGATAGAACATTCCCCCCCACATATATTTCGTTCTTATTGGATTGGTCATTTTCAATTATCCCCTTTTATATGCCCGTAAAAGACTAACGTTGAGAAACAACGTTTCAATAAAGCAGTAAACCTTTGACACTTGAGGTTTACTGCTTTTTAGTTGCTCTTTCGCTTTAGCGATTAGAGCAACTTATACTTGAGCGAAGCCTCAAGTGTATCCAATGTAACTGGATGCTAGTGGCACTTATACTTGAGTAAAGCCTCAAGTGTTACAAAAAATAATATCGCTTTAGCGATTAGAGCAACTTATCTGGTTGCTAGTGGCACTTATACTTGAGCAAAGCCTCAAGTGTTACAAAAAATAATATCGCTTTAGCGATTAGCTTAACTAATATTTTAAATTTGTAACCATGATTTATGATTAAAATGCTCCATATCCTGTGGCTTAGCGTAATCAGAAATCATATAATCAATCTCACTAAATTCACTAATACGATACGATGCACGAGCATCTCGTTTACTACTATCTGCTAATAAATAACTTAATTGACTTTGTTGAATCATAATTTGACTGACGTGTGCTTCCTCTAAATCAAATTCATAACAATCGTTCTTATCAAATGAACCACATGAAATAAAGGCTTTATCAAATTTGAAACGTTGTAATAATTCGTTTGTTAAATGCCCCTTTACTACATCTTGCTCAGTATTTGTCTTACCTGCGAGCATAATTATTTCTCCTTGAATACGTTGTTCCTCTATTGCACGATTCAACTCATTTGCAATCTTTAGGGAATTAGTGATTATAGTAGTTTGTATAATATCATTTAAATACTGAGGAATTCGACCTGTTGTCGTCCCACCATCTATAACCACGATTTCTCCAGATTGAATTTGTGAAGCTGCTTTTTTAGCTATTCTTTCTTTCACATTTGATTGTTTCTGCCATTTATTCGCGTATGATTTCTCCTTGTTAATATGATTATATTTAACCGCCCCACCGTGCGTGCGAGTAATAAGTTTGTCATATTCTAATGTTTCTAAGTCTTTTCTCACGGTTTCAGGTGTAACTTGTAAAAATAATGCTAAATCTTTAACAGCAACCTCACCGTACTGATCAACACGTTTACGTATAAGGTTTAATCGTTCTTTTCTCTTGTACATTGTTATCTATACTCCTATCTGCTTCATGCGTGCGCGCCATTTATCATTTCGCCATCTGAAATACATGATGATAAATCGCAGCGCTTCATCTGCAATACTCACTAGAATAATACCGGTGTAACCAAACCCCAAATGAATGCCTAATAGAAAGCTTCCAGGCAACAGTAACAACCAAGTAGTTATGATATTGACTGTAACAGGAAAACGCACATCCCCAGCTACATTTAATAAATCTACGATTAAATTATTAATTGCACGAATCGGTTCCAATCCTATAAGAATAACTAGATAGTAGATAATTAAATGGTATGTTTGAACATCATGTGTAAGCCATCTACCGACAGCGACGAAACCTACTAAAACGCATACCATGATAATTAAGGATTGAATCACATTAAACCATATACTTCTTAACACAGTTTTCTTTAGTACACTATAGCGATGTCTAGCTATAAAATGGCCTAAATAAATTTGGCATGCAGCGCTAAATGCCATCGCACAACTGAAAGATAAACCACTTAACACAGTTGCAACAGATTTAGCTGCAATAACTTGTGTTCCTAACATTGCTATAAATGCTGTCGTAAATGTTTGTGCAAAGTTATATGAAATTTGCTCGCCAGCACTAGGTATACCTAATGTTGAAACTTGATAAAGTATTTTAAAATTAATTTTAAAGTAATGCAGTTTCGGTCTGTAAATTTTTAAAAGTGCTATGAATGCTAAGAGACATCCAAGCAGACGGCTAATGGCTGTAGCATAAGCAATTGCTAATACAGGATTACCTACCAAATCTGGAATTATAAAAAGTACGAAAGCATTTAGAATGATATTAGTCAAATTACTAATTACTGTGATGCGTGTAGCAATCGCAGCATAATTCATAACACGAAGTACGGTTCCTATATACATTTGAGTTGAGGTCAAAGTTAAGACACTCAATATAACTAAACCAAATTGATAAGTTAGATTAAATATGTCCTTAGGTACTTGAAAAAGATGTAATAACGGTGAAAACACCATACCTACAACTAATGTAAATACAATCGAAACGATGATATTGAAAAGAAGATTGTGATAAATTTCTTTTGGAATCATTGATGTTTGGTGTGCTTTTAAATGAACAATACGAATATTAGTTCCCACGTGAATGATTGTAATAAGAAACGTAATGAGCATTAATATTTGACTCGTCATTCCGGATGCTGCAACTGCATTCGTACTATAACTGTTGAGCATTAATGTGTCAGCTTGCCCCATGAGAAGTATGAACAGTTGTTCAATAAGTATAGGTACATATAAGGATCTAAATGCGCCTTTAGTAACGATCATCAAATTCTAATACTTTCGATTTAAATATTTCATGAGGTTGTAATTCTATTAATCGTGCACCACGTTGTAAGTCACCATAAGTGTTATAGCCACCGACGCGACCAAAACTTAGACGAATTCCATATAAGTTAATAGTGAAATCATTATCATGATCGTGACCACAGAACATCCCTTCAATATCTCCATTTAATAGCATTTGACTAAATAATCCAGAATTAATTTTTGAGCAAGCAATAGGTTCATTAAATATGCCATGGAATTCTTTGATATTCTCTACTTCTCGATATTCCTGTAGAGGAATGTGTGTAAATAGTAAATTATGTTGAAAGCTACGTTTGTATTGTGACTTATACGCTTCATAAGTCTCTTTAAGCCAGTTAACGTGCTCAGGTCTGATAAAGTCGTAATCACCTATGCCAAATGGGTTATAATCCCCCCCGTCAATCACATAAAGAACGTGTGTAAGTGTATCTTGAGAGCTTACTTCAATAGTATAAGCTTCTTTATCATCAATAATTAAACTATGATGTTTTTGAACATAATTTTTAGAATATTGTTCTTCAATGGCGCGTAAATCACCCCGTTTAAGATGTCCTTCAGTGTCATGATTACCAAATGTTGTTGCAATTTGAGTATCAAATTGATTTAAATATTCGATAAGTTCTTTATAAACTCGACCAGAATCAATGACTCCTTCAGACCATATTTGATCACCAGTTAATACAGTGATATCGGGACGATAATGTGTCATCATATGTTGAATCAAATCATATGTTTTTTGATCTTTGGCGTCATTATGTGGGCCAATGTGTAAATCACTTAATTGTAGGATTTTCGTCATTTTTTAAATCTCCTTTACTCCTTAGTTGAACCTATATTGATTCCTTTTACAAAATGTTTTTGAACAAATGGGAACAAGAATAATACTGGAATTGTTAACAACACTATCATTGCCATTTGCATAGAATCACCAGTAATTGTTACTTTATCCAACATTGCATAAGAACCTGATTTCTGTTTAAGTGCTTCAGCTATTGCGGCTTGCTTAGTGAGCATATCCTGTAATACTGTTGCTAAAGGTTTTAAATTTGGGTTGCGTACGAAGAATGCGCCTGTAAACCAGTCGTTCCATTGACTCACAGCATTAAATAAAGTAATTGATGCGACTACCGGTTTACTCATTGGAAGGACTATTTTCCAAAAGATTTGAAAGTCATTACAACCATCTACCCTCGCAGCTTCGATAACACTTGTTGGTAACTGATTAAAAAATGTACGCATGATTAGAATGTTATAAACACTATAGAGTGAAGGTAAAATATAGACCCAGAAAGTGTCTGTTAAATGTAATTGATTTAATAAAATGTATAGTGGAACCACTCCAGCACTAAATAACATTGTAAATACTAAGAAGAATGAAATGATTCTTCGGAATGGCAGTGTTTTTATTGTTAAGACATACGCTGCCATGGCGGTTAATATCACGCTTAAGATTGTTCCTATGACAGTTTTAGCTACACTAATAAACAATGCATTCAATAATGTTCCTTGTTTAAATATTTCTTTAAAATTATCTAGCGAAAACTTACGAGGAAAGAATGTGATACCACCTTTTTGCGCATCGACACCGGAATTAAATGCTAAGGCAAAGATATTGATTAGTGGCAATATAATAGTAATAACTAAACCTATTATGATAATTAATGAAATGATGCGAATGACAATAGCACTTTTATCTTGGGATATTTTCATTGTCTAATACACCTCTTAGTAAATAATTTGCGTTCCTTTTTTATCTCTTTGATTTTCTACATAACGTTCAAACTGATTTAAACCAGCTTCGTTCAAGCGTTGTTTCGCACTATCGATTATTTGCTTGGCTTCTTTGTCAGTTCTTGAATAATAAGCGCGTTTAATTGCGTCGCTATAATCATCAAGTGCTACCTCTAAATCTTCACCATACTCATATTTAGATAAGAAAGATTTTACTGTTAGACCATTAACAATTTTTGCGTGCTTTTGGCGTTCGTCATAATGCCACATATCAGCAATCTTTTCAGGTGTGGTTTTGCTTGTTTTAGTATTATCGCCGTATTCGATTTCACCAAAGTCAGCTTTATTATCTATATCTGTATAACCAAGATGATCAGCCCAGTATGAACCCGCGCCTCTGAAACCACGTTTTTTCGCTTTGTCAGGGTCGTGTTTGACTTCTTTTAATACTTCTGGTTTGACGTGTGGGTTGCCTTTTTTATCTAATGTGTAATCACGACCTTTAATGCCATATTGTCCTAATAATTTACCTTCACGACTAGCTAAGAAATCAGCAAGTTTAACTACGTCCTCTGGATGTTCAGTCGTACTTGGGACAGCCCATCCGTTTGCACCAGATTTATAAGGTTTCTCAACTCTAAATTTACCTTTGACTGTATTGAGTGGGCCAAGAGGTACATATTTCATGTTTTGATTTTCAGTGACATAATTATGTAAATCTGAAACTATGCCCCATGAATCATTAACAAGTCCTTCTTTCGCTTTGTTCTCTTCCATTGTGTAAAATTCTTTCGTCATGAGTCCTTTTTGCATTAATTCTTTGACATATCTCACTCTTTTGAGTGGATAATCAGTTTGAGATTCGTGAACAATCTTTTTCCCTTTGTTTAAAAATTTCTCATCTGACTGTCCAGTCCATACGAGGTCGTTGTAGAATTTAGTGCGATCGTCGCCTCCCCAAGCTGTAGGACCAATTGGTGTAATTTCTTTACCATTATCATCTTTAAAGTGATGATCCTTCATTTTTTGTGCTAGCTTTTCTACATCTTTGGAAGTTTTAATTGATGAAGGCTTTATATGAAGTTTATCCATTATATCTTTACGAACATAGGGACCTCCTACTGTGCGACGTTCTTCTTGACCTGGATGACGATTGATACCCATGTGTACAAGGTAAGTGCCGTCCATTTCTTTATTGAACATAATATTATCTTTCGTATCTTTAGGAAGGTAGCCTTTCTTAAAATATTTACTATAGATTTTTGTGTTTTTAAGCATCTTTGTAAGATCTGTGAGTCGACCTTGTTTAGCCGCTTTATTTAGAACTTTCATTTCAGGGCGTCCACTATCGTCTAAGTAATAAACGATGAAGTCAGGTAAATCACCAGATGCGAGACCTGATGTTAGTGCTTCAGTCGAATCTTCATTTGAAACTGTCTGTAATTCTAAAGTGATTCCGGTTTTTTTCTTTAGTTCTTTAGCAACCTCTTTATTCATCTTCGGAGAGGCATCATTATCACTTTGGAAGACTAAACCTTTTAATTTTCTATCAGCAATCCATGTATCTGGCTTCCCTTTGGCATCTGCTTTTCTCTTTGCTTCATCTTGTGATTTATCTTTGCCACACGCCGATGTGAGTATCATTACCGCAATAAGTAAGATGAGTATTGATTTTCTAAACATGTACATTCTCCTTAATATAATGAAGTATCCAGTTTTTTATCGGCAAATCTATTGATAATGACGACCGCGATTAGACCAATAACACCTTGTAAAAGTCCTATAGCTATGGCGTAACTGAAGTCTCCCTGTTCGATTCCCGTGCGTATTACAAAGGTGTCTAATATTTCTGATACACTCGCATTTCCAGGTGTCTTGAGTAAATAGATTTGATCAAAGCCAGCTTTTAAAATATCTCCTAATGAAATAATAAATAGAATAACTATTGTAGGCGTGAGCATTGGTAAAGTAATATGTATAATTTGTTTGAAGCGGTTCGCTCCGTCTATTGCTGCTGATTCGTATATTTCAGGGTTGATGCTCATGATTGCAGCAAAATAAATGATGGAGTCCCAGCCGACATTTTTCCAAATATAACTAGAAAACATGATGGTATGGAAATATTCAGGGTTCATCATAAAATAAGTTGAGCCATCACCACCGAATTTGTGAATAAGTTGATTCATTAAACCGTCATCTGGTGCGAGTAACTTCTTGAATATACCTATCACAACGACCCACGATAAAAAATGAGGTATATATAATATTCCTTGGAATAGTCCTCTGATTTTACCTAATTTAGAATCTTTAATTTCATTAAACATAATGGCTAAAATGATTGGAAAAGGAAGAGCTAGAATGAGCTTCATTCCACTGATAACAAGTGTATTTATAATGATTTGTACACATCTTGAATCAGTGAAGAATCTTTGGAAGTAGTGTAGCCCTTTCCAATCACCACCAATAATACCCGTATCAAAACGGAAATCTTTAAACGCTAAAATTAGACTTGTCATAGGTATATAATTGAAAATAAGGAAAAAAAGTAAGCAAGGTAAAATCATAAGATATAAAACTTTATGTTCCCACATTCTTTTGAGCAAAGATTTTTGATGAGTGGATTGAATTCCATGTTGCTTGATTTTACTCACGATACAACCTCCTCTTTCATTCGTTCACCTGACTCAGAATGGAAATAATGTGCATCTTTCGAATGAATGCCGAAAGATACGTTTTGTCCTAATTCAAAATTAAGGTTACTATCTACAGCGGCTACAATTTTATGATTGTCATGATGACAATGGAGTAATTTGTAAGAGCCCGTCAATTCGACTAAATCTATTTTTAAATTTGTGAGTTGAATAGGATATGCACGCGAATCATCGTTAGTAATGAGATGCAAATCTTCAGGACGAATACCAAGTCTACATTGTGAATGTGACGAAAGTTGTACTACAGATTGATCAGCAACTTTTTGAGCGTCGAAATACCATGCGTCCATATGATAAGTTAACGGGATAATATTCATCGAAGGGCTACCTATAAATGTTGCAACAAATTCATTCACTGGATGACGGTAGATTTCTTCTGGCGTGCCAATTTGTTGAATTTCTCCTTGATTTAGTATCACAATGCGTGAGGCCATCGTCATTGCTTCCGTTTGATCATGTGTGACATAGATTGTTGTTGCATTCATTTCTTTATGTATTTTAATGATTTCACTTCTCATGTTACTTCTTAATTTGGCATCTAAATTTGAAAGTGGCTCATCCATTAAAAAAATTTGTGCGTCTCTCACTATTGCTCGTCCTAACGCTACACGTTGACGTTGGCCTCCGGATAATGCTTTGGGTTTACGTTGAAGAAGATTTTCTATTTCTAATATTTTGGCAGCGTCTTGAATCTTCTTATCATAAATTTTCTTTTTAATACCACGCATTTTTAATCCAAATGCTAAGTTTTTATAAACAGTCATATGAGGATAAAGTGCATAATTTTGAAACACCATAGCTATATTACGATCTTTAGGCTGTAAATCATTAATCACTTTATCGTCGATGCTAATTGTTCCCTTACTAATATCTTCTAGACCTGCTATCATACGTAAGGTCGTAGACTTCCCACATCCCGATGGTCCAACAAATACAACAAATTCGTTGTCATGAATATCTAGATTAAAATCTTTAACTGCGTGACTACCATTTTCATAAACTTTGTTTAAATCCTTGATTTGTATCATGTCTTTGCTCCTTTGAAGATGTAATCGCAAATTCAGTATAAGAGTTTTCTATTAAAGGAAACTTTTTTCAAAATTAAGTTTTCGTAAATCAAAAACTTTTGTTTATTATTTTTCAAAAACAAAAAGACTATAAACACTTATATAAAAGCATTTATAGTCTATATTTATTCAAAAATAAAACAAAGATATTTATATTAGATAAATATTATTTACATTAAAATTACATTCAAGAAGGCATAAATAAATTCTCATTAAAACAAAAAAACCACTGAAATCTTCTTTTTAAGAATCATTTCAGTGGTTAGGTTATTATTTGTCGTGCAAGGTTTATATGGCGAGTTGTTTCTTTAGGATAAGTGTCGATAGTACAATACAAAAGGCGCCACCAATAATACCTGCAATAATATCAGTAGGATAATGAACGCCTAAATAGACTCTTGATGTTGAAATTAATAATATGAATAATGCACTTAATCCTATTAACACACCTTTAGAAATACCTGAATCATGGCGATTTAAAATGTAAATGATGCTTCCAAAGTATGAGGTTGCGCCCATTGCGTGTCCACTAGGAAAGCTAAATCCAGAAATATCAATTAAACGTAGGAGTGTTGGACGTTCTCTGTCGAAAATATTTTTAAGGACAGGATTAAGTATGCTTGAAAGACCCATTGCTATAGCAAAGAATAATGTTTCAATTTGATAACGTTTTAACATTAAATATGCTACAAGTGTGAGTGATAGACATAACATGGCCCAAACTTCACCAATTTTAGTCGCACCTAGCATAATTGATGTAGTGATAAAACTCTCTGATGCATAAATAAAATCATAAACCTCATTATCAATCCACTTTCCTAGACGAGATTCATGGAAAAATGCGATTATCCCAAAAACGAGTGTGAAAACAATGAGTAATGAAATGCGCGTCCAACGGTTCATGCTTGGTGCCCCCTACTTATTTAATGCATCATGTACAATTTTATCAAATAAATCTTCTTTAGTGTAACTTTCTTTATATGTTTTCATTTGTTTAATGATATCTTCACGATTTGTTTCAATATCATTTAACTCTTGTAATAAACCTACTTGAGTTAGTTCATCTTCAAGTGTATATCGGCCATAGCCTTTCGATGAAAAGTTTTTAGCGTTATCAATTTGGTCTCCACGAGATTGATCTAAACCTAATGGGATTAATAACATAGGTATTCTTAATGTTAAGAATTCATAAATCGCATTTGCACCGGCACGACTTACTACTGTATCTGTTATAGCTAATAAATCAGTTAAATCATCTTTAACAAACTCATATTGAACATAACCTTTTTTATCAATAGTGTTATCAACTAGTCCTTTACCAGTTAAATGGATAATTTGATAATCATGTAATAAGGCCTCTAGATTTTCACGAATTGTTTCATTGAGTTTCTTACTACCAAGACTACCACCCATGACGAGTAAGACCTTTTTATCTGTGTTAAAACCGGTTAATTGATAACCACGTTCTTTATTACCTTGTTTCAAATCCTCACGAACGGTTGCGCCAACAAAGTCAGCTTTGTCTTTAGGAAGATATTGAAGTGTATCTTCAAATGTCGTATAAATTTTTTTAGCGAATTTAAGTGCGATTTTATTCGCAAGCCCTGGTGTTAAATCAGATTCGTGGATGATTGTAGGTATTTTTAGTGAGCGGGCTGCAATGACCACAGGAACGCTTACGAATCCGCCCTTTGAAAATAATAAATCAGGTTTATGTTTTTTTAGAATTTTACGTGCATCTAACACGCCTTTTAATACTTTAAAAACGTCTTTAGCATTTTCAAATGATAAATAACGACGTAATTTACCACTAGAAATAGGATAGTATTTTATATCTGGTAGTTGAGATTCAATCATCTCTCTTTCAATTCCTTGTTTAGAACCGATATAAAACGCTTCATGACCTTTTTCCACAGCAGTAGGAATAAGACTCAAGTTAACAGATACGTGTCCTACTGTTCCTCCACCGGTAAATGCAATTTTCGACATAGTTACAACCTCTATTCCTATATTTTTTTATAATAAGCGTAAAATGGTGCGCCTCTATCGAAAGGATGATAATCCATTTCTGCTTCTCCAGCTTTAGTAAATCCAAATTTCTCAAAAAGATTTTGCGCGGGTTTATTTAGCGCAAACGTGTCAGTAAGAATAACATGTATGCCATGTTCCTCTGTTAAATCTACCGCAAATTGGAAAAGTTCAGTTGCTGCACCTTTATAATCTTTTGATCCAGCTAATCTATGGATAACATAAGCACCTTCACGATTAACTGGCCATTCAATGTCATCATACCACTCTGATTGTGTTTGGTCGATAACAATAAAACCGTAAATTTTACTATCTACATCCAATACATAAAGTGTTTCGGTTTCGATGTCTTTCTCAAAATGTTCGGTTACAGGGTATTTATCGTCCCATTGATTATTATTAAATTCTTTCATTTTTTCTTTTGCTTCATCAACGAGTTTTTCAATTACAGGTAAATCATTTTTTGTTGCTGTTCTAATCATCTTGCCAAAACACCTCTTTTTTATAGTATTAAAAAAATGATACGCCCCATTTCTTATATAATTTAACAAATGAGGCGTATTTTAAACTTATATAACTAAAGTCGCTAACTATTATATAGATTGTATTAAATAAATGAGCGATACATTCTCTCTAATAGTACTTTAAGTCATATAAATAAGATTTAATCAAACCTATATTTACTTTTCAAACAATATCTTACTTAAGTTTTTTAAGTAATTTGTCTAATACAGTATCATGTTTATTTGACTTTTCAACTAATTCTTGAGTGAATTTATCATTTGTCTTTTTATCAAATTTTCCGGTTACTTCCAAATGATTGTCTTTCTGGAAGGATTTAATTGCAGATTCTAATTCTGAATCAAATTGGTTAGACTCATTATTCACTTTATAACCTAAGGCTGTGAGTCCAATTTTCATCGTTTTAACATTCTTATTCTCGTCACCTAAATGATAAGTTTTATTATTAGGTATAACGTTAAGAGATTGATATTTAGGTGTAGCTATTTTACTGTCCGGTTGAATACCTTTACCATGAATATAATGACCATCAGGTGTTAACCATTTCATTTCAGTATATTTTAGTAATGAACCATCACCGAATTCACGTGTAGTTTGTACAATTCCTTTACCAAATGTTTTAGAGCCATAAACCTTAGCTTTATGATAATCTTTCATAGCACCTGTAAAGACTTCTGATGCACTTGCTGAACCATCATTTACTAAGATAGAAACATCCATATCTTTTGCTTGTTTCAACGAATCATTTGATGTTTTCAATTGCTCCTTATCATCGCCTTTTTCTAATTGAACAACTGTTTTTCCTTTATCGATAAAGATGTTCGCCATTTTAACAGCTTCGTCTAGAAGACCACCAGGATTGTTACGTAAATCTAATACTATTTTACGTACACCTTGTTTGTGTGCCTTGATAATTGCAGATTTTAATTCTCCAGATGTATTACTTTGGAATTTATTAATAGTAAAGACACCAACGTTGCCTTTTTTCTCGTATTCGACACTCTTAACATGAATCGTATCACGTTTAATCTTAATGTCTTTTTCTTGAGAACCTCGTTTGATAGTTAAAGTTACTTTAGTACCTTTTTTACCTCTGACTAGTTTTACGACTTGGTCTAATGGTTTGCCTTCAACAGATTTACCATTAACTTTCGTTACGACATCTTTCGGTTGTATTCCTGCTTTTTCAGCTGGTGAGTCTTTCATTGGACTGGTAATACTAATTTGATCATTTTTCTTCTGCATTTCTGCGCCAATACCAACGAAATCTCCTGACACACCTTCATTGAATTGTTTAGTTTCCTCAGAAGTCATATATTCTGAATATGGATCCTTTAATTCTTTAACCATTCCATCAATTGCTGATTGTGTTAATTTATCTGAATCTTGCTTTTTATAATAATCTTTATTTAGCGTCTTATATACATATTCTATCTTTTTTAAATCTGCACGTTGATCTTTATTGAGTCCGCTCATCTTATGACTAATCAATATCGTCGCGGCCACAGTGATTCCTGCTGTTATTAAAATAACTCCAAGAAGAATCAACAGAAACTGCCAAATTTTAAATCTTACTTGTTTGTTTTTATTTTGAGAATTTGATTGACTTTCGTCGTCTTGTTGTTGTGCATCATTACGTTCTGAATCATTACTCACTTTATCACATCCCTTGTACTTGCTAAATTTATATTAATCATTATGTATATGCTCTTAGTTCTCCCTTTTTTATGAAAATGAAGTTAGAAAATATATAAAATAGACAACTTCTCCAACTGTGAAGCAAATTAAGCGAGGACTACTCTTCATTATTATATAACTATGTTTCATATACATGAGTCGTAAGATGTATCTTAAATTAATTTGAAAAATTGAGAATCATGCTAACATATGTAAATGATGGCTTTAATTTATATACAAAATCAAACAAAAATGTGGGAGTGAAATAGTATTCAACTTTAATCGTTTGAACACAAAGTTCACTCCCTTTTTTTATTAGTAAAAACTTTGTTTAATTTTAAAATTTTAACCATTCAGTATACTCTTCGTATAAATCATCAAAGACATACATGGGTACAGTAAACTCACTTTGAGTTTCAATGTACTCTGAAAGGACGTTGAAGTCATCTTCATGTTTAGGAAATGCAAGGTCATCAAAGATTTGCTCAGCTAATTCCCCTTTATCGTCTTTACGACCACGAACAGTCATAACAAATTGATAGAATGAGTAATTTTTAACCATTAGCTTACAGTCACATCAATAACTTGAGTCTCGCCTTTAACAACTGCTTCTACATCTTCTAAATGAATAGACTCAGTTTGGTCAGAATTTGTGATAATAATTGGTGAAATGACTGATTTAGCATTATTTTTAATATATTCTAAATCAAAACGAATAAGTGGGTCGCCTACCTTCACAGTGTCACCACTTTCGACTAATGCTTCAAAGCCTTCACCATCAAGTTGAACAGTATCTAGACCAATGTGTACGAGTAGTTCTAATCCATTGTCTGCTTTAAGTCCTACAGCATGCTTTGTTGGGAAGACATTGTCGACCTTGCCTTCAATTGGTGCAACGACTTCACCTTCTGTAGGATTTATACCAAAACCCTCACCCATCATTTTTTGTGCAAATACAGGGTCAGGAATATCTTCAATTTTCACATATTCACCTGTTAACGGTGCGTATATTTTAATATCTTTATTGATTTCTTTGCCTTTTCCGAATAATTTTTTAAACATTGTTGTTCACTCCTATTTTTCAAAGTGTGGAATTAAATCACCATATCCAAGTTCTTCTAACTTTTCATATGGAATAAATTGAATAGCTGCTGAATTAATACAATAGCGTAGACCACCGGTTTCCTTCGGACCGTCATTGAATACATGTCCTAAATGACTATTAGCATCTTCAGAACGTACTTCAGTTCTTATCATACCAAAAGATTTATCAACGAGTTCAATGATTTCATCATCATTTAATGCTTTGGAGAAACTTGGCCAACCACAGTTAGATTCAAATTTTTCTTCTGATGTGAATAAAGGTTTACCAGATAATTTATCAACATAAATACCCTTATCAAAATGATTCCAATATTCATTTTGGAATGGTGGTTCTGTGCCATTTTCTTGAGTGACAAGATATTCCATTTCATTCAATTCATCTTTATTTTTCTTAATCATTTTGAGACCCCCAATGTGATTCTATAAATGCTTTTCTGCCAGATCCACGTTGGTATTGCTCATAATGCAATGGATTTTTCTCATAATAGTCTTGGTGATAATCTTCAGCAGGGTAGAAGTTTTTATAAGGTTTGATTGGTGTGATGACAGGTTTATTAAATATACCTTGCTCTTCAATTTGTTGTTTTTTCAATTCAGCTGCCTTTTTCTGATTATCATCATGATAAAAGATTACTGGCTGATAACTTTCACCTCTATCGAAGAACTGACCACCATCATCTGTGGGGTCGAATGTTTTAAAGTAAACATCTAATATATTTTCGAAGGAAGTAATTTCAGGATCGTATTCAATTTGTACAGCTTCAACGTGACCAGTTTGATTCGTACAGACTTGTTCATAAGTGGGATTCTCAACGTGACCACCACTATATCCTGAAACGACAGATTTTATTCCTGGGTAAGAAGTAAATGGTTTTACCATACACCAGAAACAACCTCCTGCAAGCGTTGCATATGCCATAGTAGTACCTCCTTAAGTTGTCTCTTTTTTAATAATTTACGCTAAACACCATGTAATTTAAAGTATTTTACTCAACATTAAATAGCTAGAGTTTATCCTAAAGAATTAATCTCTAAGTACAACTAGACCAATAGCACCTTGACCTGTGTGAGTTGAAATAACTGGAGTTGTGACGTTGACATCAAATTGATCAAAATGAAAAGCATCGCTAAATGACTTTTTGAGTTTATCAACAAATTCAATCACATTCGCATGAGCAACACCTATTGATTTAACATTATGATTTTCAATAAATTCAGTTATTTCTTTCTTTAAATATTGAATGCTAGATTTTTGAGTTCTAGCATTATGAACAAGTTCTAATTTTCCCTCATTTAATGTACCTATGGGTTTAATCTTCATAATATTCCCTATTAAACCTTTAGTTTTACTAATACGTCCGCCCTTAATAAGTTGATTCAATTGCCCTATGACTACGAAAAGTTGAATATTATCGCGTAGTTTGTCGACACTTTCAACAATGTCAGTTGTAGGTGTTCCCTTTTCAACTAAATCAACGATGTGCTCAATTTGATAACCTAAGCCATATGAAATTGATTTAGAATCGATAACAGTAATTTTACCGCCTACCATTTGACTAGCTTGAACGGCAGTATTATAAGTACCACTCAGACCTGAAGATAGATGTATGCTAATAATCTCTACATCTTCTTTAATTAACTCTTCATATTTTTCTATAAATTTACCGATGGGCGGTTGACTCGTTTTGACGTCTGCATCTGCCTCGATATATTCAATATATTCTTTAGAAGAAATGTCTTCTTGATCAGTATAAGAATTACCATCAATAGTGATACTTAAAGGAATAACGTGAATATCATGTTTCTTTAAGTATTCATGTGATAAATCAGAGGTGGAATCCGTGACGATAACTTGTTTAGTCATAAATAGCCTCCTATTGGTCATTTCTGCGCACTAAATGTAAAAATGTATGCGGAATAGTATTTTTTTCATCTAATTGTCCTTCAACAGAACTCTCAACTTCCCAATCTTCAAATGTATAAGGAGGGAAGAATGTATCTCCTTGGAACTTACCGTCGACAACAGTGATATACATGTCATCAACTTTATCTATCATTTCTTCGAAAAGTGTTTGTCCACCAAAAATAAATACTTGTCCAGGAATATTATTAATTTCTTCAATAGAATGAATGACATCGACACCTTCGTGTTTAAATGAAGGATTATTTGTTAATACAACATTTCGTCTATTAGGTAAAGGTTTCCCAATAGATTCGAAAGTTTTTCTACCCATTACCAATGTGTGACCAGTTGATAATTGTTTAACGTGTTTTAAATCATTTGGAAGGTGCCAAGGTAATTGATTTTGATATCCGATAACTCTTTGTTTATCATGTGCGACGAGGATGGATAAAGTCATCGTCTTCCCCCTTTCTTATGGTAAATATGATTAGATTTCTATATTTTTATTTATAAAGTAAGTCAATCTATACCGCTATAGGTGCTTTGATAGCAGGGTGTGATTCATAATCCACAATTTCTAAATCTTCATAGTTGATATCGAAAATGGATTTGTCTGAATTTATCTGTAATGTCGGTGCTTTGTAACTCTCACGAGAAAGTTGAGTTTCAATAGCTGACATATGGTTTGAATAAATATGTGCATCTCCGAAGGTATGAACAAATTCACCTACTTCAAGTTCACATTCTTTTGCGATGAGATGAGTAAGTAAGGCGTAGCTCGCAATATTGAAAGGTACACCTAAGAAAATGTCAGCACTACGTTGATAAAGTTGGCAACTTAACTTACCATCTTGAACGTAAAATTGGAACATAGTGTGACATGGTGGTAGCGCCATGGTCTCAATCTCTGTAGGATTCCACGCAGACACAATATGACGTCGAGAATTAGGATTTGTTTTAATTTGCTCAATTACTGTTTTTAGCTGATCGAAGTGATTACCATCTTTATCTTCCCAGTCTCTCCACTGTTTACCGTAAACATTACCTAAATCACCATATTGACGAGCAAATTCATCATCATTTAGAATACGTTCTTTAAATTTTTTCATCTCTTCTTTATATTGCTCATTAAATTCTGGATCTTCTTGAGAACGATGTCCAAAGTTAGTCATGTCAGGTCCTTGATAGTCTTCAGAATTAACGTAATTTTCGAAGGCCCACTCGTTCCATATATTATTATTATATTTAAGTAAATATTGTATGTTTGTATCACCTTTAATAAACCACAACAATTCTGTAGCTACTAATTTAAATGAAACTTTTTTAGTTGTTAATAAAGGGAACCCCTTTGATAAATCAAATCTTAATTGATGACCAAACTTAGAAATTGTACCAGTATGAGTACGATCATCACGTTGATTACCTATTTCTAATACCTCTTCGCATAAGCTATGATACGCTTTGTCGAATGGATTATACATATGTACAGCTCCTTTAAGTAAATCACTTTATTTTAGTTATTATTAATAAATTATATTACTGAATATTATACTAGAAATCATTAACTGTTGATAGGGAGAGCTATTTAAGATGACAAATTTCTTTTTTTGGATAAAAAAACCGAGTTACATTGTGAAATGCTGTAACTCGGGGTAGTACAATTAAAAAATTATTGGCAATGGTCATCAAAAGCGTCTTTTAAATCCATTGCGATATCGTTAATATCTCTGCCTTCAATATGTTCACGTGGAATAAAGTGAACTAAGTTTTGCCCTTTAAACAAGGCATATGAAGGACTAGAAGGCACTTGTTGGATGTATTCACGCATTGTTTGTGTTGCTTCTTTATCCTGACCTGCAAAAACAGTTACTTTATTTGTGGGTTTCACTTCGTTTTGTTCAGCAACCGCTACAGCAGCTGGTCTAGCTAATCCTGCTGCACAACCACATGTTGAATTAATAACAACGAATGTTGTTTCATCATCTTTTAAGTCATTCATGTAACCCTTCACATCGTCACTAGTTTCTAAACTTTTGAAACCATTTTCAGTAAGTTCAGAACGCATTTGTTGCGCTAATTCTCTCATATAAGACTCATAGCCGTTCATATTAACACTCCTTGATACTTCTTTTGTCATTTATTATTAAACATTAAATAAGTTATCTTTTCCGATTAGCAATTTGTTTCCAAACTGAACCTAAAGCCTCATCTCCATTTTCTATTCTGGAGATAGCCATTTCTATTTGAAGTTTGACTTCATACGCTGAATCGTCTGCATGTGCTTTTAGTGATGCCAATTGTTCCTCATTACCCTCATCAAAAATAAACATCGCTGCACGCCATCTTACGATTTTTTGAGGGTCATCAAGTGCTTTTTCCATTTCTGGTAAAGCTTCTTTGAAACCTAAGTCACTAAGGCAATCGCCAGCAGTTCTTCTTACAGCTGGACTTTTATCGTGAAGACCTTGATAAATATAAGGTAAAATTTTAGGATCTTCAATCATCCCTAGTAGCACAACAGCTTCACGTCTTAAAGGGATTTTCTCTTCATTAAGTGCTGTTTCTAACAACGGGATATCATCAAATGTAGGTGTTGGAAATGCCTTAAGCATTCTGAGACGTGCTTTCCAATCTTGTGCTGACTCATACTCATCCAATGTGACATGTTGATAATGTTGTTCTGGAACTATAATATCAGTTTCAAGTGCTTCTTTAACTAGCGAATCAAGGCGTTCTTCGGGATAAAGTGCGATAACTTCTTCATAAACGCTCTCCATTACTTCTTCCACATTACCATATCGAATGCCGAAATCTTCCCATTTTCTCAAGAATACTACATTATCATTTTCTTTTTGGGCTTCTAGCATTTTATCGATATAAATTTCTGGTAATTGTTTACGTTGTTCATCTTTATTTGTTGTAATCTTAAGTTGATAAGGTATCCCTTTAAACATTAGAACTTCCGCACGAACTTCACCATAATGTTCGTCAGGTTGAGGTTCTTGATTATAGCTTGATTCATTATTAAGTGTTGAAGTGATTTGAGGTAAGACGTCTTCCCAATTGGCCTTTGGTTGTTTGTCTATTGCTAGGAAATCCATCACATAAAAGATGGATTTTACGCCTTCAAGTTTGAGAAGATCGTTAATAAATTGTGGTTGATTTTCTCTTACTTCAGTATAAGTATTGGATTGATTATCTTCTCTTTTTTCAGATAATACAATTTTCATTGTATTAGGACTAGGAGTAGGTTCTACACGAACAATCTCCATTTTTTAGCCCCCCTTTAAATAAAACGTTTATATTAATGATTAAAAGCTGCTTGAATTTGTGGTAATAAATCATCCCAGTTTGCGTCATCTTCTTTGTCAACTGAGATGAAGTCCATCACATAAAAAATAGATTTGACGCCATCGATATCGAATAATCGATTAATAAATTCTGGTTGCCCTTCTTTAGCAGAAGTATAAGTTGTTGAAGAATTATCTTGACGTGGTTCACTTAAAGAAATTTTCATAGTGTTGTGATTTGGTGTTTCTGAAATTGCTACGATTTCCATATTGGTGTCCTCCTATTGTAGCTCGTTCCCTATTTGTTTGATTTGTTTACCTACTGAACACTCATTAATGCAAAAATGATGCGCTTGTGTTTTACCTTGCGTTTTTCTGTTGTGCGCTTTTAGTGGGCATTGGTAACAATAAGTGTTCATGAGCTCGTCGATTTTATTAATCGCTTTTTGTTCTGAATAAGTGAGTATAGCCTCCACTTCCTTTAGCTATATACTTTATTAATGTTACATCTCTTATTTCACATGTTTGTATTATAGCATTGTTAGGGATGTATTTTGAAATAATCAATTTATATTTAATTATTGGAAGTTTGTTGCAAAAGGTACTGAGAAAGAATGCTGATTGAGTTGTATGTATTATGTAAATTTTAGTAACGCTATTGCATATTTTTGTTTTTTAAAGTAAACTAATTAGGTTATTTTTTCGCGGTTTCTAAACACCCGCTTTAACAAAATTTAGGAGGATGTAAGATGTTTAATGAGATTTTTGGTGTAGCTTCGTTTATAGTTACATTTATTTTAATGGTTCTCATGTATCGCTTTTTTGGTAAGCATGGTTTAATTGCATGGGTAGCAATGGGAACAATTATAGCTAATATTCAAGTCATAAAGACAGTTCATATATTTGGTATTTCGGCGACATTAGGGAATGTTATGTTCGCTTCTATCTATCTTGCAACAGACATATTGAATGATATTTACGGCAGAAAAGTAGCAAAACGTGCCGTTTGGTTAGGTTTTTCTTCAACATTAGTAATGATTATTGTAATGCAAATGTCTTTACACTTTATACCTGCACCTGAAGATACTGCTCAAGGTGCGCTTAAAACAATCTTTGATTTAGTGCCTAGAATTGCTTTAGGTTCAATCGTTGCATATATTATCGGGCAACATGTAGATGTGTTTATCTTTTCAATGATTAAAAAGATTTTCAGCTCAGATAAAACGTTTATTATACGTGCTTATGGTAGTACGATTTTAAGTTCAATTATAGATACAGCATTATTTGTTATCATTGCATTTGCCGGTACTTTACCTAATATGGCTGTGTTCGAAATATTTATAACAACTTACCTACTAAAACTTATTTCAACTATATTCAATGTGCCTTTCGGTTACATTGCTAAATCTTTCTATCGCAAAGGTAAGATTCAAAAACTTGATGAAGGCTATTAATTCTTAGTCGACCTATTAAAGGACTAAGTTAATTGAGACTGTCGATAAAGTCTAAGGACTTTGTTGACAGTTTTTTATGTGCGCGTTTTTTCAGGATCTTGTCTCAATATACAGGTATAAAACAAGTCTTTAAAGGTAATCATTTTCAAGAAAAAGTCAGGAAAGAAATGATTTGACCTGTCTATTTATAAATTTGCTACAATATAGTCAAACTTACAAACGAAGGTGTATATGAGATGGCAAAAATATACTTTGATGCTGCAACTAAAGGTAATCCGGGTAGAAGTGCATGTGCAGTTGTAATTAAAGAAGAATCTGAACGTCACGTGTTTACTCATGATTTAGGAGAGTTAGATAATCATAGTGCGGAATGGGCAGCAATGATTTATGCGTTAGAACATGCAAGAGAGCTCAATGTTAGAAACGCCCTACTTCATACTGATTCAAAATTAATTGAAGATAGTGTTAATAGTGGTCGTGTAAAAAATGCTAAATTTAAACCTTATTATGATAATATGGAAATTCTCGAACAAAGTTTTGATTTAATGTTTGTTAAATGGGTTCCTAGAGATAAAAATATAGAAGCAAACCAGCATGCACAACAAGCTTTATATAAATTGATTAAATAAAAAAAGAACAGGCTATAGGATTTCCTATAACCTGTTCTTACTTTAGAAGCGGTTATTTATTTTTTACTTTTTTGAACGCTTTTTGTTTTTAGTAGTACCTTTTTTTGACTTAGTGTTTGAAGAAGGACGTTGAGTTTTATTTGTTTTTGCTTTTTTCGAAGAACATGTCTCTCTTCTCATCTGTTTGTTCTCCTCTTTTTCTCTTTTATTTTTCACTACAGGAATTGCTTTTTTATTGTCTTCTTCAATAACAGTTTCTTCTTCTTTATCTTTTTTTCGTTTAGCTATAATCAATGGTTCTACTTTTTTAGAATCGGAAATATGAAGATCCTTCTTATCATTCAGTTTTTCTTCTTCCTCTTCTTTTTTACGTCTTTTAGCAAGCGCTAGCCAGAATCCTGAAAGTAAACCAGTTAGTGTGATGAAGCCTACTGCTTTGCCAAAGTCATCGATATCTCGATTGATGAAATTATTATCATGATGTTTAACATGTTTAGGATCATCTTCTTTGTGTTTATTCTTACCTGATTTAATACCTGAGTGACTTAATACTTCTTTGTAAGATTCTGTTTGACCTATATGACTTTTTACATCATTTTCTCTTAGACGGACGTCTTGTTTATAAGCGTTGTTAGCAGCGCGTTGTTGATTGGAAATTGAATCAAATGAACCTTCTAAACCTACTTCCATGATTTTACGAATACCATTCAATAACGCGTCTTGGACTTCTTTGATTGATTTAGCACGATGAATTGCATTCATAGTATCTAATTCTATTTGTCTAATACGATTGATTGCCAATTGTCTTTGGTATTGACTTGCTGACATATCATTAATAATTTGTTGAGTTCTATTATTAACAACGTTATTGAGTCTACGTTCAGCTTTATGTTTTTCACCGAGTAAATGAGCTTGTGCAATGATGTGATCGCGTTGCGCTTTGAAATCTTTGAGAATGCGTTTGAGTTCGTCTAGATTTTTTGCATTTTTAATCATGTTATAAACTTTAGATTCAAGATCTTTTAGTTGATGATTGAATTGAGCTTGTTCTTCAGGTGATAAATCAGAAATATGTTTAATTTCTTGTACACCTTCTTGTGTAAGTTTATTAACTTCAGCTTTATTAGCTTCTTTAGCTTTGTCCAATGTAAATTGTCTAGGATCAAAATGATTAATATCATTTAAATCTTTATTTTGATTATTTTCAACATCTTTTACATTAGTTGAATTGTTAATTTTATCAATAGCTTGATCTTTAAGTTTTTGAACTTCAGCTTTAGCTTGTTCTTTTTGCTGTTCGGTTAAAATTTTATCATTATCAATTTCATCTAACTTTTGTTTAGTAGCTTGATCAATTTGTTGTGATGCTTCATCTTTTGCAACTTGAAGTTCTTTTTCAATAACATCTACAGGGACATCGACAATAACTGATGTATCGTTCGCAAGAGTCACTTCAACTTTCGCAGTTAGGTTATCTGCAACTTTACCTGTGTTAGGTAATGAAATGATTCTTACTTTAAGACCATCAGCTAAAGTCATGGCACTTTCAATTTCACTAAGTGTAATCGTAGCACCTCTATGCACGATGACTTTTCCTGTAACTAACGCATTTTGTAAGCTTAAATCAGGACGATGAAGTATTGATGGCTGTTGATCAGTATCCCATATTACAATTTTCGCAATGTGGTTAAGACTATCATCTTTAACTTTGTTAATTTGATCTACAGAATTAGAGTTCTCTATTTGTTTAATAGCCTCTTTTTCCGCTTTATTGATTTCAGCAAGTGCGTGTGCTTTTTGCTGGTCAGTCAAATCAGGATTGTTATTGATTGCATCTCGCTTACGTTGTGCTAAATCTTTAATTGATTGTTTAGCTTGTTCTTTTGCAGATATGATATCTTGAGTACCTTTCATTAATTGATCTGCTTTAGCTTTTTCATCTGCAACAGCTTGTTTATTAGTAGCACGATCAATCTCGTTTTTAATGTTCTCGATTGCATGATTTAAATCATCTTTGAGTTTCTCTTTTTCTTGATTAGATAAATTAGGGTTTTGATCAATATTATTCAATAAACCTTTTAATTTTTGATCGATATCATTATTAGCATCAATTTTAGCTTTTGGTAATTCATCAGCATGCGTATGTTTAATAGCTGTTGTTCCTTCATTTTCAGCGTTATAAACGCCTGTATTAGAACTTGCATGATCAATATCAGCATTAGCATGTTTAGCTGCATTCTCTACAGATTTAATAGCTTGTGCTTTTGATTCATCTGTAGCATTAGCATGATTGATTTCATCAAGTTGATGTTTAAGTGCATCGTCAATAGCTTTATGTGCAGCTTGTTGAGCATTTTTAAGGCGTTGTTCACCATTAAGTGCGTCTTTAGCATCTTTAATCGCTTGAGTCATACCTTCAATAACAGTGATATCTAAGTTGTCGCCATCTTTTTTGTTTAAAACATTATTAGCTATATTTATCGCATTATCAAATTGTAATTTTAAATCTTCGTCTGCATTTTGATAATTAATACTATCTTTAGTAGATTGGTTTAATTGTGCAACGGTATCTCTAAGGTCTTTCATTGCATCATTTAGACTTGAAGCATTATCTACTATGTTTGTTATATCTTTAATATTATCAGATTTATTAATCTCATTTGTTAAATAATTGTTTTGAGCATTATTAAGAGTATCAAGTTGTTTTATAAATTGTTTAGATTTCTCTTTAGCTTCGGCAAGACGTTGTTCACCATTTAATGCATCTTTAGTGCTATCAATTGCTTGAGATAATCCTTGAATATCTCTTTCGTTGAGGTTGGCGCCTTTAGTTTTACTTAATGCTTCTCTAGCGTCTTTAATTGCTTTATTAAATTGACGTTTTAAATCATAGTCGGCATTAATGTAATTGATGCTTGATTTAACAGGATTAACTGTTTCTTTTAATTTGGCTTTTAATTCTGACATAGAATTATTTAAATCTGATGCAGTAGAAACGATTTGCGATAAATCTTTTAGATTATCAGTATCATTTGCTTGTTTAATTGAGTCTACACGTTGAGCATTATTTAAATCTTTTAATTGATTAATAAATATCTCAGCTTTAAATTTAGCTTTAGCAAGACGTTGATCACCATTTAATGCTTCTTTAGTATCTTTAATAGACTGAATTAAGCCTTGAACTTCTTCAATTGAAGCAGGTTTACCTGTAGCTTTAGACAATGTATTTCTTGCTTGTTGAAGCGCTTGATCAAATTGATTTTGTAAATCCTCGTCTGCATTGATGTAGTTAACACTCGCATGAACAGGTGTTGCATTACTTATTAAAGCATTGTGTAAATCTTCCATAGCTTTATTTAATTCAGTAACTTTCGAGATTGATTCAGCTAGTGAATTAAGATCTTCTGAATTAGTGATACTATTTTCAGCAACTTTACGTTGAGCATTATTTAAATTTGATAATGTTTGAACGTATTCTTGTGCTTTAGCTTTAGCTTTAGCAAGACGTTCTTCCCCGTTGAGAGCATCTTTCGTATCTATAATTGCTTGTTTTAAACCGTCTACTTGATTTTCATCTAAGTCTTTACCTGTTGATTTGGCTAGGGCTTTTCTAGCGTTATTTAATGCTTCATCAAATTGATTTTTAAGATCGTTATCAGCATTAATATAATTTGAGCTCGCTTGAACAGGTGCAGCATTATTGATTAAGCTATCTTTTAATGCATTCATAGCGTCGTCTAAGTTCATAGATTTGTTAATTAGACGAGATAATTTAGTTAATGAATCTGTACTTGCTACATCTTTGAGTGCATGAGTTAATTGAGCTTTATTAATTTGATTTAAACCTTCTATAAATTTATCTGCTTTCAGTTTTGCAGCTTTCAAACGTTCAATACCATTTAAAGCGTCTTTAGTTTCTGAAATTGCATCTTTAAGTGCGTCAACAGCTTCGAAATCTAGGTTTTGACCTTTAGTTTTATTAAGAACATTTCTAGCATTGTTAATCGCTTGTTTAAAGTTATCTCTTAATTGTGTATCTGCATTAATATAGTTGATGCTCGCCTTAGTTGGTGCATAGTTATCGATAATTGATTGAGCTAACTCGTGCATGATGTCATTTAAGTTTGTTCCATCATCAACGATGTGATTAATTTCAATCAAATCATGAGATTGATTGATCTTATCTACTAAAGCGGTTCTTTGAGCATCATTAATTTTATCTAATGAATTAATGTAAGCTAAAGCTTTAGGTCTAGCCCCCACTAATCTAGCGATACCATTTAAGTCATTTTTAGCGTGGCTAATTTGATGAATTGCTTCTTCTATTTCTTGTTGTGTTGCATTTGTTTTAATTACGTTTTGAGCGTGCTCTAAAGCATCATCATATGCTGTGATTCTATCATCATCTGCTTGACGATAATTATCTCCATGCTCAACAGAATCAGCATCATCGATAAATTGTTTTAATTGTCCCATTGCTTTATTTAGAGCTTGGGCATTTGCTTTAGCAGTTGCTATTTCATCAAGTTTAGTAGCATGTTGAACGTTATCTTTGGCTGTTTGTTGTTGACTCGCATTTAAATATTTAAGTTGATCGATAGTATTATTTGCGTCAGTTTTAGCTTCTTGCACACGTTGATCACCATTAAGGTTTTCAGAAGCTTGATTAAGTTGATTTAGAACTTGCTCTACTTGTTCTTTATTAGCATCTGTACCATTAGTTTTATTAATTATAGCTTCTGCATTATTAAGTGATTGATTAAGTGTTTCTTTTCTATCATCTGAAGACTCAGTATAGTTAGGTGACGCTTTATCTATAATCACTTGTTGGGTTTTATCCTTAAGAGCTTTCATGTCGTTATCAAGATCTTTAGCTTGTTGGAGCAATTGTTTTACTTCTGTTCTTAAAGGCGCATTTTTAATCGCTTTAACAATTGATTGTTTTTGTGCGTCATTAAGGTTTTTCATATCATCAATGTCATATTGTGCTTTAGCTTTATCGTAGGCTAATTTTTCAGCGCCAAGTAGATTGTTCTCAGCAGCCAATACTCTATTTTTTATAATATCAACTTTATTAGGTTCTAATGTTGGATTAGTAGTTTGATTAATCAAATCTTTAGCTTCTGTTACTTTTTGATCATACTGGTCTTGGAATTTAGAATCCTCGTTTAAGTACTTACTACTATTTTTCACATTATTACTTTCAGCTACGACATTTTCTAAAGATTTCATTGCTTGATCAAGTGCTTGCGCGTTATTTAAGTTTTCTGCTACTTCACTACGAGTTTTAGAATTAGTATTTTTGTTGATGATTTGTTCGCGTTGTGCTGTATTAAGATGAGTTAAACCATTAATTGTGTTTGCAGCATCTTGTTTTGCTTGGGCAAGTTTTTGATCACCGTGTAGGTTGCTTTGAGCAGCTTCAAGTCCATGCGTTAAGTTATTTATTACAGTTGGATCCATTTCAGGGTTATCCTGTCTATAAATAACTTTTTCTATGTTTTGAAGTGCTTGTTTATAAGCATCTTGTTCAGGTTGATCTTCATTGATAAATTGACTACTATTTAAGACATTTGTACTTTGATCATACACATGATTAAGTCCATCCATAGCGTTATTTAATGCTTTGGCTTTATCTAAAGCTTGAGTCACTTCAGCTCTTGTATCTGCGCCATAGATTTGTTTAGCAATGTCGCCACTTTGAGGTGAAGTTAAACTTGATAATTTACGTAATTGTTTAGCAGCTTCGTCTTTGGCAATGTTAAGTTTATTTAGGCCATGAAGGTTATTTTTCGCATTTCGAACATTATCAATAGCACTTTGGATGTCGCTAACAGACATTGTTGGTTGAGTCGTTTGATGCAATATATTCTCTACGTTTGTGACAGCATTATCATACGCCTGTTGTTCGGCAGGGTCTTCATTAATATAATCACTAGAATTTTTAACTTGATCTTTATCTTTGATACTATTTTCCAAAGCTTTCATCATGTTATTTAAAACATCTGCTTGTCCTATGATTTGTTGAACCTCAGCTCTCGTTGGTGCATTGTTAATTTGTTCATTAAATGCTTGTTGTTGAGCTGTGTTTAAATGATTCAATGTAGAAATAGTTTGATGAGCAGTTTGTTTATCTTCGTTTAGTAATTTTACACCATTTAAGGCATCTTTAGCCAGATTAACTTGTTGAGTCAACTGTTCAATTGTGTCTTTATTTAATGTTGGATTGTGCTCATTGATAACACTTTCTGCATCAGTTACTGCATGATTATAAGCTTGTTGTTTATCTTCGTTTTCATTGATGTATCTACTTTCTTGTCTAACAGTGGCTTGATCTTGAATACTGTTTCTTAGTTTACCCATTGCATCATTAAGTTCTTCTGCAATATGCATTTGCTGAGTAACGTTATCTCTGGTTGTAGCTTTATTAATAAGTGCTTTTTCAGCAATTTTCTGAGGAGTGTTTAAATTACTTAAGCTATCGATAACGTTATTGGCATTTTCTTTAGCTACTTGTAATTTATGTTCTCCCTCAAGAGTAGTAACTTTTTGTTTTATTTTATTAATCGTATTTTCGATTTCGTCATTTGACATAGTAGGTTGTGTCGTTTGATCAATGATTGCTTGGCCCTGTGCAATAGCATCGTTATACGCTTGTTGCGCTGTACTATCTTCATTAACATAATTGCTAGTTTTTCTTACGCTATCTTGTTGTCCCACAATGTCTTTAAGTTTTTGCATTTCGGAATCTAAAGCTCTAGCTTTGCTGTAGACATTATTAACATCAGAAACTCTAGTTGCTTGTTGTATTTCATGTGTTAAAGCTTCTTTTTGAGCTTGGTTAAGATTATCTAAATGATTTACTGCATATGTTTGTGTGCGTTTATCATCATTAAGTACACGTTCGCCGTGAAGGTTATTCTTAGTTGTTTGAACATTTGACGTATCACGCTCTATTACTAAAGGATCCATAGTTGGATTAGAAGTTTGATTAATAATTTGTTGAGCATGATCTACAGCATTGTCATAAGCATTTTGAATACTTGGTACTTCATTGATGTAATTGCTTGTTTGTTTAATATCATTAGCATCAGCAATACTGTCTCTTAATTTTTTCATTGCTGTATCTAATGGTTTAGCTTTATTAACTGTAGCAACGATGTCTGGTCGTGTTTGGGCTTGTTGAATTTCATGATTTAGCTCGTCTTTTTGAGCATGGTTCAAGCTCTTCATTTGATTAATACGTTCAGTTGCTTGTTGTTTATCTTGTTCTAATTTTTGTTCTCCATGAAGATCATTTTTAGCAGCGTCTAGTTTTTGAGTAATTTCGTTAATATTTTCTGGAGACATATTAGGGTTATCTTGTTGATCTACAATTTGTTTAGCTTGGTTTACATAGTGATCATAGTTTCCTTTTTGAGCTGTATCTTCATTAATGTAATTACTAGTTTGTTTTACAGTTTCATTGCCAGCTAATGCGTCTTCTAATTTTTTCATCGCATCGTTAAGTTGGTTGGCTAATTTAGCTACACTTTGAACACCAGGTCTCGTAGTTGCATCACGAATTTCTTCCTCAAGTTCTTGTTTTTGCGCATGGTTTAAATGCGTTAAATGATCTAAAGTATCTTTTGCATTTGTCTTATCAGTCGCAAGTTTTTGATCTCCATGTAAATTGTCTTTAGCTTGAGTAACTTCATTTACAATATTTTGAACATCACTATTGGATAATGTAGGGTCAGGATTGTCGTTGATAATGTTCTTAGCTTTTGTTACCGCTTGATTATAAGCTGCTTGTTGTTCAGGGTCTTCATTAATATATTTGCTACTATGAAGAACTTGTTCATTATCAGCAATTGAATCTCTCAGTGCTTTCATTGTGTTGTTAAGTTGTTTTGCATTTTCCAATACTTGAGCAACTTGAGTTTTAGTCGGTGCATTGAAAATGTCATCAACTAGCTTGCCATGTTGACCGTTAGTCAAATTGTTAAAGTTGTTTAATTGTGATGAGGCTTCTTTTTGGGCTTCAAGCAATTTATCGCTACCATGTAAATTATTAAGTGCTTGATTAACATTTGCTAAAGCTTTATCTATTTCTCCTTTGTCCATAGTAGGAGGTTGAGCATTGATTAAATCTTTAGCAGCTTGAATTGCTTTATCGTAAGCATCTTTTTGAGTAGGATCTTCATTAATATAATCACTACTTTGTTTAACGTTACTAGCGTTGTTGATAGCTTGTTGCAATTGTTTCATTGAGTCATTTAATTGATTAGCGTCGTTAATGATGTTATTCACTTGTGCTTTAGTTGACGCTTGATTAATCAATTCACGTTCTTTATCCTTTTGAGCCTCTGTTAGTCCATCTAATTTATCAATAGCTTGATTACCAGTTGTTTTAGCTTCAGTTAACTTAGCTTCCCCATTTAAGTTGTTTTGAGCATTAATGATAGTCTGAGTCGTTTTATTAATTACATCTTTATTAAGCTCTGGTGGTTGTGATGTTGTAATAATTTGAGTACCTTGGTTGATGGCAGAATCATAGTTAACTTGATTAGTGTGATCAGCATTAATGTATTTACTTTCTGTTTTGACTTGATTTTCTTTATCTACTTCAGCTCTAAGAGATTTCATGGCTTCATTTAGTTCTTTCGCTTTTTGAAGTGCCTCTTGAACACCAGGTATAGTTTGAGATTGATTAACTAATGTTTTTTCTGCTAATACTTGTCCAGGATTAAGTGATTCTAATCGATCAATTTGACTATTAGCTTGATTTTTCGATTCTTGTAGTTTTTGTTCACCATGTAAAGCTTCACTTGCACTTTGTAATTGATTTAATGCTTGCTCAATTGTAGTTTTATCTAAAGTTTTATCAGGTACTGCATTAATGATATTCTTCGCTTTTTGTAAAGCATCATTATAAGCATTTTGAGAGGCTGGGTCTTCATTAATATAGTTACTTGATTGTTTAATGCTATTCTCTAGATGAACTTCGTTCTCTAACTGATGCATCGCTTCATTTAATGCTTTAGCGTTATTTAAATCACTTTGAACTTCTGTTCTTGAAGGTGCACTATTAATTTCATTGTGCTCTGCTTGTCTTTGAGGGTCATTCAAGTTTCTTAATTGATCTATTTCGTTATTAGCATCTTGTTGAGCTTTTTGTAATTTTTGTTCTCCATGAAGATCGCCTTTTGCTAGTTCTATATTTTGAATAGCATTACTAATATCATTTTTACTTAATACATCAGTAGTATTTCCACTGATGATGTCTTGTCCGCTTTGAATAGCTTTATCATATATTCTTTGAATTTCAGGGTCTTCATTCAAATAATTGCTTTGCTTATGAACGCTAGGTTGTTGTTCAACTAATGATTTGAGTTTGCCCATTTCGCTATTAAGTTCATTTGCTTGGTTAACAATTTCTGCTACTTTTTGTTTAGTTGTAGCTTGATTAATTAAATTATTTAGAGCTTGTTTTTGTTTATCATTTAAGTTCGGTAAATGATTTATAGTTTCATTAGATTCATTTTGGCTTTGAGTTAATTTATCTGCACCATGTAATGCATCTTTAGTTTCTTTTACTTTTTGAGCAGCAGCATTAATTTCTCTTGGATCCATCGTTGGATCATTTTGTTGATTTAACAAATGTTCAGCATTACTCAAAGCATTATCATAAGCTATTTTCTTATCTGGATCTTCGTTAATGTAGTTACTAGAGTTAAGCGTATCGTTTTTGTCGGCAATACTTTGTTTCAATTCTTTCATTGCTTGATTTAAAACTTTAGCTTGTTCTAATTGCTGTTCCACAGCTGTTCTAGTTTCAGATGCTTGGATATCCTGAACTTCTTTGGCAGTTTGAGCACGATTTAAGTTATTCAAACCATAAACATCATTTATTGCGTTGTTTTTGGCTTGTTGTAATTTTTGTTCTCCATGTAATCCATGTTCAGCGCTATTAATTTGTTGAATAACATTACTAATGTCACTTCCATTCATTGTTGGATCGTTATGTGCATCAATAATTGCTTGTCCTTTTTTAATAGCATTATTATAAGCTTCTTTTTGAGGTGTATCCTCGTTGATATAGTCACTAGTTTGTCTAATATTAGAAGCTTTTGCGACAGCTGCTTTTAATTCTTCCATTTCATTATTAAGGAATTTAGCTTCTTTTAATTTTTTACTTATCTCAGTTCTATGTGTTAACTGATCTATAGCTTCATCTAAGGCGTGTTTTTGAGAATCAGTTAAACCTGTTAAGTTTCCAATTTCTTGTTTAGCATTATTTTTATCGTCTTGAAGTTTTTGAGCTCCATTTAAAGCATGTTTTGCGTTCTCTAATGCTTGAGTAGCTTGATTAACACTTTGAGGATCCATAGTCGCATTAGTTTCAGTAATAATATTGTTGATATTATTAACAGCATTATCATAAGCGTGTTGTTGAGTAGAATCTGCATTCGCATAATCACTACTTTGTCGTACTTGATCTTGATCCTTAATACTAACTCTCATAGCCTTCATAGCGTTATTAAGCTCTTTAGCTTTTTGTAATTCTTGAGATAATCCATCTAATGTCGTTGCATTGTTTAAATTATCTTCAAGTTTTTTACGTTGCGGTTGATTAAGGCTATTTAATGTACCAAGTTCTTTGAGTGCCTCTTTTTGAGCAGCGTCAAATCTTGATTGACCATTTAATGCGTTTTGAGCATCATCAATTTTATTAATCAATTTTTGAAGTTTAAGATGATCTAATGTATCAGGATGATTATCTATTAATTCTTTAGCTTCTTTAATAGCATTATCATAAGCCTGTTTAGTAGCATCGTCAGCATTAACATAATTACCTGATTGGTGTACTATGCTTTGTTTTGCTATTTGATCTTTAATGTCTGACATATCACTATTTAATTGTTTAGCAATATCTAGTTGTTTTTTAACTTCGGCTCTAGTATCAGCGTTATCAATTAATGGTTTAAAGTGAGCTTTTTGTTCATTAGTTAAATCATTTAAATGATTTAATTGATCATTTGCTTCTTGTTTAGCTTGTTCTAATTTTTGCTCGCCGTGTAAATGATTAACAGCATTCTGGATATTGTGAAGCGCATCATCAATTTTATTTTTATCTAATGTTGGATTAGAAGTTTGATTGATAATATCTTTAGCAGCGTTTATAGCGTTGTTATATGCTTTTTGTTGTTCTGTATCTTCATTCTCAAACTTACTACTAGATGTAATTGCTGGATCTTGATTAACTTGATTTTCAAGTTGTTTCATGGCATTATCCAGTGCTTTTGCTTCTTTAAGTTTTTCTGCTACTTGCTCTCTAGTTGTAGCGCCATCGATAGCTTGTTTTAAAGCATCTTTTTGTGGTTGATTAAGATGCGTCATATGATCAATTGAATTATTAGAAGTGTCTTTTTCATTTTGTAGACGTTGCTCACCATGTAAATTATCTGTTGCTGTTTTAATATTATTTAATGCTTTAATGATATCTTGTGGATTGATATTTGGATCATTAGTATTTTTGATTATGTCTTCAGCATGTTTAATCGCGTCGTCATATGCTTGTTTTTGAGCAGAATCTTCATTGAAATAGTTACTACTTGAATGAACGCTATCCTTAAGGGCAACTTGATTTTTAAGTTGTTCCATTGCGTTATTAAGTTGCTTAGCTTGTTCAAGTTCTTGTTTGATATCATCTCTACTATCAGAATGGTTAATTAATTCTTTAAGTTTCTCACGTTGGGCATCTGTTAAGTTAGTCAAATTATTTAGCTCTTTTGAAGTAGTAGTTTTATCTTGATTTAATTTTTCTACTCCATGAAGGGCTTGTTCAGCATTTTGTACAGCCTGAGTAGCTTGTTCTATAGTGCCTTTATTGAGTTCTGGATTTTGAGTCGCATTAATAATATCTTCAGCACGTTGAACAGCTTGATCATAATTTGCTTTTACAGTTGGATCTTCATTTAAATATTTGCTTTCGGATTTAACTTGATCTTGGTTAGCGATACTTTGTCTTAAAGATTCCATAGCATGATCTAAATCTTGAGCAGTTTGCAGGTGTTGTTGAACTTGCTCAAGTGTAGTTGATTGATTAACTAAATGTTTTTCAGCATCTTTTTGAGCGTTATTTAAATTAGAAAGATTAGTTATCGTTTGAGTCGCATTTTGTTGAGCTGCTTCTAATCTATGATTACCATCTAATGCATCTTTCGTAGTATTTACTGTTTGTGATGCTCTAGAGATATCACCTTTATTAATAGTAGGTTGATTTGTACCATTAATGAGGTCGTTGGCATGTTGAACAGCTTGATCGTATGCTTGTTTTTTCGTTGGTTCAGCATTAATGTAATTGCCATTTGAAATAATAGTCGCATTATCTTTAATACTCTCTTTTAAAGTCCCCATTAAACCGTTTAATGCTTGAGCTTCTGATAAATCATGAGCCACACTCGTACGTGTGTGTTGACTATCAATGAGTGAATCTTCCATGTGTTTTTGAGCGTTATTAAGATTTGGTAATTGTGAGATAGTTTGCTTAGCACTGTCTTTATCTTGTTGAAGCTTAACATCACCGTGTAAATTAGACTTCGATTGTGTAACGGCGTTAGTTAAATTATTAATAGTGTTAGTATCTAATGTTGCTTGAGTTTCATCTACAACCTGTTGTGCATTGTTAACTGCGTTATCATACGCTTGTTGTTCAGGTTGATCTTCGTTTATATACTTACTACTATTTTTAATCTCTGCTTTATCTTTTATGCTTTCTCTTAAACCATGCATAGCAGTATTTAAAGTTTTTGAAGATTCAAGTAATTGATTAACCTCTGTACGAGTTGTTGCAGCTTTAACTTTTGCAATTTCCGCAGTTTTTTGTGGGTCATTAAGACTCGTTAAACCACTTATCTCAGTTTCTGCTGATTGTTGATCTTTTTTGAGTTTTTGAATACCATGTAAAGCATTTTCCGTATTATTAACAGTGTGAGTTAATTGTTCTATTTCTGCTTTATCTAAGACTGGATGAGTATTGTTATTAATAGTACTTTCAGCATTATTAACTGCAATATTATAATCACGTTGTTGAGTTGGATCTTCATTGATATAATTACTACCTTGTTTGACTTGGTTTGTATTTTGAATGCTATCTCTTAAAGCTTTCATCGCAGTATTTAATCCATTAGCTTGAGTTAATAGTTCTTGAACTTTAGGTCGAGTTTCTGCATTAGAAATGAGTTTATTTATTTCGCGTTTTTGACCATCGTTAAGACTAGTTAAACCATTTACATTCTGAGTTGCAGATTGTTTAGCTGAAGCTAATTGACTTACACCATCGAGTGCTTGTTGAGTTTGTTGAACACGTGTTAACGCTTGTTGAATTTTATCTTTATTTAATTCAACTTGAGGTGCGGCGTTAATGATGTTTTCAGCATTTTGTAGAGCTTGGTCGTAGGCGGAAATCTTTGTAGGATCAGCATTGATATAAGCACTACTATGTCTTACTTCATCTTTATTGTTAATACCATCTCTTAAGGCTTTCATTGCATCATTTAACGCTTTAGCAGATGCTAAATCTTGTGCAACGTCAGTTCTTGTTGTTGCTTGATTTACTTGATTCTTTTCAGCACTTATTTGTTGAGGATTTAAGCTCGTTAATCCCTCTATCTCCCTATTAGCATTTTGTTGCTCAGTGTGTAATTTATTTTCACCATCTAATGCATTTTTAGTTGTGTTGATTTGGTTAGTTGCTTGTTCAATTTCACTTTTATTCATTACTGGATCGTGTGTTTTATTAATAATGTTTTGTCCAGCTCGAATAGCTACATCGTAATTATTTTTAGGTTGTTGATCTTCATTGAAATAGTTACTTTGTTGATGAACTTGATTTTGTTGATTAACAGCATCTCTTAACAATTTCATAGCATTATTTAATTCTTTATCAGTAGTTAATTGTTGATTAACATCTGGAATTGTGGTTTGTGCTTGAATATTTTGGATTGCTTTTTGACGTTGTGCATCGTTTAATCCTGAGAGTTTATTAATTTCACTAATAGCATTATTTTTAGCATTGTCAAGAAGACGTGCTCCATGTAATGCATTTTGAGCATTAGTTAAGTTTTGAACTTTTTGTTCAATTACTGTGTTATCTAAAGTAGGCTTACTACTTTCATTAATAATTGATTGTGCTTGTTGAAGCGCTTGATCGTATGCGCTTTTATGTTCAGGAGTCTCATTAATATAATCACTACTTTGTTTTACTCTAGTACTTTCGCCAACTTTATCTCTCAACTGTTTCATTGAGTTATTCAAAGCTTTAGCTTCGTTAAGTTGATTTGCAACGTCAGTTCTAGTAGTTGAACTATTTACAAGAGCCTCTTCTCCAGTTTTTTGAGGATCATTTAAATAACCTAATTGATTGATAGTTTGATTAGCTTCATTTTTAGCTTGTTGTAATTTATTAGCACCATGTAAAGCATTTTTAGCGTTATTGATTTGATTAATAGCTTGGTCAATTGTTGTTTTATTCATAATTGGATTTTGTTGACCGCTAATAATGTCTTCGCCATTATCAATTGCATTATTATAAGCATTTTGTTGAGCTGTATCTTCATTAATATAGTCACTTGAATGGTGAACTTGATCCTTAGCGTTGACCAAATTACGCAAAGTTTTCATAGATTGATCTAATGCTTGAGCTTCACTTAAAGTGCTAGAAACTTGGTCTCTAGTTTTAGCTGAACTTATAGTGTTATTTTCATTGGATTTTTGGGCATTAGTTAAACCATTGAGATTGTTAATTGTTGCTTGAGCATCTTGTTTAGCTTTAGCTAATTTAGTTTCTCCATTTAAGTTATTAATCGCTGAATTAATTTGATTAATAGCTTGTTGAATTGAATTTTTATCTAATTCAGGGTTCTGAGTTTTATCTTTAATTGCTTCAGCATTCGCTATGGCAGAAGTATAAGCGTTTTGTTGAGCTGTATCTTCATTTATATACTTACTACTACTTAAAACATTATTCTTATCATTTATAAGATTATTAAGTTGTTCCATCACTTTATTAAGTTCTTTAGCTTTATTTAATTGTGATGCAACTTCTGGTCTTGTTTGAACTCCATTAATCAATTCTTTTTCTTTAGTTCTCTGAGCATTTGTAAGTTGATTTAATGAATTTATCGTATTATCCGCATCTTCTTTAGCTTTACGAAGCTGAGCTTCACCATCTAAGGCATTTTTGGTAGTTATAATAGCTTGTGCTTTTTGATTAATAATATTTGGATCTAAAGTCGCTTGTTTTTCATCAATAATACCTTTAGCTGTATTAATAGCATCTGTATAAGCTTGTTGTTTATCTGGTTCAGCATTAATGTAATTACTTTGAGTCGGTACATTAGCGTTATCAGTAATGTTTTGTCTTAGCGTATGCATTGCATTGTTAATAGTTTTAGCTTTTTCCAACTCTGATGATATCTCAGTTCGTGTATTAGAGCTATCTATTACACCTTTAATAGCCTCTTTTTGAGGTGTGTTTAAATTAGATAATTTATTTAAAGAATTATTTGCACTAGTTTTATCAGCTTCTAATTTTTGTTCACCATGAAGTTCTGATTTCTTAGTATTAATATTATTTATTGCTTGTATAACAGTATTGTTATTTAATATTGGATCAGAAGTTTTATCAATGATAGTTTGTCCCTCAGTAATAGCGTTGTTATAGGCAGTTTTCTGAGGTTGATCTTCATTAATGTAGTTACTTGTTGATTGAACTTGACTTTGATCATTAACTAATGATTTTAAAGAGCCCATTGAACTATCTAAAGTTTTAGCATCATCAAGTTGTGTTTGAACTTCTGTGCGAGTGTTTTTGTTATTGATTAATGCTTTTTCAGCTGATTTTTGTGCTGGTGTTAAGTGAGTTAAATTATCTATTTCAGTGTCTGCATTATGTTGTGCTTCTTGTAATTTTTGTTGACCATGTAAATTATTTTGAGCTGTAGTCACAGCTTGAGCTTTTTCATTTACAGTGTTTACGCTCATAACAGGATTGCTTGATGCATTTATTAATGTCTGAGCATTTGTTACAGCTTGATTATATGCTTCTTTAGATTCATTATCTTCGTTGATATAATTACTACTTGCTTTAATATGATTAACATTATTTACGCTCTCGCGTAACGATTTCATAGCATTATTCAAGTTAGCGTAGTCTTGTAATTGGCTAGTAATATTTGATCTAGTAGTAGCATGCTCAACATTCTCTTTAGCTTTAGCACATTGTGCATCATTCAAATATGTTAAACCATCAATTGTATTCTTAGCATTAGTTTTAGCTTCAGCTAATTTATTATTACCGTTCAAATCATTTTTAGTTGAGTTAACTTTTTCAGTAATTTTACTTATCTCACTAGGGTTTAGTTGAACATTATTTTTATTGGATTCATTAATGATTTGTTTAGCTTGATTAACTGCACTATTATAAGCGTCTTGTTTATCTTTATCCGCATTTATATAGTTGCCTTGTTGAATTTCACTATTGTTGTCTGTGACACTTTGTTTTAATCCAGTCATTGCTGTATTAACGACATTTGCGTTGTCTTTAATATGATTAACTGATGTTATGTTATCTGAATGATTAATTTGATCAGTTAAAGCTTGGCGTTGAGCGTTATTCAAATCATGTAAATCACTTAGATGATTAATAGCATGTTCTTTAGCTTCAGCTAATCTTTGTTGACCGTCTAACGCGTCTTTAGTTTGTTGTACCTTTTGAGCTTTTTGATTTACTACATCACTACTCATTGTTGGGTTATGAGTTTGATTTAAAATCTCATTAGCTGAATTAACAGCGTCATCATAAGCTAGACGTTTATCATTTGATGCATCGATATAATTTTCAGTTTGTTTAACATTTTGATAATTAGAAATGCTGTCAGCTAAAGTTTTCATAGCTTGATTTAATATGTCAGCGTTATTTTGAATAGCTTTTAAATCACGATAATTACCAGCGCTATTAATTTGTTGAATAAAGTCCTCTTTTTGTGGTGCGTTAAGATTTCCTTCACCATTGATATGTGTAATAAATGGCTGTCTATCTAAAACTAATTGGGATCTTGCGTTATCTAAAGCCTGTTGAATTTTACTTGTCTCACGTGCGGCTGCTCTAATCTCTGCTACTGTAGGACTTCCGCTTAATATACCTTTATCTTTATTTAATTCTTGTTTAGCGGCTTCTAATTTTTCATTATAGTTTTGTAAAGATTGTGTAGTCATACCCTCTGTATCAGTTTGCTGAGTGATGCTATTTTCAAGTGCTTGCTTAGCTATTTCGAGTGGATCTTTGTCAGGTATTAACGAATCACGAGCGTGATTTAGATCCTTAATGACTTGATTAGCATCTGCCACTGCTTGGTTGACTTGTTCTACTGTTAGAGTATCTGGGTGTCTTGTTAATTTATTGATTTTTGTTTTTTCACTAAGTGCTTCACTCAACGAATCATTAAAATCTTCAACTGAGTCGGCTGTCATACCGTCAGTGTTAGTACCTGCGTCAATTGCTGTTTGAATATTTTTCATAGCTGTTTTTAAAGGTTGTATATCAACTTTGAGCGTTTGTTTAGCTTGAGTTAATTCATTATTAATTCGCTCTGCGGTCGCTTTATTAGTATTAATAGCTTCAACATTAGGGTTGTTAGCAAGTACGTTATTAATAGTATTGATTTCATCTTTAGCCGCTTGCAGTTTTTGATTGTAGACTTGAACAGACTGCTTTGTCATACCCACAGTACTAGGGGCAGAATCGATATTGTTTTGTAATTGTTGTTTTGCTGATTCTAGAGGTTCTTTATTAACAGTTAAACCATTTATCGCTGATGATAAATTATCAAGTTTTTGGTTTACTTTTTCTATTTCTGTTGAAATCTCTTGATCAGTAGCATTACCATTATTAATTAAAGCTTGAGCTAAATTTGACTCAGTTTGAGCTTCTTGTTTGGCATGTTGATAGGCATTTACAGACTGTTGCGTCATACCTTCCGTATGAACAATTTCATTTATTTTATCTTCAAGTTTAGTTCTCGCTACTTTCAGTGCTTCATTATTTGCTAAAGGTTGAAGTTTATTAATCGCTTCAGTTAATTGTTGGTTAACTTGATTTACTTCTTGTAAAGCTTGATCCACTTCATTTACAGTGCGAATAGCCTTTTGAATTACTGTATTTGCATTATTTTTAGCAGCAGTAATTTGAGATTGTAATGCTTGCATCGCTTTATTATAAGATTCAATACTATTTGGTTTTTTATTGTTAGTATCACCTGTTCTATTCAATCCATTCAATGCATTTTGTAATTTACTTGTATCAGCAGTTAAATGTTGCTTAGCATCATTAAGTGCTTGCAATGCTTGATTAACTTTAGATTTTTCATCCGCAATTTGTTGAGCAGTAGCATCTCCGTTATCAATTATTGAGTTTGCTAGGTTGATGGCACTTTGTGCATCAGCTCTTTTAGCATTGTAATTATTAATAGAGTCTTGAGTCATACCTGTAGTGCTAGGTTGATTATTAATCGCTTCCTGTAATTGATTTCTAGCAGTAACTAATTCGTTATTGTTAGCCTTGTTTTCTAGTAAATGTATTGCACTGTCTAACTTGGGTTGAACAGCTTTAATGTTGTTTAATGCGTTATTAACTTGTTCTAGTCTTGATACTTTTTAATGCTTGCAGGCGTTTTACCCTCAGTACTAACTTGTTCAGTTAATGTATTGTAAGCGTTTTGAAGTTCTGTCTTATCAGCTCTCAAATCATTTTTAGCACTATTCAATGCTTGTAAAGCTTGATCAACTTTATCTTTTTCAGCTGAAATTTGTTGAACATTAGCATCACCGTTTGCAATTACTTGCTCAGCTGTTTGAAGTTCAGCTTGTGCCGCTTGTTTTTTTACATTGTAATTTTGAACAGATTGTTGAGTCATTCCAGTAGTTGAAGGAGTTGAATCAACAGCTTGTTGTAATCGTTGTTTAGCGTTAACTAGTTCGCTATTGTCTGCTTTTTGATGTAATAAGTTGACTGCTTTAGTAACTTCAGGTTGAATAGCTTGGATTTTTCTAAGAGCTTCCTTGACAGCATTAACTGTAGGGTTATCATTCTGAAGTACTGAATTAGCTTCACTTTTAGCATTGTTTATTTGTGAATTAATTTGTGCTATCGCTTTATTATATTCTTTAATACTAGCTGGTGTTTTATCAGAAGTATTAACAGGTTTTGTTAATTCATTATAAGCAGCTTGTAATTGAGATTTATCAGCTCTCAAATCATTTTTGGCTTTATTTAAAGCTGTAGTAGCCTCTTCAACTTTTGTTTTTTCATTAGAAATTTCACTGGCTGATGCATCGCCGTTTGCAATTACTTGATCAGCTTTTTGAAGTTCAGTTTGTGCCGCTTGTTTTTTGGCATTGTAATTAGCTATTGACTGCTCAGTCATACCTTCTGTTGAAGGGACTTGGTTTATAGCGTTTTCTAGTAGTTGTTTTGCATTTACAAGTGCAGAATTATTTTCTTTAGGTTGCAATAAAGCTTCAGCTTGATTTACTTTTGTTTGGACTGCATTAACCTTATTAAGTGCATTTCTAACTTGTTCAACTGAAGGATTATTATTATTAATTACACTATTTGCCTCAGCTTTAGCACTGTCTAGTTCATTTTTAAAGCCATTTAATTCTCGTTCATATCTTTCAACTGACGATGGTTTTTTATCTGTTAAGTTAACTGATTGATTTAAATGATTATAAGCATTTTCTAATTGAGTTTTATCTGCTCTTAAATTATTTTTAGCTTCTGTATACTCTCTTTCGGCTTGGTCAACTCTATTTTTAGCTTCAGTAATTTGTTGAGCAGTTGCATCCCCATTATTAATAACATTAGTGGCATTTTGAATCGCTTGTTCAGCTGCTTGATGTTTATTATTGAAGTTTTGAGTACTTTGTGCTGTCATACCATCAGTTGATACAGTTGTTTGTAATGTTCGTTGTAGTTGATTTTTAGCAGAAACTAATTCACTATTATCTGCTTTATTTTCTAGCAAGTTATTGGCACTAGTTATTTTAGGTTGAACAGCTTTAATTTTATTTAAAGCATCATTAACTTGCGAAACTGTTGGGTTACTGCTATCTAATACATGTTTTGCCTCATTTTTAGCAGAATCAATTTGTGATTGAATTTTAGCAATAGCATCATTGTATTTATGAATACTAGCTGGTGTTTTACCCTCTGTGCTAATATGTTCAGTTAATTTGTTGTAAGCAGTTTGCAATTGAGATTTATCGGCTCTTAAACCATCTTTTGCATTATTTAAAGCTTGTAACGCTTGATCGACTTTAGTTTTTTCTGCAGCAATTTGTTGAGCACTAGCATTACCATCATCTATTACATGTTGAGCATTATTGAGTTCTGAACGAGCTGCTGCTTGTTTAGCGTTATAAATGTCTACAGTTTGTTGAGTCATTCCTGTAGTTGAAGGAACTTGATTTACGGCATTTTGTAATTGCTGTTTAGCTTGAACTAATGCAGTATTGTTTTCTTTATTTTGTAATAAAGCTTTTGCTTCATTAACTTTAGTTTGCATTTCTCTAACTTTACTTAATGCGTTTCTTACATCTGCTACGCTTGGGTTACTAGCTTTGAGAACATTATCTGCCTGTGCTTTTACATTATTATATTCATTTTTAAACTGATTAAATTTATTATTATAAGCTTCTATTGAAGCAGGTTTTTTATTATTTGTATCTGCCGGTTGAATTAATTGATTATAAGCGCTTTGTAATTCTTCTTTATTAGCTCTCAAACCACTTTTGGCGTCGTTTAGAGCTTGTAAAGCCTGATCGACTTTAGTTTTTTCTGCAGCAATTTGTTGAGCAGTAGCATCGCCATTATTAATTACATTCTGAGCTTCTTGTATTTCGTTTTGAGCAGCTTGTTGTTTTGCTCTATATACATTAATACTTTCTTGAGTCATTCCTGTAGTTGAAGGAACTTGATTTACGGCATTTTGCAATTGTTGTTTAGCATTTACAAGTGCAGAATTATTCTCTTTATTTTGTAATAAAGCTTCAGCTTGATTAACTTTTGTTTGAACAGCATTAACTTTATCCAAAGCGTTTTTAACTTGTGAGACTGTAGGATTGTTATTGTTAAGTACACCACTAGCTTCAGATTTTGCAGCGTTTAATTCATTTTTAAAACCTTCTAAGGCTTGTTTATATCTTGTAACAGAAGACGGTGTTTTATCTGTTAAGTTCACTTGTTGATTTAAGTGATTATAAGCTGTTTCTAATTGAGTTTTATCTGCTCTTAAATTATTTTTAGCTTCTGTATACTCTCTTTCGGCTTGGTCAACTCTATTTTTAGCTTCAGTAATTTGTTGAGCAGTTGCATCCCCATTATTAATTACATTAGCAGCATTTTGGATCGCTTGTTCAGCTGCTTGACGTTTAGCATTATAATTTTGAGCACTTTGTTGAGTCATTCCATTCGTAGAGGCAGCTGGTTGTAAAACTTGTTGTAAATGATCTTTAGCTCTTACTAATTGACTATTATCAGCTCTATTTTGTAGTAAACTTTTAGCTTCATTAATCTTTGCTTGTGCTGCTTTAACTTGGCTCAAAGCGTTATTTACTTGTTGAGGTGTTGCAAATTCTGTATTAATAACTTTATCAGCTTCATTTTTAGCTTGATTAATTTGAGCTTGAGCTCGAGCCATAGCTTGGTCAAAGTTTCTAATACTAGCCGGTGTTTTATTTTCTTTACTGATAGTATCATCTAAGTGATTACGAGCATTAATTAATTCAGTTTTATTAACTTTTGTTCTAATAGTTTCTGTGATCTCTTGCGTACTACCATCATTATAGTTAATGGTTACAGGTATTTGAGTTGTACTTCCTCCTGCAAGGTGAGTGGGAAGTGTTGCACCCCTTTTAATTACTGCATTACGTTTATTGGCTACTTGAACAGCATTATTCACATCCTCATTACTTACATTTTGACCTTGTTCTTTAATGATTTCATTAATAACTACGGTGTGAAGTGGAGGTGCAGCTACTGTGTTAGTACTGCTGCTCTCAGTGTTTCCGCTTCCTGCTCTAGAGATAATTGTTACTTGTGATTCAGGTTTAATGCTATTAGCATTGAAAATAATTATTCCGTTGCTTTGATTGAAGGAAACATAGCTAGGTTTGTTAGTAATTGACCAAGTGCCATTATTATTATGAGTAACTGTAAATGATTTAGATAACTCATGGCTATTTTCTAATTTTTCTGTATAAGTAACTTCTACTTTAGCAGTTGGATTATTAGAATGAGCTCTATTATCTGGTGTTATTTCAAATGTACCGTTTTCCCATACTTTAGCACTTGCTTGCTCTGGCTGAGGAGCTTTTACAGTGAATAACCCGCTCTCTGCTGTTGGACTAATAGTTTCCCCAGATCCTTCAGTAGCTAATGCTTGAAGTGTGTCTCCTGTCGCGATAGCAGGTCTATTTATTAATATTGAACTACCATTATCGCTAGCCAATACTCCTCTTACATTTGGCTCACCATTTTGAACAATCCATCGACCTTCATTATTTTTAATAAATGTTGTTAGTTTGTGGCCGTTTTTATTAATTACAATCTTATCTGCAATCGATTGAGTGTGAGAAGTTGTGCCTTCAATTGGTACTTCTCTCACTGCACCTGGAGTTATGGTAACTTCTCCTGAATTAGATTCAGTGATAATTGCATTGTTAGGCTGAGCACTCGTTACTATGAATGTACCAGGTTGTGATTCTTGCCAAGGGTGACCACCAGCATCTAATACATCGTAAGTACCTGTCTTTACAAACGTTTGACTAGTATAAGCTAAACTTTGCCATTGTGAAGTATTTGAACCTGTAGTTTTAGGGTTCCAGTAAAATAAAAAGCCGTTTGTAGGTAAGTCGTCTCCATTTTCTAAATGTACATATTTTTTAACCCAAGTACCTCCAGGGAAGGTTTGGCCAATTTGAATTTTATATACTGAATTAGCAAAGTCAAATTTATACACCCATACTTTTACTGGTACTTCTACTGGTGTGTCAATACCTGGATAATGAATTAAAGCAGTTAAGTTTTGTATACCTGCAACATTTTTGTCTGGTTGGCGATTATCCTTCCAAGAAGTTGTTGCTCCATATCTATTATTACCTTCAAAAATTATATAGTTGTTTACATCAGTTCCTCGACTTAAATCAATACCAAATTTATCTCTATTTGGTGTAACAGCAGATATTGTTGGATAAACCATTACTGGAATATTAACTGTTCGTGTACCTTGATGATTCGGTAAAGTGACATTTATAACTTTTTCTGATTCTCCGATAGTATTTTTCCAAGTGTCAGGACTGTCGACCCAAGAGAACTGTGAACCTGATGGAGCATTACTTATAAAGTTATTAAAGTTATTAAAATTGAAATTAGAACCTTTTACAAATTTAATACCACCATTTTTAGCATGTATACCTTCTGTAACATTAACAGGATTACTAGCATCAGAGGTAACAGTAATATTCTCAGTCACATTATTTACACCATTACTAGTGACTTTTGCGTAAGTTAAATTATTTTCAGTAATTGAGACTTTTGCTGTTATATTACCTGTAGGTAATATGCCTTGAATAGTTACAGTAGCCACACCATTAGAATCTACTGTTTGCGTTGTATTTTGAATAATTGAACCATTAGATTGGTATAGAGATACATTAGCATTATTTGGTACGTTTCTAACTAAAATTTGCTGATGAGTTAATCCGCCTCTATAAATAACGCTATTACTATCTATGACTGGTTTATTAGGTTTAACTTCGTAAAGTACATTCACATTTTCTCTTTCGCCATTAGGATAAATGACTGTTGCAACTCGAGTAAATGCCCCAGGAGTTCTTGAACTTGGTGTTCCTAGGTTGTCTCCCCATTCAAAGTTCATACCTTGTGTCCATGAATGATTGAATGGTTGCACATATGAACCAGCAAAATCAGCATTATCTGGACGAAAAACAAATTGTCCATTTATCGTCGTTTCAAAAATCCTTTTAGGTTGAGATTTGACAATTTTATAGGAAGTACTTTTACGTATTGGCGTAGATTCTCCGTCAAATAAAATATCTGCTTCTAAATTTTGTTCGACGCCAATTTGATTACTATTTATATTTGGACCTCTATTATTAACCCAAGTTAGTCTAGCTTCTATAGGACTACCATTTTTTAGTTTAAAGAAGTCTTTAGGGTTAGCACCTTTTCCTTCAGGGAAATTTTGGCCCTGTACAGTGTATCTAGGTTCTGCAAATATTTCCGGTATGATTTGTTTAACTAATACATTTATTTGAGAAGTCGTATTATCTGCGTAAGTGATTGTAACTGTAACACTTGAATTATTATTTGTATTTGTGACGTTACTGACTTCTTTAGAACGAATTTCATTTTTTGGAGCTGTGACATAAGTTCTATTAGGTTCATTATTAGTAATTGTTAATGAATTAATTACAGTATTCTTTTCAGTTTGAGTTAAAGTGGTACCATTTCGTATACTACTAATTCTAATAGGGTTCTGAATTGTTGAACTACTAGTAACATGATATTTATCTTTTAAAGGTTTAATAAGCACATTAAATGATTGTTCTGTCTGATTATTACTTTTATCAGTGGCAATAACTTTTACTGCCTTAGTAGTTTGACTCGTTACATTAGGAGCTGTGCCTGTTATTTCTGTATTGCTGTTATTTTTTGACACTGCGATATCGCTAGTTTGCGGAATTGAGACTGATTGTACTCCATAATTATCTGTTACAGTCATATTATTTCTAAATGTTTCACCAGAAAAAACGACGTGGTTATTATAATTACCAAAGCTTATTACAGGTTTGACGTTATCACTTGGCACGAAATAAACATCTATTACATTATTAGTGACCTCCATGAGATTAGCAGAGTCATCTGTTGAATCTGTAATGTTATCAATATATTGTTTAGCTCCATATGGCGTTAGTACAAGTTGAGCTTTGTATATAACACCCATAACTCCATTGTTAGACCCATTAGCTTTAATAACTTTGTCGACATTGAATGCTTGAGCACCATTAGCAGCAGGTACTTCCCCACTTGAAACTTGAGAGTTTCTTTCATTATAAATGCTATTAGAGTGACTTACTTCAGCATTTTCAATTCCAGTACTAGCCTGAACTAAATCTAATACTTGTATTACTTGACCATCTTTAGTATAAAAACGCAAGTTATCTAAAGTATTGAGTTTAGTTGAGAAACCAGTGGTTTTATATTTAGGTGTTCCTCCAGCAATTGCTAAAGCCTTATCGTCACCTGATATGTCGTTTCTCAATGAAGGTATGCTTGTGCGAGCAGTTAATAAAGGCAATATTTGATTTAAAGTAATTGATGATCCTTTAGTTGCATCGTATCTATAAATAATCGATTTGTGATCTGGAGACCATGATAAACCTCCATCTGTATCACGGTGAGCTATTTTATCATTCGACCATGAGATAGTATAATCATCTCGAATATTTGTCCAACGTAAAAAGTTCATATCACCTGGATGTGATGTAAAAGTTTTATTATATTTATCTTTTCGAACTACAACATTTACAGTACTTGCACCACCACTAGTTGGGTTATTTACAGTAATATCACTAAGTTGGATGTCTAATCTTCGATTGGCTTCAACAAAAGCTTGTTTAACCTTGTTAACCTCTTCATCACTTAGTGTTGATGGATTTAATCTATAAACTCGTAAATTACCAGATGGCGCTATAACATCCACAGCTTTAACACGCAATGTAAGTGTTGTTGCATTTTGATTATATGCATTGACCGCTGTAATACTATAACTATGCGTTTCATTTCCAAAATGAGCTATCTGATCGCCTGTTGGTAATGTGTCATTAGGGTACATAACTGTAAATGTCGTATTTGTTGGAATATCTTGACCATTACTCAATGAGAAGTACTTTCTTAAATCTCGTCCTATTTCATATCTTGAGCCTTTAGGTACGAATATTGTTGCAATTTTAGGGTCAGTGACATCTGTATCAGCATATATGTCTTTACGAATTGGATCATATGTGTAGATGTTACCAGCATTCACTGTCCCTTGAGACCCATCTTTATAATTCACAAGAATGTTACCGTTATCTTGAGGAACTAAAGCATTTGAGCTTGCTAAGTAAGTCGATTTGTTAGTATTTAGTCTTTGTACTTTATCTTTACCTTGATTTTTTTCTTGTGTAGTAAAATTAGTAGGATTTACTACAAGAATTCTATTACCAGCAGACAAAGGAGTAAGTGGATAGTCAGTCGCTAAGCTCCCAACATTTACATTGATAGTTTTAGTTTGTTGGTTATTATCATTATCAGTAGCTGTTAATCTAAGAGAAATAACACTATTTAGAGCTTGACTACGACTGATAGTACCTGAAACTGTTAAAGTACCAGTTTCGTTATTAGAATTCTTAACAAAGGTCTGAGTCCATCCAGATGGTAATCCCTCTACACGTACTTGATTAAGTCCAGAACCTCCGTGATTTTCAGTTACAGGTATAGAGAATGAGACATGATTATCTCTATAATATTTTGCGTTTAATCCTACAGGTTCTCCAAATGTCGGAGGCGTGCTATCACTTGATAAAGTAATGATATTACTAAAGTTAGATTGAACATTCTCGTTAAAATAAGTGATAGCTTTTAATTCAGCAGCTCTTGGAAGACCTTGTATATAATCGCTAGCTGTAAAAGTAACCGTTCCAGTATGCGTAGCATCTGCACTTGCTATCACTGTATAGTTCTCAGGTTTAGTATAAGGATCTGAGAAAGGATCAGTTGAACCGTTTTGTCCTCCAACAACAAGTAAAACTTTAGCATTAGTTTCGTGTGGCACATTAGTAACTATAATTTCTGGTTTTTGACCTGCTTTGCCTCTAAGTTGCATTTCAGTTGTTTCAATTGTCGGAGGATTAGGTTTAGCACGTACTTCGAATTGTTCTTCTCTATCTCCTAATCTTACTGTAATAAAATAATCTCCAGGTGCTAATGTTCCGACTAAAGAGAAGTTTTTCTCGTTGGCATTATTAGTTTGACCTTTAGATTCTTCTAATCTCAATGTATTTGGGTAGCCATATACCGACCAAGTATTATCTCTAATAGGTTCATTACTTGTTAGTTGAACACGTATATCTTGTTGTTTAGGCGAATTATTATGCATATTTCCAGCCATAACTTCGTATACTGGATGACCAGCTTTTTTAGATTCTGAATAACTTTCAATACTTTGTCCTTCATTGTTATGCCAATAAGAAATCTTTTGTTTAAGAGCTGGTTTAACATACAAATTTACTGGAACTAGAGTTTCTGGGTTATGGTGACGATCTCGCGCGTTAAATCCAATCATTAGCTTAATTGGATTTCCTGTGCGAGCAGCTTCCTCCAGATTATTCTTTGAGAATGTACTCTCGATTTCAACTGGATTTAATTCATCTGCACCGAAAATGCGTACTTGGTCGTAAGCATCATTATATTGCATGAATCCAAAGATAGATTGACTTATATGTTTTACATAACTTAAAGGATCGTCGGCATAATCAATAGTATGATCTCCATCAGAGTCCAATATAGCTCGATCGGTATTTTTACCTATAGATGGATCATATACATACTTAGTATTACCTAAATGCATAGTACGATTTTTAACTTCTACGAAAGATTGAATACGATTTTGATATTCTTTCATTGGTTCAACATATAATTGGTTGTAATTAAATAATTGTCTAAATTCTAGTGCACGACCGCCTGCTGCATAATAAAGACGTTCTGTTGGGAGACCATTAGTTTTAAAGGAAATTCTATAACTTACGTCCCCTTTACCAATAAAGCTATATATTGAATCTAGACCTTGTCCTTGTTCAGGTTTCTCACCATTTAAGAAAGCAAAGTTTTCGTCACCATAATAACGCGCTGTGGATGATGCACCATTTCGGTTGAAATAAGAATTACGATCATATTCATTGCTACCTCGAGCAAAATCCCAAAAGTTATTTATATGAACGGTAGGCGTATTATAAAATGGGTAACCATGAGCGGCACCATGTCTAAAATAATTAGCCACAGATGGTTTAATTCCATCAGCGGTTTGCCAAAATTTAGGCAGAGGTGCGCCTGAACCTGAGCCCACACCACCATAAGCTGTGCTTGTTCCATTTTTGTTTATGATAGAAAATGTCACTTGACCTACCGGTGTTTGATCACGTGGGATTCCAAACCAATAAATCATATTTTCATGATTTGAGTGTCCTTTGTTAAATAGTATATCCCACTCGTAACCATCTTTAACCCTTTTAGCAGTTATATAAGCGATACCTTTGACATCTGATGCATGTAATGTGTTATAAGGTGTTGATGGTAATAGATAAGGCGCCCCTTTATTAGAAGCGTGTAAAAATGTTCCTATTGGATATCCTGAACCATCATCATCGCTCGATACATAATATTCAGTCCATGCATCTAAATAAGCTGAATTAGATTTACTACTAGCCCGATCTTTATTAACACTTCTAGTAGAACGGTTGTTTTTATTTATTTTAGTTGTACGCGTTGGTAGTGTACGAGCTAATTCAATCGCTTGTTCTAATGTTGGTACATCAAATCAAGCTGTTTTGATTCAGGATTATCATTATTACCAAGATAATCATTAAGTTTGTCAAAAGTAGCTTTAACTTTATTATATTCATCTGTATTAGCTTTATCAGTATCTATCATTCTATATTCATGATATGACGCATCATATAAAGCTTGTAGTCTAGTCTTATCCAAAGGCGGTTGAACAAATTTTGGTTTGTAAGTATCTTCAATTTGTTTATTATTTGAATCTTCTTTAGTAGATTGTTTATTGGTAATTGATTTTTCTTTTAAATTATCTTTTTGTTTTTCTTTATCATCTATTAAAGATTTTACAGCTTGTGTTTTTACCTTATGGCTGTTTTTATCATTAAGATAGTTAGATGGTGAGTTCTTAGTATTTTCTTTCGCGCTCTTTTGAGTTTCATCACTATTGCTAATAGATGTTTGTACATTTGTTAAAAGCTCAGTATTATTTTCTGAAATTGTATAGACATCATTTTTATTTTGGTCAATTTTAGAGTTAGTTTGTTGTTTTGCAGTGGAGTCTTTTTCATCTCCATTAAGTGCAGTTTTTTTAACTATTGTAGCAGGTTGATCTGATTCATTTGCTTGAGCTTGACCCGCATTAAAACCAATAAATACCAGGGTTGCGATTACAGTCGAAAATGTTCCAATGGCATATTTTCTGATACTAAATTTCTGTAATTTATCTCGATTATTCAAAGCTATTGTTCACTCCTATTCTAGATGTTATGTCTTTGTTGTTTGATGTGATTTAATATATCGTGTGCTTGAAATTGACCATATTGACGATATTTAAAAAATGAAATGAATACCATTCAAAATGAGTTTAATAAAATTTAGAGCTAATGTCGGATTATAAAATCATAATTTGAATGCGGCATGCTCACTCATCTATCACAATAGAGTTTCGAACAATATTTTATTTGTTCTAAACAATAATATCACTTTATATAAAGAAAGTGAAATTAATTCACAATATTTATATAAAATAAATTTTATGTTGCGTAGATGATGGGTATAAAATAAACCAAATGGCTTTACGAATTAATTTCGATAAGTCCATTTGGTTTAATGATTAAAAGTTGCTTGCTAGATATTTTCCTGAAACATACAACTCATGTTCGTTACAAATTGAAAGTATTTTATTTAGTTCATGTGCGTATGCCATTTCATTAAAGAGCTGTTCTGATTCAAGTGGCACTTGAGTGTGAATTTCAGCTAATGATTTTGATAAATGTAAATTGTTAATGTTATCGTTAATTTTCTTTTGTTGCGCTGGTGTCAATGCAGATATATTTTGAATTACGTTTTCAACGCTATGATGATTTTGAATTAATTTAATAGCTGTTTTCTCGCCGATACCTTTTACTCCAGGATAACCATCTGCCGTATCTCCCATAAATGCTTTAACATCTATTAATTGTTTGGGTTCTAATCCGTATTCATCTTTAAATCGATCTAGAGTATAGCGATTATAAATAGTAAATCCTTTTTTAGTAAGCCAAACTTCTACATTCTCGTTTATACATTGGAGAATATCTCTATCTCCTGTAATGATAAAAACTTCATTGTTATCAGAATAAGTTTGAGCGAGGCTCCCAATCACATCATCAGCTTCATAATTAATTACACCAATATTTACAAATCCAAATTGTTGTGAGATTTCTTTAACGTAATCAAATTGTGGTATAAGTTCTGCTGGTGGTTCTGGCCGATTTTGTTTATACCCTTCAAACATTTCGTTACGAAAGGTTTGTTGCCCCATATCCCAACATACTGCAACATGTGTAGGATTAATTTCTTTAATTGCACTGAAGATATGTCTTACAAAGCCTTGAACGCCATTTGTAGGAATACCTTTAGAGTTATACATAAATTGATTGTGTAGACTCGTTGCATAAAAATGTCTAAATAGTAGAGCCATTCCGTCCACGAGTAATACTCTATTTGTCATGATAGCGTCCTTCTTTCTTCTTATATGATTTCATCAAGTTGTTTCGATTTTGTTTCGAGTTGTTGGATGAGCGTATCATCTAATTTGAATGATAGTAATTCATCAATTTGTTCTTGAATTTGTTGCTCTAATTGTTTGAATTGCGTTTCAGCTTGAAGTGACATCTGCTGAACATAGTCGTTCAGTTCTTGTTTTAATTCACTCAAACCATCTTGTAACAATTCTAATGTTACATTTGAAATTTGTTCTTGGATATCACGCTGTGAATTAGGATTTAGTATTTTACGTTTTGTTAATTGCTTCGGTAAGGCTGCAATCATATCATTTAAATCTATTTTTAAAAATGGTGTTTCCTTTACATCAGGTTCTACATCGAATTGTGCTTTAACTAGAACGTGTATGTGATTCAATTTCTTGATAATTGGTGCGATTTGCTCTTCTAATTGTGAATTAAAATACTTTTTGATTCTTTCAGTAATTAATGATTGTTCTAAATATAATCGTTGATGAATTTGATCAAGATAAGTTTTAGTAGAAATCTTTTTCTCTTCATTAAAATCACTATTTTGAGTCATTTGACTGTTATAAACTGATTTCACTTCGTCTAATAATTGAAGATTGAGTCTATTGTTTAAATGATAGATTTGTTCATCAACTTCGTTATTAGTATGTTGCGATGTAGTATTGATCAATTGGCTATTAAGTCTATCTTGGTCTTTAATGTTTAATAATTTTTCTTGTCTAGCTTGTATTTGTTCCTTATTATTATGGAACTCTTCAATCATTTCTTTATAGGAATCATTCATTTGTTGAATTTGATGAACCATCTGTTGTTCTAAAATGGTTTTAGATTCGACATCAGCAAATCGCTGAACGCTATCGCGCAATTGATCTATACCTTGATCGCCCTCTTTTAAGCTTTTACGACTTGAAACGCTAAATATCTCAGAATGAAGGTTAACTTGTCCAAGTGCATCTGCAACATAATCACGCACTGCGTTGAGGTCGTCTTCATTTTCAGCTAAATCTACTGCATTAATAACCATCTTGAATGCTTGATTCTCGTTTAATTGATTCATCGCTTTCATGTGCTCGATAAACGCTTTATCGTTATCCGTGAATGAATGGTTAAAATAACTTACGTATAAGATTAAATCTGAAGAAGTAAGAATCTGCTCAGTTTCATTAGTGTGTCGTTGATTATTAGAGTGAAGACCTAATGAATCGACGATAATTTTACCTTTTAACCATTCAAGTGGAAGGTTAAGATGCACGGTCTTAACGAATGTAGCGTATTCATCTTCTGCGCTCCATTTTTTAACGTCTTCTTGAGAAACGGTATGGACTTCTCCCTCGTTTAACATGTCTAGATACATATCATAATGTTTCTCAATGGCATCAATAAATGCGAGTTGATTCTTTTCAAGTTGTGTCTTAAGTTTCTTCAAATCACTGTTAATAAATGATTCTAATGAATCATATGACGCATTGTAATATTCAAGAACGTTGTTGACCTCATCTAATAATTGCTCAGATGATTTTAAGGTGATTTGGCTTTCTTCGCCGTATGATAATTCAGTTGTCGCTGCTGTTGTAGGATTTGGTGAACTTACTAAATATTGACCGCCTAATAAAGCATTGATTAAACTACTTTTTCCTGCACTGAAAGTTCCGAATACACCAATTTTAGTGATTTGATTATTGAGGCGATGCATTGTGTCTTTGATGTCCTTTTTCGTACGATCAAATAGAGGGACATCTTCGACTACTTGAAGTGCATTCTGAATATCAACTTGATTTGCTGTTTCTGCTTCATCTTGGTTGACCTGTTCATGTTTGTGGTGGTAAGCCGTTGAATTTTCCTCTTTAAGTTCGAAATTTGCTTCAGTTCTTCCGATTAATTTATCCAGTGAATCATCTAAATGGATGTAATAATGTTGATAATTATGAGTAGTTAACGATTCTCTTAAATTTTTCAACTCAATGAATTTTTCATATTCCTGTTTATCCTCATTATCTTCTGTTGTTAACTCGCTTGCTTGAGCGTGATTCACAGCATCTTTGAAGATAGGGTTTGATTCATGTTCAATATGTTTATTTAAAGCTTTCACTACTTCATCTGAGAATGTAAGAACATACGTATTGCTAATACTTGTCTGAGGTTGATATAAATCAGAAATTAATGATGGCTTTATAAGGTAATCTTGGTTTAGGATTTGATTATTAACTTCACTGTCATTTATAAAGCGTGTTAAGAATGACATGTCTTCTCGAAGTGGCTGACGTATTTGTTGGTTCACTTTATCTTGTAACGCATCAGTAGCTTGATTCAGTCGTTGTTCCTGTTCTTCTTCTTTTTTCTTTTTCTTATTGAAAAGCCCGCCTACTTTAAAGTCTTCAGATTTACTTTCAAGATAAGATCTTAACTGTTCTCGCATATCATGTGTCATGATATAAGCGTTATCTAAAATATCTTTACGTTTCTGCTTTAAATAATTGAGTAATTTATCAGAGTCGTTTAATAGTTGAGCTTCTTCGCTTACTTCTTGATTTTGTTGAAACTTCATGTAAGCTTGCTCAAAGTCTTCCTCTTCGATATCAAGTGTATCGATGATGTCTTGGATTTCATTTTGGATATAAGCAAGTTGTGCTTCAGTAATAAAATCGATAGTACGATTCACGTAATCTTCGACAGATTCTCGGTGATTATCCATTTGAACGAGGTAATCAGATAATTCATTAATTTGGTTCTCTGGATGCTCAAATTTAGATACATAATAAGTATCTGTTAATTCAATATCCCAATCTTTAATTGATTTCTCTACGCGTGATTTAAATGTATCAAATGATATTTCGTCCTCATTATGTTTATCGATTTGATTAATGACAAACACGATAGGAATACCTACTTCATTAATACGTCGCATGAATTTAAAGTTTAATGCAGATTGTACGTGATTGTAATCTACAGTATAGAAGAGAATGTTGCTCGTATACATAAATTGTTCAGTACTAGACTGGTGTGTGGCAACATTTGAGTCTACGCCAGGTGTATCTTGTAGTGTGAAACCGTTGTTAAATTTATTTGATGGGAAGTTAATTTCTACTGATTCAACATCCACATTTTGACGATTCATTTGTTTCACATCATCATAAGTTTTTAATTTAGTGTATTGTTGGTGAGGTAAATTCGCGATGATTCCTGGTTCTTCAGCGACTGACACGACTGCAGTATTACTTGTTGTAGGTACTGGTGAGCTAGGTAAAATATTTTGTTCAAGTAATAGATTAATTAACGTTGATTTTCCTGCTGAAAAGTGACCTACGAAAGAAGCGGTAAATTGATTAAGATATACTTTTTTTATTACTTGGTTAATAGTGTTAACTAAAGCATAGTTGTTCGATTTCTCAACTTCCTTTTTCAACTTATATAAAATATCTAATTGTTCAGTGTTATCCATGTGTTTTGAATCCCCTTTAGATCCCTCGATATGTAATAGAGGTTTTTACTCTGATTATTATCAAAAGTGTAAGAAATTTATGTATATCAACTTCAAAAAAATTAAAAAAATTAGGTTAGTCTAGAAGACAAACCCTAATTTTCAAAAGTTATGATATTTTAAATTTTATCACATAGACAAAGTAAAACCTATGTTTAAATAGCATATTTATTAATCAAACCATGCAGGTTTATCGCCTTCTGTTCCAGGTTTATTAACACCAATATTTTCTTTAGAATGTAGCTCTGGATTTTTAGCGATTTGAACAGCTAATGAAGCAACACTTTTACGTGAAACTTCTGTACCTTTGAATGTCTCATCTTTAGTAGTAACTTCAAAGACATTTTCATTTTTATCAGTTAACCAACCTGGACGGATGATAGTATAATCTAAATTTGAATTTTCAATAATGTCAGACGCTTTGCGATATAGATTTAATTTATCACCAAATTGTTCTTTATTCCATTCGTTAAATTGTTCAGGTAATTCATTATAGATACCAGGTGCTGCCACAAATATTAAACGTTTAACATTCTTATTAGCCATAGCTTCAGCAATTGTCTTAGCTTGTCTATCAAGTGATCCAGATAAACTTGCAAAGACTACATCAACTTCATCTAATGCTTTCTCAAGATCTTCTAAGTTTTTTGCATCGCCTTCATATACTGTTACACGGTTAGAAGCATAGTCAGGGATACGGTGCGCATTTCTTAAGAATAAATCTACATTAAAACTAGAGTTTTCAAGGAAAATTTTAGTTGCTTCGATAGACACTCTACCGTTAGCTCCGATGATTAATACTGTTTTCATATTTATAATCCCCTTTCTAAACATCTTCAATATTTTATTTTTTAGTATTTTTTAAAATTAAAACACTCCTATTCAACTGTACTATAGTCGAGATAAGAGTGCGAATGAATTGAATATTTAGGTTACTACTATTACACGGAAATAATAAAAAGTAAACCTTAATTTTTAAAATCGGGTTTTTTACCCCAATATTGATAATACGTACATTCGATATAACCATTGAATAATTTACGACGTTTAGTTGCTTTACGGTTAACTAAATACTCAAATTCTTTATTACTAGTTAAAATATATGTTGATAAATAAGGATGTTGCTTCATTAGTGAACCAATATAGCGATACATTTCTTCTACTTCTTCGCGATCACCTATACGTTCACCATATGGCGGATTTCCTACTAATGCTACTGGTCCTTCTGAATCAATAGTTAAAGTATTAACGTCTTTAACATTAAATTGAATAATATCGCCCAGTCCAACTTCTTCAGCATTACGTTTAGCAATTTCTACCATTTCAGGGTCAATATCAGATGCGTAAACTTCAATTTCTTTATCATAATCTGCCATTCTATCTGCTTCATCACGCAATTCATCATAAATATTTGGAGGCATGATATTCCATTCTTCAGATACGAAATCTCTATTAAATCCAGGGGCAATGTTTTGTGCAATTAAACATGCTTCAATCGCAATCGTCCCAGAACCACAGAATGGATCAATCAGAGGAGAATCACCTTTCCAATTTGCTAAACGAATTAAACTAGCAGCTAATGTTTCCTTGATTGGTGCTTCCCCTTGTGCTAGACGATAACCACGTTTGTTTAATCCTGAACCTGATGTATCAATAGTTAATAAAACGTTATCTTTGTGTATTGCAACTTCTACAGGATATTTTGCACCAGTCTCATTTAACCAACCTTTTTCATCGTATGCCTTTTTAAGTCTCTCGACGATGGCTTTTTTAGTAATTGCTTGGCAATCAGGTACACTGTGCAATGTTGATTTTACGCTTCGACCTTGAACGGGGAAATTACCTTCTTTATCGATAATTGTTTCCCACGGTAAAGCTTTCGTTTGTTCGAATAAACCATCAAATGTTTTAGCATCAAAGCGCCCCATTACTATCTTAATGCGGTCAGCTGTACGTAACCATAAGTTGCATTTAACGATTGCTGCTTCATCACCTTCAAAGAAGATGCGCCCATTTTCAACCTGTGTTTCATAACCAAGTTCTTGTATTTCTTTAGCCACGACTGCTTCCAGTCCCATTGGACAGACTGCTAATAATTGAAACATTTCATTGCTCCTTTATTCATATTGAGTCTATTTTACCAAATTCATCATCTTTTTTTAATATAAGGATAAACTCATTTTTATTTTTTGAAAATGATTTAACAAATAGCTTTCATGAGAGCATTTGCGCCCATAAATATAAACAATAAAAAAGCTCTCCATATATAAGGGAGAGCTAAACTAGTCGTAATATTTCTGTAAGCCATGTTCTGTACCGTTGTACTCATCACGTGTACTAGTTACACTGGTACGTCGGTGGTAACCATCTGTCTACATACTTTCACGCTCGTGTGAAAGTCGTCTCGTTTATACGTTGAATTCCGCTAAACAAGTGCTCCTACCAAATTTGGATTGCTCACTCGAGGGGTTTACCGCGTTCCACCTTTTATATTTCTATAAAAGCTACGTCACTGTGGCACTTTCAAACTATTCTAACCATATCATGTGACTTAGGTTATTTCGTTGCCGTCAAATTAATGCCTTGATTTATTGTTTCATCAAGCACGAACACTACAATCATCTCAGACTGTGTGAGCATGGACTTTCCTCTATATTGCTATAGCGATTACCCGAAATATCACTTTTGCGATTATAACACAATTTCATGTGAATAAGTAACAAAAATTTATATTACTTACCGAAAACTGCTTTTTCTAAATTAGAAATACGTTTTAAAATATCTACATTGTTTGATGAGTTGTTGCCATTATTAGAAGAAAAGTTTTTATTTTCCTGTGGTCTTGTTGTAGCAACGCGAAGTCTTAACTCTTCAAGTTCTTTTTTTAATTTATTATTTTCTTCTGATAGCTTAACAACTTCATTATTCATGTCCGCCATTTTTTGATAATCTGTAATAATATCGTCTAAAAAAGCGTCTACTTCTTCTCTTCTATAGCCACGAGCCATAGTTTTTTCGAAATCTTTCTCATAAATATCTTTTGCTGATAATTTTAATGAAACATCTGACATCTTTTATCCACCTCATTCGAAACTTTGATCTTGAGACCACTGCAAGTCGTTGATGAAGTCAGTGAGTTCATCAAACGTCACAATATCACAAGTATAGTTTGTTTTATCCATAAATTCAACTAACATAGTCTTGAAGAATTTAGGGCTTGCCTCTTGTTCTTCGTCATAAATTAGAATGGTACAGTCGGTATGATCTAGCATGAATTGATCTGCTTGTTTAAACTGAAAAGGCCCTTGATAATCAGTATGATGAATACTCTCCGTAAAATCTGCTTGTTGAGCGATTGAAGCGTATTTAGCTTGGTTCTGTTCATTCCAACGTTGCGTATGACCTAAGAAAGGTGTGATAATCCCTAACTTTAATTCTGGATAATCTTTCTTTAAGTCTAAAACAACCTCAGCTGTCCATAACTCAATACCCATTTGACCTTGAATCAGCACCCATTCTAGACCTTCATCTAATAATTGTTCTAATTTATGAGATATAAACTTCTTTAAATATGAAACTTCTGGTGCATCATCTTTGAATATATTTAATTCAAAAGATTTGTATCCAGTAACATATACAGTTTTAACCATATTCTCCCTCATTAAACATGATACGTTAAAATATTTTTTAAATCATACTGTACGCTTTTTATTTTTTCTGTGAAAAGCTTTCTACTCGTACGTTTAAAATGACATTCTACAGATAGCGATTGAATGTTTGATATAAGTAAATTAAATTTTAATGGTGTCATATACGGCGTATTAATGATTTGATGATAATAATTGTTTAATTCATTAAGTTTTGAATCAATCGAATGTGCATAAGGTTTTACTACCTTATAAAAGTCATAATCAACTTCTGAAGATTTTACTCTTTCAAAACGATGATTCATTTCATCAATATCCGAGATAAGTTGTTCTATTAGTTTTCGCATTAGGATGCCTCCTACAAAGTTAATTTAACACAATAAGAAAGCTTAAGTCATGCAAAGTATCATTCTTTCATATATTAGACATGATTGGATTTATAAAAAATTTTGTTATCGGTGAATTTGTTTTGAAAGATTTATGTTACTTTTATCATTTAAGTCTCGTTTAAATAACTATAATTTTAATAAATAATAAATTATAGATTACGTTTATCTTTCATTTATGAAAGAAATCGTGACAGAATAGGCTAATCACGTTAAAATAATGAATGATGTATGTTTGTTAAATAACATATACATTCAAATACTAGAGTTTGATTGAGTTTTTTCATTTACATATCTAAAGTTTTCTCATCAAACTTGTGTGGTGAATATTATGAATTATCCTAATGGTAAGCCATACTCAAAAAATAAGTCTTCGGACGGACGAAAGCCTTCACCCTTTTCAAGTAACATTGAATATGGTGGACGCGGAATGTCGCTTGAAAAAGATATAGAACAATCCAATACGTTCTATTTAAAAAGTGGCATAGCAGTCATTCACAAGAAGCCTACTCCCGTTCAGATAGTCAATGTTCACTATCCTAAACGTAGTAAGGCTGTGATTAATGAAGCTTATTTTCGTACACCTTCAACTACCGATTATAACGGCGTTTATAATGGGTATTATATCGATTTCGAGGCAAAGGAAACCAAGAATAAAACTTCTTTTCCCCTTAATAATATACATGCACATCAAGTTGAACATATGAAAAATACATATCTTCAAAAGGGAATTGTTTTTCTTATGATACGTTTCAAAACACTTGATGAAGTCTATATATTGCCATATTCTAAGTTTGAATTTTTCTGGGAAAGATATACTCAAGAAATCAAAAAATCGATTACAGTTGAAGAAATTCGGAAAAATGGTTACCATATTCCTTATCAATATCAACCAAGATTGAATTACCTCAAGGCAGTTGATAAGTTGATATTAGATGAAAGTGAGGACCGCGTATGACGGAAAATAAAGGGTCTTCCCAACCTAAAAAAAATAATAGTAAAAATGGTGGGAAGTCCGACGAACAAAAGAATAGGAATGTTAAGAGAACGATTATCAAGATAATCGGCTTTATGATTATCGCCTTTTTCGTTCTGTTGTTACTTGGTATCTTGTTGTTTGCTTACTATGCATGGAAAGCGCCAGCATTTACTGAGTCGAAACTAGAAGACCCAATTCCGGCTAAGATTTATGATAAGAATGGGGATCTAGTTAAAACGTTAGATAACGGTCAACGTCATGAACACGTCAACATTAAAGACGTACCAAAACACATGAAATATGCCGTTTTAGCAACAGAGGATAATCGATTCTATCATCACGGTGCGCTAGACTATAAACGCTTATTTGGTGCTATTGGGAAGAACTTAACTGGTGGATTTGGTGCTCAGGGTGCGTCAACTTTAACACAACAAGTTGTTAAAGATTCATTCTTAACACAACAAAAATCTATCGGTCGTAAAGCTCAAGAAGCTTACCTTTCATACCGTCTTGAACAAGAATATAGTAAAGATGAAATATTCCAAGTTTACTTGAATAAAATTTACTATTCTGATGGTGTTACTGGTGTCAAAGCTGCAGCTAAATATTACTTTAACAAGGACTTGAAGGACTTAAACTTAGCTGAAGAAGCTTATCTTGCAGGTTTACCACAAGTTCCTAACTTATATAATATTTACAATAACCCTAAAGAAGCGAATAGCCGTAAAGACACAGTGCTCTATTTAATGCATAAACATCACAGAATTACTGATAAAGAATATGCTGATGCTAAGAAACTTGATCTAAAAGCGAACTTAGTAGAACGCTCTAAGAAAGATCGTCAAGTGAACGCTAATAATAATGATTCAGAGTATGATTCTTACGTTAACTTCGTTGAATCAGAATTAATGAATAATAAATACTTCAAAGACAAGAACTTAGGCAACGTCCTACAAAGTGGTATTAAAATTTACACTAACATGGACAAAGACGTTCAAAAAACGCTTCAAGATCGTGTTAATAATGGTGGTTCTAACTACTATAAAAATGATGACCAACAAGTTGGTGCTACGATCTTAGATAGTAAAACTGGTGGTCTTGTAGCTATTTCAGGCGGACGTGACTACAAAAATGTCGTAGAACGTAACCAAGCTACAGATGCTCACCCTACTGGTTCATCATTAAAACCATTCTTAGCTTATGGTCCAGCTATTGAAAATATGCAATGGGCTACTAACCACGCAATCCAAGACGAATCTTCATATTGGGTTGATGGTTCAGAATTCAAAAACTATGATACTAAAAGTCATGGTAAAGTTTCTGCTTATGATGCTTTACGTCAAAGTTTCAATATTCCTGCTCTTAAAACTTGGCAACAAGTTAAGAAACAAGCAGGTAACGATGCGCCTAAGAAATTCGCTTCTAAGGTTGGCTTAGATTACAACAGTAAAATAGGTCCATCTGAAGTACTTGGTGGTTCATCTTCTGAATTCTCACCTACTCAATTAGCTTCAGCGTTCGCTGCAATTGCTAATGGTGGTACTTATAACAATGCTCACTCTATTCAAAAAGTAGTCACTAATGATGGTGACACTATTGAATATGATCATACTAGTCACAAAGCGATGAAAGATTATACAGCTTATATGTTAGCTGAAATCTTGAAAGGTACATTCAAAGCATACGGTTCAGCTTATGGACACGGTGTTTCAGGAGTTAATATGGGTGCTAAAACTGGTACTGGTACTTATGGTTCTGAAATTTATCAAAAATATAACTTACCAGACAGTGCAGCCAAGGACGTATGGATTAACGGATTCAGCCCTCAATATTCAATGTCAATTTGGATGGGCTTCAATAAAGTTAAACAATACGGTACTAACTCATTTGTAGGACATACTGAGCAAGAATATCCACAACATTTATTCGAAGATGTAATGTCTGATATCTCTTCTAAAGATGGTGAAGACTTCAAGAAACCTAATGATGTTAATGGTAGTGATGCGGATAACTTATCTGTTAAAGGTCACCCAGACAACGACACTACTAACCGTAGTGTTCACGGAGATAGTGATTCGTCATCAGGCAATAGCTCATCTTCAAACTCAGGTAATAGTTCTAGCAATAACAGTAGCTCTTCTCAAAGTAGCTCTGGTAACGCACTAACTCGTTTATTTAACTTAAATGCTATATTTGATAACAAAGCATCATAATTGATATAGCAAAGGTCCCAATTTCATGTTTTGAAATTGGGACTCTTTTTATATATTAAAAGAGTCAAATTGCATTGTTTGGAGGAACATCTTCCCTTTCATAACAACACAATTTGACTCTTAAATTTTTAAATAGGCTTAGTTAACGATTGCGCTGCTTCCTTATTTGATAAGAGGCATTCATTTTAATTAACTCACTTTTTAACGTTTTCATTTGTCTATATCCCATAAAATGATATTTTCTAGCAATCATATAATGATACCGTTCATCAAAATTCATAGGTACTACGGGATACTCATTTAAGTGATCAAAATTGATTTCACTGATTTCATTAATTTGTTTAAAGTAATTAAGTATCATCTCAAAATAATCATCAATAATAGGTTGAGCCTCTTGAGATTTTAACTTCTTCTGACTCGCTAACTTATCGAGTAGTGTTTCTAATTGTTCGAAATCATCTTTCTTAATCACTATAAATCACGCTTCCTTCAAACTAGCTTTATAACGTTTCTGACCTTCTCTACAATCATCTAATAAAGGACATATATCACATTTAGGTTTTCTAGCTAAACAATGATATCTTCCAAAGAAAATAAGTTGATGATGACTTCTATTCCATCTTTCACGTGGGATGATATCACAAAGACGATCCTCAACTTGTCTAACATTGTCTTTCCATCGATTAATACCTAAACGTTTAGAAACTCTTTCAACATGCGTGTCCACAGCTAAAGAAGGTTCTCCAAATGCTACACTCATCACCACATTTGCAGTTTTTCGTCCGACACCTGCTAAACTTTCTAATTCTTTATGAGTCTCTGGTATACGTCCATCAAATTGATCGAGTAATGAACGACATAATTTTTTTATATTTTTCGCTTTATTACGATATAGTCCTATTGAACGTATATCATTTTGAAGCTCTTCATCGCTAACATTAAGGTAATCTTCCGGTGTTTTATACTTTTCAAAGAGTGAACGTGTCACACGGTTGACTAAATTATCCGTACATTGAGCTGACAGTAATACAGCAATAGTGAGTTCAAATGCATTATCATGCTTTAATTCACACTCTGCGTCTGGAAATATATTCGCAATGACATCTATCATTTCTAATGCTTTCTTTTTACTTATCATCTGGTTTCTCTCCATTTAACCAATCAAATTTAGGAACTTGTTTGACTACATGTTTCATTTTAGGTTGCTTCTGATTAAATTGTTCTCTTATTTTTTTGGAGTCATCTACTGTTTTAACATTGTTCTTCTTCCAATTTAACAGTATGCGATCTATATATTTAAAACTTAATTTGTTTTGACTCAGTGCTTCGTCTAATGCTGCTTGAATGACGGATAAATCATGTTGATCCACATCTATCCATTGGTTTAATGTTTCTATTTCGTAGGGTGAAAGTGGTCTCCCAAAGGATTGTTCCATCAATTGAAATAGTTGTTTAAATTGCTCTTTACTATCTTGCTCTTGGTTATTTAAATTTTGTTTCTTTAGTATTAGGCTTAATTTCTCATAAAAAGGATCTAAATTCATATACTCAGTGAATTTACCTTCTTCGTCTTTACTCACATTTAATTCTAATAATTCGTGTTGTATTAAATTTTGAATGACGGCAGTGATTTCACGAGGTTGCATATGAGACCCTTTTTGAAGCAATTCTATAGAGGGCTGCTTATTAGACGTCTCTGATGCGTAAATCAATTTAATCAAAATCACTAAATCTTGTTCATCTATACCTAATTCCGCATAATGATCTAATAATTCTCTTCGAATTACGACAGGACGTGTTTTAAGTTGAAACAAATCCAAGTGTTTTCCCCTCCTATTTAAAATGAACGCCCAGCCGTATCAATTGACTGGACGTTTTGGCATCATTTGAAAATGAAGTTCTTACTTCGCCTCTATTATGGGTATAAACGATTTAATAAACGTGGGAATGGTGAAGTTTCACGTACGTGTTCCACTCCTGAAATCCACGCAACTGTTCTCTCTAAACCAAGACCAAAACCACTATGTGGTACACTGCCATAACGACGAAGATCTAAATAATAACTATAACTTTCTTCATCTAATTCATGTTCTTTAATACGTTGTTCTAATAAATCTAAATCATTAATACGCTCTGAACCGCCAATAATTTCGCCATAGCCTTCTGGTGCAATTAAATCAGCACATAATACTGTATCTTCATTGTCAGGGTTAGGTTGCATATAGAACGGCTTAATTTGAGTTGGGTAATTAGTTATAAACACTGGTAAATCATAATGATTAGCGATTGCAGTTTCATGAGGTGCTCCGAAATCTTCGCCCCACTCAATATCATCAAAGCCTTGTTCTTTTAAGAATTCAATCGCATCATCATATGAAATTCTTGGGAATGGTGTTGCTACTTTTTCTAACTTAGTCGTATCACGGTCAAGTGCTTTAAGTTCTAATTCACAATTTTTAAGTACTGATTGTACAACATGAGTGACATATTGTTCTTGTACCTCTAAACTCTCAGCATGATTCGTAAATGCCATTTCTGGTTCAATCATCCAAAATTCAATTAAATGGCGGCGTGTTTTAGATTTTTCAGCACGGAACGTTGGACCGAAAGAAAATACGCGACCATGTGCCATCGCTGCAGCTTCCATATATAACTGGCCACTTTGAGATAAGAATGCATCTTGGTCGAAGTATTCAGTATGGAATAACTCACTTGTACCTTCAGGTGCACTTGCAGTTAAAATTGGTGGATCAATTTTAGTAAAGCCATTGTCGTTAAAGAATTCATATGTTGCACGAATAATTTCATTTCTAATTTTCATCACGGCATGTTGTTTCTTAGAACGTAACCATAAATGACGGTGATCCATTAAGAATTCAGTACCGTGATTCTTAGGTGTGATTGGGTAATCATGCGCTTCATGAATGACTTCAATTGATTTTACTTGCATTTCATAGCCTAAATCAGAACGATTATCTTCAGTAATTGTTCCTGTTACATATAATGAAGATTCTTGAGTAATCTCTTTAGCTAATTGGAAGGTCTCTTCATCAACTTCTGATTTCACTACAACCCCTTGCATAAATCCAGTACCATCACGTAATTGTAAGAACGCGATTTTACCACTAGAACGTTTATTTGTTAACCAAGCACCAATCGTTACTTCTTGGTTTAGATGTTGTTTCGCCTGTTTAATCGTAGTCTTCATAACCAAACTCCTATTTTTCTATTCTTTTTAATACTTATTTATTTTAACAAAATCTTCTATTAACTTCTACATGTTGACTTCTGTGATTGCTTTCTTGAAAATGACTTCGCTACGTCAAATTAAACTCTATTTTCCTTTTTTAATTGATTTCTGAATGTGCCCTAGTAATTTATTGAATTGTTGAATATCCCCTTTTTTCTGGCGATAATTTTCCAAGGTTTGAGCAAAGAAATTCTTAAAATTACTATTGATTAAACGATCATCGAATGACACTATAAGCCCTTTATCATCCTCATTACGTATCAAACGACCTAATCCTTGTCTAAAGCGAGTGACAGCGTCTGGAAGGACGTAATCTTTGAACGTTGACGTAAATTCAGTGTCCATAAGCCAATATTTCGTATTGTGTTTATTCATAAATGGTAGCTTAGCTATCATGACACACTTAATACCATCAGCTTGAAAGTCGAAGCCTTCAAAGAATGTTGATGTACCTAACAAGATAGATTTTTCAAAGTTATTAAATTGTTGAACAATTTTATAATTTTGATTCTGTTGTTGAGTGAGTATCACGTAGTCTTCAAATGGTGGTAATTCGTTTAACATATCTTGAACCATATGCATCATCTTGTAACTTGTAAATAAGACGAGACATTTTGATTGAGTCATAGTGACATATTCGACAAGATAATCCACAATTGATGCCACGTAGTCTTCAATATTCTTATAATTATAAGAAGCTACATCAGTAGGAATAAAAACGCTCGTATTTTTAGAGGCTTTCATCGATGTTGATACTTCAAATGTATTAAATTCGGTATGATCGTTAAACCAATTCTTAAAGTTATCAAATGAATGATTGAAAGTTAACGTACCGGAAATAAAAGTGAGCGAATTAAATTTATCAAGAACTTGAGTTGTTAAAATATCTTTTACTGCAAAGTCTTTAACAAGCAAACGAATTGTAGACTTTTGAGTTAGATTTTTGATTGAAATATAACTTGTATGATTATCTTTTAAACTTTGCTCTATTTGTTTAAATCTATCGTTGAGATAAAGTAACTGTTTGCGAATCGATTTAATTGTTTTATGGCTAATGCCATTAAAAATTTCCAACGTTTTATTTAGTTTATCAATGAGAGCGTGTAAATCTTTTAATATATTATCAGTCTCAAATTGGTAAACATAATGATACTTATGAACTTCATCGTCATAGACTTCAGATGACTGAATAATTTCATAAATCGTTGTAAATAAACGCTCATTCAAGTCGTGGATGTCATTGATGTTTGATTTAAGTCCGAATACATCAATAGGTGCTATATCTAATTTCTCAAGAATACGTTGCTGTTCTAATTTGTCTATAGCTTTAAGTAGTTTTTCATTTTCGTTTCTACCGATTAAGCCTAATTGATATTTAATATCAGAATAGTTCAATTCATTAGTAACTTGATTTAGGGCATAATCTGGTAATCGGTGTGCTTCATCAATGATACAATCGTCGAATAATTGATATATTGAATTTTCTGCATCCGAATGAATTAAATGTGCGTGATTCGTAATACCGATTTGAATATTTTGAGCGTTACGTTTTATAAAATTGTAGTAATGGATGTCATGACGTACAGGAACGTAAGTTTCAATCTTTTGATCGAAATACATTTTCTGTCCGCCTTTTAAGTTTAATTCTTGGATATCACCTGTAGTTGTTTCTGTAATCCAAATTAATAATTGCATTTTTAGAATGCTAACTTCATAGTTATTAGTATCATCTTTTAAGATTTGACTAATCAAACCAAGTGAAATGTAATCATTTTTACTTTTGATCAGAGATGCGTTGATTTTAAATTTTAATGCCTCGTTTAATGCAGGAATATCTTTTTCAAGTAACTGACTCTGCAGTATTTTAGTATTTGTAGATATCATCACGTGTCGCCCAGTCTCAATATTGTACATGAGTGCTGCAAGTAAATATGCAAGGGACTTACCACTTCCTAGAGGCGCTTCAATCATTGCTTTATCACTATGCATCAGTTGATCAAGAATAATTTCTGAAAGATAAAGTTGTTGAGGACGATAAGTCATATTTAGAGCTTTCGTAGCTTTTTTATAAAGTGTTTTAAGAGAACCTTCAAACTTTGTTTGTGGACCTTTTAAATCTACTTGTTTACGATATATGATTTGTTCGAATTGACCAAATTGGTCATCCAATGGTTTCGATTGATTTGTTCTTACCATTTCGAAAAGGATATTGTATAAATCATATTTAAGATTTTTACTTAAATAATAAAGTTGCTTTTGCGTATCTAAAGGTAAACTTTCAAACTTTTTGAAGGCCTTAATCATTAACTTTGCAGTCGTTGTAGCATCTTCATCGGCACGATGTGCTTTGTCTAAGGGTATATCATGTGCTTGAGCGAGCTCGCTTAACTGGTAACTTTTATCTGTTGGGAACGCGATTTTAAACAATTCAAGTGTATCCATCACTTTCTTAGGTTTGAATTGAATGTCACAGTTATTGAAAGCATTTTTAATGAAATTAAGATCAAAAGAAATATTATGTGCCACGAAAATGCAATCTTTAATTTGGTCGTAAATATCCTCAGCAACTTCATTGAAATAAGGTGCTTGAGCGAGCATGTCCTCTTCAATAGATGTCAAAGCTTGAATAAATGGAGGAATTTCTAAATCAGTGCGAATCATTGAATGATAAGTATCAATAATTTTATGATTGCGTACGAAAGTAATGCCTATTTGAATAATTTCATCATAATCTAGTTGATTACCAGTTGTTTCTAAATCAACAACTGCATAGGTTGCAATTCCCATAACGCCCTCTCTCCTTGTCTTCAGTGTTTATAAATCTATATCTGCACTCATTAGTCGATGTAAATTCCCTTCGTCATCTTTCACAAGTAAGAAACCATCTTGGTCGATATCAAATGCCTCACCTATAAATTGGTGACCATTCTCGGTAAATCTTAATTGACGATTCCACATATTTGTTGCTGCAATATATTCTTCTCGAATCTTCTCAAATGGTTGCTCTAAGAATTGTTTATAACGTTTATTAATCTCATAGAGTAGTATTTTTAGAAAATCATAACGATTTATTTTATCATCAGCATGCAACCTCATACTTGTTGCAATGTGACGTATTTCATCATTAAAGTCGTCCTCAACATGATTCATATTAATACCTATACCACATATAATTGCTTCTATAGCATCATAATTAGCTACCATTTCAGTTAAAAAACCACAAATTTTCTTTTTCCCAATGTAAATATCATTAGGCCATTTAATTGCTACACGATCATTAGAGAATTGTTGAATGGCATCCCTAATTCCCAATGCGATAAATAAATTAAATTTAGGAATCATTGCAAATGGAACATTTGGTCTTAATACTAGAGACATCCACAGACCTTTACCCTTAGATGAACTCCAATTACGATTAAAGCGTCCTCGTCCTTCTGTTTGTTCATCACTTAAAATTAAAAATGATGATTTGTTGCCTACTAATGCTTTTTTAGCTTTAGTTTGTGTTGAATCAACTGAGTTATAAACTTCTATCTGATCAATTGAATCAAAATCTTTTACGATGGGTTGAACAATGCCACTGTACCATTGATCGGGGAGTGCATTGAGCTGATGACCTTTATGATTGACGGATTCGATGTCACAACCATCGTTTTTTAATTGATCGATAATTTTTTTAACGCCTGCTCGTGATATATTAAGTTGATCAGCTATAAATTGCCCTGAGATGTAATTTGGTTGATTCTCATATAACATTCTTACTACGTCTTGACTATACTTTGACATTCGCATCCACCCATTCTAGTATTTCAACTTTAGTATTCTTAATTTGTTGTGTGATAATTGCCACTTCTATTTGTCTTAACACATCTTTTAACCACGGTCCTGATTTCGTATTAAGGTGTTGGATAATATCACCACCATTGATAGCCATTTCCTTTCGATGATGGATAGGTAGCTGGTTGTAAACTTCTTCAATAGAACGTTCATTTAAGATTAAAGGATTAGGTGTGTTAAGATTGTTTTTCTTGATTGTTTCCTTAGTAGCTAATACATTTTTAATATTTTTAATGTTATTATCATAAATCACAATAATTAAATCCTGCTTAGATTGTACCTGTGGTAATGTTTTAATTAAATTCGCTAAGGTGTGAATATTAGATTTTTCGTTATTGCTTATCTTTAGTAATTTAAGTGTATCAGTAATCGGTTGCTGAGCTAGCATGATAGCGATCCACATTTCAAATTCTAATGGTTCATCGATATGAACGCGTTGCATATTAAATGAATTAAAGAATGGAATGTGCTTAAAGGCATCTATCTCCTTCATTAGATTAAAACTTTGAGCAACATTGATACCCTTAATGAGTTTCTTTAGTTCAACAACAATGCGTTCTATAGATAGGTATTGAATATCAGCAATCTGCTTGCGCATCGCATCAAATGTATTGTCTACAATCTTAAAATCGAGTTGAGCTTGAAAACGTAGTCCTCGAATGATACGTAACGCATCCTCTTCAAATCGTTCACGAGGTTCACCTACTGTACGAATCAGCCGTTCTTTTAAATCGCGTTCACCCTCAAAATAATCATATGTTTTATAATTAGAATCCATTGCAATGGCATTTACAGTGAAATCTCGACGTTGTACGTCTTGGTATAAATCACGTACGAAGTGCACTTCACTCGGTCTACGATGATCCACATAATCTTCTTCAGCACGAAATGTTGTTACTTCATAATTTTCATGATGATAAACGACATTGATAGTACCATGTTCCTTACCTATTGGAATGGTCTTCTCAAAAATATCTTCAATTTCATTAGGCGTTGCACTGGTAGTAATATCAATATCATGGATGTCTCGTCCCATGAGATAATCACGCACTGAACCCCCAACGAAGTATGCTTCAAATCCATGATGCTGAATATAATCTAATATTGGTTTGGCACGTTCAAATAACTCGTTACTCATCTTAATTTTCACCTTGTTCTAACATTTTTTTATAATAATGTTCATACTGATCAGTAATCAATTCTGAAGCAAAGCGATCACGAATATCTTCAAGCATTTTTGATTGCATTTGTTTATATAAATTGGGATTTTCTAAGAGCTGAATCGCATATTGCGCTGCTTGTTCACTGTCACCAATATTTACTATAAAGCCCGTCTCTTCATGCTTAATTACCTCTTTGATACCTCCAGCATTTGTACCAATTGGTAATACACCCGTCTTCATTGCCTCTAATAAAGTTAAACCAAAACTTTCTTTTTCACTTAAAAGTAGCACGAGATCTGATAGTTGATAAAATGCACTTACATCATTTTGTTTACCTAAAAATAGTACATGCTCTTCTACATTGAGTTCGCGAGCTTTTTGGCGCATATCTAGTAATTCTGGACCGTCTCCAAGTAATATTAGTTTACTAGGAATTCGTTCATGTACTTTGGCGAATGTTTCAATGATTGTATCAATACGTTTTACTCTTCGGAAGTTTGATACATGAATGAGTACCTTCTCTTCAGGTAATATGCCGTAACAATCCTTTAATTCTTCATTATGTCGTGTTGGGAATTCATTTTCACGAACAAAATTATAAATAGGTACAATTTCTTTATTTGTATCAATAATTTCATATGTTTGTTGTGCGAGAGAATGACTCACACTGGTAACAATGTCACTTTGTTCGATACCGAATTTAATAGCATTCTTAAGCGAATGATCATAACCAAGCACTGTAATATCTGTGCCGTGAAGTGTAGTCATGATCTTTACATCTTTGCCAGACATTTGCTTTGCTAAAATGCCACAAACCGCGTGTGGTACGGCGTAATGCATATGTAAAACGTCTAAATCGTATTCTTTAATGACGTCAGATATTTTAGTACTTAATGTGATATCATATGGCGGATATTGAAATACTGCATATTGATTCACTTCAACTTGATGGAAAGTAATATTCGGTAAAGGTTTACGTATTCTAAAAGGAATATTCGAGGTAATAAAATGAACGTCGTGTCCACGTTCAGCCATCTTTATACCAAGCTCTGTTGCAATGATTCCAGAGCCGCCCATGGACGGGTAACAAGTAATACCGATTTTCATCTGTGCCCATCCTTTCTATATATTATTTTCTTTCGAAACGATCTTTATCTCGTGTATTAAATTTCTCCATCGTTTCATTAAAACTTTCAGTCATATCTATATCTAGTGAATTAGCGATACATAATAATACAAATAAGTTATCCCCTAATTCAGCTTTGATGGTATTGTCAGCTTCAGAATCTTTTTTCTTCTTTTCACCATAATGATGATTAATTTCTCTTGCTAACTCTCCTACTTCTTCAGTCATTCTAGCGAGATTTGCTAGTGGTGAGAAGTAGCCTGCTTTGAATTGACCAATATATTCGTCAACTTCTTTTTGCATTTGTTCCATCGATTTCATTTTATGGTATTCTCCTTTAATGCGTTTCTCATATAGTATATTACAATTTGTTAGTTGATGCATTTCAAGTGCAATAATAGAAACTGCAATTTTATGTTGAAAATAAAAAACCTGGTAAGTATTACATCTACATGTAATCTTAACCAGGTTTATAAAAAGTATTTATTAAATTATTCGCTTGATCTTGCAAGTAAAATGATACGTGCAAGTTCAGCTAATGCTACTGCTGTTGAAGCAACATAAGTCATTGCTGCTGCAGATAACACTTTCTTAGCGTGTTTGTATTCTTTCTCATTTACGATATTTAAAGCAGTGATTTGCTTCATTGCTCTTGAACTAGCATTAAACTCAACAGGTAATGTCACGATTGAGAATAATACTGCAAGTGACATTAATCCAGCACCAATCCATAATGCAGTTGAACCAAATGCACTTCCGAAAGCAGTTAACACGATACCTAACATGATAACCATGTAACTTAAAGAACTACCGATATTAGCAAGTGGTACAAGTGCACTTCTAAATCTTAATGGTGCATAACCTTGTTGGTGTTGAATTGCGTGCCCAACTTCATGGGCTGCAATTGCTGTACCAGCAACTGAAGGTCTATCGTAGTTTGCAGGAGATAAACAAACAACTTTTTTACTAGGGTCATAGTGGTCTGTTAAGAATCCGTCACCTTTAACGACATCAACATCGTAAATACCATTTGCATGTAGTATTTCTTCAGCAACTTCTCTACCTGTTTTACCACTAGTGGATCTCACTTGTGAATACTTTTCATAATTAGATTTAACTTTATGTTGAGCCCACATTGGGATGACCATTAATATTACGAAATATATAATCATAGATATTAAAGACATTAAACTCACTCTCCTCTAGTATTATTTTACTGACAAAATAATGTTTAATCAAATGTTTTAACTTTCATAAAACGTTGTAAAACTAAGTATAAAATTAAGGCGCTTATACTCAGACATACTGATAATACTCCGATTTGAAATGTATGTGAAGCAATAAAGTCATAATAAGGAAATTGACCGAAACCATAATCGATTATGTCATTAATCAATACCCATATTAAAGCGACTAAGAACCCAGTCATTGTTACTTTAAAGCGTGGATAAAAATAGATAGCTTCAACGGCCATAATACCGTGGGATACAATTAACATAATACCGTTAATTGTCACTTCACCCTGCTCAACAAACATAAGAATATTCATGATAACTGCCCACACGCCATACTTAATTAAAGTTACAAAGGCTAGAGCATTTAAAATTGCGGAACGTTTGTTAAACAACATGAGCATGATAGATAAGCTTAGAAAAAGTGATGCTGTGGGGCTATCAGGTACAAATGGTTTAAAATAACGTGGAGTAATATATAGTTGTCCACTATACCAATCATAGCCGTAAATCGTTCCTGCCACATTACATATAATTAAGAAAATAAGCACCCATTTCCTATAAAGTGTCATTTCCCATATCCATTTATAGTCACTCATTGTTCTTCCTCGTGTATAGCATCAACGTCTTTCATTTTCAATGCATTTAAAATTTGTGTAAGTTGATAAAATCTCTCTGGTTCATTCATTTGTAAACTCAAATCAATATTTTCTTGTAAATTTTCAATCAAAGAAGATTGCTTTCTTTGATTCATTGAAATCGCATATAAATCTTGAACGTATGCGGAATAACTTGGTGAATGGATCAACTGTGCCAAGATTAAATCGTCGTAGCGAGGTTCATTCTTATGATTATCCGCAAAATGTATTTGAATATCTAGACGAATTGTATTATTAGCGATATATTCAAAGATTTCGTTCGTGTTAATGTATGTTTGATCGTCTTTAGTAAATTGAATTGCAGAAGCATGTGCGTTTACTTCTGCAATTTCTAAAGTATGATGTTGTTTAATTTTTTCGCTTACGAAATGAACAAGGTTCAGTTTGTCATGATTTGCTTTTAAGTAATTAAGTACCCAAACGGTAATGCGTGATTTGAAACGGTATTGAAATAGTAAATACTCTAAAAAGCTTTGTTTCATTCGTATGAGCGATTCATTCATTAGTATTCACCCACTTAAGATTGGATTCTCATAGCTTCATCATGCCAAGTTTCATTACTAGGGTCAATTTCTAATAATTTATCTAAAATTGATTTTGCTTTGTCTTTATGTCCAATTTCTAATAGATAGAAATAATAATCGCTTAAAAATTCAGACTGTGTATTTAAAGTCGGGTATGCTAATTCAAAGAAATGTTGAGCTTCTTTATCGCGTTCTTCATGACCATAAGCATATGCTAAATGCCACATAAACACAGGGTCTAAGTCTTCCTCATCTACAAAGGTAAGAAGTTGAATAATTGCTTCATAATCTTCTTCATTTCGGTATAAATCACTTAATATTAGCAATGGTTCATGATAGGCATTGTCGACTTCAAGTGCTTGTTTTAATAATTCAACACCTTCATTCGCATCGCCATGCTCTATTTCTAAGCTACCTGTAGACACCATAAGCTCTTTGTAGAACTGACTTAGTCTAAGCCCTTCTTTACCTGTTTCAATCGCATCTGGGTAGTTCTTTTCATTTTCATATAATGATTGTAAGTAGAAATAACCTTGAATAAAGTCAGGATCTTTAGACAATAATGTTTTCATGATTTTTATCGCTTCTTGCGTTAAATCGTTCTTTTCATAAGCAATAGCCTTCTTAAAATAATCCTCAGAGTTCATTTCATCTTCACTAATTTCATCAAATAATCCAATAGAATCTGTATAGTTACCACTTTGTAAACTACAGTCGGCCATTCTTGAAAATAAATTAACGCCATTCACTTGATATTCGCCCGTCTCTAATACTGTTTCATACTCAGTTGTAGCGCGTAAATATTGTCCATCAAAGTATAGTAATTCAGCTAAAGCGAAATGAATAATTGGGTCGTTAGGTTCAATTTCTAACGCTTCTTGAAGCTTATCAATGGCAACTTCCAACATATTAATTTGTTGATATAAATCAGCTTCTAGCATTAACTTTTCAGTTGATGTTTCAACTTCAGCTAAATATTCTAATGCTTCATCAGTTTGATTCTCAGACATTAATCCTTCAATAAAGTAAATAAGTAATTCACTTTCATCAGGATATTTATGATATAACGTTCTAAACACTTCTAAACCTTGAGGTGTTAAACCGAAATTATATAATGTTTCACCTAAGATAAATAACGCGTCATCGTTATTTGAACTTAATGCTTCGTTTACACGAGAGTCTAAATTCTCTAATTTTTGTAGATTGATATCGTCTATTAATTTATAGATATCTTCCATAATTTATTTTCCCTCATTTTCTAAAAGCTTTAATTTTGGTAAGAAACCTGGGAAAGATACATTAACTGCGTCAAATTGCTCTATTGTTAAAGGTTCAGAACTTAGTAACGAAGCTACAGCTAACATCATACCTATACGATGATCCGTTTGACTATCTACTGTTGCATTCGCTTTAAATTCAGAAGGATGTATAATCAATCCATCGTTTGTTGGTTGTAGGCTGAATCCTAGCATATTGAGCATATCAGCAGTTGTATCTATTCGATTCGTTTCTTTTACCTTTAATTCTTCTGCATCTTTGATAATACAAGTACCTGAAGCTTGAGTGCATAATAATGCGACTACAGGAAGTTCGTCAATCGCTTTAGGTACTATATCACCTTCAATAGTAATTGGCTTTAAAGTTGGGGTGTATTTAACTCGAATAGAAGCTGTAGGTTCAGCGTCGTGAGTCACGTTGTTTAATTCAATATTACCCCCCATAAGTTCAACGATGTCTATGATACCTGAACGTGTCGGGTTAATGCCAACATTATGAATTGTAATATCGCTTCCAGGTGTAATTAGCGCGGCTACAATAAAGAACGCTGCTGACGAAATATCTCCAGGCACATGGAAATCCTGTGCTTTGATGTGTTGAATTGCATGAGGTGAAGTTCGAATCGTCTTACCCTCAATCTCTATTGGAATATTAAAATGTTCAAACATTGTCTCTGTATGATTTCTACTCACATCAATTTCAGTGACGGTTGTTGCTTCCTCTGAAAAGATACTCGCAAATAAAATTGCACTTTTTACTTGAGCACTAGCAACCTCCATTTGATATTCTATACCTTTAATAATAGATGGCTTAATAATTAAAGGGGTATAATTTCCTTCAATACCTGAAATATGAGCATTCATTTGTAACAATGGCTTTAGGACACGATCCATAGGTCTTTTACCAATAGAAACATCACCAGATAGTACACTTTCAATTCCTAAACCACTAAGTAGTCCCGCTAATAAACGTATTGTTGTTCCAGAATTCCCCGTATATAACACTTGGTGTGGTGTCTTAAATTGTTGATAACCAGGTGAGTCAATAATGATTGTCTCTTCATGTTCAGTTATTTTAACACCTAATAACTCAAATATTTCCATAGTACGGCGACAATCTTCTCCAAGTAAAGGCTTATAAATTGTAGTTTGACCTGTCGCTAGAGATGCAAGCATGATTGCTCGGTGTGTCATGGACTTGTCTCCCGGAACTTCTATTTCACCCTTTAAAGGGCCATTGATGTCGATAACTTCACTATTAGTCATGTTTATCACCTACCTAAAATATGACTGTAATTGATTAAATGCTTTAAGGTGTCTCGTTTTATCAACATGAAGTACAATAGGACTACCCCAATCTTGAAGTAAGACCATTTGAATACCTTCACTGTTATTTTTCTTATCAAGTAACATAAATTGATATGTGTCTTCAAAATTAAGCTTAGGGATAATCTCTAAAGGATAATTTAAACATTGGAGATAATTAATGAAATGTTGAATATCATATTCGGTATGCAACATTTGATTAGCTACAATAAATTGATAGAGTATGCCTATCATTACTGCATGACCATGTGGTATTTTATGTTCATATTCCACAGCATGACCAAAAGTGTGACCTAAGTTAAGAAATTTTCTCATACCTTTTTCTTTTTCGTCTTCAACAACGATGTGCAATTTCGTTTCTATGCCTTTAAATAAGTAGTAGTCTAGTTGATTTAAAGATTTTAACTGTTTATCAGAACTAAAATGCGCCTCTATATTTTGCGTAGCTTCCTTACCATTCAATAATGCATGTTTATAGACCTCAGCATAACCACTCAAAACTTCAGTATAAGGTAGCGTTTCTAAGAAATTTAAATCATAGATGACAGCTTTAGGTCGATAAAAGGCACCGATAAGATTTTTACCATGCTTTGAATTAATACCTACTTTTCCGCCAACACTTGAATCATGTGCGAGAATCGTAGTAGGAACTTGGATAAATCCTACACCTCTTAATAGAGTTGCAGCAATGAAACCGGCGAAATCACCTGTTGCCCCTCCACCTAAAGCGATAATACATGTTTGTCGTGTTAATTGATGACTTAACAATGACTCCATTGTTTGATTGTATTGGGCAAATGTTTTAGTTTGTTCGCCAGCAGGAATGATAATTTTCTGCGCATGATGCTTTTTAGTTAAGGTATCTATTTTCTTTGAAAATTGGTGATACACATTAGCGTCAATAATGAAGAATACTTTGTCATAATCTTTGGTAAAAGAATCCAAGTATTCAATTGCATCGTGCTCCACAATAATTGGATAGTTGTTATTTTCATAAGTTGTTTCAAGTTTCATCTTATCACCTCTTAAGGATGGTGTATTTAAAATTCAATGTTTAACTGACGACGTTCTTCGATTTGTGATTTTAATTGATCGATGTGATTAGATTGGAACTCTTCCAGTAATGCTTTTGCCAATTCAAAAGCTACAACATGTTCACATACCACACTTGCAGCAGGAACCGCGCAACTATCAGAACGTTCAATCGTCGCTTTGAAGTCCTCTTTAGTATTGATATCTACTGAGTTTAAAGGTTTATAGAGTGTTGGAATAGGTTTCATTACTCCATTTACAATGATTGGCATCCCATTACTCATACCACCCTCAAATCCTCCAAGGTGATTCGTAGCTCTATAATAACCACTATCGCTATCGTAATGAATTTCATCTTGAATCTCACTACCTGGTTTTTCAGCGGCTTTAAATCCTTCGCCAAAACTAACACCTTTAAAAGCATTAATACTTACCACGCCTTGCGCGATGCGACCATCTAATTTACGATCGTAGTGAACATAACTCCCTACGCCAACAGGCATATTCTCTGCCATAACTTGAACTACACCACCAATTGAGTCGCCTTCTTTTTTTGCTTCATCAATTTTATCACGCATTTGTTGTGCGATATCTTCATTAATTACACGTACATCGTTTTTGTCAATATTGGCTTTGAAAGTTTCAGTATCATAAAGGCCTTCATCTTTAACGCCACCTATTTCAATCACACGACTGTACATATGAATATCTAGTTGTTCTAAGAGTATTTTAGAGACAGCTCCTACAGCGACGCGTGCTGCGGTTTCTCTAGCAGATGAACGCTCTAATACATTTCTTAAATCACGATGATTATATTTCATTCCTCCAACCAAATCAGCATGTCCAGGTCTAGGTTTTGTAATGGTACGCTTCATGTTTTCTCTTTCTTCATCGCTTATTGGTGCTACGCCCATAATTTTTCTCCAATGCGTAAAGTCATCGTTAGTCACGACTAAAGTAATTGGACTCCCAAGCGTATAACCATTTCTTACTCCAGAAACAATTTCAATTGCATCCTTCTCGATTTGCATACGACGTCCTCGACCATATCCGCCTTGACGTTTAAACATTTCCTTATTAATATCTTCAGCTTTAATTTCTAAATTAGCTGGTACACCTTCAATGATGACTGTAAGTTGTGGACCATGTGATTCACCTGAAGTGAGGTATCTCATGAGCGCACACTCCTTTCTCTTCTTTAATGCATTAAATTGTAATATGTTTAATATATTATCATATTCATACACACAACATAAGTCTTGAACTTTAGCGTCATGTAACTTCATTGGTGAAAATAAAGAGAACCGATTTAACTTTCGCTAAATCGGTTCTTAGTGGATAAAATGAAATTCATTTATTTATATTTTTTATTCGTATAACCAGTCTTCTCTTGGTGATGTATAATCAGCAATTTCATTGCTATTAAACCATAAACTAATTTCACGTTGCGCTGATTCTACAGAGTCAGAACCATGAATAATGTTTCTTCCAACTGTTAAACCAAGATCGCCTCTAATCGTACCAGGTGCGGCTTCAGAAGGATTAGTACTACCGATAATGTGACGAGATACTGCGACAGCATCTTCACCTTCTACAACCATCGCAAAAACAGGAGCTGAAGTTATAAATGAAATTAATTTTTCATAGAAAGGTTTACCTTCATGTTCGCTGTAATGCTTCTCAGCTAATTCAGTAGGTACTTGCATCAATTTACCACCAACAAGTTTTAACCCTTTGTTTTCAATTCTTGAAATAATTTCTCCAATTAAATTTCTTTGTACTGCATCTGGTTTGATCATTAAAAATGTACGTTCCACTTTGCGTGTCCCCCCGTAAGTTGTGTTTCATTCATTTACCGAAATATGTATAGGTTTATTTCCTATCGAACAAGATAAGCTTTTATCCTGCCACCATTTCATAGTAACAGGATAGTGAAGCGCTTTCAATACTTTTCACAGAACTTACTTATTTCTACTGCCCATTTTTTTAATGAGTTTTTTAAATAAATTTTTATTAGGTCCCTCTTCTAATTCCTCAATTAAAGCAATTGCTTTATTTAAATACTTCTCACTTATTGCTTTAGATTCTTCAATGTTATCGGATTTTCGAATAGTTTGAATACATGTATCGAAATCAGATTGAGGACTTTGAGCATTTAAGTTAGTGATTTTTTGTTTGAAATCCTTATTCTTTCTCATTTCTAAAAGTACTGGCAAAGTAATATGACCGTTCATCAAATCGCTACCTACAGGTTTGCCCAATTTCTTTTCTGAGCTTGTGAAATCCAAAACATCATCAATGATTTGGAAACTCATTCCAATATAATGACCAATAAGTTTCAATTTGCGTATAGTTTCTTTAGAAGCACCAGAAGTAATTGCACCTACTTCAGTAGCTAATTGAATCAGTAAAGCAGTTTTACGATTAATACGACGCAAATAATTTGTAATATTTTGTTCGCTATTAAATTGATCTTGAAATTGAAATAACTCTCCCCTACATACGTCTACAATAGAGTTAGAAATAATAGAGTGAACGCGAGCATCTTTAATCTCAGATAGATGTTGAAGACCTAATGCAAGTAGGAAGTTTCCTGTTAATATAGCAGTGGTTTGATCCCATTTTTTAGAAATTGTAGGACGTCCTCGACGCTTGTCACTCTTATCAATAACATCATCATGGACGAGAGTAGCCATATGAATGAGTTCTAGTGCTACAGCCACACGATAGGTATCTTCTGAAGTACCTTCACTTGTGCCAAACTGACTGCTTAAAATTACAAAAACAGGACGTACTCTTTTACCACCTGAAGATAATAAGTGGAAAGAAGCCTCTTCTAGAGTTTGATCCGTACTTTGAATCGCACGTTCCAAACGTTCTTCAACTTTTTTTATTTCATTATTAATGTTTAACTTTGCCACGTTAATCACCTTTGGTAGAATCTTTTTCTTTATAGCCAAGGTGCATTGCAGCAACGCCACCTGTGAAGCTACGTACTGTTATATCATTAAATCCTGCTTCAAAGAATAAACGTTTTAACGTTTGCTTATCAGGAAAATTAAATGTTGATTGCTGTAACCATTCATACTCTTCTTTAGACTTAGCGAACATTTTACCGAATATAGGCATTACAAACTTGAAGTATAAGCTATAAACTTGTTTGAATAATGGTAAAGTAGGTTGACTTGTTTCAAGGCATACTACCATACCACCTGGTTTTAGTACACGGTGCATTTCTTGTAATGCAACAAGATAATCTGGTACATTTCTAAGTCCAAATCCAACTGTCACATAATCAAATGTATTATCATCAAATGGTAAGTTCATAGCATCACCATGAACAAGTTTCACATTGTTTAATGAAGATGTTTTTTCTTTTCCAACTTCTAGCATGTTCTCGCTAAAATCTAATCCAGTCACATGTCCCTTGTTGCCGACTGCTTTACTTAATGCGATTGTCCAATCAGCAGTGCCACAACAAACATCTAATGCTTGACTACCTTCTTTAACACGCATGTGTTTCATCACGTGTTTTCTCCAAACTTTGTGTTGTTCAAAGCTAATAATATTATTTAATCGATCATATTTTTGAGAAATATTTTGGAATACTGTATGTACTTGTTCTTTTTTTGCTTGATTTTCACCCATGTTAATTACCTCTTCTTTTTATATAGCTTTGATTAATTGTATTGAAATATTGGTCGATTGCTTGTTCATCATATTGATTTAAATATGAAGGATAATAGCCATCATCATTGTTAGTTAATTCATAGAATAAAGCGTACTTATCAACTTTCTTTCCAAAATGAGCAAGCGTAATATAAGGGAAAAGTACTTCAATATCAATGATAGCTTCACTTATCTCATATTCTGACAATGTTTGCTGATGAAGTGAAGATTTTAATTCATTTACTTTTACAATAGCTTCACTCATTGATAATTGATAAGAAAGATCATTAATTTCTGCTAATAACGTATAATAATGAGCACTTAGCAAATCTCCAATTAAAATTCCATTTTTAGATAAGTTATTCTTAGCAATATCATCTAGATGACTCATTGAAGTGTCAATAGTGAGGCAAGCAAGCTTAGCTTTTTCAGGAATAGAATATGAATCAAGTAAATTTCCTAAAGAAGAATTAATATGAATTGATTCGTAATCGTTTATACCTTTAAGCCTTTGTTCTATTTGTTTATTTAGTTTGCTTATTGTCGTTTCCATGTTCACACCTCACGATATTATCATAATAATATTAACATTATATGTATGAAATTAAAATCTATAGGAGTTGTTCTTTTATGTAAAACTCCATTTGTTTAAAAGTGTTGATGTAAATATTACTCTTAATGTTATATATGTAAAAAAATTGGGAGTAGAATAAAAAACTAATTCCTTTGTTAGCTTCATTACTCTACCCCTATTTAGTCAATTTATTTTATTTAAAAAGAAAATTAAGTATGTAAAAAAGAATACCTACTATTAAATAATATTAGGAATACATTAGTCTTTGACTAATGCATAAAACCAACTAATAACAACACAGTTGTAAAATGAACGCATTAGTCTTTGACTAATGCATAAGAACACCTATTTATTAATAAATAAAGGTGTTCTAAAAATAAAAAAAGCCCCTGTGGGGCTTTTTGTAAGTAAAATTATTTAACAGCATCTTTTAATGCTTTACCAGCTTTGAATGCTGGTACTTTACTTGCAGGAATGTCAATTTCTTTACCTGTTTGAGGGTTACGACCTTTACGAGCAGCACGTTCACGTACTTCGAAGTTACCGAAACCGATTAATTGTACTTTTTCACCTTTAGCAAGTGATTTTTGGATTGATTCGAATACAGCGTCAACTGCTGAACCAGCTTCTTTTTTAGTTAAGTCTGCTTGTTCTGCAACTGCATTGATTAAATCTGTTTTATTCATTATGAATTCACCTCCTGAGGTTTTATAATGATATATTAAATATCATTATGTTTTGACTTTAACACACTGATTACTGTCATCGCAACGATTTATGCGTCAGAAACATTGATTTTACGCGTTTCATGATGAATTTTTTGAATATTCCTTCTAAAAGTGTAATTATACACTTATTATTCAGCTTTTTTATCTCTACCCATAAGCTCTTTAACGCTCTCATTAACGGGTACATCTTCAAATAGTACACGATATAATGCACTTGTAATAGGCATATCTACATGTTCTTTTTTAGCTAAATGATAAACAGATTTAGTCGTATAAACACCTTCGACTACCATTTTCATTTCTTGTAAAGCTTCATCCATTGTTTTACCTTGTCCTAATTTAAAGCCAAGCGTATAGTTTCTTGAATGTGTTGAGGTACATGTCACGATCAAATCACCAATACCTCCTAATCCTAAGAAAGTCATTGGATCAGCACCTAATTTTTCTCCTAGACGACTAATTTCTGCTAAACCGCGCGTCATTAGCGCAGCTTTAGCATTATCACCGAAGCCCATACCCGCTACAATACCGCTAGCAACGGCTATAATATTTTTGAGTGCGCCTCCAAGTTCAACACCCACCAAGTCATTATTAGTATAAACACGTAAATAATCATTCATAAATAGATCTTGGATTAAAGCACTGATTTTCTCATCCTTAGAAGATGCTGCTACAGTAGTGGGTTGTTTAATAACTACTTCTTCTGCATGACTTGGACCTGAAAGAACACCAATACCCGCATTGTGTTCTGATGAAATAGAATCATCTATCATTTCAGACACACGTTTAAATGTACCATTTTCAATTCCCTTAGCAACGTGTATAAATGTTTTTTTAGAAGTAAGCAGTTTATCAATATTAGTAGCTACTTCTCTCATTGCTTTCGTAGGTAGAGCCATTAGATAAACATCTGCATGTTGTATTGCTTCTTCAAGATGAGTTGTTGCTTGAATCGTTTCATCTAATTTAGCATCTTTTAAATAATTTTTATTCATATGGTGCGTATTTAATTCGTTAACACTATCGTTGTTTTTTCCCCACATTAATACGTCGTGACCATTTTGGGCTAAAACATTAGCAAGTGCAGTACCGAAACTACCCATGCCAAAAACTGTTATTTTTGTCATAATTAAATCCCCTTTTTAATTAATTTCTCTTTCTAGGAATAATATGGATTGGCGTTCCTTCGAAACCAAACGCATTTCTAATTTGATTCTCTAGATAACGTTTATATGAGAAGTGCATTAATTCTACATCATTAACAAAAACTACAAAGGTAGGTGGTTCTATTGCAACTTGTGTTGTATAGAATACATTTAATCTTCGCCCTTTGTCTGTTGGTGTTGGATTCATTGAAATTGCATCCGTTACGACTTCATTAAGTGTTGAGCTTTGAACACGTTTTTTATGATTTTCACTTGCCTCAGTTATGTATGGGAAAAGTGTTCTTAAACGTAAGCTCTCTTTAGCTGATACAAATGCAATTTGAGCATAATCCAAGAATTGAAATTCATTTCTAACATCTTCAGTGAACTTTTTCATTGTTTTGCTATCTTTTTCAACGGTGTCCCATTTATTTACAACAATAACAATTGCTTTACCTTCTTCATGAGCATATCCAGCTACACGTTTATCTTGTTCAATAATACCTTGTTCAGCATCGATGACGACAAGTACGACATTTGAACGTTCGATTGCTTTTAAAGCGCGTAATACTGAATACTTTTCAGTGGATTCATAGACTTTCCCCTTTTTACGCATACCTGCAGTATCAATAAGAACATAATCCTGTCCTTCATATGAATATTCAGTATCCACAGCATCTCTAGTTGTACCTGCAACATTTGAAACGATAACACGCTCTTCCCCTAGAATTGCATTAACTAGACTAGATTTACCAACATTTGGTCTACCTATAATAGAAAGTCTAATTGTATCTTCATCATAAGGATCTTCGGTTTCTTCGCCAAAGTTCTCAACTACGACATCAAGTAAATCCCCAAGTCCTAAGCCATGTGACCCAGATATTGGATAAGGATCCCCAAAACCTAATGAATAGAAATCATAAATATCATTACGCATTTCAGGATTATCTACTTTATTTACTGCTAATACAACAGGTTTCTTAGATTTATATAACATTTGTGCAACCATTTCATCACTTTGTGTAAGTCCTTCTCTTACATTCACCATGAAAATGATAACATCCGCTTCATCGATAGCAATTTCTGCTTGTGCACGTATTTGAGTTTGGAAAGGTGCATCCCCAATTTCAATACCACCCGTATCAATGATATTAAATTCATGAGTTAACCATTCACCAGAAGAATAGATACGGTCACGTGTTACGCCTGGGGTATCTTCAACAATCGATACACGTTCGCCCACTACTCTATTAAAAATTGTAGATTTACCAACATTAGGTTTGCCTACAATTGCAACTATCGGTTTAGTCATAAGGTAACTTCCTCTCTTTCTTAATCTCTATAATTTTATCACATGAATGCGCTTATTCAAAACTTCATTAGATGTTTATCGTCATGTATAAAGGGCTTTTTCCAATTTCATAAAAAATAAAACTCCAATTAATGTTCTAAGAACTACTTAAAGTTCTAAGACTTAATTGGAGTTTTATAATATAAAATATACAAGAAAATTAATCGATAATATTAAAATTTAAGGTCTTTAAATTTATCTCCGAAAACATCCCCTAAAGTTGGGTTATCTTCATCATTATCATTTTCTAAATAAGATTGTGTTGTAGATTCATCACTTTCGATAACATCTTCTTTAGGTAATGTAGCTTTAATTGATAAAGAAATTCTTTCATTTTCTTCATCTATTCCTAAGATTTTAACGTTAACTTGTTGACCTGGTTCTAATTTTTCACTAGGTGAACCAATATGTTTATGGTCGATTTCAGAAATATGAACTAAACCTTGTACGGCAGGTGCAATTTCTACAAATGCACCGAAGTTAGCTAAACGTACAACTGTACCTTCAATAACGTCATCTTCGTGGAATTTACCTTTGATATTTTCGAAAGGTGTTGGTAAAGTGTCTTTAATTGATAATGAGATACGCTCAGAATCTTTTTCGACTGATTTGACTTTGACTTTTACATTGTCACCTACAGATACAACTTGTTCAGGTGATTCAACATGTTCGTGTGATAGTTCTGAAACGTGAACTAAACCATCTACACCACCGATATCAATGAAAGCACCAAAGTTAGTTAAGCGAGCTACTTTACCGTCAATAACGTCACCTTCGCTTAATGAATCTAATAATGATGCTTTTTTAACATCATTTTCAGCTTGTTCTACAGCTTTACGGCTTAAAATGACTCTATTGTTTTCAGGATCTAACTCTTCCACTTTAATGCGAATAGTTTGTCCATCAAATACAGAGAAATCTTCAATGAAATCAGTTGAAATTAGTGAAGCTGGTACGAATCCTCTTTGACCAACATCTACGACTAATCCACCTTTTACTACTTCAGTAACTTCAGCTTCAATCACTTCATCATTATCAAGTTTTTCTTGTAAATATTCATATGATTTTTCAGTTTCAAGCTGTCTCTTAGATAAAATATACGCGCCTGAGTCGTTTTCTTCATCGAACTCAATTTTAGTGACGTAAGCTTCAACCTCATCGCCGACTTTAACTACTTCACTTGGATTTTCGATGTGGTGAGTAGAAAGTTGACTGATTGGGATGATACCATTAAATTTACCACCGTTGATGTGCACAACAACTTGTTTATCTTCAACTTGTTGAACCTCACCAGTGACTTTGTCACCTTCTTTAATATCATTAATCATTGATTCATTGAATTCTTCAGTCATCTTGTTTGCCTCCTTATACACTACATAATTATAACATCTTATAAACTGACAGAATTGTCAAGAAATTCTACTTTAAATATACTTTCTTATTCAAGTTAATCACTTAAGAAAGTTGACTGTCAGTCATTAGCCAACCACTTCATTTAATATTATGGCTTAGATTATGATTTAAATCTTTTAAATGCATCCATCAATTCCTTAATATTATTTCAATGATATCTACTTATTAAGATATGTTAAATTATAAATTTGAAAAAATATAGTTTGTAACTATTCACGGATGCAAATCTTATTTTCCAAGTTAATTATATAGAACATTAATACTTAGTTAAACTGATATGCTTAATAAAAAGACTATAATCATATACCAAGTGGTACATCAATTATAGTCTTTAATAACTTATACTTATTTAAGATGATCTACCATAGATAAAATTTCGTTAGTTACTACTTCAATAGACTTTCCAGTTGTATCTAATGTGATTGCATCGTCAGCTTTCTTTAAAGGTGAAATCTCTCTATTCATGTCGTAGTTATCACGATCTTCAATTTCTTGTTTTAATTGCTCTAGATTAGATTCAATACCACGTAATTCATTTTCCTTTTGACGACGTTCTGCTCTCTCTTCAACGGAAGCAATCATGTAAACTTTAAGTTCAGCATTAGGCAATACAACCGTACCTATATCTCTTCCATCCATAACAATCCCTTTTTTGGCTGCTAAATCTTTTTGAATTTGTACTGCAAATGAACGAACAGGTTCTTTTGAAGCAACGTAAGAAACATGATTAGTGACGTCATTTTCTCTCAAATAATCAGTCACATCTTTCCCATCTAAAATAATTCTTTGTCCTTTTTCTTTATCATAAGTTAATTCTAACTCAGTACTTTGAATTAACTCGTCAAAATTACTCGGTTTGCCATTTTGTAAGTATTTATATGTTATGGCACGATACATTGCTCCTGTATCAACATATATCATAGTTAAACGGCTAGCAACTTGCTTAGCAATGGTACTTTTCCCTGCAGCTGCTGGACCGTCTAATGCAATATTGATTGAACTCATTATTCATTAACCTTCCTTGTTGTTTTGTAAATATTATTTTATCATAAAAAAGTAAAAGATTAATAGGAGGAAAGACAATGAAAAAACTCCTTGTTATACATACTGGTGGCACTATTAGTATGTCACAAGATGCTTCAAATAAAGTTGTAACCAATGATGATAATCCTATATCAAAACATCAAGATATCATTGGTCAATACGCTCAAGTGGAAGAAACACATTTATTTAATGTTCCTTCTCCCCACATGACTATAGAAAAAGTTACTCAACTTCAACATAAAATTATTCAATGCGTTGAAATAAGTGAATATGATGGTTATGTTATTACTCATGGAACTGATACTTTGGAAGAAACAGCATTTCTACTCGACTTATTACTTGAAATTGAAGAACCTGTTGTTATTACTGGAGCCATGAGATCCTCTAATGAAATTGGTTCTGACGGTTTATATAATTTCATTTCTGCAATAAGAGTTGCTTCTTCTAATGATGCCTCAGGAAAAGGCGTAATGGTGGTCTTTAATGATGAAATACATACAGCTCGAAATGTAACCAAAACCCACACTTCTAATATCAATACATTTCAAAGCCCTAACCATGGACCTCTTGGGGTTTTAACAAAAGATAGAGTACAATTTCATCATCATCCCTATCGTCAATCTTCTTTTAAGATGATAAACCATCAATTGTATGTGCCTCTTATTAAGTCTTATATGGGAATGGGTAGTGACCTTTTAGAGTTTTATGCGAACCAAGGTGTCGACGGTATAGTCGTAGAAGCTCTCGGGCAAGGTAACTTACCCACTACATGTTTACATGGACTTAAGCAAATCCTTGATAACGACATCCCTATCGTTCTTGTTTCAAGATCGTTTAACGGTATTGTAAGTCCTGTCTATGCTTATGAAGGTGGCGGTGCTGATTTGTTTGAAAAGGGTGTTATATTTTCAAATGGATTAAATGGACCTAAAGCAAGACTTAAATTATTAGTTGGTCTAAGTCAAAATATGAATCATCAAAAATTAAAAAATTATTTTGAAGAATAATTTATAAAAAACGAGTTGTATTCCTCTAAGTCAAGGTATACAACTCGTTTATTTTATTATGACTCAAGTGGTGTTTGTTTTTTACTAAGTATACTTTGTGTAATAATGCCACCGTGGTATTTACCATTTTCAATGAAGATAGTATTAGCATCATTACCTGCGGCAATGACTCCTGCGATATAGCAATTTTCAACGTTTGTTTCATACGTTTCACGATTGTAAACAGGTGCTGTACCATATTCATTAGTATTGATTTCTATACCAATAGATTCTAGGAAATTGTAATCAGGATGGTAACCAATCATTGCGAACACGTAATCATTTGGAATCTCAATTGTACGTCCATCCTTTTCATAAGTGACTGTATCTTCAGTAATTTGTGTTACATTAGCGTTAAATTCCATAGTTATTTTTTCATGGTTAACGAGTGATTCAAAATTTGGTAATATCCATGGTTTAATCGCTTTTGGATATCTTTCACCACGATAAATGACTGTTACATTTGCTCCAGCTTTTTCTAACTCTAAAGCTGCGTCTACTGCAGAATTTTTACCACCAATAATTACCACATTTTGATTGAAGTATGGGTGTGCTTCTTTAAAGTAATGAAATACTTTAGGTAATTCAGCGCCCTCAACCTCTAATTTATTATGTTGGCCGTAATAACCTGTCGCGACAGTTAAAAATTTGCATTCATAAACATCTTTAGTTGTTGTAATGGTAAACTTATTATCAATTTTTTTAACTGTTAAAACTTCTTCAAATGGATGTATGTTTAATTGATGATGTTTAACAACTTCTCTGTAATAGACGAGCGCTTGATTTCGTCTCGGTTTACTTTCTTCGACAATAAATGGAATATCTCCGATACTCAACTTATCACTTGATGAAAAGAAAGTTTGATGAGTTGGATAATTGTAAATTGATTCTACAACATTCCCTTTTTCTATTACTAAAGTTTCAATCCCTTTTTTCTTCTGCTCTATAGCAGCGCTTAAACCGCATGGGCCACCACCAATTATAATGCTTTCAACTCTTTGCATGATTTGCCCTCCTTTAATCACCAAATTATTATATCAGTTATTAATGATTTTAGCTAAGCATGAAAAGAATAAAATTAAAAAAATTGAGTATATTCATGTGAATATAAATATAAAAGAATGAAGTTAAATTAAAAAACGTTCTCTTGGCAATTGCCGAGAGAACGTTTTTTTTAGTGTGCTTTATGGTTTCTATTGAGGAATAACTAACGTTTGACCGTTATGAATGTCATTACTACTTAAACCATTAGCACGTTTGATTTTATCAACATTTTGCTGAGTACCCTCACCGTAATACTGGATTGCGATACGGTATAGGTTTTCTTTACCGTTTACAGTATGAGATTGTTGACCTTGGGTATTTTGTTGATTGTTATTGTTACCTTGTGTAGAGTTACCATTATTTTGTTGATTATTTTGTGTACCTTGGTTTTGGTTGTTAGCAGTACCGTTTTGGTTAGATGAATTATCTGTGCTATTTGCATTTTGATCTGAACCAGCAGCACCACCGTTAGCACTATTACCATTTTCATCTGAATTTGAAGCGCTATTATTTGAAGAAGCTTTATCTTTGTCGCTGTCTTTATTGCCATCTTTATTTTTATCTTTGTCTTTGTCTGAAGAAGCTTTATCTTTATCATTTGCCTTTTTATCAGAATCTTTCTTACTTTGGTCAGAAACTTTATTATCATCGTTTTTACTATTATTATGATTGTTTAATGCCATTCCACCAAAGATAGCAATTGCACCAAGTATAAGCACTGCAGCAATCAGTGGTAATAATATCTTCATTATTCCACCTTTTTTCTTATTGTCACGGTTATCATTTCTACGGTCATAATTGCGGTCGTCTCTATTGTTGTTTCTATCGTCTCTACGCCCATGGTCATGTTGATTGCGATTATCTTTATGTTTGTCATGTTCATGTTTTGCTAATCCAGCAGCTCCAGCGGCACCTGCAGCGCCAGTTCCAACAGCAGCAGCTTTTTTACCTTTACCAGATTTCTTATCATGATCTTTATTATCATTGTTACGTCGTTCATGATCGAAATCTTTGTCATGTTGGTTATTGCGTTTGTCATTAGTGTCATGATGTTGATCATGACTAGCATGTTTGTCTTCATGATTTTTATTTTTCTCATCATGGTGATGTTTAGCAACACCGGCAGCACCCGCAACGCCAGCAACACCTGCACCTGCGGCAGCAGCTTTTTTACCTTTACCAGATTTCTTATCATGACGTTCTCTATCTTCATCAAAGTCTCGCTCTTCGTGGTCTTGTTGACGACGATGATTGTCATCAGTTAGATCATTATTATGACCTTCATTAACTTTAGGTCCAGGACGAGCACCTGCTTTTTTATTAGAATGTTGAGCAGCGTTACCAGTAGCTCCAGCACCTGCAGCTCCACCAGCTATAGTTGCATCTTTTCCGCTACCTAATCTATCATCTTGTGCACCTTGGTCTTCACGCACGTTATTACTTGAACGGTTTAAATTTCCATCATGATCGTGTTGACCGTGGTCTGTGCGAGATGCTGTGTCGTAATTATCGTTTTCACCATTATGTAATGATGCTTCATCATAGCGATCATCTAGTGAATTATTTTCATTCGAGTTGTCGTTACGGTCATCTTGTTGTTTATTATGATTAGTAGCAACATCACGACGTCTCTTACGACGTTGTGCGTTTCTAGGAGGAAATTGTTGATTTGATTTATCCTCGATATTTTCTTTTGATTCATCTTGCTGTTCATCGTTTACACGATTGTTGTGTTCTTCTGGATCAATAGATTGACGATTTTTTTCAAAATCATCTTTGAAACTATTATTAGACACAAACATCATCCTTTCTTTGTTTAAGTGAATTTAATAACGTTACATTTAATATACCCACGAATAAGTGTGAATATGTATGAAATTTAAAAATATTTAATACATTTAAATAAGTCTTACATTTTAATTATAGCTTGATAAAATTCTTTAAGTAAAGCGATAGCTAGCCTGAGAATGAAGATTGCCAATTTAGTCAGAAATAAATGATGCTTCATAATCATTTTAACTAGATATAATTATCTGAAGTTAATCTTCAAATAAGTTTTGCAATTTTTCTTTATAATTCATTTTCCTTTTTACTTTTTTGCGATTAAAAGTTTTTATTTCTTCCAATTCAGTATCATTGTCGCAACATCTTACAGGTTTATCCGGATGTTCACCAAAAAACTCGAGTAAATAATTACGGCGACATTGATCTAAATTTTTATAGCCTAGTATGCGCATGTATCCTAAACGTTTACGTTGAAATGATTTTTTAAATATTGATTTAAGGTCATTAATTGTAAACTGACGATATAACGTATCTAGAATATCCTTTTTAACGGGTGGTAAAAATTCACCTAATTCAAACATAGAGATATCCTCTTCAGTCATCATATCTGCAAACAATAAGGTTTCTAAAATGAAACTATCATCGGGTTGATACAAACTAATGGCTTGACTCGGTTTACCATCTCTTCCTGCGCGACCAATTTCTTGTAAATAATTGGAAGGACTTGAAGATAAATGAAAGTGAATGACAGTTCGGATATCTTTTTTATTTATTCCCATCCCAAAAGCACTTGTGGCTACGATAATAGGTATATCATTATTTAAAAATTGTTGTTGAACAGTTTGACGTTCTTGATAACTCAAATCACCATGATAAATGCCCGTTAAGAATCCCGCCTCATAAATTAATTTAGCTAATTCTAGACATCTTTTCTTAGAGGAAATATAAATAATCGTGGGTCCTGAATAGCTTAAAAAAGGTATGAGCCACTTTATTTTCTCATCATCATCATTAAAATTCTTATGTTGTAAAGAAATGTTATCTCTATTCATACTCGTTTTAATGACATTTAAATCAATACTAAGAATATGTGATAAATCTTCTTCTAAATGTGGTGGAGCTGTCGCAGTTAACGCTAGTATACGCGCATTTTTGAAGTGAGAAGTGATTTGTCCAATAAGGGCATAATGTGGTCTAAAGTCATAACCCCATTCTGATAGACAATGAGCTTCATCTAAAACTATTAAACCAAAGTCTAAATGTGATATTAACTTGAAATTCTGTGGCTGTAATAGAAATTCGGGACTTAAATAAATGAATCGACTTTGTGAAATTTGATTAATATGGTTTCTCTTTTCGATTTCATCCATACCTGAATGTATATATGAGACGTGAGATTCACCATTAAGTTTCATTTGCATCACTTGATCATCCATTAAAGAAATTAACGGTGATATGACTAACGTTGGTTTCTCAATTAAATATGTAGGAAGTTGGTAACATAAACTTTTCCCGCTTCCTGTAGGTAAAATACCTAAGGTGTGCTTACCTGCTAATATGCTTTCAATAATCTCCTTTTGGCCACGTTTAAAAGTCTCAAATCCAAACCATTCTTTAAGTTTATCTTCTAACACGTAAGTCACCTCGCTCAATACCTACGATGATTAATTTTATTTGAAAATAAGTTAAGTCTTCAAATGCTTGTTTGTATTCTCTTAATCTTAGGCCTATGTGATGATCATAATATTGAATAAATTGATCAATTTGTTTTTGATTGACATAAGTGTTGTAATCATTCTGATAACCTTTAATAAATATTTCCAATACATGATCTTCAATAGTATTTATTTTAACGTTTTGATGTTCTGCTATTTCGTTCATATTCATACCGTGTAGTAATTTTTGATAACTTAGAAAAGTTTGATTTAACAACTGAGGTAAGATAATTGTTTGAGATAGTATAGGATAATTAGATTCGTCTTCAATCTCATCTAATAAATCTATCAGTTGATTCATCTCTAATTCAAATAGTTCAGATTGCTTTATATCCTCTATCAAACTAATTTGCTGACGAGTATACATAGGTTCCTCATACCCTTGTAGATAGTAATGTAGCACATTCTTATTATTGCGACGTTCTATTGCGTCGAATAGTGAATATATTTCTGATATAAATGACGCTTCTAATTGAGAGAGTTTGATATGATTATATAGCTGTTTCACTTTCTGTTGTACGTAAGTATTTTGAACTACTGGAATAAATTTAAATGTATCTTTGCGAGTATTCGATAATGTTTGGATAAGTAGTTGTATACAACTAAATGTTCGGGTTAAACTATCATATGTATATCGAGGATGCGTTTTGATATCTAATTCATGATTAAAATCATCCTTTTGTAGTATAAATCGCTCAAAAGTAGGATATTTTAAATTGGGTAAACTATGATATAATGACAAAAGTTGTTGGCTCGAAGCGTCAAAAAAAGTTTGATGAGACTTCTTGCCTATTAAAATATTATAAATACTTTTATTTGTTTTGTAGTTAAATGCATGATCAATAGCATAAGATAATATATCGTACAAATTAAACCCTCACTCTATAAAACGAATATATTGAAATGAAAAATGTCGATGTCTACAATTGTATTAGTAATACTAGTGTAGCATTTTTATCAAAGGAGGCGAATGAAAATGGCTAAATATACAATCGTTGATATGGATACTTGTATAGCATGCGGTGCATGTGGTGCAGCAGCTCCAGATATTTATGATTACGACGACGAAGGTATTGCTTTCGTAATCCTTGATGATAACCAAGGTACTGCAGAAGTGCCTGAAGAGTTATACGAAGATATGGAAGATGCACTAGAAGGTTGTCCTACTGATTCAATTAAAATTGAAGACGAACCATTTGATGGTGACGCGCTTAAATTTGAATAATAAATTGACTCGAATTCTTAATTATAATTGTTAGGAATTCGAGTTTTTATTTTTGATTACTACTTGCCTTATTTTTATTTAAGAATGATATCAAAAACGCTCTTGATACTAAGATATTTTGAGATAACTTAGTATCAAGAGCATTTATTTATTTTAAAATATTTTTTAGTCTTTTATATAGTAAAACAAAGATAATTGAAATGATGATACCTTTGATAATATTAAACGGTATTACACCGGAGACAATAACAATTTTAAGATTTTTAACGACATCTCCTAAATTAAATATCATTCCATATAATGGAAGTAATACAAAGTAATTTAAGATACTAAGTACAATAGTCATTACAATCGTACCAACTATTAGACCATAAATTAAAGTGCGTGTTGAACGTTTGTTTTTATATACATAATAAGCTGATAATAAGAAACTTGCCCCGGCTAAAAAGTTTGCTACAGGCCCAACAGGGTCTCCCATGTTAAATAAAAAGTTTAAGATATTTTTAATGAATGCGACAATAATACCTGCAATGGGACCTAATAAAAAAGTAGCAAGTAACGTTGGCACATCACTAAAATCTAACGTTAAGTATGGTGGTAAGAATGGTAGCGGAAACTTTATAAATGTTAATACAAACGCAACCGCACTTAACATACTTATAGTTATAAGACGTTTATTTTGTTGCATATTTAATTTTCTCCTTCCATTCATCTTGCTTAGAAAAGGAGGAAATTTGCACAACAAAAAACCTCCATCTTCTCCCATCCAGACTATACTGTCGGCTTCAGAATCTCACTGAATCAAGAAATAATATGACAACTACGTGTGTTATCGAATTATTTCGTCGCAGGCTTAAATTTACTGCCGGTTGGGAATTGCACCCGACCCCGAAGATGAATATTGATAATGTTTTTATTTAATTTTTATATTACACGATAAAGGTGATAAACTCAATGACTCTGCTTTCTTATTAAAAAATAAAATCGTTAGTATAAAGTACTTAGTTATTTATTATCAAAAAGATATTCGATCAATATAAAAGTGCTTCCTTTCATCAAATCATTCAATTGACCTAATTTTCTATAAATCAAAAATGAAACTTTATCGTTGATGTGAAGTTAGAACATATTAGAAACACAAAAATGCACCCCAATAGTTAGATTAAATCTCCAACTTAATGAGATGCACATCGAATTCGTATTTTAAAATTTTGTTTACTCTGCTACATAATTTTTAGGTTGAGGGAGCTTAATTATAAATGTGGTACCTTTACCGAGCTCACTTTTTACTTCAATTTGTCCACCATGTTCTTCAATAATCATCTTACAAATAAAGAGACCTAAACCAGTTCCCTGCTTACCACGTTTACGTGAGGCATCCACTTTATAGAAGCGGTCAAACACTTGTTGTAAATGTTCTGGAGCAATACCTGTACCTGTATCGCTAATATATAAAATATTATATTGCTCATCTTTACTTGCAGTTACTGCAATTGTGTCACCTGGTTGTGTATATCTTGATGCATTATCAATGAGATTAGTTAAAACTTGATCCATTCGATCCATGTCATAATCCCATAGAAGATGATCATTGCCAGAGTTAAATTCCATTGTTAATCCTAAATCGTCTGCTTGCATACGGTATTTAGCTTTCATTTTATCTAAAAGATTTTTTATTGGTTGTACTTCTTTCTCAACCGATAGACCTTCAGCATCCATTCGTGCAACATTTAATAATTCATTAACTAGACGATTTAATCGCTTAGATTCATCTAATACAACACCAAGCGAATCACGAATTTCATCTGGTTCAGTGACTATGCCATCAACGATTGATTCCGTATAACCTTGTAATAAGGAAATGGGTGTGCGTAATTCATGGGATACATTAGCGATAAAGTCTTTTTTCATTTGATCTAAATTATGTTCATTTGTCATATCACGAATAATCACTACAATACCACTTCTACCATTTGGCTGAATACGATTGATATAACTTGTGATAAAGACGTAATAACGCGTACTAATTTCTATTTCGAGAAATTCAGTTCCTTTGGATTCAAATGTTTTTTCGATTTGTTGTTCGATTGATTCTTTTGAAAAATCATCAATAAAATGGATGATATCATCAGCCATTTTATTAGAAAAGATAACGACTCTTTGATCGTTTATACCTAATACACCTTCGACCATGGAGTTTAATAAACTGTCACGAATACTTTTAGATGATGATAAAACGTCAATATGTTCTTGAATCTCGTAATTCATATTATTGAAAGCTCTTGATAAGTCGCCAATTTCATCTTTAGTAGAGACTGAAGATATTTGACTATAATCACCTTCAGAAACTTTTTGTGCTTGTGTCTTTAATTGTCTCAAGGGTTTCGTAATTCTGTTCGATAAGAAGAATGCAAATACTGTACTAGCTGCTATAAATATAATTGCAGTAATCAAAATGATAATAGTTATAGCATTATTTGTATCTTCAATAGATTTTAAGTCTTTATAAATAAACACACCACTATGCTTACTACTAGCATCTTCTTGTGGTTTCATTGGATAACCTAATAGTATATATGATTGTGTATTACCGTTATTTTTAATTGTGACGTTTTGAGTTTCAAATTCGCCGTTATTGAAGACTCTTTTAAATTTAGGGCTCTTTTTAATTTCATTGAGCATTTGAGTTTTAGTATTATTATATGATGCGTGTGGTTTATCATTAAAATTATTCATAATGATTAAACCACCAGGACCATCTACAAGTTTTTGACTGTTTTGGATAGCAAGTGATTTATTGTGAGATTTCTCAACGAGTGAACTAATTCTTTTGGCATCTTCTTTAATAGAATTTTCAGTTTCTTGCGTAAAATAATATTGAATAAAGGTAATTAAGGATACACTTAATAAAATTAAAACTGTCGCTACTATTAAGATAATAGTTAACCACAGTTTTATAACTACGCTATTTAGTCGGTTCATCACTGGCTTTGACCTCGAACTTATAGCCTACACCCCAAACAGTTTGAATCATTTGAGCTGCATCGTTAGATACACGATTTAATTTCTCTCTTAAACGTTTTACATGTGTATCTACTGTTCGCAAGTCGCCATAAAATTCATAATGCCATACTTCTTTAAGTAATTGTTCACGATCGAACACCTTATTAGGTGTCTTAGCTAGATATATGAGTAATTCATATTCTTTAGGTGTTAAATTCACTTGCTCGTTATCTGCAAGTACTCTATGTGCATCATTATCAATCACTAAATGATTGAATTCAATAATATCACGTGCATGTGGTTCGCTTTGTTCTGAGTTTGCAGATTGAGTACGTCTTAATAAAGCTTTAACTCTTAATACAACTTCTCTAGGTGAAAAAGGCTTAACAATATAGTCATCGGCACCGGATTCAAAACCTTCAACTCGGTTAGTTTCTTCTCCTTTTGCCGTAAGCATAATAATAGGTGTATCTTTGTGTTCTCTTAGTTTAGATGCGACTTCTATACCATCCATTTCTGGTAGCATTAAATCTAAAAGAATGCACGCATAGTTATTATCCATCGCAAGTTGATAAGCTTCCTTACCATCACTAGCTTCATGGATTTCAAAAGATTCTCTTTCTAAGTATAATTTAAGCAATCTTCTGATTCTGTCTTCATCATCAACGATTAAAATTTCGTTAGCCATATTACTTTTTACCTCCTACACATGCTGTTCAAATTCATTTGTTATTATAGCACAGGTTGAACATATTAAGTGACTGATAGTTAAAACTATGTGAAAAAAATCTCAATCTTATTGGTAAAAACATATTTTTTGTGTTTATTTACCATTTTCGGCTAAATGTCTTAACGTTTTCACCTCATGAGGAGTCAACACACGACCTTCTCCGGCATTTAAACCTTTCAAGTCTAAAGGACCAAATTGAATACGTGTTAATTTATTCACTTCATGACCAAAATATTCAAACATACGGCGCACTTGACGATTTCTACCTTCACTAATAGTAATTTCGACTAATGTAGTGTTTTTCTCTTTATCTTGTCTTTTTATTTTTACCTGAGCCGGTTGAGTGAAACCATCTTCTAATTCAATGCCTTGTTCTAATTCTTTAACTTGTTCTCTCATTAAATAGCCTTTTAATTTAGCAACATATTTCTTTTTAATGTGATAACGTGGATGAGTCATTAAGTTAGTGAATTCTCCGTCGTTTGTTAACAATAAAACACCTGATGTATCATAATCTAAACGTCCAACTGGATATATACGAGTTTCAATATCTTCAAAATAATCTGTCACAACTTTACGACCACGATCATCAGATACACTCGTAATAACTTGAGTAGGTTTATAAAATAAGATATACATTTTATCTTCTTGTTCTATTTTAATGCCCTCTACTTCAACTGTGTCTGAGTGAGACACTTTTGTTCCTAATTCAGTCACAACTTGTCCATTTACTTTGACTTTTCCTTCGGTTATGAGTGTTTCAGCTTTGCGTCGTGATGTATAACCACTATTCGCAATTCTTTTTTGTAGTCTCTCTAATTCTTTACTCATTTGAATCTCCTTTTTGATTAACTAAATTACTAAAGAATTCATCCATTTCAGCATCATCCTCTTCAGTCGTTGGTAATGACTCAAGACTTTCTATACCAAATACATTTAAAAATAAATCGGTAGTTATTAAATGATGACTTCTAGAATGATCGACCTCTTTAGCTTCTACTAAACCTCTAGCTATAAGTGTTTTAACAGCGCCATCGGAATTAATCCCTCTTATCATTTCTATATCGCTACGAGTGAGTGGTTGATTATAAGCGATAATAGAAAGTGTCTCCATAGCTGCCTGAGATAACTTCATTTTAGATTTTTGTTCAATAAGCTGTTCAATATAAGACGATGCGTCTTTTTTCGTTGTTAAAACATATGTTGTACCAAATTTTTGGATAACCAAACCAGGAGATTGATAGGTATCGATTAACTGGTCGAGTTCATTTTCATTCAACTCCAAAATTTCCAATAATTGCTTCTGCTCTAATCCTTCATCACCAGAAGTATATAATAAAGCCTCTAATATTCCTTGGTTATCCAATGTTGTAATTCACTCCTCTAATGATATCGATGTCCTCAAATTGATTGTTTTGATTAATATTGACGATACCAGATTTAGACATTTCTAATATAGCTAGAAAATGTGTTACTACTTGTTCTACTGGTTCGTGGAAAGTAAATAAACTAAAGAAATTAAATGATTCATGCTCTTTTAGACGATTTGTAACTTGTTCGGTTGCTTGTTGAATTGTAAATGTCTCTTTTTTAATTTCTACAGATTTAGGAGTATTGAGTTCTACTCGATTTTTAACTCTTTGATAAGCTACGATGAGTTCTGTTAAATCTATAGTCTGATTTGGATCCCATGATTCATCAGTTTCCAAATGTGATAAATCAGTAGGATACTTCGTATAATAAAGTTCTCGTTGATCTTTCATATCATTAAGTATTTCAGTATATTCTTTATAGTTTTGATATTCGATTAAACGCCCTACTAAATCTTCACGGGGATCTTCTTCAATGTCATCTTCTACACTCGTTTGAGGTAGCAATAATTTACTTTTAATCATTAAAAGTTCAGAAGCCATGACTAAATATTCACTAGCAATATTAATTTCAAGTTGATTCATCGCATGAACATATTGCATATATTGCTCAGTTAAAGCTTTCATGGGAATATCATAAATATCTATTTCAAATTTCTGTATTAAATGCAATAACAAGTCTAATGGTCCGTTAAACGCATCTAGTTTCACTTCATACATCGTATCTACCTCAATCTCGTGTTGCATCTTTAGTGCATATTTCACACAAATATTATAGCATGAATACATATAACTTTTAAATTTTGGGTGGATTGCCATGGATGACGCGTTAATTCATTTCTATTATCAATTTCATAAGCATCAACATTATTTTTTATGTCATGATATTTTAGAAGAAGCTTGGAAATTAAATCCCTCTTTCTCTAAAAATGACGCGGTAGTGAGTTTGATACTATTTGCCTCAGCTTGTTATCATTACCGCCGGGATAATATTAAAGGTGCTTTAAAGTCATATAAAAAGTCACTGTCTGTTATTAAACAAGCAAAAGATAAAACTCAATTACATTTAAATATAGATGAGTATCAAAGCATGATTTTACATCAAATAAATTCTATTAAAGATCATAATGCATTTGTACCTGTCAAACTACCTATACACACATCATTTGAGAAAGTTATTAAACGTGTATATCAAGATTATAATTTTACTCAATTTGTAATATCAGAGCCTTACATTGTTCATCATCATATAAAACGTGATCGAACAGAAGTTATACAAGCCCGTGAAGAAGCAAGACAATTACGTCGTTCACATACTCAACGGCCTTATAATACATTAAAAGACCAATAAACGTATGATAGCTACATTAAATCACTACGTTTATTGGTCTTTTAAATTACAATTAAGCTCTAGGATGAAATTGATTATACATTTTTCGAATTTGAGATTTTGATACATGTGTATATAACTGTGTCGTAGATATATCAGAATGGCCTAACATTTCCTGGACAGCCCTTAAATCAGCGCCATTTTCAAGTAGATGTGTAGCAAAGGAATGTCTTAACGTGTGAGGTGTTAATGTCTTGTTAATGTTCGCTTTAAAACCATTCTGTTTAATCATCTTCCATATACCTTGTCGTGATAAAGGTTTACCATGCATATTAAGAAATAATACATGTGTGACAGTTTGTTTTAATAATTGAGGGCGAACTGTTTCAATGTATGTAGTTAAATACTCAATAACAGCATCACCTAAAGGAACAATACGTTCTTTATTTCCTTTACCAAAAACTCTGACAAACCCCATCATTAAATTGACATCTTCGACTTCTAATTGAATAATTTCAGAAACGCGCATACCTGTAGCATATAAAAGCTCTAACATCGTCCGATCACGATAACCATTATTCTTACTCAAATCTGGTGTTTCTAATAAATCCAAAACTTCCTGAACCTCTAATACGTCAGGTAGTTTCTTTTCGTATTTTGGCGTTTCAATTAACACCGTCGGATCTTTCGCTGCATATCTTTCTCTTAATGCGAACTGATGAAAGCTTCTAATTGTAGATATAAAACGTGCGAGTGATTTTGAGGATTGACCCAAATCTATTAAATGACCTAGGCACTCCTGAATCACTTGACGATCCACGAAATCAATATGGGAAATTTTTCTTTCTTCAAGATATTCTTCATATTTTTTTAGATCCCTACGATAAGCGCCAATGGTATTACTACTCAAACCCTTCTCGATTTGAATAAAATTCAAATATTCTTCAATGATTGTATTCATATAAGCACCTCTATTGAAGCGGTGGCTTCTTTAAACTTATTAGATTGCGTTAGAATTTTTAAGTATATTTGTGAAAATAAACCCCTAATTAGCCTTTACCTTTCGCTTGGCAATCAGAACAAACGCCATGGAAAGTTAAACGATGGTCAAGTATTTTAAAGTTAAATTCATTTTCAACACGATTTTCAACTTCAGGTAGTAAATCTTCATCAATTTCATCTACCTTACCACATTCCATGCATACAAGATGATGATGGAAATGTTTAGCCCCTTCTTTACGTAAATCGAAACGAGCTACTCCGTCACCAAAGTTTATTTTATCAACGACTTTGAGTTCAGCTAACAACTCTAAGGTTCTGTATACCGTAGCTAAACCAATTTCAGGCGCTTTATCTTTCACTTTTAAATACACATCTTCAGCACTAAGATGATCTTTTTCATTCTCTATTAAAACTCTAACTGTAGCCTCTCGTTGTGGAGTTAATTTATAAGATGATTGTTGTAATTGTTGCTTCACGCGATTGAGACGTTCTTCCACGGAAGCCTCACTCCTCTACTAAGAATTATAATCATTTTAATTTAATCTATGATTCACTAAATAAAATATCAATATTCTCAATAAAAAGCAAGAGTTTACGCTAGTTATTTAGAATGATTATAATTTAATAATAAGTGCTGTAGAGCGATAATTGTTTTAGCATCCTCGAGTTCCTTGTTTTTTAACATAGATTTTACATTCTCAATAGATACCTTATGTAGTTCTACAAATTCGTCATCATCTAAATTCATTTCACCTTCAGACAACTGATCTGTAAAATAAATTGATAATTTCTCACTTGAAAAACCTGGAGATCCATACATATCTGTTACAAATTCTAGATTTGAAGCAATATATCCTGTCTCCTCTTGTAATTCACGTTTCGCAGCTTCTTCACGCTCTTCACCTTTTTCAAGTTTGCCTGCTGGTATTTCAAGCAAAGGTTTTTCAGCTGGCTTTCTAAATTGTTTAACTAATAGGACTTCGTCTTCAGGTGTTACTGCACACACTGCTACGGCACCATTATGATAAACTAATTCACGTTTAGATGTACTGCCGTCGGGTAATTCAACATCATGTAGTTCTAGGTCAATAATTTTTCCATTGTAAATGACTGTGCGGTCAATAGTTTTTTCGTTTAATCTCATATGTAAACACGTCCCTTTTATTTATATTTATAAATTGATAAACTGAATGCGTCAGTTAAAGTGTATCGAAAGGAGAATGGACATGCAAAAAAATATTTTAAAAAGTGGCATCGAAATTTCTGAACTTGGTTTGGGTTGCATGAGTTTAGGTACAGATTTTAATAAAGCGCAACCTATCATTGAAAGTGCAATCGAACAGGGTATTACATATTTTGATACTGCAGATATGTATGATCAAGGAATTAATGAGGAAATTGTAGGAAAAGCTTTAAAGAAATATCAAAATCGTGATGACATCGTAATCGGTACGAAAGTCGGCAATCGACTAACTGACGATGGAAACGTAACATGGGATCCCTCTAAGAAACACATTAAAGAAGGTGTGAAAGGATCTTTAAAACGTTTAGGACTAGACCGTTTAGATTTATATCAATTGCATGGTGGAACAATTGATGATCCACTAGATGAAACTATCGGTGCTTTTGATGAATTAAAACAAGAAGGTATTATTAGAGCTTATGGTATTTCATCCATCCGTCCAAACGTTATTGATTACTATTTAAAACATAGTCAAATCGAAACTTTAATGTCTCAATTTAATTTAATAGATAATAGACCTGAAAGTCTTTTAGATACTATTCATGAGCAACAAGTTAAAGTGTTAGCGCGTGGACCAGTGTTTAAGGGATTATTAACCTCTAATAGTGTCGACGCATTAGATAAAAAGTTTAAAGATGGTATTTTTGAATATACTCGTGATGAGTTAGGTGAAACCATTGCATCAGTTAAAGAAATTGAAAGTAATTTAAGTGCCCTTTCATTTAAATATTTAACTTCTCATGATGCTCTTGGTTCAATCATCGTCGGCGCAAGTAGTGTAGAACAATTAGAAGAAAATGTGCGTAACTATTATAAGGATGTAAGTTTAGATCAAATTAAATCTGCGCGTGAACGTGTGAAGAATTTAGAATATACTCAACATCTAAAATAATGTATAAGAGAGTTTAAAATATAAAAGCTTTAAGATGATTTCAACTTACTGAAATGGTCTTAAAGCTTTTTTTGCTTACTCTGAAGCGAGAGTAGTATGAGTAGTCTCATTATAGATTTCTTGAAACCAATAAACATTCTTAATAAAAGCCACCCATCTCAAAATAAGTTTCGGTCATTAAAATTGTTTGATGTAAACATGGGTCTTTTGTGTCGTTTTTACATTCACTTCTATTCCAAGAATCTGCTGTTGGATTACAAGTTGATGAAACTTTGCCTCAATATATTCAATTTCAGCATCACTGAGCGTGTTATAAAATTCAGTTCCAACTAAATATTCTAAAGTAAAACTTCTATTAATTGGTAGTCGTTTAGAATTAGCGATTGCTTTATTAATAATACCATCAATGCTACATATCATTTTTAGCCCACCCTTTTAAAAGGACTTATAGCAAGCCTGCTTCATAATTAATCACTATTCTTTGTTTTTAAATAAATTCGGTAAACAATTTTCCAGTGTTCTCGGTGCAAGGTGATATAATTTTAAAATATTATGCATCCACCCAGGTTGATTGATTTCTTTTTTATTCTTTAAAATTCCTAAAATGATGCGCTCGGCAAGTTGCTCAGCATCAATCATTATAAGTTTATATTTATTAAAAAAAGCAAGTGACGGGTCTGCCTTTTTATGAAATGGTGTATCGATAGGTCCAGGATGTACTGCCATAATATGAAATTCAGGTTCTTCTAATCTCAATGCGTTAAGAACGGCAGTCAATGCAGCTTTTGAAGCGCCATAGTGTGCCGCGTTAGCTTGCGTAACAAAGGCCGCTTGACTTGAAATGCCGATAATATGTGCATGTTTTACTAACTTTGGTCGTAGAATTTGGTACATTAAATTAAAACTTACGAGATTAACGTCATATGTTTCAATGACTTCGTCTAAAGTATGGTTATTAATGGATTTAAAATAACCTAAACCTGAACTGTATATGAAACCATTGACTGGCGCTTTTATTTTTTCTGAGAGTTGGTAAATATCTTCTCGTTGTTGTAAGTCACATTGAATGACATTTATATTTTTAGAATGACTTCTGAAATCAATTTGATTAAATTTAGAAATGTTTCTAGCTAAAACAGTGACATGAGCGCCTCTTTTAAGAAGTTGGTGAACGAGGGATAATCCAAGACCACTTGTTCCTCCTGTCACGATATAATGTTGTCCTATCATATTTAACATCCTTTTTGTACTAACAATGCATTTTATAAGGAAAATGAAGTAATATCATGCGTTTATACGAGTTATATTACTTCTTATAGATATGTGTTACTATGTATTTATAATCTTAAGGCAATATAAATGATTAATCAAAAGAGATGAAGGTGATGTGGTTAAAATGAAACTTGTATTCTATGGTGCAGGTAATATGGCACAAGCTATTTTTACAGGAATTATTAATTCTAATAATTTAGATCCCAATGACATTTATTTAACAAATAAATCAAATGAACAAGCTCTGAAAGATTTCGCGGAAAGATTGGGAGTTAATTATAGTTATGACGATAAAGAATTATTGAAAAATGCTGACTACGTTTTTCTTGGAACGAAGCCACATGATTTTGAAGCATTAGCAGAAAGAATTAAAGATGATATTACTGATGATAATCGCTTTATTTCTATTATGGCTGGCCTATCGATTGATTATATTAGACAGCTATTAGATACGAATAACCCATTAGCACGTATTATGCCAAATACTAATGCGCAAGTGGGACATTCTGTAACAGGAATTAGCTTTTCAAATAATTTTGGACCTAAATCTAAAGATGAAGTTAATGAATTAATTAACGCATTTGGATCGGTTATAGAGGTTTCTGAAGATCATTTACATCAAGTGACTGCGATTACAGGTAGTGGTCCTGCATTTTTATATCATGTATTTGAGCAGTATGTAAAGGCAGGTACTGAACTAGGATTAGAAAGAGATCAAGTAGAAGAATCTATTCGTAATTTAATCATCGGGACAAGCAAGATGATAGAACGCTCTGATTTAAGTATGGAACAATTAAGGAAGAATATTACTTCTAAAGGTGGAACTACTCAAGCAGGCTTAGATGCCCTATCTCAATACGATATTGTATCAATGTTTGAAGACTGTTTAAGTTCTGCTGTTAATCGTAGTGTAGAATTATCAAATAAAGAATCTGAATAAATAAGCTAAAACGCTTTTTCCCTTTCCCGGCTTAAAGGGTAAGGAAAAAAGCGTTTTTTATATTTTATATGTCTCGAAATCTTTAACGAAATAAAATTGTGGAATCTGAGATTGATTGTTAATTTCTTTATAAATAGATTCTACATCTTCTAAGTTGTATCGATTGCTAATATGAGTAATAAGACTTTTACCAACATTAGCGTTCTTAATCAATTGAAAAACATCATCTATGTGGCTGTGATGATAATTGTTGGCAAGTGTCTTTTCCCCTTCTATATAAGTAGCTTCGTGTACCATGACATCTGCATTTTTAGCTAATACATATTCATTATCACAAGGTTTCGTATCTCCAAATATAGCAATGATTGGGCCAGGTTTCGCTTCTCCTTTAAAGTCATCAGATTGGTATATCAAACCATTATGTTCAAATGTATCTTGTATTTTTACTTCTTGATATTTTGGACCAGGTTCTAACCCAATGGCTTTTAGAGCTTCCACATTAATTGTTCCTGGTGTGGTTGGTGCTTCTATACGATAGCCATAAGATGTAATACCATGATTTAACACTTCTGCTTGTACCGTAAAACCCTCATGATGATATGTAAATTGTTGATTAATTTCAATATATGTAATTGGGTAATTAAGATGTGATTCCGATAACTTTAAAGACGTTTCAATATAATTTTGAATTCCTTTAGGACCAATTAGAGTTAAAGGTTTATTTTCTCCGCCTTGGAAGGAGCGACTTGTAAGTAATCCAGGAAGACCAAATATATGATCGCCATGCATATGAGTAATAAAGATGTGATCAACTTTTCCTAACTTTATTGAATGATGTAGGATTTGGTGTTGCGTTCCCTCGCCAACGTCAAATAACCATACTGAATTTGAATATGGTTCTAAATTTAAAGCGATGGATTGTGTGTTTCTCTCTTTAGTCGGTAATCCTGCACTCGTACCGAAAAATGTAACTTCCATGCATGATCCTCCTTTTCTTTCATATATTCTATCATATGTCATCATATTTTCTATATGAAGAAATAAAATATAATCAATACATTGTGTTTAATCCTTATACTTGCTAATCACTTATATGTATTTGTATGGTAAAGATATATGGTTAAATAGGATATAATCATGATATGATTTTGTTAACATTAAAACAATGTACTTCATAGTGTTAGTGCTATTGGAATAATCATTTTCGAAAAAAATAAATTGTGCTTAATTTCAAGCATATTTGATGACCATAAGTAATGATTATCATATAATATAATAATCTAGTATAATGATATATTTATTAAAAATGAAAGCATTGATACTAATATAAATCGGTGAGTCAATTGATATTCATCATATATCTATTTAAGAATTGAGGTTTTGATCTTGAGTACTAAAAGTAAACACATCCCTTGTTTAATAACAATATTCGGTGCCACTGGTGACCTTAGTCACAGAAAGCTATTCCCTTCTATATTTCATTTGTTCCAACAAGATAATTTAGATGAGCATATTGCTATCATTGGTATAGGTCGTCGTGATTATTCAAATGAGGAGTTTCGTGATCAAGTTAAATCATCAATTCAGAAACATGTTAAAGACACGAATAGAATTGATGAATTTATGAATCATGTCTTCTATCATAAGACGGATGTAAGTGATGAAAGAAGTTATGAATCCTTACTACAATTTAGCAATCAATTGGATAAAGAATTAGGTTTACAAGGTAATCGTTTATTCTATTTAGCGATGGCACCTCAATTCTTTGGAGTTATCTCTGATTTCTTAAAATCATCTGGCCTTACTAATACAAAAGGTTTTAAACGATTAGTGATTGAGAAACCATTTGGTAGTGATTTAAAATCAGCAGAATCATTAAATAACCAAATTAGACGTTCATTTAAAGAAGAAGAAATTTATCGTATTGATCATTATTTAGGTAAAGATATGGTGCAAAACATTGAAGTACTACGCTTTGCGAATGCCATGTTCGAACCCCTATGGAACAACAAATACATTTCTAATATTCAAGTAACGTCTTCAGAAATTTTAGGTGTTGAAGATCGTGGTGGTTATTATGAATCAAGCGGTGCTTTAAAAGATATGGTGCAAAATCACATGCTACAAATGGTTGCCTTATTAGCGATGGAAGCACCTATTAGCTTGAACAGTGAAGACATTCGTGCTGAAAAAGTTAAAGTTCTTAAATCATTACGTCAATTTAAACCTGAAGAAGTTAGAAAGAACTTCGTACGAGGTCAATATGGTAAAGGAACTATAGAAGGTAAAGAAGTTAAGTCTTATCGTGAAGAAGATCGTGTGGCCGAGGATTCTAATACACCTACATTTGTATCAGGAAAATTAACAATTGATAACTTTAGATGGGCTGGTGTCCCTTTCTACATTAGAACTGGTAAACGCATGAAATCGAAATCGATTCAAGTTGTTGTTGAATTTAAAGAGGTTCCTATGAACTTGTATTATGAAACAGATAAATTATTAGATTCTAATTTACTAGTCATTAATATTCAACCTAATGAAGGCGTTTCGTTACATTTAAACGCTAAGAAAAATATTCAAGGCATCGATACTGAACCAGTTCAATTATCTTATGCTATGAGTGCACAAGATAAAATGAATACGGTTGATGCATATGAGAACTTGTTATTTGATTGTCTTAAAGGTGATGCTACTAACTTTACGCATTGGGAAGAATTGAAATCAACTTGGAAATTTGTAGACGCTATTCAAGATGAGTGGACTATGGTTGAACCATGCTTCCCTAACTATGAAGCGGGTACTAATGGCCCTCTTGAAAGTGATTTATTATTAAGTCGTGATGGAAATCACTGGTGGGACGATATTCATTAATTTACTGTGATAACGTAATAGATTTTTAATGATTGTTTAGAAAGTAATTTAAATTTAAGTGAATGATGGCGAACTTATTTATAGTATTGCACATAAGGTGTTCTTATCTAATGAATACTTAGCAAGCTATACCTTCAAGTCCGTTGTTGTTCACTTTTTTGATTTTAATTTTAAAATACTAGGGCTTTCAGATGTATCTTAGGCGAAAATAATGTACAATAATGATTATGATTCAAAGTAATTGGAGTGAAAGTTTTGGACGTTATCAAGCAAATACAACAGGCAATCGTATACATTGAAGATCGTCTATTAGAGCCTTTTAATTTGCAAGAACTCAGTGATTACGTTGGTCTTTCGCCATATCATTTGGAACAATCATTCAAAATGATTGTTGGTCAATCGCCAGAACAATATGCTCGCGCTCGTAGAATGACGATTGCAGCAACAGACGTCATGCACGGCGCAAGTCGTTTAATGGATGTAGCTAAAAAGTATAGATATGCTAATTCTAATGAATTTGCTAATGACTTTAGTGATTTTCATGGCATTTCACCTATCCAAGCCTCAACAAAAAAAGATGAACTTAAATTTCAAGAAAGATTATATATAAAATTGTCAACGACAGAAAGAGCTCCGTATACATACAGGCTTCAAGAAACAGAGGATATTTCACTTGTTGGATACTCTAGGTTCATCCCTACTAAGGACTTATCTAATCCTTTTAATGTCCCTGATTTTTTAGAGGATTTATTGGTTGAGGGCCTTATTAAAGAACTTAGACGATATAATGATGTGAGTCCATATGAATTATTTGTCGTTAGTTGTCCGCTTGACCAAGGTTTAGAACTTTTCGTTGGTGTTCCTAGCGAACGTTATCCAGCTCACTTAGAAAGTAGATTCTTACCAGGACGGCACTATGCGACATTTAATTTACAAGGCGAAATTGATTACGCTACGAATGAAGCGTGGTACTATATTGAATCGAGCTTACAACTCACGTTACCTTATGAACGAAATAGTTTGTATGTTGAGGTTTATCCATTCGATATTTCATTTGACGACCCATTCACTAAAATACAATTATGGTTGCCTATTAAACAAGAAGCTTACGATTTTGATGAACTAGATTAAATTTGAAAATGATAAAAGGTAAAGTGATGTAAACTTTGAATAATACATCACTTTACCTTTTCTTTATGTGGAAGACTGTTGTTGCTCGTCTTCTCACGTGGTGTTTAGACTTTAATGACAAACGCTTCATATGGCTGTATTTTGTCAAAGTCTATAACATGGCTACTATAGTTGTGAAGCATGACTTGCTGTTCATTTTCAATGAGATAAGGGACATTGAGTTTTGAAACTTGATCAGTAAGATTTCCTACAACAAGTATTTTCTTGTTATTCAGTGTACGAGTGTATGCAAAGAGATTAGGATTGTCTTCATCTACTAAATTAAACTGTCCATATGTGTATATTTCATCAGATTTTTTTAATTGAATTAAATCTTTATAGAATTGTAGTATTGATTGAGGATCATGGATTTGTTGTTCAACATTGATTGTTTTATAGTTAGGATTGACCGGGAACCACGGTGTGCCATTGGTAAAACCTCCGTTAGTTGATTGATCCCATTGCATAGGTGTTCTTGAATTATCACGATTCTCCATTTTATATTTATTTAAAAGTGCATTAACATCGCCACCTTGAGCTTTAACGATGTTGTATTCGTTTTTTACTGCAACGTCATTGAACGTTTCTATACTATCAAATGGGTAATTAGTCATACCTATTTCTTGACCTTGATATATAAATGGTGTGCCTTGCTGTAAAAAGTATGTTACAGCATGACTTGTAGCAGATTCGTACCAATACTGTTTGTCATCTCCCCATGTTGATACACGACGTGGTTGGTCATGGTTTTCGATAAATAATGCATTCCAACCAACATCTTCTAAGCTTTTTTGCCAACGATTTAAAATAGTTTTGTAAGATTTTACATCAAATTTTGAATCTCCTGTACTCCATAAACCTAAGTGTTCGAATTGAAAAATCATATTAAATTTGCCTTCTTCTTCGCCAACCCATTCTTTAGCGTTATCAGGGTTTACACCATTAGCTTCACCTACTGTCATAATATCGTATTGACTTAGTGATTTATCCTTCATTTCTTGAAGCCATGGTTGGATACCAGGTTGATTCATATCAACATCAAAGGCTGGCGCATATGATTTTCCCTCTGGCAAAGGTAAATCTCCAGCTTCAAATGTCTTTTTGATATGAGTGATTGCATCAACTCTAAAGCCATCAATACCTTTATCAAACCACCAGTTCATCATTTCAAATACAGCATTGCGTACTTCTGAATTATCCCAATTCAAGTCGGGTTGTTTTTTACTAAATAAGTGGAAATAGTATTGGTTTGTTAATTCATCATATTCCCAAGCTGATCCATTGAAGATACTCTCCCAATTGTTAGGCTCAGAACCATCCTCTTTAGGATCTTTCCAAATGTACCACTCTCTTTTAGGGTTATCCTTACTTGATTTAGACTCTATAAACCACGGATGTTCATCTGATGTATGATTTACAACTAAATCTAAGATTAATTTCATACCTTTATGATGGACTTCTTTAAGTAAACGATCAAAATCTTCCATGGTGCCAAATTCGTCCATGATAGCTCTATAGTCACTAATATCATAACCATTATCATCATTAGGAGATTGATACATCGGGCTTAACCAAATCACGTCGATACCTAAATCTTTAAGGTAATCTAATTTTTCGATAACACCAGGCAAATCACCGATACCATCATTGTTACTATCATTGAAACTCCTAGGATACACTTGGTAAGCTACTGCTTCTTTCCACCATTTTCTGTTCATTTGGTTCACTCCTCATTCGTTATTGTCGTTTGTCTCTCTATAAAGTGTGTTGGATTGATACTCTCTTTTAATATACATTTGTAGTTTAACAATTTTATAATTCTTTGTGTGCATTTATGCAAGCGCTTGCATAGATATTGTAAATAGAGCCTCACTCCATAAAATTAAAGTTTTGAGTGAGGCTAGTATCTTTATTTATTCAATATTGATAATTATTCTTCAACCCATTGTGTGTGGAATACACCTTCACGATCTTTACGTTCATAAGTATGTGCACCGAAGTAGTCACGTTGAGCTTGAATTAAATTTGCAGGTAAGTCTTCTGAACGATAACTATCGTAGTAGTTAATACTTGCTGAGAAACCAGGTGTAGGAACACCATTTTGAACACCTGTTGCAACAACATCACGTAGTGCATCTTGATATTCAGTTACAATATTTTTGAAGTAAGGATCTAGTAATAAGTTTTGTAATTCTGAGTTATTATCATAAGCATCTTTAATTTTTTGTAAGAATTGAGCGCGAATGATACAACCCTCTCTCCATATCATAGCTAATTCGCCCAGTTTTAAATTCCATTCATGATCTTCACTTGCTTTACGCATTTGAGCAAAACCTTGTGCATATGAACAAATTTTACTCATATATAATGCTTTGCGAATCTTTTCTAAGAATTCTTCTTTATTACCTTCAAAAGAAGCTTTAGGACCATTCAATGTTTTAGAAGCATTAACACGTTCTTGTTTAATTGATGAAATAAAACGCGCAAATACTGATTCTGTAATAATTGTCAACGGTATACCTAATTCAAGTGCATTGATTGAAGTCCACTTACCAGTACCTTTTTGCCCTGCAGTATCAAGAATTTTTTCAACTAGTGCTTCCTTATCATCGTCTAATTTTGTGAAAATATCACCAGTGATTTCGATTAGATAACTTTCTAATTCACCAGCATTCCATTCTTTAAAGGTATTAGAAATTTCTTCATGAGACATTCCTAATAAGTCTTTCATCATCGCGTAGCTCTCTGCGATAAGTTGCATGTCAGCATATTCAATTCCATTATGAACCATTTTGACGTAATGTCCTGCGCCATTTGGCCCAATATAAGTCACACATGATGCACCATCTTTAGCTTTTGCAGCGATTGCATCAAGAATATCACTTACTTTATTATATGCGTCTTCTTGGCCACCTGGCATTAATGAAGGTCCAGTTAATGCACCTACTTCTCCACCAGACACTCCCATTCCGATGAAATTAACGCCACTTTCAGCAAGTGCTTTATTACGACGGATTGTGTCTTGATAGTTTGTGTTGCCTCCGTCGATTAATATATCATCATCATCTAGTAAAGGTAATAAGCCATCAATTGTTGCATCAGTAGCAGGTCCAGCTTTGACCATTAGTAAAATTTTACGGGGCTTTTCGAGTGAATTAACAAATTCTTCTAAAGAGTAAGTTGGGTGAATTTGTTTACCTTGTGATTCTTCAATCATTTCATCTGTTTTTTGTCTTGAGCGGTTATATACTGAAACACTATATCCTCGAGATTCAATGTTCCAAGCAAGGTTTTTACCCATTACAGCTAAACCTACTACTCCTATTTGTTGTGTCATATTACTTACCTCTCTTGTTCAAAATTTTCAATAATATTGTAACATAAAACGCATATTAACAATTACTAAAAGACTGTATTATTCGCTAACAAGTTCTATAATTTTTAAAATTTGACTTGCTAACATACATAAATCTTTAGTAGCGATACGTTCAGATGTTGTGTGGATGTTTTCATAACCTACTCCTAAAATAACTGAAGGAATTCCATATCTATTCATTATATTTCCATCAGAACCACCGCCAGCAATACAAGTATCACCATTAAGTCCTAAAGCAACTGCACTTGCTATTGCATATTTTGTCACGTCTTCATGATCTTCCACCTTAAATCCTGGATAACTTGTTTCTATTTCTACATGAGCTTCACCACCAAATTCTTTAGCAGTGCTCTCAAAGGTATCTTTCATATGTTGAACTTGTACTTCAATACTTTGGTCATTGTGAGATCGTGCTTCAGCTTCAAGAACAACTTCATCAGCAACAATATTTGTTGCAGAGCCACCATGGAATTTACCAATATTTGCAGTTGTTAAATCATCGATTTGGCCTAAATTCATTCTACTAATCGCTTTAGCAGCGATATTAATAGCACTAATACCTTTAGTTGGGGTACTCGCGTGAGCCGTTTTACCTTTAATGGTAGTATAAATCTTCATTTGTGTAGGGGCACCGACAACAGTTGTACCTACCTCTTTACTTGCATCAACGGCATAGCCAAAGTCTGCATCTAGTAATTGCGTATTTAATGCCTTAGCTCCCAATAAACCTGATTCTTCACCAACTGTAATGACAAATTGAATTTGTCCATGAGGTAAATTATGCTCATTTATCTGTTCGATTGTTTCGAGTATAGCAGCTAAGCCTGCTTTATCATCTGCGCCTAGAATAGTTGTACCATCAGAGTAAATGTAACCATCGTCCTTCACTTGAGGTCGTATATTTACACCAGGCACTACTGTATCCATATGACTAGTGAAATAAAGCTTTGGTATCTGTTTGTTTGATAAATTACTAGGTAAAGTGCATATTAGGTTGTTAGCGCCTAATCCTTCTTGTTCTGAAGCGTTATCCTCCTTGACGATTAGCCCTAGATTTTCAAATTTTTCTTTAAGTATAGGTTGAATAGTTTGTTCATAACCTGTTTCTGAATTAATTTTTGCTAACTCTAGAAAAGTATTCAATATACGTTCTTTGTTAATCATGATTGCAAGTCCCCTTTCGTATATAAATATATTTTAACTGACTTTCAAGTTTATCAAAAATAAATTGATTGCTTTTTAGAATTAAATCATATAAGGTTACGATATATAGACGTATTTAAGTCGTTGTTAAACGATTTATATAAATATACGGAGGAATTAAGAATTGAATAATAAAGTTTTACGTATCATTATTATTGTTATGCTTGTAGCCGTAGTACTTGCATTACTACTTACAAGTTTGGCACCAGTTATGAACTAATAAATAAACCGTTACATCGAACTTTTTTCAAAATAAGTTTAATGTAACGGTTATTTTTCATATTTCACTATGCAATTTTAACGAACCAAATTGTGATTTGATATTTAAGTATTCTTCTAATTCATTTAATATCTGTATAACATTTGCTCGTGAATTTAATGCTTGATGTGTAGTTGGTAACGGTAATTGATCTAAGGATAGTCGAATCTCATAAAGTGAGTGAAGTCGCAATGCTGTATAATCGTTACTATTAACGTTGCTGCCTATTTCTGACATTAATTGAGATATTTTTTCAAGGATAGGGTCATCAGTAGAAATACTCTCTATAAGATGCGTCATTCTTTTTAATAACTCTACTTGTTCTTCTCTCATATCAAAGTAGTGATAGTAGGAGTTTTCATTTCTGACAAAATGATTTTTAACATCCCTAAAAGCTAAGGACTTTGCTTTCTTGATGTTCAATAGTAGTGCGTCGAATTTAATATCTAGTTGATCTTTGCGCATTGTACAAGCATGACTAAAAATAGTGAAAATATCTGTAATTTGATGTTCAATATCATTTTTATAACGTTTTAAATTTTTGTCTAAACTTGGCATCATGAGATTCATAATAAAGGCAATACCTAAACCTACTGTTAAAAGTAGTATTTCATTAATCATCAAGTGCCCATTAATTTCTTTAGCATTAAAAACATGTAATAAAATGACGCAACTCGTTATTACGCCTTCTTGAGCATTGAGAACAACTGTTAAAGGAATAAATAAAAGGACAATTAAACCTAAAACTAATGCATGTTGACCTAATAAACTAAAAATAGCTGAGCCTAAAAACAAAATTAATAAACATGAGACTAGGCGTGAAACAATAGCTTGTACAGAATGCATTTTAGTATGCTTGATACATAATACGACTAAAATCGCACTAGAAGCATAATTATCTAAACCTAGTAACTTACAAATTATAACTCCTAGCGTCATTCCTACTGCAGTTTTGAGAGTTCTAAATCCAATCTTATAAGGATTTAACTTTAACATGTGTTTTAGGCCTCTTATCTTTCTTCACAATATTTTTCGAATAAGCCTTGTAATTGGTTGATTACATCCATAACATCATGACCTTCAATTTGATAACGTTCTATCATTTCAGTAATTTTACCGTCTTTAATTAATGCAAAAGAAGGACTTGAAGGTGCATATCCTTCAAAATAATCTCTTGCTTGTTGAGTTGCTTCTTTATCTTGTCCAGCAAAAACTGTGACTAGTCGATCTGGTAATTTATCATAGTGTAATGCGTGAGAGGCTGCTGGACGTGCAATACCACCAGCACAACCACAAACTGAATTGACCATAACTAAAGAAGTGCCATCTTGTTTTAAAACACTATCTACTTCATCAGCAGTTGTTAATTGTTCATAACCTGCTTCTTCAATTTCATTACGTGCTTGTTCAACAACCCCGTTCATATATAAATCGAAATTTAAATCCATATTAGGTCACCTTTCATTTCATTGTTAATTTTAACTTCTTTTATTCTACTAATTAAAAGTATATTGTTCAACAAGCTTGATTAAGTATTCTCACTCATTTTCAAATAAAATAAACTGTCGACAATATCAATGAAGTTGTCGACAGTAATATATGGATATGTGAGATTGAAATCTTAATAGATATTTGTATTCTCAATAGAATATTGTTCAATACGTTTTTTAATATGATTCATAAATTGACCTGTTTGTAGTCCGTCAAGGATACGATGATCGATCGAAATACATAAATTAACCATACTTCTAATTGCAATCATATCATCTATAACAACAGGCTTTTTAACCACAGATTCCACTTGTAATATTGCGGCTTGAGGATGGTTAATAATTCCCATTGAAGACACTGAGCCAAATGAACCAGTATTATTTACTGTAAATGTGCCACCCTCCATATCTGCTTGAGTAAGTTGGCCATTGCGAGCTTTTGTAGCTAAGTCATTGATTTCTCTAGCAATACCCTTGATAGATTTTTCATCAGCATGTTTAATGACCGGCACATATAATTTATCTTTATCAGCTACAGCAATTGAAATATTAATATCTTTATGAATAACTATTTCATCACCTTGCCATGTGCTATTTAGTAAAGGATGTGCTTTCAAGGCATCAGCTACAGCTTTTACAAAGAATGCAAAGAATGTCAGATTATAACCTTCGTTTTGTTTAAATGTGTTTTTGTGATGATTTCTTGTTTTAACTAAATTCGTTGCATCAGCTTCTATCATCATCCAACCATGAGGAATTTCAGTAACACTTGTCACCATATTTTGAGCAATTGCTTTACGAACCCCTTTAACAGGAATTGTACTTCCTTGATTGTATGTTATATCGGACTCAGATTGACTTTGAGATTGTAAAGTTTGTTGAGATGATTGGTTGTTTTGACTCTGATTACTAGTGGAATTGCTAGTTGTATTTTCAATCATTTCAGGATTATTAATTACTTTTTCAATATCTTTTTTAGTGACACGTCCACTGAAACCTGTACCCACTACTTGAGTTAAATCGATGTTGTTTTCAGAAGCTAATTTGAAGACAACAGGTGAAAAACGACCATTATTTTTAGGTTGTAAAGATGAATCATTAGTATTTTCATTTATTTCCGATTGAGACAAATTTTTTTTATGACTAGAAGATTGTTCTTCATAAGAATGATTTGCTTCTGTCTCACTATCTATATCATCTCTTTCTTCTCCTGTATCGATTTTACAAATTACTGCATCAACGCTTACTGTTTCTCCTTCATTAACTATAAGTTCGGTAACTTTACCTGAAACTGTAGAAGGTACTTCAGCGGTAACTTTATCTGTAATTACTTCACATAAAGGTTCATATTCTCCTACTTCATCGCCTACAGCAACTAACCATTGTTCTATTGTACCTTCATGAACACTTTCACCTAATTTAGGCATTTTAATTTCCAATTGATACCCTCCTTAGAATTCCGCTAATTCGCGCATTTTTTCTCGTATCTTTTCAGGACTCATCATTATTTCATTTTCTAAGACAGGTGAAAATGGCATAGATGGAACGTCGGGTGCAGCTAAACGCATAATCGGTGCATCTAGTTCAAATAAGCAATGTTCTGCTATAATTGCCGAAACCTCTGACATAACGCTACCTTCTAAATTATCTTCTGTAACGAGTAAAACCTTGCCGGTTTGTTTAGCACGATCAATAATAGTTTCTTTATCTAATGGATATACCGTTCTTAAGTCTACAACTTCAACATTAATACCGTCTTCAGCTAAAATATCAGCTGCTTGTAAACAATAATTAACCATTAAACCATAAGTGAAAACAGTGATATCATTGCCTTCTCTTTTTACATCTGCTTTTCCTAAAGGTACTGTATAGTAATCTTCTGGAACTTCTTCTTTTAAAAATCGATAAGCTTTTTTGTGTTCAAAGAATAAAACTGGATCATTAGATTCAATTGATGATAATAATAATCCTTTTGCATCATAAGGTGAAGAAGGAATTACTATTTTTAATCCTGGGGTTGAAGCGAAAATGCTTTCAATACTTTGTGAGTGATACAAACCACCATGAACACCTCCACCAAAAGGTGCTCTAATAGTTATAGGACAGCCCCAATCATTGTTAGAACGGTATCTCATCTTAGCAGCTTCACTTATTATTTGATTAGTCGCTGGTAGAATGAAATCCGCGAATTGAATTTCTGCGATAGGACGTTTACCCATCATTGCTGCGCCTATTGCTGTTCCTATAATATTTGACTCTGCAAGTGGGGTATCAATTACACGTTCTTTTCCATATTTTTCTTGTAAGCCTTGTGTAACGCCAAATACGCCACCCTTTTTACCTACATCTTCACCTAAGATGAAAGTATTTTTATTTTTTTCAAGTGCTAAATCATGAGCTTGGCGAATTGCTTCTAAATAGGATAATTTAGTCATTTTCTTGGCCTCCTTCATCATAAACGTGTGCATATGCTTCTTCGATTGAAGGATATGGAGCCTCTTCAGCGGCCTTCGTCGCTTTATTAATTAATTCTTTGTGTTCTTGTTCTAAATCAGAAAGCCATTGTTCATCTATAATCTCATTTTCAAGTAAGAAGGATTTAAATTTAATATTACAGTCTCCTTCTTTAAGACTATCACGTTCTTCTTGAGTACGATATTTATCATCGTCATCTGAAGAATGTGGTGTCATTCGAGAAGTAACAGCTTCTATTAAAGTAGCGCCTTCTCCATTTAAAGCACGATTTCGTGCTTCTTTCATAGCTTTATAAACAGCAATAGGATCATTTCCATCTACTTGTTCACCATACATACCATAACCTAAAGCACGATCAGAGAGTTTTTCAGCAGCGTATTGTAATGAATCTGGTACTGATATAGCATATTTATTATTAATAATCACGCAGACAAAAGGTAAATCGTGCACACCTGCAAAGTTAAGACCTTCATGGAAGTCGCCTTGATTTGAACTTCCTTCCCCAACAGTTGCGGTAGCAATATTTTGTTTATTATCCATTTTTAATGCAAGGGCAGCACCTACTGAATGCGGAATCTGAGTTGCTACTGGAGAACTCTGAGATAAGATGCCTTTATCTTTATGACTAAAGTGAGATGGCATCTGTTTACCGCCGGAATTGATATCATCTCTTTTACCGAAAGCAGATGACATCGTGTCTAAGGGTGTTATACCCATATATGTAACAAATGCTAAGTCACGATAATATGGAGAAGAAATATCCCCTTCTTCCATAGCGTATGCCATACCAATTTGAGTGGCTTCCTGTCCTTGACCACTTACAACGAAAGGAATTTTACCTGCGCGGTTAAGAAGCCATAATCTCTCGTCTACCTTTCTTCCTAAGTCCATCCATTTATACATCATCTTGAGGTCTTCTTCAGTAAGGCCTGCTGACTTATAATCAATCATTATTTTACCTCCTACTATACGTGAATCGCTCTACCTTCAACTTTTAATCCTAATTCCATCAAAACTTCAGATAAAGATGGATGAGCATGGGTAGTTAATCCAAGTTCTAAAGATGAGCCATTCATAAATTGCAATAATGAAACTTCATTAATCAATTCAGTTACATGAGGTCCAATCATGTTAAGACCAATGATTTCATCATTTTCTTTATTAATAATCACTTCGCAAAAACCATTTTGCTCACCAATATCATCAATCATCGCTTTCCCAATTGCTTTAAATGATACTTTATAAGCACGCGCTTTAATGTTTTGAGCTTTGGCTTCTTCAATATTTTTACCAATTGAAGCGATTTCTGGATATGTGTAAACACATTTTGGTACCAGGTCATAATTAACGGGTATAGGACGCCCATCAAACATGTGTTCAACTGCAACTAAACCTTCTTTTGAACCTACATGAGCAAGCTGAAGTTTACCTATGCAATCTCCTGCAGCATAAATATGCTTATCTTCAGTTTGTTGATATTCATTAGTGATAATATGTCCTGCTTTATTTGTTTTGATTTTTGTATTATTAAGACCAATATCTTGTGTATTTGGTGTTCTACCAACAGATATTAAAACTTTATCTACTTTAATTGCATTATTTTCAAAATAAATTGTAACACTATCATCATCTTTTTTAATACTATTTTCATCTAATTGGATATTCTCGTAGAAAGTTACACCTCTATGAGATAATTCTTTTTTTAATGATGAAGCGATTTGAGTACTTTCAGTTGGTAAAATACGGTCATTTGCTTCGATAACAGTAACTGAAGTTCCTAGGTCATTCATTAGTGAAGCAAATTCTAATCCGATGACACCACCACCTATAATCGCCAAATGTTCTGGTAAAGACTCAATTGAAAGGATATCGTCACTTGATAAAATACGTTCATGATCAAATTCAATAAATGGTAATGATTTCGGTGTAGAGCCAGTAGCAATTAATACAAATTGATTTGGTATTAAATCAGACTCACCATCTTCGTATTCCACTGAAATCGTACCACTTTGAGGTGAAAATATAGATGTTCCTAATATTCTACCAGTTCCATTATATATATCTATGTGATGGTGTTGCATTAACTGGTTTACACCTGTATGCATTTGATTCACAATATCATTTTTACGTTTTAAAATATTTTCAAAATTAACATTAAAATTACTTACATCAATACCAAAAGTACTAGCATTTTTAATAGTATGATGTATTTCAGCAGATTTTAATAAAGATTTAGTAGGTATACACCCTTTATGTAAACATGTGCCACCTAATAAAGATTTTTCAACTATTGCTACTTTCTTACCTAATTGCGAAGCTCTGATAGCAGCTACATAACCAGCAGTTCCTCCACCAAGGACGACTAAATCATATTGTTTTTCTGACATGGTCTTACTCCTTAAATATTTAGAAGACTAAATATGTCTGACATTTATAATCAAGACATCTTAGTCCTCTAATAAAATTACTTATTTTAATATTGAATTACATATTGAACTAAAGGTGATGTAATTCAAGATGTTCTTATAAATTAATACTTTCCTATTTTACATCAATTCGGATAGTTATTAAATTTAAAAATTAATGACAAATTTTTAAGAATCGATTCATTATACTCTTTTATAGAAAAATTTTAAATGTGCTACTACTAAAATGGATAAAGATTAATCCCTGTGATTTTGAGCAATCATTTCTTTAGCGTTTTCTCTTGTTAAATCAGTAACACTAGCTCCGGAAATCATTCGCGCTACCTCGTTAATTCTATCGTCATCTAATAACTCTTTAACTTGAGTAGTTGTCCTGTCATCATGTGAGGCTTTACTTATTAGAAGATGATGATCACTCATTGAAGCAACTTGAGGTAAATGAGAAATACATATGACTTGTATGAATTGAGCTATGTCTCTCATTTTTTCAGCCATTTTCTGTGCTGCCTGTCCAGAAACACCTGAATCCACTTCATCAAATAGAATTGCTGTTTGGCCACGTGATTTAACAAATATGCTTTTTAATGCAAGCATTATTCGAGATAATTCCCCTCCTGAAGCAATTTTATTCAAGCTTTTTAAAGGCTCTCCTTTATTAGGGCTAATTAAAAATTCTACAAATTCGATTCCTTCGTAGTTAGGTTCATCAAGAGGTTTGAAAGATATTTCTAAATTTGCATCTTTCATTTGTAAATTTTGAATTTCAGAAACAATATGGTCACGTAATTCCCTAGCGACGCGTCGCCGTTCTTTTGATAATGCTTTACCTATATCAATTACTTCTTGATAAAGTTGGTTAATTTCTTCTCTTAATTGTGATGAACTTTGTTCATAGTTTTCAATTTTATTAATCTCATTCTCTAACTTACTTTGATAAGCAATGAGTTCAGGAACATCTTTTCCATATTTTCGTTTTAGGTTATTTAAAAGATTCATCCTTGATTCAAGTTCATTTAATACTTGTTCATCAAATTCGGTGTTTGCCATTTCATCATATATATCATGTTTTGCGTCTTCAAGAACATAGTAGAATTGGTCAATATCTTCTTTCAATTTTTCGTATTTTTCAGGAACAATATCATTGATAGATTGAAGATGATTACTTAATTCGTATAATCGATCCGGAATAGCATTCTCATCTGTTAGTACTTGATGCGCATTATTCAATGCTAGGCTCAATTTTTCAGAATTCTGAATACGTTTAATATCAACTTCTAGTTGTTCTACTTCATCTTCTTTTAAAGAAGCTTCTGTAAGTTCTTCGAATTGAAATTTCATCAAATCAAGACGCTGTAGCAATGCTTGATCGGCTGATTCCAAATCTTCTAATTCTTTTCTTTTATCTTTATATTGATTGAAAATATTTTTATATTGTTGTAGCAAATCAGAATATTGATTTTCTGCATAATCATCGAGTAATTGAAGATGATATTTTTGCTTGAGTAATGATTGAGTTTCATGTTGTCCATGAATATCTAATAATTCTTGCATCACTTTTCTTAAATCTTGAAGTGTGACAATTTGATTATTGATACGACAAATGCTTTTACCAGAACTAAAGATTTCTCTCTTAACTAATAAAAAGTCTTCATCAATATCAATGGATAAATCTTCTAGAATAGATATTGCATCTTTGCTTTCATCTATATCGAATATACCTTCAATGATAGCTTTTTTCTCGCCATGACGCACATAATCAGAAGAAGCGCGCATTCCTATTAGCTGTCCAATTGCATCAATGATGATAGATTTACCTGAGCCTGTTTCGCCACTTAGGACTGTTAATCCATCTGAAAATTGTATTTCAAGTTTATCAATGATAGCAAACTGTTTTATTGATAAGGTTTGTAACATAAATTCATCGCATCCTTATAATAAATTAAAAATTCTAGTTTTTATCTCTTCACTTGCTTCTTCATTTCTACAAATAAGTAGACATGTATCATCGCCACAAATGGTACCAAGTACTTCATCCCAATCAATTTGATCAAGTATAGCTCCGATTGATTGTGCGTTACCTGGAAGTGTTTTAAGTACAAGTAAGTTTCCAGTTCCCTCTATATTTACAAAAGAATCCATTAAATATCGTCCTAATTTTTCTAAAGGATGATATTTTCTATCATTCGGTAAACTATAAACATATTGACCTGAAGGTGCGGGAACTTTAATTAATTGTAATTCTTTTATATCTCTTGAAACTGTTGCTTGTGTCACGTTTAAATCATATTCATTTAATCGTTTTACCAATTCATCTTGTGTCTCTATTTGTTCGTTCGAAATAATTTCTCTAATTTTTATATGTCTAACTGATTTTTTTGGCACAATAAACACCTCTAGTTACGAATATTTATACAATGATTTTAACACAAGCGACTCGTAACTACTACTAAACACTATTTAACTTTAACATTATTATTTTTTATCTTTGGCATGATAAAGGCATTTATTATAAAAATCCAAACTTTAACATGATAAAATAATTTATTGAATAAAAATTAGCGAATGAATATTTTTTGTATATGGAAAACAAAATATATATCAAATAATAAGGTTTTGTATCTAAGATTTCAAAATGAAAATATAATAGCTAAAACAAATCTAAAATTTAGCCTATAAATGAACTAGAACTCATCCATTTATAGGCTATAAATTAAAATCTAAATATCTTTATTAAATTTAATGATCTCTATTGTAAAATAAATCAACAATTTTTATTAATTCTGAAGTTTGATATTGTGAAGATATATTATTCAGACATTCCAAAGCTTGATTCTTATGATATTCCAGTTTGTCTTCAGCACCCTCTTTGCCTAATAAGGAAACATAAGTACTTTTATTATTCGATTCATCACTACCTACCGCTTTACCTATTTTTTTCTCATCGCCATAAACATCTAATAAATCGTCTTTAATCTGAAACATAAGTCCTAAATGTTCGCTGAATTCATTTAGATTGTGAGACGTCTTCTGATCTACTTGTGCAATATCTACAGCAGCCATTACTGCAAAAGTAAGAAGAGCACCTGTCTTTGCTTTATGAATAGACTCTAAAGTTTTTAAATCAACTGTTTGATTTTCGCTTTGCATATCTAATGTTTGTCCGCCAACCATACCGATATGTCCGCTTGCTTTAGATAATCGTTGTAAGACTTTTACTTTAACATTATCTTCAATTAAATCGTCATTTGAGACTAATTCAAATGCCTTTGTTAAAAGTGCATCTCCAGCTAATATTGCTTTCCATTCACCATAGACTTTGTGATTAGTTAGTTTACCGCGACGGTAATCGTCATCATCCATTGCAGGTAAATCGTCATGAATGAGTGAGTATGTATGAATCATTTCTAAAGCTAAAGCACTTTGAAGTCCTTTATGATAGTCTTCATTTAGCATATTTAATGTAAGTAATAATAATACAGGTCGAATTCTTTTTCCGCCGGCCTGAAGTGAGTACATCATGCTCTCTTCTAAATCGGTATTTAGATGAGATTCTGGAATTGCCTGCTTAAGATTAGTATTAACTTCTTCGATTAAATTACTCATTGTTAACTTCTTCATTTTCTTGTTCCTCAGCTTCTTCTTGCATTAATTTGTTCACTTTTTTCTCTGCATCTTTTAAAGTTGTATCACAAGCAGTTGATAATTTCATTCCTCTTTGATATAAGTCTAGTGATTCCTCTAATGAAACTGTTTCATTATCTAATTTTTGAACGATATTTTCTAGTTCTTGCATCATTTCTTCAAAGCTTTGCTTTTCTTTACTCATCATTACACCTTACTTTCTTTACAGTAGCATCAACGTTGCCATCTTTCATTGTTAAAGTGATTGTATCATTCTCAGTAATATCATGTGTACTTGTAACTACTTTATCATCCTTATTTACAATTGCATAGCCACGTAACATTGTATTAGTAGGACTCAAATTATTTAGATTTTCAATTTTATTTTTTAAATCTGTTTGTAATTTTGATAATTCATTTGTTATTGCTTGAGTCATACGTTCACGATATTGGGACACATGCATTTTATCTTGAGAAATGTTGTTATTGAGTGTTTTTAAATTGAAATGTTGTTTCAATAGCTTGAGGTTTTGAGTATGCTTTTCAAGATATGTCGACATCAATTGCTTAAGTTGTTTTTCAAGGTCATCACGCTTTTGAATTTGTTGATCATACAATAGTGAAGGTTGCTTAAATTTATAATAAGAATTTAGATGATTTAATTGTTTCTTCTGTTGTTCGATATATTGTTTAATAAACCTAGTTAATGAAAATTGATATTGTTTAATTTGTTGCATTAATTCATATTGGTCGGGTGTTGCGATTACAGCTGCTTGTGTAGGAGTAGCTGCTCTAACATCAGCTACAAAATCACTTAAAGTAAAGTCAGTTTCGTGTCCCACAGCTGAAATAATTGGTGTATTACAACTATATATTGCTTTAACTACTTCTTCCTCATTGAAGTTCCATAAATCTTCAATAGAACCACCACCACGCCCAACTATGATGGTGTCTACATCAAGTGTGTCAGCATGTTCAATTTTCTCTATAATATCTTGTTTTGCTTGCGTACCTTGTACCAATGTACTGATGTGTATCTGTTCAACTAAAGGATATCGACTGTTAATTGTTGAATGAATATCTCTAATTGCAGCACCAGTACTAGCTGTTAGGACCGCAATTCTTTTGGGAAATTTGGATATAGGTTTCTTAACGCTGCTATCGAAATAACCTTCTTTTGTAAGTTTCTTCTTAAGTTCTTCTAACTTTTGATATAAATTTCCAATTCCGTCAAGTTGCATCTTATTTACATAAATTTGATAGTTGCCCCTTCTTTCATAAACGGAGACACGAGCTTCGAGTAGAACTTCATCACCTTCTTTAGGTTCAAAGCCTAATTTAGAAGCATTACCTTTAAACATCATAGCGCTAATCACACTCTCTTTATCTTTAACGTTAAAGTATAAGTGTCCGCTTGAATGTTTCTTAAAGTTTGATAATTCTCCCTTTATTAAAACAGATTGCAAATGAGGATCTTGATCAAATTTATATTTAATGTATTTAGTTAAAGTAGTAACACTTAAATATTCAGTCATACATATCACTCATTTTAATTATTTATATTACTTAAAACACCATTAATAAATTTATAATGACCATCATCACTAAATTGTTTAGTAAGTTCAACAGCTTCATTGATGATAACTTTTTCAGGAGTGTCACTGTGTAACATTTCAAATGTAGCCATTCTTAAGATAATACGGTCAGATTTTAGTAAACGTTCAATTGACCAATCTTTTAAATATGGTTTAAACTTCTCATCTAATACAGCTTCATGATCTTTTACTCCTGTAACTAACCAGTTAATAAAATCAAAGTCTAAATCTGGATAATCATCTTTTATAAAGTTGATTGCTTCAGTGATACTTAAATCAGATTCTTTCATTTCTAATTGAAATAAAGTTTGAAAAGCTTGAATTCTTGATTCTTTACGACTCATATTTTACTCCTTCAAACGTATTTATATAATTAATGAGGCTGAAACATAAAACATTGTCTCAGCCATAATTAGCATATTGGTGAAAATGACTGAATTAAAAATTTTTTAAGTTTTTTTCAATTCAAATCAGTCTAACCAGTAGGAATATCATAGAGTGTACTACATTTATAAGTGACGCTTTATTTTGAATTAGAATTTTAATAAATGCTACTTCTATAATACCTCTACTTTGTACTATTTATTTTTCCACTACAATTTGTGTAATATGAATGTTAATTTGTTTTGGTTCAATTGCTGTCATAGTTGTTATTGAATTAAAAATTGCAGATTGAATATTATTGGCTGTTTTAGAAATATTTACTCCGTGCTTTAAAGCACAATAAATATCAATGTATATACCATCATCTTTAGCCTCAATTTTTACATCTCTATAGAGGTTTTTTCGACTAATTTTCTCTAAATTCGTCTTGCTTAATTCAGCAAAATGGCCTGTGATTCCATCGATTTCTGACGTGGCAATACTAGCAATAACAGATAAAACTTCTGGCGCAATTTCAATTTTACCTAAATTCGATTGAGAATAATCTGCTACATTGACCATCCGATAACCTCCTATTGATCATCATCCATAATATTGTATTTTTCTAAGAATTTTGTATTAAATTCACCACTTCTAAAGATTTCATTATTTAGTAGTCTAAGGTGGAACGGAATAGTAGTATCTATTCCTAATACAAGATACTCACTTAGTGAACGAATACCAGTCATAATGGCTTCATCCCTAGTAGGTTCATGTACAATAAGTTTAGCTACCATAGAATCATAATATGGAGGGATTGTATAGTTAGTATAACATGCTGATTCTATTCTCACTCCAAAACCACCTGGTGCTAAATATTGAGTAATCTTACCTGGTGAAGGCATAAAGTCTTTATATGGATTCTCAGCATTTATACGGAATTCTATAGCATGGCCATTAATTGAAATATCCTCTTGTTTGAATGGTAAAGCTTCACCCATAGCTACTTTAAGTTGTAATTTAACTAAATCCACACCAGTGACCATTTCAGTAACAGGATGTTCTACTTGAATACGAGTGTTCATTTCCATGAAATAGAAATTATCATCATCAAGATCGTAAATGAATTCTATCGTACCAGCGTTCTCATAGTTAACTGCTTTAGCTGCTCTAACAGCCGCATTTCCCATTTCTTGACGTTTTTCTTCACTTAAAATGGGAGAAGGCGCTTCCTCAACTAATTTTTGCATTCTACGTTGAATCGTACAATCACGCTCACCTAAATGTATGACATTACCATAACTATCTCCGACAATTTGAATCTCAATATGTCTAAAGTTCTCAATAAACTTCTCTAGGTATAAACCACCGTTACCAAAGGCAGTTTCTGCTTCTTGTTGAGTCATACGAATACCTGTTTCAAGCTCTTTCTCGTCACGTGCAACACGAATACCTTTTCCGCCACCACCTGCAGTAGCTTTAATTATTACAGGATAACCAATTTTTTTAGCTACTTTCTTAGCATCATCGATACTTTGGATAAGTCCTTCACTACCAGGTACGACAGGTACATTAGCTTTAATCATTTCTGCTTTAGCTACGTCTTTAATTCCCATTTTTTGAATAGATTCATAACTTGGACCAATGAATTTAAGTTGACATGCTTCACATAATTCTGCAAAGTCGCCATTTTCAGCTAAAAATCCATAACCAGGATGTACTCCGTCACAACCAGTAGAAGTCGCAATAGATAATATATTAGGTATGTTCAAATAAGAGTCCTTAGATAAAGTTGGACCGACGCAATATGCTTCATCAGCAATTTGAGTATGTAATGCATCTTTGTCCCCTTCGGAATATATAGCTACTGTTTGGATACCTAAATCATGAGCAGCTCTGATTATTCGAACAGCTATCTCCCCACGGTTTGCGATTAATATCTTATTCATTATTTCACCTTAAATAACGGCTGGCCATACTCTACCATTTGTCCGTCTTCTACTAAGATTTCCACGATCTCACCTGATGTTTCAGCTTGAATCTCATTAAATAATTTCATTGCTTCAAGAATACATACAGTTGTGTCGTTTGAAACTTTATCCCCTACTTGAACATAAGCATCTTCCTCTGGCGAAGGTGATTTATAGAATGTACCAACCATTGGCGCATTAATCGTTTCGTAATTATCACTAGCAGATTCTTGAGTTTCTTCCCCTGATTGAGTAGTTGATTGAGGTTGTGGCGCTGCTTGTGGTTGAGAAATCTGTTGTGCAGGTTGTTGAGCTACTTGAGGTGTAATGATTTCAGTTTCTTTCTCTTTTTTAAGATTAACAACGCTACCTTTGTTATCCTCAATGTTAATTTCAGTTAAATTAGATTGATCAAGAATTTCAATTAATTCTTTTATTTCTTTAAAGTTCATTTCGTACTGACTCCTTAGGTTTGTTTTCATCTACCCGTCTATTTTACTTGAGTCATTCACTCAATTCAAGCATGTTCATATGATGAAACATAGATAACAGGCTTAGTAACTTATAATTTAAAAAACAAAAATTGCAACAAACGGGTTAAGTAATAATTATTAATTAAATCAAGAAAAATACTCAAATATAGATGCCATTATATTTTCTAGTAAGTTTTGTAGCGATAATGATGCGAAGACGTTTGAATGCTTATCAAAATGATTCTGAGGTTGGGTAAATAGTGGTTCAGATTAATAATTCTAAGTTAAATTAAACTACGACATGAATTAAATGTTCAGTGGTGGATAAATTTTGATTTTATGTTACTTTTATTGAAGTAAAAGTCCAAAAAATATTACCCCCCTTAAGAATGCACACCAATTTCAATGTACACTTTAAGTGGGGATAGTTAATAAGTATAATTTGTCTAGCCTCTAGAAATGTAACTTCCGTCACCAGTATTAATTACTAAAATATCTCCTTCATTAACGAATAAAGGCACATTTAAAGTATATCCAGTTTCTACAGTAGCAGATTTTGTTGCGCCTGTTGCTGTATCACCTTTAATACCTGGTTCAGTTTCAGTTACTTCTAATTCAACTGTTTTAGGTAATTCAACTCCAATAATTTCTCCTTCATATGATTGAACTTGAACTTCCATATTTGCTTTTAAATAGTTTAATTCATCTTTTAAATAATCACCAGGCAATTCGATTTGATCGAAAGTTTCATTATCCATGAAAATATGATTATCTCCATCAGCATATAAATATTGCATGCGACGGTTTTCAATCATCGCCTGTTCAACTTTCTCTCCTGCTCGGAATGTTTTTTCTTGGATAGCACCTGTTCTTAAGTTTCTTAATTTAGAACGAACAAATGCAGAACCTTTTCCTGGTTTTACGTGTTGGAAATCAATAACTTTCCAAATTCCATTATCTACAGAAATTGTTAAGCCTGTTTTAAAATCATTTACTGAAATCATTCAGTCTCCTCCTCAATTATACGCGCTTACTCTAAAATAATAAGGTCTTTTGTGCATTTAGTAAAGACATCACAGCCATTTTCTGTGATTAATATATCGTCTTCTATTCTAACACCACCAAGTCCATCGACATATATACCTGGTTCAATTGTTACACAATTATTAACTTTCAATTCACCTTCGCTATTCTTAGATAGCAATGGTCCTTCATGAATATCTAAACCTATACCATGTCCAAGAGAATGACCAAATTCCTTTCCATAACCATGAGACTCGATATAATCTCTTGATAAAGCGTCAGCTTGTTGAACAGTCATACCAGGTTTTATTTCTTCGATTGCCTTAATTTGAGATTGTAGCACGATTTCATATATTTCTTTCATCTTTGGATCAGGTTCACCTATAGCGAAAGTACGCGTTATATCGGAACAATAACCACGATAGTACGCTCCAAAATCTAAAGTAATCATATCACCTTTTTCGATGCGTTTGTCACTAGCTACTCCGTGAGGTAATGCGCCTCTATAACCTGATGCTACAATTGTATCAAAAGATGGACCATCAGCACCTAATTCTAACATTTTACTTTCTAGGCGCGCTTTGATTTCTCTTTCACTCATACCCACTTTTGCTATTGATAAAATATATTCATATGTTTTATCCACAATTTCTGCTGCTTTTTTTATAAGTTGAATTTCTTCTTTATTTTTCACTTCTCTTATCTTATCAATAGAATCCCTTATACTAATCAAAGTAATTATACCTTTATTAAGTTCAACATATGTATCATAACTAATTAAGTGTCCTTCAAAACCGACATTCGTTAACTTTTTACTTTCTAATATTTGTTTTATTTCTGAAATTAACCCACTTTGACGATTAATAATTTCAAATTCAGTTGCTTGATTAGTCGCTTGTTCAATATATCTAAAATCAGTTACAAGATAATTTTTATCAGGGGTTATTATCAAAGCGCCACTTGTTCCCGTGAATCCTGAAAGATATCTTCGATTAAAATCAGATAGAACAATAAGTGCATCCAAACGTTTATGCTCCAAGATTTCATGAACTTGTTTTAATTTATTCATTTGCATCACTCCTAATGATAACGTTTGTACATTTTTATTTTATACATTAAAATGATAGCATAATTAATAACGATTATAATAGTTTTTGGTTTAGGGAGAATACAATGAAAAAATTTATATTAGTGCTAGGAGCATCTTGTTTGTTAGCAGGTTGTGGAAGTCAAAACTTGGCTCCATTAGAGGATAAGACTACTAAATTACGAGATGATAATCACCAACTTAAGTTAGATATACAGCAACTTAATCAAGATATAAGTAACCAAAAATCAAAAATTGCTGGATTAAAACAAGATAAAGAAAATAGTAAAAAGACATCCTCTAACAAATTGAAAATCAAAAATTTAAAAGCATCGTCCAATTTTTATGATAAAGTAGCTGAGGCTATAGGAGATTATAAGAATATAGAGGCAGATGTTACAAAGAACAAAGGTAAAAAAGATATTCAAGATAAGTTAGATAAAATTACGAATAAAATTAATGAAGCTTTTTCAACTTATAAAAGTTCGGTTGACAATGATTCTAATTCTGAAGAAGATAAACAGAAAAGAAAAGAGATTAGCAAATTTGATAAAGATTTATCAGGTGCGATGAATAAAATTAGAAACGGCTATCAATCAAAAGACGCTAAACAAATTAAAAAAGGTCAACAAAAACTTACTACCGTAAGTTCAAATATTAGTAGTTAATAGGAGTTTTTAGATGCGTTATATCATCTTTTATATTATATTGGCTATTGCTGCTTTTGGATTAATAATGAATTTAGATGAATTTCTTTTTTCAATAATTAAGACTTTAATAAGTTTTGCAGTAGTAGCTTTAATTATTTATCTCATTTATTATTTCTTTTTCTTAACTGAAGATCAAAGGAAGTATAAGAGAGCTGCTCGAAAGTACAAACGAAAAAATAGAAAACATTAAACAAAAATAGCATTGAAGTATGCGAATTAAACTTAACTTCAATGCTATTTTGATATTATTTTCGAAACATCCAATCGTCAGAACGATATTTTTCTTCAAGTTCTTTTACCTCAGCAAGCTGTTGTTCTGATAATTCTAAAGGTTTGAACTCAATATTTAATCCAGTCTTGAACCCTTCTTCAAAGGCTTTTTCCATTTCACTTAAAGTAATATGAGTGTCAGAAATGTCATTAATTGCCACTGCTTTTTCAACGAAAGCTTCCTTCATTTTAGCTTTAAGTCGATCATTTTTGAAAATAAACATATCAAATAGTTCGTCAATATCAATATCTTGTAAAATTGAGCCATGTTGTAAAATGACGCCTTTTTGTCTTGTTTGAGCACTTCCTGCTATCTTTCTACCTTCAACGACTAATTCATACCAACTCGGAGCATCAAAACATACTGAACTTCTAGGTTGTTTTAACTTTTCTCGCTCTTCCTTTGAACGAGGAACGGCAAAGTATGTCTCAAACCCTAAATTTTTAAACCCTTCTAATAAACCTTGAGAAATTACTCTATAGGCTTCTGTAATCGTTGAAGGCATATTTGGGTGGGACTCAGGAACTATCACGCTATAAGTTAATTCTTTATCATGTAAGACGCCTCTCCCCCCTGTTTGACGTCGAACTAAACCGAATCCTTTTTCATTAACCTTTTCAATATCTATCTCTTTTTGTAATCTTTGAAAATATCCAATTGAAAGTGTCGCAGGATTCCAAGTATAAAATCTTATAACAGGATCAATCTCTCCTCTAGAAACAAAATTAAGTAATGCTTCATCCATAGCCATATTATAGTACGGATCTTGATTTCCTGTATTAATAAAGTTCCAAGTTTCAGTCATAAAAAAAACCCCTAACAAAATGTTTAAAGACTTAACTATTAAGTATATTTGTATATATCTAGTTTATATGATTTAAACATAAACTAACCCGAAAAAATATTTTGATAAATTGTCCTAACAGTCTTATAATTATAATATCGGTTAATTAGGGAGGATGCAAGATGGGTATCTCTTTGTACATTGCAATTGGAATCATCGTGATTATCATTGCGTATATGGTCATCCAACAAATTCTTAATAAACGAGCTGTTAAAGAATTAGACCAAAATGAATTCCACAAAGGCTTGAGAAAAGCTCAAGTTATAGATGTTAGAGAAAAAGTGGATTATGATTATGGTCATATTAATGGTGCGCGTAACATTCCAATCACAACTTTTAAACAACGTTACCAAGGTTTAAGAAAAGACCAACCAATTTATTTGTGTGATGCTAATGGAATAGCGAGTTATCGTGCTGCTCGTATATTAAGAAAAAATGGCTATAAAGATTTATACATGCTTAAAGGCGGATATAAAAAATGGACAGGTAAAATTAAATCTAAGAAATAATTTTACGACCATATCGTTTCGCCTAGTAAATTTCACCCTTGAAATGTTGTAATTTGAATTATAACTTTTTAAGGGTATTTATTATTGCAGTAAAAAATAATATTTAGGCTTTAAAGGTAATCTTTTGAAAAATAATTTATTTAGCTTAATAAGAGAAAAAAGCTCAATGATGTATTATAGCTTAAACATCATTGAGCTTTACTATTTTAAGTATAATTAATTTTCAATATTAATGTTCAATTGTTTTTTCTTGTTTTAAATCTTCGAATTTAAGAATTGGCTTACGTGCTGCAGTTGTTTCGTCTAATCTATCTATAATGGTTGTGTGCGGTGCTTCAAGCACTACATCAGGATTATCTTTCGCTTCATTAGAAATTTGTATTAGTGAATCTACAAAATGATCTAATGTTTCTTTAGATTCAGTTTCTGTAGGTTCGATCATCATTCCCTCTTCAACATTAAGTGGGAAATAAATAGTCGGAGGATGAACTCCAAAATCTAAAAGTCTTTTTGCCATATCTAATGTACGGACGCCAAATTGTTTTTGTTTCGTTCCGCTCAAAACAAACTCATGTTTACAATATTGGTCATATGGGATTTCGAAATGGTCTTTTAGACGTGCTTTAATATAATTAGCATTCAGCACAGCAGCCTCTGAAACTTCTTTAAGTCCTTCAGCACCCATAGTTCTAATATACGTATAGGCTCTTAAATAAATACCAAAGTTACCATAGAATGGTTTAACTCTTCCAATTGAGTTTTCAATGTTATTATCATACTTATAGAACTCGCCATCTTTAATGACCATCGGCTTAGGTAAGTAGCTAGATAACTCTTTTACCACACCTACTGGTCCTGAACCAGGGCCACCGCCACCATGAGGTCCAGTAAACGTTTTGTGTAAGTTCAGATGAACTGCATCAAAGCCCATGTCTCCAGGTCTAACTTTATCCATTATTGCGTTTAAATTTGCGCCATCGTAATAAAGTAGACCACCAGCTTCATGAACGATTTCTCTAATTTCCATAATATTCTTCTCAAATATACCTAATGTATTTGGATTAGTTAGCATGATAGCAGCTGTATTCTCATTTACAACTCTTCTTAAATCATCAATATCTACTTCTCCGCGCTCATTAGATTTAACAGTGACTGATTTAAATCCGGCAAATGAGGCTGAAGCAGGGTTTGTACCGTGAGCAGAATCAGGTACAATAACCTCATCTCTATGTCCTTGTCCATTATTCTCATGATAAGCTTTGAAAATCATGAGAGCTGTCCATTCACCGTGCGCGCCTGCTGCTGGTTGAAGTGTTACTTCATCCATACCTGTAATTTCTTTTAGCTCTTCTTGCAAACTATAAATAATTTCAAGTGAACCTTGAATGTGTTCTTCCTCTTGCAATGGATGAGATTCACTAAATCCAGGTATTCTAGCAACTTTTTCATTAACTTTAGGATTATATTTCATCGTGCATGATCCCAATGGATAAAAACCAGTGTCTACACCAAAATTTTTATTGGAGAGTTCTGTGTAATGTCGAACTAAATCTAGTTCAGCTACCTCAGGAAACTCGGCTTTATCTTTACGAATATATTTGTCATCCAATACAGAGGAAATTGTAATGTCCTCAATATCACTTTGAGGTAAAGAATACGCATATCTACCTTTTTTGGATCTTTCAAAGATTAATGGACTTGATTTACTAACCATTTAATTCACCAGCTTTCTGAACAAAATTATCAATTTCTTCTTTAGTTCTTAATTCAGTTACGGCAACTAGCATATGATTGTTGAAGTCATCAGAAACTTCACTTAAATCAAAACCACCAATAATACCTTGGTCAGCTAATTTTAAATTTACTTCTTTAATAGGTTCATCAAATTTAACTACAAATTCATTAAATGAATTACCATCTAATACCTCAAAGCCTTTATGTTTAAATAGTTGTTTAGCATAATTAGCATGTTTTAAATTTTGAACAGCAATATCATATATACCTTGTTTACCAAGAGCTGACATAGCAATTGAAGATGCAAGTGCATTAAGTGCTTGGTTAGAACATATATTTGAAGTCGCTTTATCTCTTCTAATATGCTGCTCTCTAGCTTGTAAAGTTAGTACAAATCCACGATTGCCTTCATCATCCTGAGTTTGACCTACTAAACGTCCAGGTACTTTACGCATTAACTTTTTAGTTGTAGCAAAATAGCCGCAATGAGGTCCACCAAATTGTGTAGGTATACCGAACGGTTGAGTATCTCCAACAACTATATCCGCTCCAAAAGTACCTGGTGGTGTTAAAAGACCTAAAGCTAGAGGGTTAGCATATACTATAAATAATGCTTTTTTATCTGCAATAAAACTATTTATTTTTTCAAGATCTTCAATTGAACCATAAAAATTTGGATATTGTACTGCAACTGCGGCAGTATCATCATCAATTGCTTGTTCTAATTTTTGTAAATCAGTTATTGTTCCATTTAAATCGATTTCAACTACTTCAAACTCTTTACGTGTTTTAGCGTAAGTATGTAAAACTTGTAAAGCTTGATAGTGTAAACCTTTTGAAACAACAACTTTATTCTTTTTAGTCTGACTGAAAGCTAAAATACAAGCTTCAGCAAAACTAGTCATACCATCATACATAGATGAATTTGCAACATCCATATCTGTTAGTTCACAGATTAAAGTTTGAAATTCAAAAATTGCTTGTAACTCACCTTGAGAAATCTCAGGTTGATAAGGTGTGTACGCAGTATAAAATTCTGATCTAGAAATCATGGCATCTACAACTGCAGGAGCATAATGATCATATACACCAGCACCTAAAAATGAAGCGTGAGTTTCTTTTGTGATATTTCTATTGGCAAGAAGATTAAGTCTTCTTACTAAACTAGTTTCTGCCTCTCCCTTAGCAATATTTAAATTTCTATCTAATAAAATATCGGCTGGGATATCACCAAATAATTCTGAAATTGATTTTGCTCCAATAGTATCTAGCATTTCTTGTTTATCTTGATCTGTTAAAGGTATATAACGATGACTCACTATTTACACCCCTCCGTATTATTTAGTAATTTGATTTTTCTTAACAATTTTTGCTTTAACTTGGCGCTTACGAACTTGTATAAGCACTTCTTTACCCATTTCGAATGCATCTCTATTTATAATAGCTAGTGCGATAGATTTACCTGAAGAGGGAGATTGAGTTCCGGATGTTACCTCTCCAATGTGGTTACCTTCTAAATCAAATACTTCGTAACCTGTTCTAGCAATACCTTTACCTATTATCTCTAATCCAACAGTTCTTTTAGTGGAACCATTTTCTTTTTGATCTTTAAGAACAGATTTGCCAATAAATTCTTCTTCAATAAGAGGTTTAGCAGCAAAAGCAATACCTCCTTCATAAGGAGTAATAGATTCTGTTAAATCTTGACCATGTAGAGGTAAACCTGCCTCAAGGCGTAAAGTATCACGAGCACCTAAACCACAAGGAACAACGTCATATTCTAATAATTGATTCCAAATGTCTACTGTGTCTTCAGATTTACAATAGATTTCGAAACCATCTTCCCCTGTATAGCCTGATTGTGAAAGAATGATATTTTTATCAAAAAACTTCACATCTTGTTTAAATTCAAACATACTCATGTCACTAACATCCACATCAGTATGTTCATTCACAAGATGTCTAGCTTTTGGTCCTTGAATAGCAAGTTGACCATATATATTTGAAGAATTATTCACATTAACATCAAAATTGCTACTTTGCTTAGAAATCCAATTAAAATCTTTATCAGTATTTGCCGCATTTACTATTAATAAAAAGTGGTTTTCTGCTAACTTGTATGTAACTAAGTCATCTATAATACCACCTTCTTCATTACATAAAGCTGTATACATCGCTTTAGTATCTGTAAGATTTTTAGCATCATTTGATAAAATATACTGAACAAAGTTAAATGCTTCATTACCAGTAATTTCTATCTCTCCCATGTGGCTTACATCAAAAAGACCAATTTCATATCTCACAGCGTTATGTTCTTCTTTAATACTAGTGAATTGAACAGGCATAGCCCATCCACCGAATTCAACTATTTTCGCACCATTATCAACGTAGTTTTGATATAAAGGTGTCTTTTTAAGTTCAGTTGTCATTAGAAAACCCCCTATTTTTAATAAAAAACAGGATAGCATAGAGCTACCCTGTTAAAATAATTCATCCAGGAACGCGTTACAGTATTATCCTTTTGCCTGAGAGTTTCGTTAAATAACTTGCACCTTCGGCGATAAAGCTAAATATTTACAATATTCTTAAATTAATTATTATGTAGATATGTTTTAGCTTTATTCTCTCTAATACTGATCAATCGCAAAATAAATTTTGTAAAATCTTTTCATATATTTCAGAAACAGTGAGTGCGCTATTCACCTTCATGAATGCGGTTTCATTATATCTTGAAACCCTTGAACAATACAAGGTATTTAATTGTTCTAGAGATTTATCTTTAGCATTGGGTCTATGAGGATCACTAACTATACGTCGATAAATAACATTGATATCACAATCAAGCCATATAACATTCTTTTCATTTTTAAGTAGTTTCAAAGAATCTTTATTTTCGATTATTCCTCCACCAGTAGATATAATTTCGAATGTATTCAAACACTCTTTTAAATACTTAAATTCTAAATCACGGAATTTTTGTTCTCCATGTTCCTGAAATATATCGGGAATTGATTTGTTTTCATTTCTCTCGATATATTCATCTAAGTCTACATAACTTAAATTTTGTAAATCAGAAAGATATCGTCCAATCGTCGTTTTACCAGTGCCCATGAAGCCAACAAATATAATAGGTGCTTTACTTTTAATCAATCTAATCTACCTCTTTTTTAATGTTTTAACAATAACATCATCATAGTAAATATCTAAGTTATGTAATGTCTTTAATTTTAAACCATATTGAGTAATATAAAAAGATATAATTGATAAATAAAATGAAAAAATTACTACTAAATATAAACTAATGAACGCTTTTTGGCTATAAATAGAGGTTTTTCTCTTTATAATAGTTCGTATCTCCTTGCTTTATTTTTATTTTTAAAATATTATTGTTCGTCTTTATTATTTTGAAAGAAACTACATTGTTTAATAGAGTGATGTTACCTCTCTGATTTATATTTTTATATATTTTTTTATTATTATAGATATATCTAATTTCCTCATCCTTTTTTCTAATTTTGATTGTTGAATCATTATCTTTACTTGGCGAATACTTGGAAGTTTGTACATCTTTAAGAATATCTCTACAAAAAAATTCAAAGTCTAAATCATCATTATTTTTAGCTAAATGTAGGTAGTAAGAAGTGAGATTAATAATATTAGGTGTTAAAGAAAGACATAATAAGGTTACTGATAATGCGAAGAGTATTTCAACGAAAGTAAAGGCTTTAATTTTCAAATGAAACACATGTTTTAATGTTAAAGTCTCTATCTTTTCCACATATTTTCTTTTGATATAGTTGTATTTCATATTGATCCATTACAACTCCTTGTTTAAGTTGTTCCTTACTATATTTATACAAGCTGGTAATAATAGACTTTTTAATTTCTATGGTTTTTAAATTATTATTATAGTTATTATTCATTGTGGAGAGTGTTGGTATCAAAATAAGTGTGATTAATCCGATGATTAGTAAACCTAATAAACTATCGAGTAATAATGAAGCTCTTAGTTTAAATTTTGACATATCTAATACGTCCTTTTTCAATATGTAAAATAATTTTATAGGTAGCTTTATTCATTGCAATTGTTAGAGAACCAAAACGGTTAATATTTCCTTCTCTATTGAAATTCAACGTATTAATTCTAGCAATATTAGTGATTTTCCCGTGAGGGACTTTAAATTTATATTTGCTCCCTTTTTCTTCTACAACTTGGATAACATTTGAATTATTTGTAAAAACTAAGGCTATCGATCTTTGAGAGGCAATTGCTTTAGATTTAAAGTAATTAAGTCTAGTAATGAATTGTTTAATTTCATGTTCTTCATTAATCATTTGTACGTTCATAAAACTTCTTGACCATAAAGTTGTCATTAATAAAACGCTAATGGTAAATAAGACCAACATCATTTCAACTAGAGTGAATGCACTATATTGTTTAGTTCGCAACAGCCTCACCATTTGAAATACTAATAGTTTGTCCGGATTTACAATTTTTCTGTCCTTCTTTTATAAAACCTTCAGCAATTAATTCTTCAATATTATTAGGGTTACGATTATGCTTTAATGTATATGCTTCAATTTGACTATTTACCATTTTTACTTGAGCATCACAACCAGTAGATTGGATATGTGCTGTTTGTTTGGCAATATTAGGTATAATTAAAATAAGTAATAAACTAATAATTAATAAAACAAGTAACATTTCAATTAAAGTGAAAGCTTTAGATTTTTTTAGTTTTTTTAATATTTTCATTAAGAGTCCTCCCTATTTGATAGTTTGCATTAGTTCAAACATAGGTAACATGATTACAAGATATAAAGAAACTATAAATAGACCTAATATAAAGAAAATGACTGGTTGAATAAATTTAGTTTGCTTGAGAACTTTATCTTCAAAATGATGTAGTAACATTTGGCTATATAACTTTAATTCAATATCTAGTTTTCCGCTTTTTTCCCCTTGCTCAATAAATTTGATTAGATCAGGTTGAAAGCATTTTAAGCTATTTAATATAGACGGTAGTGACATCCCTTTATCAATACTTTTTAATAAGTAGTCACCTAAATATTTAAAAAATTCATTGTTTTGCTCATTTCTATATATATGAACAATATGTTGAAGGCTTATACCGTTTTTATAAAAAAGAGAGAGTTCATTAGATATTTGATAAGTTCTGAATATTTTATAGTAAGAATTGACAAAGGGGATTTCAACTATATATTTTATTTTTTTATTTATGGGAATTTTGTTTAGAAGTTTATAAATAATTATATATATCACAATTGAACAAAATGTAAGCAATAATACAAAAGCAGGCAACTTTGTAATGAAAACGGTAAGTATATTTTGTAAAGTAGATAGTTGAACATTCATAGTCGCGTATAATTGTTGAAATTGAGGTATCACAGTCATATTTAACACGATTAGCATGATTAGAAATATACTTATCAGCACTATTGGATATTGAATAGTTTTTAGAAATGCCTTTTTAGCCTTCAAGTTTCTTCTCATATATTCAATGGCGTCTGCCATTGCAACTTCTAAATTTCCATACTGTTCTGCAAATTTTACTTGAGTAAGTATAATTTCGGGGTAACCAATCATCTTCAATACTTCATAACATGTTCCACCTGCTTGAATAGATTCTATTATTATTTTACTTATGTTTTTATCTCTATAAATAAAGTGTAAATTTAGAAATTGAAAGCTTTCATACAATGTGAATCCATGTTCAAATAAATGTTTTAGTCGTTGAAGTAGTTCAATGGATTGAGCTTCGGTAAGATTCTTTTTTCTGTTAGGTTTAAGTATACTTATTAACAACCTCTTCACAAATTACCCCTTCCTTAGATAGATTAGTTAGATGTGTAGCCAGCTTAGTGAAGCTATTTGGTAGTTCATGATTGTGTTCAAAAAAGTATTCTACTTGATTTTGGTTCATTACTTCACAAACTAATTCACGCGTATTAGTTTGTGTGGTGATAAGTCTTTGATTAGATATTAAATTTATAGATTGACATAATTCTTGCACTGTTACACCCATTTCTAGTAGACGAAGTAAAGCCCCTTTACAATCATTAGCATGTAAAGTTGTAAGCACTAAATGACCACTTAGACTTGCTTGTATAACACATTTAGCAATATAAGCATCACGAATTTCTCCAATCAAAATGACATCAGGGTCACATCTAAGTATGGCTTTAAAAGAGTTAGTATAATTTATCCCGGCCTTTTCATTAACTGAAATTTGAGTTATCCCATCTAATAATTGCTCAACAGGATCCTCAATTGAAATAACATTTAAATTTAAATTTTGATGGGCATGCATTACCATTTGATACATTAAAGTGCTTTTCCCAGAGCCAGTTGGACCACTAAAAAGTAATAATCCTTGTTTTTTATTCATTAAGTGCTTAAAATCTTTAAATTCATATGAGTCACGTCTTTGTTGGAAATATTGAGGTACGATTCTTATAACGCAACTTTCATTACCTAAAGATAAAGGCAGTGTAGAGATTCTTAAGTAATACATATTTTGCAATTTATAAGTATATCTTCCACTTTGGGCTAGCTGTTGGGTCGAAACATCTAAGCCTGATTTGAACTTCATATAAACAAGTAACTTTTTGTAAATAGCATGTGCCAGTGTATCGTAATTAATAAGTTGATCGTTGATTCTTAGTTTAATTAAAGTATGGTGCTCAGTAGGAATAAAATGTATATCACTTGCAGCGTGCTTTATAGCATAATTAACTATCTCTTGGAATAATATTTTCATAAAAAAATCACCTCCTACATATATCAACGTAGGAGGTGAAATAATTACTTTATTTAATTAACCATTTAAAAAAGGGTTTAATTGTTCATCATCAACAGTAGTATATGGACCGTGACCAGGGAATAACGGTAAATCGCCTTCAAGTTCAAATATCTTATCTTTAATAGAATCAACTAATGTTTCGTAGTCCCCTCTATAAAGATCAGTTCTACCAATGCCATTATTAAATAAAGTGTCACCCACTACAGCAAATTCATCAAAAACGTAAGTTAAACTACCTGGAGAATGTCCTGGAGTGTGTAATACGTCAAATTTGAAGCCCTCAATCTCTTTTGATCCTTCTTCTAATTTTGAAGGTTTAGCATAGCTTATAACTTGAGGCATACCATATTGTTTAAATTTAGATGCACCATTTTTTTCTGGATCTTGTAAAAAATCAAATTCCTCTTGATGCATATAAACAGGAACGTCATATTTAGAAATGATGTCATCTAAAGCTCCTATGTGATCGTAGTGAGCATGAGTTAATAGAATCGCTTTCAATGGCTTATTAATTTGATTTAATTTTTTAATGATTTTATCACTTTCACTTGAAGGATCTATTAATATAACACTTTCTTCATTTTCAATGAAATATGCGTTTGTATCCACTAAACCTAAAGTTAAATTTGAAATTCTCATTATTGTTCACCACTATTATTTAAATGTTTTTGAACAGATTTGAGTTTATCATTCATCTTTCTTGATTTATCGCGACGATCATCAATTCGAATATTTGTACATACTCTGTCTAACCCTTTGTTGAAAGGTAATTCATGTATTGCTTGAATGACTTCGAATAGGTCCTTTAGATCACCTTCGATAAGTGTGTTCATTGGTGTTAGTTGGTAATCAATTTTACCTTCTTCTTTAAATTCATTAAGTTTAGTTTGTATTTCTGCTATATATTTGCTTACGCTAGGACCTTCTGTTCCTACTGGAATAACTACGACATCTACAATTGCCATTACTTAACACCCTCTTTATCTAGTACATATGTTTTAATTAATCCTGCGGCACCTGTGATTCCAGCATCATTTCCAAGTTGTGCTTGTACAATTTCTGTTTCAAATTGAGCTGGAGTAAATGTTAAATTGCGATATTCAGTTTTAATATTTTCAATTAGAATTGGTCCAGCTGTAGACATGCCACCACCTAGTACAATATATTTAGGATTACTAGTAACACTTATAATGCTACATAAATAACCAATATAATTTGCAACTTTTTCTGTGATAAAAATACAGAATTGATCACCAGCTTTAGCAGCATCAAAAACAGCTTTAGCCGTTACTTTATTATCTTTTATTAATTGTAAAATTGAAGATTTAAAAGTAAGTTTAGGATAATAGAAATTTACTAAATTAACTACCCCAGTTGCGGATGCTACAGTTTCTATACAACCAGCTTTACCACAATTACAATTAAAACGTTGATCAAAATCTGCACGCATGTGGCCGATTTCAGCTCCTGATCCATTGTGACCATGTACAATTTCTCCATTTGAAATGATACCGCCGCCTAGTCCAGTACCTAATGTAATAGCAACAACATCATCTGAACCTTCGCCAGCACCTTTATGCTTTTCGCCTAACGCTGCAACATTTGCATCATTATCAACATAGACTGGGCAATCTACATATTTTTGGAATATTTCTCTAACATTAACGTTTCCTGTCCAATGCAAGTTTACTGCACCATTCACTACTCCAGTTTCGAAATTAACTGGTCCGGGCACCCCAATTCCTACTCCTTGAACATTAGTAAAATCATAGTTAAATTCTTTTACTTTCTCTACAAAAGAATCATAAATATTTTTCAGCAATAATTCACCTGTATGATCACTAGTATCTGTATGAATTGACCATTTATGTAATTGTTCTAGATGAGTATCAAAAATTCCCAATTTACAAGTTGTTCCGCCAATATCGGCCGCTAAAATAATATTTGTCATTTATGTTCATTCCTTCTCTGATTAATTATCAAAATACATTTTAGATATTCATCTTTAGATAATAGTTGAAAGTTATATAAAGATTTTACCTCTTGTAACATCATTTCATACATATCTTCTGGATCTTTAAAGTAAATGATGAAACCATATTTTTTTAGTAACTGTAAAACATCATAAAAGTTATTTATCTTTCGAGTCACTTGATTCACTCAACTCTTTTTGTAAATTTTTATAATTTGTATTACTAGGATCGCTCTTTGCAGCTTTTTTAGCATATTTCAATGCTTTTTTGTCATCACTTAATGAGCGATTTGCGATGGCTAATTCATAATTGAGTATACCAGAATTAGGATATTTTTTTATTCCTCTTTCCCATTCTGCGATAGCCTCAGATTGCGATTCTTCAGTTGCTGTAATTAAACCGCTCAAATAATAGGTTTCATCATCAGCATAATTTTTATTTAATGTTTGGTTAACCACGTTTCTCGCTTCTCCGTAGTGACCACCTAGCATTTGATCTTTAATAAGTTTGTCATAAATATTGTCTTCTTTAATAGTAAATATTCTGATTTGTAATATAACAAATATCAATAGTAAAACAATTAATAATATCCAAAACAAATTACGATTTACATTAAAGTAATATCCTATAAGTGTAATTAAAAGGCCACCAATAAATCCACCTAAGTGAGCCATAATATTAATATTAGACATGAAAAGTGATAAACATATTAAAATTAGTAAGGCTATAAGTAATTGGCCAATAACTTTTCTATCAAAAGTCTTACTTAAGTACATTATTGCGAAAATTGAACCTATTAATCCAAATATTGCCCCACTCGCTCCTACTGAAATTGTGGAGGTATTAAATGATAAGGATACAAAATTACCAAATAATCCTGACACAAAATATATAACTAACATTCTCCAAGAACCCACTATTGATTCAACAATCTTCCCAAAAATAAATAAGGAAAGCATATTCATTAATATGTGTTCAAAATTAAAATGTAAAAACATCGAAGAAATAAGCCTATACCATTCTCCATGAACAACATTAAAATGTACAAGCCCACCTACTTCTAGTAATTTAACATCTGAGAATCGATTAAGATATAAAATCATACATAACCATATGATTACATTTGTGATAATTAAGACATATGTAGCCGGTGTGAATCTTTGCATGTGTCTATCAAGAGGATTATTGGTTAAAACTTTTCTTTTATAGTGAGAATAAGTCTTTTTATCCTCGTTGTTTACAAGCATTTTGTAAAGTACAAAATGTGGGGTAATTGCTTTTATATCTTTAACATTTCTAATAATGTGAAATTGAATTTTTATAGGATGACTCTCATTATTTTTTTCTTCTAGAAAGTCTTTATCAGTGAAATAATAAAAATTGAATGACTTTGGTTTAAAACCTATAGTTTGTTCTAATTGGTTAAAATTCTCTTTAACTTTAGACTTATCAAATCTGATTTCTTGTGAGGTAGTAACATCTCTTCTAAAAACCACTACAGATTTTTTTCTTTTATGTACTAGCCAAATTTCATTATTTTCCTTTTCACTGCTTAACAAATCATAGTTTAAATATCTAATCCAGTAGTATAAGGTTTTCCAATAAAGTTTATCGATAATCATTTATTCCTCCACTACATTATTGTTATATATAATTAGTTGATCAACGGGTTGATCGAATGATTCTTTATCAAATGTAGTAAGTTGAAAATCATATAGCAAGCTAACAGTTCGAGTTTTAAATTGAGTTAAAAATTTATCGTAGTAACCGCCACCGTAACCGATACGATAGCCATTCTCTTCAAAGGCAACACCTGGGACTACTAATAAATCCATGTCATTAGTATGTTCAGTATTTGAAACAGCATGATAGATTCCTTTTTCATCTTTTTCAATATCATTAAGAGATAATAAGCGTTTGAATGACATACGCTTATTTTTATAATCTGTCTCAGGTACGTAGACTTTCTTATCATTCATTATAGAGGACTCTATTAAGTGATAAGTGTCGACCTCATGTGGCATTGATAACACAAAACCTATCGATTTAGCATCTTGATAAGCTTGTGTATTAAATAATTCATTAGCTAACCATTGATCTGCGATACTTTTTTTATCTTTATTAAAACCTTTAAGTTTTTCAATTGTTGCTCGTCTTATATGTTTTTTACTCAACATTTTCACCCACTTTGTTCACCTCATATTATAACGTTAATCAATTATGATGTCATTAAGTTGAGATGTATTCTCAGCTATAAAAAAAGAAACCTCATAATTGAGGTTTCTTGATTAGTTAGATTAAGTTTACTTTAGATAAACCTAATTATTTAGTTTCACGGTGTAAAGTTTGTTTATTATCACGTGCACAGTATTTTTTCATTTCAATACGTTCAGGGTTGTTTCTTTTGTTTTTAGTTGAGATGTAGTTTCTATCTCCACATTCAGTACAAGCTAATGTAACGTTTACGCGCATGATTATTCCTCCTTACCTTTTCTAAATACGACCTTATCATTATACCAATTACATAAGTAATTGCAAAGAAGATTTTATTAATAATTTATTATCAAATCTAATTATCATTGTTATCAGCGTTACTATTTTCATTAGTGCTTTCGTTTTGTTGTTTATTGTCAGAGTGAGATTCATCTTTATCATCTTTTTTGTCTCTGTCTCTGAAATAATAGTTGATAACATCTCGGCCTAGGTCTCCGCCATTTAACCAAGGTGGTGGTACAGGCTGGTTAGTATAAACAATAGAGAATGATAATTTAGGATCTTTAATAGGGGCATAACCAATATATGTTGAGTTAACTCTAGATTCTCCGTTTTGGAATACCTCTGCTGTACCTGTTTTACCTGCCGAAGGAACCACAGTATTTTTGAAACTAGCGTAACCAGTACCGTCTTTCTCATTAAACGCCATTTTAAATCCATCTTGTACTTCTTTAATTTCATTTTCGGAGTTGTTCACTTTATTTAAGACGTTTCCTTTAATTTTTCGTTTTAATGGACCTAAATCATCTTTATTTGTAGATTCATGTATTGCAAGACCGATATGTGGTTGAATTCTATAACCATTATTAGCAATCGTTGATACGTATTGTGATAGTTGTAATGGCGTATATGTGTCATATTGTCCTATAGACAAGTCTAGGTAATTACCTGGATTATTAGTCAATGGTTCGATTTGTCCAGGAGTCTCGTTAGGTAAATCAACACCTGTTTTAACACCTAGACCCACTTGATTTAATCCTTTACGCAATTTTTGTCCAGCTATCGCTATATCATTAGGTAGTGGCATACCTGAGAAATAAGGGTCTCCAGCTAATTTTAATGCTGTTTTAAACATATATACGTTTGAAGAGTGCATTAGGGCTTCTTTATCATTTATTGTGACTCTGCCATTTTTATTAAAGTATGAACGCTTAGTAAGACCTCCTTGGAATTTTAAAGGTTCATCAACCATTGTTTCTCCAACTTTAATTGCATGGTTTTGGTAGCCAGCTAATAATGTTCCGCCTTTAACTGAGGAGCCTACTGCATACTGAGCTGTAAAGTTACCAATATCAAAATCTTTTAACTTACCTTGTTTATTAATTTGTTTACCAGCCATCGCTAATATATCACCATTCTTAGGATTTTGAACCACTATAAGTGCATTATCCATATCTTTAGCGCCTTGGCTTCTTAATGTTGAAATTTCTTTTTCAAGTAAAGATTCAACTTTCTTCTGTAAATCGATATCAATAGTTAATTGTAAGTCATGACCTCTTGAACCTGGATTAATGACCTCTGAGTTTATAACTTTGCCCGATTTATCTGTTGTATATTTCATTTGTTTTTTAGTGCCTTTTAGAACATCTTCATATTGATATTCTAAATATGATTTACCTACTCTATCATTTCTTGAATATCCTTTAGATAAATACTGTTCTGTTAGTTCTTTAGGGATACCTTCTGTTGAAGTAGATACATCACCAAAAATTCCTCTTAGTGAGTCTCCATATGGATATTTTCTATCCCAATCCATTGAAGTATTTACCCCAGGTAATTTTGAAAGTTGCTGGGATACAGCAGCATATTCCTTTTCTGTAACGTCTTCATTTTTTATAGTTTGTGGATCTAAAGTAGATCCTGCGTTCATTTCACGATAAATGGCTAAAACTTGTAAATCTTTTTTACTAAGTTCATCTAATTGTTTTTTACCAATTTTGTCTCTTTGTTGATTATCATATTGTTCTTGAGTGATATTACCACTCTCTAACAATGACTGTTCTTTCTTCATTAATCGTTTTGCTTTCTCAGGATGTATTTGTACCCAGAAATCTTTTTTATCTCGTTCAGTAATTTTATCTGTATCCATTTTAATAAGGTCAGATAATTTTTTAGCAGTATCTAACATTTCTTGTTGAGTTGTTTTTCGATTTCGAGTATATGTAATTGCCATTTTTGAAGCATTGTCTACAAGGACTTTGCCATTTCTATCTAATATGCGGCCCCTCGGCACTGATTCGTTAACAGTTATGTTTTCATCATTCTTAATTAATTGTTTATAATGTGATCCTTGTGCTATTTGCAAATAACCTAACCTTAACACTAAAATTGCGAAGATTAACACGATAAAACCGAATACGAAATTAATCCTCTTATTCATGGTGTTTCTGGTTCTCTCATCATTTGATTTTTCTTTTAATCTTTTCAGCAAAACAACCTACCTCTATTCAACGTGTCTCATACAAATGATATATTATATTAGATTATTTTTCTATCATTTTGACAAAAAAATAACGGTCTCTAGATGAGACCGTTAACAAATGTGCAAAATTATTTTGCTGCTTTGTATAATTCGTCAACTTTTTCCCAGTTAACAACGTTCCAGAATGCACTAATATAATCTGGACGTTTATTTTGATATTTAAGGTAATAAGCATGTTCCCAAACATCTAAACCTAAGATTGGAGTTTTACCTTCAGTTAATGGGTTATCTTGGTTTGGAGTAGTAACGATTTCTAATTGACCGTTATTTACTACTAACCATGCCCAACCAGATCCAAAGCGTGCAGCAGCTTTATCTGCAAATTCTTTTTTGAATTCATCTAAAGAACCCCATTGTTCTTTAATTTTGTCTACTACTTCACCTTTTTCTTCAGAATTTGGTGATAATAATTCCCAGAATAATGAGTGGTTTAAGTGACCGCCACCATTATTACGTACTGCAGTTTGAATATCTGAAGGTACGCTATCTAAATTAGCAACAATTTCTTCGATTGATTTAGCTTCTAAATCTGTTCCTTCAACTGCTGAGTTTAATTTAGTTACATATGTGTTATGGTGTTTGTCATGGTGAATTTCCATAGTTTGTTTATCAATGTGTGGTTCTAATGCATCATATGCATAAGGTAATTTTGGTAATTCAAAAGCCATAAATAATCATCCTCCTAAATTGTCTGTACAATTATCATAACAAGTAGCTTTAATAGCAACAATGAATATGCTTACATAGTAATTATTATATATAGCTACTAATTATTTTGTTACATCATTAGTATATCTCAGTTTAAAGCCATTTAAACATGAAAATTCTTAGAAACTAATTTTTCAGACCATTGGCCTATGTTTTAACAATCAAGTTTTTGAAAATAAAAAAGCAACCCCTCTAAGGTTGCTGTGATATTTAAATCATAATTCATTCTATATTTAAGCATTTTTTTGACATGATTCACATACACCATACACTTCTAATTTGTGGGTATGAATTGCCACATTAGGTAAATATTGCTTTATTTGTTCAATTGGACAAAAGTCTATGACTTTAGTATCTCCACAATTTTCACAAATAAAATGATGATGGTGGTGGTTTGTGCAAGCTATTCTAAACTTCATTTCACCTTCTAACTCAGTACTCTCTATAATACCCAAATCTTTAAAAAGATGAAGATTACGGTATACAGTATCAAAAGATATACCTGGATAATCTTTATCCATTTTTTGTTGAATGTGCTTAGCGTTAAGATACTTATCCTCTTCAACGAATATATCTAACATGTCTTTACGTTTATCTGTATATTTTAATCCATTATCTTTTAAAATTTTAATAGCATCATTTGTATTCATTTGAAATTGCTCCCTTTTTAAACTTAACTTTTAACTTTTGGTAAGCCATCGTGATTATAAGCATGATTACTAATAATACTACAATAACACCACCAGGTGAAATGTTCATATAAAATGCAAGTACTAATCCCATTATTACGGATAACTCACCTAGCGCAACACTTAGTGCTATGAGCTGTTTAAAACCTTTAGTTATTCTCATTGAGATTGCTATAGGCAAAGTAATCAATGCACTAACTAGCAGAATTCCTACAACTCTCATTGAAGCAGAGATAACCATTGCAACAATAATAATAAATAAGAATTGTATCCATTTTGGAATACCAATGACTTTACTATATTCTTCATCGAAAGATAGGATAAATAATTCTTTATAAAATAATATTATAAAAAATACAACTATAATTGCGATTATGATAATGGTATTTAAATCACTTAAATTAACAGCGCTAATTGATCCAAAAAGTAATCCGACAATTTCTTGATTAAATCCATCTGCTAATGAAATAAAGATGGCACTCAGTGCGATGCCGGCACTCATAATAATAGGTATTGCTATTTCTTGATAATTTGAAAAAGATGTTCTTAGCTTTTCAATTAAAAGTGCACCTATAACAGCAAAAAGTATTCCAAACCACATGGGATTAACAAATGAAAGTGTAGGTAATATTGTAAGTAAAAACATACCAAAGGATATACCGCCTAAAGTGACATGGCTTAAAGCGTCAGCAATAAGAGATAGTCTTCTAACAACAATAAAAGCGCCAATTAAAGGTGCGATAAAGCCAATTAAAATACCGCTAATAAGAGAATATCTCATAAAATCAAAATTTAATAACGCATCTATCACAAGTTACACTCCTCAATAAATATTATATTTTTATCCAGTTTCAATATTTTCATTACAACAATCACGATTGTGTTGATGATCAACAAATTGTATTGGATGACCATATATTTTTGAAATTTCAACTTCATCTAAAGATTTAAAATCTTCAGTTGTACCATGGAAATGAAGATGTTTGTTTAAGCAAGCAACTTCAGTAGCAGTATCAGCTACAACTCCGATATCATGCGTTACTAAAATAATAGTAATACCCTCTTTTTTTAGCGTATCTAATGTAGCATAAAACTCACTAACATGTTTGGCATCAATGCCATTTGTCGGTTCGTCTAAAACTAATACACTTGGATTAGATATTAATGCTCTAGCAATTAAAACACGCTGTTGTTGGCCACCTGATAACTCTGCAATGTTTTTGTTAATTAAATGTGCAATATTTAATTTTTTTAGCACTTGTTCAACTTTCTTATTATCTTCTTTATTAAATCTTTGAAACAGTCTTTTAGTCTTTGTTAGTCCGCTCAGAACAACCTCTTTCACACTTGCTGGGAACCCCGCATTAAAAGCTGTTGCTTTTTGAGAAACATAACTAATTTTTAATGAAGTTTTATTTCCTTTATACATTTTTCCTTCAACAAAAATCTCGCCTTTTTGTAAAGGTAATAGTCCAAGTATCACTTTTAATAAGGTGGATTTTCCCGCTCCATTAGGACCAACGATGGCTAGAAACTCACCTTTGTTGATTTTAATATTAATATTTTCAAGTACATGTTTATTATCAAAATAGTAATTTATATTTCGTAATTCGAAAACTGGCGTTGTCATGTTTTCACCTCGCATAATACTATACAACTTCGTGAAAGTTATGTAAATAGTAATGTTTACGACTAAATAAAAGAAACGAGACAAAAATCATTCGAATTAATAGATGATTTTGTCTCGCCCTATTTATTTTTTACCTAAAAGGTAAAAACGATTTATTGATTTAAAATTTTATTCTTAAGATCTGAATCAAATTTTTGTGCTTTTAACATTTCAATTTCGAATTTATACGGTGGTTTTTTATTTTTCTTATCCTCACCTACATATGGTGTTTCTAAAATTTTAGGTATATCTTTAAATGCGTCATGGTGGACAACATAATTTAGCGCATCGAATCCAATATGACCAAATCCTATATTTTCATGACGGTCTTTATGTGCACCGATTTCATTTTTACTATCATTCACATGTACAACTTTAATACGGTCTACACCAATAACTTTATCAAATTCATTTAACACACCATCGAAGTCTTCTTTGACATTATAACCAGCGTCATGGGTATGACATGTGTCAAAACAAATTGATAAACGATCATTATGTGTAACGCCATCAATAATTTGAGCGATTTCCTCGAACGAACGGCCTACTTCTGAACCCTTACCAGCCATTGTTTCAAGGGCAATTCGTACATCATTGTCATGAGTTAATACTTCATTAAGTCCTTCAATAATTTTTTTAATACCTACGTCGGCACCAGCTCCAACATGAGAACCAGGATGAAGAACAATATCTTTTGCGCCAATTGCTTGCGTGCGTTCAATTTCGTTTTGTAAAAAATCGACACCTAAGTTGAATACTTCAGGTTTAGTCGTATTTGCGATGTTGATAATATAGGGTGCATGAACAATGATATTAGATAAACCATATTCTTTCATGGCCTCGTGTCCTTTTTCTATATTTAAATCTTCGATGCTTTTTCTTCTCGTATTCTGTGGAGCTCCTGTGTATATCATAAACGTAGATTCTCCAAATTTATGGGCTTCTTCTGCAGAGCCTTGTAACATCTTCTTACCACTCATTGAAACATGAGAACCTAATAGCATGTCATTCACCTATCCTTTATTGTTTTTACGTTTTTGTTTATTTTGTCTCTTACTATAAATCTTTCTTTCTTGGCGTTTCATTTTTTCTACTTCTTGCTTAAACTTTTTCTTATATCCTGGTTTAACTTTTCTTTTCGATTTACTTCGAACTTTATGCTTAACTTCATTTGTTAAGTGATCATCTTTTCGTTGTCTAGTGCGTCTTGTGTCGTGTGCTTTAATCGGTTTAAGTTCTCCATTTTTAATGTCCACATTTTCAAAATGATAGCCTTTATCTTCGATTAATGAAATATTGTGCTCTTCATCAGGGCTATAAAGAGTAATTGCTACTCCTTTATAATTACCCCTTCCTGTACGACCTACACGATGTGTAAAGAAATCGATATCATTAGGTACGTCGAAATTTATGACGTGACTTACCCCTTCAATATCGATACCTCTCGAAGCGAGATCACTTGCAATAACGTATTGGAAGTCTAAGTTTCTAATACGTTTCATTTGTTGTTTACGTTCTCTAGGTGTCAAACCACCGTGAATCATACCTACTTTAATACCTTCTTTATTTAGAGAATCTGCAAGTTCGTTTGCATTTTCTCTACTATTACAGAAAATAATACAAAGATATGGATTCAAAATATCTATTAGATTTAGCGTTTTATCTACTTTAGCAGTCCCTTTTGTAGGTATTAAATAAAATTCAATGTTCTTTTTATTTTGAGACTTATGATCAACCTCAACGAATTCAGGTTGGCTTAAATATTTATTTAAAAATGGTTGCAATGATTTAGGAATCGTTGCACTAAATACAGCAATGTGCGCTTCATCATTTAATCTAGCTGCTATATAATCTACATCCTCAATTAATCCTAAATCAATCATTAAGTCAGCCTCATCAACAATTAAATTGCTGGCAAGGTGTGCATGAAGATGTCCGCCTTGAGCAAGGTCATTAATACGTGTAGGTGTACCAATAATTAATTGAGGTTGTCTATTACAGCGTTGTTTGTCTTTTTCAATATCTGTACCACCTATAAACAATTTAACGTTCACTTCTTGTTTAAATTTGCACAGGTGACTCGCTGCTTGGAATAATTGTTGAGCAAGCTCTCGTGTTGGTGCAACTACAATGGCTTGGGGTTCTTGAAGATCAACATCAATCATTTGTATTAAAGGTAATAAGAAAGAATGCGTCTTTCCTGTACCAGTTTGTGATTGACCTATTAAGTTAGTGCCTTTTAATATTCTTGGGATAATTCTATTTTGTATTTCTGTAGGTTTTTCAAAATTAAGATCTTGAACCGCTTTAATTAAACTTTCGTCTAAATTAAAATGCTCAAATGGATGTTTTGCCATGTTATGGCCTCCTTTAAAGTCTAATAAGCAATTTGTTATTTATAAGTAAAAGGATCAGTATCAATATTTGAGGCTTCGATAGGGAACATATCTTTATACTCAAATAACCAATCTTCTAGTAACAATTTTAACCCTTGCTTCATTACATATTCGCTATAGTGATTGATATCAAGTAGATTGACTCCTTGTATTTTAGCGTCTAATGCATCGTGATGTTTGATATCTCCAGTAACAAATACATCTGCACCATTACTGTGAGCTTCATACTCGAAACCTATACCTGAACCACCGATCATTGCAACTTTATTAATCACCGCGTCAGAATTACCAGTATATCTTAAACTATTAATATTTAATTTCTCTTTAGCGTAACTAGAAAACTCATCTAAAGTCATAGTATGAGGAAGTTCACCTATAATACCTAATCCAAATTCGCTTTGTTTTTGTAGTTTAATAAAATCATATACAGGTGTTTCATAAGGATGATAGTTTATAATTGCTTGTTCTGTAATTTGCTTTTCATTTTCAGAAATCATAAATTCAAGTTTAATCTCATCTACATATTCTATACTATCAAGTTGACCAAGGTAAGGGTTAGCTTCTCCAACAGGTTTGAACTGTCCCTTTCCAGCACTTTCAAAGAAGCAATATTCGTAATTCCCTTCTTTAGCTAAGCCGAGTTGGTTTAATTGGTCTTTAAAGTTTTCAACATTTTCTTTAGGAATAAAAGTTTGAACCTTATAATATGTCGTGTAAAGTTGGTTAATCTGGTTAACGTTATTTAAATCAAGTGTATCTGCCAACATTTTATTGACGCCACTAGGATTTACATCTAAATTTGTATGCATTGCGATAAGATTAATATCATTTTGAATCAATTTGCGTATAATTTTGCCATAACCAGTTTGAACAATATTTTTTATACCTTTAAAGATGAGTGGATGATGTGCAATGATTGTATTGATATTTTTATCTATCGCTTGATTGACAACCTCTTCAGTACAATCTAAAGCGGTTAATATACCATTTACTTGTTGATTCTCATCACCGATTAATAATCCGACATTATCCCATGATTCTGCAGTGGAAAATGGGACATGATAATCTAAAATGGACATGAGTTTACTCAATTTCATTATCTAACACCTCTTGTATGAGATTTATTTCACTGTCAATTTCTTTTAGTCTCTCATGATGCGTTGATGAATTCAATTGTGACTTAATGTGATAAAGTGCTTCAAGTTCTCTATTCCATTTCTTGTAGAAATGTTCATTTTTTTCCTCTAATAAATACGGGCCAAATTTTTCTTCTTTTGTAGAAAGTGGCATTATAGATTGGTTAAATTCAGCAACTACAATTTCATAAATATGCCCTTTTTCTTCAAGGATAACCTCGTTTATAACTTCATAATTCAGTGAAGTTAATACATTTCTTAAAACTTGTGTTTGGATGTTGCTCTGTAAAATAAGTCTTGGGTGATGTGCTAATTTTTCTTGACCTTCTTTTAAAATTTTAGCAATGAGAGGTCCTCCCATGCCACAAATCGTTATATTATCAATTTCATCATCATGATTGATAACTGCTAAACCGTCTCCTAAGCGAACTTCAATCGAATCACCTAAGTTATTTTCAGCTACATTATTTAGCGCAGCTTTGTACGGTCCTTTGATGACTTCTCCAGCAATTGCACTGTTACATATCTTATTTTGGATGGCATAAATAGGTAGATATGCGTGGTCCGAACCAATATCAGCTAGCGTTCCTTCTTTTAAAAATGAACACACACGCAATAATCTTTGGTTTAAATTAATCATTTTTAAACTCCTCATATGTATTAAAAAAGAGCGGGATTGAATTCAGTATATTAAAAGTTGAATTCATTATCCCACCCTCTCAAGTGTGATGATTCAATTGGGCGAGGTAAAATTAATATGCATTAATTCATAGCTACTTCCCCAACATTATTATTTTAATCCATGAAATCTTTAAGTCTCTTACTACGACTAGGATGTCTTAATTTTCTTAAAGCTTTAGCTTCGATTTGACGTATACGTTCACGTGTTACGCCAAATACTTTACCTACTTCTTCAAGTGTTCTTGTACGTCCATCATCTAAACCAAATCTTAAACGTAATACATTTTCTTCTCTATCAGTTAATGTGTCAAGAACATCTTCAAGTTGTTCTTTTAACAATTCGTAAGCTGCATGGTCTGATGGACTTTGAGCTTCTTGGTCTTCAATGAAGTCACCTAAATGACTATCATCTTCTTCACCAATTGGCGTTTCAAGAGATACAGGCTCTTGAGCAATTTTCAAGATTTCACGTACTTTTTCAGGTGGTAAATCCATTTCTTCACCAATTTCTTCTGGTGCAGGATCTCGGCCTAAGTCTTGTAAAAGTTGGCGTTGAACACGTATTAATTTATTAATTGTTTCAACCATATGCACAGGAATACGGATAGTACGTGCTTGGTCAGCAATAGCTCTAGTGATTGCTTGTCTAATCCACCAAGTCGCATATGTTGAAAATTTAAACCCTTTACTAAAGTCAAATTTTTCTACAGCTTTAATCAAGCCCATGTTACCCTCTTGAATTAAATCAAGGAATAACATACCTCTTCCTACATATCTTTTAGCAATACTAACAACAAGACGTAAGTTGGCTTCAGCTAGACGAGATTTTGCTACTTCATCGCCTTGTTCAATTTTTTTAGCTAACTCTATTTCTTCTTGAGCGCTTAATAAGTTAACTCTACCAATCTCTTTAAGATACATACGAACTGGGTCGTTAATTTTGACACCAGGAGGGGCACTTAAATCATTTGGATTTAATTTCTCATCTGTATCTGAACTATCTTTTTCATTAACAAGCGTTATATCATTATCATTTAGTTGATCGAAGAAATCATCCATCTGGTCAGAATCCATTTCGAAATTCTGAAGCTTCTCAGCAATTTCTTCATGACTTAAATGACCTTCTTTTTTACCCTTGTCAATTAATTGTTTTTTAACATCTTCTAATGTTAAAGTCGGATCAATTGTTTGCTTTTTAATTTTCACTTGGTTATCAGACATGAAAAGGCCTCCCGATTTTGATAAATACTGATAATCTCTCAATAACTATATATTATATCAATTAAATATGATTTGTATATTGTAAATTTTAAATTTATCACTTTCAATTAAGTCATTTAAACACTTTCAATAATGTGTAGTTATATTATTATTTTAATCTAAGTTTACTATTAAAGTTGTGACAATAATTTTCTACCCGTTCAACCTCTCTAGTAACCATTAGTTCAAATCTAATCATTAATTGTAAAAGTCTGAACTACTAAATTCTAATTAATAGATTTAGCTTAAAATTACATTCTATTTTTGTTTTTATCGACAATAAGTTGTAAGTAATACTTTTGTAATTCAACATCACCAATGCGAGATGCTTCCCTTAGTTTGTGATTTAATGATTCAATTGACTCATCATCATTATTATTAATAATTAGTATGTAGTCCTCTATTTCATTCTCATAAGGTTCATCATTGAGGGTATATTGTTCAAGTTCAATAAATGCCTCTCTAAGCTCATTGGAATCAATGTATTGCATAACATCACTGATACTATAATTATCATGTTCTGAAAAATAGTCATGCAAAATATTAAATATACTCTTAAAATATTTATTTGTAAAGTCTTCATCGCTAATTTTTTGATAATAATTTATAAAGGTATCCTTATCTTTCATAAAATGCTTCAATAGAGCTCTTTCAGCTTTTTCATGTTTAGTTAAATTATTAAACAATTGTGAACCAGATTGCGGAGAATATCCATATTCTGCTGGTGCCACTTGTGGCATATTGTTAGAACCAACTTCATGATAGATCATTTCTGGGCTCATATTGAATATATTAGCAACATCTTGAATTAACTTATTACGTAAAATTGTTGATTGAACTTGAGCGATGTCATGAGTTGCTTCTCTAAAATGTCTTTCATAAGCTAAATCATTATTATTAATTTCATCTTGATGTGACTCCACTTTAAACAGCACAAATGCCTTTTTATCCTTAGCAACAAAGTTTAAAAAAGCCTCATTTCCATATTTGCCAATGTATTCATCAGGATCCATACCGGATGGTAATTGGATCACATATACATTTAGACCTTGTTGTAATAAAGCTTGACCCGTTTTTAAAGTAGCCTCTCTACCAGCGTAATCTCCATCAAACATTAATGTAATGTTATTTGTTAATTTTTTTAGAAACGTCATATGTTCTTGGGACAACTGTGTCCCCATACTCGCTACAACCTGTTTTAAACCAGCGTAATCTGATTTAATAACATCCATAAATCCTTCTAATAATACAATTTCGTCGTTTTGGCGAATTGATTTACGTGCTTTATCTAAATTATATAAGAGTCTACGTTTTTGAAAGATGGGTGTTTCAGGGCCATTCAAATATTTGGGTTCTTGGTTCGTATATGTTCTTCCAGAATATCCAACTATTCTACCTTGAGCATTCTTCAAAGGAAACATGATTCGATTTCTAAATCTATCATAGTAACTAAAATTTTCTTCATTTCGAGACAATAGACCCGCTTCGTAAGCTAATTCTATGTCATATCCTTTCTTCTCTAAAAAATCATGACAAAAATGAGAGCTATCTGGCGCATATCCAATTTGTCTCTGCTTGATGAGTTCGTCAGTAAAACCACGCTGACGCAAGTAGTTTAAAGCCTCTTCACCCTCAACAGTTTTCATCAAGGCATAATGATAGTAATCTTGAATTAACTCATGCATTTCTATCATTTTTAAATCGTCTGAAGCCATTTGAGATTGTTGATTATATTGAGTTTGCCCCACATCAACTTTAATATTTACACGTTCGCCAAGTTCTTTAACAGCTTCTACGAAAGGTATATCTTTAATCTCCTGTGTAAATTGAAAGACATTGCCACCTTTTTTACAACCAAAACAGTGACAAATTTGCTTATCTTCAGATACTGTGAACGAAGGTGTCTTTTCATCATGAAAAGGACACAAGCCGATATAATTGCGTCCTCTTTTTTCTAATTTTACATATTCGCTTACTAAATCTAATATATCTGTTTTATCTTTAATTTCATTAATGACCGATTGATCTATACGCAAATGGAATCACCTATCAAATATTAGTCATATAATTATATCTTTTTTCTACGGAAAATGAAATCATTTCGATTTACTTTCTTCAATTAAATGTATGATATCATTCGCTGTTTCTTCAATAGCTTTGTCAGTAACATCTATGACCGGACAACCTACTTTATTAACTAATTCATCAAAATAATTCAATTCTTCTTGAATACGTGCCTCTGTGGCATACCTAGCCTTATCTCCTAAACCTAATTGCTTTAATCTTTCCTTACGTATGCGATTTAGTTTCTCTTCACTTATTTTTAAAGCAATACATTTAGAGGTATCAATATCAAATAATGCATCAGGTGGAGTTACTTCAGGAACTATAGGTATATTCATCACTTTATAACTTTTATGTGCTAAATACTGAGATAATGGAGTTTTAGAAGTTCTAGAAATACCTAACAGAACGATGTCGGCTTTTGGTAATCCTTTTGGATCTTTTCCGTCGTCATATTTCACAGCAAATTCAATTGCATCAATTTTTTTAAAATACGCATCGTCTAGTCTGTGAACTATTCCTGGTTCATAATATGGTGTTTCATCAATCGAATCCGATAACAAATCCATTAGAGGTCCCATAATATCGACAGATTTTAATGAAAATTCTTCGACTTTTGCAAGCATATATTTTTTAATTTCTGGTTTAACCAAAGTGTATACAATAATTGCATTGGTATCTCTAGCAACTTGAATAACTTCATCTACATGTTCAAATGATTCAATATAAGGATATCGAAGAAATTCATGTTTACATTGTTTAGGGTTAAATTGAGATACTCCTGCTCTTGCTACTAACTCTGCAGTTTCACCAATTGAATCTGAGGCTACAATTATCTTTATAATGTCCATGTATTTACCACCTATTCTTTGAATAATGATACGAATAATTTAGTTATAGTTGTTTTAGAGATTCGACCAATTACCTCGTATTTTTTATTGTCTTTCTTCCTTACAATTGGTAGTGAGTCAATCTCGTTATCTATCATTTGATTGGCAGCGTATATTACAAGTTCTTCCTCTTCTAAATATGTCACATGTGGCATTCTAGTCATATTTACACTGATAGGCATTGTATGTATATCCTCACCAATCATAGATGCTCTTAATAAATCTTTTCTAGAACATACGCCTACGAAGTCATTGTCATTATTAGTGATAAATAATGTCCCTGCATCTTCTAAAAATATAGTACATATTGCATCATAAACTGACATTTCTTCCTTAATGACAACTGGTTGAGACATATAATCTTTAACCACATATTGTCTCAATTGTTCATTGATAATTTTATTTTTCGATTTACCTGAATAGTAATAACCTACTCTAGGTCTCGCTTCTATAAAACCAGACATAGTAAGTATAGCTAAGTCCGGTCTTAACGTAGCTCTTGTTAAATTTAATTTTTCAGCGATATGCTCACCTGTGATCGGTCCTTTAGATTTGACAATCTCAATTATTAGTTCCTGTCTTTTACTAAGTTCTATAGGTCTTCACCCCTCTTGAATACTTTCTATTATAACTTTTATTATAAATTGCTACAAATACATATAAATACTTGCTATTAAAAATTCTTTCAATTAGAATAAAGTTAAAGCGAGTTAAGGATGGTGCGAGCTTAACAACTTATATTGGCGAATGACTTATTAATGAAATAAAAGCGAGTGTCTGCACTAATTTGGGTGGAACCGCGGGTTAAAAATTGTAAGTAACCATATTGTATTATAACAATACATATGATTAAAAATACTTTTTAAAACTCGTCCCAAGATAATAATACATTACTAATATGTATATATTGTCTTGGGGCGTTTTTTATGTCTAAGGAGAGTTAATTTATGGCAAAAGATATGGAAACAATTGTTCAATTAGCAAAACATAGAGGGTTCGTCTTCCCTGGTAGTGACATTTACGGTGGTTTATCAAATACATGGGATTACGGACCATTAGGCGTTGAACTTAAAAATAATATTAAAAAAGCTTGGTGGCAAAAGTTCATCACACAATCTCCATATAATGTGGGTATCGATGCAGCTATTTTAATGAATCCAAAAACTTGGGAAGCTTCAGGTCACTTAGGCAACTTTAATGACCCTATGATCGATAATAAAGATAGTAAAATTCGTTATCGTGCGGATAAATTAATTGAAGATTACATGCAAAAAGAAAAAGGTGATGAAAACTTCATCGCTGATGGATTAAGCTTTGATGAAATGAAACAAATTATTGATGATGAAGGTATTGTATGTCCTGTAAGTGGCACTGCAAATTGGACTGATATTCGTCAATTTAATTTAATGTTTAAAACTTTCCAAGGTGTCACTGAAGATTCCACTAACGAATTGTTTTTACGTCCTGAAACAGCTCAAGGTATTTTCGTTAACTATAAAAATGTACAACGTTCAATGCGTAAAAAATTACCGTTCGGTATTGGTCAAATCGGTAAATCTTTCCGTAACGAGATTACACCTGGTAACTTCATTTTCAGAACAAGAGAATTTGAACAAATGGAGTTAGAATTCTTCTGCAAACCTGGTGAAGAAATTGAATGGCAAAACTTCTGGAAAACATTTGCAAGTCAATGGTTAAAAGATTTAAATATTAATGAAGAAAATATGCGTTTAAGAGACCATGATGCAGATGAGTTATCTCACTACTCTAACGCTACAACTGATATTGAATACAAATTCCCATTTGGTTGGGGCGAATTATGGGGTATCGCAAGCCGTACAGACTTCGATTTACAAAAGCATAGCGAACACTCTGGTGAAGACTTTAAATATCACGATCCAGAAACAAATGAAAAATATGTTCCGTATTGTATCGAACCTTCATTAGGTGCTGATCGTGTAACGTTAGCATTCTTATGTGACGCATATGAAGAAGAAGGTGTTGAAGGAAGTAAAGATGCACGTACTGTAATGCATTTCCACCCTGCCTTAGCACCATATAAAGCTGCGGTATTACCTTTAAGTAAAAAATTATCAAGCGAAGCGATTAAAATCTTTGAACAATTAAGTCAAAGCTTCTCTATTGATTTCGACGAATCACAATCAATTGGTAAACGTTACCGTAGACAAGACGAAATCGGTACACCATATTGTATTACATTCGACTTTGATTCATTAGAAGATAATCAAGTAACTGTACGTGACAGAGATTCAATGGAACAAGTACGTATGCCAATTTCAGAATTAGAAACATTCTTAGCAGAGAAAGTTAAATTTTAATAACTTATTACCTAATAATGCTCTTACTTTGACACAATAAGTGTTTAGGTAAGAGTATTTTTATTGCATAAAAAAATCCACACTAAACCGTTTATCGAAATAAAACGGTTTAGTGTGGATCACTTTCTAATCTTTTAAGTTGATTAATTAATTTTTGACTCTTAAAAAACATACCAGCATATTCTCTATAGAGCATGATAATAAGTTCTGACATCTCATCTAAGATTTCTTTATGAATACTCAGTGAATTCATTTTATTGATAGGTAGTTTTTGTAGTATATCTAATAGATAAAGCGAGCGATTTGTTAATTTGAAAGCGTGTGGATCCTGATATAATACTTCTTCAGAGATTGCTCCATCGAATTTGAAACTATAACCTACTAATTTAGATTGATCTTCATTTCCAGTAATCACACAATGATTAAATGAAGCTGTAAATCCGAATTTAGACATACACTTCAATAATACTACGATAGACATGAGTTGTGCTGATGTGCCCTCTGTTATTTTAGTAAGTACAAAATAGAGTAAGTCATAATTGTACTTCGAAACTTCATTTTCTTCCATAGATCTTTCAATAGTCTCTGTGCATAACGATGCATAACTACTTTCAAATAAATCAAGCTGTAATTCATAATGTTGATCAATCACATCTATAGAATTGAGTGTTCCCATACCACGCCATTTATTATAAATAAATAAGCCATACACAAACATTTGTGTATGAGCTTGTAATCCAGATTTAACTTTTTTCGCACGTCGAGCCATTAAAGGTATTTTAGCGCCATATTCATTTAAAATTGTGATGATTTTATCAGATTCACCATAATCTACTGATTTGATTATGATGCCTTTTTGTTTCATTAACATGACTCATTCACCGACTCTCTATCAATCAATCTTGGTCTTCTACATAACCAATTTGTCGTATAAAGTTTACTTTATTTCTCCAATCACGTTGTACCTTTACCCAGAGTTCTAAGTAAACTTTAGATCCTAATAGCATCTCTATATCATGACGTGCACGTTTACCTACCTCTTTAAGTTTTTTACCACCTTTACCGATGACTATACCCTTTTGAGAATCACGCTCAACGTAAATCGTTGCTTCAACTCTAACTCTGTCTTCATCTTCTTTAATCATTCTATCAACATTAACGCCTATTGCATGAGGTATCTCTTCACTTGTTAAATGTAATATCTTTTCACGGATAATTTCGCTAACAACAAATTGTTCTGGGTGGTCAGAAATTTGGTCGTCAGGGTAGTATTTCGGACCTACAGGTAAATAAGATTTCAACACATCTATAAAGTGATCTACATTCAATCCCTCAAGTGCTGAAATTGGTATAATTTCTGTGAAGTCCATATATTCTTTATATTTTTCAATTCTAGGCATCAAAGCATCCGGATGCACAAGGTCAATCTTATTTAATACCAAAAAGATAGGCGTTTTAACATTTTTAAGCATTTCCATGATATATTCATCGCCACGACCAATATCTTCGTTTACGTTAACCATAAACATAATTGCATCTATTTCTGATAGTGTATTCTTGGCAACTCTCATCATATAATCACCAAGTTTATGTTTAGGTTTGTGAATACCTGGCGTATCAATGAAGATGATTTGTGCATCGTCTCTTGTCATGACGCCTTGAATTTTATTACGTGTTGTCTGTGCTTTATCTGACATAATCGCAATTTTATGCCCTATTACTCTATTTACAAATGTAGATTTACCAACATTAGGTCGACCAATGATGGATACAAATCCTGATTTATGTTCTTCTGTCATTAATTTAAATCCTTTCCTGAAAATCCTAATGGTAATAATTCGTTTACAGTAGACTTAATCATTTCTCCTTTATGATTAGTCATATACACAGGCATATCATCATCGCAAAGTTCTTTAAGTACTTGTCTACAAGCCCCGCATGGTGAGGAGGGTTTATCCGAATCAACAGTAACGGTTATCGATTCAAAATCCCCTGGTTTATATCCTTCTGAGATTGCTGCAACAAGACTTGAACGTTCAGCACAAATTGCCATGGAATATGCAGCATTTTCTACATTTGCTCCATGAAAAGTACGTCCGTCCTTAGTTCTTAAATAGGCACCAACTTTGAAGCGACTATATGGAGCATAAGCTTTACTTTGTGCCTCTCTAACTTCCTTAAAGTAATGCGATTGATAACTCATTTATTTTCCTCCCAAAAATAAACTTAAAATATGTGGTACAAAAACTATTAATCCAATACATAATGCTAAAACAGACACAATTACAACACTAAAAGCAGCGATATCTTTAGCGTGTTTAGCATATTCATGATAATCGGTTGTTACCAAATCAACCACAAATTCAATTGATGTATTGATAGCTTCTAGACTCAATACTAAAGCTATTGAGAATAATATAAACATCCACTCAGATCGATTGATATGAAAAATAAACCCCATAATAATAGCGATAATTCCTGCTAATATGTGAAGTAAGAAATTTTGGTCTTTTTTCAAAATGGCTGTAAAGCCATCATAAGCGTATTTAAAACGTCTCATTATTATGATTCTCTTGTTAAACCGTATGCATTAAGAATTGCATCTTGTCGACCAAACATTTCTTTTTCATCTTCATCTGTCATATGATCATATCCCAATAAATGTAAAAAACCATGTAAAGCTAAGAAGCCTAATTCACGTTCAAAAGAATGTCCGTAATTTTCAGCTTGTTCATGTGCTACATCTGTACATATAATAATATCGCCTAAAACTCGAGGTATATCAAGTTCATTCATATCGATTTCTGGCTCGTCTTCTTCTAAAGCGAATGAGATGACGTCAGTGACTTTATCTTTATCTCTATACATTTTATTGATATTTTGAATTTCATCTTTATCTACAAATGTTACTGAAAGTTCAGCCTCACTATCAATATGTTCTTGTTTTTTAGCAAAGGTAAGTAATGAATCTATTTGTTCATACCATTCATTCTTTACTAAATCGGTATGGTCACTAAAGTCAATTGTAAACATTTACTCAACTCCTTCATAACGATCTATAATTTTACTTACAAGTGGATGCCTTACAACGTCACTTTGATCTAATTTCATAATACTAATTCCATTGACCCCATATAATTTTTTAATTGCTTCTTTTAAGCCACTTTTTACGCCTTTTGGTAGGTCGATTTGAGTTTGGTCACCTGTAACTACCATTTTTGAACCAAAACCTAAACGAGTTAGGAACATTTTCATTTGTGCGTGCGTTGTATTTTGAGCTTCATCTAAAATAACAAACGCATCATCTAATGTTCTACCCCTCATATAAGCAAGTGGCGCAATCTCAATAATACCCCTCTCTATGAATCTTTCAGTTTGCTCTCTACCTAAAACTGTATTTAAGCCATCATATAGAGGACGTAAATATGGATCTACTTTTTCTTTTAGGTCACCTGGTAAGAAACCTAAAGATTCTCCTGCTTCAACGGCTGGCCTAGTCAATACGATACGTTTAACTGAACCTTTACGTAATTGTTTAGCTGCATATACAACTGCTAAAAATGTTTTACCAGTACCAGCAGGACCTATTCCAAATACTAAGTCATTTCTCTTCATAGCATTGATATACATACGTTGTCCCATTGTTTTAGCACGAATCGTTTTACCAAATGCATCTTTAGTAATCTCTTCATCATACAAATCAAGTAAATGTTGAATTGTATCATTGTCTGCCATTTTAATAGCAGCCTCTACGTCTTTAAGTGTAATTGTATTACCTAATTCTATAACTTTAAGTAAATTGGTGAGAACTAATTCTGCTTTTTCAACATGCTCTAATTTTTCGCCTTTAACAGCTATTTCTTGACCTCTAGCATGTATCACGACATCAAAATTATCTTCAATAGTTTTTAAATGCTCATCATTATTTCCCATTAAAGCTTGTGATTGATTAATGTCGTCAATTTGAATTATTCCTGGCATAAACGCGCTCCTTTACAAGTTACAATAATAAGTTTTATTAGCTAAAAATTTTAGACTAATTTGTTATTTTTAATAAAAATAATATCCAAACACATTATATCATTCTTATTCATCTTAATGATGTGATTATGCTTTGCTTCAAAATTATTGAACAAATACTACTGAATATATATTATTTCTTACTAAAATTTTACTAAACTCATACTAATTAGACAAACTAAAAAGAGAGTAAAACAGTATTCAATATTTAAGCATGAATACATAGTTTTACCCTCTAATGTTAATATAATAGCTAATTCTTTAATTTTATTAAAAAATTTAAAGTTGCTTTGGTTTACTTAAAACTTCTGACCAAATCAGACCATTTATTACTTCATCTTTATCAAATTGAAAAGCAGAATGAGACATATTACGTTCAATGTTTTGAGAATTAAGTAATTGTTTTAAGCGATAACGTTTAGTTCTCTCTGATAAATACTTATCCTCAATGATGTCTCTTGCTTTTTTCTCAATCAATTCGAGTTGTTTTTCTTTTTCTCTATCAATTTCGTTGCGAACATTTTTTAAATCCTGAGTCAAATTGGACTCAAGTTCTTTTCTTAATTTTTCTGCACTTTCATCTCGTGAAGTTGAAGTAACAGGTTGAGGTCTAGGATTATCCTGGTTATATGGTGTTGGGTCAGGTTTAGGATGATTTTTGACTTCCGATTGTTTATGCGTTTCTTTAGACGATTTATTTTCTGTTTGAGAGTCAGCATCTTCATCTTCAAGGTTTTTACTTAAAGGTGGAAGCGTCTCTTCAAATTCTCTTCGTTGCTTTTTCTCGGGTTCATCATTTAACTCATCGTTAATTTCTTTAAATGTTTTTTCTAATTCTTCAAAGAAACCACCTTTTTTGGGTTGATTATCACCTTGCGTATTTTGAGGTGGCTTTTGATTTTGTCTGCTTTCATGACTTTTATCACGTAGCGCGCTAATACCGGTTACAATAACAGATATTATAAATATGATAATACCGATATTCATTTAATCACCTCATTATTTATTGTTCTGGTGATTCGTCATCATTCTGATCAGTACGTTTGTTAATAGCATTTCTCATGCCAGTATCTGCTTCAATATTTTTAAGATTATAATAATCCTTAACTCCAATATTACCTGATCTAAGAGCTTCAGCCATTGCTAATGGTACTTCTGATTCAGCTTCAACTACTTTCGCTCTCATTTCTTGTACTCGAGCTTTCATTTCCTGTTCAGAAGCTACTGCCATAGCACGGCGCTCTTCAGCTTTCGCTTGAGCAATATTTTTATCTGCAAGAGCTTGCTCAGTTTGTAAATCAGCACCGATATTTTTGCTAATATCTACATCTGCAATATCAATAGATAAAATTTCAAAAGCAGTACCTGAATCTAAACCTTTACTTAACACAGTTTTAGAAATATTGTCTGGATTTTCTAGAACCTCAGTGTGATGCTCACTTGAACCAATTGTAGAAACAATACCTTCACCTACACGGGCAATAATTGTTTCCTCTCCAGCACCACCGACTAATCTTGCTATATTTGCGCGAACTGTAATACGAGCTTTTGCCTTAACTTCAATACCGTTCATCGCTACACCAGCAATAAATGGTGTTTCAATAACTTTAGGGTTAACTGACATTTGAACTGCTTCAAGTACATCACGACCTGCTAAATCAATTGCCGCTCCTCGTTCAAATGGTAAATCAATATCTGCACGTTGTGCTGCGATATTTGCATCAACAACTCTATCAACGTTACCACCAGCTAGGTAGTGTGACTCCAATTGATTTGTTGTTAATTTTAAACCTGCTTTATGTGCTTTAATTAAAGGTGCAATGACCTTTCTTGGTGAAACTCTTCTTAAACGCATACCTACAAGGGTACCAATACCTACGTGAACGCCAGCTGCTATAGCAGAAATCCATAATCCGATAGGTACAAAAGAAAATAGTATGAGTAAAGCTACTACAATAATTACAGCAATGATTATAAAACCAATACCAAACATTAAATCGCTCCTTAATTTTATTCTATTTCTCTCACAACTACACGCGTACCTTCAACCTCAAGAATTTTTACTTGTCTATTTCTTAAAATAAATGTGCCGTCTGAAACTGCATCTATTCTTTCATCGTCACAATTAATAATCCCAGCAGGTCTGAGGTCAGTGATTGTTTGAGCAGTTTTACCTACAAGGTGAGAGCGGTCGTCATGTGAACGATAACCAGCCTCTGAATTTGTTGAATCTTTTAAGATCACTTTATCAAGAAATGGTATTTTCTTGTTGAAAATTTTCACTAATATCACCCATTCAATTATTGATAAAATTAACGCAACTATTACATTACCGAGCATGAGTATAATATTATTTCCTAGCATGATGATACTGAGAGTTATAAGTAGCATACCAATAATACCTATCACGGCACCAATGATAAACAGTTCTATAATAACTAGTATGACACCAATAGTAAACAATAATACGGATAAAACATTTACATCTCCATTGATAAGGAATCCTAAAAATAAAAGTAATAATGCTAGTGAAGCAATAATTCCAATCAAGTTAATGCGTTTTGAATATAATTGATACAAAAAGCCTAGGAAGATTATACACGTAAGAATTAGTGAAATAAAAGGTTGCGTAATAAAACTTGATAGATTATCAGCCCAACTATTTTCACTAGTGAATCTTATAAAAAGTAACGTATGTATTAGATAGGAGTAATTCACTATTTCACCTCGCCCTCACATTAATTATACATGAAAACGCACCCATTATATAGTATTTCACTAATATATAAATTGGTAATTTGTAGCTTAACAATTTAATTTTATTAATTTTAATAATATTTGTTTATTTATCTGAAAAATGAAAAAGATTTAATTAATTGAGCAATACGTTTAAATAATTTTACGAGAATAATTAAAGTTGTTAGCATAGTATAAAAAAATACCCTAGTTCTAATAACTAGGGTATCTATTATATATAATTAACATTCGTGTTGAGGGAGTCAACAGAGCTATTAATTATTTGAATTTACGTTTACGTGCAGCTTCTGATTTCTTTTTACGTTTAACGCTTGGTTTTTCGTAAAATTCACGTTTACGTACTTCTTGAATTGTTCCACTTTTTGATACTGAACGTTTAAATCTACGTAAAGCATCTTCTAGTGATTCGTTTTTACGTACTACTGTTTTAGACATCTGTATTTCCCTCCCTCCAAATATCAACGGAACTTTATAGTCATCACATAGTAAAAACTATGCAACTATTAGTATAATATAACTCAAATAGGTGGTCAATTAGTAAAATTTACATTTTTTAAATATTTAGACAAGTACTTCTTCTTCAGATTTATTCGTAGCATGCTCAACTACTCTAATGGCTTTACCATCATTTAGAGGATAGTCAGCTTTAAGAATTTTTACTTTAACAATTTGTCCAATTAGTGATTCATCACCTTCAAATTGAACTTTCATATAGTTATCTGCATAACCTACCAATGTATTCGGTTCTTCGCCTTTTTCTTCAGGTATTACTTCAAGCACTTCATTTTCAAATTTAGAGGCATACTCTTTAGCAAGTTGGTCACTTAAAGCAATCAATTTATGCACACGTTCATTCTTAACAGATTCATCGATTTGATTGTCCATTCGAGCTGCTGGTGTACCGATTCTTGGTGAATATGGGAACACATGTAATTCAGAGAATTGATGTTTAACAATAAAATCGTATGTTTCTTGAAATTCTTCTTCAGTTTCTCCAGGGAATCCTACTATTACATCACTTGTTACAGCTAAGTCAGGCAATGCTTTGTGTAATTCTGTTAATCTCTCAGAGAAATGTTCCATAGTATATTTACGTCTCATACGTTTTAAAACTGAATCTGAACCAGATTGTAACGGAACATGTAAATGTCTTACTACTTTGTTTGAATTGCCAATAACCTCTATTACTTCATCAGTTAATTGACTCGCTTCGATAGATGAGATTCGTATACGCTCTAAACCTTCAATTTCATCTAAATCTCTTAACAATTGCGCTAGATTATAATTTTTTAAATCTTGACCATAACCACCAGTATGAATACCAGTTAAAACAATCTCTTTATAGCCAGAGTTTACTAATTGTGAAGCTTGTTCTACAACTTTCTCAGGATCACGTGATCTCATCAAGCCGCGTGCCCAAGGTATAATACAAAACGTACAAAAATTGTTGCATCCTTCTTGGATTTTTAAAGAGGCTCTAGTTCTATCGGTAAAGTAAGGAACTTCTAACTCCTCATATGTACGATTCTTCATTATATTACCAACACCGTTAATTGGTTGTCTCTCTTCTTGGAATTGATCAATATAGTCTAATAATTTATGACGGTCTTGAGTACCGACAACTACATCCACGCCAGGAATTTCCATAATTTCAGCTGAAGATGTTTGAGCATAACAACCTGTAACACATACAACTGCTTCAGGATTTTGTCTGATCGCACGTCTAATAATTTGTCTACTTTTTTTATCTCCAGTATTCGTAACAGTACAAGTATTAATAACAAATACATCTGCATTTGTTTCAAAATCTACTCTATCGTAATCTGCTTCTTTAAATAATTGCCATATTGCTTCAGTTTCATAGTGATTGACTTTACAACCTAATGTATGAAATGCAACTGTTGACATCGTCTTCACCCCAATAATTCTTTTTCAAAACTCACTGCACTTAAAGCATATAGAGGTGCAGTTTCTGCCCGTAAAATACGTGGACCTAAGCCTACTAAAGTACTATTTTCACTGAATAAAGACACTTCTTTATCAGATAAACCGCCTTCAGGTCCAAATATCATTAAAACACGATCTTGTGTTTTAAATTGCTTTATAATTTGTTTAAAATGACTTAAATCACCATGTTTAGCCTGTTCTTCATATGCTATAAGAACATAGTCATAATGACTTATAATATCATAAATTTCCTGTAAATTCGACTTAAAATAAATATTAGGAATTGTTAAACGATAACTTTGTTCTGCAGCTTCTTTAATAATTTTTTGCCATCTTTCTAACTTTTTAGCAACTTTAGATTCATTCAATTTAACTACTGAACGGTCCATACCAACTGCAATAAATTCATTAGCGCCCATTTCAGTTGCTTTTTGAATCATCCATTCATACTTATCAGCCTTAATCAATCCGCTACAAATAGTGATATGTTGAGGTAATTCTGTATCAATGTTTTGTTTATCTTTTAACTCTAGTTCAACATAATTATCGTTTAAAGCTTTTATTTGACACTTGTACACTGTTTGATCTAGAAATGTAACGATAACTGAATCACCTTCACTATAACGCATGACATTTTTTATATGATGAATATCTTCTTTATTTTCAATAAAAAAGCGCTGAAGTTTATCAGCGCTTTGATTAATAAAATATCTTTGCAAATTAATCACTCACTTTCTGACCAACGATGCAGACCCAACCGTTGTCATGTTCTACAGAAATAATATTAAAACCAACACGCTTCATATGAGATTCTATCTCTTCATATTTTTCTTCTATAATACCTGAAGTAATAAAATATCCTTCTTCAAATAATGTATTATAAGCATCTTCTATCATTTCTTCAATAATGTGAGCAAGAATATTTGCAATAACGATATTATATTTCTCTTTTTCTTCTTTTAATAAATTACCGGGAACAGCTTCAATTGCGTCTTCACAACGATTCTTTTTGAAGTTCTCCTTAGCAACATTTACTGCCATTTCATCAATGTCTAATGCTTTAATTCTTTTAACACCAACGAGATGACTGGCAATACTTAATATACCTGAACCTGTTCCAACATCAATAATAGAATCAGTTGGTTGAACATATTCTTCAATAGCTTTTAAACACATACTAGTAGTTGGGTGGTCACCTGTACCGAAAGCCATACCAGGATCGAGTTCAATACATAACTCATCACTGTTTTCTTTTGTGTAAGTTTCCCAACTTGGAACTATGGTAAATCTATTAGAAGCTTTAAAGGGATGAAAATAATTTTTCCATTCATTCGCCCAATCCTTCTCCGCAATTTCCTTTTCTGAAAATGTAAGTACTTCTTTATCTAAATTTGATACATTTAAAATATTATTCTTAATACTCTTTCTGAGTTCATCATTGAATGTAAGTTCATTAAAATAAGCTTTTAAACGAACACCACTACTAGGATAATCCTCAGGATTTAATTCATAAATCTCACCAAATTTATCTGATGGTGGTGTTTCTAAGTCTCTTGAATCTTCAATGACTACACCATTAGAACCATGATCTTCAAGTATATCAGTTACTTCAAATTCAACATCGTGATTAACTACAATTGAGAGTTCCGTCCAATTCATTCTCTATTCTCCTTTGAAGAATCTTTTTGCTCTATCTTTAAAATTAGAAGGTTGTTCACTCACGTCTTCGCCATTAATTTCAGCAAATTCTTTCATAATTTCTTTTTGTCTATCGTTCATTTTAGTTGGAGTAACTACTTTAATATTAACGAATAAATCTCCATAACCATAACCGTGAACGTTCTTAATACCTTTATCTTTAAGACGGAATTGCTTTCCTGTTTGTGTACCTGAAGGTATTGTTAGCACTACATTACTATTTAAAGTTGGTATTTTGATTTCATCGCCTAAGGCAGCTTGAGGGAAGCTCACATTTAAATTGTAGTAAATGTCATCTCCATCACGTTCAAATGTATCGGAAGGTTGAACTCTAAACACTACATATAAATCACCGTGAGGACCACCGTTTACACCTGGTGAACCTTCACCAGCTAAACGAATTTGTTGTTCAGTATCTACACCTTCTGGAACTGTAACTTCTAATTTAACAGTTTTATTTTCAGTTCCTTTACCGTGACAAGTAGGACATGGCTCTTCAAATTCTTGACCACTACCTTCACATTTAGGACAAACTTGTTCAGTTCTGACTCTACCTAAAATAGTATTTTGTTCGACGGAAACATGACCAGCTCCATTACAATAGCTACAAGTTTTTTTACTTGTTCCAGGTTTCGCGCCTTCACCATCGCACGTATGACATGTTACATCTTTTCTAATAGAAATTTCTTTTTTAGTACCAAAAACAGCTTCTTCAAAGGTAACAGTCATAGTATATTGTAAATCATCACCTTTACGTGGCGCATTAGGATCACGTTGTCTTGAACCACCACCGAAGAATGAACTGAAAATGTCTTCAAATCCACCTCCGCTAAATCCGCCAAAGTCTCCGCCACCGAAACCTTGACTGCCGAATCCTCCTTGTGGGCCTTCATGTCCAAACTGGTCATAATTTGCACGTTTATTATCATCACTTAAAACTTCATAAGCTTCGGAGATTTCTTTGAATTTTTCGTCTGCGCCTTCTTCTTTATTAATGTCTGGATGATATTTTTTTGATAATTTACGATAAGCTTTTTTAATTTCGTCCTTAGAAGCGCTTTTACTTACGCCTAAGACTTCATAATAGTCTCTTTTGGCCACAACTATCTCTCCTTTTATACGTTTAACAAGATTAGTTTATCTGATTAATTCTTACTATCCAAATAAAAAGCCAAAGCCAATGTTCAATTGACTTTGACTTTTTTGGCTTAGTCATAAATTAAACTTATATACTAACTCAACCTAGAATTATTTTTTATCTTCGTCATCTTTTACTTCTTTAAAGTCCGCATCTTCTACAGTGCTGTCTTGAGAACCTTGTTCTCCTTGAGCTTGTTGCTGTGCTTGTTGAGCTTGTTCGTATACTTTAGCTGATAAATCTTGAACAACTTTTTCAAGTTCTTCTTTTTTAGATTTGATGTCTTCCATATCTTCACCTTCAAGTGCAGATTTAAGCGCATCTTTTTTCTCTTCAGCATTTTTCTTATCATCTTCACTAATATTGTCGCCTAAATCAGTGATAGTTTTTTCAACTTGGAATACTAAGCTATCAGCTTCGTTACGTAAGTCCACTTCTTCGCGACGTTTTTTATCTGCTTCAGCGTTTTCTTCAGCATCTTTAACCATGCGATCAATTTCTTCATCAGATAATGCTGAGCTTGATTGAATAGTGATATTTTGTTCTTTGTTAGTTCCTAAATCTTTAGCAGTTACATTAACGATACCATTTTTATCAATATCAAATGTTACTTCGATTTGAGGTACACCACGTGGAGCAGGTGGAATATCAGTTAATTGGAAACGACCAAGAGTTTTGTTATCTGAAGCCATTGGACGTTCACCTTGTAACACGTGAATATCAACTGCTGGTTGGTTATCAGCTGCTGTTGAATAAACTTGTGATTTAGATGTTGGAATAGTAGTGTTACGTTCAATTAATGTGTTCATGCGTCCGCCCATGATTTCAATACCTAGTGATAATGGTGTTACGTCTAGTAATACCACATCTTTAACATCACCAGTGATGACACCACCTTGGATCGCAGCACCCATAGCTACTACTTCATCAGGGTTTACACCTTTATGAGGGTCTTTACCTACTTCTTTTTTAACAGCTTCTTGTACTGCTGGAATACGAGTAGAACCACCAACAAGGATAACTTCATCAATATCAGAAGTTGATAACCCAGCATCTTTTAGTGCTTGACGAGTTGGTTCCATTGTTTTTCTAATTAATGAATCTGCTAATTCTTCAAATTTAGAACGAGTTAAGCTAATTTCTAAATGTAATGGACCACTTTCTCCAGCTGAAATAAATGGAAGTGAAATTTGAGTTTGAGATACACCTGATAAGTCTTTTTTAGCTTTTTCAGCAGCATCTTTTAATCTTTGTAGTGCCATTTTATCTTGAGATAAATCTACGCCATTTTCTTTTTTAAATTCTGAAACTAAGTAATCAATAATTACTTGGTCGAAATCGTCACCGCCAAGTTTATTGTCACCTGCAGTAGATAATACTTCAAATACTCCGTCACCTAATTCAAGGATTGATACGTCGAAAGTACCGCCACCTAAGTCAAATACAAGAACTTTTTGATCTTGTTCAGTTTTGTCTAAACCGTAAGCTAAAGCAGCTGCAGTAGGTTCGTTGATAATACGTTCAACTTCTAGTCCAGCGATTTTACCAGCATCTTTAGTAGCTTGACGTTCAGCATCATTGAAGTAAGCTGGAACAGTGATAACTGCTTTATCAACTGTATCTCCTAAATAACTTTCAGCAGTACTTTTTAAGTTTTGTAAAATCATAGCTGAAATCTCTTGTGGAGTGTATGATTTATCTTCAATATCTACTTTGTAGTCTGTACCCATATGACGTTTAATTGATTGAACTGTATTAGGGTTAGTGATTGCTTGACGTTTAGCAACTTCACCTACTTGAGTTTCACCATTTTTAAAAGCAACTACTGAAGGAGTAGTGCGTGCGCCTTCTGGATTTTGAATTACTTTTGGTTCGTCACCTTCTAATACGGCAACGCAAGAGTTTGTTGTACCTAAGTCGATTCCGATTACTTTACTCATAATAAAATTCCTCCAATATCATTTTGTAATTTTATACAATGTTTTTTCAATCAGTTTATTGATTTACTTTTACCATTGATGGTCTCAAGACGCGATCTTTTAGTTTGTAACCTTTTTGAAGTTCTTGAGTGATTTCCCCCGATTTAAAATCAGGATTATCATCTTGAACCACCGCTTGATGAAGATTAGGGTCAAATTCTTGGCCTTCAGCTTCAATTTCTTCAAGACCATTATCTTTTAAAGCTCTAAGTAAACTTTCATGAACCATTTGGACACCTTTTTGTAGTGATTTAAATGATTCATCATCACCTTCAATTTGTAATGCACGTTCAATATTATCTATTGACGGAAGGATGTCAGTTAAAACACCTTGAGCTTGATAAGTTTTGTTAATTTGATTTTCATTTTGAATTCGACGCTTATAATTTTCAAATTCAGCGTACAATCTTAAATATTTCTCTTCATTATCATTTGCTAGCTTTTCTAATTCTTGAATTTTCTCATCTTTAGGATCTACATCCTCAGCTTGAACTTCTTCCTGAGAATCTTCTTGCAAATGATCTTCTTTTACTTCACTATTGTCAGTATTTTCAACTGAGTCTTGAGAATTATCAACATTTTGAGTTTCTACATTCTCTTCTGAATTAACTTCTTCCTCAGTATTATTCACTGATTGATCTTTTTCTGTCATTTTCTGACCTCCAATACAATTCTAATTACTACCATATTTGGTTGAGTAATTGAATTACATTTTGATAATGCATCGCAGTTGGTCCTATGACCGCAATTTGTCCTTTAAGTGATTCATCAACATGATACTGACTAGTAACTATGGAGATATCACTTAAGCTCTCATCAATTTCCTTTCCTATTCGAACATTGATTTGAGAAGTAGAAATATCATCTAAAAGTTCAGTTATTCTATTTGATTCAATGTACTGCAATATAGGTTGAATCGATGATACGTTAGTTTCGTTTAACGCATCAATAAGTTTAACCTTTCCACCCATGTAAATGCTATTACTTTGATTATTAATATGAATATTAATTAATTCAATCATCTCATTTACTAACTCTTGTTCATCACTAGAATTGACAAAACTTTTAATCTCGTGTTGCATATCTTGGTTATGTTTATTGAAATGGACAGTTAAAAAGTTAGCTATTCTGTTTAGATTGAGATGATTAAGTTGTATTTGAGTTACAACATGAATATTTTCGACATGTCCGGATGAAAAGACCATAACTAATATAACCAAATGACTATTGGCTTGAATCAAATGAATATTATTAATAATATCTTGATTGTGATTTGGACGTACAACCAACGTAGCATATTGAGATTTCATAGATAGTTCATTAGCGAAGTATGTCAATGCTGTAGAAATATCATAGTGATTCTCAATCAATAATTGATTTAAACGTTGAATTTTGTTTTGATTTTGATGAGATGTTTGTTCTAATAAACGATTGACATAATATCTAAAACCTAATTCTGAGGGAGTCCTGCCAGATGAAGTATGCGTCTTCTCAATGAAGTTCATATCTTCAAGCTGTTTCATTTCATTTCTAATAGTTGCTGGGCTTACCTCTAAATTATGTCGGTGAATTAATGTTTTAGAACCAATCGGTTGTCCAAAATCAACATAATCTTCAACAATTGCATTAAGAATGCTTAATTGTCTTTCTGTAATCATGTTTTCACCTCATTAGCACTCTTTTCTCTCAAGTGCTAATTATAATTTATCAAAAAGGTCAAAGTAAGTCAATGTTAAAGCATTAAAATATCAAATTTTTTATACGTTGAGTAAAAAAGCCTCGAAAACCTCATTCCCAATGACTTTACCACGTTCAGTTAATGATATATAACCGCATTTATTTTCTAATAAATTTCTATTTATTAAATCCGTAATTGTTTGACCAAATACCTCTTCAATATTTATACCAAATTTTCTCTTAAATCTCGATATGCTAACACCTTGGTTCATTCTTAAGCCAAGAAACATCTCCTCTTCCATTCTCTCTTCAAAAGTTGGGGTGTTCTTTGTAAGTATAGGTTCCTCATTGTTATAAATAGCTTTAATATAATGATTAACTGGATTGAGATTGGTATATCTTACACCATCCACATAACCACTTGCTCCTGCACCAAAACCATAATATTCTTCATTAAGCCAATAGACTTTGTTATGAGTTGATTCGTGACCTTTTTTCCCGAAATTAGAAATCTCATACTGATTTAAATTAGAATCCTCTAATCGTTTCATCAAATATTGGTACATATCTGCCCCTAAATCCTCATTAGGAAGCTTTAAATGTCCTTTTCTATACATGTTGTAAAATTGAGTTTTTGGTTCAAGAATAAGACCATAGCTCGAAATATGATCAATATCCATTTCTAAAGCTAATTCTAAACTTTGTTTAAAATCTTCTAATGATTGCTGTGGTAAATGATACATTAAATCAAGGCTAATTGAATTAATACCTGCCTTGCGAGCGTTGTTTACAGCGCTATAGATATCATTAGTTTTATGAGTTCGTCCAAGAATTTCTAACAACTCCGGCTTAAACGTTTGTACTCCCATCGAAATTCTATTAACACCATATTTTTTTAAAAGTGCTACTTTCTCATAAGTTAATTCATCGGGATTAGCTTCAAATGAATATTCTCCATGAATAGTAAACGTGTTATTAATAGCTTTTAGTAGTTTTTCAAGTTGTACAATATTCAATGCAGTGGGTGTCCCTCCGCCAACATACATTGTCTCAAGCTTTCTATTATTTTCAACTTGCATTTCTTTAATGAGCGCATCTAAATATTCATCTACTGGCTGCTTATCTATAAAATACTTATTAAAATCACAATAAGTACAGATTCTTACACAAAATGGTATATGTATATAAGCACTTTTAACTGTCAAAAAATCCCCCCATTCACTAACGTAAAAAGAGCGGAAGTGAAATCAATTTCTTTATACAACGATTTCAACATCCCGCTTCAATGTTATTTAAATTATTATAAACTATTCATCTTCCATTTTAAGCACAGCTAGGAAAGCATCTTGAGGAATTTCAACATTTCCTACAGCTTTCATTTTTGCTTTACCTGCTTTTTGTTTTTCTAAAAGCTTACGTTTACGACTAATATCGCCACCATAACATTTAGATAAAACATTTTTACCCATAGATTTAATATTTGTACGGGCTATAATTTTTTGACCTATAGCTGCTTGAACAGGTACTTCGAACTGTTGTCTAGGTATAAGTGTTTTTAATTTTTCAACAAGTGCTTTACCTCTTTCATATGCAAAATCTCTATGGACGATGAAACTTAAGGCATCCACTTTATCTCCATTAAGTAAGATATCCATTTTAACTAGATTACTTTCTTTATTTTCAATGAATTCATAATCAAATGAAGCATAACCTTTAGTATTAGACTTAAGTTGGTCAAAGAAGTCAAACACAACTTCAGATAATGGAATTTCATAAACAATATTTACTCTTATATCATCTAAATAATCCATATTTACAAATTGACCTCGCTTACGTTGGCATAGTTCCATCACTGCACCAACATAATCATTAGGTACCATCATTGTAGCTCTTACAAATGGTTCATAAATATGTTCTATTTTGTCTCTTTCTGGCATCTGAGCTGGATTGTCAACAGTAACTTCAGTTCCATCCTTTAAAATACATTCGTATATAACTGAAGGAGCCGTTGCAATTAATTCAATACCGAATTCTCTCTCAATTCTTTCTTGAATAATTTCCATATGCAACATGCCTAAGAAACCAGTTCTATATCCGAACCCTAATGCTTGTGATGACTCAGGCTCAAAATCGAGTGAAGCATCATTGAGTTGTAATTTTTCTAACGCTTCACGTAAATCATTGTAATCTTTATTATCTATTGGGAATAGACCACAATAAACCATTGGATTCATTTTTTTATAACCTTTGAGTGGCTTATCTGCAGGACGATTAGCTAATGTGATAGTATCACCTACACGTGAATCATCTACATTTTTAATACTTGCAATGATATATCCTACGTCTCCTACTGTTAATTCCTCAACTGGAAGTTGTTTAGGTGTATTAATGCCTACTTCTGTCACTTCAAATTCTTTTCCTGTAGCCATCATTTTAATCTTATCCCCAGCTTTAACTACACCATCAATGATTCTAATAGATGAGATAACGCCTCTATAAGGATCATACTCTGAATCAAATATTAGAGCTTTTAAAGGTGCATCAGGATCTCCATCAGGAGCTGGTACAACTTCTACTATTTTTTCTAAAATTTCTTCTATACCGATATTTGATTTGGCACTAGCGAGTACTACATCATCTTGGTCTAAACCAATAACATCCTCTAATTCTTGTTTAACTCTTTCAGGTTCAGCTGCAGGTAAATCAATTTTGTTAACAACTGGTAATAACTCTAAGTCATTATCAAGAGCTAAATATACATTTGCTAAAGTTTGAGCTTCAATACCTTGAGCGGCATCTACAACTAAAATCGCGCCTTCACATGCAGCTAATGAACGCGACACTTCATATGTAAAGTCGACATGTCCTGGTGTATCTATAAGATGGAAAGTATATGTTTGACCATCTTTAGCATCATATTTCAAACGAACAGCATTTAACTTTATAGTAATACCGCGTTCTCTTTCAAGGTCCATGGAATCAAGTAGTTGATCTTGCATTTCACGTGTTTCAACTGATTTTGTATTTTCAAGGATTCTATCCGCTAACGTTGATTTCCCATGATCTATGTGTGCAATGATAGAGAAATTTCTGATATTTTCTCTTCTATTATAGCGTTCTTGCTTATCCATCTTATCCTTCTCACTTTCATAATATTAACCCGATATATGTATACATCTTTGATATGATAACGTTTTTAGAGGGTAATTGCAAACACTCTATCTAAGATCTTAAGTTTTCATTTTCTATTAATATTTATTTACCCTAACAATTTTAATTATATATAGTTAAAACACACTTTCCAATAGTTAAAGTTACTAAACATGATTAATATTACGCATAAATAAATGATTGCACAAAGGTAAGACATTTGATAAAATATTTCTTGTTGTAATCAAATAAATTTTGATAAGTTAAGCTCACTTTTAGGAGGTGACAGAAATGCCAAACATTAAATCTGCAGTTAAACGTGTTAGAACAACTGAAACAGCTGAAGCACGTAATATCTCTAAAAAGAATGCAATGCGTACAGCAGTTAAACGCGCTAAAACAGCTATCTCTACTGATGCTGAAAACAAAAATGAATTATTAAGTTTTGCAATTAAACAAGTTGATAAAGCTGCTCAAAGCAACTTAATTCACTCAAACAAAGCTGATCGTATTAAATCTCAACTTATGACAGCTAACAAATAATTCAGTTTATTAAAAAAGATCAAGCATAGTGCTTGATCTTTTTTGTTTAATCATTAATCTATAAAGATAAAATTAATAATTCTAAAATTAACTGTTTGTCCATATAAGAAGATTTTAATTTATAATCGGTTTCTGCACATGAATCAATAATGTTTAATAAATCATTTAATTGATAGTATCGTGCTTGGTTTAGAGCAAGTTTCACTCTATACGGATGCGCACTAACTGTCTTCGCAATCTGCTGGCCACTGTACCCTTTTTGTTCTAAAATCTTAGATTGATAATATAATCTATAATTACTAGTTATTAAAGCTAAAAGTTTTATAGGTTCCTCTTTCATAGTAATTAAGTCATTCAATAATTGTATAGCCTTATCTTTTTTTCCTTTTTGAATATATTCAGTTAAAAGAAAAACGTTTTGCTCTAAGCTTCTATTTATAATTTGATTAACATCATCTTTATTAACTGTAGGTCTATCTCCTATATACAGCATAAGTTTCGAAAGCTCCTGTGAAACAATGTTGAAATTAATACCTGTTAGTTCAATAAATAGATTTAAAGCATCTTGTTTAATATCTTTATAATTTTCGTGTAATTTATTTTGAATCCATTTTTTTATTTCTTCTTCAGACATTTGTTCAACTTTTTTGAGTTGCGCATTTTTTTTAAGTGATTTTGTTAATTTTTTACGTTCATCTAACTTATTTTGATAAAGCTCAAAAAGAATCAGATTATCCCCGTCATATTTTTCTATAAATTCTATTAACTGCTCTGGATTATGATTGAGTTCCTTTGCACCTTTTTCACCTGTAAATATGTATGCATTTTTTACTACAATTGCTTTTTTATCAGAAAAAAAAGGCATAGTTAATGTTTCTTCAATGATGGGCGTTAGATCATTTTCATACATATTAAATTTAACGTAGTTAAAATCATCTTTTTCTTGCCCGAGATAATTATTAACTATTTCTGAACTTTTCTTCTCGACAAGCTCAGGTACTTCGCCATAGATAGTTACGATATTGTCGCTCATAAGTGCATCCTTCCTCTATATCTCATACTTTTAAATTATATCATTTTATTGAGTGACTTCTCTAGCGATAGTTTTTAGATGATCTTTAACATTCATCACATTTAAATGGTGTTTATCTAAATTAATCGTCATTTCACCGTTTTGTTGCGTGTCATACACTAAGCTTCCATATCTCTTTAAACGTTCAATAACTTCGTCATTAGGTAATTTATATTTATTATGTTTTCCACTTGAAATCAAACTTAACCTTGGTTGAATTTTCTTAATAAATTCTTCAGAGCTACTTGTTCGACTACCATGATGTCCTACTTTTAAAATATCTATTGTAGGCAAATGATATTTCTTCAATAAAATATCCTCATTGTTTTTAGTGGCATCACCCATGAGTAAAATATTTCTATTGTTATATTTTATTAATGTAATGATTGAATACTCATTTTTATCGGAACTTGAGGATATAAATGTATCGTAAATTTCTAATTCAGTATCATCAATCTTTATTTGAGGTATATTTTTAGCTTCAATTATATTTATCCTTTTTTTCTTGCATTCGTTGTGAACTTGATTTAATAAATGCTTAGGAAAACCATCACTGTTTAATATTAAATTTTTAATTTTAACATGGTCTATGATATAAGGAAGTTCCCCCATATGATCCGCATGTGGATGAGTAATAATTAAATAATCAATCGTAGTAATACCTCTTCGCTTCAAACTTGGGAGAATTTTGTATTTAGCAATATTATGATGTTTAAATTCAAAGTTTTCTTCTCCTTTCCCTCCAGTATCTATTAATACAGTTTTATTTGTATTACTTTTGAAAAGTATGCTATCCCCCTGGCCTACATCAAAAATTGTTAACTCTGCGTTTGAAGGTTTACTCAATGTAGATATTATTATTAAGGTAATTAAAAAGTATATTAGGGATTTAAAAATCTTTTTGTACACTAATAAATAATAAGCAATCAATATATTTATTAACAATATTAGTAGATAAATTTCGCTTAAAGAAGGTATAAACCACTTATAATTATTAAATTTCAAAAAGAAGTGGAGTAATAAATCATGTATTTCATAAATTTTATTCATGTAAACATTTAGAATTTCAAAATTTGATACAATGTGAGTCATAATAAAAAAGCAAATTATTGAAGGAAAAAGTATGAAACTGTAGAAAGGCACAAAAACTAAATTCGAGAGGAAACCAATCCATTGAAATTGATTAAAATGATATGTACTTATAATAATAGAACTATATTGAGCTATACATGTAATGGCTATTATGCTTTGAAATGAAGTTAATTTTTTTAAATAAGGTTGTGATAGTAAAATAAAAAAGCAAATTAAGAAAGAAAATTGAAAACCTATATTATAAACATAACCTGGATTGCTTATAAACATCATAATAAATATGATAGAAATCAAATCAATAGAAGATTTTCTGAATCTTTTAGGAAGGATTAAAACTAATATTGCGATTGAAATTGCTCTTACTGCGCTAGGAACAAAGTCAGTATAAACAGCGTATAGTACTAAAACATTAATAATCATTGTTTTAATAATGACAAGTGGCGTGTTAAATCTCACTAAAAGTTGATGAATGAGAAGTATAATTGCTGCTACATGAGTCCCACTCACTGCTAGTAAATGATATATACCTATATCCTTCACTTTATCTCTATAATCAGCATTGATTAATAATGGATTACCTGTAATCAGTGCTAAAATTCGATTTGGATATTTTACACCTGAATGTTGAATCTTATCGATTATATAGTCTTGATGGAAATAAATGAATTTAAACCTATCATTATAAGTACATGAATTAGTGTGGATTTCATTCAGTGTAATTGATGGAGGAACTTTATCAAACTTGAATTCCCCATTTATACTACAAGTGTGATGTTTGAGGGAGGTAATGTTTGTCTTATTATTGTTATTATAAAAGAAATTATAATTTTTACCTTTATAAACTAATATTCCAGTAATAAAATTATTTTGAACTTTAAGTGTTTTAAATTTTACGTAATCATTAACTTTGGGATTATACATTAGTATGCGTTGTTCATGGTCAACACGTTGGTTATATGTTTGTGTAATATAATTTGAAAAGAAAGGACACACAACAATAAGTATGATTATTGGAAGTTTAAGTTTTTTGATGAAGATTAATAAGATTAAAAGGAAAAATAAAGAGATAGAGATAACTTTGAAATTCATCCAAAGTATCCCTACTAAAAATGATAGTGCTATGTATATCATTGATTACCCCTGTGTTAAATATTGAGCTACATATTCCGGTGTAAATGGAATTTTTTTATATTCAATACCAGATTGATTTAGTAACTTAATCGCATAATTATGATTGTGGTAATCTTCAGCATAATAAATTGTTTTAATCCCTGCTTGAATAATAGATTTAGTACAATTTAAACAAGGGAAATGTGTAACATATATTGTCGCTCCTTCTGTTGAAACGCCTTGTTTAGCACACTGAAGTAATGCATTCATTTCTGCATGAATTGTTCTGATACAATGTCCATCTTCTATTAGGCAACCTTCATCTATGCAGTGAACTTCACCGGCAACTGAACCATTGTAGCCTCCTGCTATAATTCGATTATCTTTAACAATAGTAGCTCCTACAGATAGTCTCTGACATGTTGATCTCAAAGCAAGTAAATGACTTTGAGCCATAAAATATTCTTCCCATTTAATTCGTTCCATGTAAAGGTGCCTCCTTATCTTGAATAACAATCAACATTTATAGCTTAATCATTTATAATTATAAATGCAATCATTGACCAGTTAAACAACAAGATGTTCTTTAAGTTTCTCAAATGTTTTTTCGCCAAATCCTTTAATTTTTTTCAAATCTTCTATATTCTTGAACCCTCCATTTTGCTCTCTATAATTAATTATTTCTCTTGCTTTAGAAGGCCCGACGCCTGGAATGCTTTTTAAATCCGTTTCAGTGGCATTATTCAAATTAATTTGTTTATTTCCCTCATTTTGATTGATATTATTATTTGAAATATTATTTACCGTATTATATTGACTGTGTTCTCCCTTTTTGGGAACATAAATTAGCTTTTGATCTATTAACCTTTCAGATAAGTTTATTTGTGATAAGTCTGCATCCTTATAAGGTTTAGCTTTATTAATTGCATCTATGACTCTTTCAGTGTTTGTCATCTGATAAACATTTGGATGTTCTACTGCGCCTTTAATATCTATAAAAATTTTTTCATTGTTGTTTCCTCTTTGAGATTGTTTTTCTTTTTCATTATTATCTTTGTTAGTTGAACTATATCTCTTAGAATTAACCTGCTTGCTATTAATCTCTTTGTTAAATTCATCCTCTTTGCTATTGTCTTCATAATGATTAAATAGACTTAAAACTACCATTGCTAAAACTACTAGACCTATAATTAAATAAATTTTCCATTTAATAATAAATTCAATATACTTATTACCTTTGTTAAACAAAAAAATCACCCCTTCACACTTAATAACGTATGAACGAGTGATTTTACTTCTATTTATTTCATAATCTATTTTTTTACAACGAAAAATAATCGATCAGCATCTTCTTCTTTTTGATTAAAATCAAAATCGGTGAAAGTTTTAACTTCTTTAAAGCCAGCCTCATTGAGTAACCGTTTATAAACATCTTCTTCATATGTGCGTTGATAATGGGATTCGTCAAAGCGTCGATAACTTCCATTATTTTGAATGAAAAAAGTCATTTCATGATAAACACTTAATGGTTCATTACCTTGAATTGCTTCCCAACCTAAGAAGACATTTTCGGTTTCATCAATATAACTTTGATTATTAAATAAAGTATTCATCTTATGTACAGTATGCACATCAAATAGAAATACTCCATCATCAGTTAAATGCTGGTAAACTTTATTAAAGGTTTCTTTAACTTCTTTACTTGAAGATAAATAATTCAGTGAATCACAAAATATTGTAATGATATTGAATTTTTGGTTCAACTTAAAACTTGTCATATCTCCTTCTAACCATCTAACTTCATTAGATTTTTGATTAGCGATAGTTAACATATCAACACTTAAATCCATTCCGATAACATTGCCTAATGGAACCAACATATGTGTTAAATTTCCTGTACCGCAACCTAAATCTAGAATGTCATTAGATTCTCTCTTTGAAAAGGTTTGAACTATATTGAACCAAGCATCATATGGTTGATCTTGAGTTAGCTGGTCATAGACCATACTCATATCTTCGTATTGACTCATATTTTAATAAGCAACCTGACCATATGACTCATACGGAGCATCTTGATATAATTTCTCGATATTATAATAATTTCGCTCATCCTTATGGAAAATATGAACCACAACATTAGCTAAATCAATTAATACCCATCTTGCGTCGTTATAACCTTCCATACGTTTAACATCAATACCTTGCTCATGAACAGCTTCTTTAACAGCTCTTGCAATGGATTGTACTTGTCGCTCATTGTTACCATGACACACAACAAAGTAATCAGTCATATCGCTGATACCTTGCATATTAAGAGAAATTACATCTTCTGCTTTTTTGTTTTCTGTCGCTTCGACAGCAATATTTAATAATTCTTCTGAACTCATTTAATCATCCTTTATTCTTTCGTCACTATAATTATAATAATTCAAGCATGCAATCGTAGCGCCATATACCGTAATGTCTTTACCGATTAAAAATAAAACTGTTCGCTTAGAAATTTCATAAATTGTTTTATCTAAGCTACCTTGATTGTATGCCATATCTCTAATTTCTTCAACTCCTGGGGTTTTTCTACCAGGTTCAATATAATCAGCAATAAAAATAAGCTTTTCTGTTTTAGTCATTTGCTGACGCCCAGTTGTATGATATTTTATAGCTAGTAAAACCTCTTCATCTTCAATGTGATAATCATGTTCCATGATTGCAGCGCAAACAGGTCCATGTAAGATTTCACTTCCATAACTAAGTAAGTCACTCTCTAATTCACATTGTCTAACAATTTGGTACATTGAACTTAAATCATCATACTTACAATAGTCATGTAAAACACCAGCTAATTCTGCTTTATCTTTATCTCCATCATATATTTCTGCTAATTTTACAGCTGTCTCAGCAACTCTAAGCGAGTGATTATAACGCTTCTCGGGCAACTTTTCTTTCACTAGCTTTTTAGCTTCACTAATTTCCATAAAGTCCTTCCTCCTCAATATAGTCCTCCACTTTATTAGGGACGAGTGCTTGTATAGATTTATGATTTTTAACACGGTCTCGAATCATTGTTGAACTAATATCAATACGAGGTATTTTAACCGATATCATACCAGTTTCGACACTTTGATAATCTGACTCACGATTAACTATAACGAAGGTGATCAACTTTTTTAATTCGTCAATTTTAAACCACTTATCAAGCTGCTCATATTGATCAGTTCCTATTACAAAATAAAATTCATCTTTAGGATTGTTACGCTTTATTTCAGACAACGTGTCAAAAGTATAGCTTTGTCCTTTTCTATCTAATTCACTAGTACAAATTTTTCCAAAACCTAATTCCTCAATGACAAATTCAATCATCTTCATACGATAAGAAGCATCAAGGAAATCTTCATGTTCTTTCAACGGAGCCATGTAACTAGGTAAGAAATAAAATTCATCAGGTTGTAATTCATGGAACACCTCGCTAGCTACCACCATATGAGCGGTATGAATCGGGTTAAATTGACCGCCGTATAATACAATCTTTTTAGACATTAGGGTAAAACGATGTCTTTATTTTCTTGAGATTCTTTATAAAGTACAATCATTGACCCGATTACTTGTACTAATTCACTTTTAGTTGCATGACTAAGTTCATTAGCTAATTCATTTTTATCATCAAAATTATTTTGTAAAACATGTATTTTAATGAGTTCTCTTTTCTCTAAGGTTTCATCAATTTGAGAAATCATATTTTCGTTAATTCCACCTTTACCTATTTGGAAAGTTGGATCAGTATTATGAGCTAAACTACGTAAGTATCTCTTTTGTTTTCCAGTTAACATTATAAATCTCCTTTTAATTTATCTAATACAGTATTTTTCATGATTTGAATATTAGGTTGTTCTCCTGTCCAAATTTTAAAGCTTTCAGCACCTTGATACACAAACATATCTAAACCATTATAAATGGGGTTACCTTTACTTTCAGCTTCTAATAAGATTGGAGTCTTATAAGGAATGTACACTATATCACTTACTAACGTATGAGGAGATAAATTTCTTAGATTTATCACACTATCATTGTTTTTATCCATTCCAGCAGGTGTTGTATTAATAACGATATCAAATTCATCCAAATACTTCTCAGCGTCATTTAGAGAAATAGCATTAATATCTAAATTCCAATCTTCAAATCTTGACATTGTACGATTAGCAATTGTTAATTTAGGTTCAACAAATTTAGTTAATTCGTTAGCAATTCCTTTACTTGCACCACCAGCACCTAAAATGAGTATATAAGCATTCTTTAAATCATCATAAATTTGTTTTAAGCCAGTTACATAACCTATACCATCTGTATTATAGCCTATCCACTTACCATCTCTAATTAAAACAGTATTTACCGCACCAACTGTTTTAGATTGCTCATCTACCTCGTCTAGGTAAGGTATTATCCGCTCTTTATGAGGGATAGTGACATTAAATCCACTAAGTTTCTTTTCAGTAATGGTGTCTCTAAGTAAGTGGAATTCGTCAATAGGAATGTCTAGTGGTTCATAGGTGTAATTTAAACTTAAATTTGAAAAGTTAGCACTATGCATTATAGGTGATAAAGAATGAGAAATCGGATGGCCAATTACTGCAAATTTCATTCTCAACCACTCCCTTTTATAAAATAGAATTTCTTAAAATGACGTCTACATTTTTGGGTACACGCACGATCACTTTTGCACCTTCGTCAATTGTGATAAATCCTAAGCCTGATATCATAACATCACGTTTAGCTTTACCAGTTTCTAATCTAACAGCTTTTACGTCATTTAAATCAAATTGACTTGCGTCATGTGGTGGTGTTAAAAGTGAACCCAATTGATTTTTCCATAATTCATTAGCTTTTTCAGTTTTTGTTCTATGGATATTTAAATCATTGGAGAAGAAACATACTAATGATCTTTTACCTCCAGATACATAATCAATTCTAGCTAAACCACCAAAAAATAATGTCTGTTCTTCATTTAGTTGATATACGCGTTGTTTTATTTCCTTTTTAGGCATAATGGTTTTTAATTCTTTATCAGAGACATAGTTTGTCATTTGATGCTCTTGTATAATACCAGGTGTATCATACATAAACGTAGTTTCATCAAGCGGAATATCAATCATGTCCAAAGTAGTACCTGGAAATCTTGAAGTAGTTACTACATCTTTTTCACCAACACTAATTTCAATTAATTTATTAATTAAAGTAGATTTCCCTACATTAGTCGTACCTACGACATAAACGTCCTCATTATTTCTTACTTGATTAATTGACTGCATCAACTCTTCAATGCCCCAACCTTTATCAGCTGAAATAAGTACAACATCATCGGCTTCTAAGCCGTATTTTCTAGCAGTTTTCTTTAACCACTCTTTTACACGACGCTGATTGATTTGTTTAGGTAGTAGATCAAGTTTGTTTGCAACTAAAATGATTTTTTTATTACCTACAATACGTTTAATTGCATTAATAAATGATCCCTCAAAGTCAAAAACATCCACAACATTAACTACAATACCAGATTTATTAGAAAGACCAGTTAATAAATTTAAGAAATCCTCACTGTCCATCCCAACATCTTGAACTTCATTATAATTTTTTAATCTAAAACATCTTTGACATATAACATCTTCACGGAACATATTATGTTCAGGTACATAGCCTGGAGCATTTTTATCTTCTGATTGTAGTGGAGCGCCACAACCAATACATTTTAGTAATTCACTCAAACACTATTCCTCCCATTTGATATAACCTTTTTTTCTAAAATGATTTAATAAGCGTCTTTCAATTAGACGATTAAATTTAGTCACAAAGCCATCAGTTCTTTTAACTGGAACGACCATAATAGTATATAGTCCATTGCGATTACCACCGAAAACATCTGTAAGCATTTGATCACCAATAACAACAGTTTCTTTAGCTTGTATATTCATTTGTTTAATAGCTTTTATAAAAGCTTTACCCATTGGTTTACGTGCTTTGAATATAAAATCTACTTCTAAATCTTTAGAAAAACTAGATACACGTTTTTCATTATTGTTCGACACAATTGTAATTGTAATACCAAGCTCACGCGCTTTAGAGAACCACTCTTTAATTCTCTCGGTAGGCTCTTTAACGTCCCAACCAACAAGGGTGTTATCTAGGTCTGTAATGATTCCTTTAACTCCCATACTCGCTAATTTTTCTATATCTATATCGAATACAGATTGTACGTATGCATTTGGCATAAATAAATTTTTAATAATACCCATTTTATAAATTCACCTTTACTTTTATAATGATTTAACTAACAATTCAACTGTCTCACTAGAAGAAATCGCAGCTTGACCTAAAAATTCTTCAAATGAAATATCTGCTTCTCCATTAGCTAAATCTGAAACTGCTCTCGTCACAATAAATGGAACGTTAAATTGGAAACATGTTTGTGCAATAGCTGTCGCTTCCATTTCTACTGCCATTGCATCTGGAAATTGTGATTTAATTTTATTTCGTTGTTGAGCACTACCAATAAAACTATCGCCACTAGTAATCATGCCAACTTTACCATTTAGCTGTTGCTGTTTTAATATATCAATTGTTTTTTCTAATAATTTTTCACTAGACTCATAACGCTCTGGCATTTGTGGGATTTGACCATAAGCATAACCAAATGCTGTTGCATCTGCATCATGATAAATGACTTCATTACTAACTAATACGTCACCCACTTTTAAACTCTCATCAAGAGCGCCAGCAGAACCTGTATTAATTACTATATCTGGATTGAATTTTTCAATTAATAAAGTCGTAGATATAGTAGCATTCACTTTACCTATTCCACTTTGAGTTAAAACAATGTCTTTATTATTAAGTGTACCAGTATAGAATTTTACGTGTGCCACACTAATTTCACTTAAGTCGACAATTTTATCTTTGAGTATACCTACTTCTTCTTCCATAGCTCCAATTATGCCTATCATTTCTTTTTACACCTCATTTAAAAAGTCCTAGCACTACGTATTTTATCATATTTTAAAATTCATCACGATAGGATAAGTTAATTATCAATAGGGAGTTAAATAATTAAATTTTTAAGACTTTTTAATAAAAAAATACTTCACATCTTAACGACGTGAAGTAATAAAAAATAATTAACCTTTCCATAAGCTTGCTAAATCTTGTAGCGAGAAAATACCAGTGATAATCGTAACTATAACTGCTATGATTCCGAAAACAAGCATCCAAGTAGGATGTTTATAATCTCCAACAATAGATTTTTTACGACTAGCAATTAAGATAGCCCCTAGTGTGATTGGTAAAATCCAACCATTGATTGCTCCCGCAATTATAAGTAAACTTACAGGTTTACCAATGAATAAGAAAATTAATGTTGAGATAACTATAAACATAATGACTATTAAATTATTTTTATTAAATAAAGACTTATGTAATGTCTTCAAGAAGGTTGCACTTGTATATGCTGAACCGATAACAGATGACATCGCTGCTGCAAAAATAACTACACCAAATATATTTTTTCCTATTGGACCAATAGCGTGTTCAAACACTGAAGCAGGTGGATTTTCTGCACTTAACGTAACTCCAGTAACAACCACACCTAAAACTGCTAAGAAAAGTAAAGTTCTCATAACACCTGTTGTTAAAATACCTGCAATCGCAGATCTGTTAACGAAAGGTAAAAACTCTTTACCTTTCATGCCAGAGTCTAATAATCGGTGTGCTCCTGCAAAAGTTATATAACCACCTACAGTGCCTCCGACTAAAGTAATTATAGGTAAAATAAGTTTGATTGGATGTTCAGGTGCAACCATGTGTACTAATGCATCACCGTATGGAGGATTAGAAACTACCATCACATATGCAACGACCAAAATCATTACTACCCCTAGAATCATAGATACTACATCCATTATTTTTTGGCCACTTTTACTTACAAAGATTAAGATAGAGAATATTGCAGTTATAGCTGCACCCCATTTAACATCTAAACCAAACATTGCATTGAGTCCAAGACCTGCACCTGCAATATTACCTATATTAAATGCAAGTCCCCCAAATGCTATTAATATTGATATCACTGTGCCTAATCCAGGTACAACTTTATTTGAAACTTCTTGACCACGCAATCCAGTAACTACTAAAACACGCCAAATATTAATTTGAGCACCAATATCAATTAATATTGATATTAAAATAGCGAATGCAAAACTAGCATAAAATTGTGCTGTGAAAACAGCCGTTTGAGTTAGAAATGCCGGACCAATGGCAGAAGTAGCCATCAAAAATACTGAACCATATAATAAACGTCTATGACCTTTTGTAAATTTAAAGTCTTTCCCACTTTGTTTTGTTTCTTGATTGTTGCTTTGTTTAAAATTTTCTCCCATCTCTGGTACCCCCTATAAGGATTGAATATCAATGCCTTCTTTCGTTAATTTTTTTCTAATTTGAGTTACAAAATCAAGTGCATGAGCACCATCACCATGGACACATATTGTATCGGCTTGTAAATCAATTTCTTTACCATTTTTACTAACAACTTTATTTTCAGTAACCATTTTTAACACTTGCTGTAATGCTTCATCCGTATTTGTAATTGTCGCATCTGATTCTTGACGACTTACAAGCTGACCATCATCTTCATAACGACGATCTGCAAAAACTTCTGAAGCAGTACGTAAACCAAGCGCTTCAGCTTCTGAAATTAACAATGTATTAGATAGTCCAACTAGCACTACGGATTTATCGAAATCATAAACCGCTTGTGCAATAGCTTGAGCAATTTCTTTATTTTTAGCGCCCATGTTATATAAAGCACCATGAGGTTTAACATGATTTATACGAGCTCCATGAATTTTACAAAAACCATTCAAAGCACCTAATTGGTAGACAACTAAATTGTAGATTTCTTTAGGTTTAATATCCATTTTGCGTCTGCCGAAACCTTGTAAATCAGGTAAACCTGGATGTGCTCCTATGCCTACATTATTTTCTTTAGCAAGTTGTATTGTCTCATTCATTACATTTTCATCACCGGCGTGAAAACCACAAGCAATGTTTGCCGAAGTAATTAAAGGAATAATATCATTGTCGCCACCAAATGAATAATTTCCAAATGCTTCACCTAAATCACAATTCAAATCGATTTGCATTATAAATCCACCCCTTTAATGATTTGATGCTTCTCTAAGAATTTAATATCAACTTCACTTGCATCACCATCTGCATATAACGGATAACTTAATACTGCGTATAAGAAATCTGCTGTTGTAGTGAAACCTTCAATAACCATTTCATCTAATGCTACTTTTAATTTATTGATAGCTGTTTGTCTATTTGAGTCTTTTACAATCACTTTTGCTACAAGTGAGTCATAATATGGTGATACTTGATAACCGGAATATAATAAAGAATCTACTCGAATATTAAATCCTTGTGGTAAATGTAATTTCTTCACTTTACCAGGAGTGGGCTGGAATTTCTTTTCTGGATTTTCAGCATTAATACGTGCTTCAATTACATGTCCGTTAAACACTATATCTTCTTGTTGGAACGGTAATTCACCATATTGCAATAAATATAATTGTGCTTGTAAAAGATCTCTATCTGCTCGCATTTCAGTAACTGTATGTTCGACTTGGATACGTGCATTCATCTCAATAAAGTAGTGAGCATCCTCTGTTACTAAAAATTCAATTGTACCAGCACTTCTATAATTAGATGCCTTTGCTACTTTAACAGCATCATTACAAATCCGTTCTCGTCTTTCATCTGTTAATGCAGCACAAGGTGATTCTTCAATAAGTTTTTGATTTTTTCGTTGCACTGAACAATCACGTTCACCTAAATGAACATAGTTATTTTTACCATCACCGATGACTTGAACCTCTACATGCTTTGCAACGGGAATAAAAGCTTCAACGTATACACGATCATCATTAAAATATTTTTGACCTTCACTTTTAGCTTCTTTTAATGATTTTTCTAATTGTTCAGGTTCTTTAACGATACGGATACCCTTACCTCCACCGCCACTTGCAGCTTTAAGAACAAGGGGGTATCCTATTTCTTCCGCGAGTTTTTTAATTTCATCAACAGATTCAACCTCGCCGTCAGATCCAGGAATTACTGGAACATTTGCAGCATGAACGGTCTGACGAGCTGTAATTTTATCCCCCATCATTTCCATTGTCTTTTTATTAGGGCCAATGAAGTGGATATCATTTTCTTCAACAGCTTCAGCAAAAGTAGTTGATTCAGATAAGAAACCGTAACCAGGGTGTATCGCATTTGCTCCGGTAATTTCTGCTGCTGAGATAATACGTTCTATATTTAAATAGCTATCTAAAGGATTAGCTTCTCCAATACAAATCGCTTGATCAGCTAAACTTACATGCAGACTATCTTCGTCGCCTTTGGCATAGATGGCTACTGTTTCGATTTTCATCTCTCTACATGCGCGAATAATCCTTACGGCTATTTCCCCTCTGTTTGCAATCAAACAACGATACATAAGTCTATTCCCCCTTACTTCACTTTGACTAATACTTGATCATATTCAACATTAGTACCATGTTCTACAACAATTTCAGTAACCTCACCACTCACGTCACTAGTGATTTCGTTCATTACCTTCATTGCTTCTATGTAACCAATGATATCTCCTTCTTTAACTTGATCACCAACTTTAATTTGGGGATCCGTTAATTCTTTACTATCTTGTAAGAAAAACGTACCAACCATAGAAGATTTAATTTCTTTGTCATCACTAGAATCTTGCGTTTGGTTGTTAGTATCTTGAGTTTCATTATTAGTTTGTGTCATTTCATTTGATTGTACATTTGCAGTTTGAGATAAACCTTGTGATGAATTACCCTCTGTGAAATCAAGTTCAATTTCATTCTCAAAGTCTTTATATTTAAACTTTTTTACATCATTTGATTTTACTAAATTTATAATTTCTTCTATTCTTTCAAGATTCATTATTATTTGTCCTCCTTAATTAGTGATGCTAATTTCTTAGAAGTGTTTCTTACATTGCTTAAATTAAATAATGGTTGTTCTGACACGTTTTTTAATTTTTGATCAAAATCATTTTCAAATTCAATTAATTGTTTAAACGCTTCTTCTGTAGATATCCATTCAAATCGAATAGTCTCTCCAGGTTTAAGTTGCGCTAATTTTTTTAAATCTAATTGAGAAACTGTAGCAATTTTAGTATAACCACCTACAGTTTGTTTATCATTTAATAGAATAATTGGATTTCCGTCATTAGGAACTTGGATGCTTCCTAAAGCTACAGGTTCAGAAATAATGTCAGCCGTTTTCAAAGGTGAAACGGATGGACCAACTAATCTGTAACCCATACGATCCGACTGATCTGAAACCTTAAATTCAGAATTGATAAATGTATCTACTGCTTCCTCTGAAAATGAACTAAATTGAGGACCTTTAATAACATGAATAGTATTATCCTCTACTAATGGTTTATAGTCGGTTGCTTTACCTAAATTCTCATTATAAGATGCATTACTTTGAGTAGGTATAATATCATGCTTTTTAAGCGCTCGTCCTTCAAAACCACCAAGTCCACTTCTAGTATGAGTAGAATAACTCTCTGCAATCCTTTCTATTTTTAACGGATGACCAAACACAAGATATCCTCTCGCACCTTCAGTAACCTGACCGATTTCTAATACATCGTTAGTCTGTACTTTATATACTACTTGTGAATCAATGGAATTACCGTTTAATTTTGCATTGGATGTACCACCGATAAATGCAAAAGTATTTTCTTTAAGAAACTGTACTTTAGGGCCAATAACAGTGTATTCAATCGCAGGTCCATCATTACCAATTAATTTTTGAGCCATTTTAAAACTATAAAAGTCTAAAGCACCAGCTCCGGAAAATCCTAAATCTTGATAACCTATACGTCCTTCGTCTTGGATTGTTGAAAATAAGCCAGGTTGTAAAATTTTAATACTCATCTTTATTTGTCACCCACTTATCTATATCAAATTTTCCATTTTCAATTTCCTCAGATATATTGTTATATTCATGTTGATCAATCTCATAAAACTGAATATAATCTCCAGCTTCATACATTGTCATCGGAGTTCGATTGAGATCAAAAACCTTAAGAGGTGTACGACCAATAATTTGCCACCCTCCTGGAGAGTCCATTGGATATAATCCCGTTTGATTATTGGCTATTCCAACAGAACCAGCCTCAATCTTAAGTCTTGGCTCAGAACGTCTTGGTGTATGTAAACGTTCGTCAAGCCCCCCTAAATAAGGAAATCCTGGCATAAAGCCTAACATATAAATAAGGTATGGCTGACGAGTGTGAATCTGTTTGACTTCTTCTTTAGTTAAATGATTATGTTCTGCAACTTCAGCCAAGTCAGGTCCATATTCCTCACCATATAAAACAGGAATTTGAATAATACGCTTATTTCGAGTTCTAGCATCTGACTCGTTTTGTAAGCGGTTAAGTTCTAAATTTTCTAACAATTCATTTCCTTCTATCCTCTTATTATCGAAGTATATTAGAATTGCTCTATAAGATGGAATGATTTCTGTTATCTCTGAATGATTCTGATTCTTTATGTATTGTACTGTTGATTGAACGAGTTGGTAAGTGCTTTCACTAATTTCATTATCAAAATAAATCATCACAGTTTGTTCATTTATAATTTGAGTTTCCAACTTTAAAATCCCTCCCCTTTAAATTTTTAAGGATTTATTTGCTGTAACTATTTAATTGTATCATTGCAATAAAATGTTTGTTTAATAATTAATTCAAATTGTTAGTGATAATTACTAATAATTTGATATTTAGAAATTAAGGTCTTTCAAAAAATATAGCATTTCTATTTCAAAAAATCGCTAATATTTATTTAATCATACATATTATTTTTTGTCATGATAAAAATGATGAATAACAAAAGGATTTTATCCTACTCATCTATTAAGAACTACATTTAATGGTGTAATGTTTCTTTAAAGCTAAAATTTCTATAATAATAACATAAAAAAGTCCAAGTCATAAAATATGACTCGGACTTAATACTAGAATTCATTAGTACTAGCAATTTTAAAATAAAATATTTAATTATTTGATATCAACGATTTTAACGTTCATTTCTTCGCCGTTAGGAAGAGGAACACGAACTTCGTCATTTAATCCTTTACCTATTAAAGCATTTGCCATAGGAGATTCATTTGAAATTTTTCCTTTGAATGCGTCAGCTTCAGCAGAACCTACTATTTGATAACTTTCTTCTTCATCACCTGGTAATTCAACAAAAGTGACTGTTTTACCAATTTGAACAACGTTATTATCGCCATTATCTTCAATGATAAGCGCATTTCTAATCATATGTTCAATACGTTGAATATCTTGTTCGATAAATCCTTGTTCATCTTTTGCTGCATCGTACTCAGAGTTCTCTGATAAGTCACCAAAAGAACGAGCTACTTTAATTTTTTCAACAACTTCTGGTCTTTTAACCGTTTTTAATTCTTCTAATTCTTGCTCAAGTTGTTCATAACCTTCTTGAGTCATTGGGTATTGTTTTTGGTTTTCCATAATGTCATCTTCCTTTACTATAAGTTACTATTTTTTGCTAACGAGTGATTGAATCTTCGTAGTCATAATATCTATTGCGACCTTATTACTGCCACCTTCAGGTATGATTATATCTGCATGTTTTTTTGTTGGTTCAATAAATTGTTCATGCATTGGTCTGACTACATTTAAATATTGATTAATTACAGACTCCATAGAACGTCCACGTTCTTGAGTATCACGTGTAAGTCTACGTAAAATTCTTAAATCTGCATCTGTATCAACATAAATTTTTACATCCATCATATCTCGTAAAGTTTTATTTTCTAAAGCAAAGATACCTTCTACGATAATAACATCTTTTGGTTCAAATGCAATCGTTTCATCACTACGAGTATGTTTCGAATAATCATAAGTAGGAACTTCGATGGCCACACCATTTCTTAAATCTTTAAGATTTTGTATAAGTAAATCATTATCGAATGCGAATGGATGATCATAATTTGTCTCAAGTCTTTCTTCAAAAGTTAAATGAGACTGGTCTTTATAATAGTAATCTTGAGCTAAAAGTGCAACACTGTGGCCTTCAAGATTCTTCATAATTTCATTAGTAACAGTGGTTTTACCTGAACCAGAGCCACCAGCAATACCAATAATTGTCGTTTGATTCATTAGCCGATTTCCTTTCTCATCATGTTATTAGCATAAATAGGTTTGTCGACTTTAATTTGAACAATTTGCAGTGGATGACGTGCGGCATCTAAACTATTGCCTTCCTCATCATAAATAGCATCAACAATTTGCCTGAAACTATCAATTTCAGGACCAAAGAATTCAATTTCTTGTCCTGGTTTGAAATGGTTTCGCTGTTGTATGGTAGCAAGTTGCGTTTGTTCATCATAGTCGAGTACTAGTCCGCAAAAATCGTAAGCTGATTTCTTAGATTGTTCTTCTCCAAACATTTGCTCTTCATATCCAGGTGTCCCTTGGAAGAAAGCTGGCGCTGTATCACGATTTGCGCATTTATCCAGTTCTTTGAGCCATTCAGGTTTAATCTTAAAATTCTCAGGATCCATAGCATAAGCGTCTATGACTTTTCGATAAACTGATACGACAGTTGCAATATAATGAATAGATTTCATCCTACCCTCAATTTTTAAAGAGTCGATTCCTAATTCCATCATTTGTGGTATAGATTCAATTAATTTTAAATCTTTTGGACTCATTGCAAACGGTGTAACATCTCCATCTTCATAAAATAAATCAAGTTCTCCATCATTATCTACTTGAAGTAAATCATAGTCCCAACGGCAACTTTGACAACAACCTCCACGGTTTGAATCACGAGCTGTCATATGATTACTTAATGTACAACGTCCTGAATATGCTATACACATTGCACCATGAATAAAAGCTTCAATTTCAATATCAACTTTTTCCTTCATTTCTTTCATTTCCATAGCGCCTGTCTCACGTGCTAACACAACACGGTCTAAACCTTCTTCTTTCCAAAATTCAACAGCTTTATAATTTGAAAGAGATTGCTGAGTAGATAAATGAATTTCAAGTCTTGGTGCGACCTCTTTGCATGTTTCTATGATTAATGGATCAGCTACAATAATTCCAGTTGCGCCTGTTTTATCTAACTGACGTAGATAGTCCTCTAATCCATCCATATTTTCATCATGTGCAATAATATTTGTTGTAACGTAGATTTTAGCACCATAACGATTTGCAAATTCTACGCCTTCAGCAATTTCATCCATAGTAAAATTATCTGCATTTGAACGTAAACCATACTCTTGACCACCTAAAAATACTGCATCAGCACCATAATGTACAGCTATTTTAAGTTTCTCTAAATTTCCTGCTGGAGCAAGTAATTCTGGCTTTTTCATTTTTGGTTTCGAACTTGATTGAACTTCTTCTAGAGTTTTCATTATTAATGATAAGCCTCCCTTAGTAAACCGTTTGTTTATATAAGAAACCTTCATCGAATGGACGATGTTCAGGTTGAATTTCCTCTATAGGATCGACTAACATGAATTTTTCATCATCATATGCTTCAGGGTCTTCATTATATAAGTCAATTGCTTCTCTATATTGCTCTGTTACTACATTGATATAGTCTTCTGATTGTAGAACGCCATCGATTTTGAATGCGTCAATTCCCGCTTCAAAGAATGGTTCTAATTCCTCGATTAAACAAATATCATTCGGAGACATAATATGCGTTCCATTATAATCTTCAAAAACTGGATATTTGTTATCGCGTTCTTCATCATATAAAAGTAAATCTTGTTGTGCATTATTGCGCTCAATCTTCATTTGTCTGTCTTGGAATGTATAGTAATTACCTAACAACATTCGTTTCGATTGAAACATGCATGTCATTCCATGTACTTGGACTTCGATTTCAACATTAGCATTCTTTTTAATATTAATCATCTCTTCTAAGCTAAGCTCTTTAGCTAAAACAGCTCTTGATGCACCCTTTTTCCCCCAATAATTACATTGGAAATAATTTGTTACTAATGCTCCAGCATCCCAATGTAAAGGGATAGGATTTGATTGTTTTTTAACAAACATTACTACTGCTGGATCACCGAAAATAATTCGATCCACTTGAATTTGATGTAAAAAATGTATGTAATCTTCTAAAGCATCTAAATGATAATTATGAAACAAACCATTGACCGCAGCATAAACTTTTTTATTGTTTCTATGTGCTATTTCAACAGCTTCTTTCATCATTTCACGATTAAATTCTCCTGGAAGTCTTAAACCAAATTTTTGTTCACCAATAACAAATGCATCTGCACCTTTTTCTATTAGTGTTTCCATATGAGTTATTGACTTAGGAGTAACTAATAATTCAACCATAGTCATTCTCCTTTAATTGATATTGCTAAACCATCATCTATATTTAAAAAGTTAGTTGTATACCCTGATTGCTCCATTAACCACTGGTTATATTGTTGTACCTTTTTAACCATTTGACGAACATTTCTAGATCTCACAATGTCTATATTCGATACAAAACCGTGGTATAAGACATTGTCAGTTACTACAATCCCACCTTTTCTTAAAAGAGGCGTATATAACTCAAAGAACTTTTTGGATTGAGCTTTGGCTGCATCGATAAATATCATATCATATTCTCTATCATTGACTTGTTGGTATGTTTCTAGCGCATTACCTTCAATCAATCTTATTTGTTCATTGTAACCATATTGATGAAAATAATTTCGCGCCAAAGCAATCATATCTTCGTTACGTTCAATGGTAGTTACATGTATATCATTTGCTACTGAAGAAAATTGCATTGAACTATAGCCAATAGCAGTACCAATTTCTAGAATGTTTTTGGTATGATTCATTCTTATTAATTGTTTAATCATATCTAAAGTTAATTTATCTACAATAGGAACTTGATTGTCTTCTGCATAAGGTCTTAAATTCTCTATGTTTGTATCTAACTTTTGATGTAATTGAGTTAAATAGTTTTGGTTCAAATCCATTTTGAAATAACTTCCTTTATTATAAAAACTAAAAAGATTTGTAGACATAAAATAAATCAGTCCAAAATTGATTATCATTTTAATCAATATAAATGACTGATTTCTATAATGGTGCTTCTATTTCTTTCATATTAGAAGTGAATGATCGTTTCATAGAAATTAACTTTACATATTTTACCATAAATTATTAATAAATATAAGTGCGAAATATGTGATTCAATTTATTTTAGTATGTTATTAAAGTAATTATAGTTTGAGTTTTTAAGTTCGATATTACTAACTCAATTAAATAACAATAAACTCATTTTTAATCAAAAAAGCTCTAAGATGTATACTAAAAACTTACATCTTAGAGCTATGAGTTTTAAACAATTAAAGCTTACATATTAATAATGAGATACTATTCATTAATCTCAGTATTTACAACCTCTTCAATCATATCCCATTCTTCATCTGTTTCGATAGGTACTAATTTACCACCATCTCCAGATTCATCAGGTTCATTAATCATAGGTACGAGTTCAATCATATCATCTTCATCAGATTGAGCACCTTCTTCGGCTAATACAACATACTCCTTTTTGTATTCAGGATGGTAAAATTCTAACATTTTACGATATAAAACTTCATTGCCGTCTTCATCGAATAAAGTTAATAATTCTTCTTCGTTATTAATGCTTAAATCTGATTCATGATTTTGTTCGTGGTTATGTTCTGTCATTTTTATATCTCCTTTATTGGATAGAGTCTAAATAGCCTTGTAATATAAACACAGCTGCCATTTTATCTATAACTTTCTTTCTCTTTTGCCTAGAAACATCTGCTTCTAGTAATGAACGTTCAGCAGCCATCGTACTTAATCGTTCATCCCACATTATAATTTCTATGGAAGGCAAGGCTTCTTGAAGTTTCTCTTTGTATTGTAACGAAGCCTCTCCTCGAAATCCAATAGAATTGTTCATATTTTTAGGTAATCCTATAACTACAGTACCGACTTGATTTTTTTTAATAATATCGACTAATTCTTCTATGCCTAATTCGTTTTGTTCTTCGTTGATACGGAGTGTGTCTAAACCTTGGGCAGTCCATCCCATTAGGTCACTTATAGCAATGCCAACAGTTTTGCTTCCTACGTCTAAACCTATAATTTTATGTTGTAACATTTTAATGGTCAGACTCTTTTAAATAATAAGAAACAAGTTCTTCCATAATCACATCTCTATCAATATGACGAATTTGATTTCTCGCTTCATTTTGGCGTGGAATATAGGCAGGATCACCAGAGAGTAAATAACCTACAATTTGATTTACTGCGTTATATCCTCTTTCTTCTAATGTACGGTGCACATTGTTAAGTACTGATTTGACATCTTCTTTTGGAATCTCTTCATAGTCAAATTTCATCGTTTTATCAAAGTTTTCCATATGTGACACTCCTTTTAATGCATATTATTATTCAAGTTAATTCTACAATATTATGAAATTAAGTTATAGATTTTTAATGTAATCTTTAATGAAGTGTAATGCTTCTGTTATGTTTTCAGGTTGTGTGCCGCCACCTTGAGCCATATCCGGACGACCACCGCCTTTACCACCTACGATAGGTGCCATGTTTTTTATAATGTCTCCTGCTTTAACTTGATCTGTAAGTGATTTAGGAACAGTAGCTATTATGGAAACTTTACCATCAACATTACTTGCTAACACAATAATCATGTCTTGTAACTTAGATTTAAAATCATCCATCGTTGAGCGTATCGCTTTAGCGTTTGGAACTTCAACTTCAGTTGCTAATACTTTCAAGTCATTGATAACTTCAACTTGGTCTTCAACATTTCCCATTTTAAGAGAGGTGATTTCTTTGTTACGTTGTTCTAATTGTTTAAGTAATGATTTTTCTTCTTCTTGTAACTGAGTTACTTTACCAACTACTTGTTCATCTGATTTGACTTTAACATGATTTTTAATGGTATTAAATTTAGACTGAATATCTTCGAGATAAAGGAAAGCAGATTTTCCTGTTAACGCTTCAATACGTCTAACTCCTGCACCAGTACCAGATTCACTTACAATTTTAAATAAACCAATTTCTGCAGTATTACTTACATGAATACCACCACATAATTCGATAGAAAATGGAGCCATATTTACTACTCGAACAATATCACCATATTTTTCACCGAAGAGAGCCATTGCCCCCATAGATTTGGCTTCATCTATACCCATTTCTTGAATACGAACATCAATGCCTCTCCATATTTCTTCATTCACTCTTCGTTCAACTTGATCTAATTCTTCTTGCGTCATTGGGCCGAAGTGCGAGAAGTCAAAACGTAACCGATCTGCTTCTACTAATGAACCTGCTTGGTTTACGTGATCACCTAATACTTCTTTTAAAGCAGCATGTAATAAATGCGTAGCACTATGATTCTTTTGAATTGCACGACGGTCTTCTTTATTAACGCTAGCATCCACTTCTGCTCCAACTGTAGCTTGTCCATATTGCACAATACCTTTGTGTAGATTCTGACCATTTGGTGCTTTCGTCACTTCAGATACTGCAATTTCAAATTTATCATTTCCAATTGTACCTTCGTCTGCTACTTGGCCACCACTGACAGCATAAAATGGCGTAGCTTTTAGTGTGAAATAAACAGTCTCTCCAGCTTCCACTGACTCGACTTCTTCACCATTGTATATTAAATGCGTGATTATAGATTGGTAATCAGTTGTTTCATATCCAACAAATGTACTATCATCAGTAATATTTTTTAGCACTTCACTTTGTATTTGCATAGATTGAGAGCTTTGACGTGCTTGTCTAGCACGGTCTCTTTGCTGTTGCATTTCATTTTCAAAAGTAGTCATATCAACTGATAAACCTTCTTGAGTTGCTAATTCTTCGGTTAATTCTACAGGGAAACCATAAGTATCATACAGTTTAAATGCATCTTCCCCTTTAATTTCATGATTGTCTTTTTTAGCTTTTTCAATTAACTGATTTAGAATTGATAAGCCTTCCTCGAGTGTCTCATGGAATCGTTCTTCTTCTGACTTAATCACTCGTTTAATAAAATCGGCTTTTTCTTTAACATTTGGATAATATGGTTCCATAATTTCAGCAACAATATCCACAAGTTTATACATAAATGGTTCATTAATACCTAGTGATTGACTAAATCTAACTGCACGACGTAATAAACGACGTAGGACATATCCACGCCCTTCATTTGCAGGTAATGCACCATCAGCAATAGCAAACGCAATGGTTCTAATATGATCTGCAATAACTTTAAATGCTACGTCTTGCTCTTCAACTTCTAAATATTTCTTTCCTGAAACATTTTCAACTTCATTTATAATAGGCATAAATAAATCTGTTTCATAATTTGTTCTGACATTTTGTGAGATTGAAGCCATACGCTCTAATCCCATGCCAGTATCAATATTTTTATTAGGAAGTGGTGTATACGTATTGTCTTTATTATGATTAAATTCACTAAATACTAAATTCCATACTTCTAAATATCTTTCATTTTCTCCGCCAGGATACATTTCTTCGGCAGGATCATTCTGACCATATTCGTCACCACGATCATAGAAAATTTCTGTATTAGGTCCCGATGGCCCTTCGCCAATATCCCAAAAGTTACCTTCGATTCGAATAATACGAGTTTCATCTAAACCAATATCTTCATTCCAAATTTGATAAGCACCCGTATCTTCTGGATGAATTGTTACATATAATTTTTCTGGTTCCATACCCATCCATTTCTCACTAGTTAAGAATTCCCAAGCGAATTCAATTGCTTCTTGTTTAAAATAATCTCCAATTGAGAAATTTCCAAGCATTTCAAAAAATGTATGATGTCTCGCTGTAAAGCCAACATTTTCAATATCATTAGTACGAATGGCTTTTTGTGAGTTTACAATTCTTGGCTTTCTTGGCGTCTCGCGACCATCAAAGTATTTTTTTAGTGTTGCTACACCTGAGTTAATCCATAGTAATGAATCATCATCAATAGGTACAAGTGGTGCAGAAGGTTCAATCATATGACCTTTTTCAACGAAGAAATCTAAATATTTTTGTCTAATTTCACTAGCTTTTAAATTTTTCATCTATAGAACACTCCCTTGGGAAATAAGTATTTAATAAAGAAATACGAATTTTAACTTAATGATAATCACACGAAAAATAAAAAACGTTCATCCACAAAGGGACGAACGTTATCGCGGTACCACCCTAGTTATAAGAAAAATAATAGTAGCTATAAAAGAAACTATTTATAACTTAATTAAATTTCTTACCACTTAAAATCACGTATTCTCTATGACATAAAGTAGCGTTCAGTAACATTGATTGCACTTTACACCAGCCAGTACATCTCTAAAATCAACAAGTTACTTACTCATCTTTATGTGAACTTAAGTTTATTTTATTTATTTTAATGACGAATGTCAATGCTCGGCAAAATCGTAAGGCGTCATTTCTCCCATATTAATCATAGGATCAATCTTAAATATAGTGGTTTCACTAAGAACAATGTCATTTTGTGGTGCGTCAGTTGTTGCGTTCTCTTCATCAGTTTGTGTAGTATCATGTTTTTCAGTGCTATTTACAGATGAATGACCTGAACTACCTATAACTTCTTGCTCATCACCAAAATAAGATTTTAATAAGTGATTCAACTGAGTTAAACGTTCTTGGCCTTTTGTCTTCAGTCCTATATCAAATGCTTGGGGATCCCCAAGTAAAACAAGTGATTGCTTAGCACGGGTCAGACCCGTATAAAGGATAGGTCTTTGTAACATACGAAAGTATTGTTTAACTATAGGCATAATAACAATTGGAAATTCTGACCCTTGAGATTTATGAATAGATGTACAATAAGCATGAGTAAGTTCAAGTAAGTCTTGTCGAGTAAAGGTAATTTCATTTCCTTCAAAATCTACTACTATTACATCTTTATTAAGAGCATTTTCTTTAGCCCAAAATATGCCTACAATTACACCAATATCACCATTAAATATATTGTCATTAGGTCTATTGACCAACTGAAGTACTTTATCTCCTTTACGAAATACAACATCTCCGAATTCAATTTCACGACTATCTTTTTCCTTTGGATTTAAAATAGATTGTAATACTTGATTGAGACGTTTTATTCCTGCATTACCTTTATACATAGGAGCAAGGACTTGAATATCACTCATATTATACCCTTTACTCACTGCACTTTTAACAACTTTATCTACTACATCAGGTATTTGGTCTGAAGTACAGTTAATGAAACTGCGATCGTGAAAACGTTGAGTTATATCTATGGGTTCGCCTACTTTCATACGATGTGCTAAATCAACAATACTTGAGCCATCCTGTTGGCGATACACTTCCGTAAGATTAACACGCGGAATTCTTTTAGAATCAATGAGGTCTTTAAACACTTGACCCGGTCCAACTGAAGGGAGTTGGTCTTCATCTCCTACAAATACAATTTGAGCATCTAATGGAACAGCACTTAAAAATTGATGAAATAACCATGTATCTACCATAGACATTTCATCTATAATGATAAGCCGTGCATTAATTTCATTATCTAAAATATCTTCAGGTTGTGTTTCTTGATTCCAACCTATTAAACGGTGAATTGTCATTGCTTCTAATCCAGTAGATTCCTGAAGTCTTTTAGATGCGCGTCCAGTTGGTGCAGCAAGTACAACTGGATAATCATCCTCGTTGTAATCATCATAATCTAATGATAATCCATGTATTTCTGCATAAAGCTCTACGATGCCTTTAATGACAGTAGTTTTACCAGTACCGGGACCACCAGTAAGAAGCATCACTTTTGAATTGATTGCCGTCTCTAAAGCTTCTTTCTGTGAAGTTGCATAATTTACTTGATTTAGTGACTCAATTTCACCAATATGCATTTGTAAATCTGATTGTTCGATTTCTTTTAACTTTTTATTATTAGTTTGAATACGATAAAGATTTTGAACACTCTTTAATTCCGAATAATACAAACTTGGAATTGAAACTTGTTCTTCGCTTTGAATCAATTTTTTCTCTTCAGAGAGTTGCTCAATCTTTTGCTCTAGCATTTTAGTAGAAATTACAACTTCAGAGCTATCGTTAAGCATAGTTTGCGTTGATTCAATCACATATGAATTAGGCAAATATGTATGTCCTTGTTTGATACATTCTTCTTCAAGTGTATAAAGCAATCCTGCTTTCAAACGCTCTTCAGAATCTGCTGCAATACCAATGTTTCGCGCTAATTGATCAGCTTTATTAAAACCTATTCCTTTAATATCATAAACGAGTTGATAAGGATTTTCGTCTAGTATTTTCAATGTATCTCCCATATAAAACTGATAAATTGCCATTGAAAGTTTAGGACCAAATCCTAAATCATGTAACCGAATCATTATTTTTTCTGATTCTTGATTCGAACTTATTTGTTCTGCAATCTGCTTTTGCTTTTTCTTAGGTAAACTAGGGACTTTTTCTAACACTTCAGGATTATTTAATATATCATTGATTGCATTCTCGCCTAATGCATTAACAATATTTTGAGCAGTTTTCTTTCCTATTCCTTTAAATAAATCACTAGATAAATAACTAATAATTGCATCTTTGGTTTGTGGAAGTTCCTTTTCAAAAGTTTCAGCTTTTAATTGTTTACCATAACGTGGGTGGTCGACAATTTGCCCTTTAAACGTATAGACGTCTCCTTCAACTACATTTGGAAGAAACCCTACAACAGTTGGCATGCTATCAAAGGACTCATTCGTTTCAATCGTGTCTACTTTAAGAACTGTATAGAAATTATCATTATTTTGAAATAATATAGCATCTACAGTACCTTTGATCATTGATTTATCAAAAAGTGTAGGGTCAGACATGTTACTCCTCCTCTTTCATCGTCTTAAACGTTTTTAAAGCGTGTTGACTTAATAAATGCTGTTCATCAATAGAAACTGCTTGTTCAAAATAAGCAATAGCTTCATCAACATCTTCTTTTTTCATATAGCTTGCTAGGCCGAGATTATATATAGCATCTACATGTTTAGGGTCAATTTTTAATACGTGATTTAACTGATTAATGGCTTGTTCAAACATTTCGAGCTGGCATAAGACAAGTCCATATTGAAATTGAATCTCAACATCATCGTTATCGTCTTTTTCAGCTGCAGTCATCAAGAATGGTAATGCTTCTTTAAAAGCTTCTAATTGGTTAAATGACATTCCAATCATATAATTACAATCTACAGTAGCTACATTGTTTTTTAATGCCTTTTGATATAATTTAATTGCTTCTTTAAAGCGACCTTGATTATAGTAAACATTCGCTAAATTATAATATACAGCACCATTAGACGGATCAATAGTAATCGCTTTTTGGAAGAAACGCTCGGCTTTTTCTATTTCTCCTGCATCAGATAACACAATTCCTGCATTAATGTAGTTTTCAACTGCATTAGGATTTTCTTCAATATTTTCGAAAAGCGCTTTTAAAGCATCTTCGAACTTACCATCTTTAATATATTGATAAATCTGATTCTGTTCATGCATCATTCGTACCTCGTTTCTAAATAATTATAACATGTTAAAAAAATAAAAACCGTTAACCCAAAGATAGTCATCTTATGAATTAACGGTATTCAAGTTCACGGTTTAAACTACGTAACTAAGTTGACCTTCATTTTTGTATACATCATCTATAGTAGCTCCACCTAAGCAGACTTCTTCATTGTAAAAGACAACCGCTTGTCCAGGAGTAATTGCGCGTACAGGTTGGTCGAAAGTTACACGAATTGAAGATTCATCCTCTTTTTTAACGAATACTTTTGTATCTTTCTGACGATAACGGAATTTCGCAGTACATTCGAAACCATGCTCTAAGTCAATTTCATTTTCATTAACAAATGAGAAATCTGAAGCGATTAAGTAATCACTATATAAAGCATCATGATGGAAGCCTTGCTCAACATATAATAAATTGTCATCTAAGTTTTTACCTACAACAAACCATGGATCTCCATCTCCACCTATTCCTAAGCCATGACGTTGTCCAATTGTATAATACATTAAACCGCTATGTTGTCCCATTTTTTTACCATCTAATGTTACCATGTCACCTGATTGTGCTGGTAAATATTGCGATAAAAATTCCTTGAAGTTTCTTTCACCAATGAAACAGATTCCTGTAGAATCTTTTTTTTTGGCTGTAGCTAAATCTTGTTCTTCTGCGATTCGTCTAACTTCACTTTTTTCAATGTCACCAATTGGGAACATAACTTTAGAAAGTTGTTCTTGTGATAGTTGGTTTAAAAAGTAAGTTTGATCTTTATTATTATCTACACCGCGTAACATTTCTACATGCCCATCCTCGTGTCGACGTATACGAGCATAATGTCCAGTTGCGACATAGTCAGCACCTAATTTCAAAGCATGCTCTAAGAATGCTTTGAATTTAATTTCTTTATTACACATTACATCAGGATTTGGTGTGCGTCCTTTTTTATATTCATCTAAAAAGTAAGTAAATACTTTGTCCCAATATTCTTCTTCAAAGTTAACTGCGTAATATGGTATACCAATTTGGTTACATACTGCAATGACATCATTGTAATCTTCTGTGGCGGTACATACACCATTTTCATCAGTGTCATCCCAGTTCTTCATAAAAATACCTATAACGTCATAACCTTGCTCTTTTAATAGGTGTGCAGTTACTGAACTATCAACACCTCCAGACATACCAACGACTACGCGTATATCTTTATTTGACACTATGATTCCTCCTTAAATTTATGATAAATTTTATGAATTTCGGCTACTATATATTTAATTTGTTGTTCGTTCATTTGTTCATTAAAGCTAAATCTAACAGAATGTTTTGCACGTTCTTCATCTTCAAACATTGCTGCTAAAACATGTGACGGTGTTGTAGAACCTGCTGTGCAAGCTGACCCAGATGATACGTATACATTAGAGAGGTCTAGTAGAGTTAACATTGTTTCAACATCAATAAATGGGAAATAAAGATTTAAAATATGACCTGTTGAGTCTGTCATAGAACCATTAAGTTCGAACGGAATCGCACGTTCTTGCAAACTAACTAAGAATAATTCTTTTAAATTCATTAAATGAACATTATTTGCGTCACGATGTTGAACTGCTAATTCCAAAGCTTTAGTAAGTCCAACTATTTGAGGAACATTCTCTGTACCAGCTCGACGTTTCGTTTCTTGTTCCCCACCTAGCTGATTAAATTCAAGCGGAGTATGGTCCTTTACTAAGAGTATACCAGCTCCTTTAGGGCCCCCAAATTTATGTCCAGTTACACTCATTGTATCAATTTTGAAATCATGAAAGTCAATTTCTAAATGACCAATAGCTTGTACAGCGTCAACATGGAATAACGCATTAGTTTCAGCAATAATGTCCTCAATGTCATACATATTTTGAACAGTACCAACTTCATTATTAACAAACATAATTGATACAAGAATTGTTTTATCTGTGATTGTTTCACGTAATTGATCTAAATCAACCGCTCCAGTATCATCTACATCTAAATATGTTACGTCATAGCCTTCTCGTTCAAGTTGCTCAAATACATGTAAAACGGAATGATGTTCAATTTTAGAAGTAATAATATGATTTCCTAATTGTTCATTCGCTTTTACTAATCCTTTGATTGCAGTATTATTAGATTCCGTAGCACCACTTGTAAATATCACTTCATGAGGTTTTGCACCTAATAGTTGTGCAACTTTTCGGCGTGATTGATCTAAATATTTACGTGCATCTCTACCTATTGAGTGAATAGAAGATGGATTACCATAATGTTCTTTATAGATTTCCATCATTGCATCAACGACTTCTGTTTTTACTGGTGTGGTCGCGGCATAATCTGCATAAACTTCCATGTGTGGACACTCCTCGTCATGTTATCAATGTTCCTATAATAGCACCAATACTTGCTTTTTTCTACCTTTCTGTTTATGGAAAGAATTTTTATTTCTATAATATTTTAACATCTTAAATAGTAATTTTTCGATGATTAATCTTTAATGAAACTCATTTTCCAAAAAGATGAAACCTTTCTATGCATGAGCATATAAATGTTGCATTCAATATTCAGTTGTTATACTTCAACTATTAAATTGTCATGAAAGGAAGCTATAAAATGAAAGATATTAAATTATCAGCATTAAATCTTGTACCTATTAGAGAAGGTCAAGACGATAAAGACGCTATTAATGACATGGTTAAATTAGCTCAAGGTTTAGATGAATTAGGTTACGAACGTTATTGGATAGCTGAACATCACAACGCTCCAAATTTAGTTAGTTCTGCTACGGCATTACTTATTCAACATACTTTAGAACATACGGAAAGAATTAAAGTAGGTTCAGGTGGAATTATGTTACCTAATCACGCACCACTTATAGTGGCCGAACAATTTGGCACGATGGAAACACTTTTCCCACATCGCGTTGATTTAGGTTTAGGTCGCGCGCCTGGTACAGATATGATGACTGCTAGTGCATTAAGACGTGACCAACATAATGGTGTATACCAATTTCCTGAAGAAGTCGAACAACTAGAGAAATACTTCGGACCGGGGAATCAACAAGCATATGTAAGAGCTTACCCTGCTGTAGGTAAAAATGTTCCTCTATATATACTAGGCTCTTCTACTGATTCTGCTCATGTGGCTGCTAGAAGAGGATTGCCATATGTATTTGCCGGACATTTTGCGCCTCAACAAATGAAAGAAGCTATTCAAATATATAAAGAGTTATTTGAACCTTCTGATGTGTTAAGCGAACCTTATGTCATTGTATGTTTAAATGTGATTGTTTCAGATACAGATACGCATGCAGAATATTTAGCAAGCACAATGGCTCAAGTAATGGTGAGTATTACAAGAGGCAGAATGCAACCTGTTCAACCACCAACTGATGATTTAAAAGGATTACTTACTCCGAGAGAATATGAACTAGCTAAACAACGTTTCAGTGGCTCTTTAATTGGCTCAGAGGATTCTGTTAAGCGTCAACTTGAAGGCTTTATAAAGGAATATGGAGAAATTGATGAGCTAATGGCAATAAGTTACATTTATGACCAAGATAAACAACTTGAATCTTATCAAAGATTACAAAAAGTAATTCAGTCATAATATAAAATAAAGGGAGGGCGTCTGCCCTCCCTTTATAACTGTATGGTTAAGACTTATTTGTCGTCTTTGTCTTTTTTGTCGTCGTCTCCGCCACCAGTGTATTCGTTAATTTTATCTTTTGCTTTGTTAACTTGTTCGTTATCGCTATCCTTGAATTTTTCTGCTGCTTCTTTTGCTTTATCCATGAAACTCATAAATAATAGCTCCTTTCGAATTTGAAAAATTATTTTTTGCTTATTAATAAGGTCACTTGCTTTATCTTTGACATTTACAACGAATTCATTCGTTTCGCCATAAGCACTATTTTACGGACCTTCACTTTCAAGTTCTTGGTTGATGGTAGCATTTCCAATTGACTATTTGACGTTAGCTTAAGTTTATTTAAACTTAATTTCGTCTGCCATACTTACTACCTCTTCGATGTATTAATTGTTATACCACTTGAAAATGAGGATAAACATTATTAATTAAATTTTTCTATAAAAATTTAGGATTTATGCGATTAATGAGTATATTTCTAACTTAAATAGATTACTAAAATGTTAAATATAGAACATATAGCCATCTAAATCTTCATTGGTTTCTTTATAATCAGCAAGATATTTTAAAGTTGTGTTATCTAACACATCTCGAACTGAATCTCTCATTCTCAACCATAATTGTTTCTGTGCAGGTGGTTCAGATTCAATACTTTCTACAAACGTAATCGGACCTTCAAGTAAGCGAATAATATCGCCTGCTGTGATTTCATCAGCTGGTACTCTAAGTTGATAACCACCTTTAGCACCACGCACACTTCGAATTAATCCAGCATTTCTTAAAGGGCCGACTAATTGTTCAAGATATAAATCACTTAGTTTATTTTCTTCAGCAATAGACTTTAAAGATACACAACCTTGACCTTCTCTTTTAGCAAGAGAAATCATCAATGTTAATCCGTATCTCCCTTTTGTTGATATTTTCATTGTATAACCTCACTTAATTCGAATTATATATTCCCATTCTATCATTTTTTACGTTAAGATAATATTAGAAAGGTGTGACAAATGTGAGTACAGAACCTCTAGCGTCTCGAATGAGGCCTATGAATATAGATGAGATTATATCACAACAGCATCTCGTTGGTCCTAAAGGTATTATTAGAAGAATGGTTGAGACTAAACGACTTTCTTCCATGATATTTTATGGACCTCCAGGTATTGGTAAAACGAGTATTGCCAAAGCCATTTCTGGAAGTACGCAGTTTAAATTTAGACAATTAAATGCTGTAACAAATACTAAAAAGGATATGCAAATGGTTGTTGAAGAAGCCAAAATGTCTGGCCAAGTCATCTTGCTACTTGATGAGATACACCGTTTGGATAAAGCAAAGCAAGACTTTCTTTTGCCTCATTTAGAAAATGGCAAAATTGTCTTGATAGGAGCCACTACGTCAAATCCATATCATGCGATTAACCCAGCTATCCGTTCTAGAGCTCAAATTTTTGAACTTTATCCTTTAGATGACCATGATGTAAGAATTGCACTTGATCGTGCAATTGAGGATAGTGATAGAGGTCTTAAAAGTTATCATCCTATTGTAGACGAAGATGCTATGGAGTACTTTTCCACTCAAAGCCAAGGTGATGTAAGAAGTGCTCTAAATGCTTTAGAGTTAGCAGTTCTCAGTGCAGAAGTAGTTGAAAACCAACGTCACATTACATTAGATGATGCTAAAGATTGTTTACAAAAAGGTGCTTTTGTGAGCGATAAAGATGGCGATATGCACTATGATGTAATGAGTGCTTTTCAGAAATCAATTCGAGGTAGTGACGTTAATGCAGCATTACATTATTTAGCACGACTTATTGAAGCTGGCGACTTACCTACCATTGTAAGGCGTTTATTAGTCATTAGTTACGAAGATGTTGGCCTAGCTTCACCATCTGCGGGGCAACGAACATTAGCGGCAATTCAGTCAGCTGAACGTCTTGGATTTCCTGAAGCTAGAATTCCACTTAGCCAAGCTGTGATAGAACTGTGTTTATCACCTAAATCTAATTCAGGAATCACAGCTATAGATAGTGCTTTGAGTGATATCAGAAAAGGTTTAGTAGGACAAATACCAGACTATTTAAAAGATGGTCATTACTCTGGCGCTAAAGACTTAGGAAGAGCAATTGGCTATAAATATCCTCACAATTATGAAAATGGTCACGTCGTGCAACAATATTTACCAGACAAACTTAAAAATAGAATTTACTATGAACCTAAAACAACGTCTAAGAGTGAGCAACAATTTAAAGATGTTTATGAAAATTTATTAAACAAAAAATAAAAGTTAGCTATATTCCAATAATAAGATAGTTGAATAGTAGTTATATGCAACTTCTGTTCAATCTATCCTATGGAATATAAGCTAACTTTTTTGAGGTTACTGACCTTTATCTTTAATACGTCTAACTGGAATATCTTTTAAAATATCATTAATAACATAGCTTGCACATATGAGTCCTACCACACTTGGTACAAAGGCGTTAGATGAAGGTGGCATTTGACCTTTACGATTAATCGCATTTTTATCGCCAACAGTTTCTTTTACATCCTCACGAATCACAATTGGACTTTCATCAGAGAATACGACTTTGACTCCTTTTCTAATGCCTTGTCTTTTTAATCTATTTCTAATCACCTTGGCCATTGGATCTGTATGCGTTTTAGAAATATCTGCAATTTCAAAACGTGTAGGATCCGTTTTATTTGCTGCACCCATACTTGAAATCATATCAATTCCACGCTCTAGACATTCTTTCATAAGGTGTACTTTATAAATAATGGTATCACTCGCATCAATAAAGTAGTCTATATGATAATTATTAAAAATTTGTTCATATGTTTCTTCTGTATAAAACATATGAAGCGACGTTACTTTACAATCTGGATTAATCAATTTAATTCGCTCTTCCATAAGCGTGACCTTACTTTGACCTATCGTAGATGTTAATGCATGAATTTGTCTATTAACGTTTGTAATATCAACATCATCTTTGTCAATAAGTATAATATGACCAATATTTGTTCTAGCAAGTGCTTCTGCAGCGAAAGATCCGACTCCTCCGATACCAAGAACTGCTACAGTTTTATTTTTTAATAAATCTAAGCCTTCTTGACCAATTGCCAATTCATTTCTGGAAAATTGATGTTTCATTCTGTACTCCTTTATCAAACTAAACCTTAATTAGCTTTTCATTTATGTATGTATATTCATCATTGTAAAAATTCACATAAAAATACGCAAGACCGAAGTCTTGCGTATCGATAGAGTCCGTAGGTGCCGTAGTTGTAAATAGCTTGATCATTCGGCCTGCTATATACAGGTGGGTGCCCTGTTTCTCGTTTTGCAAGTCCTCCTATAGAGGCGTGTGCGCTGCGAGAAAACCTATTGGGCTCCCTGATCAAAGAGTGTTAGGCCCAAATAAAAAGCAAACTTACGTACACCACAGATGACTATCTTATGAAATAATCTTACCACAAATTCGAATTTAAAGAAATTTTTAAACTCAAAGTATCAACTTTTTTATGTCTAAATTTTTAACTTTAGTAAGCGGTATTGAGTTTTCATCTAGGTCCACATTGCTCGTGGGATTTCTTTTTGAAATTCTTTATGTTGGGGCCCCTTTGTCCCGACTTGCATTGCCCGTGGGATTTCTTATCGAAATCCTTTGTGTCGGGAGCCTAACCCCAACTTGCATTGCTCGTAGAATTTCTTTTTGAAATTCTCTATGTTGAGGCCCCTAGTGTCTGATTCGTAGTGAGAGTTCTTCTAGTTGTTTGTCTGATACTTCTCCTGGTGCGTCTGTTAATAGGCATGTTGCTGATGCTGTTTTAGGGAATGCGATTGTATCTCTTAGGTTTGTTCTGTTAGTGAGTAACATCACTAGTCTGTCTAATCCTAATGCTATACCGCCGTGTGGTGGTGCACCGTATTTAAATGCATCAAGTAAGAAGCCGAATTGTTCTTTTGCTTGTTCAGTAGAGAACCCTAAAACTTCGAACATTTTTTGTTGTAATTCACCATCATGTATTCTTATTGATCCCCCACCAAGCTCATAACCATTTAATACGATATCGTATGCGTTTGCTTGAACATTTTCAGGTTCAGAATCTAGTTTAGAAATATCTTCTTGTTTAGGAGATGTGAATGGATGATGTGCAGCAACATAACGTTTAGCATCTTCATCATATTCAAGTAATGGCCAATCAGTTACCCATAAGAAGTTTAATTTAGACTCGTCGATTAATCCTAATTCTTTGGCCAATTTAATACGTAATGCTCCTAAACTTTGAGCAACCACACTAGGTTTATCGGCTACAAACATAACTAAATCACCAGGTTTAGCTCCAGTCAATGTTTTTAATGTTTCTACATTAGCATCTTCAAAGAATCTAGCGATTGGGCCACTTAAGCCATCTTCGACTACTTTAACCCAAGCTAATCCTTTAGCACCGTAAATATTTACAAATTCAGTTAATGAATCCATATCTTTACGTGTATATTGATCCGCAGCACCTTCAGCAACAATTGCTTTAATTTCGCCTTCATTTTCAACAGTATCTTTAAAGACTTTGAAATCCATGTCTTTACCTAATTGAGATACATTAATGAGTTCCATATCAAAGCGTGTATCAGGTTTATCTGAACCATATCGGTCCATAGCTTCAGCGTATGTCATACGTGGGAACGGTCCCTCTACATCGATACCTTTAACATCTTTAACAACTTTACGTAACATCTCTTCGCCCATTGAAATAACGTCTTCTTGATCAACAAAACTCATTTCAATATCTACTTGCGTAAACTCAGGTTGACGGTCTGCACGTAAATCTTCATCACGGAAACACTTAACGATTTGATAATATTTATCAAAACCACTTATCATTAATAATTGTTTAAACAGCTGAGGTGATTGAGGTAAAGCGTAAAATTCACCTTCATGAACACGTGAAGGTACTAAATAGTCACGAGCACCTTCTGGTGTAGATTTAGTTAATACTGGCGTTTCTATATCGAAGAAGCCATTATCATCTAAATATTGACGAATTGAACGTGTTGTTTGATGTCTCATTTTGAAAGTTTGAGCTAATTCTTGTCTACGTAAATCTAAATATCTATATTTTAAGCGGATGTTCTCGTCTACATTGACGTTTTCTTCGTTAATTGCAAACGGAGGCGTTTCTGACTTATTAATAATCTCTATATTTGAAACTTGAACTTCTACTTGACCTGTTTTAATTTTAGGATTAATTGTTTCTGGGTCACGTTTAGTAACAACACCTTGTACTTCTACAACATACTCAGAACGTACTGTTTCAGCTACTTTTAAGGCCTCTTCTGAAAAGTCCGGATTGAAAACGATTTGAACAATACCTTCACGATCTCTTAAATCTACGAAAATTAATCCTCCGAGATCACGGCGATTGTGTACCCATCCTTTTAAAGTTACCTTTTCATCTAATAAATCTTCTGTGACTAAACCACAATATGTTGTTCTCTTACTCAAAGTTATACTCCCTTTCTACTTTTTAAAATAATTAATTAACTGATCAAGTTGTATATTTTCTGACTCGCCTGTAGTCATATTTTTAATTGCAATGGAATTATTCTCAAGTTCTTGATCGCCAATGACAATTGTATATTTTGCATTTAATCTATCGGCTTGTTTCATTTGTCCTTTAATTTTTCTATTGAGATAATCTTTATCAGCTTTCACACCATTTTTTCGTAAGTCATTTAAAAGCTTCACTGCATAACGATCAGCTTCCTCACCCATCGTTACGATAAATAAATCAAAGTTTTCTTCAATATCTAACTCAATACCTTCTTCTTCTAGTGCAAGTAAGAGTCTTTCAATACTTAAAGCAAATCCAATACCAGTTTCACTTGGTCCATCTAATAACTGTAGTAAACCATTATAACGACCGCCACCGCATAATGTAGTGATAGCTCCATCATAGTTTGGATTATCCATCATAAGTTCAAATGCTGTGTGAGTATAATAATCCAGGCCTCTTACTAGATTTGGGTCTTCTACGTAAGGAATATTTAAGTCATCTAAATGATGTTTTACTTGTTCATAGTATGCTTTAGAATCGTCATTAAGATAATCTGTTATACGAGGTGCGGTTTTGATTGCTTCTTTGTCTCTGTCAATTTTACAATCTAAAATACGCATCGGATTTGTGTGCAAACGAGATTGGCAGTCTGAACAAAACGTATCAATAACAGGTTCAAAATGATTAACAAGCGCTTCGTTATATTCTTTTCGTGATTCACTATCACCGATACTATTAATAACGAGTTTAAGATGTTTTAAACCAAAAGATTCGTAAATGTGCATTACCATAGCTAAAACTTCAGCATCTATACTCGGATTTTCAGCACCAATCGCCTCTACACCAAATTGATTAAATTGACGATAACGTCCTTTTTGTTTACGTTCATATCTGAACATAGGACCGTTATAATATAATTTAACAGGTTGATTAGGATTACCTTGCATTTTATGTTCTATATAAGAACGAACAACCGCTGCAGTACCTTCAGGTCGTAAAGTTAAACTACGATCTCCTTTGTCTTTAAAGGTATACATCTCTTTTTGAACTACATCGGTAGAATCGCCAACACCTCTTGCGAATAGTTCAGTACTTTCAAATATAGGTGTGCGAATTTCTTTATAATTATATAATTCCATGAGTTCATCTAATTTATTCTCAATGTGGCGCCATTTGATTGAATCTTCAGGTAAGATATCTTGCGTGCCTCTTGGAATCTTTATCATATCATTGTCTCCTTTGTCGTTAGTTTCAGAATAGGTCATAGTGACGACTAAGGTGATGATTATCCCCAATTAAGAAAATAAAAAGTCCCTTGTATAGTTTAAAACTATACAAGGGACGTAATAACCGTGTTGCCACCCTAATTGATCAGTCTCTTAATAAGAGCTTGACCCACTCAATACGCTTAACGTGCGTAAGCCGACATTAGTTTCCTAAAGTACCTCTTCTTGTGTTCAAGAATTAAACTACTCAGTACAATCTTACAGCCTAGGATTGTATTTCTACGCAATACTTTGCTACCTTTTTCGTTTAATCTTCCAAGAATAATAATGGTTTTATTTATAAAGTTCATTAATTATGATAACGAGTTTTATTTTAATTTGCAAGTTCTATGATGAGAAATATTGTTTAAGACCATCAACTACTGCTTGCTCTACGACATGACGATGTAGTTGGTCTTTAATCATATTTTCATCGGTTGGATTACTAATATATCCGAGTTCTAACAATACAGCTGGCACATCAGTTTGTCGGAGTACTTGATAATTCTGTTGTCGCGCACCTCTATTAGTAAGCAAGGCTTTTTTCTGGATATTAGAATTTAATGTTTGAGCTAGCGATTCTTGATTATCTTGTAACCAATAAACGGTTGCACCGTTAGCATTAGAGGAATCTAAAGAGTCATTATGTATACTGATAAATGCGTCGCCTTTAATATTTCTATCATCTAAAGACACATATTTATCTGTGGTGCGAGTCATTTTGACTTTGGCACCTTCTTTTTCAAGTAATTTTTTAAGTTCTTTAGCAGTTTTCAAAGTGTAATTCTTTTCTAAACTTTTAGAGGGGGTGTTACTTGATGCACCCTGGTCACTACCACCATGACCAGGATCAAGTACAATTGTTTTACCTTTAAGAGGATTAGAAGCTTTAGAGTTGTCAGCATGTATATTTAAGTTAGTATGCCAACCGGCAACCCAGCCTTTTTCTGTTCCAGCCCGATTTTGGACTTCTATCCATTTACCTTGTTTATCTACTTTCTTAAAGCTATCACCTTTTTCAATTTTGTAAATGATAGGATAGGCTGCATTAGGACCTGTTCTTAATTCAGCATTTTCAGTGATTGTAATTTGACCAGTATCCTCATCACCTTGATTGAGAAACATAAATAACAAGATAATAAATAGAATGAATGCTATGACTACTACAAGTGTAAGCCAATTTTTTAGGCCATGTCGTGTTAACCAAGCATCTATTTTGTTCATAGAATTTTTCCATCCTGTGATTCATAGATTATAGTAACAGGACCATCGTTGTTAATTTCAACATTCATGTGTGTACCAAATTCGCCTGTTTTAACAGTTAAACCGTATGATTCTAATTCCTCATTAAATCTTTCATAAAGTTGTTTCGCTTCTTCAGGGCTTTTTGAATTTGAAAATCCAGGACGATTACCTTTTTTAACATCTGCATAAAGTGTGAATTGAGATACAGATAAGATTTGTCCATTAACTTGTTGTATATTAAGGTTTAATTTGTCATTTTCATCTTCAAATAATCGAGCGTTAGCAATTTTTTTGGCAACGATTTTGATATCTTCTTCAGTAGAATCTTTGCCTACACCTACTAGTAAACAAAATCCTCTCTCGATTTCATTATCGATAGAATCATTTATTACTCTCGCATGTTTAACTCTTTGTACAATTATCTTCATTTCTTTTGCACCTCTAGTTCCAAACTCTCGATACTGTATATACGTCACCTAGTTGTTTTATCTTTTCAACGACGCGATAAACATCGTTAACATTTTTCACCATCACGCTAATATTTATCACAGCATTTTTGTCTACATCAGAACGACCTGAAACTTTAATTAAACTACCTGCTGTCGAATTAACAGCTTGTAGCACTTCATTAAGTAAACCATTTCTATCGTATGCTGTCACTTCTAAATCAACTTGATAACGTTGAGTTGAATCTTTAGATTTAACCCACTCTACAGAAATCAACCGGTCTGTCTCGTTTTTTATATTTGGACAATCTGTACGGTGAACTTTTATACCGTGACCTTTGGTGATATATCCTACAATATCATCACCAGGTATAGGATTACAACATTTTGACAGTTTGATAAGGACGTTTTCTAATCCTTCAACATAAACACCACTGTCAGTAATAATATCTTCTTTAATAGGAACTGATTTTGTAACTTCTTGGGCTTCATTTAAAGCTTTCTGTTTATCTAATATGCGTTGTTTTTCAGTTAGTTTATTAACAATTTGTACGGAAGTTACGCCACCAAATCCTACAGCCGCAAATAAATCCTCGTCGTTTGCAAAATGATACTTATCATTTACAACCTCTAAATTCTTTTCGGTTAAAACATCTTCAACACGAAATCCCTGTTCCTTAATTTCTGCTTCAACCATAAATTTACCTTTTTCAATATTTGAGGAGCGGTCTTGTTTTTTAAAGAAACTTTTAATTTTACTTTTCGCACTTGAAGATTTTACGATTTTCAACCAATCACGACTCGGTCCATATGAGTGTTTACTGGTACGTATTTCAATGATATCACCTGTTTGTAGTACATAATCAATAGGTACAATTTTGCCATTTACTTTTGCACCGATCATTTTATTACCTACTTCACTATGTATGGCATAAGCGAAATCAATAGGCACTGCTCCATATGGCAATTCAATAACGTCACTCGCAGGTGTAAACGCATAAACTTTGTCGCTTTGTAAATCGTATTTTAAAGACTCCATAAATTCTTGAGCATCAGTGGAGGTATGATCTGTTTCAGCTAGTTCTTTTAACCAATTAAGTTTGTTTTGGAAATCTTGAGTTTTCTCATTAACCGTTTTTCCCTCTTTATAAGCCCAGTGAGCCGCTACACCGTGTTCGGCAATTTCATGCATTTCATATGTTCTAATTTGTATCTCGAGTGGATCACCATTAGGACCTACAACTGTAGTATGAAGAGATTGATACATATTTTGTTTTGGCATAGCTATATAATCTTTAAACCTACCCGGCATAGGTTTCCATAATGTATGAACAAGACCTAAAATGGCGTAACAATCATTAATTGAATTAACAATGATACGTATTGCTAATAAATCAAAAATTTGATCAAATTGTTTTTTCTGTTTCATCATTTTACGGTAAATACTATAAATATGTTTAGGTCTACCATTAATCTCACCAGAAAGGTTCATTTTTTCCATTTCTGCTTCAATTTTGTTTATCGCATTATCTATATATGCTTCACGTTCACTACGTTTTTTCTTCATTAGATTTACAATACGGAAGTATTGGACGCTATCAATATATCTTAATGCTGTATCTTCTAATTCCCATTTGATTGTGTTAATACCTAAACGATGCGCAAGTGGAGCATATATCTCCAAAGTTTCCTTTGAAATTCTGACTTGTTTCTCTCTAGGCATTGCTTTCAATGTTCTCATATTATGCAGACGGTCTGCTAACTTTACTAAAATAACTCGAACATCTTTAGCGATGGCTATAAATAGTTTTCTATGGTTTTCAGCTTGTTGCTCTTCTTTAGAGCGATATTTAACTTTTTTAAGTTTTGTTACACCATCTACAATACGAGCAACCTCTTCATTGAACATATCTTTAACATCTTCAAATGTATAAGGCGTGTCTTCTATGACATCATGTAGAAAGCCGGCTACGATTGTAGGCCCATCGAGTCTCATCTCAGTTAATATACCTGCAACTTGAATAGGATGCATGATATAAGGTAAGCCATTTTTTCTAAACTGACCCTGATGGGCTTCATAAGCGATATGATAACTCTTAAGTACATATTCATATTCACTTGCCGATAAATATGATTTAGCTTTATGAAGAACCTCATCCGCACTATATGGATATTCGTTGTTCAAATTATGACACCCCACTCAAATTTATTACTATTACATACCTTAGTATTTAAACGCTAAATAAACGAGTTAATTTATTTGCTTTTATAGGTTTTTGATTTTGAAAATTAAAATATAATATATTTGTAAAATTCTGATTATATAAAATCTATGCCCTTATCTATACAATAAGTAATACTTACTTCCACTTTACTATAACTTTTACCCTAACTTAAATAAGGTAGTTCACTTTAATTTAAATAATAGTTCTATGATACTACAATTTTTTAAATAAATAAACGTGGGTAGACTTTAAAGCTTACAATCTATTTATTAAATTTCGCTAAAATAAGGTTACTTTTGCAAATATAAAAAAGCTATATCCTGTATTAAAATTTAAATAATACAAGATATAGCTTTGAACATAACTTTAGTTATTCATCATATGAAATAAGACTCATGACATCATAATCTTTTATCTTTTCAATACCATGTAGATATTTTAATTCGATAATAAATGCAATACCTACAACGATGCCACCTAATTTCTCTACAAGTTTAATTGCCGCTTCAATTGTACCACCCGTAGCGAGTAAATCGTCTGTAATCAACACACGTTGACCTGGTTTAATCGCATCTTTGTGCATAGTTAAAATGTTTGTACCGTACTCTAAACTATATTCGTAACGAATAACCTCTCTAGGTAATTTACCTTCTTTACGCACAGGAGCAAATCCAATCCCCATAGAGTATGCCACTGGACAACCAATAATAAATCCTCTAGCTTCTGGCCCTACTACAACATCAACATCTCTTTCTCTCGCATACTCCACGATTTGATCAGTCGCGTATCCATATGCTTTACCATTATCCATAATTGTAGTTATATCTTTAAAACTTACTCCCGGTTTTGGCCAATCTTGAACTTCTGAGACATATTGTTTTAAATCCATTAAATTTCCTCCTAAATTTTAACTCAATTGAGACTTTATCCATTTTTTAATATTTGAAAAGTCATCGTACAGTAATCTTTTTTCTACTTCTATTCGAGATTGTCTTAATTGGTAAAGACGACTCGTCTCGATATCTTTTTTACTAGAGTGTGAATTTATTTTAATAAGACCATCCTCGTTGTAAATAAAATCAAGCTCACTAAAAACTTTAAGCATAAACTTTAATATTTCTGGCTTAACTTTTAAAAACTCACACAACATCATACCCTCTTTAGCTAAATTTGTTTCTTGTTTGTTAATTAAAGCTTTAAAACATTCTTTAAACAATGCTTTGCTTGGCATACCTTCAAAATAAATTGATTGATCATGTTGTAAAACAAGATAAAGCTGGGAAAATTGTAATTGTTTAAGCGTTTCTTCAATTTCATTCATTGTTGTAGGTAAATCTCTGAGAACTACTTTATCATATTGTGATTCTATAGTTTCACCATAATAATAATGATGCTCATTGGTTTTATCCTTTTTAGGATGAATCACATATGCTGTATTAGAATTATTTTCAGTGAATTGAAGATGCTTACGTTTGCTTCGATAATCTAAGATTTGTATTGTTTCTGTAGCAATATCTTGAATAATTAATTGGGGTGATTGATTTCCATTCCATTCATTGATTTGAAGGTTACCTATTAAATTAAGTGGTTGCCCCATTTCGATTTCTTTAGCAAGATGTCCATAACTCCAGTAAAGTGCCGCTAATTGATTCTCCCCAAGTGCCACTTTTAAATGTTTACCTTCCTGGCCAATAGCTTTAATCGATTTAACATTTAAATCATTAACTTCAAATGTAGGACTATTAAAGTCTGTACCAAATGGACGCAATTTTTGTATATCTTGAATATTTTTAACAGTAATTTCACTTTCATTGAGCAGTACATCTACATGTTTACGTGGTGCTAAAGATGTTGATTCTGAAAGTTGCTTCATCCATTCGTTAAGACCTTTTCGTAGTTCATCAATATTTTCTATATCCATAGTCATACCAGCAGCCATATGATGACCACCAAATTTAGTAATTAAATCCTGATGAGCATTTAAAATTTCAAACATTGACACCTGGTCTATCGAGCGTGCAGAGCCTTTAGCATGATTTTGCTCTAAATCAATATTCAAGATTAGAGTTGGCAGAGCATAAGTTTCAACAATCTTAGATGCTACAATACCGAGTACTCCTTCATGCCAATTCTCTTTAGCTAATAATAAAAATAAATTTCCTTGTTGAACTTGTTCCTCAGCTAATGAAAGCGCCTCTTCAGTAATTTCTGCTACAATATCTTTTCTTTCTTGATTGAAATGCTCCACTTGTTCAGCTAAAAATTCTGCTTCCTCAAACTCATCTACCATTAATAATTCAGCAGCTAGTGATGCATCTTCTAATCTACCTACCGCATTGAGTCGAGGTCCAATGATAAACCCAATTGTTTCTTCGTTGATTTGATCATTATAACCTGCTTGTTTCAATATAGCATTGATAGAAACAGGTGTCTGATCATTTAATATTTTCAATCCTCTTTTAACTATTGAACGATTTTCATCTGTTAAAGACACTAAATCTGCAATCGTTCCTATAGCTGCTAATGCTATAAATTGCTGAGGGGGATGACTTAATAAAGCTTGCGATAGCTTATATGCCACACCAGCACCACAAAGATATTTGAACGGATAGTCAAAATCCGGGTGCATTGGATGTACAATGGCTAATGCCTCTGGTAAAGTACGTCCAATCTCATGATGATCTGTCACAATGACATCCACACCGAGGTCTTGAACCATTTTAATTTCATCATGCCCTTGTATTCCATTATCCACTGTAATGATTAGTGAGATCCCCTCATCATATGCATTACGAAAGGCATGTTCATTAGGTCCATAACCTTCAGAAAACCGATTAGGAATATACCATCCTACTTGAGCACCCAATTGCTGTAATGTATTAACAAGAATAGTTGTTGAAGTGACACCATCAGCATCATAATCGCCATAGACTAAAATACGTTCATTTTTATCAATAGCTAAATTTATGCGATCAATTGCTTTTTGCATATCACTTAATAACCAAGGGTCATGGTCAAGTACTTTATCTTCTAATACATCTAAAATATTATTTTCTTGAACTAGATTCTTGCTTTCCAAAACTTTTTTTACAATAGGTGAAAGCTTAAGTTTCTTAGCAAGATCATCTGTTATGTATTCAGTTGGCTGGGCTAAATCCCAATGATATCTTGATTTAATCATAACAATCGTCCTCATTTCCAAAAGTCATTATACCGAACTTTATTTAAAATAAAAAGTACAACCCGTTGAGGATTAAATAATTTCAACAAAAAACTGTCAATTAAGCATTAAATACTTAATTGACAGTTAACTAATAGATTAAACTAAGATTTTTTCATCATTTGATTTTTTCTCTTTATAAACCGTTAATTTACTGTTTGGAGATTTCTTCAATTGACGTTTTTTCATGATACCCCAAAGCGGTACGGCGATAAATACAGAAGAGAATACTCCTGAGATTAAACCAATTAATAACGCTAATGAGAAGTTAAATATAGTTGGTGCACCAAAAATGAGTATAGCAACAACTACAACTACAACGGTTAAGACCGTATTAATTGAACGTGTCATTGTTTGTCTAATTGATCTATTAACAATATCGTCAATTTGCTCAGGTGACGTAACCACCTTAACCTTATGCAAGTTTTCTCGAACACGGTCGAAAGTAACAATTGTATCATTAATAGAATAACCTACAATTGTTAATACAGCTGCGATAAATGTTAAGTCAACTTCTAATCTAAATAAACTAAATACTGCTACGATTATGAATACGTCATGTAATAACGCAAGTACTGCAGATAAGCCCATTCGCCATTCAAATCGAAGTGATACATAAATAATAATACCTATTGAAGCTAGGATTAACGCTGTCATAGCATTTTTAGCGAGTTCTTGACCGATTAATGGTGATACTGAGTTAATTTGTGGTGTATCACCAAACTCTGATTTCATCTTATCACTTAGCTTGTTATCTTCTGCCCTTGTTAAATTTTTCTTGAATTGTACAGTAGCATTTTTATGACCGCTGCCATTAATTTGAACTTGGTCTGGCGATAAGCCGACATCTTTAACAGCTTTTTCGACTTTACCTTGAGTGAGTGATTGATTTGTCTCAATATCTGCTCTTGTACCAGAAGAGAAATCAATACCTAAATTAAGTTTAAAAATTGATAAAATAACTAAACCAACTATGACGATTAAAATACTTAACGCGATAAGCGGTTTTGCTAACTTAACGAAATTCCACTTTTCAAATGATGTTTTAAGGTCATGAACATCTTTACCTTCATTAATGTCATGGCGATCTTTTTTCTTAACTCCAAATAACCAATATTTTTTCTTAAAGAAGTTAGATGATACTAATAATGATAATAGTCCACGTGACAAGAAGACAGCTGTAACGAATATCATTAGAATACCTAATAGTAACATCGTCGCGAAACCTTTAACTGAGCTCTCACCGAAGAAGAACAGAACAGCTGCAGCAATAACAGTTGTTAAGTTTGAGTCAAAGATCGTTAGGAATGAACTTTTGTTTGCTTTAGAATATGCCTGCTTGAGCGTTCGACCTATTCTTAGTTCGTCTTTAATCCGCTCATACATAATAATGTTAGCATCAACAGCCATACCTACACCAAGCACAAGTGCGGCAAGTCCCGGTAAAGTTAACACACCAGAAATAAAGTTAAATGCAACTAATGTTAGGTAAATGTAAGTAGTCAATGCAATAATTGCTACTAAACCTGGTAATCTGTAGAAGCCAAGCATAAATAGATAAATTATTCCTACACCTATAAATGAAGCGAATATTGTTTTATCTAGAGCATCTTGACCAAATTGTGCGCCAACTGAATTAGAATAAATTTCTTTAAGATCTACAGGTAACGAACCGGCATTTAGTAATTCAGCGATTTGTTTAGCTTCTTTAACACCTTTTTTACCATTGAAACCACCGGAAATTTCGACGCTATCTGAATTAATTGGCTGATCTACGTTTGCGGCAGAAACATATTTAGGGTCTTTACCTTCTTGTTGCTTCTTAGCCTCTTTCTTGTAACTATCACCCTTTTTATAGTCCATCCAGACAACCATAACATTGTCACGTTTTTTTGAAATCTTTTCAGTAACCTTTTTGAATTTTTCTTTGCTTTTAACCTTAAATGTTACTGTTGGTTGATTAGTTTCTTGTTTAAATTCTTGTTTGGCTGAACCTTGTTTGATATCTGAACCAGACATTAAAACATGGTCTTGAGCGTCCCTAATTGTTAAATTCGCTTGCGTAGATAACAATTTACGTGCTTGAGCTTGGTCCTTAATACCAGCTAATTGAACACGTATACGGTTAGGATCTTCAATTTGAATTTTAGGTTCTGAAACACCTAGAACATTAACTCGGTTTTCGAGTGTTCTTGATGTTGCTTGAAGTGCTTTCTTGTCTATCTTTTCTCCTTTATCTAAAGGATTAACTTGATAAAGTACTTCGAAACCACCTTGTAAATCAAGTCCTAAATTAACATTTTTAACTACATTCTTATATGTAAGTCCCATTCCTGTAAAAAGAAGAGCCACAAGTAGTATGAATGCAATTAATCTACTAGTTTTCTTCACATGAACACCTCATTATTTACTTATGTATTTAGCATACTCGATGATTATTTTATCATGCAAGTTAAAATGATATTACGTTCACTTTAACGACCTATCTATATTAACATACTACACTCAATAGTGAAATTATTGGCTTAATTTAAAACTTTTAAACAAATTTAACATAATGATTTGTATATAAAAAAAGTGGAACTCCTTTTAAAGAGTCCCACTTTTAATTAAAACTGACCTCATATTATGAAGGGTCAACTTGTTTGATGGCTGGTTTCTCGAAAGTCATTTCCGTACCATGACCATTTACTGTAATGACAACTGTTGTTTCATCAACAGATTTAACAGTACCTTTAATACCGCCTATTGTAGTAACCTTTTGTCCTGATTCTACACGGCTAATCATTTCACGATGCTCTTTAGCACGTTTTTGTTGTGGTCTGATTAAAAAGAACCACATTAATACCAATAATAAAATTGGTAAAATCAATGATGTGAATTGGCCCATTGTTAAATTCTCCTTTTAAAAGTTCTTAGGGTTCTCTACATTTAATCCATACTGTTCAAAGAACGCATCTTTAAAGTCTAAAAGACGGTCTTCTCGAATGGCTTGTCTTATATCTTCCATTAATTTTAGCAGAAAATGTAAATTATGAATAGTAGTAAGACGGATACCAAAAGTTTCTTCCGCTTTGATTAAATGTCTAATATATGCTCTTGAATAATTACGACAAGTATAACAGTCACAATTATCATCTAATGGTCCAAGGTCATCTGCATATTTTGCATTTTTTATAACTACACGACCTTTTGAAGTCATACATGTACCATTTCGAGCGATTCTAGTAGGAAGCACGCAATCAAACATATCCATGCCTCTGATGCTACACTCTATTAATGCATCAGGTGAGCCTACCCCCATAAGATATCTAGGTTTATCTTTCGGCATAAATTGTTCGGTATGTTCAACCATGTCATACATAACTGGCTTCGGTTCTCCCACAGACAGACCTCCGATAGCATAACCAGGAAAATCAAGGTCAACAAGCTCTTTCGCACTTTGCTCACGTAAATCTTTGTATTCTCCACCTTGAATAATACCGAACAATGCTTGATCTTCGGGACGTTGATGCGCTTTTAAACATCTTTCTGCCCAGCGTGTGGTTCTTTCAATTGAGTTTTTAACATAATCGTATTCAGATGGCATGGGCGGACATTCATCAAACGCCATCATGATATCTGAACCTAAATCATTTTGTATTTGCATAGACTTTTCAGGGCTAAGGAAAAGTTTAGAACCATTAGTATGATGTCTAAATTCAACGCCCTCTTCAGTTATTTTACGCAAATTACTCAAACTGAAAACTTGAAATCCACCAGAGTCTGTTAAAATCGGACCATCCCAATTCATGAATTGATGTAGGCCCCCAGCATGCTTGATGATATCATTTCCAGGTTGTAGCCACAAATGATATGTGTTGCCCAAAATGATTTTTGCTTCAATATCTTTAAGTTCTTCAGGGCTCATCGTTTTAACTGTAGCTTTTGTTCCCACAGGCATAAACATCGGTGTCTCAAATGAACCATGTGGTGTATGTACAATACCTAATCTTGCCCCTGATTGTTTACATGTTTTAATATGCTCATAAGTTACCGCAGGCATACGTTAAACCTCACATTCTTCTTTAAATAATTAACATTGCATCTCCAAAACTGAAGAATCTGTACTCCATTTCTACCGCTTTATGATATGCATTTAAAATGTTTTCTCTAGTACTAAATGCTGAAACTAGCATTACTAATGTAGATTTAGGTAAATGAAAATTAGTAATTAATCCATCTATTGCTTTATATTCAAATCCAGGATAAATAAATATATCCGTCCAGCCACTTTTTTCAACAAATTGCTCGTGGTCTCTTCTAATAGTTTCTAAAGTACGTGTAGATGTTGTTCCCACCGAAATTATTCTTTTACCTTTGGCCTTTGTTTGATTAAGTAAATCAGCAGTTTCTTGAGTCATTTGATAATATTCGCTATGCATTTCGTGATCATCAATGTTATCAACGCTAACTGGTCTGAACGTGCCTAACCCTACATGCAATGTTATAAAAGCGATATTGACCCCTTTTTGCTTAATTTGATTTAATAAATCATCCGTAAAATGTAACCCTGCAGTTGGAGCTGCAGCAGAACCACTTTCTTTAGCGTATACAGTTTGATACCTATCTGGATCATCAAGACGTTCTTTAATGTATGGAGGTAAAGGCATCTCACCAAGCTCATCAAGGCGTTCTTGTAAAATACCATCATAGTGTAGACGCATAATACGTCCACCTTGTTCTAATTCTTTAATACATTCAGCAACAATTTTTCCGTCGCCAAATGATAAGCGATTACCCACCTTGATTCTTTTAGCAGGTTTTAGCAATACTTCCCAATCGTTTCCCTCAATTTGAGTAAGCATAAGCATTTCTACTTTAGCGCCAGTTTCCTCTTTTAAGCCAAATAGTCTTGCGGGCATCACTCGCGTATCATTTAAAACCAGTGTATCTCCAGGATTTAAATAATCAATGACATCTTTAAAATGGAGGTGAGTCATTTTACCAGTCTCTCTTTGAAGCACAAGCAAACGACTTTGGTCTCTATTTTTTAAAGGTGTTTGAGCTATTAAAGATTCTGGCAAATGATAGTCAAATTCTTCAATATTCAACTTACTCCCTCTTTTCATTCGTATTATTAAAATGCTCGTAAGCGAAAGGCGTCGCTTTTCGTCCACGTGGTGTTCGCTCTAAAAAGCCTTTTTGTATTAAAAATGGTTCATAAACATCTTCAATAGTAATGCGCTCTTCACCTATAGATACAGCAATTGTATCTAAACCAACAGGGCCACCATTATATTGATTGATAATACAGTTCATCATTTTATGATCTATATAATCTAAACCTTCTTTATCAACTTGAAGTAATTGTAATGCTCTTTTTGTTGTTTCAATATAAATTTGATCATCTTCATTGACTTGCTGAAAGTCTCTAACACGTTTCAATAAACGATTTGCTACTCTTGGTGTACCACGAGAACGTCGAGCTAATTCTAAAGCACTCTCTTCATCAATACCAGTACCAAGTACATCTGCAGTTCGAGTAATTATTTCTTTAAGATCATTTTCATTATAATACTCAAGTCTCAAGTGCACCCCAAATCTATCTCTTAACGGTCCTGTTAAACTACCTGCTCTGGTTGTAGCACCGACTAATGTAAATGGTGGTAAATCTATTCTAATACTACGTGCCTCGTCACCTTTACCAATAATAATATCTAAAAAGAAATCCTCCATTGCTGGATAGAGTACCTCTTCAACGACACTACTTAATCTATGAATTTCATCTATAAAGAGCACATCACCTGGCTGTAGTCCTGATAGAATTGCAGCTAAATCTCCAGGTCTTTCTAATGAAGGACCTGAGATTGTACGTATATTAACTTCCATTTCATTAGCTATAATATTTGAAAGTGTTGTTTTACCTAATCCTGGTGGCCCGAATAAAAGCACATGATCGAGAGGTTCTTCTCTTAAATTAGCAGCTTTAATAAACACTTCTAAATTACTTTTAATAGAGGTTTGACCAATATATTGTTTGAGTTTAGTAGGTCTCAATGATAATTCGAAATCCGAATCTTCATTATGAAATTGTTGATCGACCATTCTTTTATCCATATTCGTGCCTCCATAAGATACATACTCTATTTATTAAGAAACTAACGTTTGTAAGCCTAATTTTACAGCTTCGTCTACACTAGATACACTTTGCTTGTTTAACACTTTTTCAACCTTAGAAAGTTCACGTTTTGAGTATCCTAATGCTTCTAATGCTAACATAGCTTCTTTAACAACTTGACTTTGTTCATTATTATTAACATCGACTTGAAGCAATGATTCTGAATCTTCCTCAGTAATGGTGACTTTACCTTTTAAATCTAATACGATTTGTCTGGCCGTTTTTTTACCAATGCCAGGGAACTGAGTTAGATAAGCATCATTTTCATTTTCAATTGCTCTTTTCACTTCATTTGGAGAACTAGCTGCTAAAATAGCTAAAGCTGACTTGGGACCAATTCCCGTAACTTTAATTAAACTATGAAACATATCTTTCTCTTCTTCACTAATGAATCCATACAACAATTGTGCATCTTCTCTAACAATCAAAGAAGTGAAAATTTGTACATCTTGATTTAAATATTTTTGAAAACGATAAGAATTAGGTGTTTGAATTTCATAACCTATTCCTGAAGTTTCAACCACTACATGAGTTGGAAATAATTGCGTTAATGTCCCTTTTACATAAGCATACATGTTGGCCCTCCCTTTACATACTCATACTAATTAACTCAACTTTTGAAACATGCTCTATTTCTCTAAGTGTATTGACTACATCATCAATTGAGAGATAGGATGATTGAGCGTTAAGTGATAAAGTAATCGTAGCTTTATCTTCCATAGGTACACTTTGATGTATCGTTAATACAGATAATTGAAGTCTTGAAATTGTATTTAATACTTGTGCTAACATTCCTACGATATCATTAACATATAAAATGAGTGTAAACTCCCTATGATCTAGCATCTTTTCATCTACAGGAAATATAGTTTCCCTATATTTATAAAAGGCGCTACGGGATAAGTTGAACTGTTTAACTGCATCATAAATGGACAATTCAGGATTGTTTTTTAAAGCATCTTTAACTTTCAAAGTTTTAACAACAGATTCAGGTAATACATCTTCTCTAATTAAATAAAACTTTCTATAGTCTTTATTGTCCATAGTCTACACTCCTATTCGACAAATTCAAATTCTCCACCTAGAATTCTAACGATATCTCCATTACTACATCCTCTTTCTCTTAACGCATCATCAATACCCATTGAACGCATTTGTCTTGCGAATCGACGAACGGCAGGATCACTATTGAAATCAGTCATTTTGAACATTCTTTCAATTGCATTACCACTTACTACATAAGCACCATCGTCGTCTCTTGTAATTGTAAATGCATCTTGGGAAGGCGTGTGTTTATATAAAACACGATTGACGCCTATATTTTCATCTTCTTCAACTGAGAAGTCAACATCTTTAACTTCTTCTAGTTTATCAGCAATGAGATACAACAATTGATCTATGTTATCTCGTGTGATAGTTGATACCGGAACAATTGTAATATCTTCGCCAACTTCTTCTTTAAAAAGTTCTAAATTATCTTTAGCGTCAGGAATGTCCATTTTATTAGCCACTACAATCTGTGGGCGATCTTCAAGTCGTTGCTTATAATTAACAAGTTCTTGATTGATGATTTTATAGTCTTCAATAGGATCTCTTCCTTCAGAACCACTCATATCTATCATGTGAACAATCACTTTAGTTCGTTCTACATGTCTTAAAAATTGATGACCTAGACCAACGCCATCTGAAGCACCTTCTATAAGACCAGGTAAATCAGCCATAACAAAACTTCTACTGTCTGGCGTAGAAACTACACCTAAGTTTGGCTTAATCGTAGTAAAATGATAAGCTCCAATTTTAGGTTTTGCTTTTGAAACAATAGATAGTAACGTAGATTTACCAACACTAGGGAAACCAACTAAACCGACATCCGCTAATAATTTAAGTTCTAAGGTTACATCTAGTTCCTCACCGGGCTCACCATTTTCGCTGAAATCAGGTGCTGGATTACGTGGAGTAGCAAAACGTGAGTTACCACGACCACCACGGCCCCCTCGTGCAACGATAGCTCTTTGACCGTCTTCAACTAAGTCGGCTAAAACCTCTTCAGTTTCTACACTTTTAATAATTGTACCTGGGGGTACTTTTAATACTAAATCTTCAGCATTTTTACCATGCATATTGCTACTTTGCCCATTTTCACCTTGTTTAGCTTTAAAGTGTCTTTGATATCTAAAGTCTAAAAGTGTTCTTAAACCTTCATCTACTTCAAATACAACTGAGGCACCTTTACCACCGTCACCTCCAGCTGGTCCACCAAAAGGTACATATTTTTCTCTTCGATAAGCAGTGATTCCGTTACCTCCATCACCTGCTTTGAGAGATATTTTGACTTGATCGACAAACATATATCTCACCTCTTTTACTCTGAATTTTTCATCCTTATAATTATATCATTATCCCTATTTATAGAAAAATTTTTAATGTGTATATCAATTTAAACAAAAATAAAACACCAGAAGCATTCACTTCTGGTGTTAACTAGACAAAATTATTCAGCAACTGCGTATACAGAAACTTGTTTTTTGTCGCGACCTTTGCGTTCAAATTTAACAACGCCGTCGATTTTAGCGAATAATGTATCATCGCCACCACGACCTACATTTTCACCAGGGTAGATTTTAGTACCACGTTGGCGATAAAGAATTGAACCACCTGATACATATTGACCGTCAGCACGTTTAGCACCTAAACGTTTAGATTCAGAGTCACGTCCGTTTTTAGTAGAACTTACCCCTTTTTTAGATGCGAAGAATTGTAAGTTTAATTTTAACATCGGGATACACCTCACTTATAATTTAATCTGATATTCTCATTATATTCTTCTTCAATTGTTTGTAAAGAAACTAACATCGCTTGAAGAATTAATTGTGCTTCTTTGTTATTAGTATCAACACTTCTTATATGAAAATGACCACCATCATCATCGTAATCGATGTCAGGCTTTTCTGATGTCAATCCCATAATTGCGTTCACACTACCAAATAAAACTGCTGAGGCACCAGCACAGACAATGTCATGACCATATTCACCATGATTCGCATGACCATCCATGATCACATCTGTGACTTTGCCTTCATCATCAACTGTAATATCAACAGTAATCATAAAATTATGCGTTAATTTTATCGATAGTTAATTTAGTAAATGGTTGACGATGGCCTTTTTTACGTTTTGAGTCTTTACGACGTCTGTAAGTGAATACAGTGATTTTTTTGCCGCGTCCTTGTTTGTTAACAGTAGCAGTAACTGAGGCACCTTCAACAGTTGGCGCACCAACTTTGACTGAATCTCCACCTACAAATAATACTTTATCAAAAGTGAATGAGTCACCTTCATTTACGTCTAATTTTTCAACGAAGATTTCTTGACCTTCTTCTACTTTGATTTGTTTTCCACCTGTTTCAATAATAGCAAACATACTTTGCACCTCCTATATAATAAGTCACGCCATATACAGGTGACACCTTCATGAGCTATACAATGAAGCTAGCTTGAATAGACAAACAAGATAATATATTTGCCTTCGTACTTAAACCTGTATTTGAGCGGTTGTATGTAGCCTGAAACTACTCAACTACTGCATCTTACCATCACTAAGCTTTACTGTCAATTGCGTTTTGCATTTTTCGCGTAAATTTTATGATGATAGGATATAAAATTAATAATAAGATAAAATTAATTATAAACGTTGGGATTAATCTGAATAAAATAAAATCAATAAAATCAAATTGAATAAAACCAATTACTGCATATATGGCTGCTACATAAATTTCAAGTATCACTGTACTTAACAACACGATGCTAAATAGCATTGTATGGTCTCGATAAAACACTTTAAAGAATTTATCTACAATCACAACTAATATAATGTAACCAAACATATATAAACCGTATATACTTCCAAAATATAAATCTGTAACTATCCCGAAAAAGATAGCAAGCACAATTGATACACCAAAACCTCTATATACAGTCATTATCAATATGTACATTAAAGTTAAATGAGGAACAAAGATAATGTCGATTTTACCGAAATGCAATGGAATAACTAATCCTATAGCCGTATCTATATAAAATAAAAGTACTCCAATTAGTAAATAATAAAGCGTTCGCATTAGTTATCCCTGCTTTCATCATCGGGAATCGTGCTCACATCACGTTTTGCAACATATACATGATTTAAGTCAGCTAAATCAGCACCAGTCTTAACTCTTACCTCTTTGGCAAGTCCGTATTGATCATTTTCAACATCTGTAACTTCACCTATGTAAAGATCACTTGGTAACTGGTCAGCTAAGCCACTGGTTACTACCTTATCTCCTTTTTTCACACTATCTTTGTTGTTAATATCACTAATCACTAATTCTTCGTTTTTAGCATCATAATGATCAATCAAACCAAAAACATTTTTAGAACCGTGTTGTACGTTAACTGAAAGTTTACCTGCTCTCGTATGAGTGGAAATCAAATCGACTTGAGCAGAAAATTGATTTACCTTTGTGACTCTACCAACTAAACCTTCAGAAGTCATAACCGCCATATTATTTTTAATGCCAGATTTAGAACCCTTGTCTATCACAATTGTATTCATCCACTGATCTGGGTTTCTAGCAATCACTGTTGTTGAAATAGGCTCATATTTTGATAAATCTTTAACGTCTAATTCTTTTTTAAACTTTTTATTTTCAGTTTCTAACTTTTGATTCTTTGCCTCAAGTTGTTTAATTTTATTTTTATCTTCTTTCGATCCACCATTATTGAAAATATTTCCAATAGCTCCAGTTACAAAATGAATAGGATAACTCACAACTCTTTGTCCTAAAGAAACTGAGTCTCCTACATATTGTTCAGGAGGTGATTGGTTTTGGGAACGAATGGATAAACCAATTAACGCTATAAAAACGATAATTGCACATAAAACAACAATGAGCTTGTTATTTTTGAAAAAATTAAGCACCCAGAACACCTCTATAAGACTAAATTTATTATCCTTTTATATTTTATATTACTCACTACATGAAATAAAGCACTAACTAATCTAAAAGGTAAATTTTATAATAAGTAATGTTAAACTTTTTAAAAACATTATGCCTAAATACATAAAAAAACTACTAACCTTATCGTTAGTAGTTTAATAAAATATGACTTTAAATTTATTTAGTTTCATCTTCGCTATCATTTTTATCTTTCTTTTCGTCTTCGCTATATAGTGTTTCTTCTTTTCTCCAACGAGCAAAAAGATTTTGTGCTTTTGCTTGTTCGTTAGCTTGTTTTTCTTTTGATTGTTCAGCCATTAGAAATCACACCAACCTTTAATGTATTTATCTATATATAAAGGTTAACTTATTTAAAAATACATTTCAAATTCATAGTTTACAGTTTTTACTTAAAAGCTTCTGATGGTTTTAACTCTATATGTTGTCCTAATTTATTTAGATCCTGTTGCATTTCAAACTCTGTGTTATATACTCTTATAGAATCTGAACCAAATTTATATATTATGAATTCGTCCCCTCTTTGGCCTGCTAAGTATTTATTATTATAGCCCATTCTACCTATACCAGATACTGACATAAATTCTTTCTTATCAATCATATTAAATACATTTTTAATTTGACTAGAAGGGACATTATTGATGATGTCGTTTTCTTTTAATGAATAACTTTTGCCGTTTTTTGGCTGAGCAGGTAGTCTGTTATTTGCCGGAGTATCATGCATATTTTGTTGAATATAATTAGTACTTTCATGTAAAGGATTCCATTCTTGATCTCTAAGGAAAGGGGCATACTTCAATGCTATATAAATAATAGCAATAATAGCTAGCACAGCAATAATATTCTTAACTATACTAAATATAAATCTCATATTCGCCCTCCTTATCATATTTAATTAAGTATATGTTAAATGTTTTTAGTTTACATCAGACTATAGGTGTAGAAATATTATATCTGTAGACGGATGCTAACATTCATTAAATGAATTATAATAAGCAATATAACATGCATACGTGATGAGGAGGGACAGCGTTTGATAAGTATCTTAACTATTATTTTGATAGTATTATTAGTCGTACTTCTCTTTAGAGTTGGTCTATCTATACTACGTTTCTTAATATCTGCAGGGATTGTTTTACTATGTATTTATTTGGCGTATCAAGGAGTAATTTGGCTATTAGATAACTATCAAAACTTGATATCTTATGTTAATTAATTTAAGAGTTAGCTATACATTGTGAGTGAAATTTTCAAAACCTCTTCAATGTTTTTTAGCTAACTTTTTATTATTTTTTAATTAATTTAGTTAACCAATTTATTAATATATAACTCCCCACTAGAAGTAATCCCCACAATACACCTGTTATTATAGCTCCAATGATTATAAAAATTAATTCATTCAATTGCTTTGTTACTATACTACCTAACAAAGATGCTGTAACTATACCTATAATCGATAAAATAATCGTTATGAAACCACGTCTAATAGTCATTATATTATCTAGGATATTAAGCCTTATTACGTAAATCACTGGCATGATTATACCTAAAATTAGAAATAAACTCATATAAAATATCTCCTTATTTTTTAATAAGAAAATTATACACTATGTGACTGATATAAACTAATTGATTTCAATGCTCCTCAAAATAGCCTGCTTCAACCAAACTTGTAAATTGATTATCTCCAATGATGATGTGATCAAGTACATCAATTCCTAAAATAGCACCACACTCTTTTAAACGTAAAGTCGTAGTAATGTCTTCTCTAGAGGGTGTTACATCACCTGAAGGATGGTTGTGAACAATAATGATAGCATTAGAGGATTCTCTAATTGCAATATTAAATACCTCACGTGGATGAATAATCGAACTATTAAGTGTTCCTTTAAAGATCCAAGATTGTTTTATAACGATATTTTTTGAATTAAGTAATAATACTACAAAATGTTCCTGATCTAAATCTTTCATAGAAGACATCATCAAATCAGCCACGTCACTCGGATGAGTAATTTTAACTTTATCTATCGTGCTTGATGCATTTAGCCTTTCTCCTAACTCAAAAGCTGCTTGCAATATAATTGCTTTATACAATCCAATTCCTTTTACTTTTAGTAAATCATTGATAGATAATTTTTTTAAATCTCTAATAGAATGATGACTTTTTATAAGTTCATTAGCAATATCTATGCTAGAGAAGCCTTTTCTACCAGTATTAATAAGTATTGCCAGCAATTCCACATTTGATAAGCTTTTTGCACCGTAATTCATAAGACGCTCTCTAGGTTTCTCGGAAATTGCCATTTCATTTATTTTCAATAATATGTTCCTCCTAATACAATATTTAAATCATTATAGAAAAGCGAAGTGAAAATGAAAGAGAGGAAGACAAAAGGAATTAATGGAATATATTTTAAATCTTTATTAATCAAAAGTTTTATAAAAATGGATATAAAACCGCCAAAAATAAAAGTAAACATACATAAATAAATAAGAAAATTTAAAGGTAAGAATAAAGACAGCATGTTAAAAATTACGATATCTCCGTAACCTATATATTTGCGTAGAATTAGATATAGCAATTGCGAAATTAAAAAAGTAATTATAAAAGTATGAAGATATAAATGTGAACAAAAGGAGGCTACTATAACATAGATTAAGGACAATCTTATGTCGATCGATAGATTGTTAATATCGTATATAGAGAAACTGAGTAAAAAAAGAAAAGTTAATAAGAAATGAGAGAAATTGATATTACCATGTGAAAAGTAATACAAAAATATTGGTATAAGCGCTAAAACTTCCCCTATCAAATAATATATTTGTAATTTCTTGTGACAACAGCGAGCGCGCCCTTTGAGTAATATGTAGCTCATAATCGGTAATAAGTCATAAGGCTTAACATTTTGATTACAATGATCACAAACGGATCTTGAAAGGAAATAATTAAATTTTAATGTACCCTTGTGACTAAATTGGTATAAAAAACTAAATATCACACTACATGAATAAGCCAGTAAAGCCATGTATCATCCTCCTTTAAAATAATTATAAGTAATTTCTTTTGAATGTAAATAGTTGCATAATTAGAGGAATTTTATCATTGGAGTACTTATTTATTGGCTATGTTTAATTTCCATATTTTAATGGCTTTCATATAAAAAAGAGTAAAACAAGTTAGTATAACTACTCATTTTACTCTTTCTTAATTTAGTTAAATTTAATTTTTGCTTTTATTTCGCTTATAAAATACAAACTACCCGTGATGATTAAACCTTCACCAGTGTAATTTTCAATAAACTGTACATAATCTTCTACAAGTTCTACATTATCTAAATTAGTTTCATCAGCAATTTCTTCTTTAGTTAAAGCTTTAGGAAAATCGAAATCCGCTAAATAAAACTGCGAGGCAATTTCACTTAAATTATGAATCATCGAATTAATTGGTTTGCCTTTAATTGCTGAGAAGAGTACATCAATTTTATCTCTACCATAGTAATGTTTAATAGTATCGATTAAAGCTTCTACACTTTCATTATTATGTGCACCATCGATAACCATAAGCGGCTGTTCTTTCACTTGTTCAATACGTCCAGTCCAATTTACAGATTCAATACCATCAATCATCTTATTAAAATCTAAATCAATAATATCCGCTTCATTAAGTTCAATAAGCGCCGTAATTGCTAAGGAAGCATTTTCTTTCTGATGTTCACCCATCATATTTAAAATGATAGTTTCTAGTTCATAATCTTTATATCGGTAAGTAAACTCATCATCTTGTGAAATGATTGTTACTTCTCTATCTAACTCAATTGGTTTAGCGTTTTGTTCTAAAGCATAGTCTCTCACATACTTAAGAGCTTCATCGTTTTTCACAGCATAGATAACTGGTGTATATGGTTTAATTATTGCTGATTTGTCTTTTGCTATATCTAGATAAGTTGACCCAAGAATATCAGTATGATCCAATCCAATACTAGTTAAAATTGATAAAATTGGTTTAAATACATTTGTTGAATCGTGTTTAATTCCTAAACCAGCTTCTATGATAACGAAATCAACTGGATGGATTTCACCGAAGTAAAGGAACATCATAGTAGTAATAATTTCGAACTCTGTTGCTCCACCAAGTTCTGTTTCATTTTCTAAAGCTTCACTAACTGGCTTAACACGCTCAACTAAATCTACAATTTCATCATTAGTAATTGGTGTGCCATTTAAACTAATGCGTTCATTAAAACTTTCTATAAACGGAGATGTAAAGGTTCCGACATCATAACCATTTTCAACCAAAGCAGTTCTTAGATATGCTACCGTAGACCCTTTACCATTGGTGCCGCCAACATGTATACCTCTAATTTTATCTTGAGGATTATTAAATTGTTCTAACATCCATTCCATACGTTTGACACCTGGTTTAATACCAAATTTCGATCTTTCATGTATCCAATACAAGCTGTCTAGGTAATTCATGATCATACTCCTATGCTTTTAATTGTTCGATTCGTGATTTAACACCATTATACTTCTCTTGATAATGTTGTTGTTTTTCTTTTTCTTCATTAATTATTTTCTCAGGTGCTTTATTTACAAAGTTTTCGTTTGATAATTTTTTGTCTACTCTATCTAATTCACTTTTAAGTTTATCTAGTTCTTTTTCTAAGCGAGCGATTTCTTTATCCATATCAATAAGTCCTTCAAGCGGTAACACAACTTTACCCGCTACAACTACTGATGTCATAGCTTTTTCAGGAATTTCAACTTCTGTATCAATAGTGAGTTCGCTTGGGTTACAGAATTTGTTTAAATAACTCGCATTATCTTTCAATGTTTGCTTAACGTTATCATCTTTAGTTTGAATTAAAATTGGTATTGATTTAGAAAGTGGCGTATTCACTTCAACTCTTGATTGACGAACAGATTTAATGATTTCAACAAGTTGCTGCATTGTTTGCTTACTTTCGTCAAACATATATTCAGAGTTAACAGTTGGCCAATCTGCGTTAACTATAGTTTCACCTTCATGAGGTAAACTTTGCCAGATTGTTTCTGTAACAAAAGGCATAAATGGATGTAACATCTTCATAATTTTATCAAGAACATAGCTTAACACTGAACGTGTAGTTTGTTTTTGAGCTTCATCATCACCATTCATTGGTATCTTACTCATTTCGATATACCAATCACAGAATTCGTCCCAAATAAAGTTATAAAGCGCACGCCCTACTTCACCAAACTCATATTTGTCACTTAAATCTGTTACGGTTTTAATTGTTTCATTTAGGCGAGTTAAAATCCATTTATCAGCCAGCGATAAGTTTCCAGATAAATTGATATCTTCTACTTTAAACTCTTCACCAATATTCATTAAACTAAAGCGCGCAGCGTTCCAAATTTTGTTTATAAAATTCCATACAGATTCAACTTTTTCAGTCGAATAGCGTAAGTCATGACCTGGTGATGAACCAGTAGCTAAGAAGTATCTCAAGCTATCTGCACCATATTCATCAATTACATCCATTGGGTCTACACCATTACCTAATGACTTACTCATTTTACGTCCATCTTCAGCTCTTACTAAACCGTGTAGTAAAACATCATTAAATGGTCTTCTATCTGTGAATTCTAATCCTTGGAATATCATTCTTGCTACCCAGAAGAAAATAATGTCATAACCTGTAACTAAAGCATTCGTTGGATAATAACGTTTAAAGTCTTCAGATTCAGTATCTGGCCAACCTAAAGTAGAAAATGGCCATAAAGCACTTGAGAACCAAGTATCTAATACATCTGCATCTTGCTCCCAATTGTCAATGTCATTTGGTGCTTCTTCCCCTACGTAGATTTCACCAGTTTCTTTATGATACCAAGCAGGAATCTGATGTCCCCACCATAATTGACGAGAAATAGTCCAATCTCTTATTTCTTCCATCCAACGATTAAATGTGTTTTCGAAACGACCTGGGAAGAAATCAATTCTGTCGTCTGTTTTTTGGTTATCTAGTGCTCTTTGAGCTAAAGGTTTCATTTTAACAAACCATTGTGTTGATAAATACGGTTCGACGATTGCACCTGTTCTTTCTGAGTGACCTACAGAATGCGTATGCTCTTCGATTTTAATAACTAAATCTTGATCTTTTAAATCTTGAACAAGTTGTTTACGACATTCGAAACGATCCATACCTTCATATTTACCAGATCTCTCATTCATTTTACCGTATTCATCCATTACGATGATATTTTCTAAATCATGTCTTTGCCCAATTTCAAAGTCGTTTGGATCATGCGCAGGTGTGACTTTCATTGCACCTGAACCAAATTCTATATCAACATATTCATCAGCTAAGATAGGCAATTCTCTACCAACAATTGGTAAAATTACTTTTTTACCAATAACATCTTTATAACGTTCATCGTTAGGGTTAACAACAATCGCTGTATCACCTAACATTGTCTCGGGACGGGTAGTCGCAATTTCAATATAACCTTCACCGTCTGCGTAAGGATATTTAAAGTGATAAAATGCACCTTGCACATCTTCATGAATAACTTCAATGTCAGATAAAGCCGTTCTAGCTTGAGGATCCCAGTTAATAATTCTTTCGCCTCTATAAATTATATCCTTGTTATATAAATCAACAAATACTTTTCTAACAGCTTTACTTAGACCTTCATCAAGAGTGAAACGCTCTCTACTATAATCCAATCCTAAGCCTAGTTTAGCCCATTGTTGTCTAATAAATGAAGCGTATTCCTCTTTCCAATCCCATGCTTGTTCTAGAAATTTTTCTCGACCTAATTCGTGTCTTGAAATACCTTGTTCATTTAATTTTGCTTCTACTTTCGCTTGTGTAGCTATCCCAGCATGATCCATACCTGGAAGATACAAAGTATCATATCCTTGCATTCTCTTCATACGAGTAATTATATCTTGTAACGTTGTGTCCCACGCATGTCCTAAATGTAATTTTCCCGTCACATTTGGCGGCGGAATAACAATAGTATATGTATCTTTCGATTTATCTTCTGATGGTTTAAAATAACCATTTTTTACCCATTCTTCATAACGACCAGCTTCTACTTCTCTTGGGTCGTATTTCGGTTTCATTTCCATGTAAAAACCTCCTAATAAAATAAAAAAACATCCACCCTAAAAATAGGACGGATGTTCCGTGGTACCACCTATATTCAAGAAAAATAAAGTCTTTTAACTTAAACATACTTTATTCTTCGAGCACTTAAGTATAAGATTAACGCTCTCACACGCTTTCACCTACTGAATATTTGTTCAGTGAAAGTTTCATTTTGGGCTACCTTCAATTAAAATCATCTACATATTCACACCAAACATATGCTCTCTTTGAAATGATTAGAATTTACTCTTCCCTATCATTATATTCATTTACTTATTTATAGTATAATGGATACATCAATAAGTCAATGTATTGGAGGTAAAATTTATGAATGAGTGCGCCTTTGGTACTAAAGATGAAACATATTTAGAATATCATGATTATTTTTGGGGTCAACCTTTATATGATAGTAAAGAACTTTTTAAGTTAATCGCCTTAGAATCCCAACATGCCGGTTTATCATGGCTTACCATCTTAAAGAAAAAAGAATCCTATGAAGAAGCATTCTATAATTTCGAACCAAAAAAGGTTGCCAAAATGTCTGATAAAGATATTGATCGCCTTATGGAATTTCCTAATATAGTTCATAATAGAAAAAAGTTAGAAGCTATTGTTAGCCAAGCACGAGGTTACTTACAAATTGAAAAAGATTATAAAAGTTTTAGTGATTTTCTTTGGTCATATGTTAATCATCAACCTATTAATATGGGTTATAAAAAACCCAGAGATCGTAAAACAGTAGATGATAGAGCTACACAACTTTCTAAAGATTTAAAAAAATATGGTTTTAAATTTTTAGGTCCTGTCACTGTATTTTCATTTCTTGAGGCTGCAGGATTATACGATTCACATCTTGAAGGATGCCCTGTTAAACCGAGCCATTCTTAGATAGAAATAAACGCATTTCCTATCAACTTAGGAAATGCGTTTTATTATTTATTTAACGAGATTTCGCTCTAAATTTTAAGAAGTAATTAATCACAGGTGCAACTAAGAAAAGAATGAAGAAAATTCTAAAGATGTGATAGCTTGAAATCATTGCTACATCAGCACCAGTAGCTATAGCTACTAAAACTATTTGACTCATACCTCCTGGGGCTGCACCTAAGAATAATTCATTAATTGAATTATGCGTGAAAAGATGTATGATAACCACCATTATAAAAGCCGAAATAATTAACATTATATTCTGAAAAGCTATTGCTACTGCGATACGACCTTTTAAATCATTAAGTAGATGAGCAATTTGAAGGCCTATACGTATCATATAAATCACTTGCGCAGATGCGAGTAACCAATTATCTAAAGTGAAATTTAAATTTGTAGTCATATTCCAAACAATTAAGACAAATATAGGAGCTAACAATTGTTTAGTAGGAAAGTTAATTTTCGCCATCAAGAAATAAACTATTGCTACAGCTAAAAATATTATGATTATTTGCCAAAAATCAAGAGCCTGTGTCAATGCTGGAGCTTTGCTTACATGTTCCCCAGTGGTATTATGGGAATCTTGGAAAAAATATGAAATCAACGGAACTAATATAACCACAAATATTATACGAGATGTTTGAGTTAAACTTACAACTAAAATATTAGCTTTCTTATCTTCCTCAGCCATAATTAACATTTGGCTTAATGCACCTGGAATTACACTTAAAATAGCTGTTTCCGAATTAACTTGAGCTATTTTCTTAAAGAAATAAGCTATTAATAATGCTAAGACTAATAAAAGTACAGTTACTATGATGATTGTTAACCAATCATTTTTTATATCACCGATCACTGTTTTCGTAAAAGTAGAACCAATTTGTACGCCAAGAAATATTAAACCAATTTGACTTAACCAAAAAGGCCATTTGATCTCCAATTTAAATGCTTTCACACAAATAACCGCTGCAATAATTGGTCCAAACATGAAAGGCAACAGTATGTGAGAAATCTTTAATATTAAACTTATTATTATAGCTAATGCTAAGACAATAAAGTTATTTCTCTGTATATTATTCATCTTATCTCACTACTTTCATAAAAGAACATTAACAAAACTTAGACTGGGATAATAGCTATCACCCCAGTCATTTATCTTTTTTATTTAGTTCAATTTATCATACAATACGGCCTAGTGCGTTATCAAATGCTTGAATTGTTTTTTCAATATCCTCTTTAGTATGAGCCATTGAAAGGAAAGTACCCTCGAATTGAGATGGCGGTAAGAATACACCTTCTTTTGCCATTTCTCTATACATATTACTAAATAGTTCTAAATCACTTTTATTTGCTTCATCAAAATTAGTAACAGGGCCCTCATTTAGGAAGTATCCTATCATTGAGCCTGCTCTATTTACAGTAATAGGTACATTATGTTTAGCGAACACATCTTTTAGACCTTTTTCAAGAATGTCCCCTAATTCATTAAAATATTCATAAGACTCAGGAGTTAGCTGACTTAATGTTTCATACCCACTCGTCATTGCTAAAGGATTTCCTGATAGAGTTCCAGCTTGATAAATATTTCCTACTGGAGCTATTTGATCCATAATTTCTTTTTTACCACCAAATGCACCAACTGGTAATCCGCCACCAATAACTTTTCCTAAACAAGTTAAGTCTGGAGTAACACCAAAGTAACCTTGAGCACAATTATATCCTACGCGGAAACCAGTCATTACTTCATCAAAAATAAGTAAAGAACCATATTCATTTGTAATGTCACGTAAACCTTGTAAGAATCCTTCTAAAGGCGGAACTACACCCATATTACCTGCTACTGGTTCAACAATTACACCAGCGATATCGTCACCATATTTTTCAAAAGCTAATTTTAATGATTCTAAATCATTATAAGGAACTGTTATTGTGTTTTTAGCAATTCCCTCTGGTACACCAGGAGAGTCCGGTAATCCTAATGTAGCTACGCCAGAACCAGCTTTAATTAATAAAGAATCACTATGACCATGATAGCAACCTTCAAACTTAATTATTTTACTACGACCTGTATACCCTCTAGCTAAACGTAGAGTATCAAGTGTAGCTTCAGTACCTGAAGACACCATTCTTACTTTTTCTATTGATGGCACTCTGTCAATCACGAGTTCTGCTAGTTTATTTTCTTGTAACGTTGAAGCACCAAAGCTTGTACCGTTATCAACTGCTTCATGAAGCTTTTCTATCACACGTTTATTTTTATGTCCTAAAATTAGTGGTCCCCAACTTAGTACATAATCAATGTATTCATTGCCATCTATATCATATATTTTAGAACCGTCTGCATGATCCATAAAAATAGCAGGTGTATCTACCGATTTAAATGCTCTGACAGGGCTATTAACACCTCCAGGCATTAAATTTTCAGCTGTTTCCATAGCTTTTATAGATTTTTCATAACCCATAAATAAAATCCTCCTTAGTAGTGATTCATTACTTATCTAAATAGCGACAAATATCCTTAGCAAAGTAAGTGATGATTAAATCCGCACCAGCACGTTTCATAGAAATCATTTGTTCCATCACAATTTTTTCTTCATCAATCCAACCATTGAGGGCCGCAGCTTTAGTCATGCTATATTCACCACTGACATTGTATGCAACAACAGGAACATTAGTATTATTTTTTACGTCTCTAACAATATCTAAGTAACTTAAAGCTGGCTTAACAATCATCATATCGCAACCTTCTTTAAGATCGCTTTCTAATTCTCTCAATGCTTCTAAACGATTTGCTGGATCCATTTGATAAGTTTTTCTGTCACCGAAAGATGGAGCTGAATCTGCTGCATCACGGAACGGACCGAAGAAACTAGACGCATATTTAATACCATAACTCATAATTGGAATATTTTCGTACCCAGCTTGATCTAAGCCTTTCCTAATTTCTGCAACGAAACCATCCATCATATTACTTGGAGCGATAATATCTGCGCCTGCTTCTACTTGTGATATAGCAGTTTTAACTAATAAAGGTAATGACTTATCATTGTCAACATCATGAGTATGATCATCAATAACGCCACAATGGCCGTGATCTGTATATTCACATAGACAAGTATCCGCAACAATTAACAAGTCATCATACATTTTTTTAGCAATACGCGTTGCTTCTTGTACAACACCGTTATGATCGTATGCACCTGAACCTACATCGTCTTTGTTATTAGGCACTCCAAAGAACATTATTGCTCTAATGCCTAAATCATAAGCATCTTTAATTTCTTCATGTAATAGATTTAAACTAATTTGATATACACCAGGTAGTGAATGAATTTCAGATTTAATGTCATCTTGTTCGACTACGAAAATAGGATAAATTAAATCCTCTTTTCTCACGTGTGTCTCTCTCACTAAATCTCGCATTGTATGAGAAGAACGTAGTCTTCTATGTCTATCAAATTTCATTATTCTCCCTACTTTCTAAAATTTTGGCTATTATTGATTCCGAAGTTTGTGAATCAGCAACTTGCACATTTTGATTATAATTTTTAAGAACTGTAGCTGTTTGCTTACCTATCGCATAGTAATGGTGAAACTCTGGAGTATCTCCATTTTCAAAATAATAACGAACTGCAGATGAGCTTGAGAAAGTTATAGCATCTAATTCATTATTTTTTACAAGTTGTTTAACCTCATTAATATTTTGATGGTGAGGTATAGGTTTATATAAATCAATCTTAATCACAACATTATTAATATTCAATTGATGTGCTAATTTTGGTCGTGCAAGCTGACTAGAAGGAAGTAAGATTCGCTGATTCATAGAATTAAACTCTTTAAGAAATCCTTCTTGAGAAAAATCACTTGGAATAAAATCAACATTTATATTTAAATCCTCACAGTATTGAGCCGTTTTCTCGCCGATAACTGCTACCTTCTTAACTTTAACGCTTTTTAAATACTCATAAAAGTATTTGACTGCATTTTTAGAAGAAAAAATAAGCCAGTCATAGTCATGATTAAGCAAATGCTCATTAAACGAAAGTTCTTGTATTTGAATCAATGGTTTATGAATAATATTGACTAAATTACTTTGAACTTTACTTGTTTGGGTCATAACTATAACTGGTTTCATCATTGAGTTCCACCTTTAAGACATGGTAATCTTTTTAATTATTTTCCTCATTTAACTTTCTAATAATTTCATAAGCGCCTTGTTCTTTCAATACGCGACTAACTTCTTGACCTAATTCAACAGGATCTAAACCTTTGGCAGTATGTTCATAACGTTCTTTTCCATCTGGTGTCATAATTAATCCTGTGAACTCGATTTGCTTATCACCATCTATAGTGGCGTACCCACCGATGGGTACTTGGCAACTGCCATCCATCTCCGACAAGAAGGTACGTTCAGCAGTAACACATTGTGCGACATCTTGATTATGCACTTTTTTAAGCAACTCTAAAAGTTCTTTATCATCGCTTCTACATTCTATACCTAGTGCTCCTTGTCCAATAGCTGGTAGAAGGACATCTTTATCTAAATAAGTTGTAACTATGTCGTCTGACCAACCCATACGTTTTAGACCTGCTGCAGCGAGTATAATTGCATCATAATCTTCTGTTTCTAATTTTTTTAAACGCGTATCTATATTACCGCGGATCCATTTAATTTCCAAATGAGGATATTTAGATAAAATCTGTGCACCTCGACGAAGTGAACTTGTACCGACTATACTACCCTCTGTTAACTCACTTAGTGGGGTGTGATTTTTCGAAATATAAGCATCGAATGGAACTTCACGATCTGGAATACATCCTAATGTAAGACCTTCGGGAATAATACTTGGCACATCTTTCAGAGAATGAATAGCCATATCGCTTTCTTTATTAAATAATTCATTTTGAATTTCTTTAACAAATAGACCTTTACCTCCAACTTTGGATAGTTGTTTATCTACAATTTGGTCCCCTTTTGTAACAATTTCTTTGATTTCGATGTCTAAATCAGGATCGATTTTTTTTAATTTATCTATAAATTGTTGACTTTGAGTCAAAGCTAGTTTACTTCTACGTGATCCAACAACGAGTTTACGCATATGTTGAATGCCTCCTAGGTACTAAAATCTATTAAATACTCGAAATAGTAAAAATTAAGCAACTTTTTAATTAAAGTGCGTTGTAAAGAATAAATTAATCATACTAAGACAGAATAGAATGATATTAAAATAAATTAAATTTCTTTGTGCAATCCATTTTCTAATACGTAACAGGATGTAAACACCATATAATAAAGTAATAATTGAAGAAAAGATAACTTTTGGATCTATAAAAATACGATTACCGATGGCAAAAACGCCCCATTGAGCACCTAAAATAATACTCAAAATAAGAACGATAAAGCCTATTAGTGTGGAGTAAAATATAATCGACTCTAAAGTAGCGACGCTACCAATTCTAAAGTAATTTTGATCAAAAATTTTCTCTTTTAAGTTTCTATATTGAATAATGTATAGCAAAGCATTCACAAATGCTACTGCAAAGAAGGCGTAACTTAACACAGCTAAACCTATATGAACAAGTAAAAGTTCATTAATCACAGCTACTTGTTGTACCTGTGTTTGATAGTGTTCAGGCTGAAACGTGTTCATCGCCATAAGTGCTAATCCTACTAAATTCAAGAAGAAAACGGAGAAATTAAGAACTTTAATTAAATTCAATATTAAAGAAAGTGAAATAATAATCCACGTAAGTGTGAAAAAGACATCAAATATCGAATTTAAAGGCACTTTTTGAGTTTGAATGATAAAAACAGATAAAGAGATTGTTTGTAATACCCAAACAATCCCTAATGAATAAACGCCTAAAGTCCTAACTTTATAACTTTTACTAATAAAATCTATAAAATAGAACACTATACTTAGAATATATATAATTAATATAATTTCATGAAATCGAATAAACAGGGTTTCTTGCATATTATCACCATATTAATATGCTTATTCAAAACTAAAAATTCGACGAGCAGAGATCTCCTGTGCTTTACTCTCTTTTTCTAGCTTAGCCTTTTCTCTAGGATCTTCGGCTTCAATGTCAAAAATGTTTTGAAATAGCTCTAATTTTTCAGTACTTTTCTTATCACTACTTAATTCTTTAGCCTGTTTGATTGGATCTTTCAACATTTGATTAATAATACTTTTTGTATGCTTAGAAATTACTTTTCTTTCTCTTTCTGAAAGATGAGGTAATTTACGGTCAATACTATCCATCGTTTCTGATTGTATATCCATAGCTTTATCACGTAATGCTCGAATGACAGGTACGACACCTAACATATTAACCCATTCATTGTGTGAGTCAATTTCAGATGGAATTTGTTGTGCAATCGTTTCAGCTGCAAGTTGACGTTCTCTTAAATTAGCGTCAACTAAACCTTTTAAATCATCAACGTCATAGTTAAAAATATTAGTGATTGCATCGATACCTGGTTCAATATCACGAGGTACCGCTATATCAATCATAACCAATGAATCAACTTTTCTACGATCAGAAATTTGATTAATCATTTCATTAGTAATGATATAATCTTGAGAACTTGTAGAGCTGATTACAATATCAGTTTGCTCTAACAATGAAGGTAAAGCATCTAAAGAATCAAATGATACATTATGTTTATTAGCTAAAATTTCTGCTTTAGCTAGAGTACGATTGACAATAGTAATGTTTGAGATACCAGAACCTAAAAGATTTAAGAGTGATAATTCACTCATTTCCCCTGCACCAATAATGACAGCATGTTTACTTTTTAATTTACCGAATACCTTTTTAGCTAATTCAACTGCAGCGTATGAAACACTTACTGCATTATCTGCAATGTCTGTTTCACTATGTGCGCGTTTAGCAAAAGTAATTGCCTGTTTAAATAAATGATTAAATATCGTTCCAGTAGTACCTGTTTCTTGGGCAAGGAAGAATGCATCACGCATTTGACCTAAAATTTGAGTTTCACCAAGTACTATTGAATCAAGACCAGAAATCACACGCAATAAATGTTCTACTGCGTCGTCCCCCACTTTGACTTCTGACATTACTTTAATATCATCTACATCGAATCCAAATGAACGTGCTAAAAATCGTTGAATATAGTAGCGTCCTGTATGGATTTGATCAACAACGGCGTATACTTCAGTACGATTACATGTAGATAAAATGACATTTTCTAAAATAGATTTAGTTTCATATAAATCTTCATGGGCTAATCGCAAGGCATCATCTCTAAAAGCAACTTGCTCTCTTAATGCTACATCAGCAGTTCGATGATTTATGCTAATTGCAATAAAATGCATTTATAACGCCCTCCATATACTAACAATAATCCAAGTATAACACATTTATATACACATTTAAGTTGATTGCTCAAATAAATTAGAAATATTCTAATCTAACTTCAATTTTTTGTCAAAATCATTACAAGCATTAATATTATCTTCCATCAAATATAGTTCATATCTAAATTTGTACTCGTTTAAGCAATCTTAATCAATAATAATTATAAATAAGTTGAGATGAGATCCCAAATTTGTTGTTGCTTATTATTTTTAATAGAAGAATAACTAATAATACTGTCCTCAGGTTCTAATTCAAGTTTATCCTTAATATTTTTTAAATGCTTTTGCACTTTTCCTTTAGCGATTTTATCTTCTTTAGTGCAGATAACTAGAGTAGGTATATCAAAATGTTTGAGATAATTATACATAAGCACATCATCTTCAGTCGGATTATGTCTTAAATCAACGAGTTGTATGACAAGTCTTAGATTTTCTCGTTGAGTTAAATACTCTTCTATCATTTTTCCGAATTTTTCTCTTTGTGCTTTACTCACTTTTGCATAGCCATACCCTGGTACATCTACAAAGATAAGTTGTTCATCGATATTAAAGAAATTAAGTGTTTGAGTTTTACCAGGTTGTTGAGATGTTCGAGCCATATTTTTTCGTCCTATCATACTATTGATAAATGTTGATTTACCAACATTTGAACGACCGCTTAAAGCAACTTCTGACAAATTTGTCTCAGGATATTGAGCCTCTTGAACAGCACTAATTATTAATTCAATATTATTAGGATTAATATTCATGTTAGATCCTCTCTTTATCACTTAAATTTAACTTAACTCTAACATTATATATGATTTAGTGTCGATAAGATATATTTGATTATATATTTAAATCAACACATAAAAAAACAGTGTCACAGAAGTGTGACACTGTTTAGCTTTTAAATTAAGCAGAAGTTTTATCTTCATTAACAAGATTACCTTCTGAATCATATAATTCAGGTTCAATCTCTTCATTAATTGTATTTTCAGTTATAACAACTTTACTTACATTTTCAGTTGATGGCACGTCATACATAATATCAATAAGTGCTTCTTCAATAATAGAACGTAAACCACGAGCACCAGTCTTACGCTCAATAGCTTTTTCACTTATAGCAGATAACGCTTCTTCAGTGAATTCTAACTCAACATTATCTAACTCAAGCATTTTAGTATATTGTTTAACTAATGCATTTTTAGGTTGAGTTAAAATATTTTTAAGCGCTGCAACGTCTAATGTTTCAAGGTTTGCAACAATAGGAACACGTCCGATAAATTCCGGAATTAAACCATATGATTGTAAATCTTCAGGTCTAATTTGTTCTAATAGTGCTTCTTCATCGTATTTGTCTGCTTCATTACTAGCAAAGCCAATAACTTTTTCACCTAGACGACGTTTGATAACTTCATCAATACCATCAAAGGCACCGCCTAAAATAAATAATATATTTGTCGTATCAATTTGAATTAATTCTTGATTTGGATGTTTACGGCCACCTTGTGGAGGAACACTTGCAGTTGTACCTTCTAAAATTTTAAGTAATGCTTGTTGTACACCTTCACCTGAAACATCACGTGTAATTGAAGTATTTTCAGATTTACGAGCAATTTTATCAATCTCATCTACATAAATGATACCTTTTTCAGCTTTATCTATATCAAAGTCTGCAGCTTGGATTAAACGTAATAGTATATTTTCAACATCATCACCAACGTAACCGGCTTCAGTAAGACTTGTTGCATCAGCAATAGCAAAAGGTACATTAAGCGTTTTAGCTAATGTTTGAGCTAATAATGTTTTACCGCTACCCGTTGGACCTATTAAAGCGATGTTACTTTTCTGTAGTTCAACATCATCATCGCTTGGTCCTAATTGTTGAATTCGTTTGTAATGATTATATACAGCTACTGCTAATGATTTTTTAGCTTTTTCTTGGCCGATAACATATTCATTTAAATGATCCATTATTTCTTTAGGAGTTGGTAATTCAGTAAATCCTTCAGACGTATTTTGAGCTAATTCTTCTTCAACGATTTCAGAGCATAATTCAATACACTCATTACAAATATATACGCCACTTCCTGCGACTAATTTTTTAACTTGATCTTGGTCTTTACCGCAGAAAGAACATTTTAAATTTTCTTCATCTTCATTGAATTTGAACATTCTTATATACACCCCTATTCTTTAAAGACTATACTAGATTGTATTCTACAATGCAACTTTATACATTTACAATTTATCTGCTTACATAGTTATGAGGCTGGGACATGATTCATTGTCTCAGCCTCACTCAACATATTGGCAGTAGATGTCTGAATTGGAAGCGCGCTTATACCAAGATTCTTCCAACATATTCATCTTTGTCAACAGGGCCCAACATAGTGAATTTCATTTTAGCGAAATTCTACAAGTAGGGTAAGTTGGGAGAGGGACAATGAAAATAATTTTGACAAATTATATTTCGCCCCTCTCCCACTTTATGACATTAACATAGTATACGAACAATCAGTAATTGATTAAATAGCGCAAGTTAAATTAACTTTACTTGTTAATTAGTCTTCTTTTGTTGATTCAACATATTTAGCATTATCTCTTAATAAGTCAATAACTTTTTGGATACGAACATCATTTTTAACAATGTCAGTATTACCTAATGTTGATTTAATATCTTCAACTGAAATATTAAATTGTTCACTCATTTTTTCTAATTCTTTATCGATGTCTTCGTCTGAAACTTCAACATTTTCAGCATCAGCAATAGCAGTTAAAGTTAAGTTTGTTTTAACGCGTTGCTCTGCATCGTCTTTCATTTGTTCTCTTAGTTGATCTTCATTTTGACCTGAGATTTGATAATAAGTTTGTAAATCTAAACCTTGTTGTTGAATTCTTTGGCCAAACTCTTGAATCATACGATCTAATTCAGTGTTAACCATAGCCTCTGGAATGTCGATTGTAGTGTTCTCAGTTGCTTTGTTGATGGCTTCTTCTTTTTCAGTATTTTCAGCTTCAGTAGCTTTTTGTTCAGATAAACGTTTGCGTAAGTTTTCTTTATACTCATCTACTGTTTCAGCATTAGAATCTAATTCGTTCGCAATTTCATCATTAAGCTCTGGAACGTCTTTATATTTAATTTCATTGACTTTAGTTTTGAAAGTAGCTTCCTTACCAGCTAATTCTTCAGCATGGTATTCTTCTGGGAATGTAACGACTACATCTTTTTCTTCGCCAGTTTTCATACCTTCTAATTGTTCTTCAAATCCTGGAATGAATGAACCAGAACCAACTTCTAGGTCGTAACCTTCAGCTTGTCCACCTTCAAATTCTTCACCGTCAACAGAACCTGTGAAGTCGATGTTTACTGTATTGCCATTTTCAACAGCTCCATCTTCTTTAACAACCATTTCTGCTAAATGACCTAAACTATGATCAATTGATTCTTGCAATTCATCATCTGTAAGTTCAGTATCTTGTTTTTCAATTTCAAGACCTTTATAGTCGCCCAATTTAACTTCAGGTTCAACTGTTACTGTAGCATCGAAAATAAAGTCTTTACCTTTTTCAATTTGAGTAACGCTTACTTCAGGTTGCGCTACTGGGTTGATACCAGTTTCATCAATAGCTTCACCGTAAGCTTCAGGTAATAAGATATCAACTGCATCTTGGTATAATGCCTCTACACCAAAACGTTGTTCAAAAATTTGACGAGGCACTTTACCTTTACGGAAACCAGGCACATTAATTTGTTTAACTACTTTTTTGAATGCTTGATCTAATGCTTTGTCTACTTTTTCTGCTGGAACTGTAACTGTTAATACGCCTTCGTTACCTTCCTTTTTTTCCCAAGTTGCTGTCATGTATAAATACCTCCATGATTGACTAATTTATTTTTTCAACTTCCCTATTATATCATAGGTTCAAAACGTAAACAAACATTGAAAATACTGACTTTTTCATGTTTATTTGTTTTCAATAGATACTATATTAAAATTCTTTTAGCTAATTTGCAACAAATGAATTTTAGCTTTCAATATCTAAAGATTTTATGAATTCAAGTGTGTTTAAGTTTTCAACAGTTATATCTATACCAAGTAACGCTTTGAAATAAACATCGTATGCATTTATCCAATCTTCTATATCATACAAATCTTCAATATTTAATGGATATAGAAGAATCGAGTGATTATTCATGATATGATGAGCCTCATCTACAATATTCAAAGCCCCATCTTCAAGCCTTTGAATTACTTGAGGAATAACTAGTTTCTTCATTATTGTATGTTCAAGTCCACATAATTTCGATGGTATAACTTGTGCACTAAGACGATATTTGTTAATATCAATTGTTCGTTGATAACCCGCAAATCTTAAATATTCTAGCATCAAGCTTTTTATATTATTAGGTAAATCTAATGTTGTTAATAAATGAGCGATACTTTCTTTAAATTGATAATGACCGTTATCAATAAGTTGGAGGATTAGTGCTGTCTGTTCTCTACTATTGAACTCATCAAATTGAGATAAAGAAGTTGAAATCATTTTTCTATCTTGATCAAGTTTAGATTGTGCATATTCTTTCAATGGAAATAATTCCATTCTCGTTTTATGATTTTTAACTTCATCGATAATTTGATTAATTACTTCGACCGCTTGGTAATATTGACCTAATCCATTTAAACTTTTTATATAATAAATCATTAAATCGTCATAGCAATTTAATCCACGCTTTAATAATATAATTGCTTCTTCTCTTAATTCTAAAAAAGAGCTCATCTGATGAAGCATCCAACATTTTTTCAATGCTAATTCTTCACTAAGTTCAAAATGCATTTCATACTTCTCAAACAAATCATACATTAAATCAAGATCAAGACTCGTTTGAGCTTCATTAATTTGCTTTCTTATTTTCTCCTCTGATTGTGGAAATGGAATTACATTTGACATTGATTATGCACTCCAATCTTTATAAATCTTGAAGAATTAAAGCACTCCATGTCTCAAAATCATCATACGACTCAATACTACCCTTTTCTACCCATTTAATTCTAAGGGTATCTGTCTCTTTCGCTTCAACATCAGTAGTACTTACAGTTATTTTAAAAACAATGCCCATGTGAACTTTTCCTACTTCATTATTATCATCGTTAATAAATCCAAGATATTCCATGTTTTGAGAATCTTCTTTTGCAAGGCCAACTTCTTCTTCTAATTCTCTTTGAGCATTAACTCTTAGTACTTCATTGATAGAGTCTGCTCCCATAACATCGTTCATATGACCACCTACTCCTATAGAAGATTGACCATGCAACCTTTTTTCTCCTCCGCCAGATAAGCGCTCATATACAAGGATTTCACCTTTTTCATTTTCTAATAAACAATATGAAATAAGCTGTTTAAATGTGGAATCCTCTTCCATATCTCCACGTCTTTTTACTTCGTATTCATTTAGTGCATTAAAGATATCTTTACCTTTAATATTATTTTTATGTAAAAATCCATTAAAAGCATTTTTCTCATCATTAAATAGTACTTTTCGTGGAACAACGATAATTTGTTCATCAAATTTAGACATATTAATCTCCTTTAGGTATATACTTTTATATCAGTCATTTTAGCAAAAATCTACTTATTTTGCGATTTACTTTATTATGAAGTTTTAATAACAAAAATCTTAATGGCAATTGATAATGATACACAACTATGAATTGCCATAAAAAAAGAGATGACACCTGAGTCATCTCTTAATCTAATATTATTTTAAAGCTTCTTTAGCTTTAGTAACTAATTCACCGAAAGCTTTGTCATCTGAAATAGCAATTTCTGATAACATTTTACGGTTAATATCGATTTCAGCTTTTTTCAAACCGTTCATTAAACGAGAATAGCTGATGTCGTGTTGACGTGCAGCAGCGTTAATACGTGTAATCCATAATTTACGGAAGTCACGTTTACGTTGACGACGGTCACGGAAAGCATATTGACCTGATTTCATTACTTGTTGTTTAGCTACTTTATATAATGTATGTTTTGAACCGAAGTAACCTTTAGCTAATTTAATCGTTTTTTTACGACGTGCTCTTGTTACTGTTCCACCTTTAACTCGTGGCATAATAATTCCTCCTTAGATATTATCTATCTTGTAATTTCGTATTAAATATTATTTTTTGTAAGCTAATAATTGTTTTACGCGTTTCATATCACTTTTTGAAACTAATTTAGCTTTACGTAATTGACGCTTTTGTTTAGTGTTTTTGTTTGCGAATAAGTGAGATGTGAAAGCTCTTGAACGTTTTAATTGACCAGAACCAGTTCTTTTAACACGTTTAGCAGCTCCACGGTGAGTTTTCATTTTAGGCATGATTCATTTCCTCCTATTATTTAACGATTATTTTTCATTGATAGGCGCTAACATGATAAACATTTGACGCCCTTCCATTTTAGGCTTTTGTTCAACTGTTGCTATATCTTTACATTCATCTGCAAATTGTTCTAATACACGTTGACCAATTTCTTTATGCGTAATCGCACGACCTCTGAAACGAATAGAAACTTTACATTTGTCGCCTTTAGATAAGAATTTACGTCCATTTTTCAACTTAGTTTGGAAATCATGTTCCTCAATTGTTGGACTTAAACGTAATTCTTTAACATTAATGACTTTTTGTTTCTTCTTCATTTCTTTTTCTTTTTTCTGTTGTTCGAATTTATATTTACCGTAGTCCATAATTCTCGCAACAGGTGGTTTCGCATTTGGTGCGACAACAACTAAATCTAAATCAACTCGTTCAGCCATTTCTAAAGCTTCACGTTTCGATTTCACACCAATTTGATCACCATCTTGGCCGATTAAACGTAGTTCTTTTGCACGAATTCTCTCATTAACTTGAGTTTGATCTTTTGCTATGGTTGACACCTCCTAGAGTTTTACGAAATTGTCCCAAGCAAAAAAGAAGAGCGAGTAACAATACCCGCTCTTCTTCCACACATTTATTGTGTAACATGATTAACCTGCCAACTGCTATTGCGTCGCTACAGGTGAGAAGCGGGTGCTTCTACTTGGTTCGTTTCGTATTCAACGTTACTAATCATATCAATAATAAACATGTAAGTCAATTGTTTTTTTGTTATTTATTGTGATGTCTAATTTCATCCATCGAAACATCTTGTCTTAAATCAACTTTTTTAAGTGGAATCATTTTCGTTTTATAGCGTAGCTTATGGTAAATGAAGAATGCTAAGAAAACAGGTATTCCCATATAAGTAATAACAAAACGATTAAGATCAAAATGTCCTGTTTTTATAAAGTCTACATCTTGTCCGATGATAACAATTATACATAATATACCTGCAAATATAGGGCCAAATGGGAACAGCTTAGCCTTATATTTAAGTTTACTTTTATCATAATCTTGTTTATCAAATGCTCGTCTGAATCTATAGTGACTTATTGCTATACCTACCCAAGCGATAAACCCTGTCATACCACTAGCTGCAACAATATATTCATATGCATCTCCACTTATATGCTGTAAAGCAAAGATAATTACAACAAGTACACCAGTAGCAATTAATGATAAATAAGGTACGCCACTTTTGTTAGTCTTACCAAAAGAAGAAAATGCTAATTTGTCTTTACTCATTGAATATAACATACGAGTTGATGCATACATTCCTGAGTTACCAGCAGATAAAACAGACGTTAATATAACGGCGTTCATAAATGATGCTGCAAAAGCAAGACCAGCATTTTTGAACACAAGTGTAAATGGAGAAGTAGAAATGCTATCTCCACCGCCCATTAGAGACTTACTATCATAAGGAATTAACATACCTATTATGAATATTGCTAAAATGTAAAATAATAAGATACGCCAAAACACTTGCTTAATCGCTTTAGGGACGGCTCTTTCTGGATTTTCAGACTCACCAGCTGTGATACCTATTAATTCTGTTCCTTGGAATGAGAAACCTGCAACAAGGAATACTCCTAAAATTGATAATAGGCTACCACCTAAATTTCCACCTAGAATAGGACCATCACCTTTGGTAAATGTATCAAAACCGACGTATTTACCACCCATAATTCCAACAATTGTTAATAAACCAATGACAATAAATATAACTACAGTTATTACTTTTATTAAAGCGAACCAATATTCACTTTCACCATAAATTCTCACTGATAAAGAATTTAGGGCAAATATAATTACTAAAAAGATACAACTCCAAACCCACGCTGGTATACCTTGCATAGGTGACCAATACTGTATAACCTGTGCAGCAATGGTAACATCAGCAGCAACAGTTATTACCCAGTTAAACCAATAGTTCCAACCTAATGCAAATCCCAGTGATGGATCAACAAAGCGTGTAGCATATGTACTAAATGAACCGGAAACTGGTAAATAAGTAGCCATTTCCCCAAGAGATGTCATCAGGAAGAATACCATTGTACCAATAATTGCATAAGCAATTAAAGCACCTAACGCACCAGCATCATGAATAGCACCACCAGATGTCATGAATAGACCTGTACCAATACAACCGCCTATAGCGATCATTGAAATATGACGGTCTTTTAATCCTCTTTGGACACCGTCATTTTGATTTTCTTTTTTACTCATAGAAGCTCCCTTTCCTTGTCTTAGAGGCTAACATGTAACTATTTTTCTCTTTGTGTAATAAATATATATTTTAAATATGAAAGTTTGATTAAAAAATTTATAAGCAACAAACTTTGTAACAATAATAGCACTAAATCATTTATTAAGCTAAATACTACACAATACGAAAATAAAAAGTGGTTACATACCTTTAAGATATGCAACCACTTAGGTTTTATCTATATAAGGTAGCACATCACATTCTGTGACAGTACAGCTTCTTGTCGAAAACTGTCCCAACAATTATAAATTATGGTTTTACAATTGTTTCGGCATCGTTACCTTTCACTAATTCAACACATGTCCCATACGACTTCTGACTAGTTACTAATTAAAGATGCAACCTCTAACTCTAATTTTATTTCATTCATCTGTAATATACATGATACGACCTATCTTTTCAAGGTTATCTATGTTTTTTCAAACGAATTTCATCCACCAAATTCCAAATAAATTCATCTTTTTCAAGTGTTTCTTGATCTTGGGAACCATATTGTCTTACATTGACTTCATTATTTTCTACTTCTTTATCCCCTACAACAATTTGGTATGGTATTTTTTGCATTTGCGCTTCACGAATTTTATAACCCATTTTTTCATTACGATCATCAATCTCAACACGAACGCCTTGCGATTTAAGTTCATCTTGTAATTGGCGGGCGTAATCATAATGTAAATCTACATTAACTGGAATGATTTCGACTTGTTTTGGTGCTAACCATGTTGGGAAAGCTCCTTTAGTTTCTTCAGTAAGGAATGCGACGAAACGTTCCATTGTAGAAACAACACCTCGGTGAATAACTACTGGTCTATGTTGTTCACCATCACTACCAATATAAGTGAGTTCAAAACGTTCAGGTAGTAAGAAATCAAGCTGCGCAGTAGATAAAGTTTCTTCTTTACCCATCGCAGTTTTAACTTGAACATCAAGTTTAGGACCATAAAATGCCGCTTCACCAATAGCTTCTACATATGGTAGACCCATTTCATCAACTGCTTCTTTGAGCATTGATTCAGCTTTATTCCACATTTCATCATCATCCATATATTTTTCTTTATCTTCTGGGTCTCTGTAGCTTAATCTGAAAGTGTAATCCTTAAAACCGAAGTCTTCATAAACTTCTTGAATCATATTGACTACTCTTTTGAACTCTTCTTTAATTTGATCTGGTCTCACGAATATATGAGAATCGTTAAGAGTCATTCCACGAACACGTTGTAAACCTGAAACTGCACCACTTGCTTCATATCTATGCATAGTACCTAATTCCGCAATACGGATTGGTAATTCTCGGTAAGAGTGTGGTTTATTATTATAAATCATCATATGGTGTGGACAGTTCATTGGTCTTAATACCATTTCTTCAGTTTCATCTAATTTCATAGGTGGAAACATGTCATCTTGGTAATGATCCCAGTGACCAGAAGTTTTATATAAATCAACATTTGCTAATACTGGAGTATATACATGGTCATATCCCATGCTCACTTCTTTATCTACAATATAGCGTTCAATTTCACGTCTGATTGTAGCGCCATTTGGTAACCATAAAGGTAATCCAGCACCAACAAGTTGGCTATTAGTAAATAATTCTAAATCTTTACCGATTTTACGGTGATCTCTTTCACGACGTTCTTCAAGCATTTGTAAATGCGCTTTTAAATCCTTTTTATCAAAAAACGCAGTACCGTATATACGTTGTAACATTTTATTGTTACTGTCACCACGCCAATAAGCACCTGCAGTTGATAGTAATTTAAACTCTTTTATCTTAGAAGTCGAAGGTACATGTACACCACGACATAAATCAGTGAATTCACCTTGTGAGTATAAAGTAACGCTCTCATCTTCTGGAATTGCATCAATAAGTTCTAATTTATATGGATCATCTTTGAAGAATTCTTTAGCTTCATCTCTACTTACAACTTTTCGTTCTATTTTATAATTCTCATTAACGATTTGCTTCATCGTTTTTTCTATTTTTTCAAAATCATCTGATGATACTTTTTCATCCATATCAAAGTCATAGTAAAATCCGCCTTCAACCACCGGACCTACACCAAATTTCACATCACCATATAAACGCTTCAAAGCTTGTGCCATTAAATGCGCAGTAGAATGTCGTAAAACCTCTAAAGCCTCTTCACTACCTGGTGTAACAATCTCAATTGATCCATCTTCCTCAAGTGGTCTAGTTAAATCTACCATTTGACCATTAAATTTACCTGCTACAGCTTTCTTTCTTAAACCTGGGCTAATAGATTGAGCGATGTCTTCAGTAGTAGTACCTTTATCAAATTCTTTTGAATTACCATCTGGAAATTGAATATTAATTTGATCCATATTAAACCCTCCTAAATATTAAAAAGATCTGATCGTTGACTTATTGAATGATTAAGATAAATATCCACAAAACAAAAAACTCGCCCCCTATAACAAGGGACGAGTTTGTCGTGGTACCACCCTAGTTGCTCAGCTTTATAAAAATAATAACTAAGCTACTCTACATGAGATAACGGTCTCGAGCCGGATATTCATTACAAATATCATTATGAAGTAGTAATAATTTAATATATTAGCCATATTCTCATCAACTAATGACTTTCTGTGTAATAGTGATTAAATTATCTTATCTTCAATAGTTTCAACGATTAAGATTTAAGTCCATTATACACCTCATAAGATAAAATTCAATTGTTTCTATAATTTTTACCTTCTAAATAATATGGCGTAGATAGTGTTTTCACACGTTCAATAATTCTAGCTGCTTTAGTTTTCTCAGCTCCATCTCTCGTCATAGATAAATGATGCTCTAATTCACTATAGTCGAAGTTCGAACTGAAAAACGTAGGTAACTCATGAACCATTCTATAATGTAATAATGGTCCGATAATTTCATCTCTTACCCATGGTGTAACCTCTTCAGCACCTATATCATCAAGCATAAGTATATTAGCTTCACGCACACGTTCTAGTTTCTTTTCAAAACTACCGTCTTTGAAGCCACCTTTTAAAGTACGAATAAATTCAGGTAAGTAAACAATAGTGGATGAAATCTTCTTCGATTTGAGTTGATTAGCAACTGCACCTAATATAAATGACTTACCTGTTCCAAAAGGGCCATACAAATATAATCCTTTTACTTTTTCATTATTAGCTATATTTGTGCATATTTCATCTGCAGCCATCGCTACGTCCAAACGATCACGTTCAGTCATGTAAATATCTTTTAATTTTGCATCTAATGTATCACGTTGCATATGATGTGAGGTGATGAGTTGAGAGTTAAAGCGTTCTTCATCATGTTTAATTTTACATGGACATTTCAAATATCTAATCTTAATTCTTTCATTTTCTATATACAACTCAGGTACGTGCCCTTTAACAAAATTAGGACATTCTTCAAAACGATGACCATCATAATGCTTCTGTTGATCTTTATACTCTTGTAAAACATTTAAATCTTCATCAATCATTGCATTCGTAAGTTGAGATTGATGTTGCTCTAGAAACTCTTTAACATCTGGGTCTTTTATAACATTTTGCTTGATTTTCTCAATACGTTTATTTAAGTCGTCTGACGCACCCATTATGTTCTTGAAACTTTTCATTACTCATTGCCCTCCTCCCATTTTTTATTCAAACGTTCTAAGAATGCTTTTCGATCTTTTTCTAATTTTTCATCTTTTGTGGTTGAATCTTTTGTAGCTGATGAATTTGATTGAGCCTCTCTATTTTCAAGCCATTTTGGAGTTTTCTCTTTTGAAATAAGTTGCTTGTTTTGTCTGGAATAGTTTCTATTCCCTTTGAAATTTTGGTCATAACTTTTAGGTTGATTAACTTGAAGTGCATAGTTGTACGCTTGCTTAGCTGTTTTAATATCTTTTTTCTTCCAATTTGATGCAATTTCGAATATGTAAGATTTGGGTAACTTCATATCTTCTTTTAGCATAACAAATTGCAATAGTATATTAATCACACCGAAACTCATTTTTTCTCTATCAATTAATTCTTCAATCATACTTTTTTGTGATTGCGTAGGTTCAGAACCTGACCAACTCGCTAACATATCTATAGGACTAGTTTCGTCTAATAGTTGTAACCATTCATCAGTATTATCTAGGGGTGTATCTTTTTCTTGAGTTGATTTATCAAAAGACTCACCTTTCAATTGTAATTTAGGCAAATGATTTTCGTGTTCAATCAAATAATATGATCGTGCTTGCTTGCGCATTTCTTCAAATGATAATTGTTGTGCACTAGTAATTGAATTTAATATAACTTTTTTCATTCCATCGGCAGTCAAACCATATAACGTAGCCAATTGAATAATTAATTCTTTAGCATCTTTAGTTACGATTTCATTACTGATAAAGTGTTGATTTAACATATGGCTCAACATTTCGAAATCAAATGTCTCATTGGATAAATCAATACCACTATAGTGATTAGCTTGTTTAAGATTAGATAAATCTTGATTCAAAACCTTTTTGGGTACATTAAAAACTTCAGTAAACTTCCTAGTCGTTTGTTGATAATGACTTAAATCCTTTTTGTCTTTTTCAAAATGATTCTTTAAAGACTGATAACGATTTTTATCAACTTCACTATATAAAAAAACAGATAACATAGGATCATTAAAAAATTGATAAGCTGTAGGAGGTTGTATTAATTGATATACAAATCGTGTTTGCTGCTCTTCATGCTTAACAAAGGTTTTAATTAACCCGATAGCTTCTAAATAATCCATCTGCTTTCTAAAGTCTAAAAGATTGATTTTTAACTCATTCATAAATATGTAATGAGTGAGCGGATAATGATGATGGTCGTCTACAAATTGATTGATAAAGTGATAAAGCCCTATAGATTGCGGACCGATTAACGGCGTAAAGAGACGGTTCAATATTTCTAAATGTTCTGTCGTTAATTGAAATTCTTTGATGACTTCGAAGCTATCTTGAGGTCTTAACCCATACTCATACGACTGTAATCCCATTTAATAATCACTCCGTTTATTATCACTCAAGATTCCTTGCATTGAAGCAAGTAATTGGTCAACGTCCTTAAACTCTTTGTAGACAGATGCAAATCTAACATATGAGACTTGATCAACATGCATTAATAATTTCATAACATGCTCTCCTATATCTCTTGAGGATATTTCAGTTTGACCTTCGTCACGTAATTGCCATTCGACTTTATTGGTAATATCTTCCAATTGTTGGTATCTTACTGGTCTCTTTTCACAAGATCTCACTAACCCATTTAATATTTTTTCTCTTAAAAATTGTTCTCGAGTACCATCTTTTTTAACAACGATAAGCGGACTTACTTCAATGTGTTCAAAAGTAGTAAACCGAGTTCCACAATTTTCACATTCTCTTCTTCGTCTTATTGCATTTGCATCATCTGCGTGTCTAGAATCAACTACTCTAGAATGTGTTGAATTACATTTTGGGCATTTCATTTATGTCACCCTCTTAAGTTTGATTAACGTACATTATACTACATAATTGTATTGTAAAAAAGAAAGGTTATTTACGCTAGAATTTAGATTTTAATGCTATAAATATAGATTTTTAAATGATATTTTACTATAAAATTGAATCTTTGGATAAATGTTTAAAACAGAAATTTAAATTAAGTTAATTACGCTTTCTAATGTTTTTATTATAAAGATATAAGTCTTACTACAAATTTCCAAAAAGAAAGCTGTCAACAAAGGATAAAGATCAACCAATATGAGTTAGATGAATACTAACTTTATGATTGTTCATACTTTGTCGACAGCTTATAATTACATGTCTTATACTGTTTTTTAATTATACTGCTTTAACAGTGGCCACTTTCTCAATCAGTTCTCCAATTTGTTCAGCTACTTCTACAACACGATTAGAGTAACCCCATTCATTATCATACCAAGCAATTACTTTTACTTTATTCTCACCCATAACCATAGTAGATTGAGAATCTAAAACTGCAGAATTAGGATTCGTATTAAAGTCTACTGATACTAAAGGTGCATCTTCAACATCTAAAATGCCATCTAAGTCCGATTGTCTAAATGCTTCATTTACTTCTTCAGCAGTGACATTTTTTTCTAAATCAACGACTAAATCAACAAGTGAGACATTCTTAGTTGGAACACGTAAAGCCATTCCATGAAGTTTCCCTTCAACTTCTGGTAACACTTCTTTAAGCGCTTTAGCGGCACCAGTTGAAGTTGGAATAATACTTTCATTGCAAGAACGTGCTCTACGTAAATCCTTATGAGGATTATCAATATTTTTTTGATCGTTAGTAATGGCATGAACAGTTGTCATTAAACCATTTACAATGCCAAACTTATCATTCAAGACCTTTGCAACTGGACCGATACAATTGGTAGTACATGAAGCATTACTAAAGATGTCATATTGATTAATATCAAGTTTGTCATCATTAACACCTTTAACAATCATTTGTACCTCTCCACCTTTTGAAGGGCCTGTGAGTAATACTTTCTTTGCACCTGCATTAATATGAGCAATGGCTTTATCTCCATGATTAAATTTACCAGTAGCTTCAATAACAATGTCGATATCTAATTCATTCCATGGTAAGTTTTCTGGATTTCTATCAGAAACAAGTTTAATTTCATGATTATCTACTTTAATACCATTTTCTGTTGCTTCAACTTTTTTATCATATGTACCATGAGTTGTATCATAATTAATTAAATGTGCAATAGTTTCAGAAGGATAACTTGCATTAATCGCTACAACATTTAAGTTTTCGTTTTTTAAAGCTATACGTAGCACCATTCTTCCAATTCTACCCATTCCATTAATCGCGATATTCGTTGACATTAAAAAGCACCCCTTGAACATTTATTTATATGTTATACTTTATGAAATTAGTATAACATATTATCTGTCTTTTGAAAGCGTTTCCCTATACTCATGTTCGAACTTTTATCTATCATTTTAAATAAGTTATACTTATTATTTAACATACAAAAATAAAAAACGTACACAAAACAATGCTTTGTGTACGTTAACTTTATTAATCGATATAACCTTCTTCTTCAAGAAGTTGTTGTAAATTTTGTTTTAATTCAAGTTTATCACCTAGATTGTCTATGACATGATCCGCCATTCTACTTTTCTTATCAATAGATATTTGACTATACACACGTGCCTTAGCATCTTCTTGTGATAAATCATTTCTTTCCATTAAACGTTCAATTTGAATACTTTCAGAAGTGTAAACTACCCAAACTTCATCCACAGTATCTTGTAAATCATTTTCAAATAACAAAGGAATATCCATAATGACATTGTATCCCTCATTTAGGTAGTGATTCTTCTCTTCTTCCATTATTTCTCTAACAATAGGATGAACTATCTTATTAAGTTCTATTCGTTGTTCTGGATTATTAAAGACAAGTTCTCCAACATATTTACGATTCATCTCACCATTGTCGTCAATAGCTTCTTGACCAAATTTCTCTCTTATTTGATCTAATCCTTTTGAACCCTTCTTAACAGCTTTTCGAGATGCAACATCCGCATCAACAACCTTAAATCCATAAGCAGTTAATAATTCTGAGACTGTTGATTTACCAGTTGCGATTCCACCTGTTAGTCCAATAATCTTTGGCATATTTTCACGCTTCCTTTATTTCTGACAATTTGGGCAAAAATGACTATTTCTAGTGGCAATCACTTTTGTTTCTATTTCATGCCCACATGTTTTACAATATTTCTGTTTATAAACATTTAAATGCAATTGCATTTCTCCGGTTTTACCGTCAGCATGGCGATAATCAGAAATACTTGTTCCACCGTATTTAATACCCTCTTCAAGAACTTCTCGAACATAATAAAATAACATCTCTTTTTGTTGATGACTCAATGAGTTAGCAATTTTATCAGGTCGAATACCAGTTCTATAAAGTGCTTCACAAGCATAAATATTACCAGCACCGGCAATCACTTTATGATCTAAAATCATTTGTTTAATAGGTTTATTAGCGTATTTATTAATATCAAAACAACTCAGATAATGTATCATTGCTTCTTTATCAAATGGTTCTGGAGCTATTTCTAGAAAAGGAGGATAACTTTCATAATTGGCAATATTTCTAATTTCTCCAAAACGTCTAATATCTGAGTAAACTAATTTTTTACCATTGTTAAGTTCGAAAATCACTTGCCAATGTTTACGGTAATTTGGCGTTCCAATTTCTTCTAAATCATCTACTACAAAAAATCCTCCTGCCATACCTAAATGACTTATCAAAATTCTATGATCATTGTCTTTTTCAATATGAAAAACGATGTACTTACTACGCCTAAGAACTTCAGATATAACATAACCTTCAGTTAATTTTTTAAAACTATCTAACTCTATACCTTTTATAATTGTTTCTCTTTGATTATTTTTACCTTCGATTACCTTCTCTGAAAAAATAACTTTATCAATTTTTTCATTTATTACAAAAGGTTCTATACCTCTTTTAACATGTTCAACTTCTGGTAATTCTGGCATATTTTAATCCTTTCCTTATTTAGCGTCATACCATGTTGGTCCATAACTTGAATCTACTTTTAGAGGTACATCTAAATCTAAAGCTTGTTCCATAATTTCTTCAACAAACTTACTAAAATCTTCGACTTCAGATTTAGGCAACTCGAAAATCAATTCATCGTGAACTTGCAATAATAATGTCGCGTGATAATTAGTATCTTTAACTTTTTCATAAAACTTAACCATAGCTAATTTAATAATATCTGCTGCGCTACCTTGTATCGGGGTATTCATTGCTGTTCTTTCTGCAAAACTTCTTAAGTTGAAATTACGACTTGTAATATCTGGAATATAACGACGTCGATGTAGAAGTGTTTCAACATATCCATCTGCTTTTGCATCTTTAACAATGTCAGACATGTATTGTTTTACACCAGGAAAACTAGCTAAGTAATCATCTATAAAAGCTTTCGCTTTTTTACGTGTAATTCCTAAACTTTGACTTAAGCCATAATCACTAATTCCATACACAATACCAAAGTTTACTGCTTTGGCTTGTCTACGCATTAAACTATCTACTTCATTAGCTTCTACGTTAAATACTTTCATAGCTGTCGCAGTATGAATATCGTTACCATTAATAAATGCCTCTTTCAAACTTTCATCTTGAGTAATATGTGCAAGCACACGTAACTCTATTTGTGAATAGTCAGCCGATAAGATTACGCTATCCTTATCTGTAGGTTTAAAGGCTTTTCTAATTTTTCTTCCTTCTTCTAAACGAATAGGTATATTCTGTAAGTTTGGATCTACACTTGAAAGTCTACCTGTTTGTGCTAACGTTTGATTAAAACGTGTGTGAATTCTCTGATCTTTACTAATCACTTTTTGTAATCCTTCAACATAAGTTGATTGTAATTTTGACAATTGTCTATACTCCAATATATGTTCAATAATTGGATGCTCTCCCTGCAATTGTTCTAATACGTCTACTGCTGTTGAATAGCCTGTCTTAGTTTTCTTGATAACAGGTAGTTTTAGCGTTTCAAATAAAACTACTCCTAATTGTTTAGGAGAATTAATATTAAATTCTTCTCCTGCAGCTTCATGAATGTTTTTAATTAAAACATCTAATTTTTCTTGGATTTCGTTCTCCATTTGTTTTAAGTCTTCAACATCAGTATAAATACCAATTTCTTCCATTTCACTTAAAATTTTAGCAAGTGGTAATTCTAAATCTTTGAGTAACTCAACTTGATTATACTCTTCTAATTGAGCCTCCATTTCAGGTTTAGAGTTAGCAATTGCCTCTGTGATTGAAGCTACATGTTTATTTAATACTTCTTCTTCAGGAACTTGATGTTTTTTCCCCTTACCGTAAACTGACACATTATCTTTAACATAATTCTGTCCATAAAGTGAAACTACTGATTTTACATCATCTATTGAACGAGAAGGATCAATAATATAACTAGACAACATTACATCAAACTGCACATTTTGAATATCGATATTTAAACGATGCGCAGCCACATAAGTTTTTTTGGCATCGTATACAGTTTTAGTCGTATTTTTATCTTCTAACCATTGGACTAAATCTTGATATTGCTTAATATCTTCAGCATTAATGACCACATGTGAATCATCAGCATAAAAACCGAATTTTAGGATATTATCTTTAAGATAATTTGTGCCCTCTAATTCAAAATGAATAATTGCATGCTCTAAACTATCAAAGTTGATATGTTGAAAATCCGATTCAATTTCAAAGGTCTTTTCGTTAACTACATCGTTATTAGCTTCTTCATCAATATCTGCCAATAATTGTTTAAATTCAAGCTTTTTAAACAATTCTATTTTGTTAGTATTATCATCTTGATTTTCTAATTTTGTATCATTTAGATTAACATCAATGGGACTTTCAACATTAATTGTAGCTAAGTCTTTACTCATCAAGGCATCATCTTTACTATTCACGAGTTTTTCTTTTAATTTTTTAGCTGTGACATCATCAATATGTTCATAAACACCTTCTACAGAAGTAAATTGTTTAAGAAGTTTGATTGCAGTCTTTTCACCAACGCCAGCAACCCCTGGAATATTATCTGAAGTATCTCCCATGAGACCTTTCATATCAATGATTTGTTTCGGTTGTAGCCCATCATATTTTTCAGCTATAAAACTTGGCGTGTAGTGATCTACATCTGTCACACCTTTTTTTGTGTAATAAATTGTGACATTATCAGTAGCTAATTGTGTTAAATCTCGATCCCCTGTAATAATAATCGTTTCGAAACCAGCCTTATCAGCCTCTCTACTTAGCGTGCCAATAATGTCATCCGCTTCATAATTTTCTAATTCATAGTGTTTAATGTGATAAGCATCTAATAATTGACGAATATAAGGAAATTGTTCACTTAATTCTGGTGGTGTTTTTTGACGTCCACCTTTATATTCACTGTACTTAGAATGTCTGAAAGTAGTTTTACCAGCATCAAATGCAACTAAAAAGTGATTGGGTTGTTCTTCTTTAATAATTTTCTCAAGCAACATCGCAAAGCCATATATAGCATTTGTATGAATACCAGCTTTATTAGAAAGTAATGGTAAAGCATAAAACGCTCTAAAGCTTAAACTGTTACCATCTATTAACACTAATTTATCCAAAATACGTAACCTCCAGAACTGATTTACATACATTTTAGCATACATAGGAACGCTTAACGAATATAGAGTTTAGCGGTCCTTAGTGCATTTGCATCAGCAAATGTAATCCTTTACTAGCACAATTGAACATTGAAATACTTAGTACCACTTACGCATTAGTCTTTAGCTAATGTGTTCCTCTTTTTTACGCTTAACGAATTTAAGACTTCTAACATAAAGTTAAATGTATACAACAAAAAGCTTTTCAAAAGAAGAAACTGCAATGTCAAAAATGACATCGCAGTTTCTCAAATTATTCATCTATAAAAGTAACTTTGAAGGTCGAACCTTCTCCAAGTCTACTATTTATGTTGATTCGTCCGTTATGGGCTTCGACAATATGTTTAGTTATTGATAAACCTAAACCTGTACCGCCAGAATCTCTACTTCTCGCTTTATCTACTCTGTAGAAACGTTCAAAGATATGTTTTTGATCCTTGGCGCTAATACCAATTCCGAAATCTTGAATTTCTAAATTAACCTTTTTACCCTCTCTAAATACTCGTACAATTACCTTATTGTCCTCAAGAGAATAATTAATCGCATTTGAAAGTAAGTTAGTAATAACTTGAGCAATTTTATTTTCATGAGCTTCTATAATGACATCTTTTTCAATTTCAGGTTGAATTTCAATATTTTTATTTATAGCTTGAGTCTGCAAGTTATCAATCGTATTATAAGCTAATTCAGATAAATTCATATAATTCGTTTCAATCTCGGTTTGTTGTTCGATATGCGATAAATCCAATAAATCCATAACTAACGATTCTATTCTATTAGATTCTTTCAAAATGATGTTCAAGAACATATCAAGAGATTGCTCATCATTTTTAGCACCTTCTATAAGCGTCTCCGCAAAACCTTTAATAGAAGTAATTGGTGTTTTCAATTCATGTGACACATTAGCCACAAACTCTCTTCTAAGATTTTCTAATTTTTGAAGGTTAGTAATATCATGAAGTACGACAACCATACCTTGTAATTTCTTCTTAGATTTGGACAAAATTGGGACACATGATACATCAAAGTATTTAGTATGTACATTATTTATGTCTACTTCAATTTGATCATAGATTACCTTCTCAGTTCTAAAGCTTTCTATTATTAGCTTCTCAATACTATCATCTATAAAACCAATATAATTCTTATTTTCAACCTGTTGATCCGGACTAAATACTTCATAGTAAGCATGGTTCGCAACAACTATTTCGCCATGTTTATCAATCATTAAAACAGAACTTGGAATATTCTCAAGTGTTGTTTTCAAACGATTTGATTGTATTTTTTGACTATTGTTCAATTTCTGCAATCTTCTGGCTAGCTCATTCGTTGTTACAAAAAGTGCTCGTGTTTCCTTAACATTACTTTCAGGAACACGAACATGATAATAACCATCTGCCAATAATGATGTTGCATACGTCACTTCATTAATAGGTCTTATATATGTTCGATTGATACTTCTACTAGCTAAGTAAACTGTGAATAACACTATGACGCCTATTATAGAAAGGTATTTCCACATTTCTCTTTGTAAATCTATGATTTCATCATTAATTCCACTTATGTATACGGTTTTGTTACCTATATTATCTTTAAAAGTATAGCGTGTACCGATATTAGTTTTTTTAGTAATTAAGTTAGAAGGATTGGCTGCATTATCAATTCTACTATCTATCTTTTTACTATCACCTGATGAAAAAATGATGTGTCCATCAGCTTCGTTTTTTATAACAACGATATTTTGTTGATTATCAGCAAGGTTATCAATCTCTTCACCTTTTTTATGATTTAGTAAATTGACGTAATTATGTGCTTCATTTCTTAATTCATTGATTTGATTGCTAGTTAAAGTTTGATAAATTGTGTTGTGAATAATTGCACCTAAACCAATAAAACTAATTATTGTTATAGTACTAATTAATAATAATAGACGATGATGAAACTTTAGCATTAAGCTTTAGGTCTCTCCAATTTATAACCTAATCCTCGCACTGTTTTAATTAATTTAGGTTGTTTTGGATTCTCTTCCAATTTATCTCTTAAATGACTAATATGTACATCGACGATTCGAGAGTCGCCAGCAAATTCATAATTCCAAACTGAATTGAGCATATGCTCTCGTGTAATGACACGGCCTTGTCTTTCAATTAAGTATAATAATAATTCGAATTCTTTAGGAGTTAACTCTAATAATTCTTCATCTTTATATACTTCAAAGAATTCAGGACGTATACGAATTGAGTCGATGATGATGTCTTCCTCATCTGTGTCCTCTTTCTCAATTTCATTAACAAACTTAGAACGTCTTAAAATAGCCTTAACTCTTGCAACCACTTCTCTAGGTGAAAATGGCTTTGTCATGTAATCGTCAGCACCTAGTTCAAGTCCTAAAACACGATCGAACTCATCATCTTTTGCGGTTAACATTAAAATAGGTACTAAATTTTTGTCAGATCGAATTGATTTACACACCTCAATACCATCCTTCTTAGGTAACATGACGTCCAATACAATAAGTTCAGGTTGCTCTTCTTCAACCTTTTTTAATGCTTCCTCGCCGTCATACGCGACTTCAACTATGTATCCTGCTGTTTCTAAATTATACTTTAGTAAGGTCACGATTGATTGTTCATCATCAACCACTAATACTTTTTGTGACATGGTGTGCCTCCCTATTTTGTTATTACAATTTCATTATAACTGAAGTTCAAATAAAAATAACATAGCTACACATCAATTTTACATAAACTTAACAAAACAAATATATTTGCACATATATTAAGAAAATATTTGTTTAATATTGTCTTAACATTAATTAACCTATCATCTTTTGAAGTAAAAAGATAATGATAACTTACATTTTTACATAATCTTTAAAAAAAGGGTTGGCTTTCGCCAACCCAACAAAGATTAGAATCTTATTTATTTTTAACTCTAATTTAGTTTACTTTAAGTTTTTAATTAACTCGTCAGCGAACTCTGAAGTTGAAACTTCTTCAGCGCCATCCATTAAACGAGCAAAATCGTAAGTTACAATTTTAGAAGCGATAGTTGCTTCAATTGAATCAGTGATTTTATCAGCAGCTTCTTGCCAACCTAAGTGTTCTAACATTAGAACTGAACTTAAAATTTCTGATGATGGATTAACTTTATTTAATCCAGCGTATTTTGGAGCTGTACCATGAGTTGCTTCAAAGATAGCGTGGCCTGTTTCGTAGTTAATATTAGCACCTGGAGCGATACCAATACCGCCAACTTGTGCAGCTAAAGCATCTGAAATGTAGTCACCATTTAAGTTCATAGTTGCTACTACATCATGTTCAGCTGGACGAGTTAAGATTTGTTGTAAGAAGATATCAGCAATTGAATCTTTGATAATAATTTTGCCTTCTTTTTCAGCTTTATCTTGAGCTTCATTTGCTGCATCTTTACCTTCTTTTTCAACAATTTCATCATATTGTTGCCAAGTAAATACTTTATCACCAAATTCATTATGAGCTAAGTCATAACCCCATTGTTTGAATGAACCTTCAGTGAATTTCATAATGTTACCTTTATGCACTAAAGTCACAGATTTACGATTGTTATCTAAAGCATATTGAATAGCTGCTCTAACAAGACGTTCTGTACCTTCTTTAGATACAGGTTTAATACCAATACCTGAAGTTTCTGGGAAGCGGATGTTAGTAGCTCCCATCTCATTTTGTAAGAAATCAATTACTTTTTTAACTTCTGAAGTTCCTTCTTTAAATTCAATACCTGCGTAGATATCTTCAGTGTTTTCACGGAAAATAACCATATCTACATCTTCAGGACGTTTAACTGGAGATGGTACACCTTGGAACCAACGAACAGGACGTAAGCAAGTAAATAAATCTAATTCTTGTCTTAAAGCAACATTTAGTGAACGGATCCCGCCACCAATTGGCGTAGTTAAAGGTCCTTTAACAGCGATTAAATATTCTTTAATCGTGTCTAAAGTTTCTTGAGGTAACCATTCTCCTGTTTCATCATAAGCTTTTTGTCCAGCTAAAACTTCTTTCCATTCAATACGTTTTTCGCCGTTGTAAGCTTTTTCTACTGCTGCATCAATAACGCGACTTGCAGCTTTCCAAATATCTGGTCCAATTCCATCACCAATAATAAATGGAATAATTGGTTCGTTTGGTACATTTAAACCTTCATTAGTTTGAGTAATTTTTTCTGCTGACATAAATCTAACCTCCAAGTATATTTAAACTTTCACTAAATACTATATGTTATTTTATTATCTTTCTTCAATAGGAACATATTTACTATCTTTCTCACCAATATATTGAGCTCTTGGTCTCATAATTCTGTTGTCTCGATATTGTTCTAATATATGAGCAATCCAACCAGAAGTACGACTTACTGCAAAGATTGGTGTAAATAAATCATGAGGAATGTTCATACTGTGATAAACAGTTGCACTGAAGAAATCAACATTTGGAATTAAGCCTTTTTCATCTTTCATACGCTTTTCAATAGCTAATGAAATATCAAATAATTCGCTTTGACCAGTTTCTTCAGTAATTTTACGGCTCATTTCACGTAAATATTTAGCACGTGGATCACCATCTTTATATACACGGTGACCAAAGCCCATTACTTTATCTTTATTAGCGAATCTCTCATCAAGGTAACTATCAACATTATCAGTACTACCTACTTCTTTTAACATTGCCATTACACGTTCATTTGCACCACCGTGTAGAGGCCCTTTTAATGAACCTACAGCAGCAACTATACCTGAATACATATCAGAGAGTGATGAAACAGCACAACGAGCAGTGAATGCAGATGCGTTTAATTCATGATCGGCATGTAAAATTAAAGCTTTATTGAATGCTTCAACCTCAATGTCAGTTGGAAGTTCGCCTCTTAACATGTATAAGAAGTTCGCTGCATAACTTAATTCTGAATTAGGTTTAACAGGTTCTTTCCCTTCTCTTACTCTTGCGAAAGCCGTAACTAATGAAGCAATTTTTGCTTGAATACGAATTGCTCTTTCATACTTTTTATCTTCAGATTCATCTTCAGCATCTGGATCGAAATGAGCAATATAAGATACAGATGTACGTAACGCTGTCATAGGATGAACATCATCAGTTACATACTCTTCAAAGTGTTTATAAACTCTTTCGTTTAGAGTCATAAACTCAAATAATTTTTCTTTCAATTCTTTTAATTCTTCTTTATTTGGAAGTCTATAATTCCAAAGTAAGAAAATAATTTCTTCGAATTGGGCATTTTCTGCGAGATCATCAATATCATAGCCCGCATATGTCAATTGACTGTCAATTATTGAGCTGATCTTAGTTTCAGCTGCAATAACCCCTTCTAAACCTCTTTGTAATTCTGCCATGATAAATTTCCCCTTTACTATTTCTTTATGAAATGGCTTTCACCTAGTATTATAGCTAAATTCAAACAATTTGTGAAACATTATAAATAACTTTAAACATGTAAAAATGGTATATTAGCTTGACCTTAATGTATGTTAACATCTTTAAAAGAGCGTGAAATTAAACTTTACATAGTATATAACTCATCAAATTTCAAAAATATTGTGATGTTTTCGTTTAGTTATCAAGAATGATTACAAAATATAAATATACATTTTAGTGAATTTTCACACTTTTTTGCGAAAAGAATTGTATAAATAGCCTTATAAGTGCATAATATAAATATCTTATAGTAAGGGAGATGTCTTATGGCTGAAAATTTACAAAGAGAATTGAGCAATCGTCATGTTCAATTAATCGCCATTGGAGGCGCTATAGGAACGGGGTTATTCCTTGGTGCCGGTCAAACAATTGCAATGACGGGTCCCTCAATATTGCTTACCTATATCATTATAGGATTTATGTTATTCATGTTTATGCGTGGATTGGGAGAAATTATAATTCAAAACACTAATTTTAAATCATTTGCGGATGTTACTAATAAATACATAGGACCATTTGCTGGATTTATTACAGGGTGGACATATTGGTTATGTTGGATTATTACTGGTATGGCTGAAGTTACAGCGGTAGCTAAATATGTTAGTTTTTGGTTCCCTGAAATACCTAATTGGATTAGTGCTTTATTTTGTGTATTAATCTTAATGTCATTTAACCTACTAAGCGCCAAATTATTTGGTGAATTAGAATTTTGGTTTGCAATCATTAAAATTGCCACAATTATTGCTTTAATCGTTGTAGGTATTGTCATGATTCTTTTTGCTTTCAAAACACAATTCGGACATACAAGTTTAACTAATTTATACAACCATGGAATATTCCCTAAAGGGGCTTCAGGGTTCTTCATGTCATTCCAGATGGCACTATTTTCATTCGTAGGAATCGAAATGATTGGTGTTACTGCTGGAGAGACGAAAGATCCTGAACAAACTATACCAAAGGCAATCAATAGTGTACCTATTAGAATATTAATTTTCTATGTTGGGGCATTAGCAGTAATTATGTCAATCATTCCTTGGTACAAAGTTGATCCAGATAACAGCCCTTTCGTTAAATTATTCGCTTTAATTGGAGTACCATTTGCAGCTGGAATAATTAACTTTGTGGTTTTAACTGCTGCTGCATCATCATGTAATAGTGGTATATTTTCAAATAGTAGAATGCTGTACGGACTATCTAATCAAGAACAAGCTCCACCAGCCTTCTCTAAAACGAACAAAAACGGTGTACCACACACAGCTATTATAGCTTCGTCAGCATTATTGCTAATTGCAGCGTTGTTAAATTATATTTTCCCTGACGCTACTAAGGTATTTACTTATGTTACAACTATTTCAACTGTACTATTTTTAGTTGTATGGGCATTGATTATTATTGCTTATATCAATTACAGTAGAAATAATCCAGAGTTACATAAAAAGGCAACTTATAAATTACCTGGTGGTCTATATATGGGATATGCAATATTAATATTCTTCATTTTTGTCTTCGGCTTATTATTTGTAAATGTCGATACTAGAAGAGCTATCTATTTAACACCTATTTGGTTTATTATTTTAGGTCTCATGTACTTACGATACAAAAAGGTAAGCAAACACGCGTAATAATAATAATTAATACCAGCGTTAGAATTGAAATGTCTAACGCTGGTATTTTTTTATCACCATGCAAGTTTTAAAACACAAAAACTGAGACATTATAAATAATGCCTCAGTCATGTAAAATTATATTTAAATTAAATTATAGTACGTTAGCGTAGCCTTCAAAGATTTTTCCTTGAGCTGCATCAACAGTAACTAACATATCGTTCTTAATTTCTTTAGTAGCTTTTTCAACACCAACTACTGTTGGAATACCTTTTTCTAAACCAACGATTGCACTTGGTGAAGTGATACCGTTCTCTTCAGTAATTAAACCAATAGCATTTTCGACATAAGGTACTAACGTTTCATCAACAGAGTTAGTAACAATGACTTTATCAGATAAATCTTTACCTTCTAAGTCACTTGCACTATCAGCAACAATAGCATGGCCTACTACTGATCCACGACCTACACCTTGGCCACGAGCAATTTCATCACCTACTAAGTGAATTTTCATCATGTTTGTTGTACCTTTTTCACCAGTAGGTACACCTGCAGTAATAATGATTAAGTCTCCATTAGAAACTCTACCAGTCTCAACTGCAGTTGCTACTGCGTTATTAAGTAATGCATCAGTGTTTTTACGTCCTTCTTTAACTACAGGATTAACGCCCCAAACAATCGCACATTGACGTGCAGTTTCTTCACTAGGAGTAACAGCGATAATATCAGAGTGTGGACGATATTTTGAAATCGTACGTGCAGTTGATCCACTCTCTGTTGCAGCAACAATTGCTTTAACATTTAAATTAAGCGCTGTATGTGCTACAGAAACACCAATGGCATTAACAAGAGATGTTTCAACTAACTTAGTACGGTCAGATAATAATTTTTTATAATCTTGCGCTGCTTCAGCTGAAACTGCGATATTTCTCATCGTTTTAACTGCTTCTTCTGGGTATAATCCCGCTGCAGTTTCACCTGATAACATAACTGCATCAGTACCATCATAAATGGCATTAGCAACGTCACTTGCTTCCGCACGAGTTGCACGAGGATTACGTTGCATTGAATCTAACATTTGAGTTGCAGTAATAACTGGTTTACCTAATTTATTACATTTTCTAATTAAATCTTTTTGAACCATAGGTACTTTTTCTGGTGGTATTTCAACACCCATGTCACCACGAGCAACCATTAAACCATCAGAAACTTCTAATATTTCGTCAATATTATCGATACCTTCTTGGTTTTCAATTTTAGGGAAAATTGTGATATGAGCTTTTTCTTCTTCAAGAATTTGGCGAATATCTAAAACATCACTAGGACGTCTTACGAAACTTGCTGCGATAAAATCAACATTTTCTTTGATACCAAAGCGGATATCATCAGCATCTTTATCAGTGATACCTGGTAAATTAACTTTTACTCCTGGTAAGTTAACACCTTTTTTATTTTTTAATTCTCCTGTATTTAAGATATCACATTTAACTTCGCCTTTATCTTTATTAATTTCTTTAACTTGTAGTTCAACTAAACCGTCATCTAATAAGATATAAGAACCTTCATTTACATCGTTAATTAAGTCTTCATAAGTAACTGAGAATTTCTCAGGAGTACCTTCAACTTCATTCATACTTACAATAACTTCTTTACCTTTTTCTAATTCAATAACGCCATCTTTCATATTATGCGTACGAATTTCTGGCCCTTTAGTATCTAATAATAGTGCAACAGTTTTATCTAAGCGTTTAGCAACTTTACGTATTGTATCAATTCTTGCTTTATGTTCTTCATGACTACCATGAGAGAAGTTTAAACGCGCAACGTTCATACCCGCGTTAATTAATTTTTCAAGCATTTCTTCCGATTCAGAAGCTGGTCCTATAGTACATACAATTTTAGTCTTTCTCATTATATAATCCTCCCATAATTTATATTGATAATTCTTTAGCTAATTGATACATATCTTTATCAAATTTATGATTACTTTCTCCAAAGATATCATCAAATGGTGTAGCAGTTAATTGATTATTTTTAATACCCACACCTTTAGCAGTTTCACCTTGTTTAAGTAATTCTACAGCGTGTCCACCTAACCTTGAAGCCAACACACGGTCAGCTCCAGAAGGGCTTCCTCCACGCTGAATATGACCTAAAACTGATACTCGAGTATCAATATTGATGTATTTCATTAATTCATCAGCACATTCTTGGCCACTCATACATCCTTCAGCGACCATAACGATAGAATGTTTCTTACCTCTTTTTATACCCTGTTCAATCTTTTCTGCAACATCTTTAATGTCTGTATGAACTTCGGGTACTACAATCGTCTCTGCGCCAACAGACAATCCTGCCCATAACGCTAAATCACCACAGTCTCGACCCATAACTTCTACTATAAAAGTACGAGCATGACTTGATGCAGTATCTCTAATTTTATCGACCGATTCAATAATTGTATTCAAAGCAGTGTCAAAACCTATAGTGAAATCTGTACCATTAATATCATTATCAATAGTACCAGGTATTCCAATAGTTTGAATTTCCTTACATTCTTCACTAATACGTTGAGCACCGCGATAACTACCGTCGCCCCCAATGACAACTAAGCCTTCAATACCACGTTTACGAAGGTTTTCAATACCTTTCTTACGCACATCTTCTTCTTTAAATTGAGGGCACCTAGCTGAAAATAGGAACGTACCTCCACGTTGAATTGTATCCCCTACAGAGCCTAATTCAAGCTTGTGAATATCATCGTCAAGTAAACCTTGGTAACCATGATAAATCCCATAAACTTCAATATTATTGTAAATTGCTGTACGAACGACTGCTCGAACTGCAGCATTCATACCTGGTGAATCTCCACCGCTAGTTAAAACTGCAATTTTTTTCATGACGACATACCTTTCTTTAACTAGATTTATCTTTAACTCTAAATTACCACAATTTATTTTACTGTTCCATCAAAAGAAAGCCTTTCAACGGATGTAAACGTTTTAAATAATGAATTTTTTCTAAAATCATAAAAAAGAGCTAATAGCCTTTAAATCAAGACAATTAACTCTTAATAATTTATTCTACAACTGATCCTATGTGTCTAAATTTCTCGAAACGATCATTAGCTAAATCTTTACCAGATTTTTGGTTCAATTCATTTAGATGTTTCACAAAAACTTCTTTAATTGTTGAAGCTTGTGATTCTATATCTTTATGAGCACCACCTAAAGGTTCATTAATCACTTCATCAACAATATTTAAACCTTTAAGATCATTAGCTGTAATTTTCATAGTTTCAGCAGCAATTTTAGCTAAATTACTATCTTTCCAAAGTAAAGCAGCAGCGCCTTCAGGTGAAATAACTGAATAAGTACTATTCTCAAGCATAAGTACTTTATTAGATATACCTATACCAAGCGCACCACCACTACCGCCTTCACCAATAACGATTGCGATAACAGGGACTGTCAGTGATGCCATTTCAATTAGATTTTTAGCTATTGATTCACTCTGACCACGTTCTTCAGCTGCTTTACCTGGATAAGCACCTTTTGTATCAATAAAAGTAAAGATCGGACGGTTAAACTTTTCAGCTTGTTTCATTAAACGAAGAGCTTTACGATATCCCTCTGGATGAGCCATTCCAAAATTACGATAAATGTTATCTTTTGTATCTTTACCACGTTGCTGGCCGACTACAGTGACAGCTTGTCCGTTTAGATAACCAATTCCACCAATCATGGCAGGGTCATCTCTATAATTTCTATCTCCATGAAGCTCAATAAATGAGTCGAAAATATAAGGTATATAATCCAAAGTAGTTGGACGTTCTTGTAAGCGAGCAATCTGTACACGATCCCAAGGCTTCAAATTGGTATAAACTTTTTTAGTTTCTCTCTCAAGCGACGCTTCAAGCATATCTATTTCTTCTTGTAGATCAACTTCATTTTTCTCTTGAGATTCTTTTAACGATTCAATTTTATTTCTTATTTCAAAAAGTGGCTTTTCAAAATCTAACATTATTTACTCACCTCTTGATGGATATTTAAGATATTAGAAAGCGTTTCTTTCATATCTTTACGATGAATAACTTTATCTAATTGACCATGCTCTAATAAAAATTCAGCCGTTTGGAAGTCATCAGGTAACTTTTCATTAATAGTTTGTTCAATGACACGTCTACCAGCAAAACCTATAAGCGCTTTAGGTTCACTTAAATTAATATCTCCTACTGAAGCAAAACTTGCAGAAACCCCTCCAGTTGTCGGGTTAGTTATATATGAGATATATAATAAGCCTGCATCAGAATGACGTTTAAGTGATACACTTGTTTTTCCCATTTGCATAAGTGAAATAATGCCTTCTTGCATTCTGGCACCACCACTTGCTGAAAAGAGAATAAATGGTAGACGGTGTTCAGTACAGTAATCTATAATTCTGCAGATTTTTTCACCTACTACTGATCCCATGCTTCCCATTCTAAAACGGGCATCCATTACGGCCACTCCATATTTAATACCATCAAGTTCAGAAGTACCAGTAACTACAGCTTCATTTAATCCTGTCTTTTGTTGATCTTTCTCTACCTTTTCAATGTAGCCAGGGAAATCTAATGGATTCGCAGAGGTCATGCCCTTGTCGAATTCTACAAATGTCCCTTCATCTGAAATAGCTTCAATTCTCTTATGTGCAGTGAGTGCGATGTGGTGATCACAATTGAAGCACACATTTAGATTTTCAGCTAATTCTTTAGTGTACATAATTTTTTTACACTTTGGGCATTTAGTCATAATCCCAGCTGGCACATCATTTTGTTTAGAATCTTGAACTGTTAAATATTTCTTTTTCTTACTTCGATTAAAAAAATCTTTAAACATTGGTAAACCTCCAAATAACCTCTGTTACTACCATTTTTTAAATTTCCTGATTCAATATGCTCATGAATAAACTATATTCTAACCAGCATAGAAATCAACTTCAAAATTATTTTAAATCTGTCACTTTCATTGTTTTATCATAAATATCTTGAGGGTTAACTTCGATTCTTGCAACCCCTGATTCCATAGCAGCTTTGGCTACGCTTCTAGCAACAGATGGCGCAACTCTTTTATCAAAAGGTCCAGGAATACAATAATCAGGATTAAGTTCATCCTCTTCAATTAAGTCTGCGATTGCTTCTACAGCCGCTTTTTTCATATCTTCATTGATGTGAGTTGCTTCAACATCTAATGCACCTCTAAAAATACCAGGGAAAGCTAAGACATTATTAATCTGGTTAGGAAAATCTGAACGTCCTGTACCAATGACTTTAGCACCTGCTTCTTTAGCATTATCAGGTTTGATTTCAGGGTTAGGATTTGCCATAGCAAAGATAATTGGATCATCTGCCATGCTCTTAACCATATCTTTAGTTAATAAGTCTGCTACAGATACACCAATAAATACATCCGCATCTTTAATAACTTCTTCTAAAGAACCATAGATTTTATCTTTATTTGTCCAGTTAGCAACATAAGATTTAGTATCATTCATACCATGTTGTCGCCCTTCATAAATAGCTCCTTTAGAGTCGCACATAATCATGTCTCTAACACCATAAGAATATAAAAGTTTTACAATAGCAATTCCAGCAGCTCCAGCTCCATTTAGTACAACTTTAATATCTGATAAATCTTTATTAACAATTCTTAAAGCATTGATTAAACCAGCCATAGTAACAATTGCTGTACCATGTTGATCGTCATGGAATACTGGGATATTAGTTTCTTTTTTCAATGTTTCCTCTATTTCAAAACATCTCGGTGCTGAAATATCTTCAAGATTAATACCACCATAATTAGGCTGTAGTAATTTCACAGTATTAACAATTTCATCAGTGTCTGTCGTATCTAATGCAATAGGTACGCCGTTGATACCAGCAAAGCTTTTAAACAATACCGCTTTACCTTCCATAACAGGAATGCTAGCTTCTGCTCCAATATTACCTAAACCAAGAACAGCAGTCCCATCAGTTACCACAGCTACAGTGTTAGCCTTTATTGTATAATCATAAACTTTTCTTGAATCTTCATGAATTTCCTTACAAGGTTCAGCAACACCAGGTGAATAAGCTAAACTAAGCTCTTCTTTATTAGTTACTTTTATATTTGGTGTAATTTCTAATTTACCTTGATTCTCTTTGTGCATCTCTAATGCATCGTCTCTTAAAGACATGAAATCAACCCCTATTTTAAATAATTTTAAAGTTAAAAAATAACTGTACTTATTAGATAAAAATCGTGAATGTTGAATCTAGTATTTCTAATATTTAAAAACCCAATATACTTCATTTTAAGAATAGTTAGAAACGCATCTCATATGTAAATGAATACGTTAATTTAAATAATTCTTCGTGATACTATTCTTATTTATTAAAATTATTTTTTCTTCCGATTATAAGTTAAACAGTGTATAACCAAAACAAAAAATAATTACAAAGAAAAACTGATGGTTATTATCTTAACCATCAGTTAACTATACCATAGTTTAAAAATTGATAAAAGTTATATAAACCTAATATCACTAGGTTTTACAGACTCGATAAGTTGATAAATTGTCTCATCATCTTTATTTATATATCCTAAGTGTTTTATATCATTATTTTGTTCATTAAACGAACTAATCTCTAAAATGTTATTTTTCTCAATTGGTGTGTCTACTATCATTTCTTGCAACTTATCTGAAATCAATTGCGTATCACGTAGAATCACTTTTTTAGATGCTTTAATCTTTTGATTTTTAAATTCATTCACTTCAATGATCTGATTTATAATAAGTTGTAATTGTTGATTTCTTTTTTCAAATTTACCGATGACTATATACATTTCTTCATTAGATATTGAAGTTTCATATTTCTTGAATTTATCAGGAAATATCACACCGTCCATTAACAACATTCCATCATTAAGGGTTACGAAGGCCATGTTCTGTCCATTCTTAGTTCTTATTTGTTTAATTGCATCAAATTGAACTAATATAGGTTGGTGATTTTGAGCATTACCTAATTTATAAATTCCTAAGTATTGCTTTTTATCAAATTCTTTCTCAACAGGATGTTTAGATATGTAGAAGCCTAAATACTCTTTTTCATAATCACTAAGCATTTTATCAGGTAACTCTTCTTTATCTTCATAAGCTTGTTTCGGAGTTAATATGTCGAAAAGCATATCATCCTGCTCGACATCGGAGGCTGTATCTAAAACTTGATCAATAGTTTGTAATAGAGTAGCTCTATTTTTACCAAAATGATCAAACGCACCAACTAAAATTAAAGCTTCTAATAGTTTTCTACTTTTAACCCTTTTAGGAATTCTTCGTGTAAAATCAAAAAAATCTTTAAACTTGCCATTATTATATCTTTCATCAACAATCGTTTTTACACTCTGGTAACCTACACCTTTTATAGCTCCTAGAGATAAATAAATACCTTTTGAAGTTGCTTTATAATACCAATGACTTTCATTAATATTAGGTGGTAAAATATTTAATTTTTGATGCTTCGCTTCATCTATAATGGCAGAAGTTTTCTTTTCACTACCTATAACATTACTTAGAATATTGGCATAGAAATAGTTTGGATAATACACTTTTAAATAACTCATAATGTAGGCTATTTTAGAATAGCTCACTGCGTGCGCTCTAGGGAAACCGTAATCAGCAAATTTAAGTATTAAGTCAAAAATTTGTTTACTTATTTGTTCATTGTATCCATTTTGTTTGGCGCCATTAACAAAGTGTTGACGTTCATTTTCTAATACTGCACGGTTCTTCTTACTCATAGCTCTTCGTAAGATATCCGCTTCACCATAACTAAAGTTAGCGAATTTACTTGCAATTTGCATTATTTGCTCTTGATAAATAATGACACCATACGTACTTTTTAAAATGGATTCTAAGTCATTATGCAAATATTCTACTTTTGAAGGGTCATGTCTACGAGTAATATATGTTGGTATCTCTTCCATAGGTCCTGGACGATATAAAGATGTTACGGCAACAATATCCTCAAAATGCTCTGGTTGAAGTCTTTTTAGCACACTTCTAACGCCTTCTGATTCTAGTTGGAAAATACCTGTAGTATCACCTTGAGATAAAAGTTTAAAAACATTTTTATCATCAAACGGAATCGCTTCGACATCTATATCAACATCTAAATCTTTCTTAACTTGATTAACTATTTGATGAATAATAGATAAGTTACGTAAACCTAAAAAATCGATTTTTAATAAACCAATACGTTCCGCTTCTGTCATAGTCCATTGTGTTAATAAACCTGTATCACCCAATGTAAGTGGCGCGTATTTATATAAAGGTTGATCGTTAATAATAATTCCTGCTGCATGTGTTGATGTATGTCTAGGTAAGCCTTCTAATTTTTTACTCATTTCAAACCATAGTTCATTTCGGTGGTTTCGGTGAACAAAAGACTTAAAGTCCTCTTCTTGATATGCTTTATCTAGAGTAATCCCCAACTTGTGAGGAATTAATTTAGATATCTCATTTAAAGTCGTTTCATCAAAGCCCATAATTCTTCCGACATCACGCCCAACTGCTCTAGCAAGTAAATGACCAAATGTAACAATACCAGAAACATGGAGTTCACCATATTTTTCTTGAACATATTGAATCACTTTTTCACGTCTTGTATCTTCAAAGTCAATATCTATATCAGGCATAGTTACCCTCTCTGGATTTAAAAATCTTTCAAAGAGTAGGTTAAATTTAATTGGATCGATAGTTGTTATTTCTAATAAATAACTGACTAATGAACCAGCTGAAGAACCACGACCAGGTCCAACCATTACGTCATGTGTTTTAGCGTAATGTATAAGGTCACTAACTATAAGGAAATAATCTTCAAATCCCATTTTAGTTATAATTTCATATTCATGCTTAAGTCGATTTAAATATTGTTCATTATTCAGATTCCATTCATTCAATTTACGAATTAATACTGACCATAGATAATCTTTTGAAACTTCTCCATCAGGTGTGACATATTGAGGCAGTAACGATTGATGATATACCAATTCAGCTTTACATAAGTCTACGATGTCTTCAGTATTTTGTTTTATTTTCTCATCGATTTCTAACTCTTCAAATTCCTTCTGATCAGGAAAATGCTCACCAAAATCTTTACTATCGTTAATAATATCTAATTTAGAATTATCTTTGATGGCTTGTAAAGCAGAAATGGTATCAGCGTCTTCTCTATTCAAATATCTTGCTGACTTAAGCCATACTTTTTTTCTATTAACAATATCATTACTCGTATGATTGATATAAACATGTATTTTATCATTAAATGCTTCAATAATTTGTTTGTGAGTATTATCAATATCTTTGAAGATAATAATTAGATTTTTATCGTAACGTTTTAGCCATTCTAAAGGTACTTCCTCTTTTTCTTTCATCTTAATTGCAGAAGAAAGTTGATATAGCGCTTTTAACCCTCCATTATTTTGAGCTAATACGACTGTTTCAACTGTATATAAACCATCAGTTAATTTTATCGTCATGCCAAAAATCGGATGAATATCTTTTGCTATACACGCATCATAAAACTTAGGAAAGCCATATAAAACATGGGTATCTGTAATAGCAAGCGCACGATAACCTTCATTTTTAGCTTTATTGACCACATCTTCAATTTTCAAACTTGCGTTCAATAAATCGTATGCAGTATGAATATTTAAATGCGCAACCATGTTTGTATACTCCTTCCAGTTATTTAATCTTTTGTTTTAATGCATTAGCTAGATTATCAAATTCAGTCCAACTATATACAGAGACACCTGACGCATTCGGATGTCCACCACCACCAAAATCATTTGCTACATCATTAATAATGATTTTACCCTTTGAACGAATTCGACATCTAATTTGGTCTCCTTCATCTACACCAAACATCCAAATTTTCAAACCTTGAATATCAGCTATAGTATTTACAAATTGAGATGCTTCATTAGGTTGAATATTATATTCCTCTAAAATATCGCGAGTTATTTTAACCTGACAATAACCCACATTGTCTAATTCGAAATTCTGTAAAATGTAACCTTGGAAAGGTAAAAGTTTAGGATCTTTCTCTGACATTTTATTTAGTTCTGCATTAGGGTCAAAAGGAAAGGCAATTAATTTACTAGCCACTTCCATTGTGTGCGGAGTGGTATTGTTAAATAAGAATCTTCCTGTATCTCCCACAATGCCCAAATATAATACACGTGCAGTTTTTTCGTCTATAATACGCTCATCGTTAAAATGTGTAATAAAATCATAGATAATTTCACTTGTCGAAGACGCCTCTGTACTCACATAATTAATGTCGCCATATTGGTCTATCGCTGGATGATGGTCTATCTTCAATACTTTTAAACCATTCTGATAACGTTGGTCGTCAATACGCGGAGAATTTGCAGTGTCACAAACGATCACCAATGCTTCTTTATAAACTTCATCTGAAATTTCATCAAAAGTACCTATAAATTCTAAAGATGGTTCATTTTCTCCGACTGCATAAATATGCTTATTTGGATATTTAGCCTCTAAATAATATTTAAGTCCTAATTGTGATCCATAAGCGTCAGGGTCTGGTCTAACATGACGATGGATGATGATCGTATCGTTTTGTTCAATTTCTTGCATCATATCATTCATAATATTCTTCATTTTAAATTACTCCCTTAAAATACTCATTTATTGCTCAAAAGCCTTCAAACATTTGACAAATTACTAATGCGTTTGCAACCTTTTCGTTATTATTAATCATTGTTACTTCTAACTTAGCAAAATTTCTACCAACATCTAGCATTTCATAATGGACATCGATGGATGATTCAATAGGTACAGTTTTGATATAAACTATATTTAAGTTTTCAATCATTACATTACCTTTTTTGTATTTTCTCATCTCATGTCTAATCGTTTCTTCGATAATGCCCACAAAAACTGCTTTACTTAATGTGCCATAATGATTTGTTACTAGAGGAGAAACATCAACATTAATTCCATTTGAATTAATCGTAATATGCTTAGCAATTTGATCATTAATTGTATCACCAATTTGCGGCTGTCTTCCTAAAAGTTGCATTGACTTCAATACATCCTGTCTATTAATTACACCAATAGCTTTTTTATTATTATTAGTTACAGGCAGTAATTCAATGCCTTCCCATATCATCATATGCGCACAACTAGCCACTGTATTGGTAAGCTTTACACTAAGAGGATTACGTGTCATTATTTTCCCTAACTCATCCTCTTCATTCATATTGATAATTTCTCTACTTGTAACTATTCCTACTAATTTAAAATCCTCATTCACTATAGGAAATCTAGTGTGCCCTGTATCATTTGCTAACTTTTTATAGTCATTAATTTTCATGTAATCAAATAATACTGATAACTCATTAATAGGTTTGACAATATCCTCTACGACAAGAATTTCTTTACGAATTTTTTGATTATACATTGCTCTATTAATAATATTAGCGACTAGAAATGTATCATAACTTGATGAAATAATGGGCAGTTCGTGCTCATTTGCATATTCAACGACTTCTTTAGAAGGCTGAAATCCACCAGTTATTAATATTGCAGTGTCTCGTTTTAAGGCTTCCATTTGAACATCTGCGCGGTTTCCGACTATAAGCAATGTGTGACTTCCAATATATTTTAAAATATCTTGAAGTTCCATTGCTCCTATCGCAAATTTGGATACAGTTTTCCCTAATCCCTTCTTACCACCTAAAATTTGACCTTCAACAATGTTAGCAATTTCATTAAATGTTAAATTGTCTATATTATCCCTATTACGTTTCTCAATTCTTACTGTACCTACACGATCAATTGTAGCAACAATGCCAAGTTGACCTGCATCTTTAATCGCTCTATATGCTGTACCTTCAGAAACATCTAAAACTTTTGCAATCTTTCTAACAGAAATTTTAGAACCTACAGATAGTGATTCAATGTAATTTAAAATTTGCTCGTGTTTAGTCATCAAGTTACCTCTTTATTTCTATTGAACAGTGATAGCATTATTATAACTTTTAACCTCAAAAAAATCATGGCACAACTTCACTTAAAGTAAATTGAAATTCAAAACGATATACATAATTACTTTTTTATTTAATTTTGAATAGAAAAATGAATTTAAATGGAAATTCCATTAAAACTCTATTAAAATAAAGTTGAGGAGGGATGTACTTATGTATAAACATATTTTACTTGGTGTAGACACTCAATTAAAAAATGAAAAAGCATTAAAAGAAGTGTCTCTTTTAGCTGGTAAAGACACAGTTGTAACTATTCTAAATGCTATTAATGAACAAGATGCTCAAGCTTCTATCAAAGCAGGAGTTCACTTGGATGAACTAACTGAAGAAAGAAGCGAACGTTTAGAGAAAACAAGAAAAGCATTAGAGGACTACGGTATTGATTATGATCAAATCATTGTTAGAGGAAATCCTAAAGAAGAGTTATTGAAACATGCTAATAGTGGTAAATATGAAATTGTTGTTTTAAGTAACCGTAAAGCTGAAGATAAAAAGAAATTTGTACTCGGTAGCGTAAGTCATAAAGTAGCTAAACGAGCTACAATCCCTGTATTAATCGTTAAATAATTAATAGAAATTCCCGATTCTTCTTAAAAAGTTTAAGAATCGGGAATTTTTTATAAACATTAAATTATTCAAAATATCAAATTAAAATTCAACTGATTGACCTGGCTCTAGAATTTGAACTTCACCTACATTAACAGCATCCTTAAACTGATTTGGGTCCTGTTCGATTAATGGGAAAGTATTGTAGTGAATTGGTACACTGATTTGCGGTTTAATTAATTCATTTATCGCATAACTTGCGTCATCAATGCCCATTGTAAAATTATCTCCAATAGGTACGAAGCATACATCAACAGGATGTCTATCTGCAATTAATTTCATATCACTAAATAAGCCAGTATCTCCTGTGTGATAAATCGTTTTACCTTCAGCTTCGATAACAACTCCCATAGGCATACCTAAATATACTGGAATACCATCTTCATGTGTAAAACTAGAGCTGTGGAAAGCTTGAACAAATTTTACAGTACCAAAATCGAATTTAGCTTTACCACCGATATTCATACCATGTACATTTTCAACACCGTGATAAGTTGATAAGTAACCTTGTAATTCCGCAGAACCAATAACTACAGCGTGGTTTCTGTTCGCTAGTTCAACTACATCACCAAAATGATCTTCATGTCCATGAGTTAAAATAATGTAGTCTACATCTAAAGTTTGTTCATCTAAATCGCATTTGTCATTTCCAGAAATAAAAGGATCGACAATTACTTTTTTACCATTTCCTTCAAAATAGATTGTTGATTGACCATGAAATGAAAGTTTCATTTATATAGCCCTCCTCAAATTTTATCTGTAATCATTATACCCTAGCTACTCCCTCTTATAACACTGTATATCAAAATGACTACAAACATGTTTATCATGATTCGATTTTTGAAAACTAAGACTATTTAGAATAAAATTAAATTACATTAATACTATGGAGGCAAATTAAAATGACTAAAATAGATGAAATCATTAAAGTCTTACAACAACAAAATGCAGATGCAGCCTGGATTACGACGCCACTTAATATTTACTACTTCACTGGATACCGTAGTGAACCTCATGAACGTTTATTTGCCCTACTTATTCAAGCTGATGGGGAACCAGTACTATTTTGTCCAAAAATGGAAGTAGAAGAAGTAAAAGCTTCTCCATATGAGGGAAAAATTATTGGTTACCTAGATACTCAAAACCCCTTTGATTTATATCCTCAAACGTTTACTACATTACTGATTGAAAGTGTACATTTGACTGTTAAACGTCAACGTGAATTATCTCAAGCTTTCAATGTACAAGTTTATAGTGATATAGATCAATCTATTAAAGATTTAAGAAACATAAAATCCTATGAAGAAGTAACTAAAATTAAGAAAGCCGCTGAATTAGCTGATAAGTGTATAGAAATCGGCGTCGCTTATTTAAAAGAAGGTGTTGAAGAACGAGATGTCGTGAATCATATTGAAAATGAAATAAAAAAATATGGTGTTAACGAAATGAGTTTTGACACTATGGTACTATTCGGGGATCATGCTGCTTCTCCTCACGGAACACCTGGTAATAGAAAGTTAAAACAAAATGAGTATGTTTTATTTGATTTAGGTGTTGTTTACGAGCATTATTGTAGTGATATGACGAGAACGGTAAAATTTGGTAACCCTAGCGAAGATGCTCAAAATATTTATAAAACCGTATTGAAAGCTGAGCAATCTGCGATTGAGGCTATCAAACCTGGAGTAATGATTAAAAACATTGATAAAATTGCTCGAGATATTATTAGCGAAGCGGGATACGGCGACTATTTCCCTCATCGATTGGGCCACGGCTTAGGATTAGAAGAACACGAATATCAAGACGTTTCCAGTGCCAATGAGAACCCTTTAGAAGCGGGAATGGTGATAACTATAGAACCAGGCATTTACGTCCCTGATGTTGCAGGTGTTAGAATCGAAGACGATATACTAGTGACTGAAAACGGATATGAAATCCTTACAAAATATCAAAAATAATAATTTAAGCATTATAAAACTCGGCTAAGTTAGTACCTAGCCGAGTTTCTTTTTAATTATTGATTAAGCGCATCTTCAACAGAAGTATATTCTAAGTTAAACGCTTCAGCTACACCCTTATTCGTAACATGACCTTTGTAAGTATTTAATCCTAAGGATAACGCATGATTTGATTTAAACGCTTCACGATAACCTTTATTAGCTAAAGTTTGCGCAAAAGGTAATGTAGCATTATTTAAAGCTAATGTTGATGTACGTGGTACAGCGCCAGGCATATTAGCCACAGCATAGTGAACAACACCATGTTTTGTATAAGTAGGATCGTCATGTGTAGTAATTTTATCAGTTGTCTCGAAAATACCACCTTGGTCAATAGCGATATCTACTATCACTGATCCTGCTTTCATTTGCTTAATCATATCTTCAGTGACTAAGTTGGGAGCTTTAGCACCTGGAATAAGTACAGCACCAATAACTAAGTCACTATCTTTAACGAACATTTCAATATTTAGTGGATTGGACATAATTGTATGTACTCTTCCATTAAATAAGTCATCAAGTTCTTGTAAACGTTTTGGATTAACATCAAGCACAGTGACATCAGCGCCTAAGCCTAAAGCAATCTTAGCTGCGTTAGTACCGGCTTGACCTCCACCTATAATTGTTACTTTCCCTTTAGGTACACCTGGTACGCCACCGAGTAATATTCCCATGCCGCCGTTAACTTTTTGTAAGAACTCAGCTCCGATTTGAGTTGACATTCTTCCGGCAACTTCGCTCATAGGTGATAATAATGGTAATGATTTATCAGGTAATTGCACTGTTTCGTATGCAATACCAATAACTTTATTATCTACTAAAGCTTGAGTTAATTTCTCTTCATTAGCTAAATGTAAATAAGTGAAGAGAATTAACCCCTCTTTAAAGAATTGATATTCAGATTCTAATGGTTCTTTAACTTTGACTACCATATCTACATCCCATATTTTCGCCTGTTCAGATACGATCTCTGCTCCAGCTTCTTTGTAGTCAACGTCTTCAAAATATGAACCTAGTCCTGCGTTTGTTTCAACAAAGACTGTATGTCCTTGCTCTACAAGTGCATGTACGCCACTTGGTGATAAACTCACTCTGTTCTCGTTATTTTTTATCTCCTTTGGAATACCAATTTTCATTCCATCCACCTCCTCTTACATCCTAACGCGAAAGTATTGAAAGCGCAATCATAAAAAATACACAAATTTGTAATTATTGATAATTAAATATTCTGTCAATTATGTTAAAATAGAGTTAAGAAACATGAAGGGGGCACGAGCGATGATTACGTATAAAAATATTTTAATCGCAGTCGACGGTTCACACGAAGCAGAATGGGCTTTTAATAAAGCTGTAGGAGTTGCTAAACGTAACGATGCAAAATTAACAATTGTAAATGTAATCGATTCAAGAACATACTCTTCTTATGAAGTCTATGATGCTCAGTTCACTGAGAAATCTAAACATTTTTCTGAGGAGTTACTTAAAGGTTATAAAGAAGTAGCTTCAAATGCAGGAGTAAAAAATGTAGAAACACGTTTAGAATTTGGCTCACCTAAAGCGATTATCCCTAAAAAATTAGCACATGAAGTAGGTGCTGATTTAATCATGAGTGGTACTTCAGGTTTAAATGCTGTAGAACGTTTTATTGTAGGTTCAGTATCAGAAGCAATCGTACGCCACGCGCCATGTGATGTTTTAGTTGTACGTACAGAAGAAATTCCTGAAGATTTCCAACCACAAGTAGCTACGCCTAGATTACGTGAAAGATATCAAGATTAAATTTAATATTTAAAAGTAAGAATATATTCATTTAATAGCCTATCAACGTCATTATAAAAGTCGTTGATAGGCTTTCTTAATTTTATTTCTCTCTCTAGTTAAAAATTAAAAATCGCATAACCATTCATATGGTTATGCGATCACAAGTTATACTTTTACCTATTAATCAATTATTAGTTTCAGTGTTAACACTTTGTTCTTCAGATGATTCCTCTTTTAGCCCACCATATTTGATAACGTCACGAGAAATCATAACTTCCTCGTCAGTTGGTACAACTAATACTTTTACTGGGGAATGGGGATAGTTAATATACCCTTCATCTCCGTGAAGACTCTCATTTTTCTTCGGATCCCAATATACACCCATAAATTCAAGTCCCTCTAGAACTTTACCTCGAATAATATGAGAATTTTCTCCTATACCAGCTGTGAATACAATAACATCAACGCCATGCATTCTAGCCGCATAAGAGCCAATGTATTTATGAATCTTCGATGCAAATAAATCAAGTGCTACACGTGCACGATGACGTCCATGTTTAGCTTCTTCAGTTAAGTCTCGTAAATCACTTGACGTACCAGTTAAACCTAGTAAACCGGATTCTTTATTCAAAATATTTAATACTTCGTCTGCATTTTTACCAGTCTTTTCCATAATAAACGGAATCAACGCTGGGTCTAGATTACCTGAACGTGTACCCATTGTTACACCTGCTAATGGCGTGAAACCCATAGATGTATCAATTGATTCTCCGCCATCAATCGCAGCTATTGACGCACCATTACCAATGTGACAAGAAATAATTCTTAAATCTTCGATCGGTCTTCCTAAAATGTCTGCCGCTCTTCTAGATACATACTTATGACTTGTACCATGGAAGCCATATTTACGAATGCCATAATCTTCATAATAATGATAAGGTAAACTGTATAAATAAGCTTGTTCAGGCATTGTTTGGTGGAAAGATGTATCAAATACAGCTACATGAGGGATATTTGGTAATAACTTTTTAAAAGCTCTTATTCCCATTAGATTAGCTGGGTTATGCAGTGGAGCTAACTCACTTAACTCCTCAATTTGAGTCTCTACCTCATCCGTTACAACTACTGATTTTGGAAATTTCTCTCCCCCATGCACTACACGGTGACCTGTTCCTTCAATTTCATTGATATCTTCAATCATGTGATGTTCTTTAAAGCTTTCTAACATAATATTAACTGCTTCTTCATGATCATTTATATCTCTAACGTCAGTAAGCTTTTCCCCTTCAACTACAATCGTGAAAATAGAATCGCTTAAACCAATACGCTCGATGACGCCTTTGGTTACTAACTTTTCTTCCGGCATTCTGATTAACTGGAATTTCAAAGATGAACTACCAGCATTTACCGCCAAAATTAATTTTGACATAGGTCATTGTCCTCCATCATTTGTTTAGTTATATTTTTCACACAGTTCATTTTATCATTATTACAGTTTGAATACTATATTGTTACAGATTATTTTTTTGTATGATTTGTGTCCATCCATTGATTTAATTCACTAATAAACCCTTGAAATTGCTGTGGATTTTTAAAATCAGGAATATTAGCTAATAAGACTTCAACAGGTTTAGTCTCTTGAGGTTGTTTTTTCTGTAAAATAAGTATAGATTTTCGTGCTTTTTCATTTTTAAATAACGTTGTTGGTAGATTTAAAAATGCTTGCATTTCAGTATCTGTAGCAATAAATTTTTCTAACTGTTTCACTTTATCTCCAGTAAAAATGTTACTTGGAACGACTAAAAACGCATAACCTGCCCCTTTTAATGCATTTATAGCTTGTTCAATTAATAAATAATGAGAGTAACTGTGCCCCTCATCAAAGCCAAGTTTCATTTCTTTACTACGCTCATCTACTGGATAATAGCCAATTGGGAAGTCTCCAATTACCACATCTGCTTCTTCTAAAGGCAGTGGCATAATAGCATCTTGAGGGTATACATCAAATGGAATTTCTAAGAAGTTAGCTAAATGTACACTTACTCGAGATAACACTGGATCTACTTCAATGAGATGATGCATCGTTGTTTTATCCGAAAGTACCTCCTTAACAGAAGCACTTAGGTGTCCAGCACCACTAGCGATATCAACAACATGCATCTCCTCTTTATCTTGCATGAATCGTTCAACTAAGAAACCAAGTATTAAACCTATTGAATCAGGAGTAATTTGGTGGTTTGCTTGAATATTCTCTTCTTGCATTAAACTTAAATATGCAAATTGAAATGCTTTTCTTCTATCTTGAAGTGTAGCTTGTTCGAGTAAATCTCTTTTATTGGTATAAATTTCCTCCATAGCTAACCCTAAATTTTCAATGAAGCTTTGTCCATTCTCTTCATTTAAGGATTTAGCTTTTTCATCTAATGCATGGAATAAGCGTTCCATAATTGTATTTTCTTCAGTCATAAAAAACCCTCTCTAACCAAAAGTGCCCATTCATAATTTATAGAAATTAAACACTTTATCTAACTTTCAATTTCTTAAACAAGTATGGACACTTAGTTAATCACTGTCAATGATACGAATTCAACTTAAATGTTGCGATACGCTTCTAAAGCAGCATCAAAATCTGGGAAGTTAGTACCTTCACTAACAATTTCTTTATAAACAATTTTGTTACTTTCATCTAATACAAAAACTGAGCGTGCTAATAATCTTAATTCTTCCATAACTACCCCAAAGTTTTCACCGAAAGATAGGTCTCTGTGATCACTTAATGTAACAACATTTTCTAAACCATTAGACGCACACCATCTTTTCTGAGCGAATGGTAAATCAACAGAAATTGTTAATACTACACCATCTTCTTGAGATGCTTCTTCATTAAATTTACGTGTTTGTTGGTCACATACTCCTGTATCAATAGAAGGAACTACACTAATTAATTTCTTTTTCCCTTTATAATCTTCTAATGTTATTTGATTTAAACTATTGTCTAATACAGTAAAGTCGGGTGCAATGTCACCTTCTTTTACCTGTTGACCTGACAATGTAATAGGATCATTTTTAAAAGTAATTTCAGTCATTATGATGACCTCCTATATTTTAAGTATTTAATATTATCATACGACAAATTTTAGTAGTAATTCAATTTTTTAATGTAAACAATTTAATTTTCAAATGAGCATTAAACTCTTATAGGTATCATTAATTACATATACATCCAAAAAAACTGACATCTAGATTAAACGAATAATCTTAACGTCAGTTACTAAAGATTAGTGCATCAACTGCATTACATAATCATATATATTTTTTAATATAAGGACTGCAGTTACTAAAATAAATAAATTTTTAACGTATCCAACGCCCTTTTTCAAAGCAAAATGAGCACCAAAATAAGAACCTACAATCATACTTAATGCCATAATGAATCCATAAGTAAAATTGACCTGACCTAGCATGATAAAAAGTAATAACCCACCAATATTTGATGCAAAGTTCAGAACTTTTGCATTACCAGCTGCACTTAAAAAGTCAAACCCAAACATGAGTAAAGTAAATAACATGAATGAGCCCGTACCTCCACCTAAAAAGCCATCATAAAATCCTAAAATGATAAACATGATTGAAAAAATGAATGCCTTAATAAATGTAAATGAAGTGAAGCTTCTGACACTACCCCAATCTTTTTTTACAATAGTGTATACAATAACTATCGTTAAAACGACAATAATGAGTGGCTTTAATATATTCGCGGGTAAATAAGTTGCTAAGATTGCTCCTGCTCCTGATGCAATAAATATAAATGGGAAAAGCTTCCCGACTACTTTTAAATCTACTTTTCCAGAACGTATAAATTTAAAAGCACTTGTTAATGTACTAAATGAACTTGCAAATTTATTAGTTCCTAATGCAATTGAGGGTGGTAACCCTACTGCTAAAAGTGCAGGAGTAGAAATTAATCCACCGCCACCAACTACTGAATCAATAAACGAGGCGATAAACCCAAAAAACATAATAGTAACGATTACAGATAGATGCCAATCCACTTACTTCATTCTCCCCTTTATTATTAGATGGTTCGCTCGCCAATACTTAATTTTTAAAATAAATCTTCAATTAAAGCATCAGTTGATTGTTCTTTCTCACTTTTATAATTTTGATCGATAGTCATCGTTTCAATATTATCCACTGCTGTTTGAACCATATCATCAAAATTGAATACCCCTTCATATTTCTCAACTTTATCAAAGTCAGGTTCGGTTACAGGATTTTTAGGTGTAAAGATTGTACAGCAATCTTCAAATGGCTGGATAGATGTTTCATAAGTACCAATATCTCGAGCCTTTTTAATAATGTCTTCTTTATCGAGTGTTAATAATGGCCTTAAAACTGGTGTGGAAGTTACATGATTAATGGCATACATACTTTTTAGTGTTTGACTGGCAACTTGACCTAAATTTTCCCCATTAACGATGGCATTTGCACCAATTTTATGAACTAACGCATCGGAAACACGCATCATCATGCGTCGTGTTGAAGTCATTGTATATCGAGGGTGAACAACCTTATTAATTTGTTTCTGTAGTTCAGTAAAAGGAACAATGTGTAATTTAATAGGTCCTACACGCTCTGATAAAATACGTGTGAGTTCAATCACTTTATCTTTAGCTTTCTCACTTGTAAATGGTGGACTATGAAAGTGAATTGCCTCAATTGTAACCCCACGTTTCATTACTTCCATACCTGCCACCGGTGAATCGATACCGCCACTTAACATTAGTAACGTCTTGCCACCAGTTCCTACAGGTAAGCCTCCTGAACCTTGAATAATTTTTTCGAAGATATACACCGCATCCAAACGTATTTCAACTCTCACTTCATGGTCAGGTTGTTTAACATTAACCGAAACACCCTCAACATTCTTGAGTATCGCGCCACCAACTTCACGTTGTAAAGCATAGGTATCTAAATGAAAGGATTTATCTACACGTTTTACATCTATTTTAAAAGTAGAGCCTTCATCAAAATCACGAGCTAGCTGAATCGCTGCTTCATATATTGCTTCTTCTGTTTTATCGGTCTTAATCACAGGACTTATGGATTTAATTCCATAAACTTTAGTTAAACGATGAATAATTTCATTCATATCCGCATCTTGATCCATATCGACATACATGCGATCTCGTTTACCTTTTACATGGTACCCTTGTAAGGGAATTAACGCGCGTTTTACGTTATCCTTTAATTGATTAACGAACATTTTACGATTTGTACCTTTTAACGTCAATTCACCATATCTTACGAGCAAATGATCGTAGTGCATTATTTTAACAACTCCTTAACTTCTTCATATACTTGTTCAAATACTTCTTTAAATCTTTGAATATCCTCTTCAGTTGTATGAACTCCCATAGATATTCTTATACTAGCTTCTATTCTTGCATCAGGAACTCCCATTGCTAATAGCACTTCGTTAAGTTTCCCACGTTTAGATGAGCAAGCACTTGTTGTTGATATCATTACACCATGTTTTGAAAAAGCATTAACAAGCACTTCACCTTTAACACCTGGAAAGCTAACATTAATAATTTGGGGTGCACTATCCTTAGGGGAATTAATGTAAACGCCTCTAAATTCTTCTAAAAATGTTCTAACTGACTGATTCATTTTAATTAATTTACGACTGGCTTCATCTAAACGACCCATGGTAAGTTTGATTGATTTCACCATTGAAACAGCCATTGGCAAATTAACAGTGCCACTTCTCAAACCATACTCTTGACCGCCACCATGCACAACTGGCTCAATAGTTTGTATATTTTTAATAATTAAAAGTCCTTGCCCTTTTAAACCATTAAATTTATGTCCGCTTAAACTCAAGCTATCAACACCATTTAAATTCATAGACACTTTCCCAAGTGCTTGTACAGCATCTACATGTAAGTGTGCTCGTGGATAGTCTTTTAAGATATTAACAATATCTTGAATTGGTTGAATTTGGCCCATAATATTATTCACGTACATACATGTGACCAACCCAACTTTATCTGACATTAAAGATTTTAAATGTTCAGTATCAATTTTACCATCACTCTTAACATCAACATATTTAAGTTTAAAACCTTGTTTCTCCTCTAAATATCTCATCACTTCTAATACAGAGGGATGTTCTAAGACAGAGGTAATAATTTCATTAGCTGTTTCCCTTTTTCTATAAGCGATTCCTTTAAGAGCCATATTGTTAGATTCTGTAGCACCACTTGTAAATACGATATGGTACAGGTGATTTAAATTTAAAACACTGTCTATTTCTTCTTTAGCTTGCTTCAGTACTTGTTCAGCTTGTAAGCCAGCTTGATGAGGGCTATTAGGATTGAAGTACAATGATTGATTCACTTTAACGAAGGAATCAATAACATCTTGATCAGCTTTTGTAGTGGCTGCATTGTCTAAATAAATCACTGATAACACTTCTCTTTCACTTTAATAAATTCTTTAATCGGAAAATGATTACCCCGAACGCTAATCATTTTATAAATTTGGATACTCAAGCATTATACTATTTTCTAGCAAAATTAAAAGAGAGCAAGACAGAAATGATTCACTAAGAATAAAAATTCTGTCTTGCTCTTATAAAATATGACCTATTCTTTAATAACTTGTTCTTCAATATGTTTAGTAATTCCAGGTTCTACACTTTCAAGTGCTTGTTCTGAAATTTCGATAGAACGTTTGTAGCGATTATTTTTGAATAAACGCTCCGCTTCGTTAAGACTCTTATCAACACTATTATGATCTTTACGATATCTATTACCATATTGAATTAATTTTTCAGCGTATACTGCATTGACTAATACATCATTCGCTTCATCTTCAAACGTATTCATTTGAATAACGATTTTAGCAACTTTATCTTTTAGCTGTTTAACATGTATTGGGCGTTCACTAAATTGATTATTAACTTCACGCACTTCATTATCAATTTCATTTTTCATAATGATGAAACGTTCAGGAACACTTGTTAAGTTTGAAGCTAATAAACGTCTATATACTTCTTCTTTCTTAGATTGAACTCTTAATAAATTGTCTTCTGCTTCTGCTTCATCTTCACGCAATTTAATAAGATGATTTTGAAGTTTATCTTGTTTCTCATTGATAACTGAAACGTGATCTTCAAGATATTGTAAATTATCTTGAACTTCACTATATCTAACTGCCGACTTAGACATTTCTTTTAAGATGTCATCATAAACCGCAATGAGATTTTGAATTTCATTTTCAAATTGACGGACACTTTGTGCATCAGATTCATTAATATAATAATTTTCACGCACATATTCGATTTCAGTTTGAAGTGTATAGTTCATGTCTTTAGCTTTGAATAAATCGTCTGTAATGACATCTTTCGTTTCTTCGACTTCATTTTTAGCTTTTACTTCATGCTCTATTAGATCATACATCTCATCTAACTTATCATTAATACTTTCAAGCTTATCATTAGCTTGATCTAATTCTAGCCGACTTATCATAGGTTCTACAAAACTTAATTCGGTTTTTAAACTTTGTAAGTTTCCATCAACTTTAACATGATCTAAATCGTATCCTTCAACTTTCAAGTCTCTACAACCATATTTTAAATCTTGGAATTGACCTGGTAATTCTTTTTGAGTTTCGCGAATTAAATCAGGTATCTCTTCCATATAAGCTTTAAGACTATTCATCTCTTCGTGTAGAGCAGCTATATGATTATGAGCTTGAACATAATTCCCTTCTGATTTAAGTGTTTCATACTCATTTAATTTCGGTTCAAATTTCTCAATTTCTTTCTCTAAAGGCTGAGCAGCTTCTCCAAATTGATGACGATTAGCCAATACATCACGTTTCATTTCACGATGATCGACCTTACATTTATCGTATAATGCTTCGTTGTCTTTATGTAAAGCTAAAACTTCATCTACTTGAGATACTTGTTGATTATAATTGTTTTCATATTGATCCATAAGTTCATGCGCATCATCAATTTCAGTTTGCGCTGCAGAAAACTTAAATTTATCAAGGTATTCCTCAGCATTATGAATTTTTTCTTCAACGGGAGCTAAGTATTTATTTGTACTTTCTGTGTTGTCTTTTTTCATTGCATCATACTTAGTCTTAGTTTCACCTTTTAAGTTTAAATTTTGTAATTTTTTCAAGTTGTCATCAAAAGGTAGTTTTTCAATTTCATTTTTACGCTCTTCAGCTTTTTCAATTGAATTTCTCTTATTCGAGCGCATGTAGAACATTACGCCTATCGCAATTAATATAATTACGAGTATTGCTAATATGATAAATAACACCATATACTTCTCCTCCTATTTTATCATCTTTCATTATAACGTAAATTCTCTTTTCATTAAAATAGAAAATGTATTAATTGCTAGATTATTTTCAAAACTTTATACTTATTAAAAACTTTCGTATGAAGGGGTACAGTTATGACTAACGTAAAAGAAACAAATTATTTGATGCTTACCAAGCAATTAAAGAGTTTAATCGAGGATGAACATCATTTAATTGCAATTTTAAGCAACACTTCTGCCCTAATCAATGATCATTTAGATCAAGTTAATTGGGTCGGATTCTATTTAATAGAAGATAATGAACTTATCTTAGGTCCATTTCAAGGTCATCCGGCTTGTGTGCATATCGAAATAGGTAAAGGTGTATGTGGTACTGCTGTTTCTGAAGATGCTACACAACGTGTAAGTGATGTTCACCAATTCCCTGGGCATATCGCATGTGATGCGAATAGTAAATCAGAAATAGTAATACCTATTCATGTTAATGATAAAATTATTGGCGTCCTAGACATTGATGCACCGATAAAAGATAGATTTACTTGGGATGATCAAGAAGGCTTAGAGCAAGTCGTTCAAATTCTAGAAAAACAATTAAATCAATCATAAATAAGTGTTGACAGTTCTCAATAAACTGGTACAATGAAATTTGTGTGAATTAACGAAAATAGCAGTTGTATATTATCAAGCTCTATGTTGTTCCCGACGCGGACGTGTCACGTAACTGACGCTATAAGGTGAAGACACATAAAACAATATATCTCGATAAGCATATAACACTCTTTTTTGTTTTTTCATAACAACAAAAAAGAAAAAGGAGGAGTCTCACATGGCTCGATTCAGAGGTTCAAACTGGAAAAAATCTCGTCGTTTAGGTATCTCTTTAAGCGGTACTGGTAAAGAATTAGAAAAACGCCCTTACGCACCAGGACAACATGGTCCTAACCAACGTAAAAAATTATCAGAATATGGTTTACAATTACGTGAAAAACAAAAATTACGTTACTTATATGGAATGACTGAAAGACAATTCCGTAACACATTCGAAATTGCTGGTAAGCAATATGGTGTACACGGTGAAAACTTCATGATTTTACTTGCTAGTCGTTTAGACGCAGTAGTTTACTCATTAGGTTTAGCTCGTACACGTCGTCAAGCACGTCAATTAGTTAACCATGGTCACATTGAAGTAGATGGTGGACGCGTAGACATCCCATCTTATTCACTAAAACCTGGTCAAGTGATTACAGTACGTGAGAAATCACAAAACTTAAACATCATTAAAGAGTCTGTTGAAATCAACAACTTCGTACCAGAATATTTAGACTTCGATGCTGACAGCTTAAAAGGTACTTTCGTTCGCTTCCCAGAACGTAGCGAGTTACCAGCTGAAATCAATGAACAATTAATCGTTGAGTACTACTCAAGATAATCGATTTCTTCAAATTTTACCCCAATTCCTTTCCGGAATTGGGGTTTTTTTAATGCCACTTCCTCATCAATGAAGGTTAGTGGCATTTATGCATAAGCTTTAGCTTAGGCGTTCCTTTCTTTAACCAGTTATGAAATTACTGGTTCTTAGTGCATGAGCTTTAGCTCATGTATTCCTTTATAATTTTGAGGTTAGTGGCATTTATGCATAAGCTTTAGCTTAGGCGTTCATTGTTCGCCCTACAACTTAAACATTTCTTCAGGTATGTCTGAAATAATTCCATCTACTCCATAATGTAAAAGTTTCTTAGCCGCCTTAGGTTTATTAACTGTGTAAGGTAATACTTTTAACATTTCTTCATGGGCATGTTTCATAAATCTTTTAGTAACTAACTTATAATTTGGATTCGCATAATCTGCAATCTCCGCAATTTCTTTAAAGTCTGGTAATTTATACCAATATTTCTTTTTACTCAATAATACGCCTAATTCGTATTCTAAATTCATATTTGCTAACTTCTTAACACAATCAAAATCAAATGATTGCAATATCACTTTGTGAGAAGGCATATCTTTTTCTTTTAACTTATCTACAATCATCTCTTCAATACCTGGATATTGAGATGGTGTCTTGATTTCTATAAGTAGCTTTTTTGAAAAATTATTAACTAAATCAAGCACCTCATCAAATGTAGGTATACGTTCACCTTTGAACGCATCACCTCTTTTTACACCAAAATCAAATTCTCTTAACTCTTCTAAAGTATAGTCTTTGACTTTACCTTTCCCATTAGATGTACGATCAATAGTATCATCATGAATAATAACAAGTTGTTTATCCTTAGTATAATGTACATCAATTTCTAACATATCTATATGAAGCATAAGTGCATGTTTATATGCAATAAGTGTATTTTCAGGATAATCTTCAGGCAAACCTCTATGTGCTACGATTTGAAAAGTTTGATTTGGACGTGCAATTTTCATGAAAGTCACCTTTCTTTTAATCTTTTTTAAATTACTCTAAACTTAAATTACCACAATGACACAGGAGGTCAATCTAAATGGTAAAGCATGATTTCAAAGTAGTTACTCAGTGGAAAGGTGGACGGAATGAGATAGGCATTGTTCAAGGAGATTTGATTAACGAACAGATTTCAATCCCCTATTCTTTAGGTGGTCAAGGCATAGGTACAAATCCTGATGAAATGTTAGTATCAGCAGCTTCCTCATGCTATATTATTTCACTCGCTGCAACTTTAGAAAGAGCTGGATATAAAGATATACGCATTAATCAACAATCTGTTGGCACTGCCTCCTTTGAAAATGGAAAATTCAAAATGGAGTGTATTACACACTATCCTAAAATTAATGTCGACAACAATCATAAAGATAATCTAAAGAAGAGACTACTAAAACTCTTAAAAATTGCGGATAATAATTGTATGATTTCAAATGCTATAAAAAATAATGTTGAAGTGCGTATTGAACCAACTTTAGTTTAAATTGCAAAAGCTATCACAAATTGGAAACATGTAAACGTTTTATAAGTGTGATAGCTCGATATTTAGGGTTTTAAATATTCAGAATATTTGCTAAAATAGAAAAATCTTACAGTGGGAGGAATGTTTATGCAGTATTACCAACCTTTATTATTAACTCCAGGTCCAACGCCAGTTCCAAATTCAATTATGAGCGCGATTCAATTACCTATGGTCGGACATAGATCAAAAGATTTTGAAGACATAGCTGATGAAGCATTTAAAGGTTTGAAACCTATTTTCGGTACAAAGAATGAAGTACTCATATTAACTTCTAGTGGTACAAGTGTTCTTGAAGCAAGTATGCTGAATATCGTAAATCCAGATGATCACATCGTTATTATTGTCTCAGGTGCATTTGGAAATAGATTTAAACAAATCGCTGAGACATACTATAAAAATGTGCACGTTTACGATGTTACATGGGGAGAAGCTGTTGACGTTAATGATTTCATTAAATTTTTAAAACAATTAAATCATCGTGTTACAGCGGTATTCTCTCAGTTTTGTGAAACTTCTACAGGCGTATTACATCCTGTACATGAATTAGGTCATGCTCTTAAAAATTATGACAATTCACTGTACTTTGTCGTAGATGGTGTAAGTTGTATTGGTGCAGTTGAAGTTGATTTAATTAAAGATAAAATTGACGTTCTTGTTTCAGGTAGCCAAAAAGCCATCATGTTACCTCCTGGTGTTGCTTTTGTTGCTTATAGTGACAGAGCTAAAGATCGTTTTGCTGAAGTAACTACACCTCGATTTTATTTAGATTTAAATAAATATCTTAGCTCTCAAGAACAGAATTCTACACCTTTCACTCCTAATGTTGCTTTATTTAGAGGAGTTAATGCATATGTAGAATTGGTTAAACATGAGGGATTAAATCATGTTATAAAGCGCCATTATATCATACGTAACGCTTTACGTACTGCTTTAAAATCTCTTGATTTAGAGTTATTAGTTAAAGATGATTCATATGCCTCTCCTACTGTAACGTCTTTCGTACCTAAAGACAAAGAAGAATTAACTTATTTAAAAGATCAACTTAAATCACGTTTCAATATTACAATTGCTGGTGGTCAAGGACATTTGAAAGGTCATATATTACGCATTGGTCATATGGGGAAAGTGTCTCCATTTGATATCCTCTCTGTTGTTTCAGCAATAGAAATTCTTTTAACTGAATCTAGAAATAAAAATTATATCGGCAAAGGTATTGCTCAATTTATGGAGGTTATCAAACATGAGTCATAAAATTTTAGTATCAGATCCTATTTCTGAAGAAGGTTTAAAAAGTTTATTAGATAATAATGAATTTGAAGTGGATATTCAAACTGATTTATCGGAAGAAGAGTTAATCAATATCATCGGCAATTATGAAGGATTAATTGTACGTAGTCAGACTCAAGTCACTGATAAAATTATCAACTCAGCTTCACGTCTTAAAGTTATCGCTCGAGCGGGTGTTGGGGTTGATAATATTGATATTGAAGCTGCAACGTTAAAGGGTATCTTAGTGATTAATGCCCCTGATGGTAATACAATTTCTGCAACAGAACATTCAATTGCAATGATTTTAGCAATGGCTCGCAATATCCCTCAAGCGCATCAATCATTACGTAATAAAGAATGGAATCGCAAAGCGTTTCGCGGAGTAGAACTATATGGTAAAACACTAGGTGTCATCGGAGCTGGACGTATTGGTCTAGGTGTTGCAAAACGTGCTCAAAGTTTTGGCATGAAAATTTTAGCATTCGATCCTTATTTAACTGAAGACAAAGCGAAATCTCTAGATATTCAAAATGCAACTGTTGATGAAATTGCTGAACAAGCTGACTTCGTTACAGTTCATACGCCTTTAACACCTAAAACACGTGGCATTGTTGGGGAGTCATTTTTCAACAAAGCTAAACCAAATCTCCAAATTATTAATGTTGCAAGAGGTGGAATTATTGATGAAGAAGCACTTATTCATGCTCTAGACAATAATTTGATAGATCGTGCTGCCATTGATGTCTTTGAACATGAGCCACCTACAGATTCTCTATTAATTTCTCATGATAAAATAATAGTTACTCCACATTTAGGCGCTTCTACAGTTGAAGCCCAAGAAAAAGTAGCTGTTTCAGTTTCAGAGGAAATTGTAGATATATTAACAAATGGAACGGTTGAACATGCAGTAAATGCTCCAAAAATGGATTTAAGTAATGTTGATGAAACAGTCAAATCATTCGTTGATTTAGGTACAACTATAGGTGAATTTGCAATTCAATTATTAGAGGGAGCTCCAAGTGAAATTAAAATTACCTTTGCTGGAGACTTAGCCACGAATGATACAAGTTTAATAACTAGGACAATTGTGACGAATATACTTAAAGAAGATTTAGGTGAAGAAGTTAATATTATTAATGCTTTAGCTTTATTGAACCAACAAGGTGTAACATATAATATTGAAAAGCAGAAAAAACATTCTGATTTTAGTAGTTATGTAGAACTTAAGTTAACTAATGATAAAGATCAAATTAAAATCGGAGCTACAGTTCTAGCAGGATTTGGTCCAAGAATCGTTCGAATTAATGACTTCTCACTTGATTTCAAGCCAAATGAGTATCAAATAGTAACTTGTCATAAAGATAAACCTGGCATTGTTGGTCAAACTGGTAACCTTTTAGGTAGTCATGGTATTAATATCGCCTCTATGACATTAGGTAGAAATAATGAAGGTGGCGACGCACTTATGATTCTATCAATTGATCAACAAGCCTCTTTAGATGTTATCAATATTTTACGTGAAACTGGCGGTTTTAATAGAATTATTAGTACAAAACTTACAATATAATTTTTAAGGCTACAGAACATTTTAATCTCGTTCTGTAGCCAATTTTTATAGTAGAATATTCCTTATTTTAGTAACATCCTCAACGATGTAATCAGCACCATATTCTTCGAGTTCTGGCTGCGCTTTATCACCTTTTAGACCTGTTAACGTCCCTATAAATGTAGCGCCAATTTTTTTCGCACTTAATAAGTCAGCAAGTGAATCACCAACTATATAAACCTCGTCTTTATTCACTATATTTTCCTGATGAGTAGCATACTCCTTGTATCTATTTCTGTCATTACCATTCAATGTAGCTATATAACTAAATGGGTTAGGTTTACCTAAAGGTTGATACTCTGGGTAATCACTCTCAGCATCTAACACCTCACTGGCAGTAACAATGTGTTCATCATCAAAATATGATTTAAGTCCTAATGATTCGAAAGGAATGATTGTTTCTGTTCTAGGACGACCTGTAGCAATCGCTAGATGATAACCCGCTTCCTTTAAATGTTGTAATAATAATTGAATTTCTTCCTGAGGTTTAAGTATCACTTCTTCATAAATGAATCCCTTTTTAAAATCTAATAATGCGGTACCCTCTTCTACTTTATTGAATAAATCCTTACCTAAATACCATTCTTGATATGTATCTTTAGCGAGTTGCCATAAATTACTTTTTAATTTAAATAATTTTGTATCATCAATTTCTAATTGGTCTTTAGCATATGATTCTAAATCTTCATATATAGCATCTTTCCCATTTCTGAAGGAATCAATAACTTCTAAAGGTTTCTCGTAATCTATTTCTTTATGTAATAAATGTTTATTCATTTCGAATAAAGTTTTTTCATTAAAAGTACTAGAATTTAAAAACTCACATCTATGTGATTGATCAAGTTGCTTAGCAAGATCAATTAAATGAATACTAAATACGATAAAAAGCATATCCCAATTAGAATTTAATCCTAATGATTTTAATTGATTCAATATTTTATCATGTTGAAATACACGTTCTCGTATTTCCTGAATCTTTTTATCATTTAAATCATTTTCAAAATCTATGTATGTTCCACAACCTAAAAAAATACCTTCACTCGTCAAAAGTTCTTCTACAGTTATTGCTGAAACATCAAAACAGCGTTCTTCACTCAAAAATACACCATCAACATCAAATAATATGGACTTCACTACTTACACCTGGCCTTTCAGAAAATTCTGATACAACTTATATTACATGTTTAATGTTAAAAGGGCAAACCTTCAATAGATTTGCCCTTCCATAAGATATTTTGATAACTATTACATTTGTTTCTCTATTTCATCTGCAACTTGTTGAACATGTGTACCAATAATCACTTGTGTTGAGTGTTTACCACTTTTAGTAACCCCTACTGCACCTGCATTTTTAATTTTCTGTTCATCTATAATAGAATTATCATTTAATTCCATTCTTAAACGCGTAGCACAGTTATTTAAACTTGAAATATTATCACTGCCGCCTAGTCCATCTAAAATTTGTGAGGCTGTATGATAATATTTGCCTTTAGATTCTGAATATGTAGCAGAATTATTTTCAGACGTAGCGTTTGCCGTTGGATCCGCAAGTTCGTTATCCCCTCGACCAATTGTATTCAAGTTAAACACTTGGATGACGAATCTAAAAATAGCGTAATATAAAATAAAGAATATGATACCTTGAACTAGTAACATCCATGGCTTATTTGACACTGGGTTAACGAGTGATAAGACAAAGTCAATCAACCCAGCACTAAATGAGAAACCAGCTGTCCAGTGAAAGATAGCCGCTATAAATAGCGATAAACCTGTTAACGCAGCATGAATGACAAATAAAACTGGTGCAACGAACATGAAAGCAAATTCAATTGGTTCAGTTACTCCAACAAAGAAAGCAGAAATAGAACTTGCTAAGAACCAAGCGTAGACTTGTTTTTTCTGACTAGATTTCGCTGTATGATACATCGCAAGCGCCGCCGCTGGTATACCAAACATCATTACAGGAAAGAACCCTGCTTGGTAACGACCAGTAATACCTTTAACTGCATCTTTACCACTTTGGAATTTACCTATGTCATTGATTCCGGCAGTATCAAACCAGAATACATTATTTAATGCATGATGTAATCCAGTTGGTATAAGCAAACGGTTAAAGAAACCATATAACAATGCACCAAATGGTCCCATACCTACTATCCATTTACCAAAAGTAACAATTGCATTAAATACTGGTGGCCATACAAAAAGTAAAACAATAGCTAAAAATGTACAGAAAAAAGCGGTCATGATAGGTACTAAACGTTTACCACTAAAGAATGACAGTGCCACAGGCAATTCAGTTTCACTAAATTTGTTATAGCAAAATGCTGCAATTAAACCAATTAAAATCCCTACAAAGACATTCCCATTTGTCATTTGCTCAAAAGCACTATTAACATCTGTCGTTTTTACTTGTAATAGAGGTGCTAGTTTTTTAGGCGATAGCACGACTGTGACTATGAAAAATCCTAAAGTCGCAGCTAATGCAACTGCACCATCATTTTTCTTAGCCATACCTATCGCAACACCAATTGCAAATAATATTCCTAGTTGTTCGAGTATCGTTTCCCCTACACTTGTAAAGAACATTGCAACTTGTGGCAAAATTGATAGTGCGTCTAGCACGTGACCTATCCCTACAATAATTGCTGCAGCAGGTAATACTGCAACAGGTAGCATTAACGACCTACCTAAGTTTTGAAAAAATTTGTACATGAACATCATCCCTCTAATAAAATTTCAAATTACATTAAACATTGAAATGCTTTTCATATATTAATAATTAATTTTACTTAATTAATTTACCATAAAATAAGACTTTAGAGATGCACTATTTTTAATTAATTATAACTATTTCGTGAGTTTATGCCTTTTACATGTAAACGTTTTATTTATCATCAAAAATTTAAGAACGTCAATTTTTCAAATTTAGGTTAATTGACGTTCTCATATACAAAGCGTTTATAACTTACTTAATTAGTCCTCTAAACGTTTAGCAATCTCATTGAGTTCTTTTTGTAATTGATTTGTGCGTTTTTCTATTTCTTTAGTAAGATATTCTACTTTTTCATTTCGTTTTAAATCTTTTGGAATATCTGTTGTATCAATTGGTTCACCAATTTTTATCATCGCTTGTCCTGTAATTAAGCCATGAATTTTTTTAGGACCTACATATGCAGCCGGTAAAATTGGTGCTTTACCTAACATTGCTATAGTTGCAGCACCACGTTTTAATGGTGCACCTTCCATAGATGTACGGTGACCTGTTGGGAAGATACCAACTGTTTTATGTTCTTTAAGTAGATTGATAGGTCTTTTTAATGTGCTTGGACCTGGATTCTCTCTATCTACAGGGAAGGCATTTAAAGAGCTTAAGAATTTACCGCCCCATTTATTACTAAATAATTCTTTTTTAGCCATATAATGAATTTGATTTGGTAGTAATGCCATACCTAACATAATCACTTCATTATAGCTTTCATGTGTACAAGTCACTACATATTTACTATCTTTAGGAATATTTTCTTTTCCAATTACATATAATGATTTAGCCATTTTGACTAAAATGACGTCTAAAATTTTACTTATAATGCTGTACATTATGTCACCCGCTTCTTGATTTTGTTTTTTAACATATAAATTTTATCATTTCCCTTAATCGAGAACAATAGACGTCCCTGTTACGTGATTAAAGTTATCATTTTTAAAATTGAACTACCTTTCAAAATACGTCTAAAGTCTGATAGTCGTTTACTAGCCAAATTCTTAAAAAAATTACATAATTAGATAGAAGAGAATATTATTTGGAGGTTACATATGTCAGATCAAACACAACAACATCAGTCACACGACAATTACCAACGTCCTTCATACAATAAAAAGCCCAAATTTCCTTGGTTTAAGACAATTATAGTTGCGCTTATTGCGGGAATTATTGGTGCACTACTTGTATTAGGTATAGGAAAGGTTCTTAATCATACTGTTCTCAATCATGATGGTGCATCTGTTCAAGAGGTATCAAATAGTAAGGGCGGTAACCAACTTGATGGTAAAAGTGATAAATACAAGTCGGTTCACGATATGATTAAGGATGTGTCACCGGCCATAGTTGGAGTTATTAATATGCAAAAATCTTCAAGCTTAGATGATTTATTAAAAGGCAAATCATCAAAACCTGAAGAAGCAGGTATTGGTTCTGGTGTTATCTATCAAATCAGCAATGGTTCAGCTTACATCGTTACGAATAATCATGTCGTCGATGGTGCATCCGAAATTAAAGTACAGTTACATAATTCCAAGCAGGTAAAAGCGAAGTTAATTGGTAAAGACGCTCTTACTGATATTGCAGTTCTTAAGATTGAGGACACTAAAGGTATTAAGTCTATCAAATTCGCTAACTCATCTAAAGTACAGACTGGAGATAGCGTCTTCGCAATGGGTAACCCACTTGGTTTAGAGTTCGCCAATTCAGTTACTTCGGGAATTATTTCAGCGAGTGAACGAACTATTGATGCCAATACATCTGCAGGTAATACTAAAGTTAATGTTTTACAAACTGATGCGGCTATTAACCCTGGTAACTCTGGTGGTGCGTTAGTTGATATCAACGGTAATTTAGTGGGTATTAATTCTATGAAAATTGCGTCCGAGCAAGTAGAAGGTATAGGGTTTGCTATACCAAGTAATGAGGTTAAAGTCACGATTGAACAACTCGTTAAACATGGTAAAATTGAACGCCCTTCTATAGGAATAGGATTAATCAACCTAAGTGAAATACCTGAATCTTATCGTAAAGAGTTGCATACAACTAAGGATTCTGGGGTTTATGTTGCTAAAGCCGATAATAGTAATAATGTTAAAAAAGGAGACATTATTACTCAAGTAGATGGTAAGAAAGTCAAAGAGGATACTGATTTAAGATCATATCTTTACGAACATAAAAAACCTGGTGAAACGATTACCTTAACAGTCATTAGAGATGGCAAGACTAAAGATATTGAAGTAAAATTGAAAGAACAGACACGAACTTCATCATCACAATCTCAAAGTCAATTTGCGCAATAATTGTTTGACCTTAATAATCAAATAAGCCAAGAGACATTAACAATAGTGTCTCTTGGCTTTTCTGTATTTATGATTCGATTTTTTTGGATTTGTGCGTAAGAAATAACGCAGGTAAAACGATAAGTAACAATGCTACAGTTGAGACTAAGAAACCTGCATGATAAGCTCTTAAACTTTGTAAAATTGATGGATGATTTAGTGCTAACATAGATGCTACTACAGTTGCGATAATGGCTGTACCTAGACTAGAACCAATATTTTCAATCATATTAATCCCTACACCCGCTTCGGCAATTTGTTTATCGTCAATGCCTTGATAAGCATCGCTTGTAAGACCAAGATTTATCCCACCTACGCTACATCCTCTTATAAAAAGTATCAAAGACAACCATACAATATGCGTGTGATTTGAAACAACCATCAATGGCACTGTACCAAACATGGCTATAATAATGCTCACTATGACAACATATTTCGCACCGATTTGGTCAATCATTTTCCCAATATAAGGTCTTGTAATTAACATACCTAGACCTTGAGGTATTAAAGCTAAAGAAGCTTCAATAGCAGTATAATGTTTAAAGTTCTGGAAGAATAATGGAATAATTAACATTGGTCCCATAATTCCTATATTGGCAAGTAACAATCCAATAGATGACGCAGCATATTTCTTTTGTGTAAATAAATTGATTGGTAGAACTGTATGATAATGTCTTAGACGATTATAAATACAATAAGTAATCGTTAAAAGTATTCCCATGATAATGTATATCATTGGTTTCAAAGTAAAGAATGTACCATCATCAGAAGCTTTCGTCACACCATAGATTATGCTGATACTCATAAATGATAATAATAATATTCCAATTACATCTAATTTACTGTCTTTATTAAATGGTTCAAATTGAGGTACATATTTATTCATCAATGGTATTGCAATGATAACGATAAAGATATTAATAAAAAATATCCAACGCCAGCTCGCAAAATGGATAATAAATCCTCCAAGAACAGGGCCCAATATAGGACCGAAGATCATGGGCGTACTAACCACTGCCATAACCTTACCAATATGGTCTTGCCCTGCTGTTTTCACAAGTAATGTAAACATTAAAGTTGTGATAACTCCCGCACTAAATCCTTGTAAAATTCTAAAGATATTAAATACGATAATATTCCAACTCACTCCAGCTAATATAGAAGTTAAGCCAAAAGCGGCCATTGCTAAAATAAAAACCTTCTTTCCATTAAACTGATTCATAAACCAACCGGACAATGGTACAGCAATGGCGAGCGCTAATACGTAACCTGTAATTCCCCACTGAACAATATCTAGAGAACTATTAAATGTATGATTAAGTTGTTTAATAGCTATATTTATCATTGTTGAATCTAACATTGGAGCGATGGCGCCTAAAGCAATTGCCCAAGCTGCAGTCATTACCTCTTTAGTGACACCATTGGATTGAGAATGAGATGTTACCATTTGTATTCTCCTTCGTTCAAATTGTTTCTTCGTCAACAAAATATACACTCGTTTTGTTTCTTTGTCAACAATAATTCGGTAAAAATTTAGGATACTGCAATTTCATTGTATTTAAGAAATTACAATATCCCCATATTCAATGTAATAATCCTTGCTTTTTTATTTCATGATCAAGGTGCGCATTATATTTTTCAGCAAAACGCATCATTGATTTAAATTCGTCTTCGGTGATATTATCAAACACCTCTTGATCCCTACGTTGAAATTCTTTATGAAGTTCTTCATGGGTTTGGTATATTTGCTGACCCGCTTCGGTCAACCGAAAATAAACTTCCTTTTTATTATTAGGATTTTTATAACTCTCTATTAAGCCTCTTTGCTCAAGACGTTTCGTAAGTTTACTTATCGCGCCTCGTGTCATAAATAATGCTTCTGTTAATCGCCTTACATTAGGTTCGTTAAGCTCTTCAATTGCTTCAATACAATGAACTTCACTTGGTTTATTTCCTTTAAGCGCTTCTTCCATTTTTCCTTTGTTTAGCCAAGCAATTTTATTAAAGATATCCCGAAAATTTTTCATCATCAATTGTTCTTTATTCACACTACGCACCTCCTATTATTGAAAATAAACCTCCCAATCAATGAGATGATTAGGAGGTCATTTTTAACACATCACTTATTGATAATTAACCATGAAATATTTTTTCTTACCACGACGAATAATTGTAAACTCATTATCAATTTTATCGTCATTGCTTAATTCATAATCAACTGACTGTTGACGTTCGCCATTAATATAGATAGCACCATTATTAACATCTTCACGTGCTTGTCGTTTAGAAGTAGCAATACCTGTTTCAATTAACGCTTCAATAATATTCGTTGTTTCAGAAGATAATGAAACTTGAGGTACATCTTTGAAACCTTCTTTTAATTCTTTACCAGTTAATGATTTCAAGTCACCGCTAAATAAAGCCTTAGAAATTCTAATCGCATCATTTAGCGCCTCCTCACCATGAATAAATTTAGTTACGTTTTCTGCTAATGCTTTTTGAGCTTCACGAAGATGTGGCGCCTCTTCTTTAGATTGTTCTAAACGATCAATCTCTTCTTTATCTAAGAATGTAAAGTATTTTAAGAATTTAATCACATCTTCATCAGATTGGTTAATCCAGAATTGATAGAATTCATAAGGACTTGTCTTTTCAGGGTCTAGCCACACCGCGCCTGACTCTGATTTACCAAATTTCTTACCGTCAGATTTAGTTACTAATGGGATTGTAAGACCAAACGCTTCAGTTTGACCGTACATACGGCGCATTAATTCGATACCACTTGTAATGTTACCCCATTGATCTGAGCCACCAACTTGAATTTTACAATTTAATTCACGATTTAAATGACCGAAATCGATAGCTTGTAAAATAGTATAAGTAAATTCCGTATAAGAAATACCGTGTTCTAAACGTGTTTGAATGGAATCTTTACCTAACATGTAGTTGACGCCTACATGTTTACCATAATCACGTAAAAAGCTAATTAAAGATATTTGTCCAAGCCAATCTTTATTGTTGACTAAAACCGCACCTTTATCTGTACCAAATTCAAATAAGCGATGCATTTGCTTTGATAATCCTTGTACGTTAGCTTCCACTTGTTCTTCAGTTTGTAAAACACGTTCTTCTGATTTACCAGATGGATCACCAATCATACCTGTACCGCCACCGATAAGCACGATTGGACGATGACCATGTTCTTGGAAACGTCTTAAAGTTAGGAATGGTAGTAAATGTCCAATGTGTAAACTATCTGCAGTAGGATCAGCACCACAATATAAAGTAACTTGTTCTTTATTTAATAAATCTTCAATACCTTGTTCGTCAGTTTGTTGATATATTAAACCTCTCCATTTTAAATCTTCAATTAATGCATTAGCCATTGCTAACATCCTCCCTTAATATTTTTATAGTTATTATTTTGTTTTGAAAATGGTTACTCGTGAGTGTGTAATTTAATAAAAAGTATTTGATATTGCATTTAATTTATTTTTCAAAAATAAATTTTTAATATAAATCAAATAAAAAGCCCTTACATCTTAACATGTAAGGGCGCTTATGCACGGTACCACCATACTTTAACAAGAGTTTATGTACTCTTGAAAAACTTTATTAATGAGACGTTCATTAATGAAACGTTGAATAACTTTATAGAGGTGTATTCACATATAAGCAAATGCTAGTTCGCAGCGACCACTAACTCTCTGTAATCTTCCTTAAATGCTACTTCTCCTCGTATCCAAAACATATTGAATTGAATTTAATTATAGATAACATTATTTTAAAAGTCAACTTCATGAATATGGTATACTATACCTAAATTTAGGAGGTATACGATGCACAACAATAAGAATATTTCACAATCAACGGATAGATATGTGCAATTCGAACGTATTTATAAGAAAATCAAACATATTTGTGTAGGCATTTTTGTTGTATTTTCCATAATTGGAATCGCATTGATTTTAGCGTTAGTGATATACTTCCATCATTTAACTAAGGAAGCGTCCTCTATTAGTGATAATGAGTTAAAGCAGAAAGTGTTACACCTTCCTGGCGATGAACTAATAAATCATAGTAACAAACATATTTTAGAAGAATATGATCATTCTCTTAATACTCTGATTGTGGGACCTAAATCTGTAAATCCGAATGTGATAAAAGCACTTACCTCATCCGAAGATACTCTCTTCTATAAACATAATGGTATCTTACCTAAAGCATTAATGAGAGCAATGTTTCAAGATATTATTGATGCAAATGAAACATCAGGTGGTAGTACGATTACACAACAACTAATTAAAAACCAAGTTTTAACAGATAAAAAGACATATAGTAGAAAAGCAAATGAAATTATTTTGGCTATGAGACTTGAGAAACTTCTATCTAAAAATGAAATCATATATACTTATCTGAATATTGTTCCGTTTGGTCATGATTATAATGGGGCCAATATTACTGGTATAGCATCAGCTTCATATAGCTTATTTGGTGTAGCTGCCAAAGATTTAAACATTGCTCAGTCCGCTTATTTAGTAGGACTCTTACAAAGTCCTTATGGTTATACTCCGTATGATAACCAAGGTAATTTAAAAAGTAATCGGATATTACATTATAGTATTCACCGTCAGCGTTATGTTTTAAAGCGTATGCTTGTGGAGGGCAAAATTTCAAAAAAACAATACATTAAAGCGAAAAAGTATCGTATTAAATCACACTTACTCACTCACCCTCCTCAACAAGGTGCGTAGTCATAATAAGTAAAAAAGCACTAGTGACTTGTAAAATCACTAGTGCTTATTATCTTTAGAAATGTATTGTTTAAAAATTAGAATAGTCCAATCGCTTGTCCATCATCAGTAACATCCATATTAAGTGCAGCTGGTTTCTTAGGTAAACCTGGCATTGTCATAATTGCACCAGTTAACGCTACAATAAATCCTGCACCTGTTTTTGCTTCTAGTTCTCTGATTGTAATTTCAAAATCTGTTGGAGCACCTAATGCTGTTTGATCATCACTGAATGAATATTGTGTTTTAGCCATGCACACTGGATAATTGTCCCATCCATTTTCTTTAAATTGCTTTAATTGCTTTTGAGCCTTACTACTGAACGTAACTTTTGAACCACCATAAATTTCTTTAACGATTGTTTCAATTTTACTTTCAAGTGGTTGTTCTAATTCATATAAGTGTTTAAATGTTTGAGGCTGATCAATGACTTCAAGTACGTGATGAGCTAAATCAACTCCACCTTTACCGCCTTTTTCCCATACTTCAGTTATCGCAATGCGTACACCTTGTTCTTGAGCCCATTGTTTAACAAACTCAGTTTCTGCTTCCGTATCATGTATAAATGCATTTAAAGCGATAACAGGTTCAAGGCCATATTTCTTCACATTGTTAACGTGACGTTCAAGGTTTACAATACCCGCTTTAACCGCTTCTAGGTTTTCCTCTTTAAGTTGATCTTTAGCAACACCACCATGCATTTTTAGTGCTCGAATCGTTGCAACTACCACTACCGCTGATGGTTCAAAGCCTGCCTCGCGTGATTTAATATTGATAAACTTTTCAGCACCTAAATCTGAACCGAAGCCAGCTTCCGTAACAACGATATCTGCTAAATTCCTAGCTGTTTCAGTAGCTAATATAGAGTTACAACCATGTGCGATATTAGCAAATGGTCCACCGTGCACAAGTGCTGGTGTACCTTCTATCGTTTGAACTAAATTGGGTTTAATTGCATCTTTAAGTATTAACGCAAGTGCCCCTTCTACTTTTAAATCTTGAACTGTTACGGGTTTACGATCTCTAGTATAACCGATAGTAATACGACTAATTTTTTCTTTTAAATCCTTAATACTACGACTTAAGCATAAAATCGCCATTATCTCTGATGCCACTGTAATATTAAAACCATCTTCTCTTGGAACACCATTTGTTGGCCCACCCAATCCAACATTTACATAACGAAGTGCACGATCATTCATATCTAATACACGTTTCCACTCGATACGACGTAGATCAATGCCTAATTCATTACCTTGATGTAGATGGTTATCAATAAATGCAGATAATGCATTATTTGCAGTTGTTATTGCATGAAAATCACCATTGAAATGTAGGTTAATATCTTCCATTGGTAATACTTGTGCATATCCACCACCTGTGGCACCACCTTTAATACCAAAAGTTGGTCCAAGCGCTGGTTCACGTAATGCGACCATCACGTTTTGTTTTAACTCATTAAATGCATCTGCTAAACCTACTGTAACTGTGGATTTTCCTTCTCCAGCTGGCGTAGGACTCATAGCAGTCACTAATACAACTTTACCTTTTTTCTCTCTAGGTTTAATCTGATTAATATCTATTTTAGCTTTATAGTGTCCATATTGTTCAAGTGCATCTGCAGATATACCTGCTTTATCAGCAATTTCTCCAATAGGTTTTAATTGTGATTGATTTGCAATCTCTAAATCTGATAAATGTGCCAAACGATTCAACCCCTTGATCATTATGTAGTATTAATTAATATTAAATTATTTTTGATACGTCTTATATGGTTTATGATAACCGACTTAATTTCAATTGTCGAATATTTCAAGAATTATTCAAATCAATGTTCGTTCTTAAGAATGACTTTAACTTATTTGAAAATGAGAGCTAAAGCTGATACTTTAGCTCTCAATTATTAATTTTAATCTTCCATTGTACTCAAATCACCTGCATCTAAATCTAATTCCCAAGCTTTAAGCACACGTCTCATAATTTTACCTGAACGTGTTTTTGGCAACTTGTCTTTAAATTCAATTTCTCTAGGCGCAGCATGTGCTGATAACCCTTCTTTAACATATTTACGGATATCTTCTTTTAAATCATCTGATGGTTCATATCCTTGTCTTAATGCAACGAAGGCTTTAATAATTTCTCCACGAACTGGATCAGGTTTACCAATAACACCTGCTTCCGCTACGGCTTCATGTTCTACTAATTTTGATTCAACCTCAAATGGTCCAACACGTTCTCCGGCTGTCATAATAACGTCATCAACTCGTCCTTGGAACCAGTAGTATCCATCCTCATCTTTATAAGCAGAGTCACCAGAAACATACCAATCTCCGATAAAGTATGAGTTAAACTTTTCAGGATTTTTCCAAATAGAATGCATCATAGAAGGCCAACCCTTCTTAATTGCTAAATTACCCATACGATTAGGTGGGAGTTCATTACCTTCATCATCTATGATTGCTGCCTCAATACCAGGTAGTGGTTTACCCATAGAACCTAGTTTAATATCCATAGTTGGGTAATTTACAATCATATGTCCACCTGTTTCAGTCATCCACCATGTATCTAAAACACGTTTATCATAGACATCTTTCGCCCATTTTATTACTTCTGGATTTAGTGGTTCTCCTACAGATAAAATTGACCGTACAGATGATAAATCGTATTTTTCAACGATATCGTCTCCAGCACTCATTAACATACGAAGTGCTGTTGGTGCGGTATACCATATCATAACTTTAAATTCTTCTAACATGCTATACCAAGATTCAGGTGAGAATCGCCCACCGGCTATGCAATTCGTAACCCCATTTAACCAAGGAGCAAAGACTCCGTAAGATGTACCAGTTACCCATCCTGGATCAGCAGTGCACCAATAAACATCATCTTCTTTTAAATCTAATACGTATTTTCCTGAGATATAATGTAATAGCATTGCTTGTTGGACGTGCAATACACCCTTAGGTTGTCCTGTAGAACCTGATGTATAGTGAAGAATTAATCCATCATCTGGCGCTAGCCACTCAATATTAAATTCCTCGCTAGCTTGTCCCATTTCTTTATTAAAATCAATGTATTCACCATCAACGTCATCATCTACAACAATGATTGTTTCTAAATGAGGTAATTTATCTTTCGGAATTCTAGGAAGTAATGCTTTATTCGTAATGACTACTTTAGCTTCACTATTAGCTAAACGATCTGCTACAGCCTTCTCCATGAACGCTTCAAATAATGGACCCACAATCGCACCAATTTTTAAAATACCTAAGAACGCAAAGTACAATTCAGGTGTACGAGACATAAAGATAAAAACACGATCTCCTTTTTTAACATCCGCCTTATCTTTAAGAACATTAGCTGCTTGATTTGATAACTTTTTTAAATCACTATAAGTGTATGATTCTTTACGTTTCTCATCTTTATAATTTAAGGCTATTTTTTCCCCTTTTCCGTTATCAACATGACGATCGATACATTCATACGCCATATTCATTTTTCCTGTTTCATACCAAGAAAATGATTTTTCTATCTCTTTCCAATCGAAATTTTGATAAGCTTCATTATAATTCTCTAAATTGTAATCCCCTGGTTCTCTTTTATACACTTCAACTTTCATAATTAAATCCCCCTTGTTCATGAAATCGCTTTCTTTAAAAGTAATTATACATATAATTTTCACATTTTTCAAAAATCTTTGTATTCTATTACTATTTAATTGTTCATGTACAACCTTTTTATATATAATAAGTTTAATAACAAGTTAAGTCACCTGCATAAGGAGATGATAACGTGAGACATGTTAAAACTTATGTAACTAAGAATCTTAAACTAAGTGACACTACTTTTGTCATTGAAGGACCTATTTCGTACAATTTTTTGAAAACGCTTACTTTAGATAACCAGCTTAATGCATTCCGCCTACCTCAGGATCAGTATGAAGCACTTTTAGAGATTACTGAACTACCTGAAGGTCGTGTCTATATCATTCGTCAAGACAAGCATATCGTGGGATATGTGACATATCATTATCCTGATGAATTCGAAAGATGGTCCGAGGGTCATTTGACCTATTTAATTGAACTAGGAGCCATAGAGATAAGTCCTACATACCGTCACTTACATTTAGGTGGCGAGCTTATTGCGACTAGTTTATCTGCGGATGAATTTGAAGATTATATTGTATTGACTACTGAATATTATTGGCATTGGGATTTGGATCAAGCACAGCTAGATGTTTTCGAGTATAAGAAATTGATGCAAAAGTTAATGTCTAAAGGTGGATTAGAAATTTTTGCTACAGATGATCCTGAAATCACTAGCCACCCTGCTAATTGTTTAATGGCACGTATTGGCAAACGTATCACTTTGTCACAACAACAAGCTTTTGACAATCTTAGATATAAAAATAAATTCTTCTTTTGACATACTACAAAAGTATCTAATTTCAAAAGTATCATAGTTAAATATCTCGCATTCAAATAAAGTTAATCAAAATAGTGAGAATGTTGTTACGGGGGGAACATCATGCCAAATAAAAATTTAAGTACTGGTTATGTTTATTCTGAAGATCTCTTACAATACCGCTTTAGTAACGAACACCCTTTCAATCAAATGAGGCTTAAACTAACGACTGAGTTGTTAAAGGACGCGAACTTTTTAAAGGATGAGCATATCGTAATACCACGTATAGCTACAGATGAAGAACTCGCATTAATTCATCAATATGATTATATTCAAGCTATTCGTCACGCATCACATGGTATATTAAGTGAACACGAGGCAAAGAAATATGGACTCAATGGTGATGATACGCTTCAATTTAAACATATGCATCGTCATAGCGCTCGGATTGTAGGAGGAGCGCTTAATTTAGCGGATTGTATCATGGATGGAACATTTATTAATGGATGCCATCTCGGTGGTGGTTTACATCACGCACTACCCGGACGAGCGAATGGCTTTTGCATTTATAATGATGTTGCTATAACTGCAAAATATTTAGTTGAAAAATATCATCAACGCGTCATGGTTATTGATACAGATGCACATCATGGAGATGGTACACAATGGAGCTTTTATACAGACAATAGAATTATGACTTATTCCATTCATGAGACAGGAAAATTTTTATTCCCGGGCTCTGGTCATTATACTGAACGTGGTGAAGATATAGGATATGGTTATACGGTAAATGTGCCTCTTGAACCTTATACTGAAGATGCCTCTTATCTAGAGGTATTTAAAGAAACTGTAGAACCATTAGTTGCAGCTTTTAAGCCTGATATCATTTTAAGCGTTCATGGTGTAGATATCCATTATAGAGATCCACTTACACACATGAACTGTACATTAAATAGCCTATATTCTATTCCATATATAATCCAAGATTTAGCAAAACGCTATTGTAATCATAAAGTATTAATGTTCGGGGGCGGAGGTTATAATATTTGGAGAGTTGTCCCTCGAGCTTGGAGTCACGTCTTTTTAAGTTTAATCGGGGAGCCTATTCAACAAGGTTACCTACCGTTAAATTGGATTAATAAATGGAAGTTATATAGTACTGTCAAACTACCAAAACGCTGGGAAGATCGTTTAAATGATTATGCTTATATACCAAGAACTAAAGAAATATCTGATAAAAATCTTAGAATTGCTAAACAGGTTGCAAGTTGGTATGAACGTTATAGCGATATTTAATAATATATTAAAAAGGGTGCTCAATGAATCATGATGAAACATCAAGTACCCTTTTAAAATTTATATTACGTTTTCACTTCACTTAACAATCATTTATAATTTTAATTAGTCGTTCCACGATATTCTATTCTGTGAGGAAGAATTACATTTGGTTCTTCAATGTCTTCTTCATTCATATATTTTGTCAATAATCTCATGCCTACTGCACCGATATCATATAGTGGTTGTATAACACTAGATAGTTGTGGGCGTACCATTTCGACTAAACGTGTGTTGTTAAAGCTTAAAATTTGTAAGTCTTCAGGTACATTAACCCCAGCATCTAATGCGCTGTGTAAAATACCAATTGCCTGCTCGTCACTAATTGAAAGAATAGCATCAGGCATATTATTTTGTAATTTTTCAAATGCTTTGATTCCCTCTTTATAGCTTTCTTTACCAGAGAAATGTAATGCCTCATCAAGTTCTAAATGATGTTGATTTAAAACTTTTGTTAAACCTTGTAATACATCATCTTGTGCTTTTTTAGAATAATCGCCACCAACAAGTGCAAATTTCTTAGCACCTTTTTCAATCATATGTTTAGTGGCTTCTTCAGCAGCTTGTTTGAAATCAATATTAACTGATGCAATATGATCATCTTTACCATTTGTTCCTGATACCACAACTGGAACTGAAGATTGATTAATTAAATCTTTAATTTCTTCTGAAATAGTACCACCAAGGAAAATAATACCATCAACTTGTTTACTTAATAAATTATTAAAGATTTCTTTCTCTTTTTCAGGGTCATTATCAGAATTGGAGATGATTGAGTGATATTTATACATTGTTGCAATATCCTCAAGACCTCGCGCGAGTTGTGAATAATAAACATTTGAAATATCTGGAATTATCACACCTACAGTTGTAGTACGTTTACTTGCAAGTCCTCGTGCAACTGCGTTAGGTCTATAATTTAGCTTCTTGATGACCTCATTGACTTTGTTTCTCGTTTCAGGTTTTACGTTTTGATTGCCGTTAACTACACGTGATACAGTTGCCATCGACACACGAGCTTCTCTAGCTACATCATAAATCGTTACAGTCATAATTTCCTCCTTGTAAGCGTTTCATTGCTTATAATATCGTGTTTTCATATCATTTTCAAAGTTTATCATATTTATGGTTATTGTGAAATGATTTTGTTCTTTTGTCACATTTCTGTCAGAAAAAGCAAGTGCAATTCATTTATATTATATACTTTTCGCTTAAAAAATTTAAATAAATTAAAATTGAAAATTTAATTTAAGTTAAATTCATTAAAAAATAAAAAGACTACATCACTATTCAAGAAAAGAATAACTGAGTAGTCAATTTAGTATAAATGATTGCAAAATGTTTATTTTAACTTTTTAGCATTATACATATCTGCAAGTGGCTTAAGTTCATTGTAAAAATCATTAAACTCATTCAAATCCATTTGTTGTCCAGCATCACTTAATGCAACTGATGGATCAGGATGAACTTCAGCCATTACGCCATCAGCACCAACGGCTAATGCTGCTTTTGCAGTTGGTAGCATAATATCTTTTCTGCCTGTACTATGAGTTACATCAACCATTACTGGTAAGTGTGTACCTTGTTTTAAAATAGGTACTGCAGAAATATCAAGTGTATTACGAGTCGCCTTTTCATATGTACGTATTCCTCGTTCACATAAAATAATATTTCTGTTGCCTTGAGAAGCAATGTATTCAGCTGCATAAGTAAACTCTTCAATTGTTGCAGATAGACCTCGTTTTAAAAGAATTGGTTTGTTTGTACGACCAGCTTCTTTTAACAGTTCAAAGTTCTGCATATTACGTGCACCAATTTGGAAAACATCTAAATATTCGTCTGCTACTTCAAAGTCATTAGGATTTACAATTTCACTGACTACATTAAGATTAAACTTATCTTTTACATTTTTAAGGATTTTTAATCCTTCTACACCAAGTCCTTGGAAATCGTAAGGAGATGTACGTGGTTTGAATGCTCCACCTCTAATAAATTTTTCTCCTCTAGATTGTAAATCTTTAGCAACAGCATCTACTTGTTCTTGTGATTCAACTGAACAAGGTCCAAATACAAATGATTTATTACCATCACCAATAATGCCACCATTATCAAATTTCACAATAGTATCTTCAGGTTTTAATTTTCGTGATACGTATAGATGTTTTTCGTTTTCAGATTTTTGTAAATCAGTAGAGGCTTTAAAAATTTCTTTAAACAACTGCTTGATTACATTATCATTAAATGGACCCTCATTTCGATCCAATAAATCATTAATCATTTCTTTTTCACGTTGAGGATCATATACTTGAGTTCCTTGTTTAATTTTTTCTTCTCCAATTTTTTGAGCTAACTCGCCTCTTTTAGATAACAATTCTAAAATTTGATAGTTTAATGAGACAATTTCCTCTCTGTATTCTTCCAATTTATTAGTCATTTCTACTCACCTCTAAGATATAGTTATGTATGAAAGTATATTACTTTAAAGCGATAAAATAAAAGTATTTAGACTTAATTCTAACAATTTCATTTTTATAGTTCAAGCGCATATTTACAGAAAATAGAAAATTTTCTGTAAACGCCAACTGCAATATACATTTTGGTGAAAACTTTTCAACATTTACTTATGAATTAGAAAATAAAAAAGCTGAGACAATATGATAATGCCTCAGCTTAAATATATATTGTAAGTTTAATTAATCATTGAATGTACGTTTTTCAATCTTGCTATTTGCTTTCTCAACTTTTTGTTGATTATTATTTGATTGATTTTGTTGTTTTTGAGTTCTGTTGTTTTGTTTAGGCGTATTACTTTGTTTTTTACTTGTATTTGCCTTTTTATTAGATTTTGCGTTTGTTTTGTTACCTTTACTATTAGATTTTTGAGTACCTTTTATAGAATTCTCATGGGTAACTACGCCTTTATCGAATGTCGCACTTTCTTGTGATTTATTTACTTTATCTTCTTTAGAGGTAGAAGATTGACCTTTTTTAGAGTTTGTTGATTGCTTAGTAGTTTGAGTTACAAGATTAGGTACATTATTATTTTTCTTACCTTTAGGTAATGCTGGTTCAGCTAATAATGCTTCAGTGAGCTGTGATTCTTTAGATCCTTTAGTTAGTTTAGATTTTTTTGCTTTTGCAGCTGTAGCTAGTCGATTTGCAAATGAACCATCACTTGAACCTGTGTCATTCTCATTTTTCTTTGTAACTAAATTAGGTACCTCTTTGTCAGCAGATTTAGGTACACTTGATTCACTTGTGAGATCATTTGTATTTTTAGCAACTTGGCTGTCATTAGTGATTTTATCGTTTTTTGTTTTAGCAGCTGTAGCTAAATTTTCTGCTTGCGTTTTTTGATGGGCATCTTCATTTTTGCCTTCTTTAGTAGTAGGATCAGCTAAATCATTATCACTTGATTCTTTTTTAATAGCTGTTTGAGCAATAGCTATTTCTTCAGCTGATGGTTTTTTATCACTTTCGATATGTGATGCTTCTTGACTATCTTCCTTATGTGATTCAGCTTTAGCTTCTTGTATTTCTTGTGCTTCTGGTGACTGGTCAGCTAATTTTGATTCTTGTTGAATCGCATTTTGTAG